>CAWBQM010000004.1:0-358306 GCA_963790955.1 uncultured Chloroflexia bacterium
ACACGCCACGTGACGAGGGTGTACGGGCGCCACCCGAAACCAACCCTGCCGGCGGGGAGGCGCCGCGCACGTCGTCCTCGCCCGAGAGCTGTAACTGAGGCCCGGTGTGGGCCGTGGCCTGCGAGCCACTGCCGCGGCTCCGGCCACCCCCAAATCGGTACTCACACGGAGGCGATGCCCCGGTACGATGCCGATGTCCGCCTAACGTTGCGCCCCGGACGATCGACCCGCCCGCCGACGCCTGTCGGGTACGGCCGCCCAAACCCGCATCGCTTCGGTTGTGCTGAGGGGAACCTGCATGCGCCGTCCGGCCCGCCGCCTCGCGTCACTTCTCGCCGTCGGGACGCTCGCTCTGTCGCTCGGGACCACGTCGATCGCACCCGCGGCGACGAGCCTTGCGGCATCACCTCCCGGAGGCGCGGGGGGCGCTGATCGCGTCCGCCATGGCGTGCTGTCCGGCACTCGGGTCGACGGCAGCGCGGCGGCGCACGAGGCGGCCGGGCATGGTCTTCGGCGGCTGAGCCCGGACGTCACGTTCGGGCGGTCGACGGCCCATCGCCTCGACGTCGACGTCAGCTCGACGACCCAGACACGGCTCTCGACCTCGCCCGAATTCACGGTCCGCCAGAGCTCCGGCTTCGAAGGCCTCGGTGACGTCGACGAGCCCGACTCGCTGGGCTGCCCGGCGCCCGGCAGCGGGCCATGCGTCGAGCCACCCGATCCATGGATCGGCGTCGGCCCGAATTATCTCGTCCAGGCCGTGAATACCGCCATCCGGGTCACGAGCAAGTCCGGCGCCGCGGTTCAGGCCGACCAGGCCTTCGGCGCGTTCTTCGCCGAGCCGCCGAGCCAGGTCATCGACACGGATCCGCACGTCGTCTACGACGCCGCCCACGGCCGCTGGCTGGCGACCGCGCTCAGCTTCGACTGCACGGCCGGCCACCTGTACCTGGGTGTCACGGACGGTAACGATCCGCGCCTCGGGCACTGGACGATCTTCCAGTACGACTTCCCGGGGGCCATCCCCGACTACCCGGGTCTCGGCTGGTCGAGCAACAAGATCGTCGTCTCGGTCAACGAGTTCGCCATCGTGCCAGACGGTGGGACGTGCGACGGTGGCAACTTCATCGGCGCCGCCCTGGAGGTGGCCGACTGGGCCGACGCGACCGACGGCGACACGACGCTGGCGGTCAGCGAGCTGGCACCCGACGCCGCGCGGTTCGCGTGGCGTCCGGCCCAGGGCGTGACGGACGCCGCGGCGTACCTCGTGGGGGTCGACGTGTCGGACAGCTCGAGCGGCGATGTTCGCTACGCCACGATCACGGGCACGAACGCCGGGACGAACGTGGCCCTGGCGAGCGACGTCGACCTCACGACGGACGCGGGCGTCGACGCGTTCGACAACACGCTCGCCCCCGTCCAGCGCGGCGCCGTGTCCGGGACGGACCCGATCGACGACGCCGTCGACTTCCGGCCGACAGACGCGGTCTGGCGCTCGCAACGGCTGTGGTTCGTGGCCACGAGCGTGTGCGACGGCGGGCTGCGTACGGTCGACTGCGCCCGCTATACCGAACTCGACACGTCGGCCGGCGGCGCGGAGGTCCAGACGCTGTACCTGGGCGCCACCAATGGCGACGTGTTCATGGCCGGGATCGGGCTCGCCGGCAGGCCCGACGCGACGAGCGACACCGCACTCCACTCGGTGTTCAGCTACGTGAACCCCACCGGCTACGTGGCCACCTACTCGGCATATCGGTTCGAATCCGACGCTCCCGTCACGATCCGGTCCTTCCACATGATCCGGGCGGGTCTCGGCCACTACGCTGGCGAGCGCTGGGGCGATTACGTGGGCGTGGCCTCCGATCCAAGCGACGCGACCTCGGTCTGGCAGGCCGACCAGTATCCGACCTCGTTCGGGAGCTGGGGGACGTGGGTCTCCAAGCTCACCGTCGCCAAGATCGGCACGGCCGGCGTGACGCGCGACTCGGGCGCCAGTCGCTACGAGACGGCCGTCGCCGTCAGCTCGAAGAGCTTCCCGAGTGGCGTACCCGTGGTGTATATCGCGACCGGAAAGAACTTCCCCGACGCGCTGGCCGGCGGCCCGGCCGCGGCCCTCGAGCACGGGCCGCTGCTGCTCGTGGCACCGGACCAGATCCCGGCGGCCGTGAAGACCGAGCTGACCCGACTCGCACCCAAGCGCATCGTCGTCCTGGGTGGCACGAGCGTCGTGACGGCGGCGGTCATGACCGACCTGCAGCACTACACGAGCGGGACGGTCACGCGCGTGTCCGGCCCGGACCGGTATGCCACCGCGGCTGCGATCTCGAGCTCGACCTTCCCACGGGGCGTGTTCGCGGTGTTCCTGGCCACGGGCAAGAACTTCCCGGATGCGCTCTCGGGTGGACCCGCGGCGGCCTACGTCGACTCGCCGCTCCTCCTCGTGTCGAAGGATTCCTTGCCCGCCGCGACCAAGGCCGAGCTGGCGCGCCTGCGCCCGCAGTTCGTCTTCGTGCTGGGCGGGACGTCCGTCATCTCGGCGCAGGTCCAGACCGCGGCCCTGCAGTACACGGCCTCCAAGGCCAGCGGCACGGTGATCAGGCTCCAGGGTGGCGACCGGTATGAGACCGGCGCCAACATCTCCGGCTACTGGTTCGCGCCCGGCATCGACGTCGCCTACGTCGCCACGGGGGCGAACTTCCCGGACGCCCTGTCGGGCGGCCCGGCCGCCGCCCTCGAGGATGGCGCGCTCGTGCTCGTCACGAAGGACGCCATCCCCTCCTGGAGCGCGGCGATCCTGTCGTACCTGCAGCCCAAGCGAATCGTGGTGCTGGGCGGCACGGGCGCCGTGTCGTCCAATGTCATGACCAAGCTCTCGGCGTACGTCGTGCCGTAGGATCCGCACAGCGGATCGGCGCCGCCGATCGGATGGAGGCAGCGCGGCACTCAGCGCTCAGCACTCAGCGCTCAGCGCGGCGACCAGCTGACCAGCCACGTTCGGAACGGCTCGTGGTGGCGGTACCGGAAGCCGCCGTCGACCTCGGTCATGGCCTCGTCGGCCACTGCCTCCAGTCGGCGTGCCGCCCGGCTGTGCGCGGCCACGAACAGCTGCTGTCGGGTCCAGCGCAGGAGCTGCTCCCGTGACGAGTACGCGCGCGCCGTCTGTGCCCGGCGAACGACCTCGGGGCGTCGGCCGCGGATCTCGAGCATCGCCACGAACTCGGGCGCGGCCGGCAGCCGCACCCGCTCCTGGCCGTGGATGAGCGGCCAGAACGGTTCCGCGGCCACGGCCGGTGAACGCTCGGCCAGGATCGCGACACACAGCCGGTTCGCCGCGGCCTCCATCGCGTCGAGGAACGGCCCGATGTCCTCGATGTCGTAACCGACGTTCGCGATCAACGCCGCGTCCGCGCCCCAGGGCACGTCCGCCGGCCAGTCGGCCCGGGTCACCGGCCAGCGGCCGTGCACCGCGCGCACGTTCGTGATCCGAGCGTCCGCACGACTCTCGGCCAGGGCCTCGAGCATGGCCACCGACGGATCGACCACGACGACCTCGGCCACGCGCCGCGCGAGCGGCAGCGCGTAGCGGCCGGCGCCACCCCCGATATCCAGCCAGCGCTCCTGGGGTCGCGCGTGCCCGAGCAGCGCGTCGAGGACGGCGTCGCCCGATCGGTCGGGCGGGACCCGGAACAACGCGCTGACGGGCGCGTAGAAGTCGGCCTCTTGTTCCTCGCGCACGGCCTCGGCCTGGTCGCGGTTGGCACGCACCCGGTCCGCCCAGGCCAGGAGGGCCAGATCCGCCGGCGTGTCGACGTCGGGATTTCGGCCGGCGACGGGCACGCGCAGGACGCGGTCCGGGTGCCGCGCGATGTACGGGCCGAAGCCACGATCGCCGTCCAGCTCGGCGACGGCCGCGAAGGCGGGCCGCAGGAGCAGCGCCGGGTTGCTCCCGCCATCGGCCTCGTAGTCGGGCACGACGATGAGCCGGTCGGGCGGTACGTCGACCGCCAGGAGCGACTCGACGACGTCGAGTCGCGTGCGCGGTTGGTCGCCCAGCAGGACGAGCGCCGCGTCGGCCCGCGGCGGCACGGCCGCAAGCCCGATCCGGACCGACGATGAGAGGCCGTCCTGCGGCCGCGGGTTCACGACCCGGCGCAGCGTGGGGTCGGCGCCGGCCAGGACCGGCGCCAGGGGCGCGTCGTCGGGTGGCAGGACGACGATGGTGTGCGCGGCGCCGAGCCCGGCCGCCAGCTCGAGGACATGCTCGAGCAACGGCCGGCCGTCGAGGCTCGCCGCGAGCTTGGCCGACCCGAAGCGAGTTGACGCGCCCGCCGCGAGGACGACGACCGCAAGCCGGTCGCGCTCGATCATCCGGTGGTGGCCGTCCTCGGAACCTCGACTCGCTGCACGAGGGGCTCGCCCGAGCCGCCGTAGCGGCTGGCCACGACCTCAGCCATGATCGCGAGCGCCATCTCGCCTGGCGACCGCCCGCCCAGATCCAACCCGATCGGCCCACGCAACCGGGCGAGATCCGCATCGGACAGACCGGCGCCGCGGAGGCGCTCGCGACGATCGCCCTGCGTCTTGCGCGAGCCGACGGCCCCGACGTACCGGCACCCGCGCCGGATCGCCTCCACGATTGCCGGCTCGTCGAACTTGACGTCGTGGGTCAGGACCGCGACCGCGTCTGCAGGCCCGAGCCCGATCTCGTCGGCCACCTCGTCGGGCCAGCCCACGATCAAGCGGTCGACGCTGTCCGGTGGGAACCGCTCCGGCGTGGCGAACGCCGCCCGGCCGTCGATGACGATCGTCTCGTAACCGAGCTCACGCGCGATGCGCACGAGCGAGCGCGCGACCTCGACCGCGCCCACGACGACGAGCCGCGGTCGAACCGGAAACGCCTCGACGAAGAACTGCCGGCCGGCCACGGCCAGCGTCGACGAGGTGCCGCGCAGGAGTGCCTCGGCGCCGGCCCTGGCCACGGCCGTGTCGACATCGGGGCCGAATGAGCCGGCGAGCTGGCCGGCATCCGTGACGGCCACCGGCTCCTCGGGCGGTGCGCCGGAACCGGGCTCGTGGGCCCCGAACTCGGGCGGCGGCGAATCGACCGGCAATGGTGTGATCACGGCGCTGCCCGCGCGCCCGGCCACGGCTGCCCGGGCAGCATCGATCGCGGCGGCCGGCACGTTCGGCTCGACGAGCACGTCGATCGTGCCGCCGCAGGCCAGGCCCACGTCCCAGGCCTGCTCGTCGCTGATCCCGTACCGGATGACCCGCGCTCGGCCGCTGGCGCGGGCGGCAGCGATCTCCTCGGCGGCAGCGCCCTCGACGCAGCCGCCGCTCACCGAGCCGGCGATGCGCCCGTCGGCTGCCGCCAGGAGCGTCGCCCCGGGCGGGCGCGGTGCCGAGCCGAAGCCGCGCACGACGACGGCCCGCCCAAACGCCACACCGTCGGACTGCCAGCGCTCGATCGTGTCCAGGAGCTCACGCATGGTCTGACCTCATCGCAGGGGGCGGGCCACGGCCGGATCGGTCCGGCCCGCATCGAGCGCCGCCGGCGCGACAGCTGCCGGCCGCGCCGCGGCGATCGCGGCATGGAAGCCCGCACCGGACGGCCCGTCCTCGGCGCCGAGCTCGGTCTCCGGATCGGCGCCCGCGGCGCCGGCGCCCAGCGCGCGACGGCCGGCGCCGGCCTGGGAGCGCACCCCGGCCAGCAGCTCGCCCAGGCGCTCGAGCGACGCGACCGTGCCTGCCGGCAGAAAGTCGTCGACGAACGGATAGGCCGCCGCCATGCCCGCCGCGATCGGGCGGTAGCCGGCCACGCCGGCGAGCGGGTTGAGCCAGATCAGACGATGACTGTTGCGACGCAGGCGGGCCGTCTCGAGCGCGACCAGGCGGGGATCGCCGCGGTCCCAGCCGTCGGACACGACGATGACGATGCCGCTCGAGCGCAGCGAACGGCGCGCCCAGCGCAGGTTGAATTCCCGGAAGCTCTCGCCGATGCGCGTGCCGCCCGCCCAGTCGGTCACGGTTGCGGCGACCCGGTTGAGCGCCCGGTCTCGATCCCTGTCGCGGAGCAGCCGGGTCACGCGTGTCAGGCGAGTGCCGAACACGAACGCCTCGGTCTTGACCTCCGATGCCGCGGACAGGGCCTGCACGAAGCGCAGCAGCAGCCGGCTCTGGCGCTCCATCGAGCCGGAGATGTCACACAGCACGACGAGCGGTCGTGGGCGACGCACGGCGCGCCGCCACTCCCAGTCGACCATCTGCCCGCCGGTGCCGATGTTGCGCCGGAACATCGCGCGCGGCGCGAGAAGCCGGCCGTGGCGGTGGAGCTCATAGCGGCGCGTCCGGCGCAGCTCCAGACGGGGCGTGAGCAGGTCGACCAGCCGCTCGGCATCGCGCAGCTCGTCCGGTGTCATCCGGTCGAACTCCCGATGGCGCAGGATCTCGCCCCGGCTGTACGCGTCCGGCGCGGTCGTGAGCCCGACGATCGGCTCTTCGTCCGCGCCCTCGTCGGACGCCGATGGGAGCGGCGCGCCCGACGCCTCCTCCATCGCCGAGCCACGATCGTCGCCCGCCTGGGGCGACTCCTCGCCCAGGCCCTCGCCGCCTGGCGGCTGCCCCTCCGACACGACGCTCGGCGCCGGTTGCGGTCGGCCGCGGCGACGCCGACGCCACCAGCGCTCGAACACCAGGTCGTACGGCTCGCGGTCGTCGCGCCGGCGCACGTACACGGCGGCGCCCGCGGCACGCACCGTCTCGCGCTCGTCGAGTCCGACGAGCGCCAGCGCCCGGGCGAAGTCGATCGACGCGCCGAGGTCGACCGGCAGCCCGGCGGCGCGCAAGGCGCGCCCGAAGCCGACCGCCTGGGCCACGAGCCGCGCCCCATCGACGCGCTCGCCGCCGAACGGCACGGCGGCGAAGCGGCGAGTGGCGTCAAGGCGTGGCGCGTTCCGTCGAGGGTCCATGGCTATGCGCCGGTGGCGAGCTCGGCCAGGTAGGCCCGCGCGGCGGCCCCCCGGACCTGGCGGATGTCCTCCTCGTACTTGAGCACGACGCCCAGGGTCTGGTCAACGACCTCGGGGGTGAGCTCCGGCTCGCCGAGCGCCAGCAGGGCCGCCGCCCAGTCGAGCGTCTCGGCCACGCCCGGAACCTTGGTCAGGTCCGCCTCGCGCAGACGGTGGATGAACCCGACGACGGAGCGCGCCAGCCGTTCGGGCGCGGCGGGCACGCGCGTGAGCACGATCTCGAATTCGCGCTGCGCCGTCGGGTAGTCGATCCAGTGGTACAGGCAACGGCGCTTGAGCGCGTCATGGACCTCGCGGGTGCGGTTCGAGGTGAGCACGACCCGTGGCGGTCGGGTCGCCGCGATGGTGCCGATCTCGGGCACGGTCACCTGGAAGTCGGATAGGATCTCCAGCAGGTATGCCTCGAACTCCTCGTCGGCCCGGTCGATCTCGTCGATGAGCAGTACGGGCGGCTCACCCGCGGTGTCGCTCTCGAGGGCCTGCAGGAGGGGCCGGCGGATCAGGAAGTCCGGCCCGAAGATGTCGTGCGCGCTGGCGCGATCGGCCTCGCCGCGCGCCTCGAGCAGCCGGATCTCGAGCATCTGGCGCGGATAATTCCACTCGTACACGGCGGTGTTGACGTCGAGGCCCTCGTAGCACTGGAGCCGGATGAGGCGTGCCCCGAGCGAGGCGGCCAGCACCTTGGCCAGCTCGGTCTTGCCGACCCCCGCCTCGCCCTCGAGCAGCAACGGGCGCCCGAGCTCGAGCCCGAGATAGACGGCCGTCGCGAGTGACCGATCGCAGATGTAGTTGCGCTCGCGGAACGCCGCGGTGATGGCCTCGGGGCTGTCGAGGGGCGAGGGATCTGTGCCGGCGGTTGATTCGAGCATGGCCGGAATCTACATCGCCGACCCATCACGACGGCGGCATCGCATCCGCAGAACCGTCACGGACCCAGGCCCGGGTGATGGGGCCCGCGACTCGAGCCTGCCGTCCGGGCGCGTTCCGGTCAACCCTCGGGCGCCTCGAGCTCCCGAGCGTAGGCCGGGAATCGGTAGCGCTGGTCGCGGGTCAGGATGCCGCCGTGGCCGAGCCGCGCGATCGTCGCACGCGTCGGCGGCTCGCCGGCGAGCAGTCGCGGCAGGAGCAGGTCCACCGCGGTCGCCTTCGAGTACGCCCCGCACGAGGGCATGCCCAGCACCGGCACGCGTCCGAGCCTGGCAAGCCACAACATGGAGCCCGGGTGTGAGGGCACGCCCTGGCGCACCATCCGCCCACCGAGCTCGCGCAGGGCGAGGAAGATAGGGTCGAGCGGGTCGGTCGAGCCGGCGCCGGCGGTCAGGATCAGGTCCGAGGCCTCGCGGCCGCGTGTCAGGCGGCGCAGCGCGGGCGCGACGTCCTCGGGCCGATCGCAGTACACGATCGCCTCGACCGTCGAGCCCAGGCCCTCGATCTTGGCTCGGATCGTGCGTTCGAAGCGCGCCCGAGCGGGCCGGCCCACGCGCTCTTGCACGAGCACGCCGACGCGGTGCGCTCGAAACGGCTCCACGGCCACGATCGGGCCGGATCGTGCGGCCACACGCTCGGCCGCCGCGACGACCGCCTCGGGCACGAGGTGCGGTGCGACCTTCACGCTTGCCACGAGGTCGCCCGCGGATACGATCCGGCCGTCGTATGCCGTGAAGGCCTCGATCGGATCGATGCGGTTGAGTCGCTCGAGCGCCGCGGTCCGGACGCGCAAGACGCCGTCGGACTCGGCGCGCAGATCGACGCGGCTCTCGACCGGCCCATGCGCCACCAGCCCCGCGCCACCGACGACGGCCGCGAGCCGGACGGCCGCCTCGTCCTCGTGCAGGTCGCCGGACTGTGGCACGAGCACGGTCAGCTCGCCGGACGGGCTGACGGCCCGGGCACGCTCGAGCCGCCCGAGATCGTCCGCGTCGAGCGGCCGGCCCTTCGACCACCGCACCCCGTCGACGACGATGTCACGTGTCAGGATCGACCCGACGACGCCGGCTGGCAGCCGAGTCCCCGGGCGGACCCGCTCGATTCGCACCCCGCAGCCGGAGACCGAGGGCCGTCAGCCCGTCCGGGCCGCGGGTGCCTGGGCGGCGCCCGGACGCGGCTGGGCATCGGTCGCGAACTGGTCGCCGGTCGTATCGGGGCCATGGGGCAGCAGGGCCTCGAGACCGTCGGCGCCGATCGGGCCGAGGATGGCCCGGGCCTGCGCGGCGAGCTCGGGTACGTTCGGGGAATCCGGCAGGGCCCGGATGCGCTCGATGATGGCGAGGGCCATGTCGACCGGCAGATCGTAGCCGGCGAGCTCGCGCAGCCCCTCGTCGTAGGCGCGCTCGGCCTCCTCGGCCCGGCCCTCGATCGCCGCCCGGCCGGCCAAGGCCAAGCGCAGGCGGATCCGCCGGTGACGACCCTGCATACCGGTCTCGAGGATGGGCCGCAGGTAGCGCTCGACGGCGATCGGATCGCGGGCCCAGATCGCGGCCCGCACGCCGAGCATCTCGACGCTGTGGTCGCCCAGATCGAAGCCGACGGTCAGGGCCTCGTCGACGAAGCGCATCGCGCCGATCGGATCGTCGCCGACGAGCGCAATGATCGAGGCCATGATCGGCATGGCAAGGCGGACCTGGGGATCCTCCGACGACGCGTACCCGCGCCGGACGTCGTCCAGGATCTCCCAGCCACGCTCGCGGCGCCCGCGGCATGCCTCGACGATTGCCAGGTTGATGTGGACGGCCATGCGGAACAGGCCCGAGATCTCGTCGGCATCGATCTGGCGCGACAGGTCCTCGATGAATGCCCAGTCGCCGATGCTGAACGCGACGTCGCTGGCATTGCCGGCCAGGGACTGGGCCCACTCGTAGTAACCGAGCCGACGCGCCATCTCGGCGTGCTCGCGCGCGATCGTGAACGCCTCGCGGGGATCGTCGGCGACGAGGTGTCCGGACAGGTTCATTGCCGCCCGGAAGCGCGCCGTGGTGGCGTCCGCCTGCTCGGCCAGGCGCAGGGCGGCCCGGAGCAGCGCGATGCCCTGCTGGAGCCGGCCCGTGGCGGCGTCGGCCCAGCCCTTGCTCGCGAACAGCTCAGCCAGGGTGGCGCGGTCGTCGATCTGCTCGGCGGCGTCGATGGCGCGCTCGAGGACGGGCAGCGCGAGCTGCGCGGAGCCGCTCATGAGATGTGCCCGACCGAGCTCCGCGCGCAGCCTGATCACGGCCGGATCGCCGCCCGCGTCGCCGACCTCCTCGAGGGCCCCGCTCAGGACCTGCACGCCCTCCGCCGGCCGGCCGGCGTATACGATCGCTCGCCCGAGCATCCACGCGACACGGGCGACGCCGGCCGGGTCGCCAAGCGCTCGATACTCGTCGAGCAACGGACCGAGCCGATCGACCGCGCGATCGGGCGGCAGGCCGTCGAGAGCGATCGTCCCGGCCCGCTCGCGGATCGTCAACCGCTCGGACGCCTCCGTCGAGAGCTCGGCGGCGCGATCGAGATAGCCGACGGCCTGCGACGCCGCGCGCAGCGACACCGCCCGTTCCGCGGCGGCGAGCAGCGCCTGCCGGGCGCGATCGGCGAGCTCGCCGGCCCGCGCCGTGTCGAGCGCCGCCTGCCAGGCCTCCACATAGTGGCTCGCGACGACACCGGCGAGCTCCTCGTCGTCGAGCTCGGCGAGGTGCTGCGCGGCAGCGAGATGTCGGGCCAAGCGCTCGCGCTTGGACAGGCGTCCATAGGCGACCTCACGCAGCAGGCCCTGGACGAAGCGGTACTGGCCACGTTCCGGGGAACGGGGATCGGTGATGAGTGTCACGAGCTCCTTGCGCGCGAGCGCGTCGAGACTCGCGTTCACGCCCGCGGGATCCATCCCGCTCGTCGCGACCAGGGCCGCCGCCTGGAAGCTCTCCCCGAGCACCGCCGCGTGACCGAGAACGGACCGCTCGACGTCGGGCAGGTCGTCGAGGCGCGCCCCGATCAGGCCGGTGAGGGACGTCGGCACCTCGAGCGTGCCGAGCTCGCCCGACAGCCGATACCGACCGTCGTGCTCGGTCAACCGGCCCCGGTCGAGAAGCATGCGCACCGTCTCGACCGCATACAGGGGCACGCCCTCGGCGCGATCGCGGATGGCCCGGATGGCCGCCTGCGGCAGGCCCGGCACGAGCCCTACCAGGAGCATCTCCATCTCGTCGGCCGCCAGTGGCCCGAGCTCGAGGCTCGTGAAGCTGCGCTGGCCCGCGCCCCACGTCGGGCGCCGCTCGAGCAGCTCGGGCCGGGCCAGGGTCACGATGAAGATCGGTCGGCTGCGGGACCGGGCCAGGATGTCCTCGATGAAGTCGATGAGGACCGGATCCGCCCACTGGAGATCCTCGAACACGAGGATCGTCGGGCCCCGATCGGTGATCCGCTCGAACAGCGTGCGCCACGCGGCGAACAGCTCCTCCGAGCCGCCCGGCGGGGTCGGCTCGATCCCGAGCACGGCCGCCAGCCGGGGCTCGACCCAGGCATGTTCGACGTCATCGGGCACGAATTCCTCGAGCATGGCCCGCAGCTTCGCGTGGGCCGCGTCGGGCTCGTCCAATTCGGCGATCCCGGCGCGGCCCCGGATCATCTCTCCGAGCGCCCACAACGCGACTCCGTCGCCGTACGCCGGGGAGCGGCCCTGATGCCAGTACACGGCCTCGGCCAGGCCGTCGATGTACTTCTCGAGCTCCCACACGAGCCGGCTCTTGCCGACCCCGGCGATGCCCACCACGGACACGAGCCGGGCGCGTCCGTCGCGGACCGAGGTGTGGAACAGGTCCTTGAGCAGGCGCAGCTCCTGGTCCCTGCCCACGAACGGCGGCTCGAGCCGGCGCGTCCGACCGAAGCCCCGCCGTCCGGCCACCACCCGCACCGCCTGCCAGGCCGGCACGGGTGCGCTCTTGCCGCGCAACGCCTGCTCGCCGATGGCCTCGTACACGATCGATGCCTCCGAGGCACGGACCGTCGCCTCGCCGACCAGGACGCTGCCCGGTGGCGCGACGGACTGCAGGCGACTGGCCGTGTTGACCAGATCGCCGGCGACCATGCCCTGGTTGACGGCGCCGAGGGTGACGGCCGCCTCACCGGTCAGGATCGCGGCGCGAGCCTGCAGCGCCTCGCCCACGGGCGCGATGCCGGCCACCGCGTCGACCAGATCGAGGCCCGCGCGAACGGCCCGCTCGGCGTCGTCCTCATGGGCGAGCGGCGTGCCCCAGACGGCCATGACGGCGTCGCCGATGAACTTCTCGATCTCGCCTCCGTACCGGGCGACGATCTCACGCGCGACGTCGAAGTAGCGCGACAGGAGGTCACGAACCGCTTCGGGGTCGCGCGAATCCGCCAGGCTGGTGAACCCGACCAGGTCGGCGAACAGGACCGAGACGACGCGCCGCTCCGTCCCGCCCCCGGCGCTCGCCTCGCTCGCAGCGCCGCCATCCGCCGGGCCGCCATCCGCCGTGCCGCCTGAACCCTGGCCGCTCTGGCCGGCGTCGCCTCCGAGCGCCGTGCCGCAGTGACCGCAGAACCGGTCGCCGGGCTCGTTGAGCGTCCCGCACGCGGCACATGTCTGACCGAGGGTCGAGCCGCAGCTCCGACAGAACCGGCGGTCGTCCCGGTTGTCGGTGCCACAGGTCGCGCAGATCACCACGTGCTGACCCTCACCCTCACGTCCGATAGCCTAGCGTGCCGCGCCAGCATCGCCGCCGCGGTCAAACGCGGCCGCGGCGACCGGCACGAGCCGGTAGTAGTCGCCCACGGCGGCGATGTGACGGGCGGCGGCGTGATAGATCCAATTGCCGGGCCACGGATGCTGGACCCACGTCGCCCGGATCACCCGGTCGCGCTCGGGACCGGGTCCGATCGGGCTTGCCGCGACCGGGATGGAGCGGGTGCCATCGGCGACGACGGCCGACCCTGCCGCCGCGAGATTGCGCGTCCACTGGGCGGGTCCGTTGGGATGCCCGACATACCAGCGTCCGCCGACGACGAGCAGCCCGACGAGGACCGCGCGCGGGCGGCCGCTGCGCCGCCCCATGACCGTCAGGCGGCGCGTGTCACCGAGCCCGATGCGGGCCACGACGAGCCGGATGACGGGGTCGAGAATCCGGAGCAGCCGGTACTGGAATCGGAAGTAGCGCCGCCACGCCGGGGAGGCGGCGGACCGCAGCACCGGACCCGGACCGGCTCCGGCCTCGCTCACGGGTGATCCAGCTCCTGGTCCCGGTCGCGAGCCGGTCGCGTCCGCGGGGCGCGGGCGGTCGGGTCGTAGCGACCGAGCGCGGCGCTTCGGATGTCGACCGCGCGCGGGTCGAGGGCCCGGCGGACCTCGTCGGGGTCCTCGGAGCTTGCGATCGTCGCGGCCTCGTGCAGCACCGCCAGGCGCGCGCGTGCCTCCTGCCAGGTGCACCCCGCCATGGAGCCGGCCGTGGCGAGGCCGACCTGGCGAGTCCCACGCAGGCGCGTTGAGGCGGCGTACTGGACCGCCCACACGAGGGTCTCCTTGACCTCGCGCTGCCCGGGTCGCGTGTCGAGCGCGCCGACGACGATGCCGCGCTCGGCCGGCATGCGTGTGATGAGGCGCCAGTTGTCGGGTCCGTCGATCAGGTCGAACAGGAAGCTCGCGTACGGCGCCTCGAACAGCGTCTCGGCGCCGGCCGACTCGGCGCTTCCGCCCAGGACCGCGAGACACAGGTGGCCGGCATCGATGCCGTCGGTCAGCCGAGCCTGCGCATCGCGCCACAGGGCCCGCTCGGTCGGCAAATCATCGATCCAGGCCGCGGCCGGTTCGTCGACCTGCACGAACGGGCAGCCGGCCGCGACAAGTGCGCGCAGCTCGGCGTTGAGCGCCTCCGCGAACGCGCGCGTCAGGGCCGGCCGGTCGATGTCGTCGCCGACCGCGAGGCGGCCGAGCGTGACCGGGCCGGGCAGGACCTGCTTGACGATTGCATCCCGACCGCCGACCTCGCCGGCCGTCTGCCGCCACGCGTCGCAACTGAACGGCGCCGACCAGACCGGCAGCCGGCGTATGAGCGGCGCCCGCACGGACCCCGGCCCGGCGGGCGCCGGGACGATGGGACCGGGCTCGAGCCCGTCGAGGCCGCTCGCCACGAGCACGAACGGGTCGGGCACGAGAGCGCCCGCCTCGGACACGAGCCCGATCCCGGCAGTCAGCTGCTCGGTGACGGTTGCGGACAGCCGAACGCGGGCATCGAGATCGTCGGCCGCCGCGGGCAACGGGCCGGCGAGTGTCGTGAACATGGTGGCCAGCGTACCCGCTCGAGGCCATCGGGTACGCTGCGCCGATGCCCGCCCTCGGAGATACGCTCGCGGGGCGCTATCGCATCGATGCCGCGCTCGGTGCCGGCGGGATGGCGACGGTCTGGCGAGCACACGACCAGCGACTGCATCGCAACGTCGCGATCAAGGTCCTCCTGCCAAATCTCGCGGCTGATGCCACCGTCGCCGAGCGATTTCGATCGCGAGGCCCGGGCCCTCGCCGGTCTGTCCCACCCGAACGTGGTGGCCGTCTATGACGTCGATCCGGGCGACCCGGACGCCGGTCGCGAGCCGTTCTTCGTCATGGAGCTGTGCGACGGAGGATCGCTCGCCGATCGCGTCGCAATCGGACCGGTGCAGCCCGACGAGCTCGTGCCGATCCTCGCCGGGGTCGCGGACGGCCTGGCCGAGCTCCACGCTCGCGGCATCGTCCATCGCGACATCAAGCCGCACAACGTGATGCTCGCCGGCGAGCGAGCCAAGCTCGCCGACTTCGGGATCGCGCGACCGGGGCCGGTCCAGGATGCCCACCACCCGGACGGCCCCGAGTCCGGCCTGACCACGACCGGCGCCACGCTCGGAACCTTGCCCTATCTGGCGCCCGAGGTGCTCGCCGACGGCAGCGCCGCTGCGGGCCCCGCCGCCGACATCTATGGCCTCGGCGTCGTCGCCTTCCAGGCGTTGACCGGACGCCTGCCGCGGGCGCTCTCCCTGACCGAGCTCGTCGAGCGCCGCAACCAGCCCGCGCCGTCCGTGTCGAGCGTGGCACCGCAGCTCGGGACCGCCTTCGATGGGCCCGTCGCCGAGGCACTCGCACCCTCACCGGCCGAACGCCCGACGGCGCTCGAGCTGCGCAGCGATCTCGCGCAGGCCCTGGGCCGGTGGCGCCGTGGCCATCACGCCGGTGCGGACGCCGCCGCATCCGGACAGGAGCGTCCCGGCGCCGCGATGGCGGCCGGCGCCGCGATGGCGGCCGCTGCCGGCCCACTCGTCGCGGCGGCCGACCCCGACGCGCCAACCGTCGTCGCGCCGCCGCCGACCCGGTCGGACCTGCACGCGCCGGCCGGGGCCTCGGCCGACCTCGACTCGGTCAGCGCGGCCCGGACCGAGCCAGGCCTGCCCGATCGAACGGGCCCCGCCTCGCATCGAGCCCGGCGCCGGCGAACGCCGTGGCTGCTTGCCCTGAGCATGGCCCTCGTGCTGATCGCACTCACCGCGGCCGCCCTGGCCCTGTCGTCCGGCGGCCCGACGGCGCCCGGCGTCGGCGCCTCGCCCACCGCCACGACCCGGACGTCCCCGAGCGCTCCGAGTCCGAGCCCGAGCGCGTCGCCGTCTGTCGCGACGCCGTCGCCCTCGTCGACCGACCTGTCCGGTGCGGTCGATGCGCTCGGCCGGATTCGAACCGCGATCGCCGATCTCAAGGGTGGCAAGGATGGGCTCAAGGGCAAGGACGCGAACGAGCTCGAGGAGCTTGCCGCGCAGATCGCGTCGGCCTTCGACGCCGGCGACACGGCGCGAGCGAAGGACCTCGCCGACCGGCTCGCGACCCGGGTCGGCGATCTCCATCTGGATCGCGACCGAACGCAGGCACTCCGCGCCGCGGTCGCCGATCTACAGGCGGCGCTGCGCTGACGCCGGCTCGCCCGACGCCGCGCGGGCGTACATGCCGTTGACGTTCGGCGTCGTCCCGCGCACGAGACCCGCACGGCGCGGGCTTTCGGCGGGTACGGTGACGGCGCTGGCCGCTGCCGACCGGCGCGGGGTCTGCCGTTGGGCGTTACCGATCACGAGACCGACGACGAACACGAGCACGAGCGCCACGACGCCGAGCATTCGCAGGACGGCCTGGACTGGCGCCTCGTGCGTCGGCTCGCCGACGGGCTGCCGCCACAACCGACCGAGCGTGGGCACCCGACCCGGGACCAGCAGGTAGCCGAGCCACAAGCCGGACGCGAGGCCGCCGATGTGGGCCCAGATGTCGATCCCGGTCTCGACCACATTGAGCGCCAGGTTGATGACGATGATCGGACCAAGCTGACTCAGCAGCGCGCGCGACCGCCGGTCGATGACGGGACTGTGGACGCGCGAGGCCGCGAGCAGCACGCCGAACAGGCCGAAGATGGCACCCGAGGCGCCGACGGCCGGCGCGTCGTTCGCGACGTAGCTCGCGATCGAGCCCCCGAACGCGCACAGCACGTAGAACCCGAGGAAGAGCGGGCTGCCGTACAGCTCCTCGACGAGCGGCCCCACCAGCCACAGGGCGTACATGTTGAAGAACAGGTGCAGGATCCCGAAGGTCAGCGGGTAGTGCACGAGCGTGACGGTGAGCAGGCGCCACAGCTGGCCGTCGGCGACGAGGTGCTTGTTCAGCTCGAGTGCTGCATAGACCGGGCCCGGATTGGCTCCGCTCACGTACACGGCCCATGCCGCGACGCTGACGACGACGGTGACCGCCACGACGATCCACGTCCACGGTAGGGCCGGACCCGCGGCGCGGGCGCGCGCGAACTGGCGACCCGCCGCGCGTGTGTCGCCGGTCTCCTTGAGCAGCCAGCCGAGCCGGCTCGCGATCTCGGCCTTGTCCTGCGCCGGCGCGCGCCGGTCGGCCTGGCGGTAGGCGTCGATGGCGCCCGGCAGGTCGCCCGATCGGACGCGCGCGGCGGCGATCTCGCGCAGTGCCGGATAGGCGGATGGCGTGGCGGGCAGCTGCAGGACCGACTGCCAGGCCGATTGGGCCTCGTCCTCCCGATCGAGCCGCCGCAGCGCCTGACCGAGCCCCAGCAGCGCCGCCGCCGTGATCGCGGCGTCACGATGGCCGATCAGGCGCTGGTACGCACCTGCCGCCTGACGCGGCTCGCCGGCCTCGAGCAATGCCGCCGCCCGGTCGAGCAGCGCGAGCGCCGCTGCTCGGGTGAGCGGGCCGGGCAGCGACGGGTCGTCGATGTCGTCCGTCCGGTCTGCGCCCGCGCCCGCCGCCGCGTCGCCGCGGGCGAGATCGCCGGAGGCCGGCCCGACATCGGGTCGATCAGGGCCGGCGCCGGCGCCCGCATCATTCGAACCGGCGTCGGCCGGCGGCCCGGGATCGAAGCGATCGTTCACCGCACGCGACTCTACTAGACTTGGCTGGATGCCCGTCCCTCCGATCGAACACCGCGGCTGACGGTGTGCGGTCGATTCGCGCAGCAGCGCCCGGCATCGGAGCTGGCCGACATCTTCTCGGCCGAGCCACTCGCGGACGAGCTCGGTGCGCGGTACAACGTCGCGCCGACGGACCCGGCCCTGGTCGTGGTCGAGCGCGACGAGCGGCGAGCGGTCGTCGCCTTCGGATGGGGGCTCGTGCCCCACTGGGCAACGTCCGGAGACGTCGGCGGAGCGCGTGCCATCAACGCCCGCGCCGAAACGGTCGCCCGCCTGCCGCTCTTCCGCGACAGCTTCCGGCGCAAGCGCTGCATCGTCCCGATCGATGCGTTCTACGAATGGCGCCGCGAGGGACCGGTTCGCCAGCCGTTCGCGATCCGGCGCCGCGACAGGCAACCCCTCGCGCTGGCCGGGTTGTGGGCAAGCCGGCGCGAGCCGACCGACGGCAGCGTCCGGCGCACGTTCACGATCGTCACGACCAGGGCCAACGAGCTCATCGCCCCGCTCCACGATCGGATGCCGGTGATCCTGCCGGCCGGGTCGTGGGACGCCTGGCTGGCCCCGATCGCGAAGGAACCGGGCGAACTCCTGGCGATGCTCGGGCCCGCCCCGCCCGACGAGCTCGAGCTGTTCGCCGTCAATCGGTTCGTGAACGACGTTCGCAACGACGGCCCCGAGCTCCTCGAGCCGCTGCCCGCCTGACGGCGGGCCGGTCAGGCCTCCGCCCGCTGCCAGCCGGCGGCGCCGACCGCCGCTCGGAACCCTGCCTCGGCATCCTCGCCGCGGTCGAGCGCCGCGGCGAACCGGCCGATCGTGCCGGCGAACGCCGCGTCGGGGTCCTCGTCGGGCCGCGCGAGCTCGATCGCCGTTTCGATCGCGGCCGAGCCGGCGGAGCCGGCCGCCTCGGGCGCCGACAGGACCACGAGGGACGCGCCGGCATACGTTGCCGCGTCGGCGACCACCCGGGCAGTGGCGGCGTCCAGGGTCTGGCACGCGACGACGACCCGGTACTCGCTCAGGTAGCGCAGGGCCAGCTCGAGATCGCCGGCATCAAGCAGGAGCGGGCTGTCGTCGCCGGCCGCCGAGAGCCCAGGAGCCGCGACGGAGGCGACTGGCTTCGGCTGCGTGCCGGACTCCAGCTCGATCAGGACCTCGGCCATGTCGGGCTCGGCCGCCTCGCCCGCGGGCTCGCTCCTCGGCTCCAGGGGGGTCGTCCGGCCGGCGTCGCGCAGGCTCGCCACATGGCCGATGCCACGGCTCGTCAGGTCCACGACGACGCCGTCGCCCACGGGATCCTCGCCGAGGCGCCCGACGAGCTCCACGGTCGACCCGGCGGCGGCGGCGGCCGCGGCGACCTCGACGGGGAGTCCGGCGGCCCGCACGGAATCGCCCTCGAGACGGCCGAGCGGGCTCCCGAGCACGACGATCACGGTCCTAGCCTAGATGGTCCGGGCGCGGCTGGTGCTGCGGGAAGGCAACCGCGCCTTTCGCGGTCAGCCGTCGCCGCCCGAGCTCGAGCGCGGCGTCGCCGACGGTTGCGGCGTGCTCGTCGAGCCGGCATGGTCCTCGTGATCGTCGGATCCCACGGGGCTCGAGCTCGGCCGAACCGTGCTCGTCGGATCGGGTGTCTCGTTCGAGCCGGCACCGTTCGTGCCTCCCGAGCCCCCGGATCCGGCGTGGTCCTCCGATTCGGTCGGTTCCGGGCCGGACGGTTCGGGCGTCTCGGATGGCTCGGCCGAGTCACTGGGCTCCGGGGAGCTCGTCCGAGTCGGCGACGGGCTGGGCGTCGGCCCCGGCTCTCGGGTCGTGGCGGGCGGTGGCGAGACGAGTGGCGACACGATGGGCGACGTCGGGAGCGGCGGATTGGGCTGCGACAGCCACGACGCGGTGCCCGCGAGCAGCCCGCCGACCAGGCCCAAGGACAGCGCCGCCGCAACCAGGACGCCCGCCGAGCCGACACGTGCCGTCACCGGCCGGCCGGCCCCACCGACGACCACGCGCCACGCGTCGACCACGGCACCGACGATCATGCCCGGGTGTCGCCCGCGCAGGCCGGCGGCGACCACGAGCGCGGGGCGTGGCGAAGGCTCGGTGGCGACGGCGGCCATGACCCGATCGGTGAAGCCCGGCCGCTCATGGGCATCGGAGGCAGCCGTGACCGCGTCGAGGGCCCGACCGGTCTCGGCCGCTCGACGCCGCTCGTCATCGCTGCTGGCGACGTCCGCCACCTCGCTCGGGTCGAAGCGACGCCCGCCGCTCATCGGATCTCCTCGCCCAGGGTGCCGCGCAGCCGCAACAGGCCCCGATGCAGATGTGTCTTCACCGTTCCGAGCGGACGTCCCGTCAGTTCGGCGATCTCGAGCAGACTTCGTTCGCCGAAGAACCGCAGGGCGATCGTCTCGCGGTACGGCTCGTCGAGCGCGGCGACAGCGGCCCGCAGCCGCGCACCCCGCTCGGCGTTGAGTGCCAGCCGGGCCGGGTCGGGATCGGGTCCGGTCATGCGCTCCAGGCCGGCCGTGTCCGGCGTGAGCCAGGTCACCGGCCGGCGACGAGACGCGCGCCGCACGGCCAGCCGAAGCGCGATCCGCGTGATCCAGGCGCCCAGCGGCCCGTCGGCCCGCCACGAGGCGAGCGAGCGGAACGCGATCACGAATGCCTCCTGCGCCACGTCCTCCGCCTCGCCGAGGTCGCCGAGGACCCGATGGCAGGCGCGGACGACGCTCCCCGATTCGCGATCGACGAGCTCACGGAATGCCTCGCGATCGCCCGCGAGCACGGCTCCGACCACCGAGCGGTCGTGCGCCTGGCGATCGACGGGCGTGGACTCGCTGGATGGCTGCTCGATGACGGCTGCTCCGCGTGTGACGGGACGGACAAACGGCAAGCGACGGACGCGACCCGACTCCATGCGATGCTAGCGTGCCCGACCCCGGCCCGAGCGAACCCTGCCCTACTGCTCGGCGCCGGAGCCCCCATCGACGGGGCCTCCCCCATCGTGCGAGTCGCGATCGCCGAGGGACGCACCCGCGAGCGCGACCCTCGCTCCATGGGCCACCGCTGAGCTCAGCTTCATGTGGACCTCTCCGTGCGGACGATCGGGTGAACGCCCGTCACTCCTCCGAGGCACGTTCGGCCACGATGGTTTCAGGCCCTCGGCGCCGCCCCGTCGTCCGGGCCCGTCGGATCGTCGATCGGCGGGACGTCGGGCTCCTGCTCCTCCGAATCGACAGGCCCGAGCTGCTCGTCGACGCCGTCTGCCGGAGCCTCCTCGATCGGCCCGGGCTCGCGCTCGACGACGAGCCGACCGACGCCGGCAGCCTCGAGCTGGGTGCCAAAGGCGTCGGCGTCGCCGACGAGCACGATCGCCGCCCGTTCGAGCTGCAGGTGTGCACGCGCGGCGGCAAGCACGTCGTCGATCGTGACGGCCTCGATCGCCCGGCGATACCGCGCGAGCTCGTCGTCCGGCAGGTCGTGGACGACGATGCCCGACAGCGCGGCCACGATCGGCCCAGGTGTCTCGAACCGCAGCGGGAAGACGCCCACGAGATAGTCGCGGGCCGCGCGCAGCTCCGTTTCCGCGACGCGGCTCTCGCGCATCCGCTCGAGCTCGGCCAGCGTGTCGAGCACCGCGGGCACGGTGACCTCGGTGTTGACCGCGGCCCGGGCGGCGAACGGGCCCGGCCCGCGTCGCATGTCGAAGCCGGCACCGGCGCCGTAGGTGTAGCCCTTCTCCTCGCGAAGCTTCATGTTCAGGCGAGAGCTGAACAGGCCGCCCAGGATCGCGCTCATGACCAGCACGGCGTGGAAGTCCGGGATCCGCCGCGAGAGACCGACGTGCCCGATCCGGATCTCGGTCTGCACCGCTCCGGGTCGATGGATGATCCGCACCAGCCGGTCGTCCACGGCCGGCCGGGCCACGATGGGCGCCGGCGTCGCCACCGCACCGGGCCGCGTCGTCCAGGCGCCGAACAGGCGCTGCGCGATCCCGGGAACGTCCACGCCGGCGAGCTCGCCCGCGACCACGAGCGTCATCCGAGCCGGGTCGAAGCCGCGCGCATGAGCGGCCGCGAGGGCGCCGCGGTCGAGCGTTGCGACGGTGTCGCGCACGCCACCGGCCGGGCGGTGATAGGGCGAGTCGGCCGTGTACAGGGTCTCGACGAAGGCCTCCTCGACCCGTCGGCGAGGATCGGCCCGGGCCTGGAGGAGATCGTTGAGGCGCTCGTCGCGCAGGCGCTCGACCTCTGCCTCGGGGAACGTCGGCTCGGCCAGCATCTCGGCCACCAGCTCGAGCGCCGGAGCGAGCCGCGTCGCGGGCACCTCCACCGACGCGGACGAGGCATCCCAGCCGGCCTCCGCGTGCACAGACGCGCCGAGCCGCTCGGCCGCCTCGACGAACCCGACTGCGTCGTGGCGCGCTGTCCCCTCCGACAGGGCGCGGGCCGCGAGCACGGTTACGCCGGCCATGGCGCCGGGCTCGTCGACCGCGCCGCTGCGAACGACGAGCGACGCGGACGTGAGCGGCCGGCCGGGCAGATCCACGACGAGGACCGACACGCCGTTGGCGAGCCGCGAGCGCTCGAACGCCGGGAACTCGTACGGTCGCGGTGTGCCTGGCGTGGGCCGCTCGGCGACGACGATCGGCCCGGTGCTCATGCCGCGGCCTCCGATTCCATCGCCTCGGGTTCCTCGGCGACCGCCGAGTCCGCCGGCGGGGTCTCGGGCACGTAGGTCAGGACGACACGATTGTCGGCCCGGAACGTGGCCGCCGCGGCCTCCCGCAGCGCCTCCGGCGTCACCGCCAGGTACCGCGGCAGCATTCGATTGATGAGGTCCGGGTCGTCGAACAGCGTCGCGAACATGGACAGTCGATCGGCGCGCTCGTCCACGCGCGAGAGCGCGCCCAGCTCGTCGGTCTCGATGAGCGCCCGGGCCCGGCCCAGCTCGTCCTCGGAGATCGGCTCGCGACCGATCCGGTCGAGCTCCTCGAACAGGCTGCGCTCGACGCGCGCCAGGTCGACCCCGGGCCGGACCGTCACCCAGCCGGCCGTGATCGAGGCGCCGCCCACGAAGCCGAGCGTGAACAGGGCCACGTCCTGCGCCACGCGCTCGTCACGGACGAGACGCCGGTGGAGGCGGCTGCCCTTGCCGCCGGCCAGGATGTGGCCGGCCAACTCGAGCGCGTCGAGGCGCGGGTCGCCGAACACGGGCGCGCGGAACCCGACATAGATGCGGGGCAGCGGCACCCGGTCCGGCACGACCTCCCGAACCTCTCGCCCGAGGACCGCGGGCAGACCCATGTCGGGCACCGGCGGGATCGACGGATTGGCGGGATCGTGCCGAAATAGCGCTCGACGGCCGCGAGCGCGGCGGCGGTCTCGACGTCGCCCACGAGCGACAGCACGGCGTTGTTAGGCGCGTAGTAGGTTCGGAAGAAGTCCGCCGACGTCTTCGACCGACGCCGCGTCGAGGTCCTCCATGGAGCCGATCGTGGGATGGTGGTACGGGTGCTCGGGTGGGAACAGGTGGGCCTGGAGCTTCTCGTTCCAGCTGCCGTACGGACGGTTGTCGTAGCTCCAGCGCTTCTCGTTCTTGACGACCTCACGCTGGTTGTCGAGGTTCTCCTGGCTGAGCGCCTCGAGCAGCGTGGCCATGCGATCGGCCTCCAGCCACAGGGCGAGCTCGAGCTGATGCGACGGAACGGTCTCGAAATAGTTCGTCCGATCGAGCCAGGTCGTGCCGTTCATGGTCCCACCCGCGGCCTGGACGAGGGCGATGTGCTCGGCCTTGGCCACATGCGCGGAGCCCTGGAACATCACGTGCTCGAACAGGTGCGCGAAGCCGGTCTTGCCCGGCGACCTCGTGCTTGCTCCCGACGTCGTACCAGATGTTCACCGCCACGACGGGTGCGAGGTGGTCCTCGGCGATGATCACCCGCAGGCCATTGGCGAGACGATGATCGCTGAACTCGACAGCCGGAACTGGCATGAAGGGCGGCTCCTCGCGATGGGCAGGTCGATCGGAAGGCGGACGTGGGCCGAGGCGTCGGCGACCGCCGTGGTGGGGCCGATTGTAGGCGCATGACAGCCGCCCCGGCCTTGACGCCGTCAGCCCGACGAGTTAGAAATCCATCTAACACAAGTTAGGAGTCCACTCACCGCGATGGCCGCTCGTCCCTCGGGTCGCACGTCAACCATGTCCCATCCGCCGACCCCGCATGCACCGCGCGTCCGGGACTTCTCGCGTCCGCGCGGCGCCGGCGTGGCGATCGAGTGGGACGTCCGGACCCTGTATGACTTCGTCTTCAGCCTGTCGTCCGAGGCCGGCGGGACGGACGATCTGCCGGCCCCGGATCGAGTCTGGCTCGAGGCCGCCAGGGCGACGCTGGCGCGCGAGCAAGGCGATGCCGTGGAGATGTACGCCTCGGACATGTGCGTCGTGCTGGCAGGTCTCGCGGTCGATCGGCCGGCGATCCGCACCGCGGCCGATCTGGTAGCCCTCGTGGCGGACACGAATCCCGGCGCGATGCTCAGGACGATCTTCGCCGACGACCTGCGCAATCCGGACACGAGCGACGTCGCGGCGCGGGCGATCGCGGGTGACGCCCAGGCACAGGCCGCGCTCGTCGACAGCGTCGCGAGGGGTCACGACGAGAGGCGGTCGTCGCTCACGCAGCTCCTGGCCGACCCGACCGCGATGGCGAATCGGGCACGCGGCGTGCTCGAGACGTGGCTGCCGCGCTTCCAGGAGATCGAGCCTCGGGTCGCGCGGATCATCCGGCGGGACGTGGACGCCCGGGCCGGGGACGCGGCGTCGCTCACCTCGTCGGAGCTCATCGAGCGCACGACCGGTGGCATCCGCTGGCTGTCCGAGCCCGGCATCCGGCGCGTCATCCTCGCCCCGTCCTACTTCTCGCGGCCGTACAACTTCCTGCTCGGCGGGGACGGCTGGCGGCTGTTCGGGTACCCGGTCGCCGATACCGCGCTCGATCCCGCCGACCCGATGGCGCCGCCGCAGTCCGTCGTGCGCCTGCATCGTGCCCTCGGTGACGAGACGCGCCTGCGCATCCTGCGGCTCCTGCGTGATCGCGACCTGTACCTGACCGAGATCGCTACGGCCCTCGACCTGTCCAAGCCGACCATCAAGCACCATCTCGCCCAGCTCCGCTCGGCAGGTCTCGTGACCCTGACCGAGGAAGGTGGCCTGTCCTACTACAGCCTCCGCCGAGTGCGACTCGACGACGCCTCGGTTGAGCTCAAGCGGTTCCTCGTCGACTAGTCCTCGCCCGTCCTCCGGGATCATCGACGGCGGCCCGAGCGGCATCGGGTCGTGGCCGATCCTCTCGCAGGACGTCGAGTTAGATGACCTCCTAACAACAGTCAGACAACAACATCCAAGGAAGCTGTGGTCGCGGCGTCGAAAGCGTCCCGTCGACGTGGAAAGAAGGAGTCGAGCACGTGTTTCCAATCGAGCCTGACGTCCAGGCGCAGCTGATCAGCGAATCGCAGGCCGAGCGTCGCTGCGAGGCTTGGCTCGAGCAGCAGCTCAATCGGGCGGATCGGGTCCGCTCCGGCATTCGGGCCGTGGTCGGCCGCTCGCTCATCGCGCTCGGCCGCGTCATCGCGGACGAGCCGGGCGTCAATCGACCGACGGCCGGACGACCTGCCTGAGCGCCCCGAGACCTGGCGGAGCGCCCCGAGCTAACGCTGCGCGCCCGAGCCGGCCGATCTCAGCCGCTGGTGCGAGCCATGGCCGGCGACGGTTGTCCCATCCCGGTCGGTGGCTCCGCGACGTGCAGCGCCCGGGCATCCGGGCCGGGCACCCAGTCGCCGAGCGCGGTGACGTCGGACAGTCGCGCCGCGATCTCCGGATCGAGCGCCTCGCCGGCCGCGATCGCCGTCTCGATCGCGGTCAGGCACAGGATGCCCTCGTTGATCGCCGCCAGACGGATCTCGGCAGCATCGCGCACGGCCCCGGATCGTGGCGTGGGCGTGTTCACCACGAGCCGCACCTCGCCCGACGCGATGAGCTCGAGGATCGGCGTCTCGCCGGCGTCGGGCTCGGTTCCGAGCTTGGCCACCGGACGCGCCTCGTGACCGGCCGCGGCGAGCGCCGCGCGCGTGCCCGGCGTCGCCGCCAGCCGGTAGCCCGCCCGAGCGAGCGCCTCCGCCAGGCGCGGCAGCGCCGACTTGTCGCGATCCGCGATCGAGAGCAACGCCAGGGGCGGGTCATCCCCCACCCGCGTCGCCGCCGGAACGAGCGCCGCGCCGAGCAGGGCCTTGGCCATCGCCACCCGACCGTCGGTGTGGATGCCGATGACCTCGCCCGTCGACTGCATGAACGGCCCCACGGACGGATCGACACCACGCAGCTTGGCCGTGGAGAACGCCGGTGCCTTCACCGCGGTGAAGGGCGGCGGCGCAAGCAAGCCGTTGTGCCAGCCGAGCTCCTCGAGCGTCGCGCCGAGGGCGATCCGCACGGCCAGGCGCACCATCGGCACGCCGGTCACCTTGGACAGGAACGGCACGGTCCGGCTGGCGCGCGGGTTGACCTCGATCAGATACACGCCGTCCTCGCGCACGATGAACTGGGCGTTCACGAGACCGCGGGCGCCGAGCGCACGCACGATGCGCTCCATCGTCGCGACGATCAGGCCCTGGTCCGCCTCGGACACCGAGCGCGGCGGGAAGATGCCGATCGAATCACCCGAATGCACGCCGGCGCGCTCGACGTGCTCGAGCAGGCCCGGGATGAGCACCGCCTCGCCGTCGGACACCGCGTCGACGTCGACCTCGACGCCCTCGAGGTAGCGGTCGATCCGGACCGGCCGGTCGGGATCGACGATCGTGGCCGCGGCCAGCTGCCGGATCAGGTCGTCCGCCGAGTACGCGAAGTCGATCGCCAGACCGCCGATGACGAAGCTCGGCCGGACGATGACCGGATAGCCGATGCGGTCGGCCAGGGTCAGCGCCTCCTCGACGCTGTGGGCCATGCCGCCCTCCGGCTGCGGGATGCCCAGCCGGTCGAGTAGCGCCGCGAAGCGCGTCCGCTCCTCGGCCTGATCGATGGTCTCGAGGTCGCTGCCGAGCAGCTCGACGCCGTCCTCGGCGAGGGGCGCGGCCAGGTTCAGCGGCGTCTGGCCGCCGAAGGCGACCATCGCCGGTAGCCTCGGCGGCGGGCCCGCGTCGGAGCCGGCGTCGGCGCCCGTGCCCGGCGCGATCGAGCCCGCGCCGCTCGCGGGCCGGGACTCCGCGTCGATCACGCTGCGCACGCTTTCGGGGTCGAGCGGCTCGAAGTACAGCCGCGTCGACGCGTCGAAGTCGGTCGACACGGTCTCCGGGTTCGAGTTGATCATCACCGCCGACCAACCCGCCCGACGCAGCGTGTCGGCAGCCTGCACCGCGCAGTAGTCGAACTCGATGCCCTGCCCGATCCGAACCGGCCCGGAGCCGATCACGAGCGCGGCCGGCTGTGCCACGGGCGGCATCTCGGGCGGCGACCCGGCACCTGCATAGGTTGCATAGAAATACGGCGTCTCGGCGGCGAACTCGGCCGCACACGTGTCGACCATGGCGTACGCGGGCTCGAGCCCGACGGCCAGGCGCGCGCGGCGCAGGTCACCTGGCGTCATGCCCGCACCCGCGAGGGCGGCCAGCTCCCGATCCCCGAAGCCGGCCCGCTTGGCCGTGGCGAGGACGCGCATCGCAGCCGCGTCGTTCGGATCGGCCAGCCGCCCGCCGATCGAGCGCACGTCAGCCTCGAGCGCCACGTTCCAGCCCATCTCCGCGAGGAACCACGACGCGATCCCGGTGGCGGCCTGGAGCGTGGCCTGGGGCATGCCCCGGCGCAGGAGGCCGAGGATTCGCCACAGCCGCGAGTCGGACGGCTCGACGAACTGGCGCAGGACGATCGGCGCCGCCGCGCGCTGGGCGAAGCGCGTCGATTCGCACGCCTGGCCATCGGCGTCGATCCAGCGGATCACGGCGTCCTCGTCCGCGGCCTCGAGCCCGAGCGCGGATTCGGCGTCGGGCCCGGCCTCGGCATCCGGCGATGCGCCGCGCTCGACGGCGTACACCGCGGCGAGGTAGGCGAACGTGGCCTGCCAGCTCGGGTCCTCGGCCAGGGGTCCGGCCCCGGCCTGCTCGAGCCCGCGCAGGGCTTTGTTGAGCGCCGAGCCGAATGTTCGGTCGATGGCCATGACCTCGCCGGTGGCCTTCATCTGCGAGCCCAGTGTCCGGTCGGCGGCCGGGAACTTGTCGAACGGAAAGCGCGGCAGCTTCACGACGACGTAGTCGAGCGCCGGCTCGAACGCGGCGACGGTCGTGCCCGTGACCACGTTCGGGATGTCGGCCAGCCGGCGACCGATCGCGATCTGGGCCGCAACCCGGGCGATCGGATAGCCCGTCGCCTTGGAGGCCAGGGCCGACGAGCGGCTGAACGCGCGGGTTGACCTCGATGACCGCGTACTCGGTCGAGTCAGGCGACAGCGCGAACTGGACGTTGCAGCCGCCCTCGACCCCGAGCGCGCGAATGATCGCGAGCGCCGCAGAGCGCAGTCGCTGATGGACCGCATCGGTCAGGGTCTGGACAGGGGCCACCACGATCGAGTCGCCGGTGTGCACGCCCAGCGGATCGACGTTCTCCATCGAGCACACCGCGATGCACGTGTCATCCGCGTCGCGCATGACCTCGTACTCGATCTCCTGCCAGCCGACCAGGCATTGCTCGACCATGACCTGGCCGATGGGGCTCGCACGCAGCCCGCTCCGGACACGCTCGCGGTACGCCGCCTCGGTGCCGACGATGCCGCCACCCGTGCCGCCCAGCGTGAACGCCGGCCGGACGATGGCCGGCAGCCCGATGTCGTCCAACGCGCGCTGGGTCGAGGCGTCGCGCTCGGCCGGCGTCGTGCCGCCGACGATCGCGCTCGGTGCGTAGGGCTGGCCGATCCGGTCGAGCAGGTCCCGGAAGCGCTCCCGGTCCTCGGCCATCTCGATCGCCTCGAGCGGCGTGCCGAGCAGACGCACGTCATGGCGCTCGAGCACGCCGGCGCGGGACAGAGCGACGGCCAGGTTGAGCGCCGTCTGGCCGCCGAGCCCGGCCAGCAACCCGTCGGGTCGCTCGCGGGCGATCACCGCCTCCACGGCCTCGACCGTGAGCGGCTCGAGGTAGACCGCGTCGGCGACGTCCGGGTCGGTCATGATCGTGGCCGGGTTCGAGTTGACGAGGATCGTCCGGATGCCCTCCGCCCGCAGCGCGCGACAGGCCTGCGTGCCGGCGTAGTCGAACTCGGCCGCCTGGCCGATCACGACCGGGCCCGAGCCGAGGATCAGGACCGAGCCCGGTCGCTCGGCGCGGGCCGCAGTCCCTCGCTCGACCGTCACCGTCCCGCCGTCACGCCTGCCCCGTGGCGGGGACATGCCGCATCGCCGCGATGAACCGGTCGAACACGGCCAGCGCGTCGAGCGGTCCCGGCGCGCCCTCGGGGTGGTACTGCACCGTCTCGATCGGCAGCGTCCGGTGGCGCAGGCCCTCGACCGACCGGTCGTTCAGGTTGAGCTGGCTCACGTAGAAGCCGCTCTCGGCGGGCACGGATTCGCCCACGACCTGGATCTCGTGGTTCTGGGCCGTGACCTGGACGCGGCCCGTGTCGAGATCACGTACGGGATGATTGGCGCCGTGGTGCCCGAACCGCAGGCGAGCCGTGTCCGCGCCCGCGGCGCGGGCCACGATCTGGTGCCCGAGGCAGATGCCGAGCAGCGGCCGGCCATCCGCGACGACCTGGCTCGCGAGCGCCACGGGACCCGCCAGGCGCGCCGGATCGCCCGGTCCCGGTGACAGCACGACGCCGTCGACGTCGGCCGCGAGGACCTCGCTCGCCGAGGCGGTATGGGGCAGGACGCGGACCCGGGCGCCGCGTCGGCGCAGCGAGCGGATGATGTTGGCCTTGAGGCCGTAGTCGACGATCGCGACGAGTGGGCCGTCCTCATCCGCCGAGCCGACCTCGAACGGTTGGCCTGGCGACACCCGCGCGACGAAGTCCTGATCCTCCCAGCGAGGAACCTCGCGCGCGCGATCGACGGCGTCCTCGGCGCTCGTCGCGCCGGGTTCGGTGATGACCGCGCGCATGCAGCCGTGCGTGCGCATGTGTCGCGCGAGCGCCCTCGTGTCGACGCCGGCGATGGCCGGGATGCCATTGCCGCGCAGGAGGGTCGCGAGCTGCCGGGCGTCATCGAGCACCGCCGCCGTCGCGTAGGCCACGACCAGGCCGTGCAGCCACGGCCGCCCTGACTGGTCCTCGTCGAGCAACCGGCCGTAGTTGCCGATCAGGGGATACGTCATCACGACGACCTGACCGGCATACGACGGGTCCGTGCACACCTCCTGGTAGCCGGTCTGGGAGGTGTTGACGACCAGGTCGCCGCCGCCCGCCACGGGGGCGCCGAAGGCGATGCCCTCGAACAGCGTGCCGTCCTCGAGGGCGAGCACCGCCGGCCCGAGCGCCCCGATCCGGGCATCGACGATCGCGTCGTCGCGGGGCGCGGGCGGGCGTCGGCCGAGAGCCATCGTGGACGGCACAGCCGTCGGCGAGCTCGCGAAGGATCTGGTCATGACATGAAAACGCCACCGGCCACGTCGGCTCGGTGGGCGTGCGCGGACACTCGTTCGGCCTCCTTTCCGGCCTCGCAGGACCGGTACGCCGGCCTCTCGGGACCGGCCATCAAGGATGGCCACAGGGTAGCACCCGTCCGACTGCTCGTGCCCGGCGCGATGCTAGGCTCTGGTCTCCGCGTCCCACCTGAACCCGTCGTCGAGGCCTCGTCCGCCGTGTCCATCGCGCTCGGCTCCACGCCCGCACCGACGACCGTGCGCATCGCCGCCTGGTCGGCCCGACACCGCTGGCTCGTGGTGGCCGTGTGGTTCCTTGCGACCGCCGGTGTGTTCGCCGCCAGCCTCGCAGCCGGGGGCACGAACGCGCAGGGGGCGATCGGACGCAACGAACGAGCCAAGTTCGAGTCGCTCGAGGCGTACGACCTGTTCGCTGCCTCGGGTGCGCCGACGCCGGTCCAGACCGTGATCGTCGTCGTCGCCGATGACCGCGGCCTCGATGGCCCCTCGGCCGCCGCCGCCCTCGACGACGTCGTCACCACCCTCGGCGGCCTGCGCTCGACCGTCGACGGCACGAGCGGGCCGGTGTTCACCGACGTGGTCGACCCACGGCGGGCGCCGCCGGCCGCGGGCCTCGTATCGGCCGACGGCACGACCGCCCGTCTCGTCGCCCATGCCTCGGGCGAGGGGCCGACGCTCGACGAGCGCCTGGCGCCGCTGCCCGACGCGCTGGCGCGACTCCAGGCCGCGCACCCGTCGGTCCGCATCCTGGGCATCTCCAACTGGCTCGCGAACCACGAGATCAGCCATGTCGTCAACGCCGATCTCGACGGCAGCCTCCGGATCACGATCCCGTTGACGTTCGCGATCCTGCTGCTCGCGTTCGGGGCGGTCATCGCGGCGCTCGTGCCGCTCGTCCTGGCGGTGACCGCGCTCCTCGCGGCGTTCGGCGTGCTGGGCGTCTACAGCCAGGCGATCGACCCGGTCAGCCCGTACGCGAGCCAGCTGATCGTGCTGATCGGCCTGGCAGTCGCGGTCGACTACTCGCTGTTCGTCATCAGCCGCTTCCGAACCGAGCTGCGCCACGGACGGAGCGTGCAGGCCTCGATCCGGACCGCCTCGGGCACGGCCGGGCGGGCCGTGTTCTTCTCGGGGCTGGCGGTCATGATCTCGATCGCGGGCCTGCTCCTGCTCGACGACCCGCTGTTCAAGTCCATGGCGATCGCGACGATCTCGGTCGTGCTCGTGTCGGTCATCGGGTCGCTGACGTTCCTGCCGGCCGCCCTGGCGATCCTGGGCAGTGGCGTCAATCGGTTGCGTGTTCCCTACTTCGGGCGCGAGCGCGACGAGGGCACGGGCTTCTGGGCGAGGATCGTGGGCACGGTGATGCGCCGACCGGTCGTGCTGGGTGGCACCGCCGTCGTGCTGCTTCTCGCCGTCGGCTCGCCGGTCATGCGCTTCCACCTGGGCGCGGTCGATCTGGCGTCGTTCCCGGACTCGATCGGCTCCGTGCAGGCGTTCCGGCTGCTCAACGACAAATGGCCGCAGGGCACCGAGCTCAGCCTCCAGGTCGCGGTGACCCGGGCCGACGAACCCGCGACCCAGGCTGCCATCGGACGCCTCGAGGACGCGCTGACCGCGATCCCGGGTCTCAGCGGACCGGCCACCGTCGACACGTCCAAGGACGGCAGCGTGGCCATGATCGGCGTGACGATGGCCGGTGGTCAGAACGATCAGGCCAACCGCGACATCGTTAGGCAGGTGCGCGCGGACGTCGTGCCCGCGACGTTCGGGGCACTGGCCGGTGTGCGCGCGCTCGTCACGGGTGACGCGGCGTACGTCCTCGACCAGGTTGAATTCTACGAGCGGGGCATGCTCGAGGTGTTCGCCTTCGTCCTGGGCCTGTCGTTCTTGCTCCTGCTGCTCGCGTTCCGCTCGATCGTCATCCCGATCAAGGCCATCCTGCTCAACCTGCTCTCGACCGCCGCCTCGTACGGCGTGCTCGTGCTCGTGTTCCAGGAGGGCTGGTTCGGGTCGCTCATCGGGGTTCGGACGGGTGGCGTGATCGAGTCGTTCGTGCCCGTGTTCGTGTTCACGATCCTGTTCGGACTCTCGATGGACTACCACGTGTTCATCCTGACCCGTATCAAGGAGGCCCGCGATCAGGGCGCGTCCTCGTACGACGCGGTCGAGCGCGGGATCTCGATCACCTCGGGCACGGTCACGAGCGCGGCCGCGATCATGGTCGCCGTCTTCGCGGTGTTCGTGACCCTCCAGCTCGTGATCATCAAGCAGCTCGGGCTGGGTCTGGCCGTCGCCGTGCTCGTCGACGCGACCGTCATCCGCAGCCTGCTCCTGCCGGCGGGCATGCGCCTGCTCGGTGACTGGAACTGGTGGTTGCCACGCTGGCTGGAATGGCTGCCGCGGGTGACGATCGAGCTCGACGACGAGCCGGGCGACGAGCGGCCCACGACGCCTGTCCGGATCGAGGTCGGCTCCTCCACGACCTGAGCGCGGGCGACGGGGCGGGCGCACGAAGGCGCCGACCGCTCGTGGTCGGCGCCTCTCGCTCGTGAAGCCTGGTCCGGAGGTCGGTCCCCTGGTCGTCCGATCGACGCTATTCGCGTCCGGCCGGGCGGCTGCCGGGCGCCTCGCCGATCGGGGCCGCCTGGTCGTTCGTCAGCTGCTCGGCGCGCAGGCCGGGCGCAACCTTGGGGGCCGGCAACGCGACCGTGTCACCGGCGATCTGCTCGGCACGCAGGCCGGGCGCGACCCTGGGCGCCGGCAGGACCACGGTGTCGCCCGCGATCTGCTCGGCACGCAGGCCCGGCGCGACCCTCGGCGCCGCCAGCGGTGCCGTGACCGGTGCCGTCGTCGACGTCGTCGATGTGCCGACCCATGGCTCGGCCACGATGCCGACCGCGCCGATGGCGAGCACGCCGGCGAGGACGCCGGTCGCGATCAGTCGCTGCTCGACCTTGCGCGCGTCGATGGAGCGTGGGAAGTGCAGCGCGTACGCGTGCGCCTCGGTGTCGTCGCCCAGATCGAGCTCGACGATCAGTGCATCGGCCGACGCGGCGTGGCCGCTCGTGTCCGCCTCGGCGGTCGCGCGGATCCTGACCGACCGACCGGCGGCGGTCGCCTCGGCGATCTGGCGCAACCGCCCGGCATCCTGTGGGTCGAGGACCTCGACCTTCGCTCGTGTCCCGTCGTCGAACAGGATGTCGACGGTCGAATCTACCTGCATCATGGCTCGTGCCTCCGGATACTTCTCTCCGATTGCATGCAGCCTAGGACCGGGCGCGCCCCTGGACCTAGGGCGCGACCGACAGCGGCCTGGTCACATGGGCGACACGTCACAGCCGACGTCGGTGCAGTCAGGAGGCCATGCTCGGGATCGGATCGCCGATCGCGGCATCGACGCTCCGGGCGATCGTGGCCGTGAGCGCGGTATACCGATAGCGGGTGACCGACGATCCGGTGCCCACCGTGAGCAGGCGATCGTGCGAGTCGTGAGCCGAACGATTGGCTGACGCCCGCGCCGGAGGCCGGTCGGACCCGGACCAATCGGCCGGCGCGTCCCACTCGACACGCTGACCGGGTCGGGTCGTGAGCCGTCCGTCGGCATTGCTGCCATAGGCGGCGCCGGAGCTGTCGCCGAGCGGCCGGTTGGCGTGGTCGTACGTGGTCGTCACGCCCGAGTTTCGCAGGGCACCGGCTATCGACTCACCTCGAAAGCATGCGGAGGAGCGTGGCCCAAATCAACGCGAGGAGGAAGCCCAACATCAAGATCGGCACCCCTACAAAGAACGGTCCGATGATGGTATCCGGAACGACGCTCGACAACACATCGTCTCCGTTCATAAGGGCGAAAACGGGGCCGAAGGCAACTGCACCCAGCCACGTCAGTACGGGCTGTCGCTTGCGACGCAGCTCACCGAATCGAAGAGACGCGAGCCGAGCCGGCGCGCGCCGCGCCTTGTCACCACAAATGAAGTAGACGAGAGGCATGGTCTCGGTATTTGGCCCGCATGTCTTCGCGGCGATCAAAGAGGGCCCTCCCCTCGGACGCAACTGAGTCATTATCGGGCCGTTCGCCCGCGAGTATCCGATCAATGATGCCGCGATAGAGAGTCGCATAGTCCTTGACAAGTGCGGCCCATTCATCGTCGGGAGCGATCATGGATTCAATTCTCTCAATGATCGGAGGCGCCTTGGCAGCTACCGTTCGCTGCCAAGCCTCATAGGCTACGAGCGTCCTTGTTGCCGGATAGGTTGCCAGCAGCCGATCCAACTGTTGGATCTGCCGATAGAATGCGCGATCAAACTCCCACTCGCCACTGTGCAAGCCGATCCGGATGCGAGTGCCGATGGAAGCTGGCAACCCTACTACGTCGAGAAGCAGTACCGAAGCGGCGACCCCGAGGACGATATCCATGGCAGCGAAACGAACCTGGACAGTCGGCCAATGGACTGACACATCGATGACGAAGCCCAACAGGAACACGCCAGCAATGACTGCCAGGACCCTCGACGCGCGTCTTCTAGCATCCCACGCTGCCGAAATGGCCGCGACAATGTAGAAAACATCAGCAGGCACTGTCATCTGGGTACGGGTCGCAGTTGCGGCCGAAGCACTTGTGATTTTGATACACCCATCTGGGCGAGGTACTCTCGGGCACGTCGGAGCGCTTCATCGACCTCCGGCTTGGCTGGTTCCCCTAGATCGTCTCACCGGTGGGTCAGCGGTTTGGCCACCTCCCGAGCGCGGCCGACAACCCTCCAAGTCCAATCGCCAGGGTAGGTAACAGGACAACGGCTATCACCGGGATCGGCAGCCCGCGATCGAAGGCAACCGAAACGATGAACAAGGACGAAAAGAGTCCTGTGACGCCGAGCCCGAGCGCAACGAGCCGCATGAAGCCATGCGTGATCGGCATCCTCCTGGCGGCACGGACAGCGACCACCAGGAGCGCGCCAATCCAGATACCCATCACGACCACAAGACCGACGAGGAACAACGCACTAGCTTGGATCATCGCAGGACTTCCATTAGCCGCTGCGGCGTAGAACCATCAGAACCGAGGCGCTCTCGCCACTGATCGCGATCAACGCAAGGCTGAGTCCGCTAGACAGCGCGGCGGAGTCAGATCCCCAAACCCTCCGCCCTGCGTCACGGGGTCGACGGCGTCCGCGCCGAGGATACGCCGACGCTCGGGGCTTGACACTTTCATTCGTCAGGTTACGGCCAAGGCAACGATACCTCGCGCCAGCAAGAGCAGACCGCCGATGATGCTAACGATGCCTAACCACCGGATGGGAACGCCCGCTACGATGCCCCACTCTGGAACGGTTAGCAACATCCCGGCGAGGAGAATGATCGTCGGGACAGCGACCTGCTGGGCGGCTTGACCGGCGACCGTGATAAGGAGAGCAGAAGTTACGATCGCGAGACCACCTAAGGCAAGCGGTAGCTGATGTCCCCAGATCAATCTGCCACGACGCCACAATATGAACCACCGCGCAACGATGGCCGTTGGCACAAAGAGGGCGACGAAGGCTGCGGCTGTTTCTGCACTTGTCATGGCACTAGCACGGGTGGCGGGGCGGGGATTGGTGCGATCGGACCGATTGGCGGCACGGGAGGCAACGGGAAGTCAGGCCCGGACGCGTTACTCGCATCGGGCGCGTTACGGCGGTCCCCAGTGCAATAGAGAATCGACTGCTGCACGTATCCATAATTGTTGATAACCGCGTACCCATTGTAGGCGGCGTTCAGCAACAGCAGGACATCGAGACCTGGGACAAGCTCTCCACCAAAGAGGAACGCGCCGAGGGATGCCGCCGCTGATCCAACTGCAACGAACTCAAGCACCACCTGGCCTGCAGCGTTTAGGCACTTGACCGCGATGGCTGGTGGGCTATCGCCCCCCAGCGCCTGTGACTTCTGTCCTGATGGGTCGATCACTCCCGTTGGATCGTTGACAGCGTAGGAGTAGCGGTTCAGCGTCTGACAGGCTCGTGGATTACCCGAGAACGTGTCTCTGCTCATGAAGCGTCCCAGGCTCGGATCGTAGTAGCGGGCCCGCAGGTACACGAGGCCGCTGGCGTCCGTGGGTTCGCCGGTGAAGCCGTACGGCTGGTCGGATGTACCGGTGGTGCTCGTCGGGGTGCCCCAGGCGTCGGTGCGGTAGGTGGCGGTGACCGCGCCTGAGGCGTCGGTGATCGATCTGGTCGAGCCCAGGCGATCGGTGTGGTAGACCTCGAGGGCTGCGCCCTGTACGGCGTAGGCGAGGCCCAGGCCGTACACGTACTTGCGCGTGCCGTCGTCGAGCGTGACCGGCAGGCTGCGGTTGGGGTCGGACACGTACGTGATCGTGGGATCGGTGCCGACCTGGCGGCTGACCCGGAGCCCGTCGCCGGCGTACGCGTATGTTTCGGTGGTGCCGGCCACGGTCGCGCTCGTGATGCGGTTGGCCTGGTCGTAGGCGAACGTGTCGGCGCCCTTGGCGGTCGTGTTGCCGGCCGCGTCGACGGTGAGGCTCATGGCGCCGGCGGCGGTGATCCGGTCGGCTCGGTCGTACGTGGAGCTCTGCGTGGTCCCATCGGTCACGCTCACTCGGTTGCCGACCGGATCGTAGCCATAGGTCGGTGCGCCGTCGGGCCCGAGGACCGAGGTCAGCCGGTACAGGTGATCGTAGGCGTACGTCGAGGCGTCGAGCCCGGGCCCGCGCACGAAGATGTCGCTCGTGTTGTTCGTGTCGCCCGCGACGAGGTTCGACGCGACCGACTGGAAGGCGACCGTGCCCGCGTCGGCGCTCAGCCACGGATCCTGGCTCGTGCCGTTGCCGGGCGTGCCGTCGGTCGCGATCGAGAAGCGGGTGTTGATGCCCGACGCCAGATCGCGCACGAACACGTCCGAGCGGTTGTTCGTGTCGCCGGCGATGAGGTTCGTGGCATTGGAGGCGAAGCCGAGCTTCGAGCCGTCGGAGCTGAGCGATGGGTCGGAGCTGTCCTTGTTGCCCTGGACACCGGCGTCGCTGACCGAGGCCCGGATCGTGACCCCGGTCGCGAGCGTGTGCACGAAGACGTCGGTCTTGGCGTTGGTGTCGCCGGTCACGAGGTTCGTGGCCGCCGACTCGAAGGCGAGCGTGCTGCCATCACCGCTGATCGCGCCATCGTCGCTGGCGCCGTTGGCCTGGCCGCCCGAGCTCGAGACCGAGACCCGCGTCGTCGTGCCCGCCACGCGGTCGTACACGAACATGTCGGTCACGCCGTTCGTGTCGCCGGCCACCAGGTTGGTCGCATCCGATTCGTACAGCACGTAGCGACCGTCGTCGCTGATCAGGGGCCGGTCGCTCTTGGCGTTCGACTGGCTGCCGTCGGAGGCGACCGAGACCCGCGTCGTCGTATTCGTCTGACGATCGCGCAGGAAGATGTCGGCCACACCGTTGGTGTCACCGCTGATCAGGTTCGTGGCGTCGGACTTGAACGCCACCCAGCGCCCGTCGGCCGAGAGGACCGGGTAGTACGACGCGCCGTTGGCCTGGGCGCCCGAGCTACTGACCGAGACCCGCTCCACCGCTCCGGTCACGAGATCCTTGACGAACGTGTCCCAGGCCGTGCCGTTGGTGTCGTTGGCGACGAGGTTACTGGCCTGGCTGCGGAACGCAGCGTAGCGGCCGTCGGCACTGATCGAGCCGTCGTCGGCACGCGCGTTGCCGATCGTCCCGTCGGACGCCGAGTCGGCGGCCACGATGCCACCGGTCAGGCGATCCTTGACGAACACGTCGTCGCCGTTGTTCGTGTCGTTGGTGACGAGGTTGGACGCGGACGAGCGGAACGTGACGTATCGGCCGTCCGAGCTGATGAACGCCTTGTCCGATACGCCGTTGCCCTGGCCATGGGTCGAGGACTCGGACACGCGCTCGGTGCCGACCGTGGCGCCACCGGCGCCCACCGCGGACAGGACGTTGCCGACCGGGTCGAGCGTATACGCGTGCTGCTCGAAGACGGTCGAGCCGAGCTTGTGGACGATCGAGGTCAGCCGGGCGTCATTGTCGTAGCCGTACGTGGCCGTCGTCGTTTCTAGGCCCAGCCACGTTGGTTAGGTTGGCCGTCGGCGGTTGACGACGATGGCGGCGCCGACGAGACCGACCAAACCAACCGACCCGAATAGCGCGATGTCGTACAAGATCCACTGGAGGGCTTCGGACTGCGGAATCCCCAACGCAACGGGCTCGTAGCCGCGGTCCCCCAGCCACTGGTCGCTGCTTTCTTGAGGAGCCACGCCGGATGGCACAAGCGCGAGTGCAGCCTCCTCGTTGAGAATGCTTCCATCGGGTGCGCGCCAACCCTGGTTAGTTTGCACTGCAGCGACCAGGTTCGAGTTCTGGTCGCCGATCACAGTCGCCGGTCGAGTCTGGATCCACGCTTGATGGGCCAGACTGGCTCCATAGTCAAGCGCTAGCACGAGGGCGACCCCGACGATGAACGCTGGCAACGTGCGGCCCATGACCGCGCCAAGCAGCAATCCCACACAGAATCCCGCCAACGCTCGTCCGAGGACGATCGGACCATGGAGGGTCATGTCATTGACGGCGGTATTGAGCCACGGCTGGCGCGTCGCCTCGAGGCGATCGGCCGCGATCGCCGCGAAGGCCACGGCAAGACCCAGCAGCACGAGCACCGGCACCACCTGTCGCGCGAGCCATCGCAGGCGCGAAGGGGCGAGGAACCAGGCGGTCTGCGCGGTCCGCGCTTCGAGCTCGCGGCCCACGAGCGGCACGCCGCCGAGGAGGCCGACCGCGAACGGCAGGACCGCCATCGCGGCGAAGACCTTGCCGGCCTCGGACTCGTTGATCTGCGCGAACGCGTTGACCGGACCGTAGCAGTCGCCCGCACTCTGAGGGCCGGCGCTCAGCCACTGCTGGAAGCAGCCGGCCGGGACATGGACCGCGAGCAGCCGCTCGTTGACGAGCAGCGCGGCCGCCCCCAGGACGAGCGCCGCGAGCGCGGCGGCGCCGACCTCGAAGCGGTGCAGCTTGAGCGTGAGTCGGACCGATCGGAGCCGCATCACGCGGCCTCCTCCCCCGACCGGCCCGGGCGGCCGCGAGGTACCCGAGCACGACCTCCTCGAGGGTTGCCGGCCGGCCGATCTCGGCGCCGTGCACGAGGGCGAGCGGCTCCCCGCTCGGGACCGGCGAAGCTGCCGATCGCCGCCCGCCCGTCGAGCGCGGCCGCGTCGACGGTGCGATGCTCGGCGCGGGCCGACGCGACGTCACGGTCGAGCAGTAGCCGCCCGCCCGAGAGCACGACGAGCCGATCGCACGCCTGCTCGACGTCGGTCACGATGTGCGACGAGAGCAAGACCGTCGAGCCGTTGGCCCGGACGTCCTCGACGAGCACGGTCAGGAAGTCGCGCCGGGCGAGCGGGTCGAGGTTCGCGAGGGGCTCGTCGAGGAGCAGCACCGGCGCCCGCGTCCCGAGCGCAAGCGCGAGCGAGACCTGGGCCTGCTCGCCTCCGGACAGATCGCCGATCGGCCGGTTGCCGGAGAGGCCGACGTCGTGGATGCGCGCGAGCGCGTGGTCGCGGTCGAACGTCGGGCGGCTCACCCGCGCGAGATCGAGATGGTCGTCGATCTTGAGCCCGCGATACAGCGCGACGCCCTGGGGCACGTAGCCGACCGAGCCCACCGCCCGGGCTCGGTCGCGCTGGGGATCGACGCCGGCGACGAGGACGCGACCCTCGTCCGGACGCTCGAAGCCCAAACATGCCCGAATCAGTGTCGACTTGCCGGCGCCGTTGGGGCCGACGAGGGCGGTGATCGAGCCGCCTGGCACGGTCAGCGACACGTCCCGGCATGCCCACGGCCGGGAGCGTCGGTAGCGGCGTCCGAAGTGCTCCGTGACGAGCGGTCGTTCTTCCACGAGCCGAGTTCCTAATGCGCCAACGGTCGAGTGCGGGCCGGGCTCGATCGAGAGACCATCCTGGCCGGGCGGCCGCTGCCGGCTAGAAGCATTCTGGGTCTGCGAATCCCTGCTATCAGCTCCAGCGCGTGAGGGAGTGAGGTCCTCCGGGCATGCCGCATGAGTGCGTGGGGCGTGGCTGCCGTAAGACTACCGCAGCAGGGTCACGTACTTGGACCCTGAGGACACGTTGATGTGTATGTCCATTTGAAGGAACTGACTGTGTCGTTGTACGAACCGTAGTTGCTGGAGTATGTGTTTCCAGAGGCGCTGTATGGGCTGGGAAGCTGGTTCGAATATCCAGCGTCACGATATTGATGGATCCAGTAATGACAGTTCGAGTTATACACATGGAAGCTGCTGAAGCAATCGTTGAGATCGTATGGCCAATCCAGCCCCGATCCGGAGCAATGTGGGAATGCCACCTGGCTCAAGTCGCTCTCACCATACGGGTAGCAATAGGTAACCGAGTTGCCGCCGTATCCTGTATTCTCCCAGAAGGTCACATATGCCCCGCTGCAAGAAGCTGCAGCGGAAGGCACAAGAACGAGTGGCGTCCCCCCGAGTGGTGGGATTTGAGCGAGGCTCCTGACCTGCGCTGACATCGCGCAGCGAGGGGGCCACCGGTGTGATTCTCAGCGTGTCTCTTAGCCGGAGCACGTGAGGTTCACCGATGGCCCTGTCACAGTCTGCCCTGTCCGAGCTGCTCGACGCGATCCGCGCGGGCGGCAGCGAGGACGTCCTGCGCGAGGCGATGACACTCGTCCTCCAGGAGCTGATCGAGCTCGAGGCGGCCCAGGCGATCGGCGCCGGCCGGTACGAGCGGACCGACGAGCGCTCGACCCACCGCAACGGCAGCCGCAGTCGGCTCCTTTCGACCAAGGCCGGCGACGTCGAGCTGCGCATCCCCAAGCTCCGCCAGGGCTCGTTCTTCCCGGCGCTCCTGGAGCCGCGGCGGCGGATCGACCGAGCCCTGTGGGCGGTCGTCATGGAGGCCTACGTCCACGGCGTCAGCACGCGCAAGGTCGACGACCTGGTGACCGCCCTCGGGATCGACGCCGGGATCAGCAAGAGCGAGGTATCCCGGATCTGTGGCGAGCTCGACACGGTCGTGGCGACGTTCCGTGACCGACCGCTCGGTCACACCCGCTTCCCGTACGTCTTCCTCGACGCGACGTACGTCAAGGCCCACGACGGCGCGTCGGTGGTCAGCAAGGCGATCGTCGTCGCGACCGGGGTGACCGCGAAGGGCGATCGTGAGGTCCTCGGGCTCGCGGTCGGCGACAGCGAGGATGGCGCCTTCTGGACCGCGTTCCTGCGCTCGCTCCGGGCGCGCGGCCTGGCCGGCGTGCGGCTTGTCATCAGCGACGCCCACGAAGGCCTCAAGGCGGCGATCGGGGCCGTCCTCCTGGGTGCCGCGTGGCAGAGGTGCCGGGTCCACTTCCTGCGCAACGTGCTGACCCGGATCCCCAAGGGCAGCGCCGAGATGGTGCTGGCTGCGATCCGAACCATCTTCGCCCAGCCCGACGCGGCATCGGTCAGCGAGCAGCTTGACGAGATCGCGGAGCGACTCGAGCCTCGTTTCCCGGTCGTCGCCGCGATGCTCGCCGAGGCCAAGGAGGACGTCACGGCGTTCACCGCGTTCCCGGTCGGCCACTGGCGCAAGGTCTGGTCGACGAACCCGTTGGAGCGGGTCAACCGCGAGATCAAGCGGCGGACTGACGTGGTCGGCATCTTTCCGAACGAAGCGGCGATCCTGCGGCTGGCTGGTGCGGTCCTGCTCGAGGTCCACGACGAGTGGGCGATCGCCGACCGGCGCTATCTGGCCGAAGGCTCGATGGCGAGGCTTGACCCGCCCGCCGAAGATGGTCAGACCAAGGAGGTGGAGCGAGCGAAGACCGTCCTGCTGGCGTCCTGAGCGACGCCTTCGACACCGTCGCTGAGCATCACGACGGACCGCTCATTTCCCACCACTCCAGCGGCCACGGCCCAAGAACGAATAGCCATGCCGAAAGAAACAACGAGCCGACAACCACAACATGCGGACGCCGTCGGCGTCGCTGTGCGAGATTGGACATCCTCGAGTCCTCCTCCTGTGAAGGTCCACGGTCGTCGCACGCGAACTCGAGTATACTACGCGTGTCAAGAGTCACTGAACCTGCCAGTACAGTTGCTAACGACCTGTGGCTAGCTCCCCGCCCCCGGAGCTCTCGTCATGTTGCCACGGGAATCGCCCTTCCGAGATCCACGGACTCAGTTTGTGGCCTCTATACCCTTCTGCCTGACCCATTCATCGACGAGGCAAATGTCAAGGGCTCAGGTCGCGGACGCACGTGGACTTGAGATGGGAAACTGGTTCGATCGCAGTGTCGACGGCAGCCACTTCAGATCGGCCAGATGATCCCGACAGGCAGACGGATCGTCCACCCCTCTCTGCCAGCCGCGATGGGATCAGCGCTCACCGAAGTCGCCACGGCGCGAGGTCAGGATCGGCAAAGCGGCCCTCTCTGGATGTCCGTCGCACGTCCTTCACGCCAAGTACACCTCAGCCTGGTCGGGACCTGCTCAGCCCGACCACCGACGCCACGAGGAGCACGATCGCGCCGCCAGCAAGGCTCGCGCTCTCACGGAACACCGAGTCCGGATAGCGGCTCGCGTCCCAGCCGGCGTTGAGCTGGCGATAGCCGCGAGCCGAGTACCAGGCGATGAAAACCGCGTCGTCGTTGACGAGGACACCCTGGGCGTTGAAGCGCGGAAAGCCATTCTCGCGGGCCACATCCTGCGCCAGGTGAAAGGAACCGTCGGGCGCCTCGAGCGCGACACTCCACTGGTACGAGCCGGGCGTGACGGCCGCAGGGTTGCCGGGATCAGCCGGATCACCGAGTACCTGCATGGGCATGAGGTAGCCGACGCCACTGGCCCACTCGAGTCCGTTGTACAGGATCACGACGGCAACCGCGGTGACGAGGAGCGCCGGCAGGATACGGCGCACGAGGACCCCCGCCAGTACCGCGATGCCGAACGCCGCCAGGCCGCGTGCCACGAGCGGCGCCCCGCGCCATTGATCGCCGTAGAAGTTGAACGTGGGATCGATGCGCTGCCACTCCCACAGGAGCCGGTTGGCGGCGAGCGCCGCCGGCACGAGCAGCACGACCACGAGCACGAGCGCGGGCACCAGGCGCCAAATGAACCAGCGCAGCCGACTGCCCGACAGTGACCAGGCCAGGCGACCGGTGCCGGTCTCGAGCTCGCGCGCGAGGAGCGGCGCGCCGAGCAGGCCGCCCACGACGAACGGCAGCGTCGCGAGGAGCGGGTAGAGCCAGGTATCGAGTGGGTTGCCGATCCGGTAGAAGGCGCTCGTGGTGGGACAGATCGTGTCGACGCAGTTGTCCGCGACCCGGATGTTGCGCAGGAGCATGGTCACGACGATCGTCGCGCCGGTCACCCCGATCGCCGCCCCGAGCGCGCCCAGGAGCTCCGGCCGGCCGACGCCCGAGGTCATACGCCAGCCCAGCCAGACGCTGCTCCGACGCCAGCCGCCGCGGTTTGGTTCGGCGGCCGTGGCGCCGTAATCGAGCGCCGCGCGTCGAGCTCGAGTCCGATCCCGGGAGCGGGTCGGCGGCGGCGGACCGCGACGAGCGCGAGGAGGCCGGCCAGGAGCGCGACGCCGCCTGTCGCCGCCGCCTCGCGCGCCTCGACCTCCGGATAGTGGACGCCGCTGATGCCCAGGAACACCCGGTGCCAGCCGACATGGAACAGCCACAGCGCGTAGCCCGGCGAATCGATGACCTGCGCCTCGGGTGGTCGCAGCGGCGCCGACTCGTCGAACGTGAGCTGGGTCCCGTCGGGCAGCTCGAAGCCCTCGCCGAATGCGAGCGGCACGGCCTGGGTCTCCTGGTCGACCTCGGCGCGGTCGACCGCCTCTCGGGGCAGCCAGTACGGGCGCACATTCGCCGCGAGCGCGAGCCCGACCAGACACAGCCCGCCCGCGAGGAGCAGCGCCGGCAGGGTTCGGCCCAGCACGACCCCGGCCGCGAGCCCCAGGCCGAACGCGACCAGGCCGCGCACGACGACGAGGATGCCCCGCGAGCCGACGTCGTAGAAGGACTGCGACGGATCGAACTGGGGATAGATCGCGGCCTCGAGCCGATCGCCCGCGAGCGCCGGGCCGACGAGCAGGAGCACGACCAAGAGGGCCGCCGGCCAGACCCGCCAGGCCAGCCAGCGCACGCGCGACGCGGTCAGCGACCAGGCCAGTGGTGCGCTCCGGCGCTCGAGCTCGCGGGCCACGAGCGCCGGGCCATAGAGCAGGCCGATGACGATCGGGATGAGCGACGCCGCGAACAGGAGCGGCGACCCGAACGACTGCGAGAGGTTGTAGAAGTCGACCACCTCACACGTGCGCAGGCCCGGGCACTGACCGGCCCGGATCGCGTCGAGCTGCGCGGCGACCGCGAGCATGCCCAGGGTCAGCGCCGCCGAGAGGCCGATGCCGGCGGCGATCTCGAAGCGCGCGGTCCGCCAGAACAGCTGCACGCTCCGGGTCATGGCACCGAGAGCCTCAGGCGCCGTCGGGGGCCGCGGCCGCCGCCATCGCCGGTGCGGCGAGGTAGCCCAGCACGAGCTCCTCGAACGAGGGCTCGCGCCCGATGTCCGTGGCGCGCACGAGGGCGAGCTCGACGTGATCGGCCGGGAAGCGCCCGACCGGGACGAGGTCGGCGGGCAGGTCGCCGGCCGGCACGACGCGGTGCTCGGCTCGGGCGGTGGCGATCGGGGCATCGAGTCGCACCCGGCCGGCGACGAGCACGACCAGGTCCTCACAGGCGTCCTCGATGTCGCGCACGATGTGGGAGCTGATGACGACCGTCGCAGCCGATGCGGCGGCCTCACGCCGGAGCACGTCGAGGAACTCCCGTCGCGCGAGTGGATCGAGGCTCGCGAGCGGCTCGTCGAGGAGCAGGATGCGCGCCTCCGCGGCGAGCACGAGCGCGAGTCCGAGCTGGGCGCGCTGGCCACCCGACAGCTCGTCGGCCCGGCTGCGGCGGGGCAGGCCCAGCTCGTGGACCCGGGCCAGGGCGGCGTCGCGGTCCAATCCCCGGCGCAGGTACGCCGCCAGATCGACGTGCTCCTCGACGCTCAGCTCGTCATACAGCGAGGGTTGCTGGGGGATGTACCCGAGCGAGCGGATCGCCTCGCCCCGGCGGCGCCACGGATCGACCCCGGCCGCCGACACCTGGCCGCGGGTCGCGTGCTCGAAGCCCAGCCAGGTGCGCAGGAGTGTCGACTTGCCGGCGCCGTTGGGTCCGACCAGGGCCACGATCCGACCCGGTGCGATCGCGAGGCTGACGTCCTCGAGCGCCCAGTGCCCGCGCCGGTAGCGCTTCCACAGGCCGCTCGCGGCCAGGGCGGGCTGTGCGGCCAGAGCAGTCGACGTGGGCGCCATCACCGAAGACGGTACCAGCCGCAAAGCCCAGAACTACGTCCCCACTGCGGGCAGAGGCTCGTCGAGTAGATTGAGCTCACGGTGTTGTCGAACCCCGTCGGCATCGTGTTGCGCGTGGTCGGCCCACACACATTGAACGAGGAGCCAGTCCCAAGCGAGCCTGTCCAGAGTACAAACCCGTGCCCAGTGACGTTCGTCGACTTCATGCTTGAGATGTTGTTGTCGTACGGTGACGACAGGGAACCCATGCTCGTCCCGTAGTCCATCAGTAGCTCGGATCCGGTCAGGTTCGTTCCGGTCCAGAATTGGCCTTCGTTCGCAGCCAACGGAAGAACTGCTGGAGACTGCGGTAGGGGTTCGCCGCGGAGGCAGGACGGAGACGCGTGAGCTGGTCGGCGATGAAGGCGTCCACGTGCTCACGGCGGATCGCCGCCACGGTCCGGGGCATGCCCTCCTCGGCCAGGAACGCGTCGAAGCGGCCCACAGCGTCGAAGTAGGCGTGGATTGTGGCCGGCGTCCGGTCGCCCGCGTGGACGTGACGACGAAGGAGGCGCCGTTCGCGGCGAGGTCGTCGACTGCGGTAGACTCGGCCGCGCCGACCTGGCTGGGCGGCGTCGGATGGTCGTTGATCGAGCGTCTGGGCATCACCCACGTCGATCGACAGTTCGAGCGCCATGGTCAAGCCGGGGAGGCCGGCGCCAGTTAGTGCTCTAACTGAGCGTGAACCTCGTGGGCCCGTAGCTCAACGGTAGAGCAAGTGACTCTTAAGTCCGTGGCTCGAAACGCCATGGTCGTCGTTCGTGAGACGCCCGCGAAATCGGCCGAATCATTTGCTCTCCAACGCGTTCATGAGACCAGCGGCCGCGTCGACAACGAGGGGGCCTGCCGGCTCGCGCCGGCGGAGACTGGGCTCGAGCACGCGGTTATGTCTCGCCGGGGTCGTCCTGACTTGAGGGCCGAGGCGCTGGGCGAGATCGCTCTAGCTGGCGTGCATGCGCGGCCCGGGTGATCAATTCGCCCGACTGCGGATCGCCAGGACATCGCTGCTCGCGACGAAGCCACCATCGCCAGCCGTCGACAACAATCTACGTCGGGTCGACGAAAAGTCCTCCCGCTCGGGCAACCTGCAATTCGCGCCTGCTTATCCGGAACAGGCTGTGGGGCGACCTCGACCGCGGCACCGATGGGCCGGAATTTGTGTGAGCCGGCCACGGACACCAGCTGCCAGTCGATCGCTGGGGGCGACGGCCGATTGGGCGGACCACTAGAAATTCCCCATCTCGGTCCTGATCCAGGTCCGCGTCGCGCTCAATTGGTGCCACTTCCAGACTCTCATGTCCCAGTTGCCGTTGCCTTGCGGGAGGCCAAAGATCAGGAGCTGTCGGTAGCCGTCTCTGCTAGGCCTATGTACCTCAGGTTGGCCGTCGGCGGTTGACGACGATGGCGGCGCCGACGAGACCAACGAAACCAACCGACCCGAACAGCGCAATGTCGTACAAGATCCATTGGAGGGCTTCGGACTGCGGAATCCCCAACGCAACGAGCTCGTAGCCGCGGTCCCCCAGCCACTGGTCACTGCTTTCTTGAGGAGCCACGCCGGGTGGCACAAGCGCGAGTGCTGCCTCCTCGTTGAGAATGCTTCCATCGGGTGCGCGCCAGCCCTGGTTAGTTTGTACTGCAGCGACCAGGTTCGAGTTCTGGTCGCCGATCACAATCGCCGGTCGAGTCTGGATCCACGCTTGATGGGCCAGACTGGCTCCATAGTCAAGCGCGAGCACGAGGGCGACCCCGACGATGAACGCTGGCAACGTGCGGCCCATGACTGCGCCAAGCAGCAATCCCACACAGAATCCCGCCAACGCTCGTCCGAGGACGATCGGACCATGGAGCGTCATGTCATTGACGGCGGTATTGAGCCAGGGCTGGCGCGTCGCCTCCAGCCGGTCGGCCGCAAGCGCGGCGAACGTCACCACGACGCCCAGCAGCACCAGCACGGGCGCCACCTGGCGAGCCAGCCAGCGCAAGCGCGAGCCGGACAGGGACCACGCGGTCTGCGCGGTCCGGGCCTCGAGCTCGCGGCCGACGAGTGGCACGCTGCCGAGCAGCCCGACGAGGAACGGCAGGACGGCCATGGCCGCGAAGACCTTGCCCGCCTCGGACTCGTTGATCGTGGCGAACGCGTTGACCGGGCCATAGCAGTCGCCGGCCTGATCGGGCCCGGCGCTGAGCCACTGCTGGAAGCAGCCGGCCGGGACGTGCACCGCGAGCAGGCGCTCGTTCACGAGCAGCGCGGCCACCCCGAGGACGAGCGCCGCGAGCGCGGCGGCGCCGACCTCGAAGCGATGCAGCTTGAGCGTGAGCCGGATCGAGCGCAGCATCGTCACGCGGTCTCCTCCCGGCGGCCGGTTCGCGCGGCCGCGAGATATCCGAGTACGACCTCCTCGAGCGTGGTCGGGCGGCCGATCGGGCCATCGCGCACGAGGGCGAGCGGCTCCCCGCTCGGACCGGCGAAGACACCGATCGCCACCCGCCCGTCGAGCGTGGCCGCGTCGACCGTGCGGTGGTCGGCCCTGGCCGCCGCCGTGTCGACGTCGAGCAGCACCCGCCCGCCCGAGAGCACGACGAGTCGATCGCAGGCCTGCTCCACGTCGGTCACGATGTGCGACGAGAGGAGCGCGGTCGAGCCGTTGGCGCGGACGTCCTCGACGAGCACGGTCAGGAAGTCGCGCCGGGCCAGCGGATCGAGGTTCGCGAGCGGCTCGTCGAGCAGCAGCAGCGGGGCCCGGGTGCCGAGCGCAAGCGCCAGCGAGACCTGGGCCTGCTCGCCGCCCGACAGGTCGCCGATCGGCCGGTTCGCGGTCAGCCCGACCGCTCGGATGCGCGCCAGCGCGTGCTGGCGGTCGAACGTCGGGCGGCTGACGCGGGCCAGATCGAGATGGTCGTCGATCGTGAGCCCGCGGTACAGCGCGCCGCCCTGGGGCACGTAGCCGACCGAGCCCACCGCCCGGGGACGATCGCGCCGGGGATCGATGCCGGTGACGAGCACCCTGCCCTCGTCCGGGCGTTCGAAGCCGAGGCATGCCCGGATGAGCGTCGACTTGCCGGCGCCGTTGGGGCCCACGAGGGCGGTGATCGAGCCGGCCGGCACGGCCAGCGACACGTCGCGGCACGCCCACGGCCGGTTGCGTCGGTAGCGGCGCCCGAAGCGCTCGGCGACGAGCGGTGGATCCTGCACGAGCCAAGTTCCTAATGCGCCACGATCCGGAGAGACCATCTCGGCCGCGGGGCCGCTGTCGGCCAGAAGCATTCTGCGTGTGTGACCGAAGGCCTGCAATCAGCCCCAGCGTGTCTGAGTGAACTCCCCCGAGGATGCCGCATGAGTGCGTAGCGCGGTGGCTGCCGTAAGGGCCTGTAGCCGAATTCCTCCGATCGATCGCGCCGGATCTGGCCCGAGATGCCGCTCTCCGGCATTTGAGCCGCGCGGTGGATCGTGCTCGGCGAATTCGACCACAGACCCTAAGACTACCGCAGCAGGGTTACGTACTTGGACCCTGAGGACACGTTGATGTGTATGTCCATTTGAAGGAACTGACTGTGTCGTTGTATGAACCGTAGTTGCTGGAGTATGTGTTTCCAGAGGCGCTGTATGGACTGGGAAGCTGGTTCGAATATCCAGCATCACGGTATTGATGGATCCAGTAATGGCAGTTCGAGTTGTAGACATGGAAGCTGCTGAAGCAGTCGTTGAGATCGTATGGCCAATCCAGCCCCGATCCGGAGCAATGTGGGAATGCAACCTGGCTCAAGTCGCTCTCACCATACGGGTAGCAGTAGGTGACCGAGTTGCCGCCGTATCCTGTATTCTCCCAGAAAGTCACAGATGCCCCGCTGCAAGAAGCGGTAGCGGAAGGCACAAGAACGAATAGCCATGCTGGAAAGAAGCAACGACATTACAAGCACAACATACGGACGCCTTCGGCGTCCTTGTGCGACATTGGCCATCCTCGAGTCCTCCTCTTGTGAACGCCGAGGGCCACCATCGTTCCCGCAAACTCGAGTTTAGTACGAGTGTCAATCGTCAGTGGAGAGGTTGTCTCGATGCTCCGTGAATTAGTCAGGGCCAACTGCTCAGTGAATTTGTCAGTCAGAGAGGGACCTGGCTGCTCGGGACGACTGGCTCGTCGGCCTCCGGGGCCCACTTGGTCGGAGCACGGGCTCCGGCGCCCAGCGGCGCGACATCGGGGAGGCGCGACGACCGGATGCGCGGGCACTCCCGCGACCCGGCCGTCCACGTCGGGCCCGTCGCTCGTCGATGCCGAGCCGGCGGAGGCCGGGTGATCCGCTCGCGGTCCCGGGATCACGGGTCGATAGCCGTCGCCAGCTCATCGGCGATGCGCGCGAGGACCTGATCTCCGAGGACACGTGCGATCCCCACCGGCGCCGTCCGTGGTGCGCCCCAGGTCGATCTGGGCGCCGTCGACGCGTTCGTCCGCCAGCCCCCGCACCGCCACGCCTTTGGTTTGGGCTGCGCTGCACGCGGGAGCTGTGACGATGACGACACGACGATCACACACCTCGACGACCCCTCAAAGGCGTCTGACGACCGACGACCCCGAGCGCGCTGAGCGCTCGCTCCGTGGCCGCATCGGGGCGTATCGGCTCCATGCGACCCACGACTCGCGCGAGACGTCGCGGCCCGGCCGCCTGGCGTTCCTGGCCTCGTTCGAGCGGCTGGTCGATCCCGACCGGGTCCTGCCCGAGGCCGAGCGCACCAGACGGGCGGCCCACGCCCGCTCGGCCCATTTTGCACGTCTGGCCTATCTGTCGGCCCGGGCACGACGGAAACGGGCACGGCGTCGACGCGGACCGTGAGGGCAGTCGCCCGCCGGCCGCTGGTGCGGTCAGGTCCCGGTGTCTCGGCCTGGACCGCCCTGCCCGAGCGCGACCGCCAGCTGCTGCTGTGGCTGATCAGCGGCGATGTGGTGACGGCCGAGCTCGCGGCGCTCCTCGCGTACGGTCATCTCCGGGTCGCCCAGCGGCGCCTGGCGCGTCTGGTCGAGTACGGCCTGGTCTCGGGCTTCTGGGCGGCCAACCGCCAGCGACCTCGTGGCCGCTACGCGTATGCCCTGGCCAAGACCGCCCGGGTCCAGCTCGAGCAGCTCGTGTGGCCGCAGGGCCGCCCGGGGCTCGCCGGTGGTGGCATCGTGACGGTCTCGCCGGTCATCCACGGGCTCGCCACGCACGACCTGTTCGCGGTGTTCCTGGCGGCCTCGGATCCAGCCGGTGAGGTGGGGCTCGCGGGCTGGGTGCCCGAGCGCCCGCTCGTGCGGCTCACGAGCTATGGTGACCTGCGGCCCGACGCCTTGGCGGTGGTTCGCTCGGGCGAGCGCCTGATCGTGCTGTTCATCGAACGTGATCTCGGCACCGAGCGCGGTGGCGTGCTCAGCGACAAGGTGCGCGGCTACGATCGACTGTACCGCCAGCGCGTCGCCGCCCATCCGCTCCACGTCGGCTTCGTGGTCGAGAGCCACCGCCGCGCGTACGCGATCCGCCGGGTCCTCGCCCGAGCCGCCGACGAGACCCGCCTCGGGGTGTGGGTGACGACCGAGGCCGATCTGCGCGCCGATCCCTATGGCTGTCTCTGGGTATCGCCCGCGATCGATCCGGTGGCCACGGCCGATCTGGCGGCCAACGCGACGGTCGGGCCGTAGCTGTCGCCCTTGCTCCCGACCGAGCTCACCGCGTCGACCTCGGCGAGCCGCTCGGTGTACCGGATCGCCAGGTACTGGGCGGATTCCATCGGTCGTCGCAACACCTCGACATGGAGGTGCTGCGATGGGCGTTCGAGAGCGGCGGTTGGCGATCCAGGCAATGCGAGGCCAGATCTGGTCGCCAGGCAGGCCATCGATCGCGCGGCGTGAAGACCGTGTCCGGTTCTGGAAGGCGATCGCCCGAGGCGTCACCACGGAGGAGGCCGCTGCCGAGGCGAGGGTCTCACCTTCGGTCGGAGCGCGCTGGTTCAGGCAGGCTGGCGGCATGCCGTCCCTGTCGCTCCTCCCGATCTCCGTTCGCTACCTGACGTTCGCCGAACGGGAGGAGGTCGCGATCCTGCACGCGCAGCAGCGCGGGGTGCGCGAGATCGGCCGCCGCCTGGGTCGCTCACCCTCGACGATCTCCCGCGAGCTGCGGCGCAACGCGTCGACCCGCGGCTACCAGGTGTCGTATCGGGCGACGACGGCCCAGTGGCACGCCGAGCGGCGTGCCAGCCGGCCCAAGGTCGCCAAGCTCGCCGCCAACCCTGCGCTCCGCGACTACGTCCAAGACCGGCTCGCCGGGATGATCAAGCGGCCCGACGGAGTCCACATTGCCGGCCCCACCGTGCGCTTCATCGGCCGCCGTCACGGGCGCCGAGCCGACCGACGCTGGGCGAGGGCGTGGAGTCCCGAGCAGATCTCGCACCGGCTGCGCATCGACTTCCCCGATGATGCATCGATGCGGGTCTCGCCCGAGGCGATCTACCAGGCGCTCTACGTCCAGGGCCGCGGCGCCCTGCGGCGCGAGCTCGTCTCGTGCCTGCGCACCGGGCGGGCGCTGCGCGTCCCCCGTGCCCGTACCGCGGGGCGCGGCAAGGGCTTCGTGACCCCGGAGCTCCTGATCAGCGAGCGGCCCGCCGAGGTCGAAGACCGCGCCGTGCCCGGCCACTGGGAGGGCGACCTCATCATCGGCCTCAACGGCTCATCGATCGGGACACTGGTCGAGCGCACCACCCGGTTCACGCTGCTGCTGCACCTGCCGCCCATGGACGGCCACGGCAGCCAGGTGCGGCTCAAGAACGGTCCGGCTACAGCTGGCCATGGCGCCGAGGCGGTACGGGACGCGATCGCCGATGCCATCGGCACCATGCCCGACCAGCTCCGGCGGTCGCTGACCTGGGACCAGGGAGCGGAGATGGCCCAGCACGTCCAGCTGCGGATCGACACCGGCGTCGAGATCTACTTCTGCGACCCGCACAGCCCCTGGCAGCGCGGCACCAACGAGAACACCAACGGTCTGCTGCGGCAGTACTTCCCGAAGGGCACCGACCTTGCCCGGCACTCCCGAGCCGATCTCGACGCCGTCGCCCTCGCGCTCAACACCAGGCCCCGCAAGACGCTGGTCTGGAAGACACCCGCCGAGGCGCTCGAGGAACTCCTACACTCGGCGTGACAAGGCAGTGTTGCGACGACTGGTTGAGCCCGCCTTGGACGCCCCGGTCGCAGTGGTGGACAGGCCCGTCGAGGCCGGGACCGCGGGCTCCAGATCGCCATCTCGAGCGCGTCGAGGGCGAGCTCGGCGCGCAGGCTGCTCGATCACCCGCCAGCCGACGATGGCCTGCTGAAGGCGTCGATGATGAACGCGGTGTAGGCGAAGCCCGACCAGGTCGAGACGTAGGTGAGATCGGCCACCCACAGGCGGTTCGGGGCAGGGGCGGCGAAGGTGCGGTTGACGAGATCAGCCGGGCGCTGCTCGACCGTCGCCGGCCTGGTGGTCCGGATCCGCTTGGTGCGCGCCGCACCCTGCAGCCCGACGAGCTTCATCGCGCGGGCGGGCGACTGGTCGCGGCCGGCGTCGACGTCTGGCGCCGGAGCGCCTTCCACACCTTGCGGATCCCGTACACGCCATAGTTCGCCCGGTGGACCCGGCCGATGACGTCGGCCGAGGGTGGCGTCGGACACCGAGCGGGCCGAGGGCAGGCGGCTCCGGGCGGCGTAGTAGGACGACGGGGCGACCTGCAGCTCGGCAGATCGGCTCGACCCCGAACGAACGCTTGTGCTGGTCGATGAACGGGATCATCGAGCCGGTGGCGGTCGAGCTCCCCCCCGAAGAAAGCCGCCGCCGCCTTCAGGATCTCGTTCGACCGGCGGAGCTCACGGTTCTCGCGCTCGAGCTCCTTCATCCGCGCCGCTCCTCGCTCGTGAGCCCGCCCAGCTCGCCGCGGTCGATGCGCGCCTGGCGGACCCACTGGCGGACCGACTCGGGTCCGATGCCCAGCTGGTGAGCGACCCTCGTGATCGCGCCGTGGCGCTCGCCTTCGGCGGCTGCCTGGTCGACCAGTCGGACGGCGCGCTCCTTCAGCTCGGGTGGATAGCGACGCGGTGACGGACGGTGCTGACTCTCTCCCATGACTCCATTCTTCAAGAAATGGAGTCTCCACCGAAGTCAGGACGGTTCAAACGCCTCACGCTTGGCGTAGTCCGGCTGCAGTCCTCGGCGACCCATCGGGGATGGGGTGCCTTCTCAACCCCATCTTCCCAGTTCGGGTGGGAACCCAATTCGTCGTCTCAGCGCCCCCTCCAACGGCACGTCATCCGTGGAGCCGAACTAGGGCACTCAGTGCCACCGCATCGGACGTCGTTGTCACCGGTCGGGACGGTGGTCGTCAAGACGAGCGTCCCGTCCGGCCCCATCTGGTAGCGCTTCCCGTCGGGGCCACCAGCGTAATTCTCTCTGCTCTGATCAATGACTGTCGTGGGGGACACCTGATCGGAGACCCCCTGAATGGCAGGCCCACCTGTCATCGGGGCGGCCTGGAGGGCATCGACATGTAGGGCGGAGGTCGAGCGCGAGAGCTGTGGATACGCCGCGGCAGCCGCCACTAGTACGGCCAGGCCCAAGGCGCCAATGATCGTGAGAAGGGCACGTCTCATTTTCGGGCTCCCGATATTGCTAGTAACTGGAGGTGTAGCTCCACAGCGTTTCCTGATCATCCAGGTGGCCATTGCCGTCAGCGTCGTACAGCGACTTGACCACGTATTTGTAATGGTCACTTGGGTAGATCCACTGAGTGTTCACGAACGCAGTGTCCTGGGTGGTCCAATACCAAGTGCCTGACCTCAGGTATTGTGAGCGAAGATCGATATCAGCCGCGCTGTCCGCGTTTCCATTCTGATCGTGAGTGTCGTGTGTCTCCGTGCCCCACCACGCATAGGTTCCATAGGCGGTGGCCCAGTTACGATCGCGAGTGGTGCAGTCGTAGGCTTCCCCAAGCGTCTTGTCTCGAATGCAATACTCCCACTTGGCAACGCCACTGACCGTAGTTGCAAAGATCTTCAGGCGGTACTGATCGCCCACCCGGAACGTCCCGCCGTACCAAGTTGCGAGGTAGATCAGACCGCTAGCCAAATCTGAGGCGGTGTACCAGAAATGGAGCTTTCCGTCATTTGGAATCCCACCTCCAGAAACCCCGCAACCGCCGGTAACGCTGCATTCTCCGTACCCGATCTGGACGATCTGGTGCGTGTCAGTCTGGTTGTATTGGATGGTAACCGCAGGCACCAGAGAGACCGAGCCCACTCCGGAGTACTGGGTGCATGGGGTGACGTATCGGAGATCCACATCGGCGATTGCGCCGCTGATGCCTGGCGCGGACTTGTAGCGGTCGACGAACGTCCAATCGACATAGTGGCCGCTGGCGGTCGTGGTAGCGCAGTTCTTGTAGTACGCGGCAGCGACCGTCCCGGCGCTTGTATGGAATGCTCCCACCAGACCCAGAACCACCACGATAACTCGGGCGAGGTTCTTCCCGGCCCGACGATGGTGAGACGCTCGTGGAGACCGGCTGGTTCCAAATCGCGGTCCCAAATCGGACATGGTTCCCTCCCCAGTGCCGGGGTCGGCCGTTAAGCTAGCCAGTCGGCCCTTCGCCGCAGTCCGTTCGGGCCTCCGAGCAGGCTTGCCGCCGGTACGAGCAGTCTCGCAGTTCTACACCTGCGATCAAGTGGCAATTGGCACATCTCTGTACCCGGTCCATTTTGGCCAGGCCTTCCTGTCCCGGCGATCTGGCCTGTCGCGCCTCCAGCTCGTAGGTCGAGAAAGAAGGAGCGTCACCCCCAATCCCCAAGGCGGAGGGCGGCTATCCCACCACCGTCGGCCACGGCCGGGTGGACGAGATCTCTCAGTTCCGGCCCGTCGAGTTTCGCGGTCTCGGCGTTGACCTCGTGGGTGAGGAGCACCGGGTTTGGTGGGCCGCTCCTCGCACTGTTTGGTCTCCCGGACGTTGGCGCCGACGGTTAGGTTCACGCGCTGCGAGGACCTTGAACGACACCGTGCAGTCATGAGCCAAGGCGATCCAGACTGCACGCGGGGGCCGCAGCTGATCGCTTACTGGGATCCTGACGGAGGGTGTTCCTGCATCGTCGCGACTGACGGAGACGAGCTCGTTCTCGTTCCTCTTGGCGCTGTCGTCGGGCTGCTTGCCCGGGCGTCCTTGGAGCAGCCCGGCTCGTGTGGGGCAGGTGGGCCGTCGAACCCGAGATAGAGGTCGGAGCACGGGGGCGGCGGCAGAACGACGCTCCGCTCTTCCTCCACGGGGGCGGCGGCCAGGACGACGCTCGCTCTTCCTCCGCGATCCCCGGCCGGGCGCTCGACCGCCTTGGGGCGAGGCTGATGCAACCTGGGCTCCGGGCGAGCTCGGGGCGAGGCAATTCAGGAGGCGTGGTCGCGTTCTGATATGGAAGGACTCGTCAAGTCGGGGGCTGCGGGGCATGGCCGGGGTCAGGTTCCTGGCGACGGCCGGTCACTCTGACATGCGCGGATCGACTGGGGTCGCTGCCGCATGACAGTGAGCCGGACGTCGAGGTGCCTCGAACTAGTGTCCCGAAATCGCTGGTCGCTGGATGCTTGCGGATCGCCTTGGCCAGGATCTCGTCGGCGGTCTTGACCCAGGCGAACGGGGTCGCGCCGGCGTTCCACTGGTCGGTGAACGCGTCGATCGTCGGCGACAAGCTCCTTGACGCTCCCGAAGCTGCCCCGGCGGAGCGCCTGGCGGGTCAGGAGGCCGAACCACGTCTCGACCTGGTTCATCCAGGACGCCGAGGTCGGCGTGAAATGGAACGTGAACCGCGTGTGCCCGCGCAGCCAGGCCTGGACGTCCGGGGTCTGTGTGGGTGCTGACGTTGTCGAGCACGACGTGGACCTTGCCCTTCGGATAGGTCCGGGCGACGAGCCGCAGGAAGCCCGAGCGCCTGGATCTGGGTCTTCTCGTCAAGGGAGAGCACAATCGCCCGCTCGGGCGGGGACAAATAGAGCCCGACGACGTCACGGACCTTGGCCTCGAGCTCGGGGTCGGTGCTCCACTTGAACGTCTCGGTCCGGTGGGGCTGGAGGCCGGCCTCGCTCCAGATCCGCTGGACCGTTCTCGTGCTCATGCCGACCTCCCGGGCGAGCCGTCGCGAACTCCAGTGGGAGAGGCCGGCGGGCGGCTCGGACAGCGTGAGGGCGATGACCCGATCTCGGTCAGTCCGCGAGTAGATCCGTTCGCGGCCGGGTCGCGGCGCGTCGCGCAGCCCGGCCAGGCGGTCGCGCTCGAACCGTCGGCGCCAGAGCAGGACCGTCATCGGCGCAACTCGCAGCTCGGTCGCGATCCGCGTGTTCGGCTGGCCCTCGACCGCCCGCAAGACGATCCGGGCCCGAGTCGCCAGGCGTTGTTCGGTTCGACCCGCCCGGGAGAGCGACCGGAGCGTCGCCAGCTCAGCCTCATCAACAACCAGCGGAGGAGCAGGATGGTTCGGCATACCCAGCATCGTAGCTGCGATCTGACCAAACATCTAGCTTTCTCCGCGCCGAGACACTAGGGGCGCGAGTCGGAATCGCATAGAACAGTCGAGGGTTCTCGGCGCTGCTGTCCCGCTCGACCATGCCCCGCCTCGTGTCCGATCAGGCGGCCGTCGGCGTCAACTGCTGCCCGGCGGCCCAGACGAAGCCGGCCAGCTTCCGCGCGACGACGATGCTCCCACCGCCCGATGCCGCCAGACGTACACACATTCCATTGCATTCGGCCGGCTCCGGTCGTAGGGTGAGGCCCTGGCCGTCTCGACAGAGGCGGCGGCGAGCCGCGAACTTCCGATGTTGGCGCCCAGCGGCGCGACATCGGGGAGGCGCGACGACCGGATGCGCGGGCACTCCCGCGACCCGGCCGTCCACGTCGGGCCCGTCGCTCGTCGATGCCGAGCCGGCGGAGGCCGGGTGATCCGCTCGCGGTCCCGGGATCACGGGTCGATAGCCGTCGCCAGCTCATCGGCGATGCGCGCGAGGACCTGATCTCCGAGGACACGTGCGATCCCCACCGGCGCCGTCCGTGGTGCGCCCCAGGTCGATCTGGGCGCCGTCGACGCGTTCGTCCGCCAGCCCCCGCACCGCCACGCCTTTGGTTTGGGCTGCGCTGCACGCGGGAGCTGTGACGATGACGACACGACGATCACACACCTCGACGACCCCTCAAAGGCGTCTGACGACCGACGACCCCGAGCGCGCTGAGCGCTCGCTCCGTGGCCGCATCGGGGCGTATCGGCTCCATGCGACCCACGACTCGCGCGAGACGTCGCGGCCCGGCCGCCTGGCGTTCCTGGCCTCGTTCGAGCGGCTGGTCGATCCCGACCGGGTCCTGCCCGAGGCCGAGCGCACCAGACGGGCGGCCCACGCCCGCTCGGCCCATTTTGCACGTCTGGCCTATCTGTCGGCCCGGGCACGACGGAAACGGGCACGGCGTCGACGCGGACCGTGAGGGCAGTCGCCCGCCGGCCGCTGGTGCGGTCAGGTCCCGGTGTCTCGGCCTGGACCGCCCTGCCCGAGCGCGACCGCCAGCTGCTGCTGTGGCTGATCAGCGGCGATGTGGTGACGGCCGAGCTCGCGGCGCTCCTCGCGTACGGTCATCTCCGGGTCGCCCAGCGGCGCCTGGCGCGTCTGGTCGAGTACGGCCTGGTCTCGGGCTTCTGGGCGGCCAACCGCCAGCGACCTCGTGGCCGCTACGCGTATGCCCTGGCCAAGACCGCCCGGGTCCAGCTCGAGCAGCTCGTGTGGCCGCAGGGCCGCCCGGGGCTCGCCGGTGGTGGCATCGTGACGGTCTCGCCGGTCATCCACGGGCTCGCCACGCACGACCTGTTCGCGGTGTTCCTGGCGGCCTCGGATCCAGCCGGTGAGGTGGGGCTCGCGGGCTGGGTGCCCGAGCGCCCGCTCGTGCGGCTCACGAGCTATGGTGACCTGCGGCCCGACGCCTTGGCGGTGGTTCGCTCGGGCGAGCGCCTGATCGTGCTGTTCATCGAACGTGATCTCGGCACCGAGCGCGGTGGCGTGCTCAGCGACAAGGTGCGCGGCTACGATCGACTGTACCGCCAGCGCGTCGCCGCCCATCCGCTCCACGTCGGCTTCGTGGTCGAGAGCCACCGCCGCGCGTACGCGATCCGCCGGGTCCTCGCCCGAGCCGCCGACGAGACCCGCCTCGGGGTGTGGGTGACGACCGAGGCCGATCTGCGCGCCGATCCCTACGGCTGTCTCTGGGTATCGCCCGCGATCGATCCGGTGGCCACGGCCGATCTGGCGGCCAACGCGCGCGTCGAGCCCGACGCCTGGCCGCTCCTCGGACCCGGCTGTCTCACGGTGCCCGACGCGCTCGAGCGCCTCGACGAGCGCCTGCTCGACGAGATCGAGCCGCTGTCCTTCTACCACCCCCTGATCTGAGCCCTGTCGCGATACCGAGCGCATCCCTGGCACCTGCCTGTGCACGAGCCGCGACCAGGTCGCGACCACGACGCGACGTACGAGACGACACCTTGGGCACGTTCCGCGCGCACGAATCGCCAGACTGGGACATCGCTTACGCGATTCGCGCAAATCGGCGCGCCGGGCCGACCTCATGAAGTCAGGTTGCCAGGCCGAGCCGGATGACGAGCACTCCCACGGAGGCAGAGTCCTTGGCGCGGAGCCGTACGCGTGCCGCTTGCGCCTCGGACGTATCAGAGCGCTGGAGTCAGCGTACGAGCGACGTCGTGACCCTGAGACCGGCCGCCTCGAAGACCTCCTCCTCTGGCACCCCTAGGAGCGACCAGACGCCGATGTGCTCGTCGATCTTGGGCCAGACGACGACCATGCCGTCGCTCTGGATCTCGAAGGCCTCACGGTCGGCCTTCGATGCCCGCGACAGGCGCTCCGACCATGCAGTCGGAGCCGAGAGCTCGCGGCCATCCTCCAGGGCGAACGTGATGAGCTCATCCGACACGCGGACGTCCTTCACGACTGCCGGCTGGATCATTGTCGCACTGCCTCCCGTGCCCGCACGCACTCCTCGTCCCATCGAGCGATGAGGAGTGCCTGATTGTCCTCGATCGCTCGACGCATCTTTGCGATGTCGTGCTGAGTGTACCTACCGGCTGTCACTAGCTCGATCGGGTCGATCCAGAACTTGGCCGCAGCGCGGCGATCTCCGCCTCTCCCAACATGGACGTGCCGAGGCTCGCGACAGTCGAACATCACCATGTAGAAGACGAACCCGGCAACCTCAATGAGGGTTGGCATCTCACTACCGTCCCATGCGGTCGGTCCGTAGGCTCACGGGTTGATCTCGTATGCAACGGTGTACGCGGCTCGCATCGAAGTCAGAGCCGGTCCGCCGGGCTCAGGCGCCGGTGGGCCGCGAGCGCCCGTTCCGTGGCGGCGCTTGCGCCGTAGCGGCTGAGCATCTGGCGGGAGCGCCAGCCGGCGAGGCGCATGAGATCGCCCTCGGCGCCGCCACCTGCGAGCCATTGATGGGCGAACGTGTGGCGGAACAGGTGTGGGTGGACCGGGCCGATGCCAGCCTCGACCGCGCGGCGTCGAAGGACCTGGGCGATGCCCGTGCTGCCCAGGCGACCCTTGCGCCCGAGCCACAACCACGGCGTCGCTGCGTCGGGGTGCTGGGCCCGCACCCGCACGTAGCGATCGAGCGCCTGGGCGGCCTTGCGACCGAACGCGATGGCGCGCGGTCGCGCGCCCTTGCCGGTCACCGACAGCGTTTCCGTCTCCCAGTCGACGTCGTCCACCGCAAGGCCGGAGATCTCGCCGAGGCGCATGCCAGTGTCGATCAGAAGCAGCGCGATCGCCCGATCGCGGCGCTCTTCGAAGCCCTGGCCGGCGCAGGCCGCGATGAGCTTGCGCAGCTCGTCCTCGCGGAGGACCTCGGGCGGCGCCTCGGGAATCGTGGGCGGACGCATCCGGCTCATCGGCGACTCGCGGATCTCGCCCTCGTCGGTGAGCCAGCGGAAGAACTGCTGGAGGCTGCGGTAGCGGTTCGCGGCCGAGGCCGGGCGAAGCCGCGTGAGCTGGTCGGCGATGAACGCCTCGACGTGCTCAGGACGGATCGCCGCCACGGTCCGAGGCATGCCTTGCCCGGCCAAGAATGCGTCGAAGCGCGCCACGGCATCGAGATAGGCGTGGATCGTGGCCGGCGCCCGATTGCCCGCTCGCAGGTGGCGCCGGAACGAGGCGGCGTTCGCTGCGAGGTCACCGACTGCGGTAGACTCGGCCGCGCCGACCGCGCTGGGCGGCGTCGGATGGTCGTTGGTCGAGCGTCTGGGCATGTCGCAATCATCGACTGTTCGAGCGCCATGGTCAAGCTGGGATGGCCGAAATCGCCAGTTAGTTGCTCTAACTGAGCGTGAATCTCGTGGGCCCGTAGCTCAACGGTAGAGCAAGTGACTCTTAATCACTAGGTTCAGGGTTCGAATCCCTGCGGGCTCACCACTCCCCGCTCGTGACCTGCCAGCCTCGTTGGTTGCGCCAGAACCGCCTGACCAGGATCACTTCGACCGCTTGACATAGCGCCCGAGGATCGAGGGCATGAGCCTGATCAATTCCGCGGCCGTCCCCGCACGGCTCGCACCCTTCCTCGCCCAGTGGGACTACATCACCGGCGTCCTGTTCGCACGTCTCGAGGGACTCACGGACGACGCCTTGTTGTGGGAGCCAGGACCCGAAGTCTGGACGGTCCGCCTCGTGGACGGCCGCCCGACTCCCGACGTGGAGTCCTGGCCCCCAGGTGGGTCGCCGGCACCGCCCAGGACGCTGGCATGGACCCTGGGCCACCTCGGTGCAGCATCTGCCGTGCGAGCCGACTGGCTCGTGGGCAGCCACTCGCTGAGGGATGACGAACTCGTCTGGCCGATGACCGCGACAGGGAGTGTCGCGTTCGCGCGGCCGGGCTGCAGGCCTGGCGAGATGGACTCGCCCAGATGACCGAGCGGGATCTCGACACGGTGGGTCGAAGCGCCTATCCCGGTGGTCTCGACCCTGAGCTGCCGTTGATCGAGATCGTGTGGTGGGTAAGCAAGGAGCTCCTCTTTCACGCGGGCGAGGCGTGGCTGGTCCTGGACATCTACGCCGCTCGCGCCCGCGCCTGATTGCCTCGGCGTCAGCCGCGCTGCCAGCCATCCTTGGCCCGGAGGCCGAAGCCGAGGCCACGATCGAGCGCCACGTGGGCCAGCCAGGTGATGCCGGCGACATACACGATGAGCGGGACGGCCCGGGCGGCCTCGAACCGGGCGGGTTCGTCATTGAGGAGCCTGGCCATGAGCAGCCCGACCAGGGCGAGCAGGATCAGGCCGGCTGGGATCAGCAACCGGTGGGCGAGGTTGTAGGCGGGCACCGCCCGAGGCGGAAGCTGGCCAGGTTCATGTGGTTGGCCGAGGCCGGCGAGGAACGTCAGATCGGGCAGCAGCGCGAACACGACGATCGGCACGGGCCCGAGGTCATGCACCACGACCTCGAAGATCGCGAATACCGCCAGCGCCGACCCGAGCGCAAGCCACATGAGTCGTCGGAGGCGCCTCCGGGTCGCATCCGACATGGACCTGGGCCCGCTCCTGGGCATGCTCTTGCCGAGCGCCTCCTTGCCTCACACCGGACCGGCGCTCGTCTCTCGATCGCCAGCGTGATCACGATGCCACACCGTGAGACATTGGACCCGATCGCGGACCGACCCCAGTCTGGTGGCGCTACCGCCGGAGATCGACGCCTACCGTCGATTGAGGGCGTGTGCTTGCTCCTCCGATGGACCGCTCCGCTACCTGCATGAAGAAGCCGCGGCCTCGGGACGTATCCCGAGGCCGCGGCCAGACGCGTCTACCGAAGTGCGTTGGACAGGCTGAGGAGTACCTGTGCCTGCTCCGGGGTAAGCGCCTTGCCGGTTTGCGCCTTGACTTGGCTCGCGAATGCATCGAGCGTGTTGTTGCGGACCTTGGCGCTCTTCGCTGCGTTGGCCGCATCGAGCTTGTCGATCAACCCGCTCGTGACGTTCGGGTCGGTGCTGAAGTAGGCGACCAGCTGCTCGAGCGACGCGAAGGTCACCGGCGGCCGAGCTGAACTCGAACGTTCCTGCACCGACTCGATAGACGTCGTAGTTGCCCGACCGGCGCACGAACGTCGTGCCCGGAGTAAGGGGCAAGCTGATGCTCGAGGATGCGGACGCCAGCGGCACCCAGACCTCGCCGCCGGTGCCTGCAGGCGCGGCGACCTCGATGTGGAACATGGCCGGTCCCGGCGTCCTGCGCCCACTTGACCTCAACGGCGCCGGAGGCGGTCGGGACCTGGCCCTCGGCCCACCCGATGTCCACCGGCTGGGGCTTCACCTGCGAACGTTCGTAGCCGGGATCGACGGCGGTCGCGCCGAGCACGGCCTCGGTGAGGACCTGCGTCGGACCGGCGCCCCACGCGTGGGCGAGGCTGTCGAAGCCCCGATCCGGGAAGCCGTTGGCGAACACGAACTCCCAGAACGTGTTGGTGTAGTAGCGGGCTGGTCGGGATCCACCTGCATGCCCCACAGCCGCCGCATCAGGTCGAGTGCGCCTGCTGCGTCGTTGCTTTGAAGGCGGGCGAGCATCTCCCAGTAGTTGTTGAGCGGTTCGATGGTGTGGCCAAACGGGTCGTCATGCTCGGCGACGGCTGCGAGATCTCGCTGCCGTGCTCGACCCACGCTGCACGGAAGTAGTCGAGGATGTGCTGGACCCGTCAGCCGGCGCGACACCGAGACGGACCGCGTTCATATTCGCGTCGAGCGGGTAGGTTTCCGCGTCGGCTGTCGGTGTGCTGGTAGAGGCCCAGCGATCGGTGTTGAAGAGGTGCGAGTTGATCGCTGTCCTTGAGCGCTGCCGCGTGGGCCGTGTATTCGGCCGACCTTGTCGGGAGTTCCAATCTGGCCCTCGAGCCAGATCATGTCGTGGAGGAGCTCGTAGTAGGCCAGGTTGTACTCGGTGACCTCGCCATTCTGGCGGGTCTGCCAGTAGTCGTTGTCGTTGGTCACGATGAGCCCGTTCTCGTCGAGCCTGGACGCCGCATAGGCGGTGGCGGCCTCGAGGTTCGGGAGCAGCGCCTGTGATGTATGCCGTGTCGCCGGTGTAGCGGTAGTACTGGATGGCGATGATCGCCGAGTAGTTCGAGTACGTGACCGCGTAGTCGAAGCCGCCGCAACCGCGGAAGCCGACAGCACTGGTCAGATGACCGCTGGATGCCTGTAGATCCATGATCGCGTCGATCGAGCCCGTCACGTACGGGGCGGCGTTCGATCCGAGTGAGAGCAGCGCCACCGGGTCGCTGATCGTGAGATCGCCGGACCAGATGGCGCGGTCGCGCTTGGCTCCGTCGAAGATGACGGGCTTCGTGAAGCAGGACGAAACGCCCGACCGGGCACCATGTCCATCTGGGCCGTATAGGCACCGGCGTACCACATCCGGTTGAGCTGCTCGTCACTCGAGAGGAACCAGCCCTGGTATGCATCCGGCGTGGCGCGATACGCCTTGAAGTTCAGACCGGCCCCAGAGAGCTCGATCGTGCCCGGCGTGCGCAGCTCGATCGCTTCGAAGCGGAGGCCACCCCGCAGACCACCGGTGTACGTGTCCGCGCTGCCGATGTTGTTGAAGTTGATCTGACTGCCGTTGTCATTGGTGTACGTTCCGACACCCGTGACGGTCGCGCCCGCGGCGTGCGAGTCCGACAGTGCGGGGCCGAACGTGATGCCGGTGCCCGCGCTCGACACGGTCGTGCCGATATCGTGGCCAGCCGTCAATGCCGGGCTGAAGTCGATGCCGCCGCCCGCGCCGCGGATCGCGGTGCCGGCAGCGTGGTCGTTCGCGAGCGGCGGTGCTAAACGTGATGCCGCTGCCGGGCGAGGCGACCGTGACCAGCGCGTCGTGTGCGTTCGCCAGGGCCGGCGTGACGTCGATGCCGGTGCCCGGCTTGCTCACATCGAGCACCGGGGCGCCAGGGCTGTGGACGATCGTGAGAGGCGAGTCGACGATCAACTGCTGGCTGGAGCCGCTGCCACTCGACGACGAGACTGTCCGGATCTCCTGGTTGGCGCCGGTGTCGATGGAGATCTGGTCGCCGACGGCGAAGTTCGGTTCGGCTCGACACCCGAAGCGTGGTGGGGCCGGGCGGTCCCTGGACGTTGCTGTTCCAGGGCGAGATCCCGTACGGCCCGGACACGAACATCGCGGGCCATGCGGAATCGTCGAAGCCGGCGCTGTTCCAGCCGTCGGGCGGCGATGCCGGCGTGCCAGCGAGCGCCTTCCAGCTGGCGTCACTGACGGCGTGGCTACCGTCGATATCGAACGCGGCAAGCATGCTGCCCGCGCCGCTGCCGTTCGTCGCCGCGACGGCGATCGACGTTGGTGCCGTCGACGAGGTACGGCTTGATATCGGCGACGCTGAACGTCCGCCAACCGTTGGCGACGTGCAGGGACGACACGAGCGTGCCGTTGACGTAGGTGTCGTGCTCGTCGTCCACCGCGATCCCAAGAGCCGCTGAGGTCACCGCCGAGGCGTCCGGGACGTTGAAGGTCTTACGCACGTAGATGGTGCCCGACGGCGCGCTGCTCGAGGCGCCGGCGGTGTTCCAGATCCAGTTCGCGTCGGTGTAATCGGGAACCGGCAGACCGGTCGTCGTATTCGCGACGGAGAACGTGGTATTGACGCCGGCCGTGCCGACGCCCGTGATCGTGACGTGGTCCTGGCTGGCGCCGGGCTCGACGTCGATCTCATTGCCCACCGCCAGGCCGCTGACGCTCGTGACCTTGATGTTGGTGTCACCGGCGGTGGCGGCGCTGAACAGGCTCGTCGTCGTGGCCGGCGTGCCGACGCTGGCCGCCGTCCGGACCTCCGCGCCGGCGCCGGTGTCGAGGAGCACCTTCTGGCCGGCGGCGAAGCCCGACACGCTAGCGACCTTGACGTTCGTGTCGCCGGCGCTGGCGGGGTAAACGATCGTCGTCGGCGCGCCCGGCGGCGGTGCCGACCGAAGTGATCGTGGCGCCTCGTCACCCGATGGTGATCGGACCGCCGGACGGCATAGCCGTCCACGGACGCCACACTGATGTTGGTGTCACCCGCCGAGGCCGGGAGAACCAAGCGCGGTGTTGGGCGCGGCCGCGGTCCCGACCTCGGTGACGGTGCGGGTTTCCGCCGCATCGCCCGTCGTCGACCGTGATGTCGGTAGCCAGCGTAGAAGGGGCTGCGCTCGCGACCTTGACGTTCGTCGACCCGGCAGCCGCGTCGCGCGCCAGCGAGGTCGTCTGTGTTCGTATTCAGGAACGGAAGCGCCTCGCTGGTCGAGATCCGGACGGACGGTGATCCCGAGACGTTTGAGACGTTGAGATACGGCGTCCCACCGACCTCCTGTCCGTAGTCGAGGACGACGACGGCCTCAGGGCCGCCTTCCTCCATCGTCAGGGTTGCGGAACCGTCGTTACCGAGCAGGCTCTCGGCGTTCGTCACGCCACCATGCGCGCGCGTGATCGCGACCGCCTTGACGTCGTCGCTCGAAGGGCCCGGAACGTAGCTCTGCCAGTCGGGATTCGGAGGCCACATCGGCAACGGGTCCGCCCCGCGCACGGGGACTGCCGACAGCGGTACAAGCACGGCCACTGCCATGGCCACCGTCAGCGCGCGGAGCCTCGTCTTCCGGTAATCGGTCGGCGTGGAGCGCTTGCCGCGTACGCGAGCTACCCACATAGGGGCCCCTCCTCCTCGGCTCATTGAGCCCGGGCGCGCCGGCGTTCACGCAGGCACGAGGAGCGGGCTCGATCTCCCTGGCAAACGGCGGGGCGGCGGGCTCGGGGAACCGGGTAGTCCCTCCGTGTCGAGCTTCCGCCCGCTGGGAAGATGGCCGTCCGCGACCATTTCGATCAACTTCGCAGGGCTTCCGAATCCTTTCGGTCGTCAAAGCGGTGCTTCCCGGCACCGACCTACCGCGCATGCCGGCCCACGAGGAGGAACCGGGGGGCCGGTGGCCCCCGGTTCCATTTCTGGCTGGAGGGCCGGTCGAGCAACGGGTCGGCCGTCGGCCGCCGACACCATGTCCGCTGGCCCGGGAATCACTTCGGCTGGAAGTGGGTCTGTCCGGCGCCGACCGCCCAGATCTCGCGACCGTCCTGGATACCGACGAACTCGGCGCCGCCGTTGCCGGAAGCGCGGTATGACCGATTCGTACCCGTCGTGGGGAGGGACACCATGGCCGTAACGTTGTTGGGCAGCGAGATGTTGAGGCTGACGCCCTTGTCAACATGCCGCCAGGCGCTGGTCACTTTTCCGGCCGGCGTGGAGTAGCTAGCGCTCACGCTGTCGAGGTCGTCGAAGACGGCAGGCTTGATGAGCAGGTTCTCGTAGCCGATCGAGTCGGCGCCTGCTGATCCCGGCTAGGCCGTGGACGAACCACGAGTCGACCTCGCCGAGGAAATGGTGATCCTGTGACCCGGTGCCGCTCGAGAGGCTCTCGGCCAGCGTCGTGTGGCCGCTGGTTGACCAGGTACGCGTACCCCGGCGAGGCCGGGTTGGTGACCATCCGGTAGATGACGTCATCGCGACCGGCGGCGTGAAGCGTCCGGAACAGCGGGCCGATAGCCGACCGAGCCCGTGCCGATCCGGTAGCCGAAGTCGGCGACCGCTGCCACGAGGCTGTCCACGACGGCCTGATGGTACTCGTCGGGGACGAGGCCGGCGTCGAGCGCGACGGCGTTGGACGCCTCGGTGTTGTTCGCGTACCAGGCGTGACCGGCGCCGTCGGTGTGGAGGTACTTGGCGTTGTACTCATCCTTGAGGCTCGAGGCGAGGGCGCGAGTACGTCGCCGCGTCGGCGGTCCTGCCGAGCAGGTGCGCGATCTTGGCCATCGTGCTCGCGCCCCGGTAGTAGCCGTAGTCGATGATCGCCTGGGCGTCGGTACTCTGGGCGGCCGACCAGTCACCGAGACCCTGGATGTTGCCGCCGTTGGTCGGCCTTAGTCGTGGCCTCCCAGTCGAGCCACTTCACCATGGCGTCGTAGTTGGCGGCCATGGTCTTGGTATCGCCATAGACCTCGTACAGGTTCCACGGGATCATGATCACCGCGCCGCCCCAGTTCGGCTCGTCGAGGAACCAGGTGTTGCCAAAGCCGAACGGCGGGACGAAGTGATACTCCGGGGCGATGTTGGCGATCATGCCCGGGAACTGGCCATCGAATGGGACAGGGCGCTGAGCCGTGCGCATGTTGTTGACGAGCTGGCCCTGGTAGGCCTGCATGTCGAACAGCGTCAGCTCGGTGTCGATGTTGTGCAGGTTGTCGCCGGTGTACGGGCCCTTCTCGCGGTCCGGGCAGTCCGTGAGCACCGACTGCATGTTGGACTCGAGCGCGCGCTTGAGTGATCGCGTAGATCGAGTTGAGCAGGTCGCTCGAGCTCTCGAACGACGCGGTCTCGCGGCTGGAGTTGTACGTCACCAGCGTCGTGATCGTGTCCGCGGTCGGCGCGCTGGCCAGCCCGCTGACCTGCAGGTAGCGGAAGCCGTTGTAGGTGAACTGCGAGTGCCAAGTCTCGGTACCGCCGCCTCGCAGCGTGTACTGGTACAGGATCTGGCTGGTCGCCGAGGCGCCGGTCGAGCCGACGTTGACCGTCCCGTCGGCGTTGATCGTCTCGGCCGGGATCATCTTGACGGTCGTTCCGGCCTCACCGGAGATGGTGATCTTGGGCAGGCCCGACTGGTTGACACCGAAGTCAAGAACCTATGTCGGCGGCTTGGTGCTGGTGACGGTCGCCCCGAACGAATATGCGGAGGTCAGGGCGGGCGTGAAGCTGACCCCCTTCCCGGGGTTCACGACCGCTTCGCCGTCCGCGTGATCTGACGTCAGGGGCGCATCGAGGCCTACCCCCGTCCCGGTGGCGCCGGCGGAGCCAACCGAGGCGACAACCGCGCTCTCGTGGTCGGCGCTCGAGCCGATGATGATCGTGTCGCCGATCTGGAAGTACGGGTTGCGGCGGCCGCCCGTACTCGCCACCTTGATGTTCGTGTCGCCAGCGGTCGCGGGCGAGGCGAGCGTGGTCGAGTTGGCGTTGCCGACCTCGGTGACCGTGCCGCTCTCGCTGGTGCCGATGTTGATCGTGTCGCCAACGGTGAAGTTGCTCGTTGACGCGACGAAGAGGGTGGTATCGCCGGGCTTTGCGTCGGCCACGAGCGTCGAGTCGCCACCGGCCGGCGTGACGGCGTTGATGGCGACCGGATGCGACTCGCGAGCGACCGTGACCGGCGGTCGCGGATCGGCCACGAGCGGCGTGGTGTCCTGCGGGTACGTGTCGGGGGTGAGGGTCACCAGGCCCGCGGAGCGCCAGTCGGGACCATCGAGGTTGGCAGCCGAGCTCGTCCAGTTGGGAGCGATCCGCTGCGCGTCGTAGTCCTCGCCGGCCCACCATGCCGAGAACGTGGTCGGCCCGAGTTCGGTTCGCCAGGATCCATCGCTGGCGATCGTCTCGACCGAGCCGTTGGCGTAGGTGATCTCGAGCTGGGCGATCACCTTCGGGGTCCCGTACACGGGCTCCGGGTTGTTCTGGAAGAAGTAGCGACCCGGCGTGATGACGCGGTCGTACTCGCCGCTGCCGGTCTCGATCCCGATGACGTTCGAGCCGCCCTGGAGCAGGCTCGTCACGTCGTAGGTGCGGTAGTTGATCTCAGCGAAGAACGAGGTCTCGCCGGGTTCGAGGACGGCGTCACCGGCGGGCTGGCCGTTGAGCTTGGCGGCGTACTGTCCGAGACCGGTCATGTACAGGCGCGCCTTGGCGATCGTGCCGTCGACCGTGAACGCCTTGCCGAAGATCGGCAGCGGGTTGGGCACGCCGTCGGTCTCGTACGTGTAGTCGGGGTTCTCGATCCACTTGGCCGACCAGTCGGCATTGGTGAGCAGGCCCATCTCCCAGGTCGCGGCTGGGCTCCAGTTGCTCACGTTGCCGTCGCCGTCCCAGACTCGGACATCCCAGACGACGGCCTGACGCGGTCGGAGCTGCTCCCCGTCATAGACGATGTTGTTCGAGCCGCCAGATTCGACCCGGCCGGAATCCCACATGTCCGGGTTGCTGAGCTTCGGGACGGACGTCGCCACTCGGATCTCGTAGGCCGACTGCCGGGATGCGGGGCCGCTGCCCGCGACGCCCGAGACGTGCCAGCTCAGGATCGGCGCCGGATCACCGATGCCGATCGGGTTGTCGAAGGTATTGACACGGAGCGTGGACACATGAAGGGCGCGCGCCCCAAGCAGCGTGCTCATCGTTCCAGACAGTGGCAGCAACGCCGCGACCAGGGCGACGGCTGCGACGAGCGAGAGGCTGATCCGGGCGGGTTGGCGTGACCGCCCGGCGCTGGTGGCGTGGCTTGTCCTCTGGAACAACATCGACCTCTCCAATCCGGCCGTCGTCGGGCGCGCCCTCGACCTCACTCCCAATCAGCTGGGCGGGCTCGAGCCGTCGGTCGCTGCGTGCTCGAGCCCAAGACCCAGTGGAAGACTCGGCCTCCGTGACCGTTTCGATCAACTTCGCCGGCGTTCTGATTGCTTTCGATCCCGCGCAGATTGCCCCGTCGCTAATACGGGTCGCCCACCGCCCGGGCTCGCCGGCATCACCGGCCGACGACCTCGTCAGGCGTCTCCGGCCGGGTACGCGACCTGGACGGTGACGTGAAGCTGGCGGAGCCGTTCGAGGAATTCGGGCCGAGCTCCCGAGTCAGTCAGGACCAGACCGATCGAGTCGATCGGGCAAAACGGGGCAATGGCGGCTCGACCCAACTTGGTGTGGTCGACGATAGCTACGACGCGGGCGGCGGCCGCGACGAGATCACGTTTCGTGCCCGCCTCGGCGGCCGTGGTCTCGATGAGTCCCGCATCCAGCGTGAGACCGGCCGCGCCGAGGAAGGCCACGTCGAAGGCCGGCGGTACGCGGCCGAGCTCCGAACGGCCGTCGACCACGGACAGCGTCCCTCCGCGGACCCGGCCACCGAGCATGAGGACCTCGATCCCGGGCGTTCGAGAGAGCTCGATCGCGAGCGGAATCCCGTTCGTGACGATCCTCAGATGGCGCCAGGCGCGGTGCCCTTTGATCGCGCGCGCGACGTGCAGGGCGGTCGTACCGGCGTCGAGGGCGATCACCTGGTCGTCGCCTATCAAGTCGGCGGCGGCCCTGGCGATTGCCTGCTTCTCGCGGAGTTCTCGGTGGTCGCGAATCTCGAACTGACGCTCGAGCCTGTCCATCGTCGCTGAAACCGCCCCGCCGCGGGTCCGAAGAAGGCGATGTTCACTGGCAAGGATCGCCAGGTCCTTCCGGATTGTCACCAACGAGACCCCGAACTCGACAGCAAGCGCGTCCACATTGACGCCGCCGCGCTCGTCCACGCGCATCGCGATCCGATCTCGCCGCTCGGTTGCCGGAATCTCGGGAGCCGCGGTCGCTCGGCCTCGACTCATCAGCCATCGCATTGGTCAGACCTCGTCAGACGACCGCGGCAGCCACGCCCTCAGCGTCCGACAGACAGATCGATGGCTCGCTGACGATCAGATGATGTCGTCCGGGTGCGAGCTCGATCGAGCGCCCTGCCGTCGGTCTCGTCCCGTCGACGGCGACCTGCGACCTCGCGGTCGCCGGCGGCACGAATGTCCCCTTCGTCCCGAACGGGAGCTCGATGTCCGCCTCGAAGCGTCCGTTCTCGAGCCGCCAGTCAATGGACACCGTGCCGTAGGCGGACTCGACCGATCCCCTCGCCCACGTGATGCCCCGGACTGGCTTCGGTGCCAACACCGCGCGCGTGTAGCCAGGTCGCGAGCGGTCCGGGGCCACGCCCGCCAGGTGACGGTAGACCCAATCGATTACCGCGCCATAGGCGTAGTGATTGAAGGACAGCATGTGACCTTCCGCGCCGTTGCCGGAGATCGGAGCCATTGTCCCCGGATGGATGGAGCCGTCGGACTGGATCGCGTCCCAGCGCTCCCATACGGTCGTGGCGCCGTGTTCGACCTGGTACAACCAGGACGGCCGCTCGGTGCGCAGCAACATGCGGTAGGCCTCATCGAAGAGGCCGGCGTCCGCGAGTGCCGGCAGGATCAGTGGGGTTCCGAGGAATCCGGTGGCGACTCGCCCATCGGAGTCGCTGACCAAGCTGGCGAGCGCGGCTTCGACCGAATTGCGCGCATCAGCGGGTGCGATCCGAAACTGCAGGGCAATCGCGCAACCGGTCTGCGTGCGCAACGCGTCCGACGACCATCGACTCCACGTCGCTCTCGAGACGCGTTCGGCAAGCGATCGGTAGCGAGCGGCAGCCGTCGGATCACCGACGACGACGGCTGCATCTGCGAGCAATCCGGCACTGTGCGCGAAGAAGCCGTTGGCGATGAACTCGGCGTTGGTCTTCGCCTCCCAGGGTCGATGCGAGGGCGCATCCGGGTCGAGCCAGTCGCCAAATTGCCACGAAGGCTCGAGCAGGCCATCCCGTCGTTGGCGCCGAACCAGCGAATCCACCCACCGCTTCATGCTGGCGAACTGGCGCCTCAAGACCGCTGGATCGCCGTTCGACTCGTACAGTGCCCACGGCACGATCGTGGCGGCGTCCGCCCAGCCGGCCCGGCCGAAGCGAGCGTCGCCTGACAGCACGACGTCCGGGACCACGCTCGACACGCCCAGGTCGTCGTCCTGATCGAGATCGAGGTCACGAAGCCAGCTCTGGAGGAATGCCTCCGAGTCGAACAGGGTGCATGCCGTCGGAGCGAACGCCTGGACGTCTCCGGTCCAACCCAGCCGTTCGTCACGCTGGGGGCAGTCGGTCGGGATCGACACGAAGTTCGAGCGTTGCGACCAGAGCGCGTTCTCGTGAAGCCGGTTGAGGCGCTCGTCGGAGCACGCGAAGCGGCCCCGGCGAGGAAGATCGCTGCTCATGGCCACGACCTCGGCCGAGAGCACTTCGGCTGGAGTCTCGACGTCCGCATATCGGAAGCCATGAAACGTGAACGGCGGCTGGAGCACCTCCTCTCCCTCGGCGCCGAGCACGTAGTCGTCCGTCGCGCGAGCCGATCGCAGCGCCAGGGTGTGAAGAGTGCCGTCCGGCTCGACGACCTCAGCGTGTCGGACCGTCACGCGATCGCCGGGCCTGCCCCTGACCCGAAGGCGAACGAAGCCGGCCAGGTTCTGGCCGCTGTCGAGCCGAAGGCGACCGTCCGGGCGGCGCACTGGCTCAACACGTCTGGTCTGGATCTCGCAGACGGGCGGCGTCATGCGAGCCTCGATCATTCGAGGATCGAACGGAATTGAGATCGGCGGCGACCAGGTCGTGTCGTCGAATCCGGCTTGATCCCAACCGGCTTGGCGCTCGCGCAGATCGACCGTCGCGCCGTCGTACAGGTCGGCCGCGCGCACCTCTCCGCAGGACGCCCGCCACGTCTCGTCGGAGACCACGATGGCGGTCTGCCCGTCCACGAGCTCCGTCTCGAGCTGAAGCACGAGGCCCACATCCTGGCCGTAACGGCACCGGTCGTGGTCCGGTTCCCAGCCCAATCGACCGCGGTACCAACCATCCCCAAGCACGGCGCCAATCGCATTGATGCCCGGTCGCAGCAGTGCCGTCACGTCATGCGTATCGGCCAGCAGGCGATTCTGGTAACTGGTCCAGCCCGGCGACAGGAGCTGCCGGCCGATGCGGCTGCCGTTGATGCGTATCTCATGGACGCCGAAGGAGGTGACGTACAGACGCGCGCGACGCGGCTCGCTCGCTAACGGGAACTCCCGCCGCAAACAGGGAGCTGGCGCGGATCGTCCGCGTCCAGGGTCAGCGGCAAGAGTGATCGCTGATGCGCGCCAGTCAGACGCGCGAAACAGGCCGGCTTCGATCCTCAGTGGCGCGCTCCAGTCGCTGTCGCCCTCCTCGGTGCGGACGCGGACGCGATAGTGCCGAACTTCCCGGCTCTGGAGCGCCGGCCCCGGCGCCGGGATCCCGATTTGTGCGCTGCCGGACACGTCGCCAGTGCTGGCCAGCGGCTCCTCGAACCCGGGCGATGTCGCCGCCTGGACTTCATACCCCAACTGGCGACCGCCGGCTCGCCCCGATTCCACCCGCCAGGTCAGCCTCGGGCGTTCGGAACCGAAGGCGAGGACGCCAACCGCGAGCTGCGACCGAAGCGACACGACGCGCGGGCCGCGGCCCATCACAACCGGTACTCCTCGCCCATTGCGGTACCTCGACGCTCCTCTCGGCTTCGCGCCTATCCCTTGATGGCGCCTGCGGTCATGCCGGACACAATCTGTCGTTGGAAGAAGATGAACATGATCATCGGCGGAATCGTGATCAGCAGCACGTCCGCAAACAGCAGATTCCACCTCGTGCTGAATTGGCTCTGGTAGTTGAACAGCGTCAGCTGCACCGTTGCGTTCTCACTCCCGGGCAGGAAGTAGAGTGGGTTCACGAAATCGTTGTAGATCGCGACCGACGCTACGACGATCACGGTTACTATCGCGGGCCGAAGCAACGGCAGAATGACCCGTACGAACAGCATCGTCGGCGACGCGCCGTCCATGACCGCCGCTTCGTCCAGCTCTCGTGGTATTGCGGATACAAACGTCCTGAAGATGAGGATCGAGAACGGCATGAGAAACGTGACTTCGACGAGGATGAGACCGATCAACGTCTTGAACAGCCCGATAGATTGGAGGACGTAGATCGTCGGGACGATGGCCGGCGGGATAACGAGCCCGGCGAGCATCAGCGCGTTCACAAGCGCACCGGTTCGATCGGTTCTACGCTGGAGGACGTATCCCACCATGGCTGATAGAACAACGATCAATGCCACCGATGCTACCGTCAACATCAGACTGTTCCGCATTGCAGTGACCATGAGGTTGTCGCGAGTCCCGATCACTTCCTCAAGGTTCTGAACGAGCTGCCAGGATGAAGGGGCCGAGAACTCGAGATGGGATGCGTCAACGCGATTCTTCGCCGCGGTAAGCACGATGAAGATGAATGGGATTACGAAGACAATGCTTGCAACTGCCAGCGATATGACCTCGAGCCAGGTCGATCGGACAACTCGCAAGACCCTCACAATTCGATCTCGTGGCGGTTGAAGAAACGCAGCATCGGGAAGACGATCAATGTCACTGCGATGAATAGGATCACGTTGCCGGCCGTTGCCAGCCCGTAGAACCCGGCCTGATATTGCTTGTAGATCGTCGATGCGATTACGTCGGTGGTGAATCCTGGGCCGCCGCGCGTCATCGTCCAAATGAGGTCGAATGTACGAAGTCCACCGATGAACGAGAGCAGGATCACGGTGAACGTCGCGTTGCGGCTCAAGGGAAGAATGACGTACCGGAACTTGACCCACGCGCCGCCTTCGAGACGTGCCGCGTCGAAGTACTCTTCAGGTACCGACAGGATGCCGGCGATGAAGATGACCAGTGCGATGCCCACGCCCTTCCAGACATCGACGAGGGCGACCGACAGGAGTGCGATGCTCGGGTCGGTCAGCCACGACGGCCCGTCGATGCCTAATATTTCGAGCGTCCGATTGATCAGGCCTGTCGACGGGTGCATCAGAACGGCAAACGTGATGCCCACAGCCACGGTGCTCACGAGCACGGGGAAGAACACGAGCGAGCGCAGGAGATTGCGCACTCGCAGACGCGAGGTCAGCAGGGTGGCAAGCAACAGGCCGATCACGACCTTGAGTCCACTCGTGACCACGGCATAGACGACCGTGTTGCGGGCTCCCATCGTGAGGGAGGGCTCGCGAAAGAATTGCACGAAGTTGTCGAGTCCAACAAAGTCGGCCGTGAACAGGGTCCAACGCGTCATGCTGTAGTAGAACGACAGGACGGTTGGAACGACGAAGATGACGCCGAAAATTATCCCGGCGGGCAGGTAGAACCAGTGCGGGTATGAGGCGACCTTGATGTCGCGCAGCGAGTGGGTCGCCTCGTCCGCGTCGAGGACTCGCTGAACGGGCACGACCAGCACCGGGGCCGGGCCACGCGCTCCGGCCCCCTTGTTGCCCATCGGCGTCTTGCTCGCCGTCTCGGCCCCTTACCAGCCGGGCAGCCCGAGCTGCTTTGCCTGCTTCTCCACGTCCTGGTCGTAGAGCTTGGCGCCCTCAGCCGCAGTGTTCAACCCGGAGCCAACCGCGACGGTGATCTGCTCGAGTGACGGACCCTTCACGGGCGAGAGGAACTCGAGCGCAGGCGCAGCGGCATTGTTGTCGATGTACGGCTGGATGTCCTTGACCGCCTGCATCGTGTCGGCAGGCAAAGTCGCCCCCTTCACGACGTATGGACCCGTCGGCGGAACAGCCTTGGTGAGCGCATCCGCACCGGGCACCGAGGCAATGAAGGCCAGGAACTGTTTTGCGGCATCAATGTGCTTGCTGGTCTTGGCGATGTACACGGCTGATGGCATCCAGATCGTGGCGCAGTTCTTGGACGCGTCACTGCCCGGCTGCCCGAAGAACCCGATATCGCCGATGGCCTCCGGATGATTCGTCTGGATGGTGGCCAGCGCAAACGTGAGCATCGGGTACTGGGCGATCTTGCCTTCGGCCAGGAGGTTGAGCCCGTCATCGAGCTTCGCCGAGCCGAAGTCCTTCTGCCACCACCCCTTCTTGTATCCTTCCTCGAGGCGCTGGAAGCTCTCGAGGGCCGCCGGGGTATCGGCGTAGTGCGCCTGGTTCGCCGTGTACTTCTCAACGAAGTCGGGCACCTCGGCGAGCACGTTGCAGTTATTGGCAAGGACGAAGAGTTGTGAGGTCCAAGTGTCACCGAAAGTAGCACCTACTGGCGCGACTCCGGCCGCCTTGATCTTCTGATTATTCGCCTCGAACTCCGCCCACGACTTTGGAACGGATAGGCCGAGCTGCGTGAATACCTTCTTGTTGTAGAGGATGCCGCCGCCCATGGCGGTCTGGCTGGGGACTCCGAAGATCTTTCCTCCCTGGGAGACCGTTGGCAGGAACGAGTCGGCGATGTTCTGGATGAATGGCTCTCCAGAAAGGTCAACCATCGATTCGGACGGGTTGAGCGCCTGAAGAAGTGACCCGGAGTTGTACCAGAAGACATCGTCCATCTCGCCCGTGGCCAGGCGGGTCTTGACGATGTTGTCGCCTTCGGTGCCACCCGGAACGGTTTCGAAGTCGAACGTGACGTTGGGATTGAGCGCCGTGTAGGCATCCGCGAGCGCATGAGCGCTCGTTTGAACCGCTTCGACGTCGCCGACCATGAAACTGAGCTTGACTGGCCCGGCGGCCGGACTCGGGCTCGCCGACGTTGGAGCGCTCGCGGCGCTCGGGCTTGTCGCGCCCGACGAAACCTCAGGCGTGGGTGACGATCCCCCAAATCCTCCGGAGCACGCCGTCGCGATCAGCATGACCGCGATGCCAAGGACACGCAGTCGGGTCGGTGCCGTAGCCATCATCCTCCTCTCGGCTCCTCGCCCAGGGACCACGGGGCCGGCGCTTGGCGCACGGGGCATGGTCGACACTGACTCGGGCTGTGCCTGGCTGCATCCCGCCGACCGACGCAGGACCCGGATCTACGCGTGGCACTCGTGTCGTGCCCCCGCTCCGCTGGCAGACGGGCATTTACACGTTTCAGCACGGAGACGCTACAGTACCCCGTCGGACACTGTCAAGGTGGCGGACAGGACGCCGCTACCGGTCGGCGGAAGGAGCGCGGTTGCACTCTTCCGGACTGCGTACAATCGAAACCTGGGGGAACAATCGAAACCCCCGGCTCATGACGAGGCGAGTCCCCAGGTTCGCAGCCGTACAGCCAGGACGTGTTTTACGGCACACGAACGCCGGCGCATTCGAGGTGAGATGAGTCCGAGCCCAAGCGGACGGGTGACCAGCGCCGACGTCGCACGTCGGGCGGGAGTGTCTCGCGCAACCGTCAGCTACGTCGTCAACGCCGTTGCCGCGGTCCGGATCCCGACAGAGACGCGGCGGCGTGTGCTGGCAGCCGCCGCCGAGCTCGGATACAGTCAGTATGGTCCCGGGCGAACGCTCAAGAGCGGCCGAAGCGACGTCGTCCTCTTCGTACTAAGCGATTTGCCGGTAGGTCACGCGGTCAACTCGATGCTCGATGAACTCGAGGCGAAGCTGGCCGCCAATCATCTCAGCCTCGTCCTGTTCCGTGTAAGCGCACGCGGAAATCCGGTGTCCCGGATCTGGCGCGAGATCGGGCCCTGCGCGGTGATCGGGATGGACTCGATCGAGCCCAGTCTCGCGCGTGAGATGCGGGCCGCCGGAACGGACGTGTTCCAGCTCGATCTGGCTGCGGGCGATGGTCCCGGCGTGCTGACCCAGTCTCAGTCAGAGGTCGGCGAGACCCAGGTGCGTTACCTGGCAGGCCGTGGTCACGCGAGGCTCGGGTATGCCTATCCGGACGATCCGCGCGTCGAGACGTTTGCGCGCCTGCGCCTGCAGGGCGCCCGACAGGCGATCCGCGAACTCGCGTTGCCCGATCCCGATGTGCGCACGGTTCCGCTCGAGCCAACACTCGCGGCGACCGCCGTCGAATCCTGGCCTGACGAGCCGACCGGTGTTACCGCCGTGTGCGCCTACAACGACACGGTGGCATTCGCCGTGCTGGCGGGACTGCGCATGAACGGTATCGCCGTGCCCGCCAGGGTTGCGGTCATCGGCGTCGACAATGATCCTGTGGGCGCTCTGGTCAGCCCGGGCTTGACGACGATCGACACGCGACATGTCGAGGTCGCCCACGAGCTTGCACGACTCGTGATCGCGGCCCGCGAGCGTGACGGCGGTGGGATTCAGGCGGTCCCGCAGCAGTCCAGGGTCATCGTCCGCCAGTCTGCGTAAGCCAGCCTCGGGGCATCGCCCCGGGGAACCCGCGGCTTGGGCGCCTCGCCGGCTCTTGACAGCAGATGACGTGACGTCGTAGCGTGCCGGGGGCCCTGGTTACACGTGTCACTAAAGATACATCTCACGTGACTTGACGCCCTGCTGAGGTGCGCCGCTCCTGCGGGCCGCCCCCGTGGACATGGACGAAGGGGTTCCGATGAAGGCGGCGGAGGACTATCTCGAGGCGCTGACGCTCGAAGAGAAGACGTCGCTGCTGACCGGCGACACGGCATGGACGACCGTGGCCGTGCCACGCCTGGGCCTGCCGGCCATTCGAATGGCGGACGGGCCGCACGGCGTGCGCAAGACCCGAGAGTCCGCCTCGATGGCGTTCTCGGCGCACCCGGCGACATGCTTCCCCACTGCCTCGTGCACCTCGGCCACCTGGGATCCCGATCTTCTGAAGACAATGGGTCGCGCCATCGCCGCGGAGGCCATCGCACTGGGCGTGGACGTCGTCCTCGGTCCCGGCGTCAACATGAAGCGGTCACCGTTGTGCGGCCGCAACTTCGAATACTTCTCAGAGGACCCATATCTGGCAGGTCGACTGGCGGCGGCCTGGATCGAGGGCGTGCAATCGCTCGGAGTTGGGGCGTCGCTCAAGCATTTCGCGGTGAACAATCAGGAAACGCGACGGATGTCGGTCAGCGCAGACGTCGACGAGCGCACCCTTCGAGAGCTATATCTGCCCGCGTTCGAGCGTGCGATCCAGACAGCCCGGCCATGGACCGTGATGTGCTCGTACAACCGCATCAACGGCGTGTACGCCTCCGAACATCGGGCCCTCCTGACCGACGTCCTTCGCCAGGACTGGGGATTCGATGGCGTCGTCGTCTCCGACTGGGCGGCGGTCCACGATCGACCCGCCGCGTTGGCCGCAGGACTCGACCTCGAGATGCCCGGCCCCCGTCCGAGGCGCGTCCAAGCTGTCGTCGACGCCGTGCGGGCCGGGCTTCTGGACGAGGCCACCGTCGACCAGGCCGTCCTGCGGATTCTCCGGCTGATCGTGCGCGCAGCATCGTCACCCAAGCGTGGATCCTTCAGCCAGGCAGCGCACCACATGCTGGCGCGACGGATCGCCGCCGACGGCATGGTCCTGCTGAAGAACGAGGGCATCCTCCCGCTCGCACCGGAAGGCAGGCTCGCCGTGATCGGGCGGGCTGCAGTCGTGCCGCGCATACAGGGCGGTGGGAGCTCACAAATCACGCCAACCCGGGTCGACGTTCCGCTCGAGGAGATCGCGCGATTGGCGCCTCGCGCGCACATCACGTATGCGCAAGGCTATGACGAACACGGGGCCCGACCCGAGCTCGTCGCCGAGGCTGTCGAGGTCGCGGCTCGTTGCGAAATCGCCATCCTATTTGTCGCGTTGCCGCCGGCCAAGGAATCGGAGGGCGCCGATCGGCCTGATCTGGACTTGACCGATCAACAGGTCGCCCTACTCCGCGCAGTCGCGGACGCGCAACCCCGCACCGTTGTCGTGCTGTTCAGCGGCTCCGCCGTGGCGCTCGAACCATGGATCGACGGGGCGGCGGCCGTGCTCGAGGCATGGTATTCGGGCCAATCGACGGGCGGAGCGGTCGCGGACATCCTCTTCGGTGTCGTGAACCCATCGGGGCGGCTGGCAGAGACGTTCCCGATCCGTGTCGAGGACACCCCGTCCTATTTGAACTTCCCGGGCGACGGCGACCACGTGCGATATGGCGAGGGACTGTTCATCGGCTACAGGTGGTACGACGCCAAACGCCAAGAGGTTATGTTTCCGTTCGGACACGGTCTGTCCTACACGTCCTTCGCATACGCCAACGCGCGCGCGTCGATGACCGCCTTCGACGAGACCGACGGCACGACAGTCTCGGTCGACGTGACAAACACCGGATCGCGCGTCGGGAGCGAGGTCGTCCAGATCTACGTTCGCCATCTGAGGCCACCGTTTCCGCGCCCGGACAAGGAGCTTCGGGGCTTCGAGAAAGTCCATCTCGAGCCGGGCGAGACACGGACAGTCGAGATCCACCTGGAGGGTCGTGCCTTCGCCGGCTGGGATCCAGCCAGCCATGCCTGGACTGCTGCCGAGGGACGGTACGAGGTCCTCGTCGGGTCGTCATCCGCCAGCATCCACGCCGTGATCCCGGTCGAGCTCGTCTCGGCCTGGTCTCGGCCATCGAGACTGAGCGCGCAATCGCCTGTCCTCGACTGGGTCATCGATCCTGTCGGACGGGGTGCTGCTCGGGTTCTGCTCCAGGAGCTGGCGCCCATCCTGGGCGAGACGTTCGACGAGGCCGTCGATGACGGTCTCGATGGCGGACCCCATTTCCATAGCTTCTTCGGGCCGATGCCCGTGGAAGACCTGCTCGAGTTTGCCGCTGCGGCGGGAGGCCCTGATCCCGAGACGCGGCTGCTTGAGTTGATGAGCGCCGTCCAGGGCGACGCCGGCCAGGACGAACCACTCCGCGATCAGGCGGACTGACTCGGCGCAGCTATCTCCCCCAGCCCGCCGGGCCCGCCAATTCCGGTACGTGCTTGTCGCTCAGATGCGGGCGCTTCGCAACCCTTCGTGACATCTCCTTCGGGTTTGCTGTTCTCCATGAACGCGCGGCAGCACGTGGCGAGCAGCCTGGGGCCATGGGCGGAGGAGTCCGAAATGGCCTCGATCCTGCATGCGCCGACGCGAGAAGCGAGGTCGCTTCGAGTCGCCGTCGAGGTCCAAGGGTGACCTCGCCGTTCGACGCCGGGCGCCTCGTGCGGCGCTTCGTGCACGAGGACGCCTGCGGGCTGGAGCACGACTTCGACGCCGCCGACTGCCTCGCGGTCGACCGGCCGGCGGCGGAGCTCCTGGCGCGCCTGCGGGCCGGCGGCATCGGCGTGGTCCCGCTCGAATCGGTCGGCTGGCTCGAGCAGGCATTCGCCGAGCTCGTCGAGAAGTTGCCCGAGGAGGAGGCCGCGAGCGCCGCCCCGTGGTGGTTCGAGGAGCTCAACCATGGCCAGGTTCGGCTCCGGACGCGCATGGCCGACGGCAGGATCGTGCGTGGCGAGCTCGTGCCGCACTACCAGGCGGTCGTCGACCTCGTCGCGCTCAACCGGGATCACCCGCCGGGCAGCGTGTCGGCGATCATCGAGGACGAGGCGGACTGGATCAAGGACCTGCTCAATCGCGGGGACAGCGCCGGCGAGGCAGCCGCCTGAGACGCGTTGGCTGCGACCGGCGACGATCCGTCAGCTACCGCGCCAGCGCCAGTCCATCGTCGCCAGGAGGGGTTCGCCAGGCACAACTACGGTCGGGTCCGTGTTGACCGCGTTCGGCGGCGCGGTCTGGGGCTCCACGCACAGCGCGTCGTCTGGCTCCGTGAACACCACCCAGTACTGAGCGCTCGATGCGATCGAGAGCTCGAGCAGGTCGGGCCAGTGCAGGGTCGGCGCAGCACGGACGTCGGTGAAGCAATCGTCCCAGGGTCCGGACGTCGGATGGATCAGCTCGCCCGACGGCAGCCCTTCGGCGTCACGCTCGAGCATCCAGCCGGGGTCGAACGCGAGCTCGAGCGGCAGGTCTTCGCCCGGCCCGGCGTCGACCGAGGGACTCGGTCCCGGTCGTCGCCTGAACCAGGGATGCCAGCCGATGGACGCCGGCATCGGTTCGCCGGCCTCGAGTCGCAACGTCGCGGCGAGATGGTCGGGCTCGAGCCGGAGCTCCTGGACGACCCGTCCATCGAACGGCCAGCCCGGGCCGAGGTCGATCGAGAGGACCGCGGACGTTGCGTTCGACGACTCGACCGACCAGGCCCGGTCGAGCACCGTGCCGTGGATCGCGTGCGGCGGCATCCTCCGCTCGAGCTCGTGGTCGCGGCCCTCGAACGTGAGGCGCCCGTGCCGGATCCGGCCCGCGAACGGCACCATCGGGAAACAGCCCCACCAGATCGGGCCCGGACCCCGGGTCACGAGCAGCTCGCGGTTCGTGAACCGGAACGATGCCAGGCGACCGCCCTCACCCGGGCTGAGCTCGATCCGGACCGGTCCGGCTTCGAGCACCAGCCGTCCGTCGGAGGTTGGGCCCGTCGTCGGGCCTGTCGGCCCCGAGGTGTCGTGTGCGGTCAAATCGTCACCGCCTGGGGTCGGGCGAAGCCTTCCGGCGTGCGCAAGTGCTTGAAGGTCGTCATCACCTCATTGCCACCTCGGCCGAAGTCGTCGTGGAGCCGCATGCACCCGCGGTACAAGCCGTATGCGCGCGGACCAATCCTAGCCATGACACGGCGATCCCGGGGCGGCACGCCGGTCCCGGGGCGACCGGCGGATCCCGGGGCGACCGGCCCCAACATCGCCGCCGAGCGCCGCCGCCCGGCCCGACACGAGCAGATGGAACGTGCGGCTCATCACGTTGGTGTCGATCGGCTTGACGCATGACGCGGCCGAGCGGCCGTCTCGAGCTGGCGGGCCGGGTCGGCATGCCACGCCAGCAGGCGGTCGACGAACACGCCCTGGGCAGGGTTCAGGCGCCGACGCGCAGCGTCGGGGCTCGACCACGCAACGCGGTCGATCTCGGGCACGGTGATTCGCCGGCCCGACCGCGGCGGCCACTCGAGCTCGAAGGTCATGCACTGCAGCGTCTCGGGATCGAAGTCGCCCTCGGCGGCCCATGCCTCGATGACCTTGCCACCCTTCTGACGGGCCTCGCCAAGCTCGATCCACTCGCCAGTGGGGGCGTCCGAGCCGGTCTCCTCACGGAATTCGCGCCGGGCCACGTCGATCGGCTCCTCGCCGGGCCCGATCTCGCCCTTGATCACGCTCCAGGCCCCGTCGTCACGATGCGACCATAAGGGGCCGCCGGGGTGAGCGATGAGCACTTCGACCCAGGGCTCAGACGGCCCGGACGGACCGGACCGCCTTGCATGCCGAAACAGGAGCAGGCCTGCACTGCGCGTCACGGGCTCGATTATCGGGCAGATGGGGCGGCGGCCGAACGCTCGGCGCCCCGGGCCTGCGGACCGATCCGGGCCTCCGCACCGATCCCAGGGCCTGGGGCCCTGATCACGGGCCTGCGGACCGATCCGGGCCTCCGCACCGATCCCAGGGCCTGGTGCCCTGATCACGGGCATGCGTACCCCATCCTCGCCATGCGTGCAACAGGCGCACGTTCGCCGGCCATTGCCCAGCGCCCACCACCTTCGCCGCCACGCGGCACGCACGCCTACGGGCCATCGATCGGGCGATCGGGTGGCTGTCCCGGGAATCACACGTCGAACGTGCACCAGGCGCACACCTGGCAACGTCCGACGGTCGACCCTCCGGATCACGACCCGCCGTGAGGCGCCCGGCCGCCACGCGGCCGGGCGCCCCCGCCCATCAGCGCCTGCCGCTGGCCGATTTGCTCAGCGAGACCGTGGCCTCCGCATAGGACTCACTCCACAGGTCTGTGTAGCCAAGGCCGATCGCGACCGTGGCCAACTTGCCGCCGGCAAACACGCCCGTTGTCGCCCGAGGTGAACGCATCCCAGGTTTGCGACGTGCCGTCGCACGGCGTCTCGATATCGTCGGTAGGCGTTTCCAGGTCGTCGGCCGGGCGCCGATCACTAGTTGTCGATCTGCGCCTTCTGGAGTCGGCCGCTGAAGTCGACGTAGATCGACTTCCATTCGGTGAACGTGTCGAGCGCCACGTGGCCGGCCTCGCGGTGGCCGTTGCCGGTCTCCTTCCAGCCACCGAACGGCAGGTGCGTCTCGGCGCCGATCGTGCCCGCGTTCACGTACACGATGCCCGTCTCGAAGTCGCGCATCGCCCGGAAGGCGCGGTTGACGTCGCGCGTGTAGATCGAGCTCGAGAGGCCGTACCGCGTCTGGTTCAGGGCGGTGACGGCGGCGCTGTAATCGGCGACCGGGATGACCGACAGCACCGGTCCGAAGATCTCCTCCTGGCCGATCCGGTCCATGGGCTTCACGCCGGCGAAGATCGTCGGCTCGAAGAAGTGGCCGTGCTCGAGCCCCTCACCAGTCGCCCGCCGGCCCCCGAGCACGAGTTCGCCCTCACCCCGTCCGATCTGGATGAAGCCCTCCACCTTGTCGACCGCGCCGGCGTTGATCAGCGGCCCGACGTCCGTGGCCGCGTCCGATCCGTCGCCCAGCCGGAGCGCGTGGGCCCGCCGTTCGAGCCGCTCCAGCAGCGGTTCCAAGACCGGCTGCTCAACGATGACTCGCGAGCAGGCCGTGCAACGCTGGCCGGTCGTGCCGAACGCCGACCACAGGATGCCGTCCGTGGCGAGATCGAGATCCGCGTCCGCGAGCACGACGATGCCGTTCTTGCCGCCGAGCTCGAGACTCAGGCGCGTGAGCCGCTGCGCCGCTCGGGCGGCGATCGCCTTGCCCGTCGACGAGTGACCGGTGAACGAGATGACCTGCACGTCGGGGCTCTCGACGATCGCGTCGCCGACCTCCGCGCCCGAACCCGTCACCAGGTTGACGGTGCCCGCCGGAAACCCGGCCTCGGCCATGAGCTCGACGAGAAACGTCGCGCAGTGCGGTGTGTCACTGGCCGGCTTGAACACGACGCTGTTGCCGGCCACGAGGGCCGGCATCATCTTCCAGCACGGGATCGCGATCGGGAAGTTCCAGGGCGTGATGATCCCGGCCACGCCGAGCGGCTGGCGCATCGACATGGCCCATTTGTCGGGCAGCTCGGACGGCACCGTGTCGCCGAACATGCGCCGGCCCTCGCCGGCCATGAGCATCGCGATGTCGATGCCCTCCTGGACGTCGCCGCGCGCTTCGGACAGGACCTTGCCCATCTCGCGCGTCATGGCCCTGGCCAGGCGCTCCTTGTGCTCGGCCAAGAGCTGGCCGAAGCGGAACAGGATCTCGCCCCGCTTGGGGGCCGGCGTTCGGCGCCACAGCGGCCCCGCCGCCTCTGCGGCACGGATCGCCATCCCGACGTCCGCTGCGGTGCTGCTCTGGAAGCGTCCGACGACGTCGCGAGTGTCGGCCGGATTGTGGCTCTCGAATGTCCGGCCCGACACGGACTCGCACCACTCCCCGGCGATGAAGTTGCGGAACCTCGGCGGTTCGGCGGCCGCGCCCCGCTCGGCGGCCGCGCCCCGTTCGGCGGCCGCACCGGCTCGCGGTATCACGGCACCGAGGCGTCCAGGCCGAGCTTGCGCAGGATCTGCTGGACCTGGCCGAGCTCCTCGGCCTCCTCCCGCCCGAGGGTCGACTCGAGCAGGCGCAGCGCGGTTCGGATCAGCGCCAGCTCGTCCTCGCTCAACTCGACCATGGCGGGTGCGGGACGCTCCTTACCGGCGTCGGTCATCCACGATCTCCCTCGTACCTGCATCTTGGGCCGTCGGCGCCGATGGGCGCCTGGCATCAGCCCCGGGTCATACGCGCTCGAAGGCGGCGGCCACCGATCCCCCACCACCAAGACACAGCGTCGCCAGCCCGTATCGACCCTGCCGGCGGCGCAGCTCGTGGAGCAGGGTGGCCACGATCCGGGCGCCCGATGCACCGATCGGGTGTCCGAGCGCGATCGCGCCACCGTTGACGTTGGTCTTTGCCCAGTCGAACCGGAGCGCGCGCCCGTCGGCCAAGGTCTGCGCGGCGAACGCCTCGTTGATCTCGACGAGATCGAACGCCTCGATCGGCAGCTCGATCCGATCCAGCAGCCGACGCACGCCCTCGATCGGCGCGAGGAACAGCCACTTGGGCTCGACCTCGGCCTGCGCGTAGCCGACGATCCGCGCCAGCGGCCGCAGGCCGAAGCGCTCGAGCACGCGTTCGGAGACGACCACCGTGGCGGCCGCGCCGTCGGTGATGCCGGGCGCGTTGCCCGCGGTCACGGTGCCCTCGCTCGCGCCCGCACGATCCTCGTCGCCGGGCAGGTCGAACGCCGGCTTGAGTCGGGCGAGGGCCTCTAGGCTCGTCTCGCGGCGTGGGTTCTCGTCGGTGTCGACGAGCGTCTCACGGCCACGCGCATCGCGGACGGGCACGGGCACGAGCTCGTCTGCGAAACGGCCGTCGTCGATCGCCGCGATCGCGCGCCGATGGCTCTCGAGCGCGTACGCGTCCTGATCGGCCCGGCTCACGTGATCCTTGATCGCGACGCGCTCGGCGTGCGTGCCCATGTGGCAGTCCTCGATCGAGCACCACAACCCGTCCGCCACCGTGCTGTCCACGAGCGTGCCGTTGCCGAGCCGATACCCGAATCGCGCGTTCGGCACCAGGTACGGCGCACGGTTCATGCTCTCCATGCCGCCCGCAACCGCGACCTCGGCGTCCCCGGCCCGGATCTCGGCCGCCGCCAGCATGATCGACTTGAGACCCGAGCCGCACACCCGATTGATCGTCGTCGCGCTCGCGGTCGACGGTAGGCCCGCCTGGAGCGCCGCCTGACGAGCCGGTGCCTGGCCCGCGCCGGCCTGGAGCACCTGGCCCATGAGGACCTCGTCGACGGGCGTGCCGTCGGGCAGTCCCGCGCGCTCGACAGCCGCGCGAATGGCGACACCACCCAGCTCGGTCGCGGGCGTTCCTGACAGGGCGCCGGCGAACTTCCCGATCGGGGTCCGGGCCGCAGAAACGACGTACACGCCGCCGTTCCGACCGTTCACGTCACCCATCGTCCGAGTGTACTACCGGGTCTCGGGGGACCGGCCCGAGGGCGTGGGTATCGTCGGCCCCTCCGCCGCGCCCGGAGCCAGTTGCCCTGGGCGGATGGCGTCGGTCGCTCGGGGCGGTCGGTCCGGGCACGTTTCTTGCCAAGGTGCAGGCACGTTCGTGCCAGCTCGGTCCGGGCACGTTCTTTGCCAGGTCGCTTCGGGCACGCTCCGGAGTGGTCGCTCCGGGCACGTTCCTTGCCAAAGGTGCAGGGCGCGCACGTTCGCCGACCGTACTCGGCGGTCGGGGCGGCCCCGGGCACTCGCACAGGCTCAACGGCAGCACGAAACCCCCGGCCTGCAGGCCTCGTTTCGGGGCACGAAGACGGCCACGTCTCGCTGGTTGCCGTCGAACGTGCGCGGGGCGCCCACATGGCAAGGACGTAGAGCTGGATCGACGGTGATGGGCGGCGAATGGACGTGCAACGAGAGACGCGCCACGGCGAAGGACCGATGGACCCTGGATCGAGAGCTCGATGGCAGGCTGAACCATATGGGCGACATCGAGGTCGGGCGATCGCTCCGGGCGGTTCGGCATCGTCGCCGCTTGCGGCAGGTCGACGTTGCTCGGGCTGCGGGAGTCGATCGGACGCTGGTGTCGCGAATTCGAGCGCGGGCAGCTGGAGCTGGTGTCGTTGCGGAACCTGCGGCGCGTTGCCGCAGTGCTCGAGGCTCGGATTGGCGTGGTGGCGACCTGGCGTGGCGGCGACCTGCCACGGCTCGTCAATGCTCGACACTCGGCCCTTCACGAGGCGACCGCCCGACTCCTTGCCCGACAGACCGGCTGGCAGTGCGTGCCCGAAGTCTCCTACGCGATCCTCGGTGAGCGCGGCACGATCGACTGGCTGTGCTGGCACGCGGTCAGCGGCGCGCTGCTGGTGATCGAGCTCAAGACCGAGATCGTCGATGCTCAGGCCGTCCTCGCCCAGATCGATCGATACCTTCGCCTTGCACCCGCGATCGCGGCCCGCCGCGATTGGCGGACGACGAGCGTGTCCGTTTGGCTGCTCATAGCCGAAGGACGGACCAATCGGCGCCACGTCGCCGCGCATCACGCCCTCTTCACGGCGGCGTTCCCGGATCGTGGGCCGATCATGCGCCGGTGGCTTCGCCGGCCGGACGGATCGGTGCGGGCCATCTCGTTCTTGCAATATGTGCAGGACGGGACCGTTCGCCGGCCCCCTGGCGGCATTCACCGCGTGACGAAGGCCGGTACGCGCTCGCCGCGTGCCTGAGCCGGTGCGGATGCATGGGAGATCGTCCTCTCGCACCTGTCGAAGGTGCGCTGGTTGCGCGCATGGCGAGACCACGGGCGATCGATGGGCTGGCGGGCATGGCGGACGCGCCGCTGGCGGGCACGGCGGACGGCATGGCGGACGGGCCGCTGGCGGGCACGGCGCCGCTCGACACGGAGCGGCCGACCCCGTCTTGACGCCCCGAAGCTGGCGCACGGCTCCGACTGCCCGATCGGCGCGGGTACGATACGGGCCGTGAGCTCAGGGGCGGGCGATGATCGAGGCGACACCGATCGAGGAGATTCGTCCCCGCCCGCGATGAGCGTGCCCGCCGGCGCATCAAATCCGATTGGGGACGGGCTGGTGCGAGCCCAGAAGATGGACGTGATCGCGCGGCTCGCGCCCGGTATCGCCCACGATCTGAACAACCAACTGGCCGCGATCGCCGGCATCGCCGAGCTGATCCTGGACGATGCCGAGCCCGGGTCCGATCTGCAACGCGACGCCGACCTCATCGTGACCGAGATTGACCGCACGCGGGGGCTCATCCAGACACTGCTCAATTTCGCTCGGGCCCGTCCATCGGAACGTCATCCGACGAACCTCCGTCCGCTCGTGGAGAGTGTCCTGGCCTTGAGCTCCTATCGTCTGTTGACGGCCCACGTCTCGACCCATCTGCAGGTCGCCGACGGGCTGCCGACGGTACCGATCGATCGCTCCAAGATGCAGCTGGCGCTGCTCACCCTGCTGCTCGTGCGGATCGATGCCCTCGAGGACACGAGCCAGCCCGTCCGGCTCGAGCTTCGGGTCGAATGGGCCGGCGACGAACACACCGCTCTGGCCTTGTCGGTCACGTCCGACGCGGAGCGGCCATTCGTTGCCGACGCCGGGGCCGGGGCCGCCATTGCCGCACAGATCATTGCCGAGCATGGTGGCCGGCTCATCGAGAACGATCCTGACGTCGGGCCCGAATCCGGGTTCAGGATCGAGCTACCCCTGGCGTCGGAGCCGGTCGCGACTGAGCCCCGGGCGTCGGAGCCGCTAGCGCCAGAGCTGGCTGCGACCGAGCCGGCCGCGACGAAGGCGGCCCCGACGGACCGGGAAGCCGGCGAACCCGCCTCCGATACAGCCGCACTCGTAATGGATTCCGGGTCCGGGCGGGCGGATCTCGGGGCCGAACCGACGGCCGGCGAATTGGAGCGGGCCGGCGCCATCCTCGTGCTCGACGACGAGCCCTCGATCCGGGCGCTCCTCGAGAAGGCGCTGCGGTCGTTCGGGCAGGAGGTGGTCCTGGCCGGCGACGGGCGGAGGGCCATCGACATCCTTCGCAGACAGCCGGTGGCCGCCATCATGTGCGACCAGCGGATGGCCGGCATGACCGGAGCCGAGTTCTACGCGGAAGCGGTCGCGCTGCGGCCCGAGCTGCGGGACGCGTTCGTTCTCATGTCGGGCGACGTGCTCGACCCCGTCCTGCGGACGTTCGCCGACGAGCGCGGTGTCCGGCTCCTCTCGAAACCGTTCGACCTGGGCACGATCGGCCAGCTGGTCCGGGACCTGCGCGGCCACTGACGAGGCCGCCCAGGCCTGGGGCGGGACGGGGCGCGGGCGCGGCGCTCAGGGTCGTGGCGCGAGACGCCGGGACGCTCAAGGCGCCGCTCATCTCGCCCCTCAGGGCGTCGCGTGTCCGCCGACGGGCTCCGGGCTCGGTGTTGCCGCCGGTGTCGGTGGGGCGGTATCCAGTCGAAGTGGGGCGAGCGTGCCCAGCGATTCGGCCACAACGAGCGCATCGTCACCCGGCTCGAGAAGGAAGTCGGTCGCCGGATTCGTGTGCGTCTGGCCGGCCCGCCCGATCGAGAGCAGGGTCGCCCGGTGCTCGGACCGCAGCCGGGCGCTCACCTCGTCGATCGACAGCCCGACGTACGCGTCGGGCAGCGTGACTCGGTACAGCTCGGACCCGAACCCACCCGAGACGATGTCGGTCACGAGCTCGGTGAGACCCGGGTACAGCGCGGATCGTGCGAGCAACCGCGAGGCCAGGGTCGAGGTGACGAGAATCTCGTCCGCGTGCGCCCGTCGGAAGTGGTCGACATGGCGCGGATTGTTCACCTCGACGACCGTCCGCAGATCCGGCGCGGCGCTCTTGACGGCCATGACCACGAGGATCGAGCGCATGTCGGCATCGTTCGACTGGTCGACCGGGAAGACGACCGCGGCCGCGGCCTCCTCGATGCCCGCGCGCTCGAGGTCTGCAGGTTCGCTCGGGTCGCCCTTGACGTAGTAGACACCCTGGCCGGCGGGATTCTTGTCGGCGTCGTGGACGAGCACGATCCGCTTCCGATAGTCGTCGCCGCGCAGCTCCGAGATCAGGTCCCGGGCGGTGGGGTTCCAGCCGCACACGACGATGTGGTCGCGATAGCCCGATGCACCCAAGCCCTGGCCCTCCTTCAGCAGAAAGTCGATGACGAGCGCGACGAGCGCACCGGTGATGGTGCCCAACATGGCGACGCCGAACAGGATGAGCAGCCAGCTGACGATCCGTCCGCCGGGCGAGGTCACGTAGTCCGCGGTGCCCTGCCCGAACACCGTCGCGAAGCCCCAGTTGAGCGTGTCGGCGAAGGCCGACAGCGTCAGCGGCTTCTCGAAGATGGTGATCAGGATCGCGCCCGCGAACACGAAGATGAAGATGCCGGCCGCGAGGCTCAGGAAGAAGCGCCGATCGATCTGCGCGGTCACCCGGCGCGAGTACCAGGCCAGGCGACGCAGCACGGGATGGGCGATGGCTGCGAGCGCACCGGCCCGCGCGGTTGACATCCAGGTCATGGGCATCCCCGTGTGGCACGCCGGACCAGGCCGGCGCCGCCAGATTGTGCCACCTGTCGGGCGGGCCGGCCGGCCAACGAGCCGACCGATCCTGTGTCAAGCCGCCGACGGCGCCCGGCCTCAGGCGGGCCGCTCACCGCCCGGCCGATACACGTGGAATCCGCGACCGGTCTTCTCACCGAGATGCCCCGCCGCGACGAGATCCTCGAGCACCTTTGGCGGCCGGAACTGCTCGCCGCCGAGGCCCTCGTGCATCACGCGCAGGATGCCCAGGCACACGTCGAGACCGATGAAGTCGGCCAGGCGCAGCGGTCCCATCGGATGGTTCAGGCCCAGCCGCGCGTCCGGTGTCGATGTCCTGGGCCGTGCCGGTACCCTCCTCGAAGGCGCGCATCGCCTCGGCGAGCATGGGCATGAGCACGCGATTGACGAGGAAGCCGGGCCGATCGGCGGACACGACGACCTGCTTGCCGAGCGCGGTCGCCAGGTCGCGGATCTCGCCCGCGGTGGCGTCCGAGGTCGCCATCCCCCGGATCAGCTCCACGAGCGGCATGACCGGCACGGGGCTGAAGAAGTGCATTCCCGCGAAGCGCGGGCGGCGCTCGGCACGGAGCGAGGCCGCGAGCGCGTCGATCGAGATCGAGCTCGTGTTCGTGGCAAAGATGGCGGTCGCCGATGCGACCTCGTCGAGGGCCGTCCACAAGCGGCGCTTGACGTCGATGTCTTCGAACACGGCCTCGATCGCGATGTCGGCCTCGGCGGCCCGGCGGACATCGTCGCTGGGCTCGAGCCGGGCCAGCGCGGCGTCGCGGTCGGCGGGCTCCAGCCGGCCCTTGTCGACCGACCGTGCCAGGTTCCCGGCGATCCGCTCGCGACCGGCCAGGGCCCGTGCCAGGTCGGGCTCGTACAGGACGACGGTTCGGCCGCTGACGGCGTGGACCTGCGCGATGCCATGGCCCATGAGTCCCGCGCCCGCGACGAAGACACGCTCGATGGCCATGGACCACAGCCTAGCCGAGCGGAGCCTCGACCGTCCGGGGCTGCCGTGACGGTTGGCCCGCGTCGTTCGGGCCGCACGACACTGGCCTACCCGAGGTGGCGGGATCAGCCTCGATCGGGTCGAGCCAGCTGGCGGTCCGCCGTCGGCGCCCGGCGGTCGGTCGCGACGGACCGGGTGTCGCCGTCGCAGGAGGTCGCGATGGCCACGCGCCGCGTCGTCATCATGGGAGCCGCCGGTCGGGACTTCCATGACTTCAACGTCGTCTACCGCGACGATCCCTCGTTCGGGTCGTCGCGTTCACGGCAACCCAGATCCCGGGCATCGCCGATCGGCGCTATCCGCCGGAGCTGGCCGGCCGGCTGTACCCGGACGGCATCCGCATCGTGCCCGAGGACGAGCTCGAGCGGGTGATCCGGGAGGAGAGCGCGGACACGGTCGTGTTCGCCTATAGCGACGTCAGCCACGAGACGGTCATGCATGCCGCTTCGCGCGCCCTCGCGGCCGGCGCCGACTTCGAGCTGCTGGGCCCGACCAGGACGATGCTCCAGAGTCGCAGGCCGGTGCTCGCGATCGGCGCGTCGCGGACCGGCGCGGGCAAGAGCCAGACGACGCGCGCGCTCGCGCACCTGCTCGAGCAGACCGGCCTGCGGACCGTGGTCGTGCGCCATCCGATGCCGTACGGCGATCTCGTCGCGCAGCGAGTCGAGCGCTTCGCGAATTACGCCGACCTCGATCGCTACGAGACGACGATCGAGGAACGCGAGGAGTACGAACCGCACCTCGATGCCGGCCGAATTGTGTACGCGGGCGTCGACTACGAGGCGATCCTGCGCGAGGCCGAGAGCGAGGCCGACGTGGTCCTGTGGGACGGCGGCAACAACGACATGCCGTTCTACCGGCCCGACCTGTTCGTGGTCGTGGTCGACCCGCTCCGGGCCGGCGACGAGCGCCGCTACCATCCCGGCGAGACGAACGTCCGCCTGGCCGACGTGATCATCGTCAACAAGTGCGATTCGGCGACAGCGGTCGCGATCGCCGAGGTCGAGGCGACCGTGAGGCGCCTCAATCCGGATGCGACGATCGTTCGCGCCCGATCGGAGCTGACACTGTCGGGCCCGTCGATCGAGGGCAAGCGCGTCGTGGTCGTCGAGGATGGCCCGACGCTGACCCACGGCGGCATGACGTACGGAGCCGGTGTCGTCGCGGCGCGTCGCTTCGGAGCGGCCGCGCTGGTCGACCCGGCGCCCGTCGCCGTCGGCTCGATCCGGGACGTGCTCATCCGCTACCCGGCGCTCGAGCCGCTCGTGCCGGCGATGGGCTACGGCTCGGAGCAGATGGCCGAGCTGGCGGCGACGCTCAACGCGACCGACGCGGACATCGTGCTGTCGGCCACACCCATCGATCTGACACGTGTGCTGCACATCGACAAGCCGATCACCCGCGTCGCGTACGAGCTGCACCAGGTCAGCGGCCCGCCGCTCGCGACCCTGCTCCGCCCGATCTTCGACGCGACGCTGACGCCTGTGGCGGCCGCTACCCTCGCGGGCAGCCGGTCATGAGCACCCGCGCACTGTCGGCGGCGCGTCGACGGGACGAGACGACGGCCACGACGCCCCGCCACTTCCTCACGCTCGACGCGCTCGGGGTGGACGGCATGCGGGCTGTCCTCGACCTGACCCGGACACTCAAGCGCGAGCCGGCCCTGTTCCGCGACCAGCTGGCGGGCGGCAAGGTCGGCATGATCTTCGACAAGCCGTCCACGCGGACGCGCGTCTCGCTCGAGGCCGCGGCGTGGACGCTGGGCATGCTCCCGATCGTGCTCCGACCCGACGAGCTCCAGCTCGGCCGAGGCGAGACGGTCGCCGACACCGCCCGGGCCCTGTCCCTGTACCTGGACGGGATCACGATCCGGACGTTCGGGCAGGCCTCGGTCGAAGCGCTGGCGGCCGCCGCATCGGTGCCCGTCGTCAACGCCCTCACCGACGAGCACCACCCGTGCCAGGCCCTCGCCGACGTGATGACCATGCGTGAGGAATTCGGGCTGCTTGCGGGCCTCCAGGTGGCGTTCGTGGGCGACGGCGACAACGTCTGCCATTCGCTCATCCAGGCCGCCGCGTTGGGCGGTTTCCACCTGCGGATCGCCACGCCCAAGGGCTACGAGCCCTCGGCCGAGATCGTTGCCACCGCGACGCGCACGGCAAGCCAGACCGGCGGCTCGATCGTGCTCACCAACGAGCCCGGCTCGGCCGTGTTCGGGGCGCAGGTCGTGTACGCCGACGTGTGGACGTCGATGGGCCGCGAGTCCGAACGCGAGTCCCGTCTGAAGGCATTCGCCGGGTTCCGGGTCGACGCCAAGCTCATGCACTGGGCGGATCAGAGCGCGATCTTCCTGCACTGTCTGCCCGCGCATCGCGGCGAGGAGGTCACCGACGACGTCATCGACGGCCCGCGCTCGCGGGTCTGGCGGCAGGCCGCCAACCGGCTCCACACCGAGACGGCCCTGCTGTACGCCCTGCTCACGGGCGACTTCGCCGGGGAGCGGCTGTGACGTGTCACGCATCGTCGCCGCTCTGGGTGGCAATGCCCTGATTCGCCGCGGCCAGGCCGGCTCGACCGAGGTCCAGCGGGCGAACGTGCGGACCGCGGCGCGCGCCATCGTGGCCCTCGAAGCGGACGGGCACGAGCTCGTCGTCAGCCATGGCAACGGGCCGCAGGTCGGATTCCTGGCCATCGAGGCGGAGGCCGCTCGCGACGTCGTCGAGCCGCCGCCGCTCGACGTGCTCGTGGCCGAGTCGCAGGGTCAGATCGGCTACCTCCTGGCGGAGGCCCTCGAGCGCGAGCTCGCGGCCACTCGTCACCGGCGGCCGGTCGCCGTGCTGCTGACAGAGACGATCGTGGATCCCGCCGATCCCGCGTTCGCGCGACCGACCAAACCGATCGGGCCGATCTACGACCGGGCGGCGGCCGAGGCGTTGGCGGCCCGCCACGGCTGGGCGATCGGGCCCGACGGCGCCGCCTGGCGACGGGTCGTCGCGTCGCCGCGACCGATCGGAATCGTCCAGGCAGCGAGCATTCGCGCGTTGGTCTCGGCCGGCATTCTGGTCGTCGCGTCCGGCGGCGGCGGCATCCCGGTGGCGACCGAGCCAGGCGGCGGCCATCGCGGCCTCGAGGCGGTGGTCGACAAGGACCTCGCCGCGGTCGAGCTTGCGGTGGTCGTCAACGCCGATGCGCTGCTCCTGCTGACCGACGTCGACGGCGTGTACGACACGTGGGCCGGCCGGCCGGCCGGAGCCGCCGGGCGTGCCGGGGCACCGATACGGCGCCTGTCGCTCGAGGACGCCGCCCGCGGCATTCACGACGGCACGTTCGCAAACGGCTCGATGGGCCCGAAGGTGGAAGCCGCGGCCGCCTTCGTCCGGCGCACCGGGCGCTGGGCCGCGATCGGCGCCCTGGACGACGCGGTCAACGTCCTGGCCGGGCGGAGTGGGACGCGGATCGTCGCCTCGGGCGGGCGACGACCGACGCGCATCGAGCGCCGACGCGGGTCGCCGGCGCCGGTCGCGGTCTGACCGGAGGATCATCGGAGGTTCGAGATGCAGGGCGCCAAGCTCCACGCACGACCGGTCGACGCGGCACTGCTCGGATGGCTCGGGCGGCACGGTCTACCGCACGAAGTCCATGAGCACCGCGTCGCGTTCAGCGCACTCGCGGCCGCGCGTGCCGACGGCATCGCGCCGCGGTTGTTCCTCAAGGTCGTGGCGGTCGAGACAGACGACGCGCGCCGATTCCTGCTCGTCCTCGATGCGACGCACCGTGTCGACCCGGCGCGGGCGGCCAGGGTGCTCGGAGCGACGCACGTTCGGCTCCTGGACGAGCCCGAGCTCGAGCGGCTCGCGCCGCTCGACGAGATCGGCACGCTCATGCCCGTGCCCGAGCTGTACGGCGTCCCTATGGTCGCGGACGAGGCCGTCGGCGACGCGACGGCGATCGCCTTCGCCGCCGGCAGCCATCGGTTCGCGATCCACCTCGAGCGCGCCGACTGGGAGCGCGCCACGGGCGTGCGCTATGCGCCGCTCGCGATCGAGGCCCGCCCGGGCGACGAGCGGCGCGAGACCCGAGCGAGCGAGCGGTCGCCGGCCGCTAAGCCCGCGTCCGGCCTGGTGTCGCTCCTCCGCTAGGCCCCTGCGCCGCCATCGCCAGCGCTGCCCCGACCGAGCTGGTCGATCAGGTCGTCCGCCGCGGCGTACGGGTCGAGCCGGTGGGCCGCCACGTCGGCCAGGATCGCGCGGACCAGGGCGTGCCGCGCCGGATCGTCGATTTCGGGCCCGCAGGCGCTCCCCGACGATCGTCCAGACTTGGCTCTCGGCACGAGCGAGAGCCGCCGCCCCGGCATCCGGTCTGGAGGAGTCGCGCTGGCGATCGATCGCGGCCAGCAGCTCGGGAACGCCGTCGCCGGTGGCTGCCGTCGCGAGCAGGACCTCGGGTCGCTTGGGTTGTGGCCGCCCGGCCGTTGCCTCGCGCGGCGCGGCCGCCGTGAGCATGGCCCGCAGCTGTCCTGCCGTTCGCTGAGCACCGGGCCGATCGGACTTGTTCACGACCACGATGTCGGCGACCTCGAGCAGGCCGGCCTTGATGGCCTGGATCTCGTCGCCCATCTCGGGCGCCTCGAGCACCACGCGTGGTGTCGGCCGATCGCGGCCACCTCGACCTCGCTCTGGCCGGTGCCGACGGTCTCGAGGAAGATCGTCGGGAAGCCGGCCGCGTCGAGGACGGCGGCCGCGGCCGCGGACGTCGCGGCGAGGCCGCCGGCGTGCCCGCGGGACGCCATCGAGCGGATGAACACATCCGAATCGTCGGCGTAGGACCTGCATCCGAACTCGGTCGCCGAGCATGGCGCCGCCCGTGATCGGCGCTGGACGGGTCGATGGCCAGGACCGCGACGGAGCGGCCGGCCGCCCGGAGCAGCGCGATGAGCGCGGCCACGATCGTCGACTTGCCGGCACCCGGCGGCCCGGTGATCCCGACCAGATGGGCGCGGCCCGCCCGTGGATAGAGCCGGCGCAGCGCGTGCTCGGACACGGCGCCGCGATTCTCGACCGCGGTGAGCAGGCGAGCCAGCGCGCGTCGGTCGCCGCCGACGGCGGCCTCGGCGAGCTCGGCCGCTCGCGCCGCCGGGTCGATCGCCGGCTGGGCATTCATCGCATGCACCTGGCCCCGGCCATGGTTCCGGCATGGAGCGTCCGGCGATTTTGCCTGGCCGGTTGCGTGGCGGACCTTGCCCGCGTCACCCCTGGTCCCGAGGCCGGGCGTTCGCCCGGAGGTACTCGGCCACCTCGCGGATCGTCGTGCCCGGCCCGAACACCTCGGCCACGCCGGCCTCCTCGAGCGCCGGGATGTCGTCGTCGGGGATGATCCCGCCGGCCGTGACGAGCACGTCATCGAGCCCGCGCTCGCGAAGCAGGCGCGTGATCTTGCGGCAGGAGCGTCATGTGCGCGCCGGACAGGATCGACAGGCCGACGACGTCGACGTCCTCCTGGAGCGCGGCGGACACGACCATCTCGGGCGTCTGCCGCAGGCCGGTGTACACGACCTCGAAGCCCTCGTCGCGCAGGCCGCGGGCGAGCACCTTCGCGCCGCGGTCGTGACCGTCGAGGCCGGGCTTGGCGATGAGGACCTTGATCGGGCGATCGGCCATGGCCGGCATTGTAGGGACAACCCGGGCGCCGCGAACGATCCTGCGGGCGGGCTCAGGGTCCGATCATCGCGGCCAGTGCTCGGCGGCTCGTCGGTGTTGCCGGCGACGCGGCCGGCGCACGCGGCCAGGGCGTCACGGCTCGCTCAGCCGTCGCTGGCTACACTCCGGTCAGTCGCCCGTTCCGGAGCCACTACCGCCGTTCGACCTGTACGCCGAGCTGGCGTGTCGGGCGCGCGGCGGATTCGCACGCGATCGAGGCGCGCCTGGCGGATGGCGATGCGCCAGCATCACCCGGATGTCGCCGGCGATGGCGAAACCACCGCGGCGGCACGTCTGAACATCGCCCGGGAGTGGCTCCTCGACCCCGAGCGTCGGATCCGCTACGACGCGTTCCGCTGGCCGCTCGCGCACCCGACGGCCCGCACGGACGTGCCCTCGATCGACCCGCTTGGCGCATCGGCCGGCGCGCCGCCGGCGGCGGCCACCGAGTCGTGGCCGCGATCGCGGCCGTCGCGGCTCATGGTTGCCCTGAGCGGGCTCGTGAGCGGCCCAGGCCGAGGACAACCTGCTGGCAACGGTCGCTGGTGCTGCTCGGTCTGTTCGTCCTGGGCTGGTTCGGGCTGCTGGCGCTCGTCCGGCTCTTCGTCGCGACGCGGGAGCAGCCGTGAGCCCGGGCGCAACGGCGGCTCAGGGTCGCGGCGCCGGTCGCTCGAGGTGGCTGAAGAACTCGGCCCGCGTCCGGTCGGCCGTCGCGGAACAGGCCGAGCACGTGCCGAGTGGTCATGATCGTGCCCGGCTTGCGCACGCCGCGCATGACCGCGCACAGGTGCGACGCCTCGACCACGACGCCGACGCCCTGCGGCGCGAGGTGCTCCATCAGGAAATCGGCGATCTGCCGGGTCATGCGCTCCTGGACCTGCAGCCGGCGCGCGTACATCTCGACGATGCGCGGGATCTTGGACAGGCCGATGACGCGGCCGTGCGGGATGTAGGCGACCGACGGGGCTGCCGAAGAACGGCAGCAGGTGGTGCTCGCACAGGCTGTAGAAGGCGATGTCCTTGACGACGACCATCTCGCTGTAGTCGACGTCGAAGATCGCGCCGTTGAGCAGCCGATCGGGATCGACCCAGTAGCCGGCCGTCAGCTCCAGGTACATCCGGCGCACGCGCTCGGGCGTGCCGAGCAGGCCCTGCCGGTCGGGGTCCTCGCCCATCTCGACCAGGATCTGGCGCACGGCCGCCTCGACCCGATGAACCTCGGCCGCGTCGTGGAAGACCTGGCCGCCCTCGATTGCGGCCGCAGCCACGGTCCGTGGCAGATCCGTGTCACCCGGCACCGGGTGGCCGGGCGCCTCCCCGATCTCGGTCTCGATCTCGTCGACCAGCCGCCGAACGTGCTCCGGTAGCTCGGTGCTTGGCTTGGCTGGCATCGCCGTGCTGCTCCTGCTGCGAGCCGCGATCCTACCGCGCATCGGCAGCGGCGGCCGCCCGAGCGGACGAGACACCGAGCGCGCGCACGACTCGCCCGCGGCTCCGACCACGTCCGCGCATCACAGGTTGCCGACCTCGAGAATTGCTCGGGTGACCGCCTCGGGTCGGTAGCGCATCAGGTTGTGGCCGAGGCCCGGGTGGCGCTCGACACGCAGGGGCATTCGCCCGATCGAGGCCAATGCCGCCTCGACGCGCGCCAGACCCCGACTGGAGATGGCCTCCTCGTCGTCGGCCGCCGCGAGCGCGACGATCGGCGCCGAAACGGCGGGCAGCACGTCGAGCGGCTCGTACGCGAATGCCGCCCTCACCGCGCCCTCGAGCGCGTGCGGCCGCACGACCGGCACGACCCGACCCACGGGCAGCTCGGCGACCGCGGCCCGAGCCGCCTGCTCCTGATCCGCGTCCCACGTCCCGAGGTCGAAGTCCCGCCGGTCGTCGAGGTAGGCGGTCATCGAGAGGAGGACCTCGGGCGGTTCCTCGATCGTGGCCAGGAACTCCTCGGGGCTCAGGCCGGTGGCGTCCGCCAGCGACGACCAGCCGCCGTCGACGAGCACCAGACCCGCGCACCGTTGGGCCAGGCGCGCCGCCGCCAGCGCGGCGAGCGACGCGCCGAAGCCATGACCGGCAAGGACGACCCGTCTCCCGGCCGGGCTCCGATCGCCACCTCCGGGCGATGCGATCTGCTCGCCGCCGGGGCGATCCGTGTCGGGCGCGCCGAAGCCGGGCATGGGCACGAGGCCGGAGCCCTCGGCCACGGCCACGATGTCGTCGACGTAGCGGCCGAGCTCGTAGGCGCCGGCCGTGGTGGGCGCGTCCGACAGGCCATGACCGCGGAGATCGATCGCCACCGTGTGGCAGACCGTTCGCAGGCGCCTCGTCACCGGCGTCCAGACCCAGGCCGTGCCGGCCAGCCCGTGCACGAGGAGACAGCCGTGCCGATTGCGCGGCCCGCCCCAATCGAGGAAATGGATCCGATCGCCCTGATCGGCGAGCACGACGAAGCCGTCCGGACTGGCCTGCCGGTCCGGTTCGGGAACGGATTCGCGTGTCGCCCGATCGTCCATGGCTCTAGATTTTGGGCTCGATGGCCAAACGTCGCCGTGGCAGCTCGCGCATCCGGCCGGCCCGCCAGCATCTCGCGTTCGAGCGGCTCGTCGAGCGCGCGCTCGACGCCATCCCGGAACCGTTCGCGTCGGCCCTGGCCGAGGTGGCCGTCGTGATCGACGACGAGCCCAGCCGGGAGCAGCTGCGCGAGAACGGGCTGGCACCGGATGAGACCCTGTACGGCCTGTACGAGGGCGTGCCGCGGACCGAGTACGGTGCGGACTGGGCCGCGGCGCCGACCAAGATCACGCTGTTCCGCCTGCCGCTCGAGGCCGACTACGCCGATCCGGACGACCTGGCCGATGAGGTCGAGCTGACCGTCATCCACGAGCTCGCACACCACCTGGGCATCGATGACGACCGTCTGGCCGATCTCGGCTACGAGTAGGCGGGCGAGCTACGAGCCGACGACGCTCGCGACGCCCGCGAGGCCCACGAACACGGACAGACCGATCCCGATGGCCATCGGGATCGTCAACCAGCGCACCCGGTGCGGGACATTGGCGCCGGCTCGAGCCCGGTCCAGGCCCGATCCGTAGTGGGTCAAGCCCAGGAAGGCCACGACCTGGGGTGCCACCGCGAGCGCGCTGACCGTGAACAGCAGCGACCCCACGGCGGTCACCGCGACCATGACGAACACGACGGCCGGCAAGATCGTCGCGCTGCCGCTGTCGAGGCTCAGCCCGAGCTGTTGCCAGACTCGCGCCAAGAGATCGACACCCGCACCGAGCCCGAACACGAGCACGTACTGGGACACCTGCCCGAGGATCGAGGCGAGGATCGCGAGGCGCCAGCGAACGCGGGCCAGGCGAACCGAGCGACGGACGGACTCGAACGCCGCCACGTCGCCGAGCACGATTCCGGCCAGGGCATACACGAACGGCGCGCCGATGAGGGTCGTGACGACCGTGCTCGCGAGGGTCGTCGCCTCGCTGACGGTGCCGGCCCCGGCGAGCACGGAGGCCAGCACCTGGCCGACGATGCCGAGTGGAATCTGGACGATGATGAACGCCCTGACGACGCGCCAAAACGTCTGGCGCGAGCGGCGAATGGCCTCGCGCAGGGTCAGCGGCCGATCGAGCGCGGCCCCGCCGAGCAGGGCCGCGGCCACGATGCGGCTCTCGATCGTCAGCACGGCCAGCCCCACGAGGGCGACCATCGCGGCGATGCCGAGCCAGCTCTCGACGGCCACGGTCGTCTGATCGACCACGGGTTGGGCGTGAACAGCCCCGCGATCGCGTCCGGCTGCCGCGTGACCACCGTCGCGGTCAAGAGCATCGGCGGCCCCGCCAGGCCCAGGGTCTGCAGCGCGATCCAGATCGATCCGAGCCGGAGCGCGCGACTGGCCCGGAAGGCGAGGTCCAGGCTGATCCCGAGGAGCTGCCGAGATCCGGGCAGGATCGGTACCACGGCAGGCAGGATCGGTGCGGCCGGCGAGGAGGCTTCGCGCGCCACGGACGGGTCCGAATTCGACTCCCGGCATCGGGCCGCCGACCGCGCTCGCCACCGCGGCGCCGGGCAGGTATCGAAGCCAGCCGGAGCTGACGTCGGTCGGATGCGGGGCTGCGGGGGTGTCGCGCGACGTGGATTTGCCAGGCTCGACATCCGGCTGCTCGTGGGTCACACCGGCAGGTCCGCGGCGGCCCCGAACAGCTCGCCGAGGCGACCGGTCTCGACGTTGCCGCCGGACAGAACCGCCGCGACCCGATCGCCGTCTCGCAGGCTGATCCGGCCGAAGAGGAGCGCCGCGAGCGCGGCGGCGCCGGCCGGTTCCACGAGCTGCTTCACGCGCTCGAGGGCGAAGCGCATGCCGGCCAGGATCTCGGTGTCGTCGAGCAGGACGATGCCGTCCAGGTAGCGGTTGCCGAGGGCCAGGGTCCAGGCGCCCGCGAATGGCGCCCCGAGCCCGTCCGCGACGCTGCGCGGCTGGATGGGCACGACCTGACCCTGTTCCATGGCGAGCGACAGCGCGTTCGAGCCGACGGGCTCCACGCCATACACGCGCACGGACGGCCTGAGCTGCTTGAGCGCGGCGGCGATCCCGCAGATCAACCCGCCGCCGCCGACCCCGACCACGACGACGTCGAGGTCGGGCACGTCCTCGAGGAGCTCGTACCCGATCGAGCCGTGGCCGGCGATGACCTCCGGATCGTCGAACGGGTGACAGAAGGTCAGACCACGTTCGGCCGTGAGCCGCTCCATCTCGGCGAACGTCTCCCCCACATGCGCGCCGTGGAGGACGACCTCGGCGCCGTACGCGCGGCAGGCCTCGACCTTCGATCGGACGGCAGCCTCCGGCATGACCACGACGGCATGTACTTCGAGCTTCGCCGCCGCCCACGCGTACGCCTGCGCGGCGTTGCCGGCGGACAGGGTGATGATGCCAGCGGCGCGCTCCTCGCGGCTCAGCGACGCGACCTTGGCGGTCATGCCGCGGGGCTTGAACGAGCCCGTCTTCTGGAGGTGCTCGGCCTTGAGCAGGATGCGGTCGTCCGCGATGCGCGCACCGGCGGCCTCGGACGCGATCCGGGCAGCGCTCGTGGACGACAGCAAGGGCGTCCGGTGGACCTGGCCGACGACGACCTCCCGGGCCTCGGCGATCCGATCGAGCGGCAGATCGTGGCCGGTCGTTCGGGCCGTCACTGGCAGCCGGCGGCGTGCATGCAGCGCAGCATACCGAAGGGGTTGCGAAGCACGGCACCGGCCGGGAGTACCGGCCGGCGGCAGGTGTCGGGCGTGCTATCACGGAATCTACTTGCGTGCTTGCGCAAGTAGTGAGAGACTTGACGCATGTTGGAACTGGAGGAACCCGTGTCCAGCGTCGCAGATCGGCAGCGGTTCGCCGCCGTCGGTCGGGCGCTCGCGGATCCCAAGCGTCTGTGCGTCCTCGAGTCGCTCGCCGGCGGCGAGATGTCCGTGAGCGAGCTCTCGACGCAGGTCGGTTGCCAGGTACCCAACATGAGCCAGCATTTGTCGGTGCTGCGTAGCGCCGGGCTCGTGGCGAGCCGGCGCGTCGGCAACACCGTGTTCTACCGCCTCGCGGACCCACAGGTCCTGGAGGCCTACCACCTCATTCAACAGATCGCGCGCTAGGTCGAGCACCTGGACGACGCGATGGCGCCAACGCCGGTCGACCGGCGAGAGACGTCCCCGCACGGTGCGGGAGAAAGGACCACAGGCCGATGGCCGAGATCAAGGCAGTCACCGACGACACGTTCGAGCAGAACGTGCTGCACAACGAGCGACCCGTGCTCGTCGACTTCTGGGCCGCGTGGTGCGGGCCGTGCAAGCTCGTCGCGCCCGAGATGGAGAAGCTCGCGCAGAAGTACGACGGGGCGATCGACGTGGTCAAAGTGGACGTCGACGCGAACCCGGGGCTATCGCGCGCGTTCAACATCATGAGCATCCCCACGATCGCCTTCTTCCAGCCCGGCAAGCAGCCGATGGGCGTCGTCGGGTTCCGCCCGATGGAGCAGCTCGAGCAGCAGTTTGCCCTGGCCCAGGCGGCCGAGGCCGCCTCGGCCCCCAAGGAGGAGAGTCAGGCCGTCGAAGGCTGAAATCCTCGGACCGATGCGCTCCGTCGAGCCTCGGTCCTCGGAGCGAGCGAGGCTGCGCCGAAGTTGAGGGTGTCAGTCGGCGTTGGTCGGCCGACAGCCGGACGTCCCGGCACCAAGACCGCGACAAATCGGCCCCGGCATTGGCCGGGGCCGAGCGATTCCAGGCCCGGGTCAGCGAGCGACGGCGCCGGCCCGTCGCCACGCGGCCTCGAGCCAGGCCGTCGCGCGATCGAGGGCAAATTGGTCGAGCGTCCGTGGCGCGAACTCGACCCACTCGGGCCCCAGGCTCGACGGCGTCACGTCCTGCGTGCGCCGGGCGGCTGCGGCGACCGGGCCATCGAGCCTGAAGCTCGCGGATCCGAGGCCGACGATCGCGAACGACCGCCCGTCACGGACCAGCTCCAGGCCGTGACCGTTGCTGCGCCGCGTGACGCCGTCGAGCTCTGCCGCCGCGGCCAGGAGGACCTCCCGGAGCTGCGCCTCCGTCACGATCGAGCGCCGGCGTCGAGGATCGCCGCGAGATCCGCCTCGTGCTCGGCGTAGTGGTCGAGGGTTGATTCGAGGATGGACGACATGTTGGTCGGGTGCTTGATCCAGCGCGTCTCGGGCACGACGGTCAGGTACCCGCGTAGTTCGCCCGCCACCGTCCGGTAACGGGCGCGAAGCTCGTCGAGCGGAACAGCGGCCCAACGCTCCTGGAGCTCCCGATTGACCGTGTCCCCGCCTCGGGCGTCCCAGTCCGCGTCGGTCTCGGCGGCGGTCCGACTCGTCTCGCCGACCGCCAGCTCCTTGGCGACCTGGAGCGCGATCTCCTGCCACGCGACGAGGTGCGCCATCAGGTCTCGTCCGGACCAGCCGTGCGCCGCGTCGGTCCGACGCTCCAGCCGGTCATCGGCGAGGTCCGCGAGTTGCTCGAACGGTCGCCACGCGTCGCGCTCGTCCTCGAGGAACGACATCGCGTCGAGGTACATGCGGCCATGGTAGCCCGCGAACGCTGCCCGGAACCCGTGTGACGCGCCGACCGGCCCGTGGGTCCGAGACGGATGCGGACGGTCGGGTGGCAGACTGTGGCCCGATGCCGATCAATTCACCCGACTACCAGACGACCCGGCTCACGACGCCCGCGGGCGAGCCGCCGGCCGCCGGAGCTGCCGCGGCACCGGCCACGGCGAAACCGGCGAGCCTCGGCCTTCGCGCGAGACGGTCCGCCCGACGCGGGCGCGCCGAGGCGCAGCGGGTCGGGATCGTGTTCGTGCACGGCATCGGCACCCAGCAACCCGCCGAGACATTCCTCGACTGGTCGGCGCCGATCGTGAGCCTGCTCGCCGACTGGCAGCGCTCGATCGGACAATCGCGCGATCCGGTGGTGCGCAGCGAGTTCAGCTTCTCCGGCGCGTCGCAGCCCTTTCTCGAGGTCGAGGTCCCGGCGTACCGCGATCGACCCGCGACGCGCTGGGTCATGACCGAGGCGTGGTGGGCGGCCGACCTCCGCGCGCCGGCCCTGGGCGCTGTCGTGCGCTACCTGCGTGCCCGGCTCGGCCGGATCGTGGGCGGCATCGCGACGGGTTACCACCGGCGCGAGTCGACCTGGGATCGGCGCCGGGAGGCATCCCTGCAGGCGAGCGAGCCGCCGCCACCCCCGGTGCCGGGGGCGGCGCCGACGACTGCCGCGGATCGAGGCCCGGCCCCGGCGGCGGCCGACTCCCCCGCCCCACCCGACGAACGACTCATGGCCGAGCTCGACGACGGGGGCCGGTGGGCCTGGATCGAGACGCTCGATCGGTTCCAGGCGAGGGCCCTCAGCCTGGGTGTCCTCGTGACGCTCGTGAGCGCCCTCGGGTCCGCGGCGTTGCTCGTGTGGGGCCTGGTTCGGCGCGTCCCGGTCGGTCCCATCCAGGATTTCGCCGAGGCGCGCGTCGTGGACAGCTTCCTCGTCGACTGGTTCGGCGACCTGCCGGTCCTGCTCGACGATCCCGTCCAGGCGGCGAACGTCCGCGCCCGGGTCGCGCACTCGATCGACGCGCTCGTGGCCGACGGCTGCGACGCGATCGTGCTCGTCGCCCACTCGGGCGGCGCGGTGGTGTCATTCGAGACCCTGCTGGACCCGGCGTACCGCGATCGGCCCGTGGACACCCTCGTGACCCTCGGTCAGGGACTGGCCCTCGGCTGGCGACTCGCGGCCGGCCCGGACGGCAGCGAGCTCACGCGTGGCAACCGTCTGCTGGGCGACCTCGCCGCCGTGCGACCCGACCTGCGCTGGGTGGACTTCTGGGCGTCCTACGACCCCGCGCCCGCCGGGCCGCTGCCGACCGACATCCCGGGCGTGCCCCTCGCGACCGCGAGCCCGCCCGTACCCGGCGGGCCACGGCCGCCGGGTGCACCGCTGCTCGTCGAGGAGCGTCCGGTGACGAATCGGATGAACGTCCTCGCCGATCACGGCGCGTATTGGGAGAACGACGAGGGCTTCCTCGGCGCGCTCGTCCGCCACCTCGACACGCCACGTACCGAGCTCGATCGGGCACGCTTCTATCGTGAGCCGGCGATGCGTGCGATCCGCATCGCCCGACGCCGCCAGCGGGTCGCGGTCCTGGCCGCCTGGGACTGGCTGTGCGGCCTGGTCGGCGTGCTCGCCATGGTCGCGGGCATCGCGTTCGACGCCGGTACGCGCTTTCGTGCCGGTGGCCACGCGCTGACCGCGGCCTGGAACGTCGTGCCCGGACACGAGCTCGTGTCCGGGCCCGTGCATGCGTTTGGCGTCGGCCTCGGCTCGCTCGGGCATGCGCTGGGCCTGGACGGGGTGCTCGACGCGGTCGCGCCGGTCGGGCCGCTGCTCGCGTCGGTCGCCCTCGCCGCTGCGCTCGTCGTCCTTCTGGCGTCATTCGGCAACGGACGCTGGAACGCGTGGGACGCCATCGAGCGCCGGCTGGCTCGACCCGAGCGCCTGTCGCCGCCCGACCGGGGCTGGGCGGCGGCCGAGGCGGCAGCGCTCGCGGGCGGCCTGCTCGGCCTCGGCGTGGCCGTCTCGACCGGCATCTGGTGGGCGGCGGGGGTGGCCGCCGTCATCGGCGCGCTGGCCGGCCTGGTCGTCCGCGTGTCGAGCCGCTCGCCGACGCCGGAGACCACGCGCATTGCGCGGATCCTCGCGGCCGAATGAGCGGCGGCGCCCGGTCCTGACTCCCCTCCTCGCCGGCGCGCCGCCCAATCACACCGCCACGGGCTCGCGGTACTCGCCAAATACCGACCGCAGGACGGCGCACTGCTCACCGAGGGTCGCGTACGCCTCGGCGCAGCGGATGAAATGCGGCATGAGGTTCGTGGCGCTCGAGCCCGGCCGGGACGCCGCATCGCGCAGACCAGCCAGGGCCGACTCGACGGCCGACGCATCGCGCTCGCGCCGGACGCGCTCGAGCCGGGACAGGTGGCGCCGCCAGCGACTCCTCGGAAACCTCCAGCAGCGGGATCGCCAGCTCCTCGTCCGGGTCGGCGTGGCGATTGACGCCGACGATCGTCCGCTCGCCGGAGTCGAGCTCGCGCTGGAACCGATAGGCCGCGTCGGCGATCTCGCGCTGGGGATAGCCCGCGGCGATGGCGGCGACCATGCCACCCCGGGCGTCGATCTCGTCGAGATAGCGCCACACGGCGCGTTCGGTCTCGTTCGTGAGGGATTCGACGAACCACGAGCCGCCCAGCGGGTCGACGCTGTTCGCCACCCCGGTCTCCTCGGCGATGATCTGCTGCTGGCGCAGGGCGAGGAGCGCGGCCTCGGCCGACGGAACCGCCCACGCCTCGTCGTACGCGTCGGTGTGGAGCGACTGCGTGCCACCGAGGACGGCGGCCAGGGCCTGGATCGCGACCCTGGTCAGATTGTTGAGCGGCTGCTGGGCGGTGAGCGAGACGCCCGCGGTCTGGGTGTGGAAGCGCAGCCACGTCGAGCGTTCGTTCTCGGCCCGATAGCGCTCGGTCATGAGCTTGAACCAGACCCGACGCGCCGCGCGGAACTTGGCGATCTCCTCGAAGAAGTCGTTGTGGCTGTTGAAGAAGAAGCTGAGCCGGGGCGCAAAGTCGTCGATGCGCAGCCCACGCTCGATCGCCGCCTCGACGTAGGCCATCCCGTCGGCGATCGTGAACGCGAGCTCCTGGACGGCCGTCGACCCGGCCTCGCGGATGTGATAGCCGCTGATCGAGATGGTGTTCCAGCGCGGCAGCTCGCGCGTTCCGAACTCGATCGTGTCGGTCACGAGGCGCATCGAGGGCTCGGGCGGGAACAGGAACTCCTTCTGCGCCACGAATTCCTTCAAGATGTCGTTCTGGGTCGTGCCCTCCAGCGCGGCCCGAGGCACGCCACGCTTCTCGGCGGCGGCGATGTACATCGCCCAGATCGGGGCGGCGGGGGAATTGATCGTCATCGAGGTCGATATCCGGTCGAGCGGCAGCCCGTCGAGCAGGACCTCCATGTCGGCCAGGCTCGACACGGCCACACCGCACGTCCCGAACTCGCCCTCGGCCTCGGGCTCGTCCGTGTCGTAGCCATACAGGGTCGGCATGTCATACGCGATCGACAGGCCGGTCTGGCCGGCTGCCAGCAGCTGCTTGAAGCGGGCGTTCGTGTCCTCGGCCGCACCGAAGCCGGCGAACATGCGCATCGTCCACAGCCGCGATCGGTAGCCCGTCGGATGGACGCCGCGGGTGAACGGTGGCTCGCCCGGGAAGCCCACGTCGCGCAGCGGATCGAACTCATCCCAGCGGCCCGGCTCGGGGCGCAGCGGTTGGCCCAGGTGGTCGACCGCCGTCGGGCCCCCGCCACCGCGAGGCTCGGCACCGGCAGGCGTCGCCCAGGACCACGGTCCGTACAGGCGCGCGACGTCGACGTCGCTGATCGTGGAGAACCGTCGGCGGCGTTCCGGCGTGCGCTCGAGGGCCGGCGCGAGACGACCCTCGTGCCACTGTTCGCGCCGGCGCGACCAGGTCATGGGCGCGACTCTAGCACGGCCTCCGCGTCGCGCCTGGGCAGCGTCCGAGCGTGCCGGACGAGGACTCCCGCTCAGCCGCCGAAGGTGGCGATCGCGTCCTGGACGATCCGTTCGGGCACCCCGGCGGCGAGGACGACCCGAACCTGTCCGGGCGCGGCACCAGGCCAGACGACGATCGCCTGGGGGAGATTGCTGTCCGAGTAGTCGAGCCGGGTCGCGTTCGCGCCGCCCAGGCTGGGATGGGTGACGACGAGGTTGGCGATCTTCGTCGCATCGGCCGCGCCGTGCTCGTAGAACTCGCCCATCCAGTCGGCGCTCAGGCCGTCTGCCTCGAACACGGCCATCGTCACGCCGGTGCCGGGCGCGAGATCCCACAGCCCGCCCGCGAACCGAACCTCCGAGATGCCGTGGTCCGCGAGCGTGGCGAGATTCTGGGGCGTGCAGTTCCGGCCGCTGTCGAGCCGGGCTGGCGCGGCGTTCTGGAACGTCGCCGGGATCATGGCCTCGAGCGACGGGTACGCGCCGGCCTGGCGCACGTCGGCGGTGCACGCCGCGCTCGGATCGAACGACGTCGCAGACGTGCCGCAGCCGGCAAGTGCCACGAACGCGGCGGCGAGCAGCCCGAAGACGAGATGGGGACGGGTGAGCACGGGTTGGATGGTACCGAGGCCCGCTCCGAGGCGCTGCGGACTGCGTGGACGCACCGGCCGACCGGGCCCAGATTCGCGGACGCCGAGAGCCCGGTGCCTCGCTGCACCTGGTACGCGGGTCCCGGGTCGGTGCTCGGACGCGCCCGACCGTTCGAGCCCCGCCAGGCATGACGCAAGCGCCATTGCCGATCGAGGGCAGACAGCCGTAGGGTTCGTATGCGCCGAGCGCACATCCGGGACATACCTGGGGTGTCGGTCACGGATCGAGAGACGGACGACCCAACAGCGAGACGCGGATCGCTGGACCACGGGGGGATCCCGACTTCCGATCACGAGCCGAGTAACAGGATCGTCGGCCAACAGGCCCGGAGGCGCCCGGCAGGAATGATCGCTCCAACCCGCGACGGCGGTGGCCTCATCATCGTCCGATCGCTTCGCCGCTTCGATCGCCTCCCGATCCCCCCGGGAGGCGATCCGTTTGTCTCCCAGTCCTTATCGCGACGGACGCGACCGCACGGTCAGCGCAAGGGCGAGCGGCGCGCCTCCGATGATCGATCCCGGCGCACGACGCCGCGCGCGTCGAGATCCGCCCGGATCACTCGAGCGGCGGCGAGCAGCTCGGGGTCGCGGTCGATCGTGCGTGCCAGCCAGTCGACGTATGACGGCTCGAAGGCGGCGACCTCGCCCAGCGTATGACCGCGGAACTTCCCGAAGGGCAGCTCGAAGGCGCTCGCCTCGGGCAGCGACGGCTGGGGCCGTGGCCGGAACCGGTACAGGCGCGAGCGCTCCGACGGACCGGTCGGGTCGGATGCCCGGGGCGCCTCGCTGACGCTGCGTAGGGGCTTGAGACCCGGTAGGCCGGCGAGGCTGATCCGGCCGATCGAGCGTGTGGTGGTCGCATTGCGCGGCCGGAAGGTGGCACTCGTATCGACCCGGCCCGTGACGGGGCGCGTGCGCGGCGGTGGCGGGGGTCCGGTCGGCCGGCCCGAGCGGGCTCCGCTGCCTCGCTCCGCGCCGCCACCGGCGGCGCGATAGGCATCCTGTCGTGCGTCCGTCCGTGCCGCGCCGTTCGGTCCACGCCGGCCGTCGCCACGCAAGCGCTCGTACGCCGCGTTGATCTCCGCCATGCGCCGTGTGGCACGCCGCGCCTCCGCCGGATTGCCGGCGGCGAGATCCGGGTGATGCTCGCGCGCCAGGCGCCGCCAGGCCGCCTTGATCTGGGCCTGAGTGGCGCCCGGCTCCAGGCCGAGGACGGAATGGGGGTCACGCACGGGCACACGGCCAGTGTATCGGGCGGGACCGCGGCGCCCGTTCCGGGTGCAGGGTCGCCTCTTGGTACGCCGCGGGATTCCCTCTGCTAAGATGACTGACCGTCAGTCATATTCGAGGCGACATGCCGCGCCGTACCAATCCGGCAACTCGTGACGCACGACGAGGCCAGCTCGTCGAGGCGGCCCTGGCCGTGTTCGCCGACAAGGGCGTGGCCGCCTCGTCCGTGGACGACATCGTCCATGCCGCCGGTGTGGCCAAAGGCACCTTCTACCTGTACTTCAGCACCAGGGACGACGTGATCAACGCCGTTGCCGAGCGCATGGTCGACACCGTGGCGGACCGCGTCGAGGCGGCGGCCGGCACCCCCGCTCGACCGGTCGAGCGGCTGCGCGCGCTGGGCACGATGCTGCGTCAGGTCGGGACCGAGCCATATGAGCGTGACCTGATCGAGGCCTTCCACCGACCCGAGAACCGGGCGGTCCACGACCGCGTCGGGCAACGCGCGGTGATCCGCCTGGCGCCGGCCATCGCGCGGGTCATCGAGGACGGCATCGCCGCGGGCGAGTTCCGCGTCCGCAACCCGGCGCATGCGGCGGCCTTCGTCATGGCCAGCCTAAATGCCCTCCACGAGGTGATCACGGACATGGATGACCTGGCCACCGCGACCGCGGATCTCGACGCGTTCATCCTCGGCGGTCTGGGCTATCGGGGCGAGGCAAGGCCGTGAGCGCGCTCGCGGTCGCCACGCACGGTCTCACGAAGCGCTATCCCGGCGGGGTGCTGGCGGTCGACGCGGTCGACCTGCGCGTGGCAGCCGGCGAGATCTACGCGTTCCTCGGGCTCAACGGTGCCGGCAAGTCGACCACGATCCGGATGCTGCTCGGCATGATCTCGCCGACGGCCGGCGTCGCCGAGTTGTTCGGCGAGCGGGTGCGGCCCGAGGCGACCGAGACGTGGGCCCGGGTCGGCCATCTCGTCGAGAGCGCGACGGCGTACCCGGAGCTGACCGTGCGCGAGAACCTCGACGTCGCTCGGCGGCTGCAACGTCTGGCCGATCGCCGCGCCGTCGATCGGGCGATCGAGCAACTCGGTCTCGCCGAGTACGTCGACCGGCGGGCCGGCACGCTCTCGCTCGGCAATATCCAGCGCCTCGCCCTCGCTCGCGCCCTCCTGCACGAGCCCGAGCTGCTGATCCTCGACGAGCCCGCAAACGGGCTCGACCCCGCGGGTGTGATCGAGATCCGCGGGCTGCTGCGGTCGCTCGCGACCGAGCGCGGTGCGACGGTCTTCATGTCCAGCCACATCCTGGCCGAGGTGGACCGGCTCGCCACCCGCGTCGGCATCGTCCACCGGGGTCGGCTCATCGAGGAGCTCGACACCGAGGCCCTCGAGCGCCACCGCGACCGGCGTCTCGAGGTCGGCGCCCGGGACCTGGCCGGGGCCGAGCGTGTCCTGCACGCCGCCGGCTTCGAGCCGCGCCGGGCGGGCGTCGATGTCGAACGACTCGAGCTCCGCGAGCCGCGCGCCCTCGACGCCCCCGACGAGATCGCACGCATCCTTGTCGCCGGAGGCCAGCCGCCGACGCACCTCGCGCTCGCGAGGGAGACGCTCGAGGATCACTTCGTGCGGCTCACGGCCGCACAGCTAGACGCCCGCAACACCATGGACGAGAACGGAGCCGGGTCGTCGGCGAAAGCCGCGGCATGAGCGGTCTCCGAGCGGCCCTGGCGACCGAGTTCCTCAAGGCCCGTCGTTCGCGAATCCCGTGGGCGATCGCCGCCGGTTTCAGCCTCGCGCCGATCGTGGGCGGGCTGTTCATGATCATCGTCCGGGACCCGGAGACCGCTCGCCGGATCGGGTTGCTCGGCGCCAAGGCACAGCTGACGGTCGGAACCGCCGACTGGCCGACGTATTTGAGCATGCTCGCCCAGGCGGTCGCGATCGGCGGGTTCGTGCTGTTCGCCTTCCTGACGGCGTGGGCGTTCGGGCGTGAGTTCAGCGATCGCACCGTGCGTGGCCTGCTCGCGCAGCCGACGCCTCGGTGGGCCATCGTCGCGGCCAAGGCCGGCGTCGTGGCCGCGTGGTCGGTCGGGGTCGTGGCCTGGATCGTCGCCCTCGGGCTGCTCATCGGCTGGCTGCTCGGTCTGCCGGGCTGGTCGACCCAACTCGGCATCGACGCCATCGGCCGGATCGCGGTCGCGGCCGTCCTGACGATCGCCCTCGAATCGTCGGTCGCCTTCGTGGCAGGACTCGGTCGCGGCGTCATCGCGCCGCTCGGCTGGACGTTCCTGCTCATCTTCCTGGCGCAGATCCTGGCCGCGCTCGGCTGGGGCGCATGGTTCCCGTGGGCGGTGCCGGCGCTCGTTGCCGGGATCACCGGACCGAATGGCGAGACCGCTTCGAGCGCGAGCATGGTCGTCGTCGCGATCACGGCGGTGATCGGCCTGGCTGCGACGTTCGCGTGGTGGGAGCGCGCCGACCAGACCGGCTAGGCCCGAGCTCGTGCCGTCCTAGTGCTTGACAGACACCCCGGCCTGGCGTCCAATTCAGCCATGTCCGCCGTTCGACGCGCCGCCACCGTTGCCGGCGTCGCGGGCGCGACCCTGGCGGCGGCCGCATACCGCTTCGCCGTCCTGTATCGACGTCGCGCGGGCTTCCCGAACCGATACGGCCCGGTCACGACACCTGACCGGCTCGGTCTCGCGTACGAGCCGATCAGGGTGCGATCCGGTGATCTGGAGCTGCCGGCCTGGTTCATGCCCGCTGCCGGTGGCGCGCCCGGGCCGGGTGTCGTCCTGGTCCACGGCTGGGAGTCGGGCCGTGACCGGACCTTGCCCTACGCGCAGTTCCTCCACGCCGCAGGCTTCCACGTCCTGACCTTCGACGTGCGCGGCAATGGCGAGAACGCGGCAGAGGTGCTGCCGCTCACCGTGGGCGAGTACGCAGCCGACGCCTCGGCCGCCTTCGAAGCCCTCGTGGCCCGACCCGAGGTGACGCACGGCGCGATCGTGGGCCATTCGCTGGGTGGCGTCGGTGCGTTGCTTGCCGCGGCGGCGGATTCGAGGGTCGAGGCGGTCGTCAGCGCGTCGGCCCCGGCCGATCCGACCCGACTCACGCGGCTGACGTTCCGGCTCGCTCGCCTTCCACTCCCGGACGTCGTCGCGTATCCACTCGCCTGGCTCACGACGCACGTGTTTCTTCGCCCACGCCGTCACCGACCGGCCGCCGTCAGCGCCGCGAAGGCGGTGGCATCGCTCCGGATGCCGATCCTGCTTGTGCACGGGTCGGCGGACGAGGTCGTGCCGCTGGGCCACTTCCGACGATTGGAGCGCATCGCGCGCGAGGGACCTGGCCGGACCGGGGTGCGCGTGGAAACGCTCGTCGTGCCCGACGGCCGCCACAGCTGGCTGCACGAGGATGTGATCGTCCGCCGCGCGGTGGCCGCGTTTCTGGCATCGGCGCTCGGCGGGCCGCTCGAGCCCGGTGAGGCCGCGGACCGGGCGGCGGCCGTCGAGGCGCGGCGCCTGCCGGAGGTCGACGAGGCCTTCACGGCCCTGGCCCAGTCGCCCACGGGCGCCCGGGCACTCCTGAGCGTGCTCGCGCCCAGCCTCGGTTCTACGGCGACACCGGCACCGGCGCCCGCCGAATCGAGCGGTGCCGGTCGCTGATGGACGTCGGCCAGGCGATCGCGACCAAGCGGGCGGTGCGACGGTTCGAAGATCGACCCCTCGACGAGTCGCACCTGCGCCAGATCCTCGATGCCGGCCGTCGGGCCGGCAGCTCCAAGAACGAGCAGCGCTGGGACTTCATCGTCTGCCGCGATCGGGAGCACCTGCGTCAATTGGCCGCGGTCGGGACGTACGCCGGTCATCTCGCCAACGCCGCCGTGGCGATCGCGCTCGTCACTCCCGACCCGTACCGAACCGAGCGGTTGTCGATCATGTGGGATCTGGGAGTCGCCGCGGCGTACATGATGCTCGCGGCATGGGAGCTCGGGATCGGTTCCGTGCCGGCGACGGTGTACGACCACGAGTTGGCGCGGCGGCTGCTCGGCGTGCCCGAGACGCACCTGTGCGCGTTCATCCTGTCCTTCGGTTACCCGTCGGATCCGGCGGTGCTCGAGCGACCGAACAAGCCTGGCGGTCGGCGCCCCCTGTCCGAGATCGTCCATGAGGAGCGCTGGTAGCGGACCAATCCGCGGGACTGTCGACGCGAACGGCCTGCCGGGCACACGGCCAGGCTGGCGGTCGGTCATTGCCACTCGAAGAACCGCGCGGCGATGCCAAACGACACGACGAGCCAGGCCGCCAACACGACCGCGCACACCCACAACGGGCTGAGCGCGGAGCCGTCGACCATGACCTGGCGCAACGCGTCGGACAGATATGTCAGCGGGATGGCGCGCGCGACCGGCTGGAGGAAGCCCGGCATCTGGCTGATCACGAAGAACGTGCCCGACAGAAACATCATCGGGAATTGCAGGACGCTGACCATGCCGTTTGCCGCGTCCTCGGTCCTCGCGAACGAGGCGATGACGTAGCCGAGGGCCAGGAAGGTGACCGACCCGAGCACGATGAACGCGCCGATCAGCGCGATGTTGCCGGTGACCTGCACGCCGAAGACGAGGCTGCCGACGGCGATGATGACCAGTGCCTGGCCGACGGCGATGAGCAGGCGCATGAGGATGTTGCTGCCGACCAGCTGCCAGCGTCGAAGGGGCGTGGCGGCGAGCCGTTTGAGGATGAGCTTCTCGCGATCGGCTACGAGCGGAATCGCGGCGAACAGGCCGGCCTGCATGATCGAGAGCCCGATCATGCTCGGCACGAAGTAGCTGATGAAGTTGAGGTCCTGGGTCTGGACGGGCCTCGGCGTCACGACGACCTTGGGCGGGGTCCCGCCCGGGTTCAGCGCGTACAGGGTGCCCTGGACGACCTGCAGGACGCTGCCGGTCTGCTGCGACTGCGCGGCGTCGGTGAACACCGTCAGCGGCACCGGCGCGCTGCCGCTCAGCGCCGCGCCGTACCCGCTCGGCACCTCGACGATGCCCTGGACCTTGCCGTTGCGCAGCGCATCGAGGACGCTCGCCTCGTCGCCCGTCCTGAGCTTGACCGCCGTGTTGCCGGCGAACGCCGCCTGGAGCGAGTGTGAAGCCGCCGACCCATCTTGATCGACAAATCCGAGATCGACCTCGAAGCTGCCGCCCTGGAAGATCCATCCGAACAGGAAGATGAAGATGAGCGGAAAGCCCAGGCTCCAGAACAGGGCGGCCCGATCGCGGGCGTAGCTCCTGATGTTCGCGAGCGTCAGCTGCAGCAGCGTGTGCACGGCGTTACCTCAGTCCCGGATCGTGCGGCCGGTGAGAGCCAGGAAGACGTCCTCCAGCGTCGCTCGGCGGATGGCGAGGTCGCGTGGCTCCATACCCGAGCGGGCGGTGATCTCGAGCAGCGACCCGATCGTGGCCGGGACGTCGGCCGTGTACAGGAGCACCTCGCCGTCATCGTGCTGCACGGAGCTCACCCCGGCGAGCCCGGCGAGGTCCGTATCCGAGAGCGCCTCGATGCGATCGAACCGGACGGCACGCTCCTTGAAGCGCCGGTTGACGAGCTCGTCGACCGTCCCGAGCTCCAGGATCCGGCCATGGTCCATGATCGCGATCCGGTCGCACAGCCTCTCGGCCTCGTCCATGTAGTGTGTGGTCAACAGGACCGATCGCCCCTCGTTCCGGAGACCGCCGATGATCTCCCACAGCGACCGCCGTGCGGCGGGGTCCAGGCCCGTCGTGGGCTCGTCCAGAAAGACGAGCTCTGGATCGTTCACGAGGGCCAGGGCGACCGCGAGCCGTTGGCGCTGACCGCCTGACAGGACCCGCGTCTGCGCGTCGCGTCGCTCCCCGAGGTCGAGCAGATCGATGAGCTCGCGGGTGGGGCGCGAGCGCCGATAGAAGCTTCGGAACAGGTCGATCACCTCTGTCACCGTGAGCTTCGGGTACAGAGCGGCGGTCTGGAGGCTCACGCCGATGCGGTGCTTGATGGATTGCGGATGGCGCGCCGTGTCCTGGCCGAGGACCGTCAGCTCGCCGGCGTCCGGCTGACGCAGGCCCTCGAGCATCTCGACCGTCGTCGTCTTGCCCGCGCCGTTGGGACCGAGCAGCCCAAACACCTCGCCCCGGTGGACCTCGAAGCTGATGCCGTCGACCGCGTTGACGGCGCCATAGCGCTTGTGGACGTCACGGACTCGGATGACCTCGTCCGGGGCGACGCCGACGGCGTTCTTCGACAATCGGGCTCCCCCGTCTGGTGTCTGGAAGGCTCCCATTCTGGCAGGAGCAGGCGGTGCCAGTTTGGGTCGTGTCGCCCACACCCGCCGGCCGGCGAGCGGTGCGAGCCGCGATCCGGCGTCTCTGCAAGGTTTCTGTAACGGCACCAAGCGCTTGTCCCCGGTCTCATAGTCGCGTTATCGTGATCATCATCGTCTGGGGTGAACACCATGGCTGAGCGGAACTCTTACGACGATGCAGACTCCGACGACTTGATGGACTCACTGGACGAGCTCAGACAGTTGGTACGAGAACGCGACGCGCTCGTTCCGGGCGAGGACGCGACCGGCGTCCAGGATCGAAATCGACCGGGCCCAGCGGCGAACGTGGGATCTGGCCTCGTATTGGGCCAGGAAACCCGGGCCGAGCGAAACGCGGGTCGAAGCGCCCACGTCCGACTCGTGGGCGCGACGATCAGCGGAGGCTCCGGGCCGACACCGGCGCTTCTAAGGACTCTGCCCAGGCTCGCCGCCGGGACGGCGGGGCCGTGGGCTCAGTCCACCTCGCTGGCCTCGACGCGCTCGATGGGCGAGACGTGGCGCCGATCCGCTGAGGTCGGCGATGCCTGGCGCTCGGACGCCTCCGTGCCTCGCCGCAGGAGGGGCATCATCGACGGGATGGTCGATCGGACGACGTCGGCCTGCTGCGCCGCCTCCCGGCGCCGATTGTCGAATCGTCGCTCGGCCGCGGGAGCCCCGAGCGCCCTGGCCCGAGCCGCTAGGCGACCCGCCAGGACGGCTTCCTCCTCGAGCGCTCGGAGGGCGCTCCACAACGCCTCCTCGGTGCGCTCGTGCTGCGCGTCGAGCAACGCTTCGGAGACATAGGTGTGGCCGACGCGGCAGCGGTAGCGCGGGACGCCAGCACCGGACACGTCGCGCAGCACGCCGCCACAGGCAGGGCACGACAGATCGGTCGGGGGGGCCTGCACGAGTTCCCGTTCCGTGGCCGCCAGGTCCAGCTGCAGCGCGCGCCGGGCGTCGTCCGGTTCGACCGTGACCAGCGCCTGTGCTGGTTGGGTCTGCGCGACGACCCGGCCAAGCAAGGGCCCAGTCTCGGCGGCTCGTACGACGTGATCGACATGAACCTGTGCAAGAGCCGATCGCGGCATGCCCGTCGCGTACGCGTCCTCGGGATCCTGCACGATCGTCACGCCGTGTGCGGCCGAGATGGCCGCAAGCCCGGCGCTGCCGTCGTCGAGGGTGCCCGACAGGATCACGCCCACCGCTCGCCTGTCGTACTCCTTCGCCGCGCTTCGGAAGAGCGGATCGATCGCCGGCCGGACGCGGTTCTCGCGGGGCCCGTCGACGAGCCACATGCGCCCGCCCGCCAGGACCGTGTGGCGATCCGGCGGTGCTGCATAGAGCACCCCGGCGGCCAGCTCGGCACCGTCCACGACAGAATGACACGGCAGCGGCCCCGCCCTGCCCAGGATCTGGGGCAGGTGGCTCTCCGCATCGGGCGGCAGGTGGACGACGATCACGACCGCCGCCGGCAGATCGGCCGGCAGTCCGCGCGCCATCGCTGTCAACGCCTCGACTCCGCCGGCCGAGGCGCCGACGACGATGACCCGGCGCATGATGGTTCTGGCCACGCTCAATGCCGGCACGGCTTTAACATTAGCGACCCGGTGCCCAGGGCGGCTTGCCGGGATCGGGACGCGTGTTGCGACGACGCGACACGGGCGCCTCGACTGGATGGAGACTGATGCAGGTCGACGAGGGGCAGGCTCCCCATGACGATACGGCTGATCCGTCGCAGCAGCTGATCGTCATCGGCTCGTCGGCGGGCGGCATCGAGGCCCTATCGGTGCTCGTGGCAGGCCTGCCGGCCGACCTGCCGGTACCGGTGCTCATCGCGCAGCATCTCGATCCCCATCGACCGAGCCATCTGGTCGAGATCCTCCAGCGCCGGACGGGCATGCCCGTCCGGACCGCGGAGGGTGTGCAAGCACTCGGACCGGGCACGATCCTCGTCGTACCACCAAACCGGAACGCCGAGGTGACCGATCACGCGGTTCGCGTCGTCGAGATCGCGGAGGGGCTCGCCAAGCCGTCGATCGATGGGCTCCTGACGAGCGCGGCGAGCGCGTTCGGAGAGGGCCTCATCGCCGTCATCCTGACCGGCACCGGTTCGGACGGGGCCGTCGGGGCGCGCGCGGTCAAAGTCGCCGGCGGTACGATCGTCATCCAGAACCCACAAACGGCCAGCTATCCGGACATGCCCCAGTCCATCGCCCCGAGCATCGTCGACATCGTGGCCGATCTCGAGGCCATCGCCCCGCTCCTGCGCGACCTCGTCACTGGCGCGTATGACACGCCTCGACCCGACGAGGAGCGTCTCCTCGGCACATTTCTGGAGCAGCTCCGCGAGCGGAGCGGCATCGACTTCTCGACCTACAAGCGCGCCACGATCCGCAGGCGGCTGCAGCGCCGAATGGCCGCCACCAACAGCACGACGCTGCGCGCGTACACCCGCTACGTGCAGAAGCATCCCGAGGAGGTGCGGCGCCTGACGAGCGCCTTTCTCATCAAGGTCACCGAGTTCTTCCGCGACGCGGACCTGTTCGGGTACCTCCGCGACCGCGTCATCCCGACCCTGATCGACGACGCGCGCTCGCGCGGCAACGAGCTGCGCCTGTGGTCGGCCGGCTGCGCCACGGGCGAGGAAGCGTACTCGCTCGCGATCCTCGTCGCCGATGCGCTCGGTGAGGAGCTGGCGCACTTCAACGCCCGGATCTTCGCGACGGATCTGGACCTCGAGGCCATCAACTTCGCGCGCCGCGGGGTCTACGCGGCGAGCACGCTCGAGGGCGTTCCGCAGGACGTCGTCGAGCGCCATTTCACCGCCAAGGGCGATCATTTCGAGGTCACCAAGCGCATCCGGGCGATGACGGTCTTCGGTCAGCACGACCTCGGCCAGCGCGCCCCGTTCCCGCGCGTCGACCTGGCGCTGTGCCGCAACGTCCTGATCTACTTCACGCCCGATCTCCAGAGCCGCGCCCTGCAGTTGTTTGCCTTCTCGCTGCGCGACAACGGCTATCTGGCCCTGGGCAAGGCCGAGTCCACGACGCCCTTGCCCGACTATTTCGTCCCCGAAGAGCCACGCCTCAAGGTCTACCGGCGACGGGGCGAGCGCGTGGTCCTCGCGCCCGCGCGCATTCGCGACACGACGCCGCTGACGATCCGGCCGCTCGTGGCCCGGCGTGCCCGCTGGCCCGAACCTCCGGCCGCTGTCGACCGATCCCGGCCGTCGACCACGAGCGAGAGGGCGGAGGACGTCCTGCTCCGGCTGCCGGTCGGTGTCGTCCTGGTCAATCGTCACTACGACATCCAGTCGATAAACGCCGCCGCCCGGCGCATGCTCGCCATCCATGGCCCGGCCATCGGCGACGACTTCGTCCACATGCTTCCGGCGCCGGCCACGAACGACGTGCGGAGCATGGTCGATCGGGCCTTTCTGGGCGAGGCCGCAACGACAGTGCTCGAGCTGCCCGTCGCCGCCCTCGGCGAGTCCGAGGCGCGCACGCTCCAGATCGGCTGCCATCCCGTCCTCAACGAGGCCGATCCCGCCCACGTCGAGGCGGTGCTCATCCTGGCCAGCGACGTCACCGTCGCGGTTCGGGTTCGGAGCCTGCTCGAGGAAGAGCTGCACGACGAGCGGGCGGACAAGGGTCGGCTGGCCGAACAAGCGCGCCTTCTGACACGAACCAACGCCGAGCTGCTCGACGCCAATCAGGAGCTCACGACCGCGAATGCCGAGCTGCGTTCGTCGAACGAGGAGCTGCTCGTCGCGAACGAGGAGGTCCAGGCGGCGACCGAGGAGGTCGAGACCCTCAACGAGGAGCTGCAGGCCACCAACGAGGAGCTCGAGACGCTCAACGAGGAGCTCCAGGCCACGGTCGAGGAGCTCAACACGACGAACGACGATCTCCAGGCACGCGGCGTCGAGCTACAGGAGTCGGCGACGGCCATGGCCGACCAACGCGACTCGTTCGAGGGCGAGCGCAACCGGCTCGTGGCGATGCTCGACGCGCTCCCCGAGGCGATCGCGTTCGTGGCCTCGGACGGCGCGATCGTGGTCTCGAACGAGGTCTACCGCAGCCTGCTCGCGGACGGCCAACCGATCGACGCGAAGGGCCAGCCACTCGTGGAGCGCGATTGGCCGATCGAGCGCGCGGCCCGGGGCGAGCAGTCCAACGTCGAGCTCAGGGTCGGCCCCGCGGGTGAGCGGTGGTCCGTCGAGACGCGGCCCGTCCGTGTCGACGGCAGCGTGGGCGGCCTAGTCGTCGGTCGACGGATCGAGTGAAAGCTCGCGGCTGCGGCCGCGACGCGTGGCCGGCCAGTCGATGCTGGCCAGCCTGGCCTCGGGGATCGCCCATGCACGGCCGACCCGGATGGCCGGGATCCGGCCGGTCTCCGACCAGCGTCGGAGCAGGTCGGGGTGACGACCGGTTCGCCGCGCGACCTCGGCCAGACTGAGCACACCCGGGACGTCGTCGGTCGACGACCTGCCGTCGCCATCGACGCCGTCGCGATGAGCGCTCGTGCCGCTCCGGCCAGCCGTGGAGGGCGTAGCGGCCGTCGTCAGGGCCCGATTGGTCGGTTCAACCAGCTCGGCGGTGGCGCGTAGAAGCGCCTGCATGCGCTCGAGGTGATCGGCGAGGGTGCTCGTGGCCGTCCCCAGTCGATCGAGTCCTCCCCGCAGCTGGAGGTGTGGGTCGCCGTCGCTCAGGCGCTCGGCGTCGCGATCACGTCCGGACTCGCTCATCGACTCGCCTCGGGCCGATCGCCATTCGATCCCGTCGCATAGCCGGCGCCGCGCAGAACCCGATCCGCACGCTCGAGGGCGGCACTCGCGCGCGCGCACTCGCCGCGCGCCTGGCGCAGGGCGAGCGCGATGCGATCGACGCGACCGTGGGACCGTAACCGCCGACCGTCGCGGTACACGTACCAGACGACCGGGCCGCCCGAGTAGCGTCTCGCGAGCTCGTGCTGTTGCGAGATCGCCAGCATCGGATACGAGGCGCGCAGCGCGAGCTCGGCATGCGTGCGCAGCGCCCCGGCGTCGATGACCTCCCGGCTCGCATCGAGCACGGCCCGGATCTCCTGCTCCAGGACCGGATCCGGTGGATTGACGCGCAGCTCGACGCCGAATGCGCTCGGCCGAGCGAGCTTGCTCGCCCGTCGTTCCGAAGTCACGAAGGCCATGGCCGGATTGTACGCGAGGCCTTCCACTACTCTCGCTCGGAGCCCGACCTGGCGGACCACGCGTCGTCGGCACCGGCCGCGTCAGCGACCGCGGTACCGCTGCCGGCCTGCCCGTCGGCCCCGGCCTCCTCGGCCATCGCCGCCGGCACCGAGCCGTCGAGTCCATCCGACCAGTCCAGGTCGAGCGAGACATCGATCCCGGGCAGACTGCCCGATTCCGGCGCCGGCGCCCCCTGCTCGAGGTACGCCTCGAGCGCTGCCTGCAGACCGACGTCGTGGCCGGCCCGCTCCGACACCAGCCACTTCATCTCGAGCAGGTCGCAGTACGCCTGGAGGGGATCGCGGGCCGGCCCGATGGCGGGCGCGATGGTGGCCAGGCTGGGCGCGAGCACGTCGCGCAGCCAGCGCTCGACGCCCTCGTCGTCGCTCATCGGCCGCCGCTCGGCGGCCGCCAACCAGGCCTGGTACTCGCGCAGGTCGTTGAGCAGGAGGCGGGCCTGATTCTCGAGGGCGACGATGCCCGTCCGGCGCTGCAGCTCGCGGGCATGGAAGGCGCGGTTGGTCACCGCCACCCGGAGGCGCAGGCCGCCCCCGACGACGCTCGGGCTGAGCGAGATCTCGTCGACGGCGAACCCGAGGTCGTTGAGCCGGCGGACGCGACCGGCGACCGCGAACCGGTCATCGGCACCGAGCTCGTGCTCGGCGAACAGCTCGTCCCACAAACCGCAGTAGCGGTCCCGCACGCCCTCGGCGGCGTCGACCGCCTCGTCCATCGCCTCCTCCGCGCCGTGCTCGGCAGCCAGGTCCGCGAGCCCGAACGCGACGTTCTCGACGAGCACGTCGAGGTCGTACCGGCGCTGCCCGTCGGACAGCCCACCCGGATGAACATCGCTCGTCTCGGCATCGACCAGATACGCGGCGATCCGGTCGCCGTCGCGTCGGAAGAGCGTGTTCGCCAGGGAGCAGTCGCCCCAGTACACGCCGGCTCGGTGGAGCTCGACGAGCAGCGAGGCCATCGCATCGAGGAGCCGATCTCGATACGCGCCCGGGCCCGGCGGAAAGCGCGACAGCAGCCGCCGGTACTGCAGGGAATGGTCGAGATAGGCCGTGACGAGCGTGGCCGAGTCGCGTTCCGGGGACTCGGCGATGCCAACCGATCGGACCGCCGGCAGCTCGGTCTCCTCGCAGAACCGCAACGCCTCGTATTCACGCCTGGCGATCGCGACCGGCTCCTCCTTGAGCGCGTACATGCGCGCATCCTCGGTCACGAGAAAGCGCACGAGATGGCGCGAGGGCCCAACCGGCAGGTCCCGGAAACGAAGGCTGGATTCCGGCCACTCGGCCAGCGGCATCTGCCATGGCAGCCCGAGCAGCTCGGGCGTGGGGGCCCGCAGGCGAAGGTACGGGAAGGTTCTTCGTTCGGCCGTCATGGCTCGGCCCCGAGACCTCGGCGCGGGTGGCTCAGATCCGCTTTCGCAGGTACGTCGTCAGGCCGGCGTCGTACCCGAGCGTCTCGAACAGGTGACGCGCCTCCGGGCGATGATGGCCCGCCGTGACCTCGACGAATGCCGCGCCCGTCGCGCGAGCGATCCTCTCCGCCTCGAGCATGAGCTGACGCCCGACGCCGCGCTCGCGAGCGCCCGCATCCACGACGAGCGCGAGCACGCGCAGCGCCGGCTCGTCGTGCTCGAAGCGGGGCACGACATGGACCGCGACGAAGCCCAGGATCAGCCCGTCACTGTCGGCCACGATGACCTGCGACCCGGGCGACACCAGGCGCTCCAGCCGCCCGACGATGTCGCTCGCGCCGGCGGGATAGCCCTCGTCCGTGAACAGGGCCGCAATTCGTTCCGCGTCGTCGATGGTCGCCCCTCGCAGGACGACCGACTCCTCGATCATGCCGCGATAGTACCCGCCCGGGCGGTGTCGACGAGGATCACGTGCGGGCCGGCAACGGGGCCCAGCACGAGGCGCTGCGGTCCGTACGGCCCCAGCCCACGCGCCGATCCGAGGAGCCGGTCGAGGTCGGTTGCGGGCGGGTCGGTGGTGGAGGTGATGTCGCCCGGCGAGTTATCGCCGGGTGCGCCGGTCCGGACGAAGTACAGCGCGATCGGGCCCTCGCCAAAACGCGCCAGCGATGCTGCGAGCCGGCCTTCCGTCGCGGGCTCCAGGAGCAGCAGCTCGGGCCGCAGCGGCTCGACGGAGCCGGCCCGCTGCGCCCCAGCGGCAACGTCGGCGCCCAGAAGCCGGTCGGGCGCTCTCGCGTTCGTGTCGCCGAGGCCGAGCTCGAGCGCGGCCCGCTGGTGGTCGACGGTCGCCCAGCCGATGGCCGCGAGGGCCCACGAGGACGTCAGGCTCGGCCCGTCGTGGGCGCCCTGTGCTGGTAATTCCGCCGCTTCCCACGGACCGCCGGCCGATCGCGCATCAAGCACCTCGACGATGCGTCCCCAGCGCTGGGCATCGGGCGCCGCCTCGTGCGACAGCCAGAGGGTGGCGTTCGCGAACCGCACGATCCGGTCCGCCTCGCGCCCGCGTCCATGCATGTCCACCGCACCGCCGTCGATCAGGCCAGCGGCGGCCAGCGCGACGCACACGGCCACGGGCTCGGCCGATGCCCACACGACCACCGGTCGGGCAAGGTCGCTCTCGGGCTGGCCGGGTATCACGGGAGGATGAAGTCGCCCGCGCCGTGGCCGAGGACGACGAAGCCGAGGCGTTCGTACAGGCGCCGGGCGGTCCGGTTCTGGCCCCACACACCGAGGTAGACGAGTGCATCGCCGTCGACGATCGCATCATGCGTCGCCGCGGCGGTCACGAGCGCGGCAAGACCACGGCCGCGGTAGCGTGGCCGCGTGCCGATCGACGACAGGTACGAGGCACCGTCGAACGCCGTCCGTTTCGCGGCCGCGGCCGGCTCGCCCTCCACCCGTGCGAGATAGGCCGTCAGCTCGTCGGTGCCGAGCGCATGCGATGTCTCGGCGAGCAGGCCGTTGCGCCGCCCGGGGTCGAGCTCGAAGGCCTCGGCCAGGACCAGGGCGAGCTCGGCGCTCGCGGTCGCGCGGGCGAAGGCGTCGCGCGGTCGAGCCAGGCGTTCGACCGAGATCCCGGCCGCAAGCGGGACCGACCGCGCGGCCTCGAGCGGGCCCGGATGAAGGTGGACCATGACCAGCCCGGCCCCGAGATCAACGAAGCCGTGGGCGCCGAGTCGCGCTGCAAGATCGGCAGGCTCGTTGAACCCGGCCGACTGCCACACGTGTGGCCGGCGGTCGAGCCCGCCGAAGAGCACGACAACCTCGTCGAGGCGCCGATCGAAGCGATTGCGATCGAGCGGGAAGCGCACCGCGGTCAGGCGATTCCAGAATGGATCGCGGTCGTGCGGGTCATACATCAGGATGGCGTCGCCGAGATCCCGGACATCGCGTGCGGTGCCCAGGGCATGAGCGCGCGTCTCGTGCAGCTCGAGGCGGCGCATGGAGTGCCCATCGAGACCGTAGAACGGTGGGCCGACGCTGGCCGAAGGCGGGTTCACGAGGGCAACGATAGGGCCAGCTCGTCGCGACGGGAAACCGAGCACCGAACAGCGCTCGCGCCCGCGGCGTGGTCAGATCGGGCGCGTGGCCTGGAGCAGCGTGGCGCCGGACGGAAGGTCGATCTCGTCGAGCCCGGGCAGGCCGGCCTCGGCGGCCAGGGCCTGGAACTCGCGCACGGTCCGCAGACGGGTGCCCTGGAACGTTTCGTCGAGCTGGATGCCGGCGACGAGCTGCCCGTACAGCGTCCGGTACTCGTCCGGCCCGTCGGGCGCGCACCATTCGAGGATGAGCAGGCGGCCACCCGGTCGCAGGGCGTCCCAGCCGGCACGCACGGCTGCGATCGGATCGGCTAGCTGGTGCAGCGCGTACTGGAAGTAGGCCACATCGAACGCACCCACGCTGCGATCGATCGTGCCGATCTCCGATTCCTCGACGTGGATCCGGTCCTCGAGACCGGCCTCGGCCACCGTCGATCGGGCCCGGGCTCACGGAGTCGGGCTCGAACTCGACGCCGAGCAGACTCGTCGCCGGGAAGCGCCTGGCCATCGCGATGAGCCAGCGGCCGCCGCCGCAGTGGAGGTCCACGATCCGTCCGCCACCTTGCAGCTGGGCGACCAGGTCGGGCAGCGAGGCAAGCGCCTCGGTGAAGAAGATCGCGATGTCCTGCATGGTCAGGCGCTCGATGGACGCGCGGTAGCGATCCGGCCTTCGTGTCACCGGGCGTCCGATGCGGACCACGTCCGGCAGGGGCCCGTAGTCGAGGCTGGCGGCGACCGCGTGGTAGATCTGGCCGCCGAGGTATTCCGGGCGCTCCTCGTCCAGCAACACCGCGGCGACATCCTCGTCGAGGCGCAAACGCTGGCCGTCGAACACGACGAGGTCGTACGCGGTCGCCGAGAGGACCCAGGTCTCGATCATCTCGGGCGCGCAGTCTGCCCGCGAGGCAAGCTCGTCGGTCGTCAGTCCGTCCGATCCGGCGCCACGGATCGTCGCGAACAGGCCGAGCTCCAGCCCGAGATAGGTGGCCCAGCTGCGGTAGAACCCGGCCAGGCTGTCGAGCATCGGGTCGAACGTATCCTCGACTCGCATCGAGCCGGATTGTCGCATGCGGAGGTCCTGGTCGACAGAACATGCTCGCCCCAAGTAGCAAGTGAATCGAGAAGCGGCTATCATCGGTGCACCTGCTCGCGCCCCCGGCGGGCCGCGAGCACGTGCTGATCTTGCCCGCAGGCTCGGCCGGGATGTCCGGCCCGCCGTTCAGGAGCCCAGGATGCGCAGCCTCTCCCGGTCGGTCGGTCTCGGCCTCGCCGCTCGTGGCGATCTCGACGATGTCGTGATCTGGGCCCGCCGGGCGCGTGACGCCGGCCTCGATTCCGATCTGGATCCACGACAGCTACTTCGAGCGCGACGCCATCACGTTCGCGAGCGCGATGGCGCGGGGACCGCCGACTGGCCGACGATGCCGGCAAGGCCGGTTCCGCGTCGCACTCGGGTGCCGTCAACCCGTACACCCGCCACCCGTCGTCCTGGCGATGACGGGCTCCGCGCTGGACGCGCTGCTGCCTGGGCGGATCGTCATGGGCCTCGGAACCGGCCTGCCCCTGCGGCTCAAGCCAGATGGGCATCCCGTACGAGCCGGACGCCGCGGTCGAGCGCGTGTCGGCCACGATCGACCGGCTGCGGACGCTGTGGGCCGGCGAACGCCTGCCGTCGGCGACGCCCGGATTGCCGCCGATCCAGCCGATGTTCCCGCCCGCGCACCGCATCCCGCTCGTCGTCGCCGCGTACCGGCGCGAGTTCGTGGCGCTGGCCGGCCAAAGGCGGACGGCTACCTGGCCCGACCGGCCGAGTCGATCCCCTCGCTACGGGGCATCCTGGAGCGGCTCTGGCGTCGGCCGCGACGGGGCCGGCCGCGACCCGCGGCGATCGAGACCGCCGGGCTATCTCCTGTCGCTCGTCGACAAGACCCGGCGCGAGGCGCTCAACCGCGCCAAGCGCGAGCCGTTCGTCATCTACATGATGTCCGTGCTCGGGGACGTCTCGCTTCGGCCGGGCGGGCTTCGACGCCGACCTCCGCGACCGGATCGCGGCCGCGTGGCGGGCGGAGGACTACACGTCCGCCGCCAACCTCATCCCGGACGAGCTGCTCGACGCGTTCATGCTGTGCGGCACGCGGGAGGACGTCGCCGAGAAGGCCATGGCATTCCATCGCCAGGCCGGACTGGGCCTGCCGCTTTTCCAGCCGGTGCTGCAGGAGGAGCACCAGATCGACGAGCTCCTCGCCGCGGCGACGCTGTACGCGGACCTGCCGCTGCCCGCCGCCGACGTCCGCCGTGCTGCGGCCCGCGAGGGCGGCCTGGGCACAGGCGAACCGGCCTCGGGCGACGTCCGGTCGTCCCTGGCCGACGATCGTCGCCTGAGCGGGCTCGAACGCACGCGCCGACGAGTGGGGGCCTTGTGGGAGATCCTGCGCCCGTTCGCGTACACGGCGTCGGTCATGCCGGTCGTGGCCGGCGGCGCGCTCGCGGCAGTCGACGGCCGGTTCGCGTGGTTGCCCTTCCTCGCGGCCCTCACGGGCGGCGTCCTGCTCCATTCGGGCACGAACGTGATCAACGAGATCTACGACGTGCGCCAGGGCATCGACACGATCACCTCGCCGCGCGCGAGCCATGCCATCGTGAAAGGTCGGATGAGCGAGCGCGCGGCGTTCGTGGCCGCGTTCGGCGCCTTCGGCCTGGCGGTCGTCGTCGGCGTCGTGCTCGTCGCGCTGCGCGGCCTGCCGATCGTCGGCCTGGGGTTGCTCGGGCTCGCCGCCGGATACTTCTACACGGCCCCGCCGTTCCAGTACAAGTTCCATGCGCTGGGCGTGCCACTCGTGTTCGTGCTCATGGGCCCACTCATGGTCGAGGGCACGTATTTCGCGGTCGCGGGCTCGTGGTCGGTGACGGCACTCGTCCTGTCGGTGCCCGTGGGCCTCCTCGTGGCCGCCATCCTGCACGGCAACGAGTGGCGCGACATCGGCGAGGACACACGGGCCGGCATCGTGACGCTGTCGTCCCGGGTCGGCCGGGATTGGGCGCACTACAGCTACGTCGGACTGGTGCTGGGCGCGTACATCGCCCTCGGCCTCGCGGTCGCATTCCGGCTGCTACCGGCGACCACCGCCATTGCGCTCGTGTCGCTGCCATTCCTGGCCCAGGTCGTGCGCTCGGCCGAGCTCGGCGCCAGCGGCCAGGCCCGGGCGATCGCCATGATCGACCTCCAGACGGCGCGTCTGCACCTCACCTTCGGGGTGCTGCTCGTGGCCGGCATCCTCCTGTCAGCTGTCGTCCATGCTTGATCGTCGTGGCCGCGCGTCGGGTCGGCCGACCGGCCAACCGCGGCGGATTCTGCCGCACCCGCCGGCCAGTTCGGCGGTTGGGCCGCCGGCCCCGGCCGGACCCGGCATGCTCGTGCTGGGGCTCGGTCTCGGCGCGGCACTGACGGCATTCACGGCCACGTTCCGAGGGCCGCGCGAGCGGTTCTGGGCGCGAATGACCGCGACCGGGCTCGGCCTCGGCGGCTTCGCCCTGGTCACGAGCACGGCCTCCAGGGCGGGGCTACGGATCCGCGGCCGCCATGTCCCTGCCGGTCTCGCGTCGGCCGGCGTGCTGTACCTGACGTTCCGGGCGGGCGATGGCTTCGCCCGCCGCGTCGTGCCCGGTGGGGACCGCCAGATCCGAGACATCTACGTGCTCCGGGCGCTTCGCCCGCGGCGCGAGATCGCGACCCGCCTGGCGCTGATCATCGGACCGGCCGAGGAGATCTTCTGGCGCGGCCTCGTGCAGGCCGCGCTCATGCGCCGCTTCGGACGCTGGCGTGGTGCGGTCCTGGCCGCGCTGGCGTACGCCGGCGTGCACGTCCCGACCGGCAACTTCACCCTGTTCGGGGCAGCGGGCGTCGCCGGCGCCCACTGGTGCGTCCTATATGCCGCCGGGGCACCTCTCGGCGTCCTGGTCGTGTCCCACGTGAGCTGGGACGTGTGGATCTTCCTCGTCCAGCCGACGCAATCCATCGCCTGACCGGCGGCGGCCACCGGACGCGGTTTCGCGACGGGCGGATCATGATGCAACGTATCCGGCTCGGCGCGGGTTCTTGATGGTGATGGACGACGAAACCCTCTGCCAGCGGCTCGCCGGCGATCTCGACGGGACGTTCGAGGCACTCGTGATCGCGCACCAGGACCGCCTGTTCTCGATCGCGCTCCGACTCCTCGGTGACGCGGCCGATGCCGAGGAGGTGGCCCAGGACAGCCTCGTTCGCGCGTACCGGGCCATGTGCTCGTACGGGCCGGGGCGGATCCGGAGCCTGCACCTCCGAGCGTGGCTGACAACCATCACCGTGAACGCGGCCCACAACCGTCGGCGGCGCCTGGCGGATCGGGCGCCGGCCGTGCCGCTCGCGGTCGCCGTCGAACGTGGTGTCGAGCTCATCGAGGACGACGCTGCCGGCCCCGAGGCCAGCCACGAGCGGCGGGCGACCCGCGCCACGTGGGCTCGACTCGTGACGACGCTGCCGGAGCGCTATCGGGTGCCCGTCGTGCTGCGACACGTCGACGATCTCTCATACGCCGAGATGGCCGAGGTGCTCGGTCGGCCGGAAGGCACGCTCAAGGCCCAGGTCCACCGGGGCCTGGCGATGTTGCGCGCCGCCGCGTCGAGCGAGCGCGAGGAGCTGACCGCATGAACCGACCTCCGACCCATCGGACGGCTCCGGCCGCCGCAAGCCTCGAGCTCGCCGCGGTCGAGCGCGCCCTGCGCGATCTGCGAGTCCGGGCACCGGCCGGCCTCGCGCATCGCACGCTCGTGAGCGTGGGCCTGGCCGACGCCTATGCCCCACTCGAGACCGCGATCGGAACGGTCCTCGTGGCCTGGAATGGGCGCGGCGTGTCGCAGGTCTCGGCCGGCGACGCGGCGAGCTTCGAGCGGCGATTCGCGATCGAGGTCGGTCGCCCGATCATGCGGGCCGAGGCCCTGCCGCCTCGGCTCGCGTCCGCGATCGCGCGGCGCCTGGCGGGCGATCGGCGTGCCAACGTGCCACTCGACCTGCGCGGTCGCGCGCCGTTCGAGCAGGCCGTCTGGCGCAAGGCGCTCGAGATCCCGCGCGGCCAGGTTCGACCGTATGGCTGGATCGCCGCCGAGATCGGTCGACCCAAGGCGGTACGGGCGGTCGGCACGGCCCTCGGACACAACCCGGTGCCGCTCGTCGTCCCGTGCCACCGGGTTGTGCGTTCGGACGGAACGATCGGGCAGTACTCCATGGGCGGTCCCGAGGTGAAGCGCCAGGTTCTGACCGCCGAAGGCGTCGACGTCGACGAGCTCGTGGCGTTGGCCGGTCGCGGGATCCGCTACGTCGGCTCGGACACGACGAACATCGTGTGCATGCCCACGTGCGGGCACGCACGGCGCGTGACCGAGCGGCATAAGGTCGAGTTCCGCTCGATGGCCCAGGCCGTCGATGCCGGCTACCGGCCGTGCAAGGTATGCCGTCCGGCCGCCGCGGCGGGCGCGGCGGCCTGAGGACCCCGGGCTGCTATAGTCCGCACCTTGGACCAGTCCGATAAGCCAAGCGAGCCGACGACGGTCGTCAGACCAGCCGTCCATGCGACTCCGAGGCCCGAACGGGCCGGACGGATCGAACGCGGCGACGGGGCCGAACGGGTCGCACCCGATTGGCGGGTGTGGCTCGCGCTGTGCACGTTGTACGTGGTCTGGGGCAGCACCTACCTCGCCATTCGGGTCGCGGTCGAGACCCTCCCGCCGTTCCTGATGGCCGCTGTCCAATTCGTCCTGGCGGGCTCGGCCCTGATCACGTGGTGCGTCGTCCGCAACGGCCGAGACCTACGCTGGCCGACGCGCCGGGAGCTGTTCGACACCGGGCTCGTGGGCGCCTTCCTGCTCCTCGGCGGCAACGGGCTCGTGGCCTGGGGCGAACAGAGCGTGGCGTCCGGCATCGCCGCGCTGCTCGTCGCGACGACGCCTGTCTGGGTCGCCCTGCTGGGCTGGCTCGTCGTGCGCGAGCGAGTGGCACCCATCGTCATCCTGGGCATCGTCGTGGGCCTCGTCGGGGTCGTGATCCTGGCCGCGCCCGGCTCGGACGGCGAGCTCGCCTTCGATCCGGTTGGCTTGCTGGCGCTGCTCGTGGCGCCCCTGTCGTGGGCGATCGGGTCGATCTACGCCACCCGTCATCATGCTCGCCTGTGGCCGGCGCTGCTCGGGACCGGCATCGAGATGCTCGTCGGTGGGGTCTGCCTCGGGATCGCTGCGGTCGGCACCGGGGAGCTGTCCAACGTCCATCCGGAGGCGTTCTCCCAGAGCTCCTTGCTGGCAGTCGGATACCTGATCCTCGTCGGCAGCCTTGTCGGCTACACCGCCTACAGCTGGCTGCTGCGGGCCGCGCCGCTGCCGCTCGTTGCGACGTACGCGTACGTGAATCCAGTCGTCGCCGTCGCGCTCGGCGCGCTGATCCTGTCCGAGCCGATCGAACCGCGCACGCTGATCGCCGGCGTCGTGATCGTGCTCGGCGTGGCGCTCATCATCACGGGCCGCGGCCGGATGCAGCAGGCCCGACCGTCAGAGCCCGCCGGGACAGGGGTCGGGGCAAGCCCGGGATCGCGCGAGGCCGCGTAGGCGAGGCCGCGTCGGCGAGGCCCGGACGCGGGCCGACGATCGCCTTTCAGCCGCGGCGCCGTGCGAGCGTCGCGAGACCGGCCAGCAGGCCGCCGCTCAGCGCGCTCAGCGCGACACCGAACGCGGCGGCGCGCGGGTTGCCATGGATGAGCCCGCCGACCACGACGTGCCACGCACCGAACGCAAGCGCGCCGGCGAGGGGCAGCGCGAGCCCGATCAGCAGCAGCGTCCGCGTGGTGGGCCGATGCCGGGCCGCGCGCGCGAACGACCGGTCGCTCACAGGCGGCTCACCCGCGCTCGAAGCCCTGAGCGGGCCACGGTTCGCAGCGCAACGCCCGGTCCTCGCGATAGCCGAGGGCGTAGTCGGCCTGGATGAGCGTGTGAAGCTGGCTCGTGCCCTCGTAGATCACGGCCGCCTTCGAATTGCGCAGGTAGCGCTCGACCGGGTACTCGTCCGAATACCCGTAGGCGCCATGGATCTGGATCGCGTCGAGCGCCGACTGGACGGCATGCTCCGTGGCATGCCATTTCGCCAGGGACGTCTCGCGCGTGTTGCGCCGGCCGTGGTTCTTGAGCCAGCCCGCTCGCCACACGAGCAGGCGGCCCGCCTCGATGCCGGCCGACATCTTCGCGATCATCTGCTTGACGAGCTGGTGGCGCCCGATCTCCTCGCCGAACGTGCGCCGCTCGTGGGCGTAGCGCAGCGACGCATCCAGGCACGCCTGCGCCAGCCCGACGGCACCCGCGGCCACGGTGTACCGGCCCTGGTCGATCGCGCTCATCGCGATCAGGAAGCCCTCGCCCTCCTCGCCGATCCGATGTGCCTCGGGCACTTCGACCGAGTCGAGGTTGATCAAACCGGTGTTGCCAGCGTGAATGCCGAGCTTGCCATGCAGCGTCCCGGTCGAGAGGCCGGTCATCCCCCGCTCGAGCAGGAACGCCGTGATACCGCGCCAGCCGTTCGAGCGGTCGACGCTCGCGAACAGCAGGAAATGGTCGGCCACGTCGGCGAGGCTGATCCAGAGCTTCTGGCCGTTGAGCACGTAGCCACCATCGACCCGCCGTGCCGTCGTCTGGAGGTTGGCCGCATCGGTGCCCACGTCCGGCTCGGTCAGCGCGAACGTCGCCAGCTTCTCGCCGCGCGCCTGGGGCACGAGCCAGCGCCGGCGCTGCTCCTCGCTGGCCCACTGGAGGAGAGCCAGCGAGTTCAGCCCGACGTGGACGCTTTGGACCACGCGGAACGCGGTGTCGGCCCGCTCGAGCTCCTCGCACAGGAGCGCGAACGCGATGTAGTCGAGGCCGGAGCCGCCGTACGCCTCGGGGACCGGTCCGCCCAGGAATCCCAGCTCGGCCATGCGCTCGAACAGCTCGCGTGGAAAACCGCCGGCCGCATCCCAGTCCCGGATATGGGGCAGGATCTCGGACTCGGCGAAGGCGCGGGCGCTGCCCTGGATCAGGCGCTGCTCATCGGTCAGGGCGAACTCGATCACCCGCCCGCCTCATAGGCGCGGCCACGGACCGCCGGCGGCTGCGGGGGGTCGGGCATTTGCGGCGAGCCGACCTGAGCGCGGGCCACGACGAGGCCGAGCCGAGCCGTCACGATGGCGTCGCGCAACGACGCCGGCAGGCTGCTGGGCATGTGCCAAGGATACGGTCACGGCGGTCGGGGCCGCGCGGCATACTGCCGGTCATGAACATCGCCCACGATCCCACCACCCCCGCCGGCCCGACCGAGGCCGGCGCGGCGGACATCGGCACCCTGGCCGGATTCGTCTCACCGGTCCTTGGCCGCTACTTCGAGCGCAGCTGGAGCCATGGCGTCGGGCACCGGCTGTTCGATACGGATGGCAGGGCGTATCTCGACTATGCGAACGGCATTGCCGTCACATCGCTCGGGCACGCACACCCGGCCGTGACCGCCGCGATCCACGCGCAGGTCGACCGGCTCATCGGCCCGACCGGGGCGATGGGCTACGCCGAGCCCGTGGTGCGCCTGGCCGAACGCCTGGCCGGCGCGCTGCCCGACCCGATCGATACCGTGATGTTCCTCAACTCGGGCTCGGAGGCTATCGAGGCCGCGCTCAAGCTCGCCCGCCGGGTCACCGGCCGACCCGGGATCATCGCCTTCCGCGGGGGGTTCCACGGCCGGACGTTCGGAGCGGCAAGCGTCACGACGTCCAACCTCAACTACCGGACCGGATACGAGCCGCTCCTGCCTGGCGTCTACTTCGCGCCGTTTCCGGTCGCCTACCCCGAGTTCGACGGCGATGCCGAGCGGGCGTCGGCGTCGTGCCTGGCCATCCTCGATTCCCTGTTCGAGACGATCATCGCGCCCGGTCAGGTCGCGGCCGTGCTCGTGGAGCCGGTGCAGGGCGAGGGCGGCTACCGCCCCGCACCGGCATCGTTCCTGCAAGGCCTGCGCGAGCGATGCGACCGACACGGCATGCTGCTCGTCGCGGACGAGGTCCAGTCGGGCTACGGGCGCACCGGCCGTATGTGGGCGTTCGAGCACGCCGGCGTCGTGCCCGACGTCGTGTGTGTCGCGAAGTCGATCGCCAACGGCCTGCCGCTGTCCGCGATCGCGGCCCGGCGCGAGCTCCACGAGCGTTGGGGCAAGAGCGCGCACGGATCGACGTATGGCGGCAATCCCGTCGCATGCGCGGCGGGGCTGGCCGTGCTCGACACCATCGAACATGAAGGACTGATCGCGAACGCGGCCGCGCGTGGCGCGGAGCTGACCGCCGGCCTGCGCACGATCGCGGCGGAGGACGACCGCATCGGTGACATTCGCGGACCGGGGCTGATGATCGGGGTCGAGGTCGTGACCGACCGGGCCACAGCGACGCCCGACGGGGCGACGACGGAGGCGCTCATCGCCGGTTGCGCCGACGCCGGCCTGCTGGTCCTGAGCTGTGGCATGGCCCACAACGTCGTGCGCCTCATCCCACCGCTCGACACGACGCCCGACGAGGTCGACGAGGCACTCGCCATCATCCATCGAGTGCTCGGGTCCATTCCGCATCGGAGCTGAACGAGGCCCTCCTCGCCGGAGGGCGCCGCCCTGCCACGGCGCAACCTGGCCCACTGCGCGGCAGCAACTGCCCCACCGCGCAACCTCCCCACCGCGCAACCTCCCCACCGCGCAACCTCCCCCACCGCGCAACTTGGCCCACTGCGCAGCCTCGTAACCTCGTCGGAAGCACGCGTCGGGAAACCGGACCGGGCCCTCGACCTGGGGAGCCGGCTCGGGGCTCGACCTGGGGAGCGAGCTCGACCTGGGGAGCCGGCTCGGGGCTCGACCCGGGGAGCCGGCTCGGGGCTCGACCCGGGGAGCCGGCTCGGGGCTCGACCCGGGGAGCGAGCTCGGGGCTCGACCCGGGGAGCGAGCTCGGGGCTCGACCCGGGGAGCGAGCTCGGGGCTCGACCCGGGGAGCGAGCTCGGGGCTCGACCCGGGGAGCGCGCTCGGGGCTCGACCCGCAAACTCGTCTCGTCCGGCAGTGCGTTCGGCCTGGCGCTTGTCCGGTTTACCAGGCAGGGATGTGCTACGGCCAAGCGGCAGGCCGACACGCCACGAATTCCCGCTCCGATCCACCTAAAAGTGAGCGTTGTTAGCCGCCTGAGGCCGACAGATGGGAGGTTCGACGCCGTCGGCGCTCAGGATCGTCCGTAGCACCAGTCAGCGATGTAGGACGGAACTCGCCCGTGGCGGCCGCCGTGGCAGCCCCTGAACCATGTGCGCGCCGCCGTGTTGCCGCCCCTGATGAGCGGTCGCGGTTCGCGCGGTCGCTTCGTGCCTGGCCAGCATGCGCGGCCTTCGGCGGCGGCTTCGGTTCGTGCCCGATCCAAATCCCTGCCGGGCCCCGCACGCACGAATGCCGCCGGTCGCGTGGACCGACGGCTGGATGGGGCCGGCCTGGCCGGCGCTGTGGACCGACGGCTGGATGGGCCGGCCTGGCCGGCGCTGTGGACCGACAGCTGGATCGGGCCGGTTCGGCCGGCGCTGTGGCCGGCCGCGTCCGTGACCGCCGGCTCTGACCAGCCGGCGATCCGGAGTGTGGCGGCTTATTTATTCTGGGACAGGAACGTCAGAACGTCGTCGAGCCGAAAGCGCCGATCACCACGCTTGCACACGCGATAGAAGGGCAGCTCGCCACGGTCGCCGAGCCGCTTCACCGTGTTCACGTGCAGATGCAGCATGTCCGCGACTTCGGTCGCGGTAAGCATGGGCCCGAGTTCGTTGGCGACCATCGATGCCATGTAGTGTTGCCTCGTCTGCGCACATTCCGGCGGCTCCGAACCCCAAGGGTGGGCAGGAGTGGGGTCCGGCCTGCTGCTGGGCGGACTGTATGGGTGCGGGCATGGGCGCGCCAAGCCGTACTTTGGTGTAGCCCGGAGTACCAAACCAGCAGGCTGTCGGGCTCAGCGAGGCGCCGGTGGTGACGCCATCTCGTGCTGCGCCGAGGCCGACGACGGGCCGGCCTCGGCCTCACCCGGATCCGCCTCTCGCTGGCCGGCAAACGCCCGCGGCCAGCTGATCGACATGCTCGCGCCACCCGCATCGGAGCGCCCGACCCGCCAGCGGCCGTTGGTGGCTCGGACGATCGCGTCGCCGATGGCCAAACCCAGGCCGGCCCCGCCCGGCGCGTCCGACGCCCTGTGGAAGCGGTCGAAGATGCGCGGCCACTCCTCCTCGGCAATTCCCGGGCCGGAGTCTTCGACCGTCAGGCGCACGCGATTGCCGTCGGGCACGACAGCCACCCGCACGAGCCCGCCTTCGGGCGAGTAGCGGCAGGCGTTGTCAAGCAGCACGCCGAGCAGCCGGTCGAGCCATTCGGGCGGCGCCGTGACGACGAGCGCGCCGGTGCCGGCCCGGACGTCGAGTCGCAGATGGCGCGCCTCGGCCACGATCGCAAATCGGTCCGCGGTCTGGCGGGCGAGGGTGGCGAGGTCGACGGGCTCGGCGTTGGGCGAGGTCCGGCTGGCGTCGAAGCGCGCCAGCCAGAGCATGTCGTCGAGTAGGCGGCGCATTCTCCGGCTCTCGGTCTCGACTCGCTCGAAGGCGCGCCGATACCACTCGGGTGGTCGGTCCTGGGCAAGCGCGAGCGAGGTGTGCGCCTCGATGACCGACAGCGGCGTGCGCAGCTCGTGCGAGGCGTCGGCCGTGAACTCGAGCTGGCGCTGGCGGGCGAGCTCGATCGGCGCCGCCACACGCCGGCCGATCGCGACCGCGCCGAGGAACACGATCAGGACGAGGAGCGGGCCGATGACGGCCTCGGCCACGATCAGGGTGTTCTGGGTGTCGCTCACGTTGGTCATGCTCTGGGCGACGATGAAGTAGTCGTCGGCGATCGCTGCCCCGGCAATCCGGAACTGGGTGTCCTTGAGGGTCACCGTCTGCGGCTGTGTGATGCTCGTGAACGCCGCCGGCAGCTCGAACGCGTAGGTCGACGGGCCGATGTAGCTGACGCTCCCGTCGGGATCGACCCGCCAGCTCAACGTCGGTGCGTCGTACGGGCGATCGCCCGGTCCCCCGCCGGGAGGAACGCCGTGGTGGTTGAGCTGGTCGAGCAGGCGCCCGTCGATCTGGCCGGTCAGGTTGCCGGTCACGACGAGCACGACGGCGACGGCCACGACCAGGTACGCCACGGCGACGACACCCGCGGCCATGAGCGCGACCCGGATCGATGCCCGGCGGACCTCCGTCAGATGCGGACCGCTCACGACCGCCCCGCCTCCTCGAGCCGGTAGCCCGAGCCGCGGACCGTCACGATCCGCACGCCGGCCGCCGGCAGCTTCGCGCGCAGGCGGCTGAGCTGGACGTCGATGGCGTTCGACCCGAGCGGATCCGTCTCGTCGCGCCATGCGTGCTCGGCGATGGCCTTGCGGTCGACGACCGTGGGCGAGCGGCGCATGAGCAGCTCGAGGATGTTGTACTCGGTCACGGTCAGGCCGAGCGGGCGACCGCCGACGGTCACCTCGCGCCGTCCCGGGTCGAGCTCGAGCGTGCCGCGCACGATCGTCGGCCCGTCCACACCGTGCGGACGGCGTTGCAAGGCGCGGATGCGGGCGACGAGCTCGCCGAAGTCGAACGGCTTGACCAGGTAGTCGTCGGCGCCGGTGTCGAGCCCGGCGATGCGGTCCCGGGGTGTGTCGCGCGCGGTAAGCATGAGCAGCGCCGTCGGCCGCTTGGCCTCGCGCGCCCAACGCACGACCTCGATGCCCTCGGCGCCGGGCATCCGCCAATCGATGACCGCCACGTCGTAGTCATAGAACTTGAGCATGTCGATCGCGTCGTCGCCGCGCTCGACCGCGTCGACGTAGTAGCCCTGGTCCTCGAGGCCGAGGACCAGAACGTCGCGCAGGCCGGGGTCGTCTTCGGCGACCAGGATGCGCATCGCCGCCTCAGGCGCGGCCGGCCCCGACCGGGGGCCGGATCCGGTCCGAATCGAGCCGCTGGTCCCGGCGCACGAGCTTGAGGGCGAGGACCGGGCACCCCTCGACCGCTCGCCGAGCATGATCGAGGAGTGCCCGCGGGACATCCGCGCCGCGGACGATCGGGTACCCCCAGTCGTCGAGCTCCAGGAGCTCGGGCAGCAGCTCGGCGCACACGCCATGGCCGTCGCAGCGAATGCGGTCGATCTCGAGCCGCTCGGCCATCACGCCACCCTTCGTTGGCCCTCGTGGGCCGCGCACCTGCCGTGCCGGGCGTGCCGCACGAACTCGTCGCCGAACACGCGCAGCGCGCTCGCGAGCATGCCCGCGGCGCCGTCGGGGTGGCGGCATGCGCCGCGATCCGGGAGCAATCCGGCCCAGCGCTCAATTCGCCCGAGGTCGTCGGCCGCGGCCTGGAGCGTCGCCACGCGCCCGACGGCCGCCGCGAGCGCGGCGAGCCCGAACGTGCACGGGCCGCATTGGGCGGCGCTCTCCCCAGCCATGTACGCCATTATCCGCGCCGTGGCCGCGACGCCGCACTCGGCCTCGGGCTTGAGCCACACGATGCCGCAGCCGAACGAGCCGCCGGCGCGGCTGAAGGCCGCCGGGTCGAGCGGGAGATCGCCCACGGCTCGCGCCTCGTGCCAGGCGCCGAAGTACCCGCCGGCGAGCACCGCATCGATCCGCTCGGTCGCCCCACCGGCCAACGCCACCGCCTCGGCGATCGGCGTCCCGTACTCGATCTCCCGCACGCCGGGTCGGGCGACGGCGCCAGCCATCGTCACGAGCGCCGTGCCCGCGGTCTCGGCCCGACCGGCGGACCGGTACCAGGCGTCCCCGAATCGGGCGATGAGGGCCGTGTGGGCCAGGCTTTCCACGTTCTGAACGAGGGTCGGCTGGTCGTTGACGCCACGCTCCCACGGCCGGGCCAGCCACGTCGGCAGCGCGACCCCGTCGTTGAGGTAGTGGACGACCGCGCTGGCCTCGCCCGACACGTAGCCGGTCGGGGCCGCGACGAGCCGAATCCGGCGCTGCTCGTCCGGCTCGCGCTCGGCGAGCGCGGCGCCGACGGCGTCACGTGCGCGCTCGTGCTCGACGCCGACATACATGACGATCTGGCCCGAGCCGATGGCGTCCGCAGCCAGCAGCGCGCCGTCGATGAGCAGGTGTGGCCGGAGGGTCATGACCGCCCGGTCCTTCGCGCTCAGCGGCTCGCCCTCGGCGCCGTTCACGACGACGAGCGCATCGCCCGCTCGTCGCTCGGCGACGCTGCGCCACTTGCGCCCGACGGGGAACCCAGCCCCGCCCCGGCCCAGGAGAGCGCTCGCCTCGAGGACCGGAATGATGGCCCGTCGATCGCGCGCCGGCGGCAGCGGGCCGAGTCGGGCGCGATGCTCGAACAGGCGCTCGGTGCCCGCCCCGGGCGGTGGCCCGGCGAGGACCCGTCGCTGATCGCCCGCGACCGCGCCGGCGCTCCGCTCCATGACGGCGCTCGCGCTGTGAAGCGTCTCCATCACCGACCCTGCTCGATACCGCGCGCGCTGGGCGTGCCACGCCGCGCGGCGCGGCGCTCGGCGGCGGCCACGGTCGACAGCTGGGCCGCGACGGCCCGAGCTCCATCGCGGGCCTCGACCAGCAGGACCCGCGGCCCGGTGACGCTCACGCGCCACACGATCGCGGTGCCGATCGTGAGCAGGCACGCGACGTCGATGGCCCGCATCCACAGCGCGAACGCATCGCTGCCGGCGCCGTAGCCGTGCAGGATCGCGAGCGGCCAGGCCGCATAGGCGGACCAGTGCACGAGCCGCCAGGTCAGCTGACCGATCCGCCCGCGGACGAGGCTGGTCAGGACGAGCGCGAGGATGAGATCAAACGCGACGGAGCCCAGCCCAACCCATACCGCCCGATACGACGACGTGAACGGCACGAGCACGGCCAGCCAGCCGATCGACACGAACGGGTCGAGGATCGCGCTGACGATGTGGACGCCGAGGAACACGACCGCCAGCAACGCCAGGTTGCGGTGCAGCCCGACGGTCACGAAGCGCGGCCACTCGGCTGCCCGCCAGCGCACGCTCGTGAGGATGCCGAGCGTGAACACGCCGGTCAGGAGCAGGAGCGACACGATCCCGGCCCCACGCGTGGCGAACCACAGGATCTGGCCGGTCATACCGCGGTTCCCATGGCCTGCGGCCAGCCGTTGAGCCGAACGACCTCACCCTGCCGCGACACGAGCCGGGCGGCGAGCCCGGTGCCGGTGAGCCAGTCACGACCACGTTCGCCGAGCACGATCGCGGCCGTAGCCGCGGTGTTCGCGTCGACGGACGTGCCGGCGACGACGGTGGCCGTGCGCCATGGTCCGTCGGCCGGTCGCCCCGTGGCGGGGTCGATCAGATGGTGAAGGACGTCGTGGCCACGGCGCCAGCGCCGGACCGTCGTGCTCGAGGTCGCGACGGCGTCACGCCCGACCGCGACGACCTCGCCCGGGCCGTCCGACGGCAGCGAGCTGTCCTCGGCCACGAGGATGCGCCAGCCGCCGGTGGGCACCTCGCCGGCCGCGGCAATATCGCCGCCCAGGCTCAGGAGGACGCCGCCGCGGCCCATCGCCCGCCGGGCCGCGGCGGCGGCGAGGTCGGCCGCGAGGGCCTTGCCCGTCGAGCCGAGGTCGAGCTCGACCCCGACAGGCACCCGCAGCCGTCGGCTCGAGCGATCGAGCCATACACTGCGCCAGCCGGGAGCCGGCTCGACCCGGATCTCGATCGGGCCCGTTGCCCGCGCGACCCGGTCGAAGTCGCGGTCGTAGCCCAGCACGCGGAGCGACCGTCCGACGGTGGGGTCGACGGCGCCGCCGGTCTGCTCGGCCGCTCGGAGGGCGACCTCCATCGCCCACGCCAACAGCGCGCTGACATGCACGGGGCGGCCTGCCCGGGCCGCGATTCGGCACAGCTCGCTGTCTGTTCGGAAGCGGCTGTAGGTGGCGTCCACGTCGCGCAGGGTCGCCTCGACGCTGGCCCGGGCCGTGCCGAGCAGGGCGGCGTCCGTCACCACCAGGTGCGCGAGCGTGCCCAGTGCCAGCCAGCGCGTCTCGGCCGGGGTCGGTTCTCGGCCGGGATCGCCGGTGGCGCCCGGCCGGCTCGTGCTCGGATCCGGGGCCGCGGCGACGTCGAGGCCGGCCGAGGCGATGGCGTCCATCACGAGCCGCCCGTCGACACGTGGCCGGCACCCGACACGCTGGTCGGCGCCGAGCTGGCCTGCGAAAGCTGAGCTGGAGGCGTGGTCGGCGTGGCCGTCGACGCGCTCGACGTGCCCGTACGGGCCTGGCTCGACGAGGTCGAGTTCGTGCCGCTCGCGATCGTGAGTGCCGTCAGATCCTGGCTCCCGGCGTACGTCGCCGAGGCCAACAATCCGAAGCCACCTGCCGCCGCGACGCCGGCGACGGTGGCCCCGACCGTCAGCTGTCGGATTCGGCGCAGGCCGCGATCGCGCGTCCGGCCGGTGGGTTGTCGCTGAGTGCTCATGGCCCGAGTCTCGCCCGGGCTCTCTTTCGAATCGGTTACGCGATCGGGTGGCGGCCCGGGCGCGTTAGAGACGGAGAAGCGGCGGGCCGCTCGGCCCGCCGCTTCTCGGCTCCCCCAGGAGCGTGCTATCGGGTTGCTAGCCGGTCTGGCCCGAGGCACTGGGTGAGGGCGATACGCCGGGAGCCAGTGGCCCGCCACGGAAGCCCTTGCCGCCACCCAAGCCCTTGCCGCGACCGGCCGCGACCGACGTCGCGTCGATCGAACCGTCGCTGCGTTGCGGGCCGGCCGCCGCGATCACCTGGCCGACGCTGATGTCGGACAGGCCCGGACTCGTCACGCCCGGGATGCGGTATGTCGTGGCGCTCGTGACGTGGATGACCTGGGTCGTCCCGTCTCTGCCGGTGATCGTGATCGTGCTGCCGGTCTTGGCCGTGACCTGGCCCACGACGTGCGGAACGGCGATCCGGACGGTCAGGGCAGTGAGGTTGTTGCCGGTGCCCTGGCTGCCCGCGACGATCACGTTCTGGCCGGCCTCGAGATCCGACTTCGAGGCGTCCGCGTCACCCAGCGTGTAGCTGGTCGATCCGTTCAGGCTGATCGTCCACGCCGTGTTGTCACGGGCCGTGAGCGTGAAGCCGCTGGCCGTCAGGTTGCTGACGGTCCCCGCGACGGTGGGTACGACGACGTTGATCGCGGTCACCATGTAGGAACCGTCGCTGTTGCGGGTCTGGCCCAGGCGAACCGTGTCGCCGACCGCCAGGTCGCCGACGGAGATCGTCTGCCCGCCCTTGGTGATGGTCGTCGAGCTCGTGACCGTGATCGTGCGCGTCCAGCCGTCATCGGTCTTGAGCCCGATGCTCGACCCGTTGATGGCCGAGATCGTGATCGGTCCGGCCACAGCAGCCCGGAAGCCCGGACCGCGACCGTTCTGGAAACCGAAGTCGGCGCCGGGGCCGGCACCGAAGCCACGCCCGCGACCGAAGCCCGGCATGCCGCCCATGCCCGACCATGGTCCGGCACCGTTGGCGGCTGTCGACGGTGCCGTGCTGGCCGTGTCTCCGGCGCTCGGATCGGCGCCCGAGGGCGATGGCGACGCACCGATCGTGACGATGGCACTCGCGAGGAGGACGACCGCCGAGCCCGCGACGATGCCGGCTCGAAGCAGGCCGCCTCGACTCCGCCGGCCCGGACCGCCGGCTCGTGGCGCCTGGCCGGCTGCGAGTCGAACGTGGAAGCTCGCCGCGTCGGGCTCGGGTGGGGTGGGCGCCGCCGCCGACCAGTTGGGTCGGTCCGGGCTGGGCGACGCCTCCGACCGTGTCGACTCGGGATCGAATGGGTTCATGCTTGCCTCCGGCTGGGGATCCTGGTGTCGTCCCGCGAACTGGGTGAGACGGCACCGTCTTCGAGGTTGCCCCATGAACCTTGAGGAATCCTGAGAGACGCTCGAATGAGACGCGAACGAGGCAGGTCCGGCCCGGCCTCAGCTCCTCGGGCGCCGTTCGTCGGCCGAGGTCACCTGCCCCCCGCCGCCAGGCCCCCGGCCCCAGCCGGCTCGACGGCCGCGACAGGGCCGCCCTCGCCGAGCTGCCCGTCGCGCAGGTCGAGGGTCTGATCGGCAACGTCGAGCATCAACGGGTCGTGCGTCGCCACGATCGCGGTCACACCTTCGGTCCGCACGATCGAGCGCAGCAGGGCCATGATCTGATGGCCGGTCTCGGAGTCGAGCTGCCCGGTCGGCTCGTCGGCGAGGACGAGCTGCGGCCGATTGGCGAGCGCCCGGGCGATCGCGACGCGCTGTTGCTCGCCGCCCGACAACTCGTATGGCCGATGCCGCATCCGCTCGCCCAGCCCAACCAGCTCGAGCAGCTCGGCCACGCGTCGATCGCGCACGGACGGATCGGCACGAACGAGACGCAGCGGCAGCTCGACGTTCTCCGCTGCGGACAGGATGGGCACCAGCCCGAAGGCCTGGAAGATGAACGCGACGGTGGTCCGCCGGATCCGCACGAGCTCCGATTCGGGCATGGCCGTGAGCTCCTGGCCGTCGAGCACGACGCTGCCGGCCGTCGGCCGGTCGAGGCCGCCGAGGATGTTCAGCAACGTCGTCTTGCCGCTGCCGGATCGTCCGCGCACTGCAACCAGGCGGCCGCGGCCGACCTCGAGGTCGATGCCGCGCAGGGCGTGCAGGACTCCATCGCCGCTCGGGTAATCGCGCACGATGCCGCGGGCCACGATGATCGGTCCCGTCCTGTGCCGGACCGGGACGCGGCCCGTCATCGCTCGCCTCCATCGTGCGTGGCCCCGGGATCTCGATCCGGCCAGATCTCGATGTGATCGGTCTCGAGCCGGAGCCGGACGCGGCCCTCCAGCCCGAGCGCCTCCGTGTGCGCCCGGGGCAGCTGCAACCGGCCCGCTCGGTCGAGCACCGCGAACTCCTCCGCGATCAGCTCGTGCTGCCCCTCGTCCGTGCGTTGGCGCCGGCGGAGCGTCTCCGTGCTGGTACGCCCGTCGCGGATCGCCACCGTTCGACCGACCTGATCGGAGATCTGGCGGTCGTGCGTGACGATCACGATCGTCGTCCCGAGCTCGGCGTTCACGTGGCGCAGCAGACCGAAGATCTCCGCCGCGGTCGCGCTGTCGAGCTCGCCCGTCGGCTCGTCGGCGAGGACGACCGCCGGGTTGTTTGCCAATGCGACGGCGATAGCGACACGCTGCTGCTCGCCGCCCGACAGGCGCTCCGGCCGGTGCTGCGCGCGCTCGGTCAGGCCGACCAGGCCCAGCAGCTCCTGCGCCCGCACTCGCCGGCGGGCCCGCCCGTCGAGGGTCATCGGCAGCTCGACGTTCTCAAGCGCAGTCAGATACGGCAGGAGGTTTCGTGCCGTCTGCTGCCAGACGAAGCCGACCACACGCCGCCGGTAGCGCGTCCGCTCGCGGCGACCCATGCGTGTCAGATCGTGGCCGGCCACGACGGCGCGGCCGGCCGACGGCACGTCCAGGCCGCCGAGGATGTTCATGAGCGTCGACTTGCCGCTACCCGAGGCCCCGACGATGGCGATCAGCTCGCCGGCATTGACGAGCAGGTCGAGGCCCTGCAGCGCGACGACCTCGAGATCCGCGACCTTGTAGATGCGAACCAGGTTGTCGCACACGATCTGCGCACCCTCGCCATAGTGCGGCCGGTGCGCCGACGCCACGGGCGCAGCCAGCTGAGCCGAACGCTCCGGGCGTTGACGGGGCGTCGAGGGCAGATCGATGATCTCGGGCCGTGGCTCGAGCTCCGGTTCAACGATCGAGTCGAGGCCCTGATCGCCTGGCAACGTCCGACGCTCCGAGGTCATTGGCCCTCCGGGTGCTGCATCCAGGATGGACGTTTCCGGGCCATCATTCGGCCCCCAGGCGCATGGCGGCGGCGAGGACGACGCGCCGCTGGAGCACGATGCCGATCGAGAGCCCGAACGCTGCCACGAGCAGCGTGGCGATGAGCAGGATCCCGAGTTCGTCGAGGGTGATGGCGAACGGCACCGCGAGGCTCGAGCCGAGCAGGCCGCGCAGCCCCAGCCCGGGCTCGACAACCGCGAACAGCCCGAAGCCGAGAGCGACGCCGGCGACGAACGCGACCGCCACGGTCGGTCCGTGCTCGGCGATCATGAGCGCCATCAATTCCCGTGCGGTCACGCCCAGGGTTCGAAGCTGGGCCGCTTCACGGGCCCGGGCCGCGCCGGCGAGGGCAAGGGCCATTGCCAGCGCGAGCGCCCCGTACGCGGCCGCGACGGCGGCCGATGCGCCGATCCCGCTCGCCACTGCGCCGACGATCGGTCCGCCACGAAGGCTTGCAGCCCGGGCCCACGCCGTGTCGACGTGCAGGCCGAGGTGCGTCGCCGCGACCGACGCCTCGATGGCGGCCACATAAGCTCGGTCGGCCCGGATTGCGATCGACGATACCGGTGGGCGGACATCCGGGTACGCGGCGGTCAGCTGATCGCGCGACACGACCACGAACGGGTCGCCGCTGTCCACGGTCGGGAACGCGTCACGGGCCTCCACCGGCCGGATGCGCACGGCACGGCCGAGGACGCTCACGTCGACGGGTGTGTCGAGCTCGAGCCCGCCGGCCACGCCGAGCAGCGCGTTCGAGACGATCGCCGGCAGCGGCGGCCCGGCCGGGCCGAGCAGGGCCTCCGGCAGCTGCGGATCCGCGAGCGTGCCGGCATCCACGACCTGCAGGCCCGGCGCGTCCACGACGAGCAGATCGAGCGTCGACCCACGATGGCCGATCGGGACCTGCAGCCGGCTCATCGTGGCCCGTGTCCCGGGCCCCGCGATGGACGCGAGGTCGAAGCCTGCCGGCAGCGCCGTATCGGCGCTGACCCGCACCGGGGCACCGACGTCGTGCCAGGCGATCGCCTCGGCCGAGCGATCGAGCTGGACGAGGGCAGATGCGCAGAATGCCCCGATCGCGCTCGTCGCGAGCAACACGATCAGGACCGGCCCTCCGTCGCCACCGCGCACCGCGTGGCGCAGGCCCAGGACGGGCACCAGGTCACGCCGCCAGCGGGCACCGACCGCTAGCGCACGCAACGGCACGGGCACGATCCGGACGGCGACCAGGCCCGCGGCCGCTCCGACGAGGACGGGCACGCCGGCGATGAGGGGGTCGCTCGTCGTGAGCGCGGTGGCGCTGCTCGAGCCGTGCACGCCCCGCTCCCGGAGCAGGTACGCGCCGAGCGCCGCGACGACCACGACGAGCGCCTCGAAGACGATCCGGCGCTGTGTCGGGCGGCGGCCGATGCCCGCGGCTCGATCGTCCAGCTGCCCGCCACGACCGGTGGTCGTACGCAGCGACGCGGCGACGTTCACGACGATTGCGAGCACGACGATCGCGAGCCCAACGAGGACACTCGGCAGCGGTGATCCAGCCGGCGCGACCAGCTCGACGACGAGCCCTCCGAGGAGCGCACCGGGCAGCGTCAGGATCATGGCCTCGATCGCGATGGCCGTTGCAACCTGGCCGCGCGACGCGCCCCGACCGAGCCATGTCGCCAGGGCCGCCTGGCGCCGCCGCGCCGCGAACAGCGAGATGAGCACCAGTGCGGCGATCGCCACCGCCACGGGCCCGACCGCGACGGTGGTCAGGACGGTCAGCGCCGAGCGCCAGGCGGTGACGTGCCGGTCGACCAGGCCGACGAGCCCGCTCAGCAGGCTCACCTGACCGTCGAACACCGGATCGGAGGCGACGAGCGTGTCCGTCCGGCGCAGGTCGCGCAGCAGGCTGTCCGCCGTGTCGGCATCGAGCCGCACGGGATCGACGATGAGCCGCCATGCATAGCGGAACGGCAGGGCCGCGCCTGCCGACACGTTCAGGCGATCTCGCGAGGCGTCGAACAGGGCCGGGTAGGCATTCGGCGCCAGCAGGGCCGAGGCGAACAGGAAAGTCGTGTCGGCATTCTTGGTCACGATCTGGGGCGCGATGGCGCCGACCTCGCCCGACCAGTAGGCCGCCTGGGGATCGAGCACGTCGTACAGACCCACGATCTTGATCGCGAGGCGGGCGTCGTGACCGCGGGCCAGGACGTCGAGCGTGTCCGGAGCGAGGGTATAGGTCTGGCCGAGCTCGATGCCCATGCTCGCGGCCGACGCGCTCGAGAGCGCGGCCTCGAACTGGGTGGCCGTGCGCGGCCCGCTGGCGTCGACGTCGGGCACCTGAATGGTCGCGCTGGCGGCGCCCGGAGCGCGGCCGGCGACATACCGCACCCGGTCGTCGAGCCCGGTCTGAACCCGCAACGCGAGGAGGTCGCCGGCGCCGGTTCCGACCGGCCGGCCGCCGGCGTCGGCGACGGTCAGGCGGGCCGTCTCGGCGATCGTCACCCGCTCGGGTGCCAGGGCCGTCACCGAGGCCGGGAGTGCGTCCGCGTACTCTGCACCGAGGTCGATCAGGGACGTGACGCCCGGCCGATTTGGTGGCACGCGCCCGATCTGGGTCAGGGCGAGGTTGCGGGTCTCGGCACTCGCGTTCGCGACATCGCCGCGCAACGCGGAATCGGCCACCTGGCTCAACAGCCGCGGGGCGGCTGCGAACACGATCATCGTCACCAGGACGAGCGTCGCCAGCGTGAGCGGACCCGCGCGCTCGCATGCGCAGTCGCCGGAGCGACCCCAGCAGCCAGCTCACGCCCGGCCACCCCGGCGGATCGTTGCCCGGCAGCGCGACCCGGCCCCGTTCGGAGGCGGCACGGCCGGGTCATTCATCGACGGCCCGCAGCACGCCCGCGATCTGGACCCGACGCAGCTGGCGGATCACGAGCGTGACGGTCACGACCAGGAGCAGGCACGCGAAGGCGAGGATCGGAGCGAACGACAACCACGGGACCACGACGATCGGGGCCGGGACGGGTGTCGCGCCGGACGCGGTGAGCGTCGAAACGGGGAGCACGATCCAGGCCAGCGCGAGGCCCAGCGCGGACCCGGCCAGCACCCCGACCGCGAGCAGGAAGACGTTCTCGAGCGACAGCCACGCCGACAGCTCGGGCACCGACAGGCCGAGCGCGCGCAGCAGGGCGAACTCGCCGAGGCGCTCGGTCGTGGACGCCGACGCGCTCACGACGAAGCCGATCGCGGCGAAGATGAGCGCGGCGAGCGCACCGAACCCGAGGGCACCGATGACACCCAGGCCGACCGGGTCCGTCGAGAGGCTCCGAGCGAGGGCCTCGCGGCCGATCACCTGCTGGGTCGAGTACGCGCCGCCCGTCAGCGTGGTCACGACATTCGCCTCCGTTCCCGGCGCGGTCGCCAGCCACCATTCGCTCGCGGGCACCAGACCGAGCCCGGCCTGGAGCGTCTCGAACTCGAGCGTCGAGCGATCCACGACCGCGAAGGCCCGCTCCGGATCGAACGGCGCGAGGGCGTCGACCACGCCCACGATCCTGAGCCGCAGCGTCTGGGCGGACGCGTTGACCGCCAGGACGTCGCCCACGGCGGTGCCGGTCAGCGCCAGCAGCCGTCGACTGACGAGGGCCGGCAGGCTGTCGACCCGAGGGTAGGTCGCCCACAGGAGTGCGCTCGCCGACAGGCCGGACCCGTCGTCGACGATGGCCGGCAGGCTGTTCGCCGAGCTGCCGCCGAAGATCAGGCGGCCGGGATCGCCCCCCGGCGGCGTGTACGGCTGGCTGCGACGCGCGTCCTCGAACTGGCCGAACACATGCTGGCGCACGAGCCACGACCAGCCGCTCGACGTCGCATCGACGCCGACCGGCCGCCAGCCGTCGGAGCCGGAGGCGCTCCACTCGACCGAGCGGACGTCGATGCTGCCGAGCAGCTGCGAGTACGTGACGGGCGTGATCGAGAGCTCGATCGCCTCGAGCTTCGCCGGCGGCGTGATGGCGATGTCGCTCGAACCGAGGCGGATGGCGAGAGGCAGCGTGATCCGCTGCTGTCGACCCTGGGCGGCCGCCGTGCCGCCCGGAACCCGGACCAGCTCGCCGTGCCCGTCCACGATGAGGGCGCTGACGCCCACCAGGCGATCGCCAGGGTCGGCGCCGGCCGGGCCGAGGTCCTCGCCGGAACTGAGGTCGGTGTCGAGCACGACCGACAGCGCGCGCGCGCCGTGGTCGAGGTCGACGAGGGCGGGCCCCGGGCGGGCTGCGGTCAAGTCTGCCGTCGCTGATGCGAGGACGCTCGAGGCGCCGCCGCGGCCCTGTTCGAGCGAGATCGTGGCCTGCGGGTCGAGCCCGATGAGCTCGCCGTCGCGGACGGCGCGTCCGGTGTTCAGGCTGGCTCGGCTGATCGGCACGCCGTGCTCGACACCCGGGATCGACTGGTAGGCGGATCCGACAGCCCAGTCCGGCAGGGTCCGGTAGGCGCTCGTCACGACACGCACGTCGGCCACGGCCTGGTATGCCGCCTGGTCGAGCTGTGAACGCGACCACGTCGCGGACTGCGCGAAGGCGAATGTCCCAAACGCGAGCGCGATCATGAGCAGCAGGGCTGAACGCGAGTAGCGCAGTGGGCGGCGGCCCAGTTGCCGGCCGCCGATCGCGGCCACCGCACCCGGTCGGCGCGCCAGCAGCCGCTCCGCGAGCTCGCCCAGGCGCGGCACGATCCGGATCGCGAGCACGGCGCCCGCGAACAGCCCGATCGCCGGTGCGGCGACGAGGAGTGGATCCACCCCGAGCACGCCGAGGGCGTTGCTCGTGAGCGCGGCGCCGTACAGCCGCAGCTGCCAGAGGGCCACACCCGCGAGCACGAGCAGGGCCAGGTCCAGTCCGACGCGTTGCGCGAACGTGCGCGAGCCTTGCCGCGCCTGGAGGGCGCGTGCGCCGCCGGGGCTCGCGACGGCCGTCAGCGTCGGCAGCGCGAGAGCGAGCAGCGCCGCGGCCCCGCCGATTCCGGCGACGACCAGCATCGACGGCCCGAGCCCGACGTCGGGCAGAATGCCGGTGCCGGCGAGGGGACCCACGTCGCCCATCGCGCGCACGGCACCGAGGGCCAGCACGGGTGCCAGCATCGCGGCGGTCGATGCCAGCACGATCGCCTCCGCGAGCGCCATCCCGAGGACGTGGCCGGCCGACGCGCCTCTGGCTCGGAGCAGCGCGATCTCGAGTCGCCGCCGGTCGACGATCACCGCCGCGACGAGGACGATCGCGTAGCCGGCGAGCACAGCGAACTGGATGGTCAGCAGCAGCACGCCGGTGCGTCCGACCAGACTCGAGCGACCGACCCGATCGAGGATCGCCGGCAGTCCGGTGACCACCTGCGGCGCGGTTGCGGGCGGCAGGACCGCCCCGAGTCCGGTGCGCACGGCGTCGACGCGGCGCGCCAGCGGACCGACGTCGTCGAGGGCGAGCGCCGCGACGTCCGGCACCACGCGCCATTCGACGTCGGCCTCGCCCACGATCGCGCGCCCCAGATCAGCGTCGGCGATCACGAACGGCCCGTGCTCGGTGAAGCGGGAGCCCGGCGCCGCGCCACGCAGATCGAGCGCCCGGCCCAGCCAGTACGGATCGCCGGGCGTCGGTTGCCAGATGCCGACGATCTGGAGGGCGACAGTACGGTCGGCCGCGCGCCGGCTGACCAGGTCGACCCGATCTCCTAGCCCCAGGTCGAGCGACGTCGCGGCGCCTTGGGACAGCACCGCGTCCAGGGGACTCCGGCCCGGCTCGGGCCAGCGACCGGCGGTCAGCGTGGCGTGCCGCTCGATGCCCTGGTACGTCGCCACGGTGTCGAGATCGGTGACGGTGCTCGGATCACTGCCCACCGCCGCGAACGCATCCGAGCCCGCGATCCGCGCGACCAGGCCGCCCGTCGCTCCGAGCGTGGCGTCCGCAACCCCGGCGACACTGGCGTCGAGTGCCGAGATCTCGCCCGGTGCGGCCGCCAGACGAATGACGAGCGACCGATCGGCCACGGGCTCGGCCAGGATCGCCTGGTGCAGGCCGCCGACCGCAACCGCTTCGCCATACAGCGCGCCGGCCGACAGCAGGGTCGTTGCGCTCACGAGCAGCAGCCAGGCCGCGACGACGACGGGCCAGTCGGCGCGGCTGCGGTTGACGACGGCTCGCCACAGGCCGAACGAGCGCATCACCGGCAGTGCTGCCTCCCACCTCGACGAGCTCGCCGCCCGTCACTAGCTATACACCCGCGATCGCGGTCCGGTTCGGCTCGTCGGGACTCGTCGTCGTGCCGGGACGCGGCCACGCCTCCCAGCGCGCCGCCCCGAGCGGCCGCGACGCCGGTGGAATCAGGCGCCGACGGGTGCGCCCGCGCGATGCCTTGCGAACGTGGCGACGAGCTCGCGCTCGAACGCCGGGATGTCAGCCACGACACGGCCCCACACGAGCGCGCCGTCGCTGACCGCCGGCTCGTCGACCCAGCGCGCCCCGGCGTTCACGAGATCGTCCCGGATACCGAGCGATCCGGTGGCCGGGTGACCGGCTTCGATGATCCTCGCGGAGATCGCGACCAGCCCGCCGTGGCAGATGATGCCCACCGGTCGCCCGGCGTCATGGACCGACTTCACGAGACCCGTGACGGCCGGATAGCGCCGGAGCTTGTCCGGTGCCCAGCCACCCGGGACCACCAGTCCGTCGACGTCCGCCGGGTCGACGTCGCCGATCAGCCGATCCGCCTGTGCCACCAGACCGTTCTTGCCGGCCACGGGCTCGAGGCTCGTGCCGACCGAGGTAACCTGCGCGCCGGCCTCGCGCAGGCGCATGACCGTGACCCAGTACTCCAGATCCTCGACGCCCTCCGCGAGCAGGACGACGACGCGCATGCCCTCGAGCGGCGACTCGCCATTCATCGTTTGCAGACCTCCGTGAGGCGATGGGGCGGGCCGGCCGGCGCCCGTCGGTTCGATGGCTCGTGCACTGCGCGTTCGATCCGTGCCGTGGGGCGATCCCAGATCGCCTCACGGCACCCGCGCAGGGCAAGGGTACGTCCGGGCGAGGATGCCGTACGCTCGCTGCCATGAACGCGCTCATCTTCGATCTGGACGGCACCCTCGTCGACACCGTCTACGCGCACGTTTTCGCATGGCAACGGACGCTCACCGAGATGGCCATACCGGTCGACGGCTGGCGCATCCACCGGCGGATAGGGATGAGCGGCGGTCTGTTCACCCGGGCCCTCGCCCGCGAGCTGGGTCGACCGCTCGATCCCGTCTCGATCGAGCGCATCCAGCAGCGGCACGGCGAGCTGTTCCGTGAGTTGCTGCCGACCCGACGCCCGCTGCCCGGCGCCGTCGAGCTGCTGCGTCACCTGCGCGAGGTCGGCGTCCCGTATGGCATCGCCACATCCGGCCGGCATCCCGAGATCGACGCGTCCCTGGCGGCCCTGTCAGTGCCCGACGACGTCGTCGTCATCGATCGCGGCGACGTGCTGCGGGCGAAGCCCGAGCCGGACCTGTTCCTGGCCTGCCAGCAGCGCATGGGCGTCGACCCGCGCGACGTCGTCGTGGTCGGCGACGCGGTCTGGGACCTGCTCGCCGCCCGCCGCGCGGGGATGCTGTCCGTCGGCCTGCTCACCGGGGGCTACGGCGAGGATGAGCTTGGCCGGGCCGGGGCGTTCCGGATCTACCGCGACGCACAGGAGCTGTTGTCGGCGCTCGACGAGCTCGGCATCCCCGGCTGAGTCCGGGGCGTCAGCTCTGGCCGGCCGCGGCGAGCGCCGCGCCGACGAGCGTCTGTGCCTCGTCGATAAGGCGGGCCAAGTGATCCTCGCCTCGGAAGCTCTCGGCGTAGACCTTGTACACGTTCTCTGTGCCGGACGGCCGAGCGGCGAACCAGTCCTGCTCGGTCATGACCTTGAGCCCCCCGATCGGGGCGCCGTTGCCGGGCGCGGTCGTGAGGATGTTCGTGATGCGATCGCCCGCCAGCTCCGTTGCGGTCACGGCATCCGGTGACAGCCGCGCGAGCACCGCCTTCTGGGCGGGGCTGGCGGGCGCATCCAGGCGGCGATAGGCCGGATTGCCGAAGCGCTCCGTCAGCTCGGCGTAGGCCCGCCCGGGGTCGCGACCCGTTCGGGCCGTGAGCTCGCACGCGAGCAGGTCCGCGATGATGCCGTCCTTGTCGGTCGTCCAGACCGTTCCGTCGCGACGCAGGAACGAGGCCCCCGCACTCTCCTCGCCACCGAACCCGAGCGACCCGTCGAGCAGACCCTCGACGAACCATTTGAAGCCGACGGGAACCTCGACCAGGCGCCGGCCGAGGTCGGCCGTGACCCGGTCGATCATGCTCGAGGACACGAGCGTCTTGCCGACGCCGACGTCGGTCCCCCACGACCGTGCCCCGCCGAACAGGTACGCGATCGCCGCCGACAGCACGTGGTTCGGGTTGAGGAGCCCGGCCGTGGGCGTGACCACACCGTGTCGGTCGGCGTCCGCGTCATTGCCGAGGGCGATGTCGAATCGCTCGCGCAGCGCGACCAGCCGGGCCATCGCGAACGGCGACGACGGATCCATCCGGATCTTGCCGTCCCAGTCGAGGGTCATGAACCCGAACGTCGGATCGACCGCGTCGTTCGTGACGGTCAGGTCGAGCCGGTAGTGCTCCGCGATCCGACCCCAGTACGCGACCGACGCGCCACCCATCGGATCCACGCCGATGCGCAGTCCCGACGCGGCGATGGCGCTCATGTCGATCACGTGCTCGAGGTCGGCCACGTACGATCCCTGGAAGTCGTACCGGCCCGCGGCAGCAACCGCGCGCTCATACGGAATGCGGGCGACGCCATCGACGCCCTCGGCGCCACGGGCGGCCAGGATGCGGTTGGCCTCGTCCTGGATCCAGCGCGTGACGTCGGTGTCGGCGGGACCGCCGTTTGGCGGGTTGTACTTGAAGCCACCGTCGTCGGGGGGGTTGTGCGAGGGTGTCACGACGATGCCGTCGGCCAGCCCTGTGCCGGCCGGCCCACCGGTGCCGGCCCGCGAGGACCGACCGCGATTCGCCACGAGGATCGCGTGGGAGAGCGCCGGCGTCGGCGTGAAGCCGTCCGAGGCGTCGATGCGGACGTCGACGCCGTTCGCGACGAGCACCTCGAGCGCCGTTCGTGTGGCGGGTTCGGACAGGGCATGCGTGTCGCGGGCGAGGAACAGTGAGCCGTCGTAGCCGCGGTCCTGCCGGTAGCGGCAGATGGCCTGGGTGATGGCGACGATGTGAGCCTCGTTGAACGCTCCGCGGAAGGCCGAACCGCGGTGGCCGGAGGTGCCGAAGGCGACGCGCTGCGCCGGATCGGCCGGGTCGGGCCGCACGTCGTGATACGCGGCCAGGAGCGCCGGCACGTCGACCAGGATCGTGGGGTCGGCCGGCTGTCCGGCGCGCTCGTCGGTCACGCCGCCATGCTAATCGACGCGACGCCGTGCGAGAGCCACGTGCGCCCCCTGCAAGCAGACTGTTACGCGGCGGCCGGGGGGCCTCGGCCGGGCGAGTGGTGAACCCGCCCAGACTGGGCCCATGGCACACCTGCTGTACGATGGATTGCGCGGCGCGATCGGTGGCTTCGTCGCGACCTGGCTGATGGACGAGGTCACGACGGGCATGCTGTCCGGCCAACCCAAGTCGGTGACCGAACAGGAACGTCAGGCGCGGCCGAACGGCGAGAGCTCGACCGCGAATCTGGCCGATCTGCTCGCCTCCGAGCTCGACGTCGAGCTCACGACCGAAGACCGGACCCGAGCGTCGACCGCCCTCCACTGGGCCCTCGGGATCGTTCCCGGCGCGGTCTACGGCATGTTGCGCGATCGGGTGCCGGGCATCTCGCGTGGCCACGGGATGTTGTTCGGGGCGCTCGTGTGGGCGGCCAACGACGAATGGCTGAACGCGAAGCTCGGTCTGAGCGGCCCGTGGGGCGCCTACCCGGTCCAGACCCACGCTCGTGGCCTGGTCGGACACCTCGTCCTGGGCGCGACGACCGACACGGCGCTCGACCTGCTGCCGGGCTGACCCATCCTACGAGCGACATTCCGGCGGCCTCTGATATGGCGTCCCCGGCAGGATTCGAACCTGCGACCTTCCGCTTAGAAGGCGGTTGCTCTGTCCACTGAGCTACGGGGACGCGGTTAGCTGCTTAGTTCTCGCACGAATTAGCGCCGTTGACGCCTCGTTGGCTGGTCGCTAATCTTGCCATGACGCTCCACTGAGCAGCTAACAGTGGCCGAAGTGACTGAGATTACGCACGAACTCGACGCACTGAGCAGTCTACGCGACTCATTTGCGCTGCACCTCTCTGCGACCAGGGCCGAGAAGACCGCCCGAATTTACCTTGCCGCGCTAGATGCGCTGATGCGACACCTCGAGGCGAAGGGGATGCCGACCGGCGCCCGAGCGATCAGGCGCGAGCACGTCGAGTCGTACTTCGCCGAGAGGCGCGAGGCAGTCAAGCCGACGACGCTCTCGGTCGAGTTCCGGGCGCTCCAGCAGTTCTGGAAGTGGGCGCTCGACGAGGAAGAGATCGACCGCTCCCCTATGGAACGGATGCGGCCGCCGCGCGTGCCCGACTCGCCGGTGCCTGTCGTCTCGATCGAAGACTTTCGCCGGCTCTTGAAGGCGGCCGCGGGACGAGATCTCGCAGATCGCCGCGACACGGCGATCTTGCTGCTCCTGTTCGACACCGGGATCCGCCGCGGCGAGCTCATCGGGTTGCAGGTCGACGATGCCGACCTCCGCGAGCGCGTAGCGTACGTCACGGGCAAGGGAGGTCACCGCCGGGTGGTCCGCTTTGGAGGCCGCACGGCCGTCGCTGTCGACCGGTACCTGCGCCTCCGCCGGGCTCATACGAGCGCGGACTCCCCTGCCCTGTGGATCGGCCAGGACGGCCCGCTGACTGCCTCCGGCTTGGCCCAGCTAATCGCCAGGCGCTGCAAGGCGGCCGGCCTGGAGCGGCTGCACCCGCACCAGTTCCGACACACCTTTGCCCACGAGTGGCTGGCCAGCGGCGGCCAGGAGGGCGACCTGATGCGCCTCGCCGGCTGGCGTTCTCCACAGATGCTTCGTCGCTATGGCGCGAGCCTCGCCGACGAGCGGGCACGAGCGGCGTATCGCAGCCCAGCTGACCGTCTCTGACCGAGGCGAGCAAGGGAATGCCCAAGCGCCGCGAACCTAGCAAGCCCGACGCTCTGGGCCAGCCGTGGTCGATCGTCTTCTTCCAGCGCCACCGTGAGGACGATCGGACTGAGGAAGTGCCCGGCGCCGCGTTCCTCGAAGCCTGTCCGACCGGTGTCCGGGCCAACCTCGTCGCAATCCTCAAGGCCGTCGCCGAGGCGCCTCCTCCGCGCTTTGCCGGTGGCCTCCAGTGGCAGGCCATGCACGGCGACATGGCCAGCTTCTACGAGGCTCGAGCGATGGGACCGGGAAAGCGGCTCTACCGCGTCTTCTGCATCCTCGAGCGAGAGGCCGAGGGTCTGCGCGGTCCGAGCCTCGTCATCATCACCGGCCTCGACAAGCCAAACGAAACTGCTTTCTCGAAGGCCGATTACCGCCGAGTTCGCGAGTTGGGCGAGGAGTATCGAGCCCGCTCGCCGCGCAGCATCGAGCGCTGAACTTCAGCAGTACCCAAAGCAGCGCACCGGCCTCGGCATACTGGTTACGTGGCGATCCAAACCGAGCTCATTCTGGTACTGCGGTCGGCCTTTCCAGCCGGGCTGAAGTCGGACGTCGATGCCGTCCTCACGGCCATGCCTCCAAGCCTTGGCTACGAACGGGTCAGTGGCCCGCAGGTCTCCATCGAGGGCGAGAGGATCGAACTCCTGAGCCGGCTCTACTCTCCGGAGCCTCCCGACGACGCCACGCGCGGCCTCAGCGACCGGCAGCGGCTGATCTTGTCCTGCCTCTACTCCCGCCATCACGACGGATACGTCAGGCAACGGCACCTCTCGGGCTTGCAGGGTGACGAGCCATGGGTCCCCCATTTCGTTCTTCAGCTCGTCGGCGAATACGTGATCGAGATCTGCCAGGTCGCGCTCGACCGCGTCGGTGCGATCCCACGAGCCAGCTACGAGGCTTTCGCCGCTGAGAACGAAGAGTTCGTAGCACTCATCCGTCGAAGGGTCGTCAGCTACGCCCGCGAATACCACCGACCGATGGACTTCGTCGACTATCCCGCGTATCGCTTCATGACCTCGCTCGGCCTTTGGGATGGCCCGGAGGGAAGGCAATTCATCCGTAGATCCGGGCGGTCGGAGCAACTGCCCTAATGTCGATTGCGATTTGCTCCGCGAGCGACTCAGGCGGCGTCAGCTGGTGAAACGGCTCTCGGTCGACGGGCCGGCCGCTTTGGCTGGATGACGATCTCCAACCCCAACTCGTGCGCCATATCGACGACGCGAGCAATCTGCGGATTTGGCGTTGCTTGGCTGAATAGCCTCCGAACGGCAGCTGGTTCGGCCTGGATCCGCCGCGCCAGCGTCGCCTTCGTGATCCCCTGATGCTGGCGGGCCTCGTCCAGGGCTCGCATCAGCTCGTCGATGGCATCAATTCGAGCTCGATGCTGCTTGTAGGCGGCCTCGAACTCCGGATCCTCCATCCATCGGTCGAACCGACGGTCAAACGATGTCCCAGCCACGAGAGTCAGCTCCTGTCATTCCGTATCCGCCGTCGCGGCGTGGCTTCAATGTTACATCCTGTTTGAGCTGAGTCAACACCTATCGCTTTCAAATGGAGCTCCCTCGACTGGGTGCTAGGAGCAGCCACGCTAATACTCCCGGAGATCTTTGGGCAGGACAATGTCGGCCTCGGGATCGACGCCGGGATCAGCAAGAGCGAGGTATCCCGGATCTGTGGCGAGCTCGACACGGTCGTGGCGACGTTCCGTGACCGACCGCTCGGTCACACCCGCTTCCCGTACGTCTTCCTCGACGCGACGTACGTCAAGGCCCACGACGGCGCGTCGGTGGTCAGCAAGGCGATCGTCGTCGCGACCGGGGTGACCGCGAAGGGCGATCGTGAGGTCCTCGGGCTCGCGGTCGGCGACAGCGAGGATGGCGCCTTCTGGACCGCGTTCCTGCGCTCGCTCCGGGCGCGCGGCCTGGCCGGCGTGCGGCTTGTCATCAGCGACGCCCACGAAGGCCTCAAGGCGGCGATCGGGGCCGTCCTCCTGGGTGCCGCGTGGCAGAGGTGCCGGGTCCACTTCCTGCGCAACGTGCTGACCCGGATCCCCAAGGGCAGCGCCGAGATGGTGCTGGCCGCGATCCGAACCATCTTCACGGAGTCGGCGGTGGCCGTTGTCATTCAGACCGCTACTTTCGACACAGGGCATCTGTGCTGCCAGGAAGTAAACGTTCTCGACCGCATCCACGTCGGGTAGGTATGTCACAAGGATCGAGTCTTGCCTTGTCGGAGCCGATCGTCCTGACACCTGATCCTGCCACTGTGCAACAACTCTACGAGCGGCGAGCTACCCAGTTGTGGGCGTTCGCTCGTCGCCTCGGCCTGACCGGTGCTGAAGCCGAGGATGCGGTTCAAGAGGCGTTCGCAAGATACGTCCGCACCAGACAAGCAGAGGTTCCCGTGCGGGAGCCCGAGGCGTGGCTCTTTCGCACGGTCCACAACTTGGCGATGGATCACCATCGGAGGACGCGCCGTGTCCGCTTTGTCGATCCTGAGCGATCGCCGGATGCATCAGAGGCGGCGTCCGAACAGTCGATCGACCTGTGGGCCGCGGTCGACCGCCTCCCTGAACGCCAGCGCGCGGTGATCTATCTCCGCTATCGCGCCGACTTCGACTTCGCGACTATCGGCGGAATCCTCTCGATCAGCGCAATCGGTGCGCGCGCGAACGCGTTCCGCGCGCTGCGGCGACTTCGACAGGAGATCGAGCGATGAGTGCTGACCTGACCACCAGCGAGCTCGAAACTCGGCTACGACTGCCATCGGCCGAAGAGCGAGGCTACGTGCCGCCCGGGCTTCTACCAAGCGCACTACGAGGCGGGGTCTTGGCCCCCGACCGCCCGGCCCGGCGCATTTCCTGGCGGGCGTCCTCGATCCTCGTCGCCGCCGCGATCGGGGTTGTCTTGTTGGGCGGGACAGTGTTCGTCGCTCTGACTCGCCCGGCCATCCAGGCGGGTGCGCCAGCGAGCCTGGTCGCGTCGGCGGCAGCAGCCCTTGGGGTCGATCCATCGGCCATGGTCGAGACACCGGACGGCTTCGTTGCGGTGCGGCTGCGGGGCGATCAGGTCGAGCATGTCATCGCCGAGCCCCGCGAGGAGGGAGGGTGGCTGGTCCGGACGCTTGGGACGTTGATCGCGGGACCGTTCGACGAGAACAGCTCAACGGCCTCGGTCGTCGTCGTCAGCTGTGGTCCCGAGTGGGGACTCACGTGGTCGACATTTGCCGTCGGGATCGAAACCAACAACGGCTTCGCATCTGCCAGGCAAATAGGCATCGTTGGCGCAGGGGGTCGTGCTTCAGTCATGCGGGACGGTCAGCCATGGGTCGTCGCGTTCGACCCATCGTCGATTGGGCAGGGCTCGACGTTCAAGCTCTATTACGGTTCGATGCAGATCGGCGGCGGCACATTCCCGGCGGGAAACACGTGCGGCGGTGTCTATCGGTAGCCAGGGCCGTCGAGTTCGACGGTCAACCCGGGACCCTTCTGTTGACCTCCCCAGAGGAGGCACTGTTCACCCGACCAGACGGGCAAGTACTCAACTTCGAGGCCCCAGAGCTTCTCGCCGCCCTCGTCGAGGGCGGACGCGTGGAACGATACGCATCCCGGTCCCGCTCCGTCGGCAGCGGCAGGGACAGGTCGAACCGACGCCACGGGGCCGTGACCCGGTTGCTTGTCGGGACTCGGGTCTCGTCCGCGATCTTCGACGCGTGTGGCCACTCAAGCTCGATCCGGACACTCTGGACGGGCGGGCGGGCGGGCGGGCGGGCGGGCGAAGCCGATGACCGCCAGTGTCTCGCCGTCGAGCACCATGGCAGGCAAGGGCGTCCCCGGCAAGGGCGCCCAAAGCACGAGTGGGTGCGCCGGCTCGAACCCGATGTCGACGCTGGCCAGCGACTCCGGCGAGGATCCGCTTCGAACGGACAGGGTCACCGGACCGCCGTCGATCGGGGCAGGATCGGCACGATCGTCGCGAACGATCCCTGGTCGTCGGGCTCGACATCGATCGAGCCGATCTCATGGCCACCGGCGGTGACGACCAGGTGGAGCACGCTGCTGCCTGTCCGGGCCCGGCCCTCGACCGGCAGCAGGCCGTCGCCGAACCAAGTCGATCCGGCGCTCGGGCGCAGGAGCGCGATCAGGGGACTGGGCGGAGCGACGTCTGTGACGCGGCGGCTCAGTCATCGCGCCGACCAACGATCTGGCTCAGCCAAAGCCCGGCCTGGCCCGCTCATCGCCTGACGTTACACCTTGCGACCCGCTCGCGAGACGGGCGGGGTCGACGTCGAGGCAATCATGGCGGGACGTGTCGGGCGGGAGAATGAGTCCGGCCACTTCCTCACCGTGGCGCCCTCAGCGCCGGGCGGCGAGCCCGTCCAGGTCTCGTGGCCGCCAGCGTTCAGATCTCGTGGCCGCGAGCGTCCAGGTCTCGTGGCCGTCCAGAATTCAGCTGTCCCTTGACACAGCGGGCAACGTCAGTTGCGCCCCGCGGGCGGGTCGAGAATCTTGCACAAAACAATACACTTAACTCCCCTTGAAATCGGCCCGAGCTGGTCGTACGGTGAGGTCCTGGCCGTCTTGGCGAAGACGGCGGCGAGTCCCGAACTCGAAGTGGTGCTGGCCCAGCGGTTCGGCATCGAGAGGAGAGGCGACCGGATGCGCGGGCACTCCCGCCAACCGGCCGCTCACGTCGGGCCCGTCGCGTCGGTCGACGTCGAGCCGGCGGAGGCCGGGCGATCGACCGCGGTCTCGGGACTGAGCCAGTAGCCGTCGCCAACGTCATCTCATCGGGCGACTTGCGCCAACGCCGATCCCGACAGCGGGCCGATCCCCTGGGCGACGATCGAGGCTGCTCCGGTCACGGAGCGCCATCGACCCGATCGATCCGCCAGCCCCCGCACCGCCAAACCCTGACTTTGGGCTGCGCTGTGTTGGGAGCTGTGTGATGAGCACATCAACGACGATCGTCGATTTCGACGACGCCTCGGGGGAACTCGGTCATGGCCGGGCTCGATCGGTCTGACCGCGCGCTGCGCGGCCGGATCGGGGCGTACCGGCTGCACGCGACCCACGACTCGCGCGAAACCTCGAAGCCTGGCCGGATTGCTTTCATGGCCTCGTTCGAGCGCCTCGTGGACCCGGACGGAACGTTGCCGCCGGCAGAGCGGGCGCGGCGAGCGGCCCACGCCCGATCGGCGCATTTCGCGAAGCTCGCCTACCTGTCCGCGAGGGCGAGACGGAAGCGCTCGGCACGCCGGCGAGGCGGTCGATGAGCGCGACGGCCCGCAACCCCGCTGTCCGGGGGGAGTGGGGATGTCCGCCTAGAGGGCGCTGCATAGCGCGACCACGCGCTCCAGTTGTCGCTCGTCCAGGGCGACGTCCGGGGTTCTCCAACTGAGGTCGATTAGGTTCCCCCGCGGGCCCGACGCGGCTGTCTGGCAGGTATGACAACGGCTATGCGTGGATCGTGGCCACCACACGAGGGTCCGCGGCAGCGCAAGTGGTGGGCGTTGTGCCGCCTAACCGCACGAATCCCTGACGAATGGCCGGGGCCAGCAGGACCACGCGAACGCCCAGTTCGCTTGCGCGAGCGGGTGCACACGCGTAACGTGTTACTCATGGATAGCAAGTTGCGACCTCGAGCGAGCATGAACGTTGGTCATGCCCTGCTGCTTGTGACCGCGCTGTTCGCACTGGTGATCGGCGCTTGCGCGACGCCCCAGGCATCGACCTCCGCGCCAAGTCAGGCTGCCGCGGTAGTCAGCGTTGGGCTCGCGCCAGCCGACTACTTCGCCGTGACTTGGGCGGACGAGGACACCCTGGTCCTCGGGTGGACGCCACCGGATTTGGCCGACGGTCGGGGCCGGGAAAGTCAACTGGTCGCTGCCGACATCAACGCCGGCGAGCCTCGAGCCTTGCTGCACGGCGCCGCCGACGAGCAGTGCGACTTCGTAGAGGAGCATTGGCCGAGCCGGTTTGAGGATGGGCGGGTGGCCTTCATTCGGAACTGCCTCGACTACGGCACCGGTGAGATGACCACCGAGATCACCGCCCTCGACCTGGATTCCGAGGAGGAAGAGGTCTTGGCATCGCTGAGCGAGGTGTGGCGACCGGACGGGCTCGCGTCCATTGGGTCATTCAGTTTCCGAGCGGGAAGCACTGAGGGCGTGCTAGGTATGGGTGACGTGCTCTGTGGCAGCGTTGCGACCTTCGATGCGACTGAGGTCCACCCTCTCGACTTCCCACTGTCGTCTCCCGCGAGCGGCAACCTTGCCGACGTCTTTGCGCAGCCCTGCGAGCAGATGTGAGCGAGCACGAAACGTGCAGAGAGATCGCCGCGAAAAGTGCAGAGGCGATCAGCGTCAGCCGAGCATAGGCGAACCCTCCTTGCCCGAGGGAACGTGGGCGCGCATCCGGTAGGACGAGCCCTTGATGTTGACGACCGTGGCGTGGTGTAGCAGCCGGTCGAGGATTGCCGTGGCGACGGTCTGGTCGGCGAACACCTGGCCCCAGTCGCCGAAGCCCCGGTTGGACGTCAGCACGATCGAGCCCCGCTCGTAGCGGCGGGACACGACCTGGAAGATCCAGTGGGCGCTGGTGGCATCCATGGGCAGGTATCCGAGCTCGTCGATCACCAGCACCGACGGCCCAGTGTACGTCCGCATCTTCGACGTCCAGCTCCCCTCGAGGTGCGCGGCGCTCAGCGCTCCGACGAGGTCGGCCGCGGTCGTGAAGTACGTCCGGTAGCCGGCCTCGGTGGCGGCGATCCCCAGCGCGATGGCGAGGATGCTTCTATGTCTGTCAAGCCACCTGCGCCGGGCGCTCGAGGAGGCGGAACAGACCACGGGCCACGAACCGCTTGAGGCAGCGCTTGATCTCGCGATCGGTCCGACCCTCGGCCCGGCGGCGATCGGCGTAGGCGCGCGTCTCCTGATGGTGCTGGAGCCGCGAGAGGACGATCGTGTGCATCGCCCGGTTGAGCTGGCGGTCGCCCGAACGGTTCAGCCGGTGGCGGACCGTCTGGCCCGACGACGCCGGGATGGGCGAGACGCCGGCGAGCTGGGCGAATGCCGCCTCGGTCCGGATCCGTCCCGGATGCGACCAGGCATTGAGGATGCGTGCCGCACTCATGACCCCGACACCCGGCTCGGCCAGGAGCTCGGGTGCCACGCGTTGCACGATGAGTTCGAGGGCCGATTCGAGATCGCCTGCCTCGGCCTCACAGGCGAGCGCCCGGCGGGCGGTCGAGCGGAGCGCCGTGATCGTCGTCCGGTGTTCGACCGTCTGGCTGGGTCCCGTCCGGAGCCGGGCACAGCGCTCGAGGAGCTCGTCAGTCGTGAGCTTCCGGAGCTGGTTGCGGATCCCCTCGGGCGCATTGACGACGAGTCCGTGGAGGTGGGTGATCGCCCGCGTCCGGGTGAGGACGGCGCCCTCGCGGGTGCACACGAGGACCCGGATCGCCTCCCGGTCGCCGCGCCGGCGCGGCTGCGCCAGGTGCTCGCGCGACAGCGCCTCGCGGGCTGCCCGGAGGGCATCGAGCTCGTCGGACTTGGCCCCGTTGCGGCGAGCCGGCCGGGCCGGCCGGTCGATCTCGACGACCCACTCCCCCTGCTCGAGCAGGAACGTCGTGAGCCCGGAGCCATAGCTGCCGGAGCCTTCGATCGCCCAGACCCGGCGGCCCGGAGCGTGCTCTCGGGCGAAGGCAAGGACCCGCTTCGCGCCGAAGGCATCGGTCGGGATCGTCACATCGGCGACGAGGCCGCCCGTCGGCGTCACGACCGCAGCGGTGTGGGTGTGCTTGTGGGTATCGACCCCGATGACAGCGTCGACCTGGTCTGCGAGCATCACCATGGTTGCCCTCCTGCTGGATGGGTGGCCAACGATCGGCGCCGGGCTGGGCTGGACCACCGAGCAGGCAGGACTGTGATGGGTCACGCTCCTGACGGGGCGGACAGGCTTCTGATCAGGCCAATGCCGCGGCGTCCCAGGCCGGCGCCGACAGCGAACGGGCAGACATATCTTCGCGAAGAGCACGCCCGAGGAGATCGGGCGGCCAATGACTCTTTCGGGTCATGCCCGTTGATCACCCGGCGGCCAGTGAGACTTTCGGGTCATCCCCGCCGCTGCCGGCTCCAGTCTGGGCTTCCCGGCCCAGCCGTGGACCGGGTAATCAGTCTCACAGTGTGATTTCCCGACGCCCGGCGGTCCGAGGAACAGCGCGTTGCGGTGCTCCTCGACGAAGCGCAGCGTGGACAGCTCCGCGATCACGGCCCGGTCGATGGACGGCTGGAAGTCGAACTCGAACTGCGCCAGGCGCTTGTCGAGCGGATAGTGGGCGAAGCGGAGCCGCCCCGAGAGCCGCCGGGCGCTGGTCGCCTCGACCTCGGCCGCGAGCAGGCGCTCGAGGACCTCGACCGGGGCTGCGGTCTCGGTGCTGGCCCGCTCGAGCTCACCCGCGAGGTGCTCGGACGCCGTCGAGAGGCCGAGATACGCGAGGTGCTCCCGGGTGCGCGCGTACGCGGTCGCGACCCGGGACTCGGCGGCGGTCATCGCGCGAGCTCCGCGTACACCGCGAGCGGCCGGACCTCGACGGTCTCGCCGGCCGCGGCGGGCGTCCGCCGTGCGGTCGCGGGCGCCGGCAGGGGCACGAGGGTGTCCGCGCCCTCCATCCGCGCGACCAGCCGGCCGCTGACGGGCACGAGGAGCGGGCGCTCGGCCTCCCATGCCTCGCCGACGACCCGCCCGGTCGTCCGGTGGCGGCGCCTCGCCTGGACCCCGGTCGCCCAGGCCCTCGCCTGCGCGTCGTACCAGGCGAGCGTCGGGTGCTCGGGGATCACCTGCCCCGTGAGCCAGGCGAGGAAGTCGTGCTTCACCTCGCGGATGACCCGCTCGACCTTGCCCTTCGTCTGGGCCCGGTACGGCCGGCAGGCGCGCGGGCGCGTGCCGAGCAGGGCCGCGACGTCGAGCCACTCGGGCGCGTAGATCGGCGCGCCGTCCGCGCGGGATCCGGCCATGAGGGCCGTGTCCCGGTCGTGGAGGAAGTCGGCCGTCGCGCCGCCGAGGTCGTCGACGCAGCGGACGATGCTGCGCAGGGTCGTCGGACGGGTCTTGTCGGTCGCGAACCGGACCGCGACCATGCGCGAGCAGCCGAGGATCGCGACGAACGCGAAGAGCTCGGCCGTCCCGTCACCGAGCGGCCACGAGCCGAGGTCGGCCCAGTCGCCCTGGGTCTGCTCGCCGGGATCGGTCTCGAAGCGCAGCACGGGCTCTGCCGCGGTCGCCGGGCGGAGGATGACCACCCGCCGGCGCAGGCTCCCGTACGACCCGGTGTACCCGTATCCCTCGGTGAGCTCGCGCAGGAGCACGGTCGCGCGCAGGTCGGGACACGCGGTCAGGCGCCGCTCGACGTGTGCCAGCTGGGCCGCCGTGAGCTCGGCCGGTCTCGCCCGCGGGCGGTACCCCGGGGGCTCACCGGCGGTCGCGTACTTCTTGGCCGTGCGCCAGTTGAGTCCGAACTCGCGGGCGAGGTCGGCGATCGACCAGCCGTGGCGGTGCAGTGCGTGCAGTTCCATCCAGGTTTCCTCAGACTGCAACTCGTCCCTCCTGTCCCGTGCTCAGAGCTCGACACTCCGAGCCTGACAGGAGGGACCTCGTCGTTTCCGGCCCCATGGAAAGGCCCCCGGATCACTCCGGGGGCCTCTGCACTTTTCGTGATCAACCCAATGCACTATTCATGGGCGCTCACAGCAGACGGTCAACGCCCTTGCGCCGTCATGGTCACCTGACGGGACACGAATCGCGGTGCTCATCGCCCCGGACGCTCGCGGCGTGGATGGGTTCGGCCGCTTTGACGCGGCCTACGACGTCGCCGTTATCGATCCGGCAACGCGGACCCTGGAGTGGTTCCCGGTCCAACTCGATGGTGCCTATCGACTGGCCTGGTCTCCCGATAGCACGATGCTCTCGGTCATCGCGGACCCGCCTGCCGGCAGCGAGACGTGGCTGGTCCCAATCAACGGCAGCCAGCCCTATCGGCTCCTCTTCGAAGACTCCGACCGCATATCTGAAATCTCGTGGTCGCCTGATGGTCGACGCTTGGCTGGGCTCGTGGTCACGAGCACTGATCTGGAACTAGATCGACTCGTCCAGCCCGTGGTCATCGCCCTGCCATGAATGACGACTACCGTCGCGTCGCTGCAGAGATGTACGAGTGATTGAGGAGAGCACTGGCGGGTCCGAGATCCTCCTGATCGCGCTTATCACAGTCAGCGGCATCCTGGCGGTACTCGCGGCGCAGGTGGCCCGATACCGTGGCGCGTCGAGGAACGAAACGCTCGGCGTCTCAGCCGTCGGAGCCGGGCTGGGCCTTGTGATGTGCTACTTCGCGCCCCTCGTCGGAATGGTCGCGTTGGTCGTTGTTTCCGTGTTCCTGGCGGTGTGGCTGAACCTGTTCCTGTTGATGCAGCGGCTGAAGCGCCGTCGTCGCTGAGTTGCCGGCTCGGCATTCCCGCCCGCCAGCTAGTGCAACCTTGCGGAAATAGCTAGACGATTATGTCGATCGCAGCTACGCTGACTGACATGGCCAACCATCCGGCGCCTCCCTTGGCGGTCAACGAGTCCGATCTTGAGATCCTCCGGGCGCTCGTGCGAGCGCGGACGACGGAGCAGCGAGTGGTCCAGCGGGCGCGGATCGTCCTCCGCGCCGCGGAGGGCCGGCCTAACCGCCAGATCGCGGACGAGGTCGGAGTGGCCCCCATGACGGTCCTGCTGTGGCGCGACCGCTACGCTCGCGCCGGCCTGGCCGGACTGGCCGACGAGCCCCGCCCGGGTCGCCCGCCGACGTACTCCCGGGAGCATCGCGACCGGGTGATCGCCCTGACCCTCGAGCCACCGACCGACGGCACGACCCATTGGAGCGCCCGCCGCCTCGGCGAGCGGCTCGGGATGAGCGAGACGACCGTCTGGCGGATCTGGCAGACGGTCGGCCTCAAGCCCCATCGGACCGAGACCTTCAAGTTCAGCACCGACCCGCAGCTCGAGGCCAAGGTCCGCGACGTGGTCGGGCTGTACCTCGCGCCACCCGAGCGGGCGATCGTTCTGTCGGTCGACGAGAAGACCCAGATCCAGGCGCTCGACCGGACCCAGCCGATGCTCCCGCTGCGGCCCGGCGGCGTTGTCCGCCGGACGCACGACTACAAGCGCAACGGCACGACGAGCCTGTTCGCCGCGCTCGAGATCGCGACCGGCACGGTCACCCAGGAGGCCCGGGCCCGCCACACCGGCGCCGACTTCCTCGCCTTCCTGCGGCGGCTTGACCGGGTCTATCCAGACCAGGACCTGCACGTCATCCTCGACAACGTCAGCACCCACAAGACACCGGGCGTCAACGCTTGGCTCGGGCGTCATCCGCGGGTGACCTTCCACTTCACCCCAACCTCGGCGTCGTGGCTCAACCAGGTCGAGACGTGGTTCAGCGTGCTCACCCGCCAGGCCATCCGGCGGGGCACCTTCGCCTCGGTCAAGGAACTCGTCGCCAGGATCGACACGTTCACCCGGAGCTGGAACGCCGGCTCGACCCCCTTTGTCTGGGTCAAGACCGCCGACGAGATCCTCGCCAGGGCGGTCCGCAAGCGCCCAGCCACTTCCGAATCGGGACACTAGTCGCCGCTCCAGTCGGCCGGCTCGTCGTCGAACGGTCCGACCCAGCGCGGATCCTCGCCCGGCGCCGAGGGCGGACCCACGTCGGCATACTTCGACTCTGTGCCATCGCCGTCTCGGGCCGCGATCCCGAAGCAAACGTCGGTGTCGCTCGGGCACCAGGCCCAGAACGAGTGGCCGTCGGGCGCGACCGTCAGCGTCGTTCGATCGGCCCGCTGCATCTTCCCGATTCCGTCGCCGGGAACATGGCCGAGCAGGTCGCCGTTGTAGCGACCGTGGTTGCGGTGCTCGTTGGCCTCGCGGATGGCCAGCCAGCGGAGGGACTCGCGCGTCTCCGAGAAGCCGCGGCGGTCGAGCCGGCGGCCGCGCTCATCGCGTTCGTCGGATCCTGCGTACTTGGCCTCGCGTTCGGCGTGCAAGCGCTCGGTCAGGATGGCCGCCTTCGGCTTGAGCCACTCCAGGACGCCCGACAGCAGCGCGAAGGCCTTGGTCGAGTTGGTCTCGGTCCCGAAGGCCAGGTATCGGCCGTGCATGATCGGGTGGCGGCGGAAGGCGATCGAGACTGATGTCGCATCATGCGGCCGGTTGACGGCGTGGCGGACCATCTTCAGGAACTCGGGCATCCCCGCCAGGGTGTGGTCGTCCTCGAAGAAGTGGTCCTTCCCGCGGAAGAAGAAGCCGTACTCGTTCTCGGTGAAGTCGAGGGTCAGACCGTCGATCTGGGCCAGCACGATCATTGTCGAGGCCTCGTACTCGCCGCGCTCGTGGTGCTCGAGGGCCTTGTACAGCAGCCGGTTTCGCTCGAGCAGCACGTCGAGAGTTGCCTCGTGGCGACCGGCGAGCGTGGTCATCGGGCCGAACGAACCACGGAGCCAGACGCGGTCGGCCCAGGCGCGGGTGAGGAAGTCGTCGATCGCCGCCTCGTCGTGGGTCTCCTCCCACAGCCGGACAGCTTCGACGTAGTCGGCGCTCTTGAGCCGGTGGCCAGACACGGTCCAACCGAAGGGGCCGAACCAAATCGCCGCTTGGATGAGCGCGGCGGCTGACTCGCGCATCTCCCGGTGCTGGGTGTCGAGCGACGCCAGATCGACGTCAAGGCCCCGCGCGAGCAGGCGCACGAGCGGGTTGGTCAGGAAGTCCTTCTGGTCCTGCCAGGTTGGCTTGTCGGGGCCGCTCAGCCGACGGGCGACCTCGTCCAGCCTCGGGTCGTCGGGCGGGATCACGGCCGCGCGTCCCTTAGCGCCGGAGACCCCGAAGGGCATCCGTGGCGAGCTTGCCAGACGCGCATCCAGGTCCGGGTGAAGCGAAGCGAGTCGGCTTTCGCCCTTGGAGCCGCACAGGCACGAATCCGTGTCGCGTCCATCGTCACTCTTCTGACAACTATGCCGACGATAAGCGCGACGATGAGCACGACAGTCGGATGACTGGCTACTTGGGCTATCGGGCGCGGGCCGGCCTGAGAGAACATGTCGGGCTCAGGCGATTGTGCGCCAGCCCAGCGCGCCTCTGTCGCCACGTGCCGGTGTTCGCGCGACATTTGAGCGAATTGAGTCGCGACACTGTCGCGACCGACGCCGCGGTCACGACCGCGACCGCAACCGCCATACACGACAGTTGGGCGGCGATGAGCGCGACGGAGAATTTGTGCTCAACCGAGCCTGGGCACGAAACCCGACTCGCTACGCTCCATACGCGCGGGGGTGCATCCGGACGTTCCCCCGGCTCCGAGTGCTCGATCGACGACTTGGCAAACGTCGTCTGTCTGGGCTGGTCCTCCCTCACGCCCATCGGTCTTTCAGGTCGTCCACGGTTCCTCTGCCTGAACCCTCTCGAGCCACGGTACAGGCCGTAGCCCCGTCCGAGGGACCGTACGCCGCACTAATCGATCCGGTCGTGCGCGACCCATGTGGCCAACAGCTGCCTCCGAGAGCCCTCGTCTAGCTCAGCGCCGGCGACCTCCGTCAGCAGCGCGTCTACGAGCACCGGGAACGCCTGGACGCGGGGCGGCATCGAATCGTCGACCGCCCCCTCACCGACGGCGTTGTTGTACGCCCCCCATCGACGTAGCGCGTCCGAGTGCTTGTTGAACTCGGCGGCCCCGTCGGCGCGAAGGACGACGGCGCGGGCGGCCTCTCGTGCCTTGGCGATGGGATCGGTCGTTCTGATGCCGCCGGGCCACGCTCGCGATGCGCAGGATTTCGGGATCGGCGAGCCGACCGACATCATCCATGAACCGGGAAGGATCATCCATCGGGACGATCGTCGACCCGGGAGTGGCGTCCCCCCGAGTGGTGGGATTTGAGCGAGGCTCCTGACCTGCGCTGACATCGCGCAGCGAGGGGGCCACCGGTGTGATTCTCAGCGTGTCTCTTAGCCGGAGCACGTGAGGTTCACCGATGGCCCTGTCACAGTCTGCCCTGTCCGAGCTGCTCGACGCGATCCGCGCGGGCGGCAGCGAGGACGTCCTGCGCGAGGCGATGACACTCGTCCTCCAGGAGCTGATCGAGCTCGAGGCGGCCCAGGCGATCGGCGCCGGCCGGTACGAGCGGACCGACGAGCGCTCGACCCACCGCAACGGCAGCCGCAGTCGGCTCCTTTCGACCAAGGCCGGCGACGTCGAGCTGCGCATCCCCAAGCTCCGCCAGGGCTCGTTCTTCCCGGCGCTCCTGGAACCGCGGCGGCGGATCGACCGAGCCCTGTGGGCGGTCGTCATGGAGGCCTACGTCCACGGCGTCAGCACGCGCAAGGTCGACGACCTGGTGACCGCCCTCGGGATCGACGCCGGGATCAGCAAGAGCGAGGTATCCCGGATCTGTGGCGAGCTCGACACGGTCGTGGCGACGTTCCGTGACCGACCGCTCGGTCACACCCGCTTCCCGTACGTCTTCCTCGACGCGACGTACGTCAAGGCCCACGACGGCGCGTCGGTGGTCAGCAAGGCGATCGTCGTCGCGACCGGGGTGACCGCGAAGGGCGATCGTGAGGTCCTCGGGCTCGCGGTCGGCGACAGCGAGGATGGCGCCTTCTGGACCGCGTTCCTGCGCTCGCTCCGGGCGCGCGGCCTGGCCGGCGTGCGGCTTGTCATCAGCGACGCCCACGAAGGCCTCAAGGCGGCGATCGGGGCCGTCCTCCTGGGTGCCGCGTGGCAGAGGTGCCGGGTCCACTTCCTGCGCAACGTGCTGACCCGGATCCCCAAGGGCAGCGCCGAGATGGTGCTGGCTGCGATCCGAACCATCTTCGCCCAGCCCGACGCGGCATCGGTCAGCGAGCAGCTTGACGAGATCGCGGAGCGACTCGAGCCTCGTTTCCCGGTCGTCGCCGCGATGCTCGCCGAGGCCAAGGAGGACGTCACGGCGTTCACCGCGTTCCCGGTCGGCCACTGGCGCAAGGTCTGGTCGACGAACCCGTTGGAGCGGGTCAACCGCGAGATCAAGCGGCGGACTGACGTGGTCGGCATCTTTCCGAACGAAGCGGCGATCCTGCGGCTGGCTGGTGCGGTCCTGCTCGAGGTCCACGACGAGTGGGCGATCGCCGACCGGCGCTATCTGGCCGAAGGCTCGATGGCGAGGCTTGACCCGCCCGCCGAAGATGGTCAGACCAAGGAGGTGGAGCGAGCGAAGACCGTCCTGCTGGCGTCCTGAGCGACGCCTTCGACACCGTCGCTGAGCATCACGACGGACCGCTCATTTCCCACCACTCCAGCGGCCACGGCCGACCCGGGCGCATGTTCAGTCAAGCGAGAGACTCCACGGACTCGTCGCAAAGCGTGCGCCAATAACCCCTGTCAGGTGACGAAGAGTCAATCGGGCGCTTGCGCCGGACTAACCGCCGGGGGATGCTGCCTTGGTGAAGCACTCCGAGGCCGGGGGCCCTTCGTCCGGACACAGGCGCGTGAGAGATCAGCTAGCGCGTCGATCGGGGATGCTGGCTGCTGACGTATTTGCCGCCTTCGGTGGCGCCAGCCTCTTACTTGCATTTGATCCGTCGCGAGCGATTGGTGTCCTAACAGCACTCGGCTTGGTCCTGCTGCTCGGAAGCATCACACTGGCGGCGCCCTACATGATCAGCGTCGGCGCCCAAGGGCTGAATGTTCGGTTCCCATCATTAGGCCCTAGTGCCGCGTGGGTGGGACTGCAGGGAGTGGCGACTGTGATCGCAATTGCGATCGCCCTCTTGATGTTCGCCTCGTGGCCAGCCGGGCTGATAGCCCTCGCCGCAGGCGTGCTACTTGGCGTCATCCTCCGGGTCGGGCAATGAGGTCGGCCCGAGGAATACGACTCGCCTGTCACAAAGCGTTATTACGCCCGAATTCGCTTGACAGCCATCGGTCGCGTTCGAGTAACACCATCGGGGCATCATCGGCCGCTCTGCGCACGACGAAGTCTCGGCTTCTGGAGGCGGCCGCTCTTATGGTGGGACCGTGCCGCTCCGCCGAGTGAGTCCCCGATGGTGTGAATCGTCCTCGAACTAAGCAACTAACAGCGCCCAATTCGGTCGTTTCGCCACGCTCGGAGCTATGGCGTTCAGAGCCCGACACTTAGAAGGCGGCTGCTCTGTCCGCTGAGCTACGGGGACGTGTCGGGCCGCGACGGGCTCGCCGGCGCCCAATCTACCCCGTGGCGGCCGTCACGGCAGTGGTTGCGATCGGTGCCCATGTGGCGACGCCTGCCGCGGCCGGCCCGCACGCCATGCAGGCGCAATGCCCGAATGAACCGACCGACCCAGGACGGGACACCGCCCCGGGCATCATCCGCTGGTGACCGTCGACGCTGCCGCTGTCCAATGCGCCGCTTGGGAGACGCTGGGACGGAGCGGCCTCCTGCCCGGCCAGGCCGAGGCCCTGCGAGCGATCCTCGACGCTCGCGCCACGCTGGCGTTGCTCCCGACCGGTGGCGGCAGGAGCGCGATCTACCAGGTCGCCGGGGAGGCGATCGACGGACCGACGATCCTCGCGTCGCCTCTGATCGCCCTCCAGCACGATCAGCTCGAGGGGCTGCGTCAACCCGGCCTGACGCAGGCTCGGCGGCGGCATGCGTCGGTCGCCCATCCGACCTGTCCGTTGTGCTGACCGAACGGCCGTCCTCGACCACCGGCACCGGCTCCACATCGGCGTCCTGCAGGACCGCGAGGGCCCCATCGGGCCAGGCCACGGAGAGGCGGCCCGCCGCACGCCGCTCAAGCCGCGCGCGGCGGGCCCGCGTAAGCCCGGGTGGCCTCTGCGCCGGTTCGTCCGGACGGAGGGGTCGGGGCTGCCCGTCGCCTGGATCACGGTGGGCGATCGGATCGCCGTTGCGACGTCGGGCGCCGGGCGGTACCGGTAACAGCCTCGGGCTCCGCTCAAAGGGTACGCCACGCCGCTCGGGCCTGACCAGTGGCCGTTCGGCCCTACCTTTCGTGGCGCTCCGGCAGGTGACGGCCCCGCCGCCGACACCTACCCTGAGCGGGTTGCGCCGGTGGCTGGGGCGGCCGGCCGGGCCGCACTCGACCAGGCTTGACACGGGCCCGCGACTTGCGACGCCGAGGTTCGCGCGACTACACTCCCGGCCCGCGCCGCCCACAGCGCCGCGTCGTAACGAGGTCGGTCCGCTGGCGACGCCCGTACGTTCGATCGCCGCTCGCGCAGATGCCGGCTCGACGTCGCCGGCCGCGCCGTCGGCGCCGACTGCCGGCGCCGCTGCGAGCGCGGTCCGAGGCGGGCAGCTCGTCCTCGATCTCCCGCTCGAAACGCACCTGCCGCGGCTCGCCCTCGAGCCCGAATGGAAGACGCAGCAGCGTCTGTGGGGGCACAGCCTGCACCCGATGTGCTCGTACCTGGCCAGCTTTCCGGCCGCCCTGGCCCATGCCTTCATCGCGCGCTACAGCAGGCCCGGCGACGTCGTTGTCGACCCGTTCAGCGGCCGCGGCACGACGCCGCTCCAGGCGGTGGCCGAGGGGCGCATCGGCGTCGGCAACGACCTCAATCCGTTCGCGCACCTGCTGACCGCATCGAAGCTCGAGCCCGCCACGCCGGCCGAGGCGGCGACCCGGCTGACCCGCCTCAGGCTGGCATACGGTGCCCGGGCCGAGGCATGGCTCGAGCTCGGGCAGCAGGTCCGGGCCGAAGCCGAATCGAGGCTCGTCGGTGTGCCCGCGGCGGGCTCGGGACACGGTCCCGAGGATGCCGACGAAGCCGTTCCGATCGAGGTCGCGGTCGCCTTCCACCCGCACACTCTCGGCCAGATGCTGGCCGTCCGCAGCGCACTCCAGCCGGACGACCACGTGGATCGATTCCTGCTCGCGGCCCTGACCGGGATCCTGCACGGCAAGAGCGCGAGCTACCTGTCCGAGGTCATGCCCAACACGTTCAGCATGGCGCCGCGCTACGTGCGTGAGTTCGTGGATCGGACCGAGTTCCGGTCGCCCGAGCGCGACGTGTTCGTGTGCCTGCGCCGAAAGCTCGATCGGCTGTACCGCCAGCCGCTGCCCGCGAGCGCCGGGCTGGCGCTGCTGGGCGATGCCCGGGATGCCGGCCGTCGCGCCGTGGCCGCCCTCGGCCGAGCGCGGCCTGCCCGATCGCGCGCGACTCGTCGTCACGTCACCGCCGTATCTCCGGGTCGTGAAGTACGGCTACTACAACTGGCTGCGGGCGTGGCTGGCCGGTCTCGACCCACAGGTCATCGACGCGAGCCTGGACGACGCGCATCACCGCGCGCCGTACCTCGTCTTCCTGCGCGAGGTGCTGCACGGGCTGCGGCCGGTCCTCACCGACGATGCCGTCGTCGTGCTCGTCGTCGGCGACGTCGAGACCGATCGCGGGCGCGTCATCCGCAACGGGATCGGCCTGGCGGAGGCGGTCTGGGAGGAGGCGGCCGCGCCGGAGGGCTATGCGGTTGCGGGTATCGCCTTCGACTCCGTGGCGGCCGTCCGCAAGATGACCAAGCTGTGGGGCGACGAGGCCGGCCGGGCGACCCGAACGGAGCGCCTGCTCGTGCTCGGCGCCAGCGAGGCGGGTCGCCGGCGGGCGCTCGCGGGCGCGGCGCTACCCGTCGACTGGACCTGGCCACCGACGCGCCTGCGAGCCATCTGACCGGAAGCGCCGCGGGCCTCGCTACAATCCGGCCATGAAGCTGATGTACCACCCCTCGGATCTCGCGTCGATGGATCCGCTCGTGCTCATGAAGAACCTCGACCACGCGCGGATGACGAGCCGGCGGCTGAGCTACATCCTGCAACAGCAGGTTCACCTGTACACGCCCGAGGCGAACCAGATTCGGGAGCAGATCGACGTGTACGTCGAGGCCGAGCGCCAGATCGAGGGCGAGATGGCTCGTCGCCGGATTCGGGCCTGACCGCGGCCTGCCGGGCATTGCGCAGCCGGTCCTCGCGCGTGCCCAGATGAGCTTCCGCCGCGTGTGTGTCTTCTGCGGAGCGAGCCCGGGTCGCTCGCCGGCCTATGCCCGGGCGGCCGAATCGCTCGGACGGACGCTCGCCGGGCGCGGTCTCGGGCTGGTCACGGGCGGCGGTCGAGTCGGCCTCATGGGGGCTGTGGCGGATGCGGCGCTGGCCGCGGGCGGCCAGGTCATCGGCGTCATCCCGCAACGTCTCGTCGACCGGGAAGTCGCTCACGCGGGCCTCACGGAGCTGCGCGTCGTCGACACGCTGCACGAGCGCAAGGCGGGCATGGCCGAGCTCGCCGATGCATTCGTGGCGCTCCCGGGCGGCCTTGGCACGCTCGAGGAGCTATCGGAGGTCGCGAGCTGGGCCCAGCTCGCGTTGCACGACAAGCCGATCGGGCTGCTCGACGTCGACGGCTACTTCGCGCAGCTGCTCGCCTACCTCGATCACGCCGTAGCCGAGCGTTTCCTGGCGCCGGAGCACCGGGCCATGATCATCGACGACACCGATGCCGCGGACCTGCTCGACCGACTGGCCGAACGGCTGCCGCCGCCCGATCGCTGGGCAGCCGCAGCCGCCCTCGGCTGAGCCTGTCTCCACAGGGTCGAAACACGAACGAAGACCCCCTGTCATCGACGAGGGTCCCCGAGAACCGCCGAGCGGTTCGATGAGTCCATGCAGTCGGTGTCGGGACCTCAGCTCGCGGCAGCTCCGACCAGGTGCGGCAGCCCGTCCACGACCCCGACCTCGTCATCCGCAGGGCGGCGGTGCCTCGGTTCGGTGCCCCGGATGGCGCGGCCACGGGGATGCGTCGCCTGCTCCTCGGCCACGACGCGGCTCACGATCGCGGCCAGCGCCTGGGTCTCGAACAGGCTGAATCCGATGCCATGCTCGGCGAGCTCGTCGGTCCCCCATCCCCGAAACAATCCACGGCTCGCGACGGCACACATCTCGTCATAGAGCTCGGGCCAGCCGACCGGTCGGCGACGATGACAGAAGCGCACGAATTCGGCTCCGTCCGGCGTCACGCGCTCGTCGGTGACCCTCTGAGAATCCATCGACGGCCTGCCTCCTTTCCCAATCCGAGCACTGGGCGCACCGAATCTGCCGCGGGGATGTGCGGAACTCGACGACGCCTGGGCCTACCGACCCGGGCCCTCTCCATGTCCTACGAGCCGGTAGACGTGCATGCTACGGCCGGCAGCGCGGGACCCGAAAGGGGGTTTGTCCACCTTCTCGTCCACCAACTTATCCACACGAACGGGCGTTCGTCGGACGCCCGTTCGGTCTGAGCGTGAACTGGTTCTCGGCATCGATGCGGCCCGCCGCCCGCCCCGCCCCGGCATCCGGAATCCCGCCCGAACGTCGGCCGTTTCAGGAGCGCCGAGCCACACCCAGCCCGGGCGACGAACCGAGTCGCCAGCGACACGTGGCGTCGAGGTCGAGCCCCTCGGTCGGGTCGACGGCCAGCAGCAGGCAGCCGTCGAGATCCACCCAATCCGCGAGCGAGGCGACTGCCGCGGACGCCGCGATCCCGATCGACGTCTCCTCCATGCAGCCGAGGAACGTGCGAAACCCGAGCTGCCGGGCGCGCTCGAGCATGCGCGCCGCGGTTCCGACGCCGCCGCATTTGGCCAGCTTGACGTTGACGCCGGCGACGACGCCGACGAGTGGCTCGAGATCCTCGGGCAGCACGCAGCTCTCGTCGGCGACGATCGGCAACGGCGACTCGGCCTGGAGGGCCGCCAGCCAGTCCAGGCGCCGCGCGGGGAATGGCTGCTCGATCAGCTCGACGCCAAGATCGACCAGCGGCCCCAGCAACGAGCGGGCGACGTCGGGCGTCCAGCCCGTGTTCGCATCGACCCGGAGCGGGCCGGCAAACACGCCGCGCACGGCGCGCAGCGTCTCGAGATCCGCCGGTCCCCCGACCTTGATCTTCAGGGCCGGAAACCGGGCGGCGCGGCGCGCTCGTTCGGCCACGATCTCCGGCTCGTCGAGACCCAGCGTAAAGTCCGTGGGCGGGATCTCCGGGGAAAGACCCAGCAGGTCGTGGACCGGCCGACCCAGGATCTTGCCAACGAGGTCGTGCAGGGCCACGTCGAGCGCGCATTTGGCCGCCCCGTGGCCACGGATGGCCTCCTGCATCCGGTCGCCCGCCGAACGCAGCCAGTCCGTCGTCGGCTCGAGCTCGCCGACGGTCTCAAGCAGCAGCTCGCCGACCACGGACATCGTCTCCGGCGTCTCGCCGTAGTAGCGGTCGGGATATCCCTCGCCGAGCCCGACGTGCTCCGGCCAGCGCTCGTCGCGAACCTCGATCAGGACGGTCGTGATCGATCGGCCGCCACCATGCTCGGTCCGCGAAATCCGGAACAGGTCGCGCAGGGCGAGGTGGAGCACCTCGCGCGAGACGACGAGGCTCACGGGCGCCGGCTCAGCGCTCGACGGCCCGTCGGATGAACGCCCGTCGGGCACCCTGCAGGGGCGGCCGAGAGGAGACCCTCACCCGCGGCCGACCGCCTCGATCGCCTCCGTCGGTGAGTCGGCACGGGACGTGCCGGGCGCAGAGGCGACCCAGGGCAGGCGCTCGACGGCGGCCTGGATGTCCGCCCACAGCTCGGTCGGGCCGAACCGGACTGGGTCGCCGGTCGGGAGACCCGTCTCGGCGGCGATCGTATCGATCGTCCTGTGTGCCTCGGCCTCGTCGTCGATCAGGGACGTGTTGAGCGCGACGGCGACCACCCGCGACGGCGCGACGAGCGCGGCAATCTGTTCGTGCATCCGGATGAAGCCCGGGAGCTCGGCGATCGGGAACGATGCCTCCGGCAGGTGGTCGAAGTCGTGCTCGGCGAGGCCCGGCTTGTGGACCATGACCATGGCGTGCGGCGTCGAGCCATGGATCAGGCCGAGGGTCACCGAGCTGTAGGCCGCGTGGTCGAGGCTGCCCTGGCCCTCGACGATCACCCAGTCGCCGCGCCGCTCGCCCTCCTCGACCATCCACTCGACCGTGCCCTGGACGAAGTCGCTGATGACACGGTCGACGGCCACGCCCCAGCCCTCGATCATGATTCCCGTCTGGCCCGTGGGCACGAAGGCGGCCCGTAGGCCCGCCTCCGTCGCGGCCCGGCGCAGATCGAGCGCGACTGACATCTTGCCGATCGCACAGTCGGTGCCGACCGTCAGAATGACCCGTGAGCCGGGCCGGTGGGCGCGGCCGATCGACGTCTCCAGCCGCTCGGGCGGCCGCCGGAAGTCGATGAGCTGGGCACCGCTGGCATGGGCCGCAGCACTGAACTCGGGATCGTCGCTCAGGAACGAGTGCAGCCCCGAGAGGACGTCCAGGCCGGCATCGATGGCGCGCCGGATCGTGGCCCGCCAGGCATCGGGCAGGCGGCCGCCGGTCGGGGCGATGCCGATCAGCAGGGCGGTCGGCCGGCGCTCGGGCGGGAACGCGAGGGCCGTGTCGAGATCGGCCACGATCGGGATGTCGTAGCGCGGACTGGGCCCGAGGAGACTGGACACGTTGCCGCCGGCCCGTGTCGAGTCGAGCACGGCCACCACCTGGTCCGGGCCATAGCGGATGACGCCCATGGCCGTCTTGCCCTGATGGAAGCTGAATTGCCCCTCGGCGAGGACGGCGAGCCGACGGGCAGCGGACGAAGGCACGAGCCCGAGTGTACGGGAAAAGAGAACGCCCCCGGGGCGCGGTCCGGGGGCGTCGAAATGTTCGCGTCGTGCTGCCGGCGCACCCCCATCGCCTGTGCGGCGCGCGGAGTGTAGCAAGCCGGCGCGTGACGCGGCAACGAACGAGCCGTTGGGCTCGAGAGCCGGGCTACAGCGCGGGCGCCACCACCAGCTCGAACATCGGATGCCGGCCTGCCTCGGCCACATACGCCGCCAGGTCCGAATCGCGCTGGACCGCGAAGAAGCGTCGGGCGAAACGGGCCGCGAGACGCGAGCGCAGGTACGGCGCCAACGCGTCCCGCAGAATCGGGCCGGCCTGCTCCGGGCTGAGCTCGGTGGCAAGGACCCGCTCGGCGTGCCTGCCCCTCGTCAGCGTCGCCTCTCCGGCGGCGCGCAGATTCCGGACCCAGTTCACCTCGCCGAACGGAGACTGGACGAAGCGCCGCCCGTCGAGATCGAGGATCGCCACGGGAAACGTGCGCGGCAGCCCGCTCGATCGACCGCGCACGGTCAGCAGGACATTGGGCCCGAACGGCAGACCGGCTCCAATCAGGGGCCGGACGAGCGAGTTGGCAAGCCCGATCAACGAGGGCGCGTGGCCCTGGCGGGCGGCTTCGGTGGTCATGGCGGATCCTTTCGCGATGGCGACTGGCGAGATGCGGCGTTGCGCGCGGCCCGGTCTGGGCCACACCGACATCACGTCGATCGAGGGCTGGATGTGACCGGCGCTGGGCCCGCCGTTCCGAGGTTGTGGCGGCTGCGTGCCGGGCTGCCTGTCACATGTGGGATGGCCAGGTCGTTGACCAATCGATGAGTGACACGCCAGGTTCGGAACGCGACAGCCGGCTCGCCGCCGAGTTCGAGCGACACCGGACGTACCTGCGCTCGATCGCCTATCGGATGTTGGGATCGATGAGCGAGGCTGACGACGCGGTGCAGGAAACGTGGCTGCGCCTCGATCGCAGGCCACCCGAATCGGCCGAGCAGCTACGGCCCTGGCTCACGACGGTCGTGAGCCGGATCTGCCTGGACGCGCTGCGAGCCCGGCGCCGGCGACTCGGATCGTACGCCGGCGCGTGGCTGCCCGAGCCGCTCGTCACGACCACCGCGACTGATACGGCCAGCATCTCGCCGGAATCCCAGGTCGAGCTGGCTGATTCGGTCGGCCTCGCCCTCCTGGTCGTGCTCGAGACGCTCAATCCCGCGGAGCGTCTCGCGTTCGTCCTGCATGACGTGTTCGGGCTCTCGTTCGAGGAGATCGCACCCATGGTCGATCGCACGCCGGGCGCCGCACGCCAGCTCGCGAGCCGGGCTCGGCGCCGCGTGCACGCGCGTCCCTCCGGTTCCGATTCGGATCGCCGCGTGGATCGGCGAATCGCGGACGCGTTCCTTGCCGCGGCGCGCGCGGGCGACTTCGGGGCGTTGCTCACCCTCCTCGACCCCGACGTCGTGCTCAACACCGACGGCGGCGGCAGTGGCCCGTTGGCGCGACCCTCCGTCGGCGGCGCCGAGCGCGTCGCCGAGGTGATCCGTGGCCGAGCGCCGCTCCTGGCCAGCCTGTGCCGGTATGCAACGGTCAACGGCGGGCCGGGCTTCATTGTGGGCAATCCGGGCCACGCGCTGGCGGTCGTGGCCCTGACCGTGCATGGCGGACGGATCCACGAGGTCGACATCATCGGCGACCCGGCGAAGCTGCGGGCCGCGCGTCTCCGCTGACAGCAGACCGGCGTCGGGCCTATCTCGCTGCTGCACCGAGCTCGTCACACGCAGGCGGACGCCGACGACGTTCGCCGATGGGGTGGTCGAGAACACCACCTTCGGGTCACGCTCCGGGCATGCTCCTTGCCAAGTCGGTCCGGTCAGGCTCCTTGCCAGGTCGGTCGGGGCACGCTCCGGGCACGCTCTTCGCCAAAGGTGCAGGGCGCGCACGTTCGCCGAGCCGGACTCGGCGGTCCGGGGGCTCTGGGGGCTCGCGGACGCCCAACGGCAGCACGAAACCTCCGGTTTCCGACCTCGGGTTAGCGGCACGACAGCTGCAACATCCGGTCGTTTCCCGTCGAACGTGCGCCAGGCGCCCACATGGCACACATCGTGGTGCCGCAGCGGCGGATCCGCTCGACGTCGCCGGGAGTCACGTCCCCGGCCACCTACGTTCGTTCGCGGGGAGACTCGAGCGAAGGACCCGCTCCCCCACCCGGCCCGCTCCGGCGAGTGCCCGGGCGTTACCCTGCCCGTCAAGAGGTCACCATGTTCAACGGCTCACACGTCATCCTGTACAGCGCAGCTCCGGACGAGGACCGTGACTTTCTCCGAGACCGGCTGGGGTTCGCAAACGTTGATGCGGGCCACGGCTGGCTCATCTTCAAGTTGCCGCCCGCCGAGGTCGCCGTCCATCCGACCGACGGCCATCCGCGCCACGAGCTCTACCTCATGTGCGAGGACATCGAGCGGACGCTGGCGCGATTGTCCGAAGCCGGAGCGACGGTCTCCGCCCCTATCACCGACCAGCGCTGGGGGCGACTGGCCGAGATCAGCTTGCCGAGCGGAACCCGACTCGGCATCTACGAGCCGCGACACCCGGTCGCATACGACCTCTGACAGCCCAGCCGCGACCGTTCGGTTGATGGCAAATCGCACCGTCCGTTGTTGGGGCGGTTGTGGATCCAATGCCCGGCTCACTGCTCTACCGGCCAACGGACCCAAGGAGCTGCTCAGCCAGAGCGCGGCGCTGTGCGGCAGGCGTCAGCCAGTAAGCGGTATCGGGGTGCGTACCGGAGCGTCTTGCCGTTTTGCCGCCAAGACCGCACCGCAGGCGGGCGATGCCAGGCGAGGACGCGTCAGCCGCCCCGGCGTTCAGCCAATGCATCTACAGAGACACATGAGCCGCATGAGCCAGGACCAGCATGGGCTCCGCTCGGCTGGCGCCGCACGACCGGCGCCACCTTGCTGTTCGACCTTCAAATCTTCGGTATGGTCTACGGCGTGGAGCGATTTCTGACGACGAGCGGACGATGACGTCGTACCTCGTCCTCCTGCGCGGCATCAACGTCGGTGGCAAGAACAAGGTCCCGATGGCGGCCCTCAGAGAGGTCCTCGAGGGGCAGGGCCACTCGAACGTTGCCACCTACATCGCCAGTGGCAACGTGATCCTCAGCTCGGATCGGCCTCCAGCGGAGATCAAGCGACAGATCGAGGCGGCATTACCCAGGGCCTTTCGGCTCGAGAGCGAGCTCATCTCGGTCCTCGTCCTGACTCGCGCCCAGCTTCAGGGCATCATCGACAACAAGCCCGAGGGCTTCGGGGAGCAACCCGAGCTCTATCACAGCGATGCGATCTTTCTGATCGATATCGACGCCGCGACCGCGATGGAGGTCTTCGACCCGCGGCCCGGCGTCGACGGCATTTGGCCAGGTAACGGCGTGATCTACTCGCAGCGTCTCAGCGCCGAGCGCACCAGGAGTCGCCTCAACAAGGCCATCAGCACCCCGCTCTACAAGTCGATGACGATCCGCAGCTGGTCGACGACACAGGCTCTGCTCGAGCGAATGAAGGAGGCCTCGACTGCCGGGTAGCAGGGTCCGAATCAACCAGTGTGGCCGGGCCGCGAGACGACGAGAGTGGTACCGCATACCGGATTCGAACCGGTGGTCTCCGCCTTGAGAGGGCGGTGTCCTAGGCCTCTAGACGAATGCGGCACGGGCGCTCGGCGAGGGGGTCGAGCGGCGGCGATGATACCAAGGCCTGCCTGAGGCGGGCAACCGGCGGCCCGGCCCCGGTCGACCGCAGGCCGGTCGACTCTGCCTGACACGGCCGGCCCTACAGCCGATGCGTCTCCAGGAACGCGCGGACGGCCTCGACGACCTGCAGGTAGCTCTGCTCGCCGATGAGCAACCCGTAATGCGAATGGGCCCCGAACGGCTCGTACTCGGCGCCGAGCCACTCGGCCAGGCTCTCGCTGCCCGTCTCGTCGATGCGCCGATCCAACCCCGCACCGATGACAAGACGCGGCACATCCGGAATTGCCTGGCGATCGACCGGGACGCCGGAAAGGACCTGGCGCCGTGCGCGTCCGGATTCACGGGACCGCTGTCCGAGCATATGCGCGACACGGCTGACATCCTCGTCGGACAGGTCACGGTGGTCACGGACGAGCTTCTCGTGGAGCGTTGCCCAGCCAATCGCGTCGCGCCCATACGCATCGGGCACATCGCGCAGCTCGTGCGGCTGGGCCGGCGGCCGGAGCTGGGCCGGAAGCTCGGGCGCGACGAGGATGATGGCGGTGACGCTGGCTCGCTCGGCGGCCTTGAGGACGAGCAGGCCACCCATGCCGTGTCCGACCACGACCGCGGATGGTCCGACGCGCTCGAGAACCGCGAGCACGTCCTCGAGATAGGTGTCAAACGACAGCGAGGTCGGATCGGCGGTCTGCGACCAGTAATGGTTGCGCAGATTGAGGGCATGCGCCTCCCAGCCCCTGGCCGCAAAGTAATGCAGCCAGCGCTCCCAGACCCACGAGCCGGCAAGCTCACCGTGCACGAGAACGAGCGGCTTCCGGCGCGAGCGGCGCTCCGGCAGCCACGACTCGACGTAGACACCGCGTTCCGCGAGCTCGATCTCATCCTTGCGGATCGGGCGGCCGTTCGTCGCCGCCGGCCGAGCGGCCGCGTGCCGGCTCGTTCCGTCCAGCCCGAGCCGACGCTCGAGGATCTCGTTGGGATCGCTGAAGTCGGTCATCGGCTCACCATTCGTGGGGATTGATCACGAGCCCGGTGAGCGCCTTTGGGTAGAAGTAGGTCGACTTCTGGGGCATCACCTCGCCCTCGCCCGCGACGGCCTCGATCGCCGCGACCGGGGTCGGCTCCAGCAGGAATGCCGCGTCGGCCCCGTCGGTGCCGTTCGAGACCCATTCCGCCGCCTCGTGCGCCGATTTCGTGTACCGCACGCGCTGCCCGGCGGCGACAGTCTCGGCATCCACGGCGCACAAGCGCTCGAGGGCCGCTGCGAGCAGGACGACGTCGAGACCACGCAGGGCCGGGCCGCCCGTGGGCAGGATCTGTGCGAAGGCCTCGGGTCGAGCCGCGAGCAGGGCGGCACCCTCCCGAGTGACCAGCCCGAACCGACCGCGGCCGCCGGCCGCCGGCGCAACCGCCGCCGTGTCGAACGTCTCGACGAGGTCGGCCGGCGCGATCTCTCGGACGTCGAACAGCTCGGCGGCCCGTGCGAGGAGCGCGTGGCCATCCTGCCCGAGGCCGGCCACGACGCGGTGTGTCGGCAGGACCGTGAGAGGCTGGGACGTGGACTCCAGCAGGAGTGCGAGCAGGTAGTCCCAGGCGGGATCCTCCTCGCATGACCGCGTCATGCGACGCTCGTCGCGATAGCGCAGCGCCGTCTCGTAGCGATGATGGCCGTCGGCGATCGTGATCGGGCCGGGCGATGCGGCGGCGACGAGCGTCGTCACGGAGGAAGCGTCGCCGGCCGGGTCGTCGGTCAGTGGCCACAAGCGGTGCCGAACCCCATCGCCATCGGTCAGATCGACGGCGGGGCCGCGCTGGCAGACGGCCTCGAGGACGGCGGCAGCGCGTCTCGTCTCGTCCACGTACAGGCCGACGACCGGGCTCATGTTGGCGCCCGTTGCCCGCAACAGCTTGTAGCGATCCTCTCTGGGCGCCGACAGGGTCCGCTCGTGGGGCAGGATCCCACCCCCGGACCGAGGGCCTCTAGCTTGAGTCGGCCGAAGAATCCGCGCTGCGTGCGTTCGACGTCCGTGCCGGGGACGACATACGTCTGCTCGTAGACGTACAACGACGGCCGCGGATCCTTGTGGAAGGTGCCATCCGACCGCCACTCGGCGAACGTGCGGGCCGCCCGTCGATAGCGTTGATCCGGTTCGTCGCCGGCTTCCTCGGATGGCAGATCGAGGCGCACGACGTTGCGTGGATGACGGGCGAGGAGCTGCCGGTGCTCGGCTGCACCAATGACGTCGTACGGAGGGCTGACGACGTCGGCCAATGCGCCGACGGCCTCCGGCTCGTACCGGAGGGCACGGAATGGACGGATCTCAGGCACGCTTCCCTCGCCAGCTCGACGCGCCGAATGGCCGAACCGCCATCCGGCACGTTCCTCACGGCACGACCCGGCCAGAAGTGTGGCTCACGACATCGATCCCGCGAACGACGTCACGCTGCCCGCCTGGGCCAGGGGTCGTCCACGCATCGTACGACAGCGAGGCCGCGATCGCGCCGGCCGACCGCAATGCTCGCGCGCGTGGCCGCGGGTGCTTGGCGGCGGCTGACTGCCCACATACGGAGAAGTCCGGAGTGACGTCGCGATGGCCTGCCCGTAGACTGCCACGGACCGTCCGCCCCACCGTCGCGCCACTGCCGCGGCGGGCGTCATGTCGCAACTTTTCCGGGTCGTCCGGCGTCGTCTGACACGACGACATCCACCAGCCTGCAGGAGATGCCGTGGCGTCAGCCACCGGGACCCAGCTCGAGCCCCCCGTCCCCTGTGTAGCCGGACGCCCCGGGCCTGGCTCGGGTCATCGTGGCCGACGCGAATCGCCCCCGACCCGTGGCGTATGGCGGCTTATGGCCTGCGTCGCCGTGGCGTCGATAGTGCTCGGCGCGAGCTTCGCCGGCGCGCGACCGGTCGCGGCCGCGGATGGTCCGACGATGAGCGCTCGCGCGCAGCTGGCCGGTCACACTCGCGTCGGATCGTGGCTTGGCATCGCCGTGGACGTGACGAACGACGGGCCTGGCGTGACCGGCGAGCTACGTCTGGACGCCGGATCTGGGACGACGTCGTACAGCACGCCGGTCGACCTGCCGACCCAATCGCGCAAGCGCTACGTGCTCTATGCGCAGCCACCGTCCGGCTTCGGCGCCAAGACTCGTGTTCTCCTGACCGATCAGGACGGCCGAGTGCTCGCCAGCCAACCGCTCGACATCACCAGTCACGATGCGAACCAGCTCCTGGTCGGCGTCGTGGCCGAGAAGTCTGGCCCGATCGTGGCGGGACTTGGCCTTCCGGTCGGCGCCACGGGCATCGCACCCGCAACCGTTGCCCTGAGCGCGGACGACCTGCCCGACCGAGCCGAGGCATGGGCGCCGCTCGATCGCCTGGTCTGGCAGGACACGGACGCCGCCCAGCTCTCCGGCCAGCAGGTCGACGCGCTGCGTGGCTGGGTCGCCGCGGGAGGCCGCCTGATCATCATCGGCGGCACGAACGGCGCAGGCGCCCTGTCGGCGTTCCCCGATGACCTGCTGCCCTACCGCCCGGCAGCCACAGTCGACGTCGCGTCGTCGGCGCTGGCCGGACTCCTGGGCCCGTTGCCAGGTGAGCCGACCGAGGTGCCGGCGCTGGCGGGGACGCTGACCTCCGGACGTGCGCTCGCGACCTCGGGCGGTCAGGCGATCGCGGCCGAGCGCACTGTGGGCAGCGGTATCGTGACCCTGCTCGGGTTCGACCCGAGCGCGAGCTGGCTGGCAGGATCCACGAGCCTGCAGTCGTTGTGGCGGCGGCTCCTGCCGGCGCGGACGAGCTCGGACGCGGGCGGCATCAGCGATGACAGCCAACTCGTGAGCGCCGTGGCCACCCTGCCGAGCCTGGCATTGCCGCCGCTGGGCGGGCTCATCGCGATCCTGGCCGCGTACATCGTCCTGATCGGGCCGCTCACCTACCTGATCCTTCGCCGGCTCGATCGACGCGAATGGGCATGGGTCACCATGCCGGCTTTGATCGGACTGTTCGCCATCGGAGCCTACGGCTACGGCTCCGCGGTCCGCGGCACGGACGTCATCGTCAACGAGGTCGCCGTCGTGCGCGGTCAACCCGACACCGTGCTCGGGCAGGCACGCGTGTACCTGGGCGTGTTCTCGCCAACACGTGGCACGTACCAACTGTCCGTGCCCGGCGGCGCATTGCTGTCGGCGCCCATCAACGCGGACGCGTTCGGGGGCTCGTTCGGTACGACCGGCCCGCTCGACGTCGTGCAGGGCGACCCCGCCCGCGTGCGTGATCTGGCCATCGGGTTCGGAAGCCTGCGTGCGGTCCGGGCCGAGACGACGGCGAGCGTCCCGCGCGTGACAACCGATCTGCGAATGGACGGCGGCCGGGTCGTCGGCACGATCACGAACGAGTCCGATCAGACCCTGCAACGGCCGGCTCTCGTATTCGGCTCGAGCTCGGTCGTCATGGGCGATCTGGCGCCGGGACAGAAGCGCGACGTGTCGCTGACACTCGACGGATCGGCGTTGGGGCAAATGCTGTCGGACCGTATCGTCGGCCAGAACCTGTTCGGTGGCGTCGGCGCGAGTGGCGAACAGACGCAACGGTTGATCATCCGCCACGCGATCATCGACCAGCTCACGTTCGATCCGTCGTTCGGGTTCTCCGGCTCGCTGCCGGCCGACGGACCGGTCCTCCTGGCCTGGGGCGACCGCGATCTCGTCGACGTCCAGATCGACGGCCATCAGACCCGGCGGGCCTCGACGGACCTGTACGACATCCCGGTCACGGTCGCCATGCACGGCGACGTCGTGTTCGGACCCGACCTCATGCGCTCGAGCGTTCTGGCATCGGATGCCGCGTTTTTCAGCAAGGATCCGTCGATGATCAACTTCGGCAGCGGATCGGTCACGATGTCGTATCGGCCGATCGGGCTGTCGGGGGGTATTGACACCACGGCGCTGCGCATCGCGCTCGGCTTCAGCCCGGACGCGACGGGCTTCACCGGCGGCGGCCGACCGATCAACGCCGGGCCGCCAACGTGCGACCCGAGCACCGCCTGCCCGTCGCCGGATCCCGATGCCCCGGCCCAACCGAGCCCGAGCGACGAGGTCCCGGGCCCGCCGGACAGTGGCATCCCAGTCATCGCCCTGTTTGACCTTCAGGCAAACGCCTGGCGCACGCTGCCCGGTCTCCAGGGCGGCGGCACGTATGCCGTCACCGATCCCGCCCGCTTCGTGGACCCCGTGACGGGCACCGTCCTCGTGCGCTTCGACAGCAAGGACCAGAATGGCATTGGGTTTGCATTCGGCATCCGACTCGAAGGCAGGGTCCGATGAGCGCGATCGTGCAGACGGAGGGTCTCGTCAAGCGCTACGACGGCACGCTCGCGGTGGCCGGCCTCGACCTTGCCATCGACGCGGGTGAGATCTTCGGGCTCGTCGGGCCGAACGGGGCGGGCAAGACCACGACCCTCAGGATCCTGGCCACCCTGCTCGCGCCGTCCGCGGGTGACGCGGAGGTTGGCGGGTACAGCGTGCGACGCAGTCCCAACGACGTTCGACGCGTCCTCGGCTTCATGCCCGATGTCTTCGGCGTGTACGACGACATGAAGGTCTGGGAGTACCTGGACTTCTTCGCGCGCTGCTATGGCATCCCGGCCGATCGCCGCCGACGCATGATCGGCGACCTGCTCGAGCTCGTCGACCTGGGCCCGAAGCGGGACGACTACGTGCAGAGCCTGTCGCGGGGCATGCAGCAGCGCCTGTGCCTCGCCCATACGCTCGTGCACGATCCGCAGGTGCTGCTGCTCGACGAGCCGGCGTCCGGCCTCGATCCCCGCGCCCGTGTCGAGCTGCGTGAGCTGCTCCGCGAGCTGCGCAACCTGGGCAAGACGATTCTGATCAGCAGCCACATCCTGCCCGAGCTCGAGGAGCTGTGCACGAGCGTGGCCATCGTCGACCGCGGCCAGGTCCTAGCCGCCGGTCGCGTGGCTGACATCGAGCGCCGCCTCCGCGTGGGAGCGGTGCTCCGGATCAGGGTCCTCGCCGACGGGTCCCGCCTGACCGAGGCCCGTGACTGGTTCGCGAGCCAGGCCGACGTCGCGTCCGTGGAGATCCTGGACGACGGCACGCTCGAGATCGGGTTCCGCGGCGACGACGAGGCTTGCTCATCATTGCTGGCAACGGCCGTGGCGACCGGCTTGCGCATCGTCACCTTCGCCCGCGCCGCGAGCGACCTCGAGGAGCTGTTCCTGCAGGTCACGGCCGAGGCGGACCAGGTCGCCGCGACGGGCGGGCAGGCGTCGAGCTCGAGTGTGGGGGTGGAGGCATGAACGACCGCCGCGCCGAGGACGACCACACGTCCATGGCGGTGGAGGAAGCTCACGCGGAACCGTCGTCCGGTGCGGCCGCGCCGCCTGCTGCGCCGACCCGTCGGCGGCTCCGTCCGTGGCGTCTCGTCGGACTTTCCGGGATCACCGCGGTCGGCGTCAAGGAGTTGCGCGGCCGGATGCGCGGCCGGCGCGCCTTCGCATTCCTGACCTTCTACCTGACCGTGCTGACGGGCTTCGCCTGGATGATCGCGAGCCTGCAGGAGCGGTCGTTCCAGTCGAACGCCGGGCTCGGCAGCGCGTCACAGGCGTCGCAGATCGGGCAGTCGATCTTCATCGCGCTCCTGCTCCTCGAAACCCTGCTCGTCACGATCCTGGCGCCCGCCTACACGGCCAGCGCGATCAGCCTCGAGCGCGAGAAGCAGACCCTCGACCTGCTCGCGGTGACCCCGATCAGCTCGCTCGCCATCGTGCTCGGCAAGCTGCTCTCGGCGCTGACCTTCGTGTTCCTGCTGATCGTGGCATCCATTCCCCTGACGGCCATCGTGTTCGTCTACGGCGGGGTCGCGCCGGACGACGTGATCCGTGGCTACGCCGTGCTTTCCGTGACCGCCGTCGGGCTCGGCGCGATCGGGCTGTTCTGCTCGGCGCTCGTGCGGCGAACCCAGGCCGCGACGATCATCACGTACTTCATCGTGCTCGCGCTGTCGCTCGGAACGGCTTTCGTGTACGTGTTCTGGAACGCCGTGGGGCAGGACGAATTCGGCATCCGGCGATCGCGGCCGCCCGAGGCCCTGCTGTGGTTCAACCCGTTCGTGTCCCAGGCCGACGTCATCTGCGGCACGGTTGGCGGCTACGCGACGGACGGGACGTGTGGGGCGCTGACGTCGGTGACCGGTCGGACCGTCCCGGTCGTGGGCAATGACGTCATCGGCGGCCCGGCACCGATCAGCAAGCCGCTGCCGGCCGTCGGCGTGGCGGTGCCGGGCAACAACTTCGTCGTGAATGGCACCGTCGTGACCGGCGACGTCGGCCAGCTCCAGCAGCCCGTCGCGGCTCCGGACGAGACCGCCGGGTTGCGGGACGCGTTCTGGCCGCGGGCGGCGGTGGCCTGGCTCGTTCTCGCGGTCGTGTTGGTGCTGCTGTCCGTGCAGCTCGTGATGCCGACGCGGCGCTGGCACCTGCGTCGACCGGCATCGCGGCTCGAAGGCGGCGGGTCATGATGACCACCCGGTCCGGACGGCTCCGCCCGGCCCTGGGGCGGCGGCCAGCCGATCCGATCCTCGTCCCGGTCGATCCCGTGGCGTACCTGCCGCCGCCGATCGACCCGGTGCTCCTCGACATCCGCCGCGACCTGCGCCGCCATCGCCAGACGCTGTGGCTGCGGCGCATCGTTCGCCGCGGCTGGCTCGCCCTCTCGGCCACGCTCATCGCCGAACTGGGGCTGCTCGTCCTGGCGCGCCTGGTCGCGATCGAGGCCCTGCCGGCGCTGGCTGCGGCGATACCGGCCGTCACGATCGTGGCCCTGCTCGCGGCGTCGGTGCGAGCCAGGCCGGCCATCGGCGAGGCCGCACTCGCGCTGGACACTGAGGCCGGACTTGGCGATCGGGTCTCATCCGCTCTCGAGCTTGCCGTGGCGGTGCCGGCCGCGAGCACGCCCGACCCGGCCGAGGGCACGTCCATGGTGGACGAGGAGGCGGCCCAGGCCATCGCCTTCGTGCGCCGTCAGCGGGCCGACGCGCGATCGACCCTGCGGCTGGTTCCGGCCGGCCTCTTCCGGCCGAGATTGTCGCGTCGTCCCGGGCTCGCGATCGTGGCGGCGGCCATCCTGCTCGTGCCGGCAATTCTGCTGCCCAATCCACAGGACGCCGTCATCGCTCGCGATCGCGTCATCCGGGAAGCCGCCACGCAGGAGGCCCACAAGCTCGACCAGGTCGCCAAGGACCTCGAGTCGAAGACATCCAGCCCCGACGATGCGCGCAGCCAGCTTGCGCGCCAGCTGCGCGATCTCGCCCGGCAGCTGCGCGATCAGCCTGGCGATCTGACCCTCAACCTCGCGAAGCTGGGCAGCGTCGAGGACGGGTTGCGAGCGCAGATCGATCCGGCAAACGAGCAGCGGGCGGCCGCCATCTCGTCGTTCAGTCGATCACTGTCGCGAGCGCTGACCGGGCAGCCGACCGCGAATTCGGACGGGGACACGAAGCAGGCCGCCGAGGACGCCCGAGCTGCGGGCAAGAACGTGGCGGATATGACCTCGGCGCAGCGAGCGGAGCTGGCACAGCAGCTCTCGGGTCTGCAGCAAGCAGCGAGCCAGGCGGACGCGGCGGCAGGCGCCGCGTTGCGCGACGCCGCGCAGAGCCTGGCCCAGGGCGACACGGCGGGCGCCCAGTCGGCCCTCGATCGCGTTGCCGATGCGCTCGGCGGCGCGAGCGACCGCGTGACGACGAACCGCGACCTGGCCAGCGCGGCATCCAGCCTCCAGGACAGCCGGCGGAGCCTGGCGGATGCTGGCCGGCCCGGCGGGCAGACGCAGCCTGGCGCCAGTGGTCAGCCTGGGGCCAGTGGCGGGCCAGGTGCAAGCGGGCAACCGGCCGGCAGCGGTCAACCAGGCGCCAGTGGGTCAGGTGGTCAAGGGCAAGGCCAGGCCAGTCCCGGCGCCGGGCAAGGTCAGGCGCAAGGCCAGGGCCAGGGGCAAGGCCAGGGCCAGGGGCAAGGCCAGGGCCAGGGGCAGGGGCAAGGCCAGGGGCAGGGGCAAGGCCAGGGCCAGGGCGGCAACCAGAACAGCTCCGGCTTCCAGGGCTCCATCAGCGGCGGCGGGTCGAACGCCAGCTACCTGGGCTCCGGAGCCGGCGGCCAGAGCGGCTTCCGAGGTCCGACGAACGGCAACAAGCCGTCGACGGTCGGTGGCGACCTGGCTTCGGTCTACGCGCCGTTCGATCGACTCGGCAAGCCAGGCGACCCGTCCTACGTTGCCGGCACCGGCGGGGGCGGTCAGACCCAGCAGGGCAACCAGTCCGGGCAGGGCCAGAACAACGGATCCTCCGTGCCCTATCAGCAGGTCTTCGGCGACTTCTACACGTTCGCCCAGACGACGCTCGACCGGAGCTATGTGCCCCTGTCGGTCAAGGACTACGTTCGTGACTACTTCAGCTCGCTGAACCCCGGCCAGTGAGCCGGTGGCCGAGGAGGCTCTGATGGACGCGACCGCCACGACCGCCGAATCCCGGCTCGAGCCCGATGCCTTCGCCGAGCGGGCCCGCGCGATCGAAACGGCGGTCGGCACCGTCATCGTCGGTCAGCGTGACCTCGTGCGCCACACGCTCACGTGCCTGCTGACAAACAGTCACGCGCTCCTCGAGGGCGTCCCCGGCCTGGGCAAAACCATGCTCGTCCGGACGATCGCCGACGCGGTCGACTGCACGTTCAATCGGATCCAGTTCACGCCCGACCTCATGCCCGCCGACATCACCGGCACGAACATCCTGATCGAGGAGGGCGGCCACCGCCAGTTCCGGTTCCAGCCCGGTCCGATCTTCGCGAATCTGGTGCTCGCCGACGAGATCAACCGGGCCACGCCGAAGACACAGTCGAGCCTGCTGGAGGCCATGCAGGAGCACCAGGTGTCGGTCGCCCGTCAGCGCTACCCGCTCGAACCTCCGTTCTTCGTGCTCGCGACCCAGAACCCGCTCGAGATGGAAGGCACGTATCCCCTGCCCGAGGCACAGCTCGACCGGTTCATGTTCAAGGTCATGGTCCCGTTTCCGTCCGAGGAGGACCTCGTCGCGATCATGGATCGGACGACCGGGGCCGACAGCGTGCCGCCCGGCAAGGTCGCGACGGCGGCCGAGATCGTCGAGATGCAGCGCCTGGCTCGAGCGGTGCCCATCGCGCCCCACGTGACGGCGTACGCGGTGGCGCTTCTCGCGGCCACGCATCCGGACCAGGTCCGGGCACCCGAGCTCGTGCGCCGCTACGTTCGGTATGGCGGCTCGCCACGGGGTGCCCAGGCGCTCGTCGCCGCCGGCAAGATCGGAGCGCTTCTCGACGGTCGGTTCAACGTCGCGACCGACGACATCCGGGCCGCCGCGCTGCCGGCGCTGCGGCACCGGGTGATCCTCAACTTCGAGGGCGAGGCCGAGGGAATCACACCCGAGCTCGTGATCGGCTCCATCCTCGACAGCGTCCTGCCACCCACCGTCGAGTGACCCGGACGCATCCGCGGCGAACGGATCGCCGACAAGCGCTGCCGTGACGAACCCCGGCTCCGCGCCGCGGCCCGCGTTCCTCCCGTCGGACGTCGATCCGACCGTCTTCGACGAGGCGTTCCTGCGCCAGCTCGAGCGGCTGGAGCTCCTGCTCCGCAACCCTGTTCGAGGCGGTCTCAAGGGCGGTCGCCGGAGCGTCAAGCGCGGCCAGTCGGTGGAGTTCGCCGACTATCGCGACTACGCCCCCGGCGACGACCTGCGGCAGCTCGACTGGAACGTGCTCGCGCGACTCGAGCGGCTGTTCGTCAAGCTATTCGTCGAGGAGGAGGACGTGACGGTCACGATCCTCGTCGACGCGTCGGCCTCGATGCTCGGCGGCAGCCCGTCCAAGTTCCGGTTCGCGCAACGGGCAGCGGCGGCCCTGGGCCATATCGCGCTCGCCTCGGAGGACCGGCTCGTCGTGACCGCCCTCGGCGGTCGGACCGCTCGGCGGCAGATCGCCATGCGTGGTTCGGGTCGCGTGCTTCGACTCCTGGCCGCGCTATCGGGTCTGGCGCCGAGCGACGGCCAGACGGAGCTCGTGGCCGCCTGCCGCCACGCGGCGGCTCAGCAGACCAGTCGGGGCGTGTTCATCCTGCTGTCGGACTTGCTCGACCCGGCGGCGGACCTGGTCATCCGCGAGCTGGCCGCGACGGGCTCGGAGCTGGTCGTGCTGCATGTCCTGTCGCCGGACGAGCTGGAGCCGGCACTCGAAGGCGACCTGCGACTCGTCGACGCCGAGTCGGGCGAGCGGGTCGACGTCACCGTCGACGTCTCGACGATCGACGCGTACCGGACCCGGCTCGCCGCGTGGCAGGCGGAGCTCGCCGACGTGGCCGCGAAGCGGCGCGCCGCCTATGTGCCCCTCGCGAGCGACCTGCCCCTGACCGACCTCGTGTTCGCCGAGCTGCGGCGGCGCCGGGTCGTGGCCTGAGGCTCGGTCGATGGCGTTCGCCGCGCCGTTGGCGCTGCTCGGGCTGCTCTTCGTCCCGGCGGTCGTGGCGATGTACCTGCTCAAGCTACGTCGCAATGAGGCGGTCGTGCCCTCGACCCTGCTGTGGCAGCGCCTGGTCGCGGACGTCGAGGCCAACGCCCCCTGGCAGCGCCTTCGCCGCAGCCTGCTTCTGCTCGTCCAGCTCCTGCTCGTCCTCGCACTCGCCGCGCTGGCCGCGCAGCCGTACCTCGAGCGGCCGGCCGGCCTCGCCCGCGACCTCGTCCTGATCGTCGACGCCTCGGCATCGATGGGCGCCACGGACGTCGCGCCGAACCGGCTCGCCGCCGCCAAGCAGGCGGCCCTCGACGCGCTCGCGGACCTGCCCGCGGGTGGATCGGTGGCTGTCGTGTCGGCCGGTCGCACGGCACGGGTCGAGGCCAACGCCACGAGCGACCTGTCGCGTGTCCGGGCGGCGATCGAGCGCATCAGCCTGACCAACGACGCGGGTGACCTGAGCGATGCCCTGCGCCTGGCCGATGGCCTGGCCAGGCGGTCCGCCGATGCCGCGGTGCTCGTGGTCACGGACGCGGCCCTCGCGTCACCGCCGAGCGCGCGCGTCGGCGCTCCCGTGCACGTGGTCGTGGTCGGACGTGGCCGCAAGAACCAGGCCATCGTCGCGCTCGCGGTGCGCAGCGCTCCATCGGCCGTGACGCGCTCCGTGTTCGTCTCCGTCGCGAACGTGGACATCGAGCCGGCCAAGCGCCGCATCGAGCTGTGGGGCGACGGGCGACTCCTCGAGGCGCGGGACATGTACCTCGACCCCCAGGCCCGGGCGGACGTCAGCATCGACGACGTGCCGGCCGACATCGGCGCCGTCGAGGTGCGACTGACGGCCGACACGGAGGCCGGGGCCGGGGACAGCCTCGCCGCCGGCGGCGCCGCGGATCAGCTCGCGGTCGACGACCGGGCGTGGGCCGTGATCCCGCCCGATCGCCTGCGCCGGATCCTGCTCGTGTCCGACGGCGACCCGTACCTCCAGACGGCACTCACGTACCTGCCCAACACGGAGCTGTACGGGATCAAACCCGACGCCTTCGGCCCGGCGACCCACGTCGAGCTGTTCGATCTCGTGATCTTCGAGGGGTCGCTGCCGGCCGCCCTGCCGGCCAAGCCGGTCCTGGCCATCGCACCGCCGCGCACGAGCGACCTCGGCCAGGTGACCGGGACGCTCACGAATCCGGAGATCGGGTCGCTGGACCCACAGGAGCCCGTGCTCAAGTACGTCGACCTGTCGACAACCCATGTCGCCCAGGCGACGAGGCTGGTCGCGCCGAGCTGGGCAAGGACGATCATCCCCGGCGTCGCCGGCAGTCCCCTGCTCTACTCCGGGATCCGCGACGGGCTGCCGGCGGCGGTCCTGGCGTTCGAGCCACGGCGCTCGGATCTGCCGCTCCAGGTGGCCTTCCCGATCCTCCTTGCCAACCTGACCGGTGAGCTCCTGGGTGGCTCGGCCGCTCCCTCGGATGCGTTCGCACCGGGCGCATCGGTGCAGCTCGGCCTGCCCGCCGGTGCGACCGGGCTGCGGGTCTCGCGACCGGATAGATCGACGATCGACCTCGCCGGCGGCACGCCGGACGCCACGGGCGTGACCTTCACCGCCACGGATCAGCTCGGCGTCTACACGGTCGTCCCGCTCGGCCTGCCGGACGACGGCGCCACCGACGCGCCGACGCCCGGCCCGTCGCCGACCACGGCGGCGAGCGGCTCGACGGGGCCGAGCGGGCCGGCGACCGGGTCCGCGGCCACGCCGCCGCCGCTCGACGCCAGCGCCCCGAGCCGCTTTGCCGTGGATCTGTTCGACGTCGACGAGTCGAATATCGCGCCCGGATCCGGCGACGCCATCGCTGCCCTCGGCCAGATCGCTTCGCCGTCGCCCGGGGCTTCGGGCGCGGCCGCGGCCGTCACCGACGCTGACCGGCCGCCTGCCCGAGACCCAGTGTGGCCGCTCGTGGCATTCCTGGCCCTGGTCGTGCTGTGCCTGGAGTGGGCCGTCTACGAGCGGGACGTCCTGGCGCGCTACCGGCGCCGCCTGGCCGGACGGTTCGGGCGGCGCCCCGGGACGGCGGACCGCAGCCGCGGCCGCGCCTGATGGGCGTCGCCTTCGATCAGCCGGCGTGGCTGCTCCTGCTGCCGATCGGCCTCGCGTTCACGTTCGCTCTTTACGCTGGCGCCCGTCGACGGATGGGTACGGCCCGGAGACGGCTGGGCCTGGCCGTCCGGGTCCTGTTGCTGGCCGCGCTCGTGCTGGCCCTGGCCGGCACCCGCCTCGTGCTGCCCGTCGATCGGCTCGCCACCGTGTTCGTCGTCGACATGTCGGATTCGGTCGGCGAAACCGGTCGAGACACGGCGCTTGCCTTCATCCGATCGGCGCTCGAAATGATGCCGTCGGGCGACGAGGCGGGCATCGTCGCGTTCGGGGGCGACGCCCTCGTGGAGCGCCTCCCGACCGAGCTTCGGGACGTGAACCGGCTGGCCTCGACGCCACTTCGCGGAGCGACCGACATCGGGGCGGCGCTGCGCCTCGCCGCGGCGCTGTTCCCGGACGACTCGCAGAAGCGGATCGTCCTCCTGTCCGACGGCAACGACACGACCGGCGCGGGACCGTCCGAGGCGGCACTGGCCGGCGCCCGGGGTGTTCAGGTCGAGACCTTGACGCTGGGTGGGAACGGAACTGCGGAAGTCATCGCGGAGCGCCTGACCACACCGACGACCGCCCACCTCGGCGAAGAGATCGAGGCGACCGCCGAAATCCGGTCGACCGTGGCCCAGACGGCCACGGTTCGTCTGTACGCGGACGGCGGCCCGGTCGAGCATCGCCTCGTGGACCTGGCCGTCGGGACCAATCAGGTCGTGTTCCGGATCAAGCCGACGGAGGCCGGCTTTCACACCTTCCGGGTCGTCGTCGAGGCACCCGCTGACACCTTCCACCAGAACGATCGGGCCGACTCGAACACGATCGTCAAGGGTCCGCCCCGGATCCTCGTCGTCAAGGGCGACGAGCGGGTCGCGACGCAGCTCGTCGAGGCCCTGCGCTCGGAGCAGCAGCAGGTCGACACGCTCGTGCCCGAGGCCGTACCCGACGATCTCGCGGCGCTCGCGACGTACGACTCCGTGGTGCTCGTGGACGTCCCCCGCCTTCGGCTGACCGACAAGCAGCTCACCGCGCTCCAGGTCGACGTGCGCGATCTTGGCAAGGGCCTGGTCATGATCGGGGGCGCACGAAGCTACGGTGCCGGCGGCTATACCAAGACCCCGCTCGAGGAGACCCTGCCGGTCGACATGGGCGTGCGCGACCGACAGAAGGAGCCCGACGTGGCCCTCGTCGTCGTGATCGACAAGTCGGGCTCGATGGATGCCTGCCACTGCAATTCCTTCGGCAACGGAATGCCGGGTGGGGGCGGCTCGCAGATCGCGGGCGTGCGCAAGGTCGACATCGGCAAAGAGGCCATCCTACGCGCCGCGGCGGCCCTCACCGCTCGCGACCAGCTCGGCGTCGTCGCCTTCGACAGCTCGGCCCACTGGGTGGTGCACACCGCGGCCCTGGGCACGATCGGCGATCTCCAGGGCGACATCGCCGGGATCGATCCGAACGGCCAGACGAACATCTTCTCGGGCCTCGACCAAGCGGTGCAGTCGCTCGAGCAGACGACGGCGACCAGGCGCCACATCATCCTGCTGACCGACGGCTGGTCGACGTCGGGCGATTACACGCAGCTCCTGGCCAGGATGAAGGCCGACGGGATCACGCTCTCGACCGTTGGTGCCGGCGGCGGCTCGGCGCCCGTCCTGCAGCAGCTCGCACAGCAGGGCGGCGGGCGTTACTACCCGGCACCGAACCCGGCCTCGATCCCGGACATCTTCCTCAAGGAGACGCAGCAGGTGTCGGGTCAGCAGATCGTCGAGGAGATGTTCCACCCGATCCAGACCGGCTCCTCGCCGATCCTGCGCGGCATCGATCAGGGCTTTCCGCAGCTGTACGGCTACAACGGCACGACCGCCAAATCCGCGGCGAGCACGGTTCTCGTCACGGCCCGTGACGACCCGCTCCTCGCCCAGTGGCAGTACGGCCTGGGACGATCGGTAGCCTGGACGTCCGACGCCAGCGGCACCTGGGCGAAGGCCTGGATCGGCTGGCCCGGCTTCAATCGGTTCTTCAGCCAGCTCGTGTCGTGGACGTTCCCTGGCGAGGAGACGGGTGGCATCGAGGCGACCTTCGACACCGCCGGATCGTCGACCACGTTGCGCGTCGAGAGCGTCGACGCCGACGGCTCGCCGCGCGACTTCTACGCCACCCAGGCGACGCTCGTTGGACCGGATCTCGCGAGTCACCAGGTCCAGCTCTCGCAGACGGCGCCGGGCATGTACGAGGCCCGCCTCGGTGAGCTCGATCCGGGAGCCTATGCGATCCGTGTCAGCCAGACCAGGCCGGGCTCGCCGGCACTTGGCCGGACGCTCGGCCTCGTCGCGCCGACGGCCGCCGAGTATCGACTGCTGGGCCCCAACGAGGCGCTCCTGAGCGCGATCCGGCAGGCGACGGGCGGTGCCACGGCCGACGTTCCCGCCGACGCGTGGCGACATGACCTCACGAGGACGTCGAACCTGACCGACCTGTGGCCGATGCTGCTCATCCTGGCGATGCTGCTGTGGCCGCTCGATATCGCCCTGCGGCGTGTCTCGATCGGGCGCCGGGAGCTGGCCGATGCCAGGCGCTGGCTGGCCGGCATCGGCGCGCGCCGCACGGCGACCCGGACGCGCCCCGTCGAGGGGCTGTTCGCGGCCAGAGAGCGTGCCGGCTCGGCCGGTGCGCGCGCCGCGCTGCTGAGCGCCAGACCGGCCGACGGGTCGCTGCCGGCCGATGGATCGCTGCCGACGCCAGCGTCGTTGCCGACCCGCGCCGGGGTGCTGGCCGCCGATCGGGGGGCGGACGACGCCCACGAGGGCGGTGCGGATGCAGCACCGAGGCCTGAGGCTCCGACAGCGCCGGCGGGCAATTCGGGCCCGGACACCCTGAGCCGGCTGCGAGACGCCAAGCGCCGCGCGGGACCGCGCTGAGTGCGCACGGGCTGGCTGCCGGCGCGCTAGCCTCGTCACGTGACGACCGAGCTCCATGAGGCGGCGACGGCCCGCTCCGTTCGCAGCGCTCGGATCAGCGTGCTGACCACCCTGCTTCTTGCGCTGGCGCTGTCGGCGTGCGGGTCGCGATCGACCGGGGCTCCGTCCGCGTCGCCCGGCGACTTCGGCGCGATCGTGACCAGCCTGCAGGGCTCGGGTGTGCGGGTCGATCACGTCGTGTCGGGCGATCCCGGCTGCTCGGATGCAAGCCTGATCGGGCCGGCCATCAGCTTCGATGCCGCGGGCCTCGACCAGCCGACGCCCGTCCGGATCCACGTGTACCTGTTCGGGAACGGGTCCGCTTACGACAGGCTCCGGCAGGCCGTCGACACATGCGCGGCGTCGTACGTGAACGACCCGGCGACATATGTCTCGCTCGACGCCTCGCCATACGTTCTCACCGGCCAGGGGCCCTGGGGTCCGGACTTCGTGGCCGCGCTTCGGACGGCCCTCGGGCGGGCCGTGTCGCCCGGAGGCTGAGGGCCGGCCCCGGCTTCGATCCGGGGGCCCCTCGAGCGGGAGCGGTCGGCAGCAGTCTCGTTCGGTTTGGATCGGTCGGATGTCGTGGCGAGGGGTGTGAGGCGGCCGGCCATGGTCCGCGTCGGTTCGGGCACGTGACCAAGGTCCCGCACGAGATTCGGGACCGCTCCATCCTCTCAGGCGCGCCCGGACGACCGGGCCAGGGGCATCCGGGCGCCACCCACCGAGGCTGGGGCCATGTCCCTGCACCTCGACCCTCGACCCCGCCCGAACCGCGTCGGAGGCCGCTCGGCCCGCAGCCGCTCGGCTCGCGGCCGCTCGGCTCGCAGCCGCGTGCTCGGCACCCGATCGCTGGCGCTGGGCGTCCTGCTCGCGCTGTTGAGCACGACGACGGCCGTCGCGACCGGCCCCCGACCGACCCCGGTCGCGGCTACGGTCGACAACGCCCCGATCTCGATCGCCGTGGCGGCCCGGCCGAGCCTGTCGGTCATCATCGGCCAGGTCAGTCCCGGCCTCGTCGCCGAGCTCGTGGCCGGCCTCGTTCCGAGCGCGAACGCGCCCGACCTCTCGGTGGCCACCAGCGGCGACCCGCCGGCTCCGCCCGGCGCGACCGCACCGCCGAGCGTGACGCCGAAACCGGCGAGCCCCAAGAAGACCACATCGGCCTCCCGAACGACGCACTCGACGACCAGCAGCCGACCGAGCACGACCGCGACAAAGACGCGCTACGTCGGGCGCAACCGCATGTGGATGCCGGCGCTCGGCATCAATCGCACCGTGAGCGGCTTTCCGTGCAGCCGCTCGACGCCGCCCGGCAATGACGTGTATCGCTGGGGATGCGCCGGGCGAAACAACGTGTACCTCTTCGGCCACGCCTACAGCGTCTTCAAGCCACTCCACGATGCGTACGTGTCGGGTCGTCTGCGCAAGGGCATGAAGGTCGCCTATGCCGACGGCTCGGGTCGCGTCCACACGTACGCGATTGCCTGGTGGCGGCTGACCACGCCCGCGAATGGCGCCTTCGCGTACGCGGGCCAGTCCCGGCCGAGCATGACCCTTCAGACCTGTGTGGGAGCGCGCAGCCAGTACCGGCTCATCGTCCGCCTCGTACAGGTCAGCTGACTCCGGCGGGGTTGCCCGGACGCAGCCGACGTCGCGCCGACGGGAGCCGATGCGTCCTGTGGCGGCTTCAGATCAGAACACGCGCAGATCGAGGATCCGGCGTGCAATGACCAGCCGCTGGATCTGGCTGGTGCCCTCCCCGATCTCGGTGAGCTTGGCGTCGCGCAGATAGCGCTCGACCTTGTATTCCTCGACGTAGCCGTAGCCGCCGTGGACCTGCACGGCGGTGTTGGTCGCGCGCTGCGCTGACCTCCGAGGCGAACAGCTTGGCCTGCGCGGCCGCAATCGAGTAGTCGCGGCCCTGGTCCTTGAGCCACGCCGCGCGCCAGACCAGCGCCCGTGCCGCTTCGATCTCGGTCGCCATGTCGGCGACCATGAAGGCGACGCCCTCGAAGGAGCCGATCGGTCGCCCGAACTGCTTCCGCTCCGCGCGTACGCCACGGCCGCGTCGAGCGCCGCCTGCGCCAGCCCGACCGCCATCGCGCCGATCGAGATCCGGCCGCCGTCGAGCGTCTGCAGAAATCTTCCAGCCCTCCCCCTGCTCGCCGAGCAGCTGGCCGGCCGGCACGCGGCAGCCTCGAAGAGCAGCTCGCCGGTGGCGCGCGCGTGCAGGCCGAGCTTCTCCTCGAGCCGGCCGACGACGAAGCCGGGCGTGTCCGCGGGCACGATGAAGGCGCTGATCTCCGGCGACCCCGCCGCGCGTCGCCGGTGCGCGCGGTGACGATGTACGTGCCGGCCTGGCCGGCGTTGGTGATGAAGCGCTTGCCGCCGTTGATCACCCACGTGCCGCCGTCGGACCGTCCTCGTGGCGCGCCGTCGTGCGCGTGCCGCCCGAATCGGAGCCGGCCGCGGCTCGGTCAGGCCGTAGGCGCCGAGCACCTGGCCCTGTGCCATTGGCACGAGGCAGCGCTGCTTCTGCTCTGTCGTGCCGGCGAGGTGGAGCGGGTTGCAGCCGAGCGACGTGTGCGCGGCGACGATGAGCGCCAGGGAACCCCACACACGGGCGAGCTCCTCGATGGCGATGGCGTATGCGAGCGTGTCCATGCCCGCGCCGCCCTCCTCTTCGGGAAACGGGATGCCCAGCAGGCCCATCGTCGCCCAGCTCGGCGACGATGTCGGTCGGGAAGCGCCGCTCGTGCTCGTGCTCGTCGACGACCGGCGCGACCTCGCGCTCCATGAAGTCGCGGATGGTCTGTCGAAGCAGACGATGCTCGGCGGGAAGGTCGAGATCCATGACATCGGAGCGTACCAGGACGGTGGCCAGGCGGGCCGCGGCCAGCCTCGGCTCGCGTGCCGAGTGCAGCACTACTCGCGCTCGAACCGTCGAGAGCAGAGCCGGCCGCTCGATGCTAGCCTTCGCCAATGCCGGGCCCCGAGCCACCCGTCGTCGGCGGCCTCCCGAGCAGGGACGCGTCCGTCGACGGCCAGACGAACGGCAGCTCCGTCCGCCGCGCGATCCTGCTGCGGCTGCGTCGCGCCGGCGCGGCCTCGCCGGACGAGCTGGCCTCGGCGCTCCGCCTCAGCCGGACCGGCATCCTGCAGCAGCTGCGAACGCTCGAGTCGGCCAACCTCGTCTCGCGCACGACCGTCAGGCACGGCGTCGGCCGGCCGCGCCACATGTACGACGTGACCCCGGATGCCCAGGATCTCTTTCCGGCCAACTACGACGGGTTGGCCGCCGGTCTCCTGAGCGCCATCGTCATGGTCGGCGGCGACACCCTCCTCGACGACGTGCTCGCGGCACGCCGCCGCCAGCTCGGTACACGGCTCCAGGCCCGGCTGGCGGATCGGCTCGAGCCGAGCGCCCCCGTCACCGCCAGGGCCCGGGAGCTGGCTGTGTTCCAGGACGAGCAGGGCTATCTGTGCGACACGAGCATCGACGCCGACGGGACGATCCGCCTGCGCGAGCACAACTGCGCGATCTACCGGGCGGCCTCGGTCGAGCCGGCCGCGTGCGCCGCGGAGCTGGAGCTGTTCAGCGAGGTCCTCGGCGCGGAGGTCGTGCGCGAGACGCACATCATGGCCGGCGACCGATGCTGCACATACCGGATCGGACGGCCCCAGCCGGGCGTGGCCGCGGAGGCCGATACCACGCCCTGAGCAGCCGCTGCCGGATGGTGGCTGGGGCCGAGACGGGCGGGTGCTGTGTGCGCCGCGGGGACCGCGGCGCACGATCGATCAGGAGGCGGGTCGGAGGACGACGAGCTGGCCGATCGACACCGCCCCCTTGGCGGCCGCCGCCGCCGGCGTGCCTGTCGAGCTCCCGCTTTCGAGGCGCGTCCACGCGAGCGCGGTCGTGGACAGGTACGAGCCGCCCTGGGAGGCGGCCACGGCCCCAAGGGTCATGCCGCCCGGAGTCGTGATCGTCGTCGCCCGGGCGATCCCATAGCAGCCGACGAGCACCGAACCGGGCACGCCCGCTGTGGACGCTGTCCGGATCGTGGTGGATGAGGTCGTGTTGGCGAGGCCGCTCGCGCCGACGATCGGCGCGCTCGGGTCGACGCCGCCGAATGCGGCAATCCCACCGCTTGCGCCCTCGGACTTCGAGAACGCCCACGCATACGCGGCCGGCTCGCCGGAGCCTGCGACTCGGACGTAGAGGTACTGGGCCACCGTCGTCGAGATAGCCTCGGATCGAACGAGGCGCCAACCGGATGGGGCAGCGACCTTGGGCGACGTGCCGCCGCGGACCGTGACCGTCGCGACGAGAACGTCACCCGCCGCCAGGCCTGCGGGCCGTGTCAGCGTCAGGCCCGTGGTCATGGCGTTTCCGGCGGCGGTCGTGCCTCGGAGAACGATGCCCACGTTGGGCGCCGCGGGAGGGGTCACGGTAGGCGTGGAAATGGGCGTCGGCACCGCGGTCGGAGCCGGCGTGGCCGTCGGGGTCGCCGTCGGCGCCGGGCTCGCCGTCGGCGCCGGGCTCGACTTCACGGTTGGAGCCGGCGTTGCGGTCGGGGCGGTCGACGCGATCGCCGGCCCGCTCGGCGCAGGAGCGCCGCTGGCGCGTGCGCCGTAGACCTGGGCGACAGCGTCTGAGGGCGCGAAGCCACCGCAGCTCGCCGTCGAGTCGAACTTGGGATCGTGCGGAAAGACCTCACCGCCCTTGTCGGCGACGCCCGCGCCGTCGATCAGTCTCGTCGACAGATAGCCAACGTTGTCGCGCGCGACGTTGCCCGCGCCCGACAGGCTGTAGCCGTAGATCAGGTGATTTTCGCCGCTCTTGACCAGGATGTTGTGGTCGACGGTGTTGTTGCGCGATGCACCCGAGATCGACACGTTCTGGCTCGCGTTGAACATCGTGTTGTACGAGATGCTCACCAGCTGGGTGCCGGCGGTCGTGCTGATTGATGGCGCGCCGAGCTTGACGTTGCGGCCGTTCGTCGCGTTGAACAGGATGTTGTGGTCGATCGAGCCCGGGCCGGCGCTGAGACCGCTGTTGACGTAGATATTGTGGTCCTGGTTGGTCGAGTTGCTCGGATAGGTATCGTGGATGCAGTTGCCCGTGATGCGCCAGTTGGATGGCGCCTTGCTCACGAGGATGCCGGCGAAGCTGCGTGCGCCCCAGACCTCTGCGTTCTCGAAGGTCCAGTTGGAGCCTCCATTGAGCTTGACCATGTGCTGCGAGGAGGTATCAGTGGCCGAATCCCAGGTGACGTTGATGCCGTCGAACGTCCACCACGTTGGATTCGTGATCCAGAACAGGCCCTGGACGACCGGTCGCTCGCCGCTCGCAGCGCGCACGAGAATTCGGCGCGCTCGACGTCCCGGATGCAAGCGTCACCGAGACGTGTTCCTTGTAGGTCCCGCCATGGACGGTCAGGGTGTCGCCGGGACGGAGTGCCGCCAGCCCGTGACCGATGGTGCGCCACGGCGATGCCTCCGTGCCGGAGTTGGCATCCGAGCCAGTGACGGACACCGCATGGGTCACGCCGGCCGCCTGCGCCGGCCCGATCGCGAGGATCAGCGCCGGCACGACCGCCAGCCCGGCCAGGAGCGGGACCCGACCGCGGCGTCGCCGCACGGCCACGGGGGCTGGGCTTCGGAGCACGGCCGGCGTCGTCGAGGAGCGTGCGAACGCACGCGGTCGTGGGAACATCGATAGCCACCTCGGTGCGATCCGCTCGGGCGGAGAGCGGTTCTTGGAAAGCCGGCCGGGCAGCACCGATTTCGATCCGACAGTAGTGGCCAGACCCTTCCCGAAACGCTGGCCCGGTCGTCTCGAGCACGACCGGAGATGGGGTCTGACGTCGATACGGCGGGCTGTCTAGGGGAGAACCCTCACGGCGTCCAGCGATGGTCCGGGCGAGGCGGGACCTCCGGATCAGGCTCGACGACGAGTCGTTCTCCGATTCGATGCGGCCGGAGCCGAGGCTCGCCAGAATGGGCCGGAGCGATCATCGCGGCCTGCGTCGGATGGCGTCGGCGATGGCTGCGCGGTTGGTTTGCGCTTACCTGCGCGTACCCGCCCGCTTCCCGCCCGTCACCGGCCCGAGCGGCGAGGGCGCAGAGCACGCTCCGTCGAGCGCACCGGCCGGGACCGGCCGGGACCGGGCCGGGTTTCTCAGGCCTCCTCGCGCTCGACCGCGTCGCGCGACGCCGGCACCGAGTGCAGGGCCGGCACGTCCGAGACGTTGGGCACGAACGATGCGGCCATCGACGTCTGGGCCACCTGCTGCTGCTCCTCGAGGCTGAGGATGCCCAGCCGCCCGAGCGTCGTGAGCTCGTCGCGGATATACGTGCGCAGCATCTCCGGGCCGTCCGTGCTGATCGTGAAGCGCACGTCGTTGCGCCGGAACTGGTCGAAGATCCAGCGGAACTCGTCCCAACCCGAGACGACACGCGTGTTGAGGTTCGAGGACGGGCAGATCTCGAGGACGATTCCGCGCTCGCGGATCATGTCCATCGCGCGTGGGTCGTAGGCGGCCTTCACGCCGTGTCCGATGCGGTCCGGCTCGAGCAGCTCGACGACGCGCGCGACCTCCTCGACCGGGCCCGATTCCCCGGTATGGACCGTGATGCCGAGGCCGTACTGGCGCGCGCGGCGGAACAGGCGTCGATAGTCCGCGACCCGGAACGTGGCCGATTCAGGGCCTGCGATGTCGATGCCGACCACGCCCCGGTCGCGCCACGTGATCGCCTTCTCGGCGATGATCTCGTTGAGCTCGTACGGGAATGCGCGATCCAGGCAGAAGATCAGGCCCGGTCGGATCGGGTACTCGAGGATCGCGCGGTCCATGCCTCGCGCGGCCGCCGCGATGATGTGGTCGAGATCCTGTTCGCCGCCGCGGTTGCGCTTCATCGGATTGAAGCGCAGCTCCATGGTCGTCACGTTGTTCTTGCGGTAGCCGCCGCCGACGACCTCGTACACGCTGCGCTCGACGGCAAGTGGGCTGGACTGGATGAGCTCGGTCCAGTGGAACAGCTGCAGGTAGCCGTCGAAGCTCCGCGAGCGCGGCGAGACGGTGATCATGTCGCGGAACTCCCAGTATTCCCGCGTCGGCAGCTTGATGCCCTGAGCGTGCGCGACCGACCACATGATGGCCGGCGTGACCGCGCCGCCGAGGTGACAATGGAGCTCGGCGAGCGGAACCTTGCGCGACAGAGTCCTGACCATTCGGGCGAGCATACCCGAGGCGGGCGAGGCGAGGATGGTCGCGAGTGAGCGCACCGCTCGATCCGACCCTGCTACCGTTGCGGAACGCTGGCGGGGGCGACGGTGCGGTAGCCCGCCTTGTCCCCGATGGCAGGAGCCGCAGGCATGCGGCCTGCGGCACGAGCGCGATCGTCGGCGGGCCCCGGGAGGAGCGGGCGGCGGCGAATTGTCGATCGAGGAGGAGAGCATGACCCCATTTCGGCGCTTCTCGGCGATCAGCGCGGTCCTCGTCTTGCTGCTCGCAGCATGCACGGGCAGCGCGTCGCCGTCACCAAATGCGTCGGCCGCCGTGTCGCCCGGCGCGTCCCCATCGGCTTCGGCCGAGGCCTCGGGTTCCGCCGCCGCGAGCGGTATTGCGGCACCGTCGGCCATCGCCGCCGCGGGCAAGATCGTGTGGTGCGTCGACGTCTCATATCCGCCGGAGGAGTTCTACGCCTCTGACGGCACGACCGCCCAGGGCTCCGACGTCGACATCGCCAACGCGGTCGGCATGCTCATGGGCGTCCAGACCGAGATCGACAACACGGGCTTCGACGGGATCATCCCGGCGCTGCTCGCCAAGAAATGCGATCTCATCATCAGCGGCATGAACGACACCGCGGAGCGCGCCAAGCAGGTCGACTTCGTGGACTACCTGAAGGTCGGCCAGGGCCTGCTCGTTCCGGCCGGCAACCCAAAGGGCATCCACACCCTCGACGACCTGTCGGGCAAGGCGGTCGCGGTCCAGCTCGGGACCACGAACAAGGACGCGCTCGACGCCGAGAACACCAAGCTCGAGGCCGCGGGCAAGGCGAAGATCGACATCCAGACCTTCGAGAAGGACACGGACGCGTTCCAGCAGCTGTCGCTTGGACGGGTCGACGCATTCTCGACCGATTCACCGGTCGTGGCCTATTACAACTCGCTGCCTGAGAACTCGGGCAAGTTCGAGATCGGCGGCACGCCGATCGACCCGGCCCCGATCGGGATCGCCGTCCGCAAGGAGGACACGGATCTCAAGGCGGCCGTTTCGGCGGCGATCGACCAGATCTATGCCAGCGGCGAGATGGATCAGATCCTCCAGAAGTGGGGCATGACCGACGCGGTCGTCAAGCTCAAGTAGGTTGATCGGCATGGGCGGGCGGGCCGACACCACCCGCCCATCCTCGTCCCGAGGACGCTGTGCACGCTGACACCTGGCTCGCCGCGACCGGCCACTTCGACCTCGACTTCTTCCTGAACTTCGTCTTCTCGCCGACGCCTGCCCTGATCGGTGGGCTCGCGATCACGATCTACGCCTCGGTCGTCGCGCAGGTCGTGGGCGTCATCCTGGGCGTGCTGTCGGCGCTGGCCGGCATGGCTCGCAACCCGATCCTGCGCGCAATCAGCGGCGTGTACGTGTGGTTCTTCCGCGGGACGCCCGTTCTCGTCCAGATCTTCCTCGTGTACTTCGGCACGCCGTACCTGCTCGGCGTCGACCTTTTCCCGAACCACCTGCAGGCGGGCTGGCTGGACCTGCGCGGCGCGGTCCTGGCCGGGATCGTCGCCCTCGCCGTCAACGAGGGCGCGTACATGAGCGAGATCGTCCGGGCCGGCATCCTGTCCGTGGATCCGGGCCAGACCGAGGCCGCCAAGTCGCTCGGTATGACCTACCGACTCACGATGTCACGCATCGTCCTGCCGCAGGCCCTGCGGGTGATCGTGCCGCCCCTCGGGAACGAGTTCAACAACATGCTCAAGACGACATCGCTCATGAGCGTGATCGCCGTCGAAGAGCTGTTCCGTGTGGCGACGGGCGTGGCGTCGGCCACGTTCAAGCCATTCGAGGCGTACTTCGGGGTGGCGCTCTACTACCTCCTCCTGACGACCATCTGGAGCTTCATCCAGGGTCGCCTCGAGCGACGACTCGGCGTGAGCTCGGCGCGCGACGAGGATCGCCAGGGGCTCATCGGCCGGCTGATCGGCTTCCGGTACCTGCGCCGGCCGAATATCGGCACGGCGGGGGGCCACTGACATGGCCAGCGTGCCGCACGACATCCTGGCCGCCATCGGCGGCGTTCCGCTCCCGGCTGGCGACGTCGTCGTGGAGGCGACGGACGTCGACAAATGGTTCGGCAAGCTGCACGTCCTCAAAGGCGTGTCGATGACCGTCAAGCGCCAGGAGGTCGTCGTCGTCATCGGCGCGTCGGGCTCGGGCAAGACGACATTCATTCGCTGCATCAATCACCTGGAGAAGATCCAACAGGGTCGGATCTTCGTGAACGGGCACCTCATCGGTTATCGCGAGGTGAACGGCAAGCTCGTCGAGGATCGCGAGCAGAACATCGCCCGTCAGCGTCAAGAGATCGGCATGGTCTTCCAACGCTTCAACCTGTTCCCGCACATGACGGCGCTCGGGAACATCATCGAGGCGCCGATACGGGTTCGCGGCGTGCCCGAGGACGACGCGCTGGAGACGGGTCGAGCCCTGCTCGCCCGTGTGGGCCTCGAGCACAAGGAGAATGCGTATCCGGCGCAGCTCTCCGGCGGCCAGCAACAGCGCGTCGCGATCGCCCGGGCGTTGGCCATGAAGCCTGCGCTGATGCTGTTCGACGAGCCGACCTCGGCACTCGATCCGGAAATGATCGGCGAGGTCCTGGAGGTCATGAAGGAGCTCGCTCGCGAGGGGATGACCATGATCGTGGTCACGCACGAGATGGGTTTCGCGCGAGAGGTTTCCGACCGGGTCGTCATGATGGACGACGGCCAGATCATCGAGGAAGGTACGCCCGAGCACTTCTTCACGGAACCCTCGCACGAGCGCACGAAGGCCTTCCTCTCGAAGATCCTCTAGGCCCGGCGCGCCTCCGGTCGCTAGTCGACGACGGGCAGCTCGTCGCGTCAACGGCCGGGCGGCTCCTCGCGTCAGCCGGCGAGCATCTCCGGCACGACTCGCCCGTCCGGACCGATCGTGGCCCGCCGACGCAGCGCGCGCAGCTCCGCTCCCGGTACCTGATCACGTGCGTGATAGCTCGAGCGCACGAGCGGACCGGATTCGACATGCTTGAAGCCGAGATCCAGGGCCTCGGCCTTCATCTCCGCGAACTCCTCCGGCCGGTAGTAGCGGATCAGTGGCAGGTGTCGCTCGGACGGGCGCAGGTATTGGCCGATCGTCAGGATGTCGCAGTCGACCGAGCGGAGGTCGCCGAACGTCCGGGACAGCTCCGCGCGTTCCTCACCCAGGCCGACCATGATCGAGCTCTTCGTGTGCGCCTCGTGCCCGAACTCGCCCGCGAAGGCCTTGGCCCGCGCGAGGACGCCCAGCGAGCGGTCGTAGCGAGCGCGCTTGCGGACCGGCTTCTGGAGGCGTTCGACGGTCTCGACGTTGTGGTTGAGGATATCCGGCCCGGCATCCATGACCGCGCGCAGCGGGGCGTCCTCGCCGTTGAAGTCCGGGATGAGGACCTCGATGCCCATGAGCGGGCTGCGCGAGCGGATCTGGCGGATCGTCTCGGCGAAGATCGACGCCCCGCCGTCCGCCAGGTCGTCCCGCGCGACCGAGGTCACCACGACGTGGTCGAGCCCGAGGCCCGACAGGGCCTCGGCGACGCGGCGCGGCTCGTCATCGTCGAACCATGTCGGCCGCCCGGTCTTGATCGCGCAGAAGCCGCACGCGCGGGTGCACGTGTCGCCCAGGATCATGATCGTCGCCGTGCGCTGATCCCAGCACTCGCCGATGTTCGGGCAGCGAGCCTCCTCACAGACGGTGTTGAGATTCAGCCCGCCGAGGAGGCGCTTGAGATCGTGGTACGTCTCGCCCGACGGCATGCGCGCCTTGATCCACTCGGGATGCCGGCGCAGCGGCAGGGTCCCGTCGGCCGCGGCTTCGAACGTTCCCCCGCCGCCCATCGCGATCGAGGGTGCCTCGAAGGGATGGTGGTGCGCCGCACCCGCGTTCGGATCGAAGATCGGGAGCTCGCGTGCCATCGGGCTCAGTCTACGCGCCGGCCAGCGAGCCTGTCGTCGGGCCGATCGGACCGTCATGCACGCCGAATGTCTCGCGCAAACCGGCTTCGAGCGGGCGTGGATCGAAGCCGAGCTCGCTCGAGGCCTTGTCGTGGCTCGCCCAGTACGTGACCCCGGCGGTGGCCCGTACGACCTCGCGCAGGTCGCCGCGACCGGCCACCGCGGCCGCGCGCAGCACGGCGGTCGGAACGGCCACACGCGGCGGTCGCCTGCCACCAAGGCCGGCGGCCAGGGCGATCGCGTCCCGCAGCCGGACAGGCTGGCCGGTGAGCGCGTACGACTCGCCCACTCGTCCGAGGTCGAGGGCGGCGACGATTCCGGAAGCGACATCATCGACGTGGGCAAGGCAGATCCCGACATCCCCGAGCACGCGCACCCGTAGGCTGCCCTCGAACGCCTGCCGGAGCTGGCCGCCGAAGGCCGAGCGATCGCCCGGACCGTAGACCTGGCCGGGTATGACGATGACCAGCCGGAGGCCCGCGGCGATGCGCTGCTCGGCCAACTCGTGGGCGCCGTACTTGGTCTCGTCGTACCAGCTCAGGAAGCCGTCCGCGAGATCCCGCCGATATGTCTCGTCGACGACCTGGCCGTGCGTGTTGCCGAACACGTTCGCGGTCGAGACATACACGAGCCGCGCGAGACCGGCGGCCTCGGCAGCGTCGAGCATCCTCGTGGTCGTGCCCACGTTGGCATCCCACATCCGCCCTCGGTCCGATCGATCGATGCCGATCCGATAGCTGCCCGCGGCGTGGATGGCTGCATCCACCCCGCGCAGCAGACCGGCCAGCGGACCAACCTCGGACAGGTCGTCCTCGACGACCTCGGCACCGAGCTCGGCCAGGAACTGGGCTCGGGCCGGATCACGGGCGGACAGCACGACCTGGTCACCGCGCTCGAGAAGCCGACGCGCGATTGCACCGCCGATGAAGCCCGTCCCGCCGCTGACGAGCACACGTCGGCGCGGCGGCCGGATCGACGCCGGCCCTTCCGGCGTCTGGTCGGGCGGTGCCGACCGCGGAGCCCGCGTGCGGCGGCGCGGCCGAGACGGCTGCGAGGTCAATAGATCGGCGTGTCCGAGTCGACGGCCTCGAGCCAGGTCTTGACGTCTCGCAGGAAGGCGGCCGCCTGGGCGCCGTCGTTGGCGCGATGGTCGATCGCGAGGACCATGTTCATGATCGGCCGGATCGCGATGACGTCGCCATCGGCCGACTCGACGACGACCGGGCGCTTCGTGATCGCCTCCATCGTGAGGATCGCGACCTCCGGCACGTTGATGATCGGCATCGTCAGGTTCGACCCGAACCAGCCGGTGTTGTCGATCGTGAACGTGCTGCCGCCGAAATCGTCGACCTTGAACTTGTTCGCCCGTGCCCGGCCGGCGAGGTCGGCGATGGCCCGGTTGATGCCCGCGATCGAGAGCTGGTCGACGTCACGGACGACCGGCACGATGAGCCCGTCGTCGACGGCCACGGCAACGCCCATGTTGACCCGCCGCTTGGCCAGCAACCCGTCGTCCGTCCAGTGGGCGTTGAACCCGGGATGGCGGGTGAGCGCCGCCACGACCGCCTTGGTCACGAACGGCACGTAGCTGAGCGAGATGCCCTCGCGCGCCTGGTAGTCGCGCTTCGCGGCCTCGCGAGCCCGGACCAGCCGCGCGGCGTCGACCTCCATGTGCACGTACGCGTGCGGCACGCTCAGCGAGCGGGTCATCTGGGCCGCGATGCCCTTGCGCATCTGGGTCATGGGCACGAGCACGTCGTCGACGCCGGGTGGGAACGAGATGGCCTGTCCCTCGACCCCGCGTGCCGGTCGAGTTGCCGCGGCGGCCGGGACGGCTGCCGGAGCGCCAGCCGGTGTCTGGGCGGCAGGTTGCGCCGGGGCCGCGGACTGGCCGTTCACCGGCCGGCCAGTTCGCTGCGACTCGACGTAGTTCGTCACGTCCTCGCGGGTGATCCGGCCGCCGCCACCTGTTCCCACGATCTGCTCGGGCTGGAGCCCGTGCTCGCGCAGGAGCCTGCGGACGGCCGGCGTCATGCGTGCATCGGGACTGCCGGGAGCCTCGGCAGCCGCGGCCGCGGTGGGCTGCCGATCGTGTCGATCGGTCGCGGCGCCGGCCGCTGCGCTCCCGGCCGTCGCGGCGACGGTTTCGGGCATAGGCCGCGAACTCGGGGGTGGCGGGCTGCCGCGTTCAGGCCGCTCGTCCGATCCGGCCGGACCCACGGCGACCGGGCCGGGCGCCGCGGCAGCGGCGTCCGCGCTCGGGCGAGCGGCGCCGCTCTCCTCGCGAGCGGCCGGCACCGGGGCGGCGGCCTCCGTCGGCGAGCCCTCGGAGGCACCCGCTGCCGGGTCCGCCGGAGCGGTCGTGGCAGCGCCGTCGGCCGTCTCGATGACCGCGATCTCGGCGTTGTTCGGGACCGTCTCGCCCTCCTGGACGAGGATCTCCTTGAGCGTCCCCTCGAACGGCGACGGAACCTCGGCGTTGACCTTGTCGGTGATGACCTCAAGGAGCGCCTCGTACTTGTCGACGTGATCGCCGGGCTGCTTGAGCCACTTGCCGATCGTGCCCTCGGCCACGCTCTCGCCGAGCTGGGGCATCGTCACCTTGGCCACGAATCACAACCTCCGGGATGGTCGCCCGGCCGATGGGCCGTCGACATGGGGCGGTGCATCGGCCTAGTGTGGCGCATCCCGGCAGTCGGCGCGACCGGCGCGCCTCACGAGCCGCCGGCCGGAAGACCGCCGGCCGGCGCGTGGCTCAGATGCCCTGCTGGGGTTCCTGTCCGCTCGTCTCCGAACCGGATGTCGGCTCGTCCTCGGCGAGCAGGCGGTACAGCCGCCGCCGCGCATCGACCAGGATGTCGCGCGCGGCTTCGGCCGTGGCGCTGGTCCCGACCTGGCTGACCTGCATGGATGCGGCGACCACCTGCATGCTGAGCCGGCGCAGGTCGAGCAATTCGTCGCCAGGCTCATCCCAGCTGGGGCGACCCGCGGCGCTCGCCGCGGCCTCCTCGCGCCCGGCGTCGGTCAGTTCGTAGGTCCGGCGGCCGTCGACCTCGGTGCTCCGCACCAGGCCCTCGTCCTGCAGCTGTTGAAGCGTGGGATAGATGGAGCCGGCGCTCGGGCGCCAGCGACCCCCGCTCCGAGTCTCGAGCTCGCTGATGACCTGGTAGCCGTGGGCCGGCTGCTCGTTCAGGACCCCCAGCACGGCCGACCGGACGTCGCCGCGGCGAACCGCACGCCGGCCGCCTCCGAAGCCTCGGCTGAGCGCCCATCCGAGCTGGTCGTGCAGGTGCCGCCCGAAGAACGGCCGATCGAAGCCGCGCGGGTCGAAGCCGTGTGGGCCCCCTCGCGTACGGCCTGCGCCTGCGAAGGCGCGTGGCTCGGGGCCATGACGGCCCCGGTGACTTTCGTGCATCTGTTCGTGCACTCCTTCTGTGAATCTCGACGCATTGTTGCGTTTGATCACGATATATCGCGATGGCGCGCGCTTGTCAAGGGCGCGTCGTCCTCTTTCACGGCGACACGCGAAACGCGGGGCGTTGGCCGGCTCGACGAGGCGCCGCCCCGGCTGCCATTGCCCGGCTCGCGGGGCAGATCCGCCCGCCGGGCGGTCGGCCGCTCCGCTCAGCCCGACTCGACGTCGCTCGGAAGACCGAGGTCCTCGGCCAGGTAGCGCTGGACCGTGGGGCCGATCGCGGCCGCCAGGACCTCGTGCGTCGCCGACGCGATCGGCTCGATCCGGATGACGAATCGGGCCATCGCCAGGCCGACGATCTGCGACCCGACCAGGGTCGCCCGCAGCTCCGCGTCGGGTCGGTCGATCGCCGTCGCGAGGGCCAGCACGGGCCCCCGAGCGAGGACGTCACCGAGCATGGCCGCCGCGACCTCGTCGGACGTCGCCGAGCGCAGCAAGCCGAGCATGGCCGGCAGCATTCGCGTCGTCTCCCAGAGGTCGAGCAGGGACAGGACGAAGCGCTCGCCGAGCCGCTCGCGAGGTCCCGACAGGACGCGCGGCACGATCACCGCCGGGTCGAACGGCAACTCCATCGCCGCGACGAACAACCGCTGCTTGGGCCCGAAGTAGTGGTGGACCAGGGCCGGATCGACAGCGGCGCGCGCCGCGATGTCGCGGATCGTCGCCCCGTCGTAGCCTTGCTCCGCAAATGTCCCGCGAGCCGCATCGAGGATCCGCTCCCGTGCACCGCTCCGGCCCGGGCGCCGGCCGCTCCGTGCGGCGGGACGCGCCCGAGCCACGCCGCTCACGCCCGCCCTCAGACGATCTCGCGCCGGATCGTGAGCGACGCGACCGCGGCGAAGAACGCGGCGATGACCGCAAGGACGACGAGGTCGACCTGGAGCTCCGCGACACCCAGGTCGGCGCCCCGGATGAAGACCTGGCGCAGCCCGTCGACGGCATAGCTCAGGGGCATGATCGCCACGAGCGGCTGCAGGATGTCCGGCAACGTCCGGACCGGGAAGAGCACGCCCGACAGCAGGAACTGGGGCGCGAGGACGAGGGGAATGAACTGGATGATCTGAAGCTCGGTGCGCGCGAACGTCGACAGAAAGATTCCCAGACTGACTGCGCCGACCGCCAGCAGGAGGACGACGAGGAAGGCGAGCAGTGGGCTCCCGGCGACGGCAATTCCGAGACCGACCGAGAACGTCGGAAGTGGCCCGAGCGCAGGGACCTGCAGCGAACCAAGGGCCCACGCCATCAGGAGCGCGACCTGGACGGTCGCGAACAGACCGAAGCCCAGGGTGTACCCGAGCACGATCTCACCGCGTGCCACGGGGGTCGCGAGCAATCGCTCGAGGGTGCCGCCCGTCCGCTCGCGAAGGAAGCTCACGCCGGTCAGGATGTAGACGAAGAAGTACGCGAAGAAGCCCACGACGGCCGGCGCGAAGCTGGCGATCGGATCGTTCGTCGCGGTGCCGTACACCGTCTCGTGCTCGATGGACGGCAGCGCCGCTCCGGCCGCGCCCGAGGCGGCTGCCACGAGCGCCTTCTGGAGCGTCCCGATCTGGCTCGCCTCGCCGGACGGATCGAGGCCCTCGGTCAGGAGCACGATCCGGGGCGCGCCGCCGCCGGCCACTGCGGCCGCGAAGTCGTCCGGCAGCACGATCGCGACCGTGATCTCGCCGTCGACGAGGACGCTTCGGGCGGCCGCCTCATCGGGCAGATCCCGCACCGTCGAGCCCGACTCCCGGAGGCTCGATCCGATCTGCGTGGTGACGACGGCGCCGGCCGGGCCGGCCTCGTTGACGAGGCCGACGTTGACGGTGGGCGACTGCCCCTCGCGCAGGATGAACGTGACGAGGCCGGTGATCAGGATCGGGGCCACGAACAGGAGCGCGAGCGACGGCCGGTCCCGCCGGATCTCCTGGACGACGCGCCGGAAGAGCGCCGCCACGCGACGGCCACTCATCGCGTCGCCTCCACGTCACCACCGAAGCGCAGGAACGCCTGTTCCAGATCGTCGGTCCCCGCCTCGCGGCGGAGCGCGTCGCCACTGCCTCGGGCGATGACGTGACCGGACCGGATGAACAGCAGGTCGTCGCATCGATCGGCCTCGTCCATCACGTGGCTCGAGACGACGATCGTGGTCCCGGCCTTCGATAGCGACCGGAAGTGGGCCCAGAACTGGAACCGGAGGAGTGGGTCGATGCCCACCGTCGGCTCGTCGAGGAAGAGCACGGCCGGACGGTGGACGAGGGCACACGCGAGCGACAGCCGGCGGCGTTGGCCGCCCGAGAGCGTGCCCGCGATCGAGTGGCGGCGGTCGGCCAGATCGACCAGGCTGAGGACCTCGTCTATCGCGCCCGAATCGCGCACGCCGTAGACGGCGGCGAAGAAGGTCACGTTCTCGGACACGCTCAGGGCCGGGTAGATCCCGTCGCTCTGGGTCATGTATCCGATGCGCGCCAGATTCCCGCGCGACGGCATGCGAACGCCCAGCACCTCGGCTCGGCCCGATGTCGGGCTGCCCAGACCGGTCAGCAGCCGGATGAGGGTCGTCTTGCCCGAACCGTTGGGTCCTAGGAGGCCGTAGATCCGTCCCGGTGCGAGCTCGAATGTGATGTCGTCGACGGCACGCATCGAGCCGAACGCCTTCACGAGGCCCTGGGCCCGGATTGCGGGCAGGCTCGTGGACGGATCGTGCTCGGGCGGCGCATGTGGCGGAATGGTCATCCGAAGCCGTGCCTCCGTCGCCGATGGCGCCGTGAACTCCCGATCGGGCGGGCCCGCGTCGCCAACCCTCAACGCTTGATGAATTCTACGCCCGATGAATTCGGCGTCAAGGGTCAGGAGAGTAACGCGGGACGGGAAGCCAGCATGCCATGTGGTGGCCCGCGTGCCAGCCCCTGGCCGCCACACCGGAGGGGCGGATCGGACCCGTCCGAGCGCGGACCGTCGTGGGCGGCGGGCGCGATCCTCAGTACGCGGCGAGGCGGCGGATCGCGGCCGTGATCTTCTCGGGGTTCACCATGAACCAGTCCTCGAGGACGTGGTTGTAGGGCACGCCGGGCACGTCCGGACCGGTCACTCGCATGATCGGGCCGTCGAGGTAATCGAACGCCTCCTCGGCGATGATCGCGGCGATCTCCGCGCCATAGCCGCCGAACCGATTGTCCTCGTACACGATCAGGGCCTTGCCCGTCTTGCGGACGGAGCCAAGCAGGGTGTCCTTGTCGAGCGGGCGCAGGGTGCGCACGTCCACGACCTCGACGCTGATGCCCTCCTCCGCGGCAGGTCGGCCGCCTCGAGCGCGTACTGGGCCATCAGCCCATAGGCGACGACGGTCAGCTGGTTGCCGGGATGGGTCACGAGCGCCTTTCCGAGCGGCAGCGCATAGTCGCCGTCGGGCACCTCGCCGCGCACCGAGCGGTACAGCTTCTTGTGCTCGAAGAAGAGCACCGGGTCGTCGTCGCGGATCGCCGTCCGGAGCAGACCCTTGCGCGTCGTACGGGGTCGACGGGATGACGACCTTGAGGCCCGGAATGTGGGTGAAGAACGCCTCGACCGACTGCGAGTGATACAGCGCGCCATGCACGCCGCCGCCGTACGGGGCGCGCAGCGTCATGGGCAGCCTGAAGCCGCTGTTCGAGCGGTAGCGCATGCGCGCCGCCTCGGACAGGATCTGGTTGAAGGCCGGGAAGATGAAGTCGGCGAACTGGATCTCCGGGATCGGGCGCAGGCCGTTGATCGCCGCGCCGATCGAGATGCCCACGATCATCGGATTCGGTCAAGGGCGTGTCGAGCACGCGGTCGTCCCCGAACTCGTCGTACAGCCCGTCGGTGGCCAGGAAGACGCCGCCCTTCTTGCCCACGTCCTCGCCGAGCACGACGATCGAATCGTCGCGCCGCATCTCCTCGCCGATCGTGTCGCGGATCGCCTCGATGAGCGTCATCGTGGGCATCGGATCAGGCTCGCCGCGTCGTCATCGCCCGGCCGGCCGACGATCGTAGAAGCCGATCTCCGCGGCCCAGTCGACCGGTGGCGCCTCCGACGGCCAGTCCTCCGCGAACACCCAGCGCTTGGCCGTGCCGGATCCGGGTCGGCCTCCGATTCTGCGAACTCGGTCGCATCGTCGACGACGGCCTTGATCTCGGCCTTGATCTCGGCCTCGCGCTCCGCGGTCGAGGAGGCCCGCGTCGGGCAGCTGCTCGCGGAAGCGCGGCACCGGGTCGCGTGCCCGCTCGGCGCTGAGCTCGTCCTCGGGACGGTATTTGGTCTGCTGGTCGTCGGAGGAGTGGGCGGTCAGGCGCGTCACCTTGGCCTCGATGAGGGTCGGTCCCTCGCCGGCTCGTGCCCGATCGATCGCCTGCTTGGCGACTCGATAGCACTCGAGCACGTCGGCGCCGTCGACGACATAGCCGGGGATGTCATATCCGGACGCGCGAGCGGCCACGTCGGCCAGCGCGACTCCTTGCGACATCGGCACGCTGATGGCGTAGCCGTTGTTCTCGACCACGTAGCACGAACGGCAATCGGTGGATGGCGGCGAAGTTGAGGCCCTCGTGCAAGTCGCCCTGGTTGGAGGTGCCCTCGCCCATGTACGTGACCGCGACCTGCCCCGAGCGCCGGATGCGCGCCGCCAGGGCGATCCCGACCGCATGCAGGATCTGGGTCGCGACCGGCGAGCTGACCGATACGAGATTGTTGGCGTGGTCGCCGTAGTGGCCCGGCATCTGGCGGCCGCCCGACGATGGGTCGTCGGCGGTCGCGTACTGCGCGGTCATGATGTCGCGGGCACTCATGCCGAACGTCAGGCACGACGCGATGGAGCGGTAGAACGGCACGATCCAATCGTGCTTCTTGCGCAGCGGCTAGGTGATCCCGACCTGGGCGCCCTCGTGACCCTGCCCGCTGATGACGAACGGGATGTTGCCGGCGCGGTTGAGCACCCACATCCGCTCGTCGACCGCGCGCGCGAGCGCGACCATCGCGGTACATCGCGAGCAGCTCGTCGTCGGACAGGCCCACCGATTCGCCGATGTGGATGACGCCCGGCGTGGGATCGGTCAACGCCATCGGAACGCGCCTCCTGCGGGAGCTCCGTTAGAAGTTGATCGAGCTGCCGTCGACGGCGAGTGCGGCCTCGCCCAGGGTCTCCGAGAGGGTCGGATGCGGGTGGGTCGCCGCGCCGATCTCCCACGGCGTGGACTCGAGCAGAGCCCACGATGCCTCGGTGACGAGGTCGGTGACGTGCGGACCGACGATGTGGACGCCCAGGGTGTCGCCCGTCTCGGCGTTGCCAACGACCTTGCAGAAGCCTTCCGGCTCGCCGTCGATGAGGGCCTTGCCGATCGCCTGGAACGGCACCTTGCCGACCTTGTACGGCGACCCTGCTCCTGGCACTGCTGTTCGGTCAACCCGATCGACGCGATCTGGGGCCGGGAGTACGTGGCCCGCGGCTGTTGCGTGTAGTCCACCGGGTCGGACGTCCGTGTCGCCGGCGATCTGGTGCACGGCGATGAGACCCTCGTGCGCGGCGACGTGGGCGAGCATCAGCCCGCCGATCACATCGCCGATCGCGTACAGGTGCGGTTCGCGCGTCCGCATCTGACCGTCGACCTTCACGAAACCGCGCTCGAGCTCGATCTTGGTCGTTTCGAGGCCGATGTTCTCGGTGTTCGGCGCGCGGCCGGTCGCCACGAGCATCTGCTCGGCGCGCAGCTCCTCGGTCGGCTTGCCCTCAGGTCCAACGACCAGGCAGACACCATCCTTGGTGACCTCGACCTTGGCCGCGTCGAAGCGGGCGTTGGTCATGACCCGGATCCCGCGCCGCTCGAAGCTGCGCTGGACGAGCGTGCTGACCTCGGGGTCCTCGAGCGGCACACGGCCGGCAGGTATTCGAGCAGCGTCACCTTGGCGCCCAGGTCGTGATACATGGAGGCGAACTCGGAGCCCACCGCGCCGGCTCCGACGACGATCACGTCCTTCGGCAGATGGTCGCCCTGAGCACGTCGTCGCAGGTCACGATGTGCACGCCGTCGGGCACGAGCCCGGGCAACGACTTGACCCGCGATCCGGTGGCCAGGATGACGTCGGTTGCATTCAGGATCCGCTCGCCGCCGATCCCCGGGCTGCCATCCTCGCCGGCCTGGCTCGACGCGGATCCGAGTGCCGCCGTCGAGACGCGCGCGGCCCGCGATCTGGTCGACCTTGTTCTTCGTGACGAGGCTCTGCAAGCCCTTCCACATGCGGTTGACGACCTGGTCCCGCCGGGCCGCCATCTGCCATAGTTGAAGCTCGCGGAGGCGCCTTCCGGCAGGTCCAGGCCGAAGTCCTTGAGATGGTGCACGCGCTCGGTACAGCGCGGCCGACTCGAGCATGGCCTTGGTCGGGATGCAGCCGCGATGCAGGCAAGTCCCGCCGATCTTGTCCTCGTCGACGAGAGCGACCTTGAGCCCCAGCTGGCCGGCGCGGAAGGCGGCGAGTAGCCGCCGGTGCCGCCGCCGAGGATGATCAGGTCGAAACCGTTGGACGAACCGACGGCCATGTCAGGCGTGCCGCCGCTGGGCCGGGGCGACAGCGGACCCGCTCGGGATGCGGATCACGCGACGTGAGGGCTCGGTCATCGGGGGCGATGGTATCGCGTCTCGGTGCCGTCCGTCCCGAAGCCGTCGGGATCGGCGGCGCCTCGGTGCACGGCTGTGTCGGAGCAGGACCATCGTCCGGGGTGCGGCTCACGCAGACGACGCATGTCTCGATCTGGCCCGGAGCGCCACGGTAGCCAGATGCTTCGATCGGTCCAGCGGCCGCATCGCGACGCGCTGGCGATGCTCCTCGGTCTGGTCCCGCTGCTGGTCGGCGCGGCGGCCGGCGACCCGAGCAGTCCGGCCCTGCCGGCGCCCGCGGTCGTCGTCGTCCGGGGGCCCGTCGACCGGCCCGTCGTGGCGCTCACGTTCGACGACGGCTGGTCGCCAGCCGCGACCGCCGCGATCGTGGCCGAGCTGCAGGCCGCACAGGTTTCGGCCACGTTCTTCCCCCAATCCGACGGGGTACGCAAGGACCCCGCGCTGTGGCGCCGAATCGCGGCGCTCGGCTATCCGATCGGCGACCACTCGATCGACCACCCCGACCTCACGACGCTCTCCACCCCACGCGTGCTCGAAGAGCTGGAGGACTCACGGTCGGAGATCGAGGCGATCACTCGCCGGCCGATGATCGCCATCGCTCGAGCACCGTACGGCAGGACCGACGAGCGCGTCCTGCGCGCGATGCGCGAGGCGGGTTTCCCGACCACGGTGCTGTGGGAGCCCGGTGCCGTGGACTGGGCGCAGGTCGATCCCCTCGTCATCGCCAGCGCGGCGCTGCGTGGCACGAATGGCTCGATCATCCTCCTGCATGCCGGTCCGCCAGCCATCGTGCAGGCCCTGCCAGACATCATCGCCGGCTATCGGGCGAGGGGAATTCGGCTTCGTGACCGTGCCGGATCTGCTCGTAGCGGCGCCTGCGGATTGACGGCCGGACCCTGGCGAGGACCAGCCCGATGCCGGGCCATCGGAGCGACAGCCGGCGGCCCGATGAGCGGCGGGCCAGGCCCGAGAATCGAAACGACCCGGGCATCGCCCGGGCCGTTTCCTGCGTGCGATCCGCGCTGGATCGATCGGCTGCCTCAGCTACCCCGCATCTGACGGAAGCAGTCGCTGCAATAGACAGGCTTGCCGTTCGTGGGCCGGAATGGCACCTGTGCGTCGCGACCGCAGTTGGAGCAGGTCACGTCGAACAGCTGGCGCGGGCCGCGATCCCGGGCTCCGTAGCCGCCGCCACCACTGTAGCCGCCGCCGCTGCTGTAGCTTCCGCCGCCGCCACCACTGTAGCCGCCGCCGGCGCTGTAGCCGCCGCCCGCGCCGTAGCTGCCGCTGCTTCCGCCGCCGGAATAGGCTCCCGCCCCGGTCGACTGACGCGCGGCCTTACGGCTGGCGCGACAGCTCGGGCATCGACGCGGCTCGCTGAAGGCGCGCTGCGCGTAGAACTCCTGCTCGCTGGCGGTGAATGTGAACTCCTGTCCACAGTCCGCGCACGTCAGGGTCTTGTCCGTGTACACGAACGAACTCCTCTTCGGTAGCCGCGGTTCCTCGTGTTTCTCGCGGCATCCGTGAGAGGAGTCCGAGTGTTGGCGAGCTACGTTCTCGGGCCGGGGCACCGCCCACGGCCATGTTGCGCGCGGAGTCTACGCGCCCCTTCGACGCTGCACAAGGGGGTGGATCGACCGATCTGCGGCGCGGGCTGGCTCGCCTCAGGCGGGCCCCTGTCGGCGGGCGATCTGCCACAGCACCCAGACCGTCGCGACGAGCAGGACGACGATCGCGATCGGGGTCCTGACCAGCAGGTCACGTCCGCCGGGCACGACGTCGGTGATCGCCTCGGCCGCGAGCACCGCGATCACGACCCCGGCCCCGACCAGCACCACCTCGCCGAGGCCCGCGGCCAGGCCCTCCCGTTCGGAGGGCGAACGACGCGTCCCATCCGCCGGCGCGTCTCCGAGCCCGACGTCAGGCTCCGCTCGCCGGGATTCGGTCGGCGGAGCCGCGGGGCGGTCAGGCACGATCGGCCTCCTGGGGGATGCCGATCGGCGCGACCAGGACACGGCCCGCGAGCACGGCTCCGCGCCGGGTCAGGAGGCCGCTCTTGGGGCGGTGGAATGTCACCGTCAGATCGGCCTGGACGACGGGCGTCGAGGCGTCGCCGGAGCTCAGGTCGACGGCGGTCGGTGTGTCCACGGCCACGACGGGCACACCGGCGCGGCGCGCCTCGCCGATGATGGCCACGGCGCTCCGAATGGGCTCACGCAGCTCGCCGCGCACGCCGGTCCCGAGCAGCGCGTCGACGACCGCGGAGGCATGCTCGATGGAGCGCCCGAGGTAGACCACGTCGCGGGCGACCGGCGCGTGGACTCGTTCGACCCCGGGCTCGTTGGCCAACCGGTCCCAGTTTCGGGCGGCGTCCGGCGTCACCGGCCGGCCTTCCGAGGCGACGAGCGCGGCAACGACGCGGATGCCGTGGCGGGCAAGACGCCGGGCAGCCACGAAGCCGTCGCCGCCGTTGTTACCCGGGCCCGCGAGGACGAGGACCGGACCGGCGGCACGTCGATCGGTCGCCCCGAGGAGCGCGTTCACGGCCGCCGCCACCGCCGTTCCCGCGTGCTCCATCAGCCGTTCGCTCGAAACGCCCAACGCCTGCGCCCGGCGATCGGCACCCGTCATCGCTTCCGCACCGATCGGCCCGCGCTCCGCCGTTGCGGCCCAGGCCCGCCGTAGGCCGCCGAGGTCGCGCTCGAACAGGTCCGGATCGTCCGCCGGCAGTCGTTCGCCGCCCTCGCTCGACGCCGCCGATCCCGAACGACTGGAGTCGACAGGCGGAGACGAGGGCAAACCCGATGAGGCGGGGCCCGGGCGAGAGACGGACGAGGGTCGATCGGCGGCAGGCCGGGGCATGACCCGGACAGCCTACCTCCCCCTCACCGGCCTCGCCGCGCGTCGCGAAGCCCCGAGTGGTCGGCGCGCAGCCGGATGGCGCTCCCGCGCAGCTCCAGGAAGCCATCGCGCTCGAGGTCGAGGACGACCTCGCGCACGGCGACGGCGTCGTGCTCGCCGAGTCCTGGAGGGGCCTCGAGCCAGACGCCGTGGCCGGCTGCCGCGAGCGTCGCGATGAGCCGGCCACGGAGCCAGCGCCGCGTGGAGGGGAACGGGACCGGCGTTCGCTTCGCCGGGACGGATCCGGGTGTGCCACGCGACGCGCATGCGCCGCTCAGCGGGCACGCCGGACATGCCGGCGACCGCGTCGTGCAGACGCTCGCCGCGAGGTCCATCACGGCGTTGACCCAACGGCGTGGGTCCGTGCGGGAGACGAGGCCGTCGGCCGCCACCTGCAGCGCGGGCGAGGTCGGCGCGAGACCGAGCAGGCGCCCGACGACACGCCGGACGTTCACGTCGAGCGGCGCGACCGGGACGCCGAACGCGATCGCCGCGACCGCCCGGGCGGTGTACGGTCCGACGCCGGGCAGGCGCCCGAGCGCCTCGACGTCTGCAGGAACGAGACCCGCATGATCCTCGACGATGGACCGCGCCGCCTCGCGCAGCGCCAGCGCCCGCCTGTTGTAGCCGAGCCCCGACCAGGCCGCGATCAGGTCGTACGTCGTGGCGGTCGCCAGGTCCGACGGCGTCGGCCAGCGCTCGACGAAGCGCTGCCACGCGGGCCCAACCCGTTCGATCTGGGTCTGCTGCGACATGACCTCGGCGACGAGCACGGGCCATGGTGCGACGCTGTCCCGCACGCTGAGGTGCCGGCCGGCCGACGCATGCCACCGGAGGAGCCGCGAGTTGATCGCGTGTGTCGGTGGCAACGCCATGGAGAAATACTCCCGGGTAGTATCGCCGCCCCCTTGCCAGATTGGGCTCCCAACGCGTAGAATATGGTTCGAACGGCGTGTCAAGACTTGACACGCCGACTGGTGTGTCCGGCAGGTTCAGGAGCGTGCCGGACGCGTCGACGGGAGTGGCGCGGACGAGGGACTCCCGCTCACCAGCAACTCATCCTGCCACGGGCGGCCGGCGCGGGCACCGTGGCAAGCGACGCCGATTGGGGCGTGGAGGCGTGTTGACGAATCTTACTGACGAACAGCGTCGGACGATGTCCGACCGGTCCGGCGGTCGAAGCCGGGCCCGCGGCGGGGCCACCCAGCTCGAGGAGGTCCGGCCGGTCGGCGACACGGTCGACCCGGAGATCCGGCTCGGTGACGAACCGGAACCGTCGATCGACGAGGCGCTTGCGCTCGAGGACGCGGTCGCGCACGCCGAAGCTGCGCCGAGCAAGGCCGAGGCCCAGGTCGAGGAAGAGGCCGCGGAGATCCCCGCGGACACCTCGGACCTCGAGACCGACGACCCGGTGCGGCTCTACTTGCGCGAGATCGGGCGGGTGCCGTTGCTGACGGCCGAGGAGGAGGTCGTCCTGGCCAAGGCGATCGAGCTCGGGGAGCAGATCGCAACCGAACCGTGGAAGGGTCTCGTCAGCCTGCACGAGTGGACACTGCACGAGACTGAGGCCAAGACGCGCACCGCGAAGCCGCAGCACCGGCTGCCGTTCGGGCCCGAAGCACACCGGATGGTGGCCACGGCTATCGCCTCGGAGGAGGCGGCTGACCTGTTGGTCACGGCGCCCGAGTTCGGTCTGCGGACCGCGATCGACGCCGAGACCGGCGAGGGCACTCGGGAGCTGCTCGATCGGGCACGCTCGCTGCGGGCGATCTACAACGAGCGAATCGACGCGGAGTCGTTCCAGGTCCTGCTCGACTGGGCCTACAAAGCGGTCCACAACGGCGATCTCGAAAGTCGCGACAACCCGGCCCTGCGCGCGGTCTACGACTGGACCCGCGACGAGGTTGCATTTCCGGCGCTCGAGCGCTGGATCGCCGCGGGGCACGACGCCGGCCTGCTCAAGGACATGGGCTACGACCCGGATGTCCCCACGGCCACCCGGCAGTCGGAGCGGCAGGGCGAGCTCATTCGAATCGGGCTGCGGGCTCGCGATCAGCTCACGAGCGCGAACCTGCGCCTCGTCGTGTCGGTCGCCAAGAAGTACGTGAACCGGGGCATGAGCCTGCTCGACCTGATCCAGGAAGGCAATGCCGGCCTGATTCGCGGTGTCGAGAAGTTCGAGTACGAACGTGGCTTCAAGTTCTCCACGTACGCGACGTGGTGGATCCGTCAGGCCGTGACCCGGGCGCTCGCCGACCAGTCGCGGACCATTCGGATCCCGGTCCACATGGTGGAGACGCTCAACCGGATCACGCGCCTGTCGCGCGATCTGACCGGCCAGCTCGGTCGCGAGCCGACGATGGAGGAGCTGGCGGAGGCGGTGTCGGAAGGTCAGCCGGTCACGTTCACGCCGGGCCGGATCGAGGAGATCCTCCGCCTGCGCCGCGATCCGGTCTCGCTCGAGACGCCGATCGGCGACGACGAGGATGCCGCCTTGGGCGACTTCCTCGAGGATCGCGACGCGGTCAGCCCGGTCGAGGCGGCTTCGGCCCGGCTGCTGCGGGAGCAGCTCGCATCCGTGCTCGACAGCCTGAATGGTCGCGAGCGACGCGTGCTGACGCTGCGCTTCGGCCTCGAGGACGGGCACGCCCGCACGCTCGAGGAGGTCGGGCGGGAGTTCGGCATCACCCGCGAGCGGGTGCGCCAGATCGAGGCCATCGCGCTGCGCAAGCTGCGCCACCCGTCGCGCAGCCGCAAGCTGCGCGAATTCATGGACTAGCGGCTCGGGTTCGATCCGAGCCAGACGCCCCCGGCGAACGACCGCCGGGGGCGTCTCGCTTCCAGGCGGTTCGCGCCGCTCAGGCCGTCAGTTGCGGATCATGATGTGCTTGACGACCGTGTAGTCCTCGACCGCGTAGGCCGACTGGTCCTTGCCGTAGCCCGACTCCTTGAAGCCGCCATGGGGCATCTCGGACACGAGCGTGAAGTGGTCGTTGATCCACACGGTCCCGAACTGGATCGCCTTCGAGACTCGCAGCGCGCGGCCGATGTCGCGCGTCCAGACCGACGCCGCCAGCCCGAACCGGACGTCGTTCGCCCAGGCGACGGCCGTCTCCTCGTCGACGAAGCGCTGGATCGTGACCACCGGCCCGAACACCTCGTCCTGCACGATCTCCGAACGTTGGTCCGGGGCGGCGATGACCGTGGGCGCGTAATACGAACCGGGCCGATCGGGTGAGGAGCCGCCCACCACGACCTCGGCGCCGGCCCGGGCGCGATCGACCATGCCGGCCACACGATCGACCTGGGCATGGCTGATAAGCGAGCCCATCTCGAGCTCGTCGCCGGTCGTGGGATCGCCCCATTTCATGTCCCGAACCTGCTCCGAGACCTTCGTCACGACATCGTCGTACACACCCGGACCGGCGATGACGCGCGTCGCCGCCGTGCAGTCCTGGCCGCTGTTCCAGTAGCTCGCGAAGCGCAGCGTCTCGGCCAGCAGGTCGAGGTCGGCGTCGTTGAACACCACGACCGGAGCCTTGCCGCCGAGCTCGAGGTGGAGGCGCTTGACGCGATCGGCCGCGATCCGCGCGATCTTCTTGCCGGTGTCGGTGTCGCCCGTGAGGCTGATCATGGCCACCTTGGGATGGGCGACGAGCGCGGGCCCGATCGCATCGCCGGTGCCGCTGATCACGTTGAGCACGCCCGGCGGCAGGACGCCGGCCGCCAGCTCCGCGAAGCGCAGGGCGGTCAGCGGGGTCCGCGCCGACGGCTTGAGCACAACCGTGTTGCCGGCCGCCAGGGCCGGCCCGATCTTCCAGCCCGCCATGTACAGGGGGTAGTTCCAGGGTGCGATCGAGGCCACGACCCCGACCGGCTCGCGACGGATCAGCGAGGTCCGGTCGGCAACGAACTCGTTGACCGCCTTGCCTTCCATGTTGCGCGCGGCACCCGCGAAGTAGCGCAGGTTGTCTGCGATCGCCGGCATGTCGACCGAGGCCACGTTGAGCGGCTTGCCGGTCTGGCTCGCCTCGAGGGCACTCAGCTCGTCGGCATGCTCCTGGACCAGGTCGGCGAGCTTGAGCAAGGCGGTCATGCGCTCCTGCGGCGTCGTCCTTTGCCATGTCTCGAACGCCGCGGCGGCCGCCTCGACGGCCGTGTCGACGTCGGTCTCGTCGCTCGCCGGCACGATCGCGACGACCTCGTCGTTGGCAGGATTGAGGACGTCGAGCGTCCGGCCCGCCGCCGCGTCGATCCAGGCCCCGTTGATGAATTGCCGGTACGCCTTCGCGCGCTCCATCGTCTCGGTCACGGCGCGGGATCCTCCTCGGGTTGTGCGATCTCCGTGCGGCCGCGGCGATCGCTCGATACGGTCTGCGTTGGGGCCATCATTGTGCGCCGAGCCGCGGCGGGCGAGGCGTGTCGGTCCGCGCGCCGGGACGAGCCGCGCCACGGCCGGAGCCTGGATCACCTCGCCGCTGCCGTCGACCCCGGACGCTCCGCGACACGTTCGATCAGGTCAGCCGCCTTGAGCCGACCCGGCGCGATCTGGAGGCGGCGCGCGATGCTGGCCAATCGCTCGGCAAGACCCCGATCGGCCAGCAGACGATCGACGGCGCCCGTCAGCTGGGCGGGTTCGAAGCGGTACGTGTCGAGCCGGACGCCGAGGCCGAGCTCATCGATGCGCTGCGCGTTGTCGTACTGGTCCCAGAACAGGGGCAGGACGATCATGGGCCGCCCGTGGTGCAGGCATTCGGTCATCGTGTTGTTGCCGCCGTGGGTGATCACGAGATCGACCTGCGACAGGACCGCGGGTTGCGGCAGGAACTCGGCGCCGGTCATGTTCGGGGCAAGACGCAGCTGATCGTGCTGGGGGCCCGTCGACACGATGACGCGATATCGGGTCTCGGCCAGCACGTCGATGAGACGCTGCATCAGGCCGACGTCCGCCGACCCGAGCGAGCCGAGCGAGAGGTACACGAGCGGGCCCGTCCGATCCGCCAGGCAGGCCGGCAGACGCCACGCTTCGTCGATCGCCCGGACGCATGAGCCGAGCCGATGCCACGACGCGTCGAGCGGTGTCCGGCGGGCGTAGTCGGCCTCCTCCGGGTACAGCCACAGGTTCAGGTATGGGGAGCTGGGCATGAACGAGGGCCCGAGCGGACCGTCTGGCAGGCCGGGCGCGCCGGCGGAGCGGACGAACTCGTCGAAGTCGGCCCACAGCTCTCGATGGGTACGCTCGTACTCGGCTCGGAATTCGGACCAGCCACGACGATCATCGCTCCGGTAGCCCGAGAAGACGGGCGGCACCGTCTCGTCGATGTACTTCCGCCGGGTTGCACGACATGATCCGCACCCAGGGCGGCCCGGAGGCCACAACCGCCGGGAACGCGACCACGTTGTCCTGCACGATCACGTCCGGCCGGACGTCATCGAAGATCTCTCGCAGCGTCGGTTCGACGTACTTGGCGCCGTCGATCAAGGCCTGCCAGGTCGGGGGATAAAGCTCGCGAGCTGCTCGATCGTGGGCCGGCGGAACTCCGGCGCGGTGTCGCGGATGAAGTCCTTCCAGAACTGGCCCGGCACCTCGGGCCCGGCCGGCGGCGGCCCGAGCCGCATGAGGCGCTCCTCGAAGCCCTGCCGTTCGAGGTTGCCCGCGAACGACTCCTCGACGACGAACACGACCCGGTGCCCACGCTCGCGCAGGACCTGCCCGATCCCGACGCAGTTGTTCGTCGGCCCGTACGCCCCTTCCGGAAAGAACACGATCGTGCGCCGATCGACCACACCGCCCTCCTGCCTTGACCGCGTGATTATCGGGGCTGGCGGCGGTCGATCCGGCGACGTTCCGCAGCGCGGGGCCAGGTCATGCACCATTGCCAGGACATGGACGAATCCGCACTCATCGAGCGTCACGTCGACGTGCTCTTCGGGCGGGACCGTCGCGATCGCCTGGTGGCCACGAACGAACCAGAGCCCGAGGCCGCACCACGCGTGTTCGTGGCTCGCGGCCGACTCGTCGCTCGCATTTGGCTGCGAGCCGACGTACCTGCGGCCATGGCCACGAAGTGCGAGTCAGCGGCAGCCATGCTGCCGAGGTGGAACGGCCTCGAGCCGGACGCTCGCGTATTCGAGCCCCTGCGTCTGGCGCTCGCCGGCTGGGGCGAACCCAGTGCCGAGCACGGTGGCCCTGCCCTGCGATTCGGCGTCCGGGTCGATCCGCCCCGAGACAGCGTCGTGCTCATCGACGCCTCGAACGAGGACGTCCTCGACGCGCGCTTTCCGTACACGAGAACCGTCCTGGGTGCACGCTCGCCGGTCGTGGCCGTGGTCCGCGATGGCAGCGCCGTGTCGGCGTGCTATGCGGCGCGCTCGCGGCCCGACGGCTGTGAGGCCGGTGTCGACACGGTGGACGCCTGGCGTGGCCGGGGCTTCGGGGGGCTCGTCGTCGCAGCCTGGCGGGCGGCCGTCGAGGATGCAGGGCGGATTGCCCTGTACAGCACCAGCTGGGACAACACGGCATCGCGCGGCCTCGCGGCCCGGTTGGGCCTAATCGCCTACGCGGACACGCACTCGTTCGATTGATCCGCCGGTCGCGCGGCGCTGGCTCAGATCCGTGTCGCTGCCAGCGTCGCGACGAGCACGAGCACCGCACCGAGCGCGACGAGGCCGTCGAGCGCGGTCCAGCGCACGACGCGATAGCTGGTTCTCGGTCCGGACCCGAATGCCCGGGCATCCATGGCCAGCGCAAGCCGATCGCCATGGCGGATCGCGAGGACGAGCAGCCCCACGAGGATGCGCGGACGCCAGCTCCCACGCAGCCCGCGGATGCGTCTCGCCTGACGAAGCGTGGTCAGGTCGTCGAAGAGGCGCGGGACGGCCTGGTACGCGGCCAGCGCCCCATAGCCGAAGCGGGGCGAGACATGGGCCTGCTGCACGAGGGCGTCGACGAGACGCGTCGAATTGGTCGTGAGCGCGAACACGACGCCGATCGTTGCGATGGCCACGATGCGCAGCCCGAGGGCGAGACCCGCGAGCACGGCGGCCTCGGTCAGCCGCAACGGCCCGAGCCGCGCGACCTCGGGCAGGAGCGGATTGCCGTTCGATCCGGAGAACAGCGCGTTGAACACGCCCACGCCGAGGGCGGCCAGCCACAGCGGCGCGACGCCGCGCACGAGCCGCGCCGGGTGGATCGCTCCGAGCCCCATGCCGGCGAGCCCGGCCACGAGGGCAAGCGCGATCGGCGGCCGAACGTCGACGACGAGGGCCAGCCCGAGCAGCCAGCCAATCGACACGGCCAGCTTGGTCAACGGGCTCGTCCGTCCGAGCGGACTCCGGAGCGCCGCCGCGTCGGGCTCACGGACGATCACGCCATGCTCCGCGTCGCGTGGACGTGCCCCGGCTCGATCCGAATCGTGCGCGTCGCGACATCCGTCACGAAGCGCGGATCGTGCGTGGCCGCCACGATCGCGGTCCCCTCCTCCACCCTCATGCGAAGGATGTCGAGCAGGCCCTCGTACGAGCCGCGGTCCTGCCCGAACGTCGGCTCGTCGAGGACGAGGAGCGTGGGCCGGCGGACCAGCACGCACGCGATCGACAGCCTGCGCTGCTCGCCGCCCGAGAGAGCGTACGGGCTCCGGCCGCCGAAGGTCTCGAGTGGCAGACCGAGGCCCGCCATGAGCTTGGGCACCCGCTCGAGCTCGTCGGACCGAAGCCCGAGCTGGACCTCGCTCGCGACGTCGGCCCCCAGGAACTGCGCCTCGGGATCCTGGAACACGTAGCCGGCCCGCCGGGCAAGGTCGGCTGGGCGTAGTCGCCAGGGGTCCGCACCGCCCAGCCGTACCGTCCCGGTGTCGGGCCGCAGCAAGCCGACCAGCAGGCGCCCGAGCGTCGACTTGCCACTGCCGTTCGGCCCGACGAGGGCCAGCCGCTCACCCGCCCGGACGTCGAGGCTCACGTCGTCGAGCACGGGCCGGCCGCGGACATACGCGAATCCAACCGAATCGGCGGTCACGAACGGCGCAACCGGCCCGCCCGGCGCGGTGGGCGAGAATGGGCTTGGGCCCGGTACACCGAGCCGATGCTCGATCGCAGCCGGCAGCCAGATGCCGGCTTGGGCCAGGTGTCCGCCGCTTCGTCGAATCACCTCGGCCGGAGGGCCGAGCTCGATGGGCCGTCCGTCGCGGTCGAGGGCGAGAACGAGGTCGGCCAGCGGCCACACGAGCTCGACCCGGTGCTCGACGAGCACGATGGTCGTACCCGAGTCGCGAAGCGCGGCAAGGCGGGCGACGAACGCCTCGGCCGCGGGCGGATCCAGGTTCGCGGTCGGCTCGTCGAGCACGAGCACGGGCGGCCTCGGCGCCAGCGCGCCGGCGAGCGCGAGGCGCTGCTGCTGACCGCCCGAGAGGACGGCCGTGCGTCGGTTCGCCTGCCGCTCGAGGCCGATCTGAGCGAGAACCTCAGGGACGCGCCGGTGCATCGCCGGCCGGGGCCAGGCACGGTTCTCGAGCCCGAACGCGACGTCGTCGGCGACGCGCTCCATGACGAGCTGCGACGCCGGATCCTGGAACACGATCCCGACCCTCGCCGCGATGTCGGCCGGGGGGAGCTCGGTTGTCGGCCGCCCCTCGACCTCGAGCCGCCCGTGCCACGCTCCGGGGATCTCCCGCGGGACGAGCCCGGCGAGTGCGAGCGCGAGCGTGCTCTTGCCCGAGCCCGAGGGTCCCAGGACGAGCAGGCAGCGGCCCCGAGCGAGCTCGAACGAGACATCGCGCAGGGCCGGTGTCGGGCGGGACGCGTACTGAAACCCGACCCCGACGGCGCGAATTGCGGGTCCGTCGAGACGGGACGGAGTGCCGCCGCCACGCTCCGCCAGCGCGGCCGCGATCTCGGGACGGGTCAGGCGGGAAAGCCCTCCAGGACGCCCGCCTGCCGGAGCGCGCGCGCGAGCAGATACGAACCGATCGCGGTGACGAGGACGGCGGACATGGCCATGGCCACACCGGCCAGGAACATCGTCTGGGTGTCGACGTCGGCGTAATACAGGGCCCAGTCGTGGATCCATGCCGCGGCGGCGCTCGCGATGGCCGCGATCCCGAGGATCGGCAGCGCGTACGCGCGGTACAGGGTGAACGCGAACACCAGCTCGGCCGCCGCGCCCTGGACGAAGCCGGACAGGAGGGTGTCGGGACCCCACGGGGTGCCGCCCAGGAACACCGACAGGCCGGCCGCGACCATCTCCGTGAAGAGGGCGGCGCCTGGCTTGCGGATGACCAGGGCCCCGAGCACGGCCGGCACGAGCCAGACACCGTAGATCAGGCTCCTGACCGGCAGCACGATGCCGCCCAGGCCCTCCCACAGCGCATTCCAGCCGACGAACACGACACCGAATGCGACGCCGATGATCGCGGCCACGACGATGTCCCGCGTCCGCCAGCGGGTGTCGACGGGTGTACCCGCCGTCGATGCATAGGTCATGGTCATTGCTCGTCCTCGCTGACACGAAAATGCCGTCGCCCCGGGGATCGGGTGACGGCGGGTCGAGCAGATGCTGGCCTGCTTCCTTCGCTGGTACGAACCAGATCAGGTTCCGCGGGTCTGTGGTCGGGCCACACTCTCAGCGCGTCGCGCGCTCCCCGGAGGCGGATGTTCGATTGTGCCCGGAGTGTACACCGGGGACGCCGGCCGACGATGCGTCGGCCCCGCGTTCACCTGCCTTCGGTGCGGCGCCGGGCGCGAACCACCGCCGCCGCGCCCCGCAGCCAGACGATGACGGCGGCCACGATCTCCGGGCCTTCGGGCTCGTTGTGCAGCTCGTGCCGTAGGCCGGGGTAGACGCGCCGGGTCACGTCGGCAAGGCTCGCGAGCCCCTCACTCGCGCCGGGCGGCACCCGCCGATCGTCGGCTCCGTGAAGGACGAGCGTCGGCACCCCCAGCGCCGTTAGTCTGGCGACCTGGTCACGGACCCGGCGTTGGGCCGCGAACGCTTCGGCCCCGAAGCGCGCGGTCGCGCTGGCGACGGTCATCGGGTCGGCGTTCAGGCGCCGGCCGACGTCCGGGTCGCGCGACAGAAGATCGCCTCGGATCCGACCGTACACCCGCAGGGTCGGGCGGAAGCGCTGCGCCAGGCGTGCCGCCTGGCGCAGCAGCCAGCCGTCGGACGAGTCGATGCCGGGCGCGCTCAGGACGAGCAGGTCGGGCGTGGCCAAGCCGTCGATGAGCGCGCCGGTTGCGATGAGACCGCCCATCGAGTGGGCGAACACGGCGATCGGTCGGGCGGGGTCGCCGCTCGCCGTCGCCTCGGCCCGGAGCGCGTCGACACGCGACCCGACATCGTCCTCGAACTCGGCCCACGTTTCGACATCCGCCCTCGGCCCGGCCGACGACCCGAAGCCGCGCAGGTCCACCGCCTGCACCTGGAGGCCGGCCTCGGTCAGCTGTGCCCCGACGTGCTCGTATCGACCGGAATGCTCGCCCAGCCCGTGCACGATCAACACGCTCGCCCACGGCCGCCCGCCGGCGTCGCTCTCGGGCCAGCGCCGCACGCACAGGACGCGACCGTCCCGGGAGGTGGCCTCGCCCGTCGTCGACCCCACGCGGACAGCCTAGCGGTAGGATCGTTGCAGGTGCGTGCCATCGATCGGAGTCGGCGGCACGATCGACCGGAGGGACGATGGCGGGCGGCTGGCGCGAGCTCGGCGAGGGCGTGTTCGTTCGCCGCTATGCGTTCCTCGATCAGAACATCGGGGTCGTGCTGGGCGACGACGCCGCGCTCGTCATCGACAGCCGCAGCACGGGCGCCCAGGCCGACGAGCTGCGCCACGATCTGCGGGAGTTGACGTCCGCCCCGATCCGAGCCGTCGTCAACACGCACTGGCACGACGATCACACGTTCGGCAACCATCGCCTGCGACCCGCCGAGCTGTGGGGCCACGAACGCTGCGCCCAACGGCTCGCGACCGACGGCGAGCGGATGAAGCGGTCGCTCGCGAGGCAGCATCCGGAGCTCGCCGGGGAGCTGGCCGACCTGGTCGTGGATCCGCCGGAGCGCACGTTCAGCGAGCAGGGCCTGCCGTCGATCGGGGGCCGCCGAATCCGGCTCGAGCACCTGGGCCGGGGCCACACCGACTCGGATGTCGTGGTATCCGTGCCCGGCACGGGCGTCCTGTTCGCAGGCGACCTCGTCGAGCACGGCGCGCCCCCCAACTTCGGGGACGCCTACCCGCTCGACTGGCCCGAGACGGTCAGTCGGATGCTCGAGCTCGTTCACGGACCGGTCGTTCCCGGCCACGGCGACGTCGTCGATCGCTCGTTCGTGGACGATCAGCTCGGCGAGCTCCTCGCGGTGGCCGAGCTCGGCCACCGGGTCCATCGCGGCGAGCTGGCGCTCGAGGCCGCCGCGGCCCGCGGACCGTTCGGGCAGGAGGCGTCCCGGCAGCCGATCGCGAGGGCCGCCGCGCAGCTGCGTGGCGAGCTCGATCCGTCGTGAGCCTCGGAACGCACTCGGGTCGGGTCCAGCTGACCGCGAGCCGGGCGGGCGCGCTCGGTCGTCTGGCACCGGTCGATCGGTTCTGGCTTGCCGTGACGGTCACGATGCTCCTGCTCGTGGGCGCCGTCGTGCTCGATCTCATCGCCCCACCCGATACCTCGATCGAGGTTGGTGAGGTAGCTGGCGGCAGCCTGGTCGTGACCCACGTGCGATTCGGATCGGCAGCCTGGGCGGCGGGCGTCCGGGTGCACGATCCGGCGACCGTTGTCGCGCCGGCCGGGCTGGGTGCGGCGGACGTCGCCCGGGCGGGCGGTGGCGGGTGGACCGAGCTCCGACTGGCGGCCGCGACCGGTCCGGTGCTCGTCCCGGCGCGCCTCGCTCCCGGTCCGGCGGGGATCGTCCTGCTGGCCGCGCTGGCCCTTGGCGCCGCGGTCGTCGCGCGCGGCCTGCGGGCGTCGCTTGGTGGTGCCGACACGCTCGCCTGGCTGCTGCTCATCGGTGGCGGCTGGCTGCTCGTGGTCGGCGCGCAGCTGGCCGTCCGCCTGCCCGCACCCGACACCGTCGCGGCGACGCTGCTGGTCGTGCCGCCCGCGATCGGGGCCGCGTTCGCCACCGACCGTGGGCGAGCGGGCGGCCGCTCGACCGCTCCCGCCGCGACGCTGCTCGTGGTCACCCTGACCGTCGCGCCGCTCGTCCTCCGTGGACAGCCGGGCGACCCATGGCCGCTCCTCCTGGCACTCGAGACGCTCGGCGTCATGGCGTTCGTCGTCGCCGGGACGGCAGGTGGCGCGCGGCCGGCGATGGCTCGCGTGCGCCTGCACGTCGGCAGCGGCCTGCGCGGCGCCCTCCTGGACGAGATCCTGCGGGCCCCGGCGAGAAGGCGGAGTGACGCGGTGACCGAGGAGCGTCGCCGGCTCGCGGCCGATCTCCACGCCGACGTGCTGCCGACGATCGCCGACGCCGTGCACCTCATCGAGACGCGCGATCCCGGGTCGCCGGCGCTCGATCGACTGCGCGCCGCCGAGGCCGAGGTGCGCGACATCGTGACCGACAGGCGTCCGGCCATCGTCGACGAGCTCGGGCTCGTGGCCGCGCTCGAGTGGCTCGCCGAGCGGACCGAGGCGCGGCCGGGCGGAGTCGTCGTCGAGCTCGAGCTCGTGGCCGACGAGACCGCCGGTTCGGCGCGACGACCCCCGATCGAGGCCGAGCAGGCCGCATTCCGCGTCGCGCGCCTGGCGGTCGACAACGCCCTCGAGCACGCATCCGTGCGAGATGGCATCGACGCCGGCCGGCGGCCGGTGGCTGGATCCGCCGGGGCGCAGCCCACGATCCGTATCAGGCTGGCGGTGGAGTCGCGCCGGATCCTGCTGGCGGTCGAGGACGACGGGCCGGGCATCGAGGCGGCACGGCTTCGACAGGCACTGCGCGAGGGTCGCCGCGGTCTCGCCGACATGCATGCCACGGCGCGCTCGGTCGGCGCGCTGTTGCGGGTGGGCCCGCGCCGCGAGCGGGGCAGCCAGGTCGTGTTCGACTGGGCAGCCGAGACGCGCGGATGACGATCGACGCGGGCGACGCACGCGGCGGGCGGCCGATCCGTGTGGTCGTCATCGACGACCATCCGGCGATCGCCGAGGCGATCGCCTCGCGCTCGGTCGCTGCCGGTCTGCGCGTCGTCGGCACGGCCGCGGACGTCGACGCTGGGGCGCGGGTCGTGGTGGAGACCACGCCCGACGTGGTCGTGTGCGACGTGCGCCTCACCGGACAGGGCTCGGGGCTTGACCTCCTTCGCCGCTGGCAGGCCACGCCGGGGCGGTCGCCTGCTGTGCTCATGCTGTCGTCGTTCGACTATCCGGCCTTCACGCTCGCGGCGATGGAGGCCGGTGCGGCCGGGTATCTCGTGAAGTCGGCCAGCCTCGACGAGATCGCGTCGGCGATCGCGACCGTCGCCGCCGGCGGCAGCGCCTTCTCGCTGTCGGCGGTGCAAGCAGCCGCCCGAGCGCTCCGATCGCCGTCGGCACGCGAGCTCGGCCTGCTCGAGCGGCTGGCTGCAGGCCGCTCGAACGATGAGATCGCCACGGACCTCGGCATCTCACCCAAGACGGTCGAGAGCCACTTGCGGCGGTTGTTCGGCCGGTATGGGGTCCTGTCGCGGACCGAGCTGGCGATCCTCGCGGTGCGCGAGGGCTGGATCGAGGCCTAGGAGCGGCGGCGGCCGACGCGCACCACCGTGCGCCCACGTGCCTTGCCGGCCAGGATCAGATCGAGCGCAGCATCCAGCTCGTCGAGGCCGATCTCGCTGACATCCCCGAGGAGCTGCCGCGGCCTGAGGTCCGTCGCGAGCCGCTGCCACAGGCGGCGCCGGGGCTCGATCGCGATGTTGGCCGAATCGAGCCCGAGCAGCGCCACGCCACGCAGGATGAACGGCAGCACGCTCGTCTCGAGTGCGGCGCCACCGGCGTTGCCACAAGCGGCCACGACCCCGCCGATCCGAGCCGTCCGGAGCAGGTACGGCAGCGTCGGCGCGCCGACCGTGTCGATCCCGCCGGTCCAGCGGGCCGACTCGAGTGGTCGTGAGCCAGGGGCGGTGACCTCGTCCCGGTCCACGAAGCCCGCCACACCCAGCGCGCGGAGCCGCGCGCGCTGGTCGGCCTTGCCGGTCGCGGCCCACACCTCGTGCCCACGCTGCGCGAGCAGCTCGACGGCGATCCGGCCCACGCCGCCCGACGCACCGGTGACGAGCACCGGCCCGCGTCCCGGCTCGACGCCGTGCGTCTCGAGCGCCTCGACGCCGAGCGCGGCCGTGAAGCCGGCCGTCCCGATCGCCATCGCGATCCGCAGATCCATGCCGTCGGGCAGAGGCACGAGCCACTCGGCCGGCACGCGAGCCCGCTCGGCGTAGCCGCCGTGACGACCGGAGCCCAGGTCGTGACCATGGACGATGACGGGCGCGCCGTGGGCCACCCGCTCGTCGCTCGACGACGCCACCGTGCCGGCCAGGTCGATGCCGGGCACGAGCGGGCTGATGCGGGCCACGTGCCCGTCCGCCGTGACGGCCAGACCGTCCTTGTAATTGATCGAGGACCACTCGACGTCGATGGTGACGTCCCCCGCCGGCAGCTCATCGGAGGTCATGTCGCGCATCGCGCGGAGGACCGGGCCGGGGCCGTTGGCGCCCTCGACGACGTACGCGCGGAAATGCGCCGGCGGCGGTGCATCGTGCACGGTCGCAAGGGTAGCGCGCGGCCCGCCCGTCGCCGCCGCCGTGCCAGCCCGTCTCCGCCGCCGTGCCAGCCCGCCCGGCTCGTCGCTCCGACGGAGTCCCGGCTAGGACCACCGCCGCACCTACCCCGGACCGACTCGTCATCGTCCCGACCGCCGGCTGGCCCGTAGGGTGTCGTCGTGCAGCGCCTTCCCATTCCACGGCTTCGTGGCCGCGGACATCCAGCCGTCCCCGTTTCGCCCGCCTCCCCGGACGCGGTCGCTCAACCTCAGGCCGGCGCCGGGACCGATTGCGCCCGGCACGACCCGATCGTCGCCGCCGAGAGCGCGTCGTTCGAAGGCCGAGGCCCGGTCGACGCCGAATACGCCTTCGGCCGCGTGGAACTGCGCGCGCTCGCCGAGACGCTCGCGTTCGAGCTGGGCACGTCGGCCGGCCGCATCGCGACCCCGGAGGAGCTGCGTGCCGCCATCGCGAGCGCGATCGGCGAGCGGCTCGGCGGGGGCAGTGTCGACGTGCGCCGGATGCCGGGCGCCCTCCAGACCCCAGAGTCATGGCACGTGAGCCTCGACGGTGTGCCGCCCACCGGCCGCCAGGCGATGGACGAGCTCGTGCGCGAGGCGCTTGGTGTTCGGTAGCCTGGCCGGCGCCCGGCAGTCGCCCGCAGCGACCGACCGAACGTGCCTGCAATGCGGTGTCGTCGCCGTACGGGCTGAGGCGACCATCTGCCGGCGCTGCGGCTTGCCGCTCGGTGCGCCACCGCGTTCCGAGGGCGCCCTGGCCAGCTGCCCCGTGTGCTATCGCACGACGGATGACGACGGCCGTCTCGCCTCCCAGGCCAACCCGGGCCGACGGCTCGACCTCGTCTCGCACATGGCCGAGCACGACCGGTTCCCGGTCGGCGACGACGAATACCTCGAGTCGCTGCGCCGGGGTGACCGCATCCGCATCGGGCGCTGGGAGGCACCATACGAGCTCGTCCGCCACTACCTCGTCACGGGCGTCGTCGACGGCGGACGCCGGCGGACGATGCAGCACGGCGCGATCGTGACCGCGATGGCGCAGCTCGCCCGGTGGGGCCGTGATCACGTGCCCGTCATCGGCGATCAGGCGGAATGGGCCGAAGCACGCCTGGCCGTCAGCCAGGTGATGGAGCGCTACCACCGAGGGCGGGTCTGAGGCTGCGCCCCGTTCGCTGACCGCCGCACGGTGACGTGATGAACGGCGGACAAGATGAACGGCGGACAAGATGAACGGCGGAGCCGCCGGCCTCGCGTTCCGGCCGGCGGTCCGCCGTTCTCTGGAGCCCCACCGACCCCCCAGGATCCGGTGGGCATGTCCAGGTCTCCGTCCGTCGAAGAGCGTCTCCCTGGCGAAGAGGTGTTCTCTCTGGCGCGGAGGAGCCGAGACGCAGTTTGGCCTGCGTGCCCGACGCCGGAGCATGCCATCGGCCGGCCGAATCGTTGCAAGCGCATCGCAGCCCGAGGTGGACTCACCGGGACCGCGGCGGGTCGATCCAGCACGTCCCGCCCACCGGGCAGGATCCCGCGCCGGTCGCCTATGATTCGCGGGTGACGTTGCCCATCCAGGTCGGGCCGTCGACGGTGACGATCAACCGGGACGACCGGGTCCTCGTCTGCCAGCCGGACGGCCGCATCGACCCGACGCACGAGGAGGGGCTGTTCGCCCGCGACACCCGGTTCGTCTCGGGCTACGGGCTGCTCCTGAACGGTCGCTCGCCAGTCCTGCTCAACTCCTCGCCCATCCAGTTCTTCTCGGCCCGGTTCGAGTTCACCAACGAGCGGCTGCTCGACGACGCCGGCCCGATCGAGCGCCACAGCCTGTGGTTGCGGCTGGATCGGTCCATCTCGGGCGGCGTCCACGAGGACTACGACCTCGTGAACTACGGCCGCCGCAGCGTCCGGCTCACACTCGAGATCGAGATCGCCTCGGACTTCGCCGACCTGTTCGAGGTCAAGTCGGGCGAGTTGGTCCGGCGCGGAACGCTCAACGCGCGCTGGTTCCGCACCCGGCAGGAGCTGCACACGAAATACGAGAACGACGATTTCCGTCGAGAGCTCGTCATCGCCATCGATCGCGCGGATTCGCCGCCGCAGTTCGCGAACGGTCGGCTGTCCTTCGTGGTCGTGCTGGAGCCCAAGACGACCTGGCACGCGTGTCTGCGCTGGCTGCCCATGATGCTCGGGTCGCGCCGACCGGCGACGCTGGACTGCAGCGCCCTGGCCGACCCGCCGTCCGACCTCGCCCGGCGACACCTGCCCCGGGTCTCGCTGGACACGCCCAACGTGACCGTACGGCGCGCCTGGGATCAGGCAGTACGGGACCTCGAAGCGCTGCGGCTCGAGGACCCCGCCTTCGCCCGGGGTGTGTTCATCCCGGCGGCCGGCGTGCCCTGGTTCGTGACCTTGTTCGGACGCGATTCGCTGGTCGTGTCGATGCACGCCATCAGCGGCTTTCCGGAATTCGCGGCCGGCGCGCTGCGCCGCCTGTCGGACCTGCAGGCGACGGCGGACGATCCCGAGCGCGACATGGAGCCGGGCAAGATCCTGCACGAGATCCGCCATGGCGAGCTCGCCCAGCTCGGGATCCTGCCCTACCAGCCGTATTACGGCACGCACGACGCGACGAGCCTGTTCGTGATCGTGCTGTCGTACCTGTATCACTGGCTGGGCGACGTCGAGCTCGTTCGTCACTACCTGCCCAATGCCGAGGCCGCGATGCGCTGGATCGACACCGACGGCGATCGCGACGGGGACGGGCTTCAGGAGTACGCGACGCGCTCGTCGCACGGCTACTACAACCAGGGCTGGAAGGACGCCGGCGACGCGATCCAGCATGCCGACGGCAGTCTGGCCCCGCTGCCGATCGGGCTGGTCGAGCTCCAGGGCTACGTCTACGACGCGAAGCTGCGCCTGGCCGAAATGTACGACCTGCTCGATCGTGGTGCGGACGCCAAGCGCCTGCGGCGCGAAGCGCGCGCCCTGTTCGAGCGCGTCAACGATCGCCTGTGGTGGGATGCCGAGGACACCTACTACCTGGGCCTCGACGGGGACAAGCGGCCGATCGAATCGGTGGCCTCCAATCCGGGCCACCTGCTCGAGTCAGGGATCGTTCCCGTCGACCGCGCACAACGGCTCGTCCGGCGCCTGCTCGCCGAGGACCTGTGGTCGGGCTGGGGCATCCGAACGCTGTCCTCCCGCCATCCGGGCTATAACCCGTTCAGCTATCACACCGGATCCGTGTGGCCGCACGACAACGCGATGATCGCGGGCGGCTTCCGGCACTACGGCTTCGACGCCGAGGCGGCGAGGATCGCCCGGGCCATGTTCGATGCGGCCGAGCGTTTCCAGGCCAACCAGCTGCCCGAGCTGTTCGCCGGGCTGCCACGAGACCCTGGCGGCTTTCCCGTCCAGTACCTGGGCGCCAACGTGCCCCAGGCGTGGGCCGCCGCGTCGATCATCCGGTTCGTCGCGGTTCTGTGCGGGATCCACGCCCATTCCAATCGCGACGGCTCGCGCCTGTACCTGAATCCAGAGCTGCCGGACTGGCTGCCGGAGCTCACGATCGACAACCTGCGAGCCGGCGAGGGTGCGCTCCGGATCCGGTTCCGGGGCGGGACGGCCGAAGTGCTCTCGAACACGAGCGGCTTCGAGGTCGTCCATGGACCCGGGCCGCAGCCGCTCGTGGACGACCCGCGGCACGAGGCCCTGGCCCGGCGAGCGACGCTGGCCGCCGCGGGCTGAAGGCGCCGGCCTCAGCCGGGAGGCCGGAGCTCGATGAGGACGGCGCCCGTGACGTTGACGACCGTCGTGCCGTCGTCGACGACCCGCCAGTCGGTCGTGGCCGCTGTCGGCGTGTGGCCGTGCAGCCAGAGCGGCAGCGCGAGATGGCGCATCAGCCAGCGATAGCCGCGGAAGCCGCGATGGTAGGCGTCGCTCGGCACGTCGCCCAAGCCGCGGGGCGGAACGTGGCTGACCACGAGGGGCACGACCGGTCGGCCCAGCTGGACGAGCGTGCGCACGAACACCGACAGGCGCAGGCGCACGGCCTGCTGCCAGGCCAGGTCGGTCCGCGGCGCGCCGTACCGCCTGGCATCGATACCGGGCCACTCGAGGCCCGCCACCGGCAGGCCCTCGACGTCCTCGATGCGACCCGACACGAGCGCCCCCGGGATGCGCCGCCGGCCGGCCTCCCAACCGAGCCCGCGGTCATGGTTGCCGCGCACGTACACGAGGCGCACGCTGAAGGCGTCGGCGAGCAGCGCCAGATAATCGGGCTCCAGGTCGCCGCAGCCCACGATCAGATCGACCGGCTCGAGGTTCGCCCTGTTGACCGGCGCGGCGATCGCCTCGTCGACCATGTCCGAGACCGCCAGGATCCGGATCGGCCGCCCGTCGCGCCGGGCGAATGGAGCGGGATCCGGCCAGTCGATCTCGAGGTGACGGATCACGACTCGGCCTCGGGCTCGTGCTCGGTTGCCGGCCGATCCCGCCCGTCGCCGGCGTCCCGAGCGGCCGCCCCGGCGTCGGCGTCACGGCCCTCGGGTCCTCGGTCGTGGGTAGGCGCGGTGCCGAGCCCGAGCTCGCGGGCCGAGGTCACGACCGGCGCGGCCGGGGTCCAGCGGCCGGCTCCGGCTGCGCGGGCGGCCCAGGCGTCTGCGAGCGAGGCCGCGAGCGGCCCGGACGGCTCGCCGGCCTCGCCCGGCGCGCGCAGCTCCGTGACGTCGGCGTCGATCGCCACCTGACCCGCATACAGCGCGGCGGCGACGCGATTGTGGCCGTCCACGACCCAGTAGCAGTCCCGATAGCGGACGACGTCGATCGGGGGCAGGATCGCGAGCCGATCGACGGCGGCACCGAGCCGCTGCCAGCGTCCTCGCCAGTTCTGAGACCGGACCTGCGGTAGCGGCAGGAAGTCGCCGCCGCGCTGGGCCATGCCGGCAACGGCCGTGCCGCAGATCTCGTCGAGCATGATCGTCCGCAGCCCGAGTGGGCGCGAGAGCGCCTGCCGAGCCTCCGGGTGCTCCTCATACAGGTTCGCGAGCGGCTGCGAGGCGCGTTGGGCGAGCTGGTGGCGCACCGCGGCGGGTCGGCGTTGCCAGGCCGCACGGGCGGACCTTGCACGGCCGAGCAGCCTCGAGGCAAGGCCTTCCGCCGCCACGACCAGCACGTCCAGGCCGGTCTCCGCGAGCGCGCGCAGGCCACGACTCGCTCGTCGGGTGAGCCCGCCCAGGGCCCGGACGCCGGCGGTCCGCAGTGGTCGTACGACGACGCCGAGATCCATGCGCCTCAACCTACCACCGCGGTCGGGGCCCGCCCCTCGTCGGCGCCCGCCGCACCTGCTCCGGTCCCGGCCGGACAAGGTCAGGCGCCGGCCGCTGCCTCGAACGTCGACTGCAGAGCGAGCCACGTGCCGGGCTCGATCCGCGGCCGGATCCGACGGGCCATGCCGGCCACGATCGCGACCTCGGCCGGGATCGCGTGGGACAGGAAGAACGGCATCGATTCGCTGTAGCCGTAGGCCCCCGCGTCGAGGACCGCGACGAGGTCGCCCACTCGTGGCTCGGGCATGGCCAGCCCGGTGGCCAGGACGTCGAGCCCGCTGCACAGCGGGCCCGCGAGTGTCAGGGACCGCAGCTGCCGCCGCGTTGCGTCCGGTATGAGCAGGACGACACGGTGCGCCTGCCGCGTGAGCGCCGGGCGGACGAGATGGTGGATGCCGCCGTCGAGGATGGCCACCTGCCGGCCGGCCACGACCTTGCGGTCGACCACCCGCGCGACGTAGGCACCGATCGGACCCACGAGAAAGCGGCCCGGCTCCAGCAGGACCCTCATGGCCGCCGTGGCCGGGTCGCGCGCCCAGTCGTCCGTGGCCGCGGCGAGACGCACCCCGAGCGCGTCGAGGTCGAGCGGACGCTCCCCGGCGGCGTACGGGATGCCCAGCCCGCCACCGGCGTCGACGAGGCGGAGCCGAAGGCCGAGATCGGCCGCGATCGCGCGCGCCCGCTCGACGGTCGCGATCACGTGGTCGGCCAGGGCCCCCGCATCGAGCACGTTCGAGGCGCCGAACGCGTGCAGGCCGAGGAGATCCAGGTGACCGGAGCCCTTCGCCAGGCGAGCCGCGAGCCGGAGATCGGCGGCGTCCATGCCGAACTTGGCGGAGCCGGCGTCGCCCACGAGTCGATGGCGCTCGACCGGCTCGCCTCCGAGCGTCGCCGCCCGCACGAGGACGGGCACACGGCGTTCGGCGCCGGCCGCGATGCGGTCGAGGCGCTCGAGCTCCCCGACCGACTCGACGGTCACGGCACGAAGGCCGGCTGTGACCGCCGCGGCGAGCTCCTCGTCGGTCTTGCCCGGCCCCGTGAACACGATCCGCTCGGGCGCCATACCCGCACGCTCGGCCAGCGCGAGCTCCCCGCCCGACGCCACGTCGGCACCCAGGCCGAGCCCGGCCACGTGGGCCACGACACCGAGCGCGGGGTTGGCCTTGAGCGCGTAGGCGAGATCGACGACCGGCGGTAGGGCCTGACGCAGGGCTGCCACACGTCGCCCGACGACGTCGAGGTCGTACACGAAGAACGGCGTGCCATGCTCGGCCGCCAGGCGCTCCGGATCGAGCCCGCCGAGACGGCCCGGGCCGACCTCGAGCGCCAGTCCGTCGACCCCGCCCGGGTCCGCCCGATGCGTGGCGAGGGCCGCGGCCGGCCCGCCGTCCGGCGCCGACGGCAAGCCCCGGGCCCGCGCCGGCGGGGCGGTCATCGGAGCGCCGACTCGAGCGCCACCCGCGCGCTCGTTCCGGCGTCCCGCTGCTTGACGATGACCGGACACGCCGCGGCCAGCCCGTGACGCTCGGCGAACGAACCGGACAGCGGTCGCGTGCCCGGGATGACGACGGAACCGGGCGGGATCGAGACGGGCGCGTCGGCGGTGCCCTCGAGCTCGCGCCTGGCGACGAGGTCGAAGACGCGCGAGGTGCCCGTGAGCGTCACGCCGGCCGCGATCACCGCGCCACGCCCCACGAGCACGCCGTCGAGCAGCGCCGAGCCCGCGCCGACGAACGCGTCGTCCTCGACGATGACAGGTCGCGCGTTGGACGGTTCGAGCACGCCCCCGACCAGCACGCCAGCGGCGAGATGGACGCGCGCCCCGATCTGCGCACAGGAGCCGACCAGGACGTGCGAGTCGATCATCGCGTCCTCGCCGATCCACGCGCCGACGTTCACGAATGCGGGCGGCATGACGACCACGCCGGGAGCCAGGTACACGCCGGCCCGGATGCTCGTCCCGCCGGGGACGATGCGCCACGGACGACCGGCCTCGGCCGCGAGCCGCGCCTCCGTTCCGTGCAACACATCGCGCGTCGGCAAGCCGACGCGGTCACGGAACTGGAAGGCGCCCCCGAGTCCCAGTCCCGGGTCGTCCGATCCGCGAAGCAAGCCAGGATGGCGGTCTTCACGTCCGGGTCGATGCGCCAGCCGTCGGGCGCGCCGGAATCCGGCCATGCGGCACGCCGCCGGCCCGCGTCGAGCTCGAGCAGGATCGCAGCCGCCCGATCGCGGTCGCCCGCCGACCCGCCCCGTGCGCCCTCGGCCGGCGTCTCGACTCCGATCATGCGACGGCCTGCCGAGTGGCCTCGATCGGCTCGTGGATCCGGCCGCCGCCGTCGACGAGCCCGAGCTCGCGCAGCAGCATGTCCAGGCGCTCGCGGTCCGCGGCCTCGAGCGGCAGCAACGGCTGGCGGACCGCGTCGGCCGGCAGGATGCCCATCGTCGCGAGGGCGGCCTTGGCCGGGACGGGATTGGGGCCGCCGCGGAAGTTCGCGCCGAACAGCGGCAGCCAGCGCTCGTGGGCTCGGCGAGCCGTGTCCCAGTCGCCGGCCCGGGCCGCGGCGCACAGCGCGACCATCTCGCTCGGGATCTCGTTGGAGGCGACCGACACCACGCCGTCGCCGCCCATGGCCATGACGGCCAGCGTCCACGCGTCGTCACCGGCGAGCACGGCCACGTCGCGCGGCCGATCGCGGCAGATCGTCGCGATCTGGTCGAGGTTGCCCGAGGCCTCCTTGACGGCGATGACCCGCGGATGCTCGGCCAGCCGCAGGAACACGTCCGCGGGCACGTTGGCCCCGGTCCGCGAGGGCACGTTGTAGACGACGATCGGCAGGCCGCCGTCGTCGGCCACCGCACGGAAATGGGCCTCGAGCATGCGTCCGTCGGGGCGGTTGTAGTAGGGCGCGACGACGAGCGCCGCATCGGCGCCGAGCTCGGCCGCGCGGCGCGTGGCACGGATCGTGGCCACCGTGTCGTTCGTGCCGGTGCCGGCGATCACGCCGACGCGGCCACGCGACGGGCGCTCGGACACGGTCTCGACCGTGATCGCGATGACGCGCTCGCGCTCTTCGGTGGAGAGCGTCGGTGTCTCGCCGGTGGTGCCGCACGGAACGAGCCCGTCGATGCCGGCCAGGACCTGCCAGCGCACGAGCTCGCGCAGGGTCGCCTCGTCGAGCGAGCCGTCCGCGCGCATGGGCGTGACGAGCGCGGTGAACGCGCCGCACATGGCCGGACGGCTGGTGCGCGGCGTGCGATCGAATCGGGTCATCGGTCTCTCCTGTGGTGGGCGGGCTGGCGCTGGTCGGAGGCACGGATTCGGCCGCCGTCGTGGGCGACCGGCAGATCAGGCGGTCGAACCGGCTCAGCCGGCCACGACCGCCCCGGGCTTCGAACGGCCCCGGAGGGCGTCGTCGACCACCTCGTCGAACTCATGAATCCCGGGGCTCCGCGGTGCGCCGCGCAGCCAGTCGGCGGCGAGCAGCGCCCCGGCCGCGTAGCCGGTCCGATCGCGTGCCGAGATGCGCAGCTCGATCGAATCGCCGGGGCCGTCGAAGCCGACGAGGTGGCTGCCGGGCGAGACGCCGGCCCGAACGGACACGACCTCGAGATCGGACGACCGCAGCGGCCCGGCCGGATCGGTGACGATGCGCTCCTTGCGGGGATCGGCCGCCAGGAGCCGACGCGCGATCTCGCGCGCGGTGCCCGAGGGCCGGTCGGCCTTCGAGGCCCGATGGTGCTCGACCACGTACGGGTCGAACTCGCCCAGTCGGGCGAAGAGATCACCGGCGAACGCCGCGACGCGCATGAACCCGACGACACCAAGGCTGAAGTTCGAACCGACGACAGCCGCGGCGCCGTGCTCGAGGAGCGCCCGCTCGACGTGGCCGCGGTCAGCCTGCCAGCCGGTCGTGGCGATGACGACCCGCCGGCAGCCCGCGGCGATGACCGAGTCGACGTTGGCCGCCACGGCCGGACCGAGCGACGCCTCGAAGGCGAGCTCGGTGTCCACGAGGAGATCTGCCGGATGCGCGCCCGTCTCGGGTCGCCCGAGCACGACGGCCGGGCCATCGCCCCGATCGCGCATCGCGCTCGCGATCGCACGGCCCATATTGCCGTTCCCGATGATGATCGTCGTCATGCCGTCCTCGCTCGTCCGCTCGCTGGCGGTGTCCGGTCGTGATGGCCCGCGAGATGGCTCGGGACGAAGAAAACCGCGACACCGTCCTGGTGTCGCGGCCCCCGGAGCCTCCGCGCCTGGAAGCTCCGTTCGGTCGTCGCTGCGCGCGCCGATCAGAGCCCCGGCGCCCGTGCCTCCCGGCAGGGCCGCCAGAGCTTCTTCTTCGCCTCGAGACGTCCGCCCGCGTGCAACATCACGGCGAATGATGCACGTTCCAGGTCCGTTATGCAACCCTCACGGAGCGGCGTCACTCAGCCTGTTGCAAGTTATGCAATGTGGATGCGGTTCATGCACGGCCCGACGAGCGACAGTTCCTGGACGCAAGCGCGGGCGCCACGACGGCCACGGTGACCCGGCATAGACTTGGCGCGTGGCCCGCCTGGATCCCGCCCTGCGACCGCCCTCGGTCGGTATCGGGACGTCCCCCGGCCCTCGACCCTGGGCGACACCCGAACTGACCGGCATCGGCCGCGAGCCGATGCACACGCTGCCCCACCCCGACCGTCTTTCGCTCGACGGCCGCTGGCGCTTCCAGCTCGCGCACCGCGCCGACGCGGAGCCCGGTGCCGAGTGGGCCGAGATCGACGTCCCCGGTTGCTGGACGATGCAGGGCTTCGACGACCTGCCCCAGTACACGAACGTGCAGATGCCGTTCGTGGGCCGGCCACCCGAGCCACCACTGGACAACCTGACCGGCATCTACGAGCGGACCTTCGAGGTGCCGCCGGCGTGGTCGGACAAGCGCGTCGTCCTGCACGTCGGGGCGGCTGAGAGCGTGCTCATCGTGACCCTCAACGGGCGCGAGGTCGGGCTCAGCAAGGACTCGCACCTGGCGGCCGAGTTCGACGTGACCGGTCACCTGCAACCCGGCCCGAACGAGCTCCGGCTTCGGGTCGTGAAGTGGTCGGACGCCTCGTATGTCGAGGATCAGGATCAATGGTGGCACGGCGGCATCACCCGCTCCGTGTTCCTGTACGCGACGCCGTCCACGTATCTCGCGGACATTGGAGCCATTCCGGGGCTGGCCCAGGACATGCGGACGGGCACGCTCGACCTGTCGGTCCTCGTCGGGGCCGCGGGCGCACCGCCGCTGGGCTGGAGGGTCGAGGCGCGGCTCGACGGGCTGGACGCGCCTGTCGCCGCCGAGGTGCCGTTCGGTCGACCGGATCTCGAACGCAACGCGACCCCGGACGATCTCGGGCTCATGACCCGCCGCGCGATCGGTGCCGACCTGTCGCCGCAGCAGGTCGACGCATGGCCGGCCGTGTACGACCGGCTGGCGCCGCCCGTCGACGGGCTCGTCACGTGGCAGCTGTCGGTGCCCGACGTCACGCCCTGGTCGGCGGAGCTGCCCGCGCGCCGAACCCTCACCGTCCGGCTGCTTGACCCGAACGGCCGGATGGTCGAGGAGGTCGCGTTCGAGGTCGGTTTCCGCCGGGTCGACATCCGCGGCCTGGACCTGCTGATCAACGGTCGGAGGGTCCTCCTGCGCGGCGTGAACCGGCACGACTTCGATCCTGTGACGGGGCGCGTGGTGTCTCGCGAGGCCGTCCGCGACGACCTCGTCCAGATGAAGCGCTTCGGATTCAACGCCGTCCGGACCTCGCACTACCCCAACGATCCGGCGTTGCTCGAGCTGGCCGACGAGCTCGGCCTGTACGTGATCGACGAGGCCGACATCGAGTCGCACGCGTTCTACCGGACCGCCTGCGACGACCCGGGCTACCTGAACCAGTGGGTCAGTCGCGTGGCGCGCATGGCGATCCGCGACCGGAACCACGCATCGGTGATCCTGTGGTCGCTCGGCAACGAATCCGGTCACGGCACGAACCACGACGCGGCGGCCGGCTGGCTGCGCCGCTTCGATCCGTCGCGGCCACTCCACTACGAGGGCGCGATCCGGTTCGACTGGGCGAGCGACCAGCGCGTGACCGACATCACGTGCCCGATGTACCCACCCATCGCGGCCATCGTCGAGCACGCTCGCTCGGGCCGCCAGCGTCACCCGCTGATCATGTGCGAGTACTCGCACGCGATGGGCAACAGCAACGGGACCCTGGCCGAGTACTGGGACGCGATCGAGTCGACGCCCGGCCTGCAGGGCGGCTTCATCTGGGAGTGGTGGGATCACGGGCTCGTCCAGCGCCTGCCCGACGGACGCGAGCGCTGGGCGTACGGCGGCGACTTCGGCGACCAGCCGAACGACGGCAACTTCTGCCTCGACGGGCTGAACTGGCCCGATCGGCGACCGAAGCCCGCGATGTGGGAGCACAAACAACTCGCGCTGCCGATCGTCCTCGAGACGACGGCGGGCGTGCGCGACGGTCGGGTGACGGTTCGCAGCCGGCGCGATTTCACGGGCATCGACGACATCGACGCGACGTGGCGGCTCGAGGACGACGGCGTGACCGTGGCCGAGGGCTCACTGGCGCTGCCCGATCTCGGCCCGGGCGAGGGCGGCGAGGCCGAGCTTGTCGGCTGGCCGGATCCGCCCGCGGTCGGTGCCGGCGAGCGCTGGCTGACCATCGGCCTCCGGACTCGGGAGGCGTCGGCCTGGGCACCGGTGGGCTTCGATCTGGGCTGGGCCCAGGTGCGCCTCGGCGGCATGCCTCAGACGCTGCCCGAGGCGGCGCCGGAGGCGCCATCCGAGGCGGACCGGTCCGGGGCACCGATCGAGCTCGACGCCGAGGGCCTCCTCGTCCATCGCCTGTTGGCGGCGGCTCCAACCCTCGCCCTGTGGCGCGCGCCGACCGACAACGACCGCATCGGCGGCATGGCCGGGCGCTGGCGCGCCTGGGGGCTGGATTGCCTCGAGCGCCACCTCGAGAGCATCGAGCACGGCCCCGGTGCCGCGGTCGTGCGGGCCACCTACGCCGCCCCCGGCGCGCCGGCCGGCCTGGTCGTCAACCACGAGCAGCGCATCGCGCGGCTGCCATCCGGCGCGCTGCGCGTCGACGAGACCGCCATCATCCCGGACGAGATGGCCGACCTGGCCCGGGTCGGGACCGTGCTCGAGGTGCAGCCCGGGCTCGAGACCCTCGAGTGGTTCGGGCGTGGACCGCACGAGACGTATCCCGATCGGCGGCGGGCGGGAGCGATCGCTCGCTGGGCCTCGACGGTCGCGCACGAGTACGTGCCCTACGTGCGCCCGCAGGAGAACGGCGGCCACGCGGACGTGCGTTGGCTGCGCCTCGGCGCGCCGAACGGGACCGGCCTCCGGATCGCGCTCGACGAGCCCCGCCAGGTCTCGGTCAGCCACGTTCGCGAGGCGGATCTCGCCACGGCCGGGCACGACGTCGACGTCGTGCCCGTCGCGCCGGCGGTCATCCATCTCGACGCGGCCCATCGGGGCCTGGGCACGGCCAGCTGCGGACCCGACACGTTGCCTCGGTATCTCGTCGGACCGGGCACGTACCGCTGGGCCTGGACGCTCGAGACCATGGACGACCCGTCCGCCTGACGACGCGGCAATCGCCGAGGCGAGCGCCGTGGCGAGCGCCGAGCCGCAGGACGGGACGAGTCCGCACCGAACCGCAGGGAGAGTGCCGGATGGCCATCGACTGGAACGCCGAGGCACGCGAATTCCACCTCCACAACGGGCGCATCAGCCATGTCCTGCGCGTCCACGACGACGGCACGCTCGGCACGCTCCATTTCGGCGCCGCCCTCGCGCCCGGAACGTCGTACGCCCACCTCGGACCGGGCGAATTCGTGGGCTTCGGCAATCGACTCGGCGAGCCGGTCGCGTTCGAGTATCCGGTGCCCGGGATCGGCGACTACCGGGTGCCGGCGCTGGTCGTCGAGCTGGCCGACGGCTCGAGCGTGCTCGAGCTGCGCTACCGCGAGCACCGAATCGAGGCCGGCAAGCCGGAGCTCGACGGGTTGCCGTCGACGTACGTCGAGGAGCCCGATGAGGCCACGAGCCTGGTGGTCGTCCTGGCCGATGCCATGAGCGGCGTGGAGGCGGAGCTGACGTACACGATCTTCCGGGACCACGCCGCGACCACGCGCAGCGTGCGGATCCGGAACGCGGGCGCCGGGGCCGTGACCGTGCGCTGTGCGATGAGCGCCTCGCTCGACCTTCCGGACGCGGATTGGCAACTCCTCCACCTGAGCGGCACGTGGGCGCGTGAGCGGCACGTCCGTCGACGCCCCCTCGCAGCCGGGCTCCAGGCCGTGTCGAGCGTGCGTGGCGCGTCGAGCCACGAGCACAACCCGTTCGTCGCGCTGGTCCGACCGGGCACGAGCGAGGACGCGGGCGAGGTCATCGGTCTCAACCTCGTGTACAGCGGCAACTTCCTGGCCGAGGTCGAGGTGGATGCGTACGGCACGAGCCGGACGCGGATCGGGATCAATCCGGCGACATTCGCCTGGCTGCTCGAGCCGGGTGGCGAGCTGACGCTGCCCGAGGCCGTCGTCGTCCACACCGATTCCGGGCTGGGCGCGATGAGCGAGACCTTCCACCGGCTGTATCGCGAGCGCCTCGCGCGGGGCGTCTGGCGCGACCGCCCGCGACCGATCCTCATCAACAACTGGGAAGGCACGTACTTCGATTTCGACGAGGACCGGCTGGTGGCGATCGCGGGCTCGGCGCAGGGATCTCGGGGTCGAGCTGTTCGTCCTCGACGACGGCTGGTTCGGCGCCCGCGACGACGACACGACGTCGCTCGGCGACTGGTTCGTCGACCGGCGCAAGCTACCCAACGGCATCGACGGGCTCGCGCGCCGGATCACGGCGCTGGGCATCGTCGCTTCGGGTTGTGGATCGAGCCCGAGATGGTCAGCGAGCGTAGCCGGCTGTACGAGGAGCACCCGGACTGGGCGATCGGCGTTCCGGGCCGGCCGCACACCGAGGGCCGCCAGCAGCTCGTGCTCGACATGTCCCGACCCGACGTCGTCGAACACCTCGCGGCGGTGCTGGCGGAGGTGCTCGGCAGCGCGCCGATCTCCTACGTCAAGTGGGACATGAACCGCACGATCACGGAGCCGTACAGCGTCGCCCTGCCGCCGGGCGGCAGGGCGAGTTCTTCCATCGCTACATCCTCGGCGTGTACGAGCTGTACCGCCGGCTGACGAGCGCCTTTCCCGAGATCCTGTTCGAGTCCTGCGCGGGCGGCGGTGGGCGCTTCGACCCGGCATCCTCGCGTTCGCGCCGCAGGGCTGGACGAGCGACGACACCGACGCGATCGAGCGCCTGCGATCCAGTGGGGCACGTCGCTGGCCTACCCGCTCAGCTCGATGGGCGCGCACGTCTCGGCGGTGCCGAATCACCAGGTCGGCGGACGACGCCGCATCGAGACTCGCGCCGCGGTGGCGTTCTTCGGCGTGTTCGGCTACGAGCTCGACGCCACCGGGCTGTCCGACCAGGAACGCGAGGCCATCCGGGACGAGATCGCCTTCTACCAGGAGCATCGCGAGCTGTTCCAGCGGGGGCGGTTCCTGCGACTGCGCAGCCCGTTCGAGGGCGATGGCAACGAGACCGCCTGGATGGTGGCGGACGACGACGGCCGGCGCGCGATCGTCGGCTACTACCAGGCCCTCAATCGAGGCACCTCGCGATCGAACCGGCTGCGGCTTCGAGGCCTCCGGGACACGAGCCGTTACCGGGTCGGCGTGTGGCCGGCGATCCGCGACGAGCTGATCACGGTCAACGCCGGTGTCCGGGGCGGCGACGAGCTGATGCGGGTCGGTCTGCGGCTCGACGCCAGGCGCCAGGCCGTCACCCGGCGCGGCGACTTCTGGGCGTCGCTGTTCGTGCTCGAGGCCATCGACTGAGGCGTGCCCGACCGGCGAGGGGCCGGATGGGCACGCCGAGACGGTCCGTTGTGCATGCGGGGGCGGGTCGCTGGGCACTCGCCACGTCTTCCGGCCCGGGCGCACCGTGCTCGTATGCGCTCGTTGCCAGCCCCATACGATCGGATCTCGGCCGGGCTCCCGGCAACCATCGGCTGTCATGGCTCGGAGCTGCTCAACCGTCGTCTGCTGACGAAGGGTTTGGGCTTCACCCGCTCCGAGCGCGAGGCGTTCGGCCTGCGCGGGCTCCTGCCCGATCACGTCATGGGCATCGCGGATCAGGTCCAGCTCGAGCTCGAGCACATCCGGCGCAAGGACGACGATCTGGAGCGCTACATCGGCCTGGCCGCCCTGCAGGACCGCAACGAGGTGCTGTTCTACCGGCTGCTGGTCGAGCACATCGCGGAGCTGATGCCCATCGTGTACACGCCGACCGTCGGCGAGGCGTGCCAGGAGTTCAGCCACATCTTGCGCGCGACCCGCGGGCTCTGGATCACGCCCGACGACGTGCGACGACATCCCGGATCTGCTGCGCAACTCGCCGTACCGCGACATCCGGCTGATCGTCGTGACCGACAACGAGCGCATCCTGGGTCTCGGCGACCAGGGCGCGGTGGCATGGGCATCCCGATCGGCAAGCTGGCGCTGTACGTCGGCCGGGCGCCGGCATCCATCCGTCCAAGTGACTTGCCCGATCAGCCTCGACGTCGGCACGGACAACGCCGAGCTGCTCGCGGATCCGCTGTATCTCGGCTATCCCGAGCAGCGCCTGCGCGGCGCGCGAGTACGACGAGTTCATCGAGGCGTTCGTGCGCGGCGTGTCGCGAGGTGTATCCGCGCGCCATCCTGCAGTGGGAGGACTTCCACAAGGATCGCGCCTGCGCTGCTCGATGCGCTATCGCGCAGCGGCTGCCGTCCTTCAACGACGACATCCAGGGCACGCGGCGGTCGTGCCGCGGGTGGTCCTGGCCGCGCTTCGCGAGCACGGCAGCGACCATGGCCGACACGCGATCGTCTTCGTCGGCGCGGGCGCCGCCTGTATCGGGCATCGCGCGGCTGTGCGCGCTCGCGTTCAAGGATGCGGGGCTCGACGCGGCCGCCATCGCGCGCGCCATGGTGCTCGTCGATTCGCACGGGCTGGTCCACGACGGACGCGCCGACCTCGACCAGAACAAGCGCTCATTCGCACTGCCCGCGGCAGTGGCGGCGGAGCTCGGCCTGAGCACCGATCCGCCGGCCAGCCTCGACGAAGTCGTCGCCGCGGTGCGGCCGACCGTCCTGGTCGGCACGACCGGGGTGCCGAACACGTTCACGGAGCGCACGATCCGGACGCTGGCCGCCGCGACCCCGCGCCCGATCGTGATGCCGCTGTCCAATCCGACCTCGTCGGCCGAGGCCTGTCCCGAGCATGTCCTCGAGTGGTCCGACCAGCGCGCCATCGTGGCCACGGGTTCGCCATTCCCGCCTGTCGACTGCGACGGATCGGATGCGGGAGATCGGTCAGGCCAACAACGTGTTCGTGTTCCCGGGCCTGGGCTTGGGGGCGATCGTGTCCGAGGCGTACCGGATCACGGACGGCATGGTCCTGGTCGCGGCTCGCACGCTGGCCGCTCGGACCCACGATTCGCGGGTCGCTCAGGGCGCCCTGTACCCGCCTGTGGACGAGCTCCGGTCGATCTCGCGCGCCATCGCCGTCGCCGTCGCCCGGCAAGCCGTGGCCGATGGCATCGCGGGCATCCCGGACGAAACCGATGTCGAGGCGGCGGTGGACGCGGCAATGTGGTGGCCCGACTACGTGCCGTACCTGCCCGGCACGCCGGCGCGCGCGGCCCCCGCGGCCCTGGCGGTCGGGGGGACCTGAGCCGGCCAGGCGCCGCGTCTTCCCCGCACCATGCGCGGGGGTGGCGGCCGCGACGATGCGCGTGCCACCAGGGATCGCCGGTCGCCAAGGCTCGAGTTGTCGGTCCTGGTCGGTGCGAACGCCGCGGCGACGATCGTTCGCGTTGGGCTACTCCGGGCGTGGGTCGGGCGACGCGAGCCGGACGGGCGCCCGAGCCGCCGGTCCGGCGGCTAGGATGTCGATCGACCGCAATCGCCCGACCCGCCCGTCGAGGGACTGCCGATGCGCCGAATCCTGCTCTGGATGGCCGGAAACCGCTGGCTGCGACAGCACCTGCCGCGAACTCGCTTCGCACGGCGCGCCGTTCGGCGCTTCATGCCCGGCGAGAACCTCGACGCCGCGCTCGCGGCCGGTGATGCGTTCGAGCGTGGCGGGATTGCCCCGCTCTACACGCGCCTCGGCGAGAACGTGACCGAGACTGCGGAGGCCGATGCCGTCGCGGACCACTACCTCGGTGTCCTCGACCGCATCGCGGCCGCGGGCAGCCGCGGCGAGCTGTCCGTGAAGCTCACCCAGCTCGGCCTCGACATCGACCCTGACCGGACGTTCGAGCACACCCGACGGCTGTGCGAGCGAGCTGCCGCCCACGGCTCGGACGTGTGGATCGACATGGAATCGTCGGCGTACGTCGAGCCGACGCTCGCGCTGTACGAGCGCCTGAAGCCTGTCGCCCCGAATGCCGGCGTGTGCCTGCAGGCGTACCTGCGCCGCACCGCGAGCGACGTCCAGCGGCTGCTGCCACACGAGCCCCGGATCCGCCTCGTCAAGGGCGCCTACGCTGAGCCCGCGTCGGTCGCCTACCGAGACCGACGCGACATTGATGCCAACTACCTGGCCATCGCGACGGAGCTGCTGGCGACGATGCGCGACGGCCGCCACGTTCGCCTCGGTCTTGGCACGCACGACGTGCGTCTCATCGAACAGGCCGCCGAGCATGCCGCGGCGCTCGGCCTCGGCCGGGATTCGTTCGAGGTGCAGATGCTGTACGGCATCCGCGTCGACCAGCAGCGCCGGCTCGCGGCCGCGGGCTATGTCGTGCGCGACCTCATCGCCTACGGACCGGCGTGGTACGCGTGGTACATGCGCCGCTTGGCGGAACGGCCGGCGAACATCGTCTTTGCGTTGCGCCAGCTCGTGCCACTGTAGACGAGCCGGTCCGCTCGGCCGTCCAAACCGGGCCAATCCGCCCTTGCTCACGGCGGCGTCCGCCGAAAGGCTGGTGGCATACCGCCAAGGAGCCGTCGATGAGCACGAAGACCACGATCGCAACCCTCGAGGGCGACGGCCTCCGCCTGGTCGCCGCGACCGGCAGCGGCCATCGCATCGTCATGGACAACGCCGAGGGCGACGCCGGCCCGCGCCCGTCCGAGCTGCTCCTCGTCGCCCAGGCCGGCTGCACGGCGATGGACGTCGTATCGATCCTGCGCAAGAAGCGCCAGCCGGTCACGTCGTACGAGATCCGGGTCGCGGGCGAGCAGCGCGACGACCCCCACCCACACGTCTTCGAACGGATCGCGGTGGTCCACGTGATCGAGGGCGACGTGGACGTCGAGGCCGTGCGGCGCGCGATCGAGCTGTCCGCGACGCGCTACTGCACGGTGACCGCGAACCTGGCCTCGGGTGCGGCGGAGATCCGCCACGCCTATCTCGTGCGGAACCCATCCGGCGACGAGCGCTACGGCGAGGTCGTCGTGACCGGCCCGAACGAGAGCCCGGACGCACTCGGCGGCCGCTCCGCGACGGGAAACGCGACCGCCTGACGTGCCCGACGGCGCGGGCGCCCGTGAGGCGGGCGGGTCGGCGATGATGATCGGGTGACGCTCGGGACCGACATCGAGATCTTCGTCGTGAGCGTCCTCGCCGGAGTGCTCGGCGCCCTGGCCGGGATCGGCGGCGGCTTGCTCGTCGTCCCGGCGCTCACGATCGTCTTCGGCATCGACATCCGGTTCGCCATCGGCGCGAGCATCGTGTCCGTCATCGCGACGAGCTCCGGGGCGGCCGCCGCCTACGTCAGGGACCGCCTGACCAACCTGCGGATCGGCATGTTCCTCGAGCTCGCCACGACGAGTGGCGCCGTGATCGGCGCCCTGCTCGTCAGCGTCGTGCCGACCGAGTTCCTGTTCCTGCTGCTGGGCACGGTCCTGCTCCTGTCGGCGGCGATGCAGCTCGGGCGGCTGCACGAGGTCATCGACACGCGACCACCCGATCCGCTCGCCGAGCGGCTGGGGCTGGTCGACGTGTATCCCGACGCCCGACTCGGGCGCGACGTCCCGTATCACGCTCGCCGGATCCCGCTCGGCGTCGCGCTCATGGGCCTGGCCGGCCTCGTGTCGGGCCTGCTCGGCATCGGGTCGGGCGCGCTCAAGGTCCTGGCCATGGACGTCGCGATGGGCCTGCCGATCAAGGTCTCGACCGCGACGAGCAACTTCATGATCGGCGTGACCGCGGCCGCGTCGGCCGGCATCTACGTGGGCCGCGGGGACGTCGACGTGCGGATCGCGGCGCCGGTCGCTCTCGGCGTTCTGGTGGGCGCCGTCGGCGGCGCGCGGCTGCTCGGCCGGCTCTCGAACCGGACCGTCCGGTTGCTGTTCGTGCCGGTGCTCGCGGCGATCGGCATCGAAACCATCCTGCGTGGCTTCGGGTTCGGGCTGTGAGTGCGCAGCGATTCCGCGATGTCGTCGCCCTGGTGCTGACGATCGGCGTGAGCCTGAGCGCGATCCTGATCGCGATCGGCTTCATCGCCTCGCTCGCGGTCGGCTGGCAGGGCTCCTTGTCGGGTCAGCCGGTGGCGCCCGGCGCGTCCGCCACCGACTTCGGACAGCTCGGCGCCGGGTTGGCCGCCCTGCGGCCGCTCGCGATCGGGCAGCTCGGGCTGCTCGTCTTGCTCGCGACGCCGATCGTCCGCGTCGCAACGTCGCTCCTCGGGTTCGCCCTCGAGCGTGACCGGCTGTACATGCTCGTGACCGGCGCGGTTCTGGCGATTCTGCTGCTGAGCGTGTTCGTCCTGCGCTGAGACAGCCATCGGCCGGGCGGCCGAGTGGCGTCGATCAGTCCCCGCCGGCCTGGCAGACAGGCTGGCGCAGGATCGTGCGCAACCGCTCAGGCGCCGCGCGCCGCGGGTCACCGAGGTAGATCTCATGATGGCGACCGCATGGTCGCAGCCCGGCGTCGGCAATGAACGCATGCAGCCGTCGCAGGCTTTCCGCCTCGGCGCTGTACGGACCCCGGTGGAGGATCTGGGCGCTCCGGCCCTCGGCGAACCGCTCGAAACGCAGCCGTGAGCAGACCTCGACGCCGACCTTGGCCGAGGCCCTGGCCAGCACGGGCTCGAGCAGGTCGCCGGGGATGGCGTCGGGCTGCCGGATCATGAGCGTCCAGCGCCAGTTCGTGCGATCACCGCTTCCGGGGTCGGCGCCGTCCTCGCCGCCCCCCGCCAGCGACCACAGGCCCTCCAGCGGCGGCACCTTGAGATTCGGTCGTCCGGCACGCTTGAGCTCCATGACGATGGGCCAGCTGACCGCGTACAGGGCGCTCATCGCGTCGGCGAACGATCGAGAATCCGTGGGATCGCCCGCGCCGTCGATCATCAGGAACGTGGCCGTTGGAACCTCGACCAGGACCGGCCGCGGCGTCGCCCGGTACACGCTGGTCACCGCCTCGGACGCGTCGCTGACGGGCATGGCTGACTCCATCTCCGGGCGCCCCACCATCGTGCGCGACGCCGCGGCCGGGTCCAGGGCCGGACGGCACGACGCGGGCGTGCAAGGGTCCCGATTCTCCCCGGGACCCGTCGTCAAGGGCCCGCCCGTCGATCGCCCGATGCGGGATCAGCCGCGCAGGCTCGTCACGAACAGGGCGATGACGGCGACCGCCATGACCAGCGCGGTCAGCCAGCCCAGCACGTTGGTCGCCCGGCTGTTCGTGCGCCCGCCCATGACCGCCCGATCGTTCGAGACGAGCAGGACGAGGACGAGCACCGGCACCGCGACGATGCCGTTGATGACCGATGCGAGCACGAGCGCCGAGATGAGATTGATCCCGAGGAAGTTCAGCCCCACGCCGACCAGGGTGGCGGCCACGATGACGCCGTAGAAGGCCGGCGCTCGATGCGGCGGTTTGTCGAGCCCAGCCTGCCAGCGCAGTGTCTCGGACACGCCGTACGCCGCGGAGCCGGTCAGGACCGGCACGGCCAGGACGCCCGACCCCACGAGCCCGATCGCGAGCAGCATCGAGGCGCCGTCACCGGCCACCGGCCGGAGGGCGCGGGCCGCGTCGGCGGCCGACTGGATGTCGTGACCCTGGCCGGACAGCGTCGCTCCGGTCGCGAGGATGATGAAGTACGCCACGACCTCGGAGAAGATCATGCCCGCGAGGGTGTCCCACAGCGCGTTGCGCAGCTCCGGCCGGCTTGCCCCCCGCCGCTGCCACAGCCGCCGCCGACCCATATCGATCTGTTCCTCGACGATCTGACCTGACTGCCAGAAGAACAGGTACGGCGAGATGGTCGTGCCGAGCATGGCCACGATCATGGCCACGTAGCCCGGGTCGAGCCGGATGGTCGGCACGACGGTCGCGATCAGGACGGCCCCGGCATCCGGGCGGGCCAACAGCGCGGCGGCGATGTACGCCAGCAGGGCCAGCGCGAGCCACTTGAACACCCGGCTCATGAGCTCGTAGTTCGCGAACAGCTGGAGCGCGAGGATCGCCACGCTGACGGGAATGACGTACACGATCGCGGGCAGCGGGACGAGCAGGTTGAGCGAGGCCGCGACCGCTCCGATGTCCGCACCCGCGTTGATCGTGTTGGCCACGATCAACGCGATGACGACCGGGTACAGCACGCGACGCGGGTAGTGCTGGCGCAGCACGCCTGCGAGTCCGTGGCCGGTGACCAGCCCGATCTTGGCGCAGATGTACTGGATCGATGCCATGAGCGGCAGCATCGCGACGGCCATCCACAGCGTCGCGAAGCCGTATCGGGCGCCGGCCTGCGCGTACGTGCCGACACCCGATGGATCGTCATCGGAAGCGCCCGTGACCAGGCCCGGCCCGAGCACACGCGCGAACCGGACGAGCGGGTTGCGCACGCGCCGCAAGCCCGTCACCCGGGGATCGGGCGGCCGTCGCGGATCGATCTTCGGTTCGCCGCTCAGCCTGCCGCGGTGGTCACGTTCGGTCGCCGCCGCGGCCCGGCTCGCCTGTCCTCGCCGTCTGGGCTCCTCGGAAGCTGTTCGAGACCGCCGGCGAGCGGCAGGATCGTGACCGTTGCGATCACCGGACGGAGGATCGGACCGAGGCTGTCTCGCCCGTCGCGCTGGTCGGTCCGCCACGAGCACCCCTCCTCCCTGTCGACCGATTGGGCCGTAGCATCGGGCGCCGGGCATCGCAGGCACGGCTGGTACGGCCGCGCCACGCTCGCGCGCATGTTGCAGCCGGGGCGCTCGTCAGCCGCGGTCGCGCGCCGCCACAACGGTGCTCGGGCTCAGACCGTGGCTGCCCCGAAGGTCGGATCTAGCAGGGCGAAGGTTGCGATCTCGAACGAGGAATATCGGGTCGACAGATCTCGCCAGAGCGGTTGATCGAGGGGCTGACCAGGACGATCGACTTGCCACACGCTGACGAAGGCGACCTCGACCGAGTCGCCGACGATCCGGCGGCCGACGTAGCCCTCGGTCATCTCCGAGCCGATGCCGGGCATTCGCCGCCGGAGCTCGAGTTGGATGTCGACGTCCGATCCGAACGGGATCACTCCGGCCGTGTACCGGACGGTGCCGCGATCCGCCCCGGTCTCGCGGAGCATGGACTCGTCGAGCTCGTAGAAGCTGGCGGTCGTGCCTTCGGCGAGCTCGTCCAGTCCGCCCAGGCTGCGGGGCTGGTTGAGGTCGCCGTACTCGCGTATGGCGGCCTCCGCCGATTCCCAGACGGTCATCGACAGGAGCTCGTGCCCGCCCTCGTCGACCTGGCGCCAGGCGACGTGGTAGCGCAGCAGGCCGGCGTGGGTGACGAGCTCCGCCCGCCGGGCCCGAAAGGCGTCGACGAGCGCGTCCGATCGCTCCGGTGCGACGAAGCCGCGAACGATGCGCAGGATCACCCGCACTCCCTCCTCAGGGTTGGCCTGCGAATCGTAGCCGATCACCGGCACGGTCGGGGCCGGAGTGGTTCCTCAGGACAGTGGCCGGCCGGTCGTCGCCGCGATCGAGGCCAGTCGATCGAACCGGTCGGGCGTGATGTCGAAGCCCAGGACCCGGGCGAGCACTTCGATCCAGCCCCGGACGAAGTACGTCCAGCCGTCCTCCGCGTGCACGGCGCGGGTCCGCGTCTGGGCGGCCGCCTGGCGCAGGAAGCGCAGGTCGCCGCGGTAGTTCAGCTCCCAGGCGATCGCCCGCTCCGGGAAGATCGCCGCGTCGGTCAGCGGCGATCCAGGCCGATCCTTGCCCATGCCGGTCGCATTCACGACGAGTGTGCCGGCGGGCATCGTCGCGAGCAGCTCGTCGTTGCGGTTCGGGTCCTCGTTGCGCAGCAGGTCGACCTCGATCGGAGCCGAGCTACCGGCCACGAGCTCACGTAGTCGCTCGAGGCGGACCTGGGAACGATTGACGATGACGATCCGACGGGGACGATCCGTTCCGCCGCGATCGAGCAGATGGAGCGTGATCGCGGCCGCCGAGCCGCCCGCTCCGAAGCACAGCACCTCGCCGCCCGTCCGACCGAAATAGCCGGGCCCGAGGATCGTCGCGAGGGTGATTCCTGCCGCGATCGGGTCGGTCGCGGAGCCGTGCAGGCCATCGGCCGTCTTGACGATGGCCGACACCTCGCCGAGGGCACGCGCAAACCGGTCGAAGCCGGCGAACAGGTCGCGCGCCGCGTCGACCACGTCGATCTTGTGGGTCGTCACTAGGCCACCGACACAGACCGGATCGGACGCGATCGCCGCCACGACGCGCCGATACGCCTCGCGTGCCGCGTGGGGCTGCAAGTCGACCCCGACGAGGCCGACGTCGGGTCGCCCGAGCTCGCGCATCCACAACGGGAAGATGCCCTGGATCGCCGACCGGCCGGTGCTGACCCCGAGGAACACGAACGTCCGGCTGGTCGTCTCGGCAGTCGGCTCGGAGTCGACTCGGTCCGCCTCAGACTGGTGCACCCGCTGACGGTAGCGCGCCGGCGCGGTGCGGGCGCCGCCGACTTGCCCATGCGGCGATGATGTGGCACGTCAGCCCGCCGCAAGTTCACGAGACCGGAGGCGCCATGCGGTCCCGTCGCCAACTCGACCGCGCGTCACGGTGGCCCCGATTCTCGGCCTCGCCCGGTGCCGCCCGGTCGATCGTGGCCCGGCCGTCGTGCTACCTGCCGGCAGCACTTCCCCGTCGCTGATCGTGGCTGTCGGCGTCCTGACCTCCGTGCTCGCCATCCTCGTCGCGATCGCGATCCTGTACGAGGTCGCGCGTCGCCTTGGGATCCCGTACCCGACCCTGTTCGTCATCGGCGGTGCCGGACTCGCGTTCGTACCGGGTCTGCCCCGGCTTCGGCTCGAGCCGGACCTGGTGCTGCTGGTCTTCCTGCCGCCGCTGCTGTTCAGCGCCGCGTTCGAGACCTCTCTGCGCGACTTGCGCGCGAACTTCGGCCCGATCTCTCGGCTCGCCATCGGGCTCGTCCTGTTCACGACCGGGGCGGTTGCCCTGGTCGTCCACAGCGCGGCGCCGTCCGTGGGCTGGGGCGCCGCGTTCACCCTCGGCGCGATCGTCGCGCCGACCGACGCGCTCGCGGCGACGGCTGTCTTCCGACGCCTGGGGGCGCCGCGCGTCATCGTGACCCTGATCGAGGGCGAGGCGCTGCTCAACGACGCCACGGCCCTCGTGACCTACCGGACGGCGGCGGCCGCCGTCATCACCGGCAGCTTCGTGCTCGGTGACGCTGCCGCCGGCTTCATCGTCGCGGCGCTGGGCGGCATCGCCCTGGGCGCCCTCGTCGGGCAGGTGCTCGGGGAGCTCGTTCGTCGCCTGGACGACCCGCCCGTCGAGGTCGCTATCTCACTCGTGATCCCGTTCGCGGCCTATCTGCCGGCGGATCGCCTCGGCACGTCGGGCGTGCTCGCCGCGGTCACGGCAGGCTTCGTCGTCGGCCGCCGGCTGGGCACGATCCTCAGCCCTCAGAGTCGCGTCCTGTGGCTGAGCACATGGAGCATGGTCGGCTTCATCCTCAACGGCTTCGCCTTCGTCCTCATCGGCCTGGCCTTGCCCGACATCGTCGCCCAGCTCAGCCCGCGTTCGGCCGGCGAGGTCCTCCTGCTGGTCCTGCTCGTGTGCGTCACGGTCGTCGCGACACGGTTCGGGTGGGTCTTCCTGGCCAGCCTCCTGCCAGGAACCCCGCGCCGCCGGTTTGCCGAACATGATCCGCGGCTGGCTCGCTGGCTGGTCTTCATCGTGAGCTGGTCCGGGCTGCGCGGCGCCCTGTCGCTGGCCGCCGCGTTGGCGCTGCCGGCCGACTTCCCGGATCGCAACCTGATCCTGCTCCTCACGTTCTCCGTGATCCTGGTGACGCTCGTCGGCCAGGGCCTGACGCTGCCCGTGCTGCTGAATCGCATCCGCTGGGGCGGCCTCGTGACCGAAGGCGACGAGCCGACCCTGGCGCGCGAGGTCGCCTACGATGCCGGGCTGGCCGCCATCGAGCGCGGACGCTCGCGCTGGCCGACCCACCAGCCGCTCCTTGACCGGCTCGAATCCGGCCTGCGCGACCGGATCCAGCATCTCGCCACCCAGGACCCCGAAGAGACCTCGGAGCGGCGCATCGAACGGAGCGAGCACGAGGAGATCCAGCGCAGCGTCATCGTCGCGCAGCGCGTGGCCGTGATCGCGCTGCGCGATGACGGGCGGATCAACGACGAGACGCTTCGGGAGATCGAGCGCGAGCTCGACCTGGAGGAGTTGCGGATGGAGGGCTGAGCGCGGCGGCCGGACGGTCAGACGTTGGCCGGTGTCAGGTCGGCCGGGCTGGTCAGCCCGAGTCGGGTGGCCAGGTACGGCCCGTCGATCGAAGGCCCGAGGAGCGTCGCGGACGCCATCGTGTGCTGCCAGTGCAGGCCCATGAACGACAAGCCGGGCACGGCCGTGATGCCACGATCCTGCCGCGGAAAGCCCTGGGCGTCGAAGATCGGCAGGTCGATCCAGCCGAAGTCGGGGCGATAGCCCGTCGCCCAGATCACCGTCGAGATGCCGGCCCGTCGCAGGTCGAGCTCGGTCGGCGACTCGGGCGTGGCGAGCACGGGCCGCGGCGGCTGGGGTGGCGCGTCCGACCCGGTCCGCTCGAGGTAGGCCTCGATCATCGGTTGCAGCTGCTGGCCGAAGAAGCGTTCGGAGCGATCGAGGGTTGCGCCGAGATCGGGCCGCAGCCGCAGTCGTTCGCCCTCGGCGGCCTCCACGTGCCCGAGCAGCGTCATTCCGGCCGCGGCCATCGCGCGCAGGTCGACGTCATGACCGCCGCCGTGGCCGGTCAGCTGCGGGGCGGGAGCGAGACGGGCCCGGGGATCGGGCAGCTCCTCAACCGTGGGCAGGTGCACGCCATGCTCGCCACCGTGCCGCGCCAGCTCGACCAGCCAGCCAAAGATGTCCCGTCCCCGATACCGACGCGGCGCCCAGCCCGCGGAGCCCACGGCAAGGAACACGGGCCGGGCCGCGGCGTGCAGCTCCTCAGCGATCTGGACACCCGACTGACCGCTGCCCACGACGAGCACGCCACCGGGCGGCAAGCCCGCCTCGGACCGATACGAGCCGGCATGGAGCTGGGCGACGCGCCCCGACAACCGCCCGGCCAACGGCGGGATGCGCGGCGCGTGATAGGTGCCGGTCGCGACGACCACCCGCCGAGCGTCGATCGGGCCGTCGTGCGTCTCGAGCCGGAGGCCGGCCGCGCCGGCCGTCGACAGGCGCCTGACCTCGGTCGCCGTTCGCACGGGGGCGCGCACGACCTGCGCGTAGTCGGCGACGCGTCGGGCGATCTCGGAGCGGCTCATGAAGCCGTCCGGATCGTCGCCGTCGTACGGGTAGCCAGGCAGCGAGGTGCACCAATTCGGGGTGACCAGGCGGAACGCGTCCCAGCGCTCGAGCCAGGAGCCGCCTGGCCGGTCGCGCCGCTCGAGGACGAGGTGGTCCACGCCGGCGGTCCCAAGAAAGCCACTCATGGCCAGGCCCGCCTGGCCGGCGCCGACGACGACGGTGTCGATGCTCGCGGGCAGCATCATGATTCGAAACCTCCAGGGCACGACGTTCGAGAAGCCCCTTCAGACTCGGCCGTTGTGAGCGATGAGGGAAGTTCGAACGACGAACTCGACGAGGGCCCAGCGCCCGGCCGCCCCACGCCGGACCGGGGCTGGAACGCGGCTACGAGCGGCGGCGGGCCGGGTGGCTGCGACGGCCGGTCCGCCACGTCACGAATGCCAGGCCGAGCAATCCGGACCCAACCATGACCAGGACCGTGGACAGGACCGAGCCGGCCCCGGCGTCCGGACCGCCATCGACGGTCGAGGTGGGCGGAAGCGTCACGTGCGGCGTCGCCGTGGCGCCCCCGACCGTGCTGGTCGGACTCGGCGAGACGGGCGCCGCGCTCGGGCTCGGTGCCTCGCTCGGGGAGACGCTCGGGCTCACGCTCGGCCCGACCGACGAGCTGGGGCTCGGCGCCGCGACCGTGACCGTTGCCTGTGCCTGTGCCGAGACAGGTGCGTCGCCGGCGAGAGCCGTCGCGGTCGCCGTGTTCGTGGTCGTGACCGACAGGTCGGCGTCACACGCGAACGTCCAGGTCTCGCCGGGATCGAGTGCACTGTTCGAGTTGGCGTCACCGCCCGTGGCGGCGACCGGCGCGCACTTGTCGTCGCTGACGGCCACGTCGGTGAGCGCGACGTCGCCCGGATTCGTCACCGCGTAGGTGTAGGTCACGCTGCCACCCGTGCTCGGCAGCGAATTCCGGCTCGGCGTCTTGGCGATCGAGATCGCAGGCTGGCACGCGATTTCGCCGAAGATGTCAGAGAACAGTGACGGCAGGTCGCTGCCGTCGACCACGTGGTGGAAGTGCGCGGCATCGCTCGCGAGCGCCTGCATCAGCACGACGTCGACCTCGTCGGTCCCGGTCCCGCCGGCACCGACGGCAACCGAGTACACGACGTCGGCCGAGGCCTTGAATGCCGCGATCTCGGCGAGCGACGGGGCGTACCCCGACGACGGATGGCCGTCGGACAGGATGATGATGACGTGCTCGACGTCCAGGCCGTCGGCCGTGGTCCGTCGGTGCGCGGACATGTCGCCTGCGCCGGCCGCCATACCCAGCTTGAACGGCGTATTGCCGTGATCGGCGATGCCGTCGACGGCCGCCACGGCGGCGCTCGCCGACGACGTGCCAAGCGCCAGATCGACTGTCGCGCTGTTGTTGCCGAACGTCGTCAGACCGACGTGGTGGCGTCCCGACCCACCGACGCCGCCATTGGCGTCCAGCGCGCCGACGAGGTCATCGGCCGCCGCCTGTGACCAGTACAGACGCGAGTGCGGTGGCGTGCCCGTCGCCCATTGGCTCGAGCCCATGCTGTCCGAGCGATCGATGATGAGCTCGACGTCGAGCGGAACCACGCCGCAGCCCGGAGTCGGCGGTGCCGCTCCAAGCACCGGCGTGACGCCTGGCAGGACGCCACTCAACCCGAACATGCTGGCGACCATGGAGAACGCGAGCAGCCTCGCTCGCAGGCTGCCCGAAGTCAGCCGTACACCCTTGACCATTTCGTAGCCCCCGGTCCGATGAACGTTGATGAGTCCGCGGCCGATACCGGCCTGGCGTCATCGTCGCGCACCGAACCGCCAACGTCCAGTACCGAATTCACCGGATTGGACCAGACGCACCACCAGGACACCCAGCTGGGCGCCGGCAGGACCGAGCCCGGCCCGCGCCGTCAGCGCGCCGAATTGGAGGCCGAAACGGGTGCCCCCGAGCTCGACCCGCCCGCCGCGCCTGTCAGGACGAGCGCGATCGCCTGCTCCGGGCGCAGCTCCCGGCCCTCGGCGATGAGCCCCTCGGCCGCGTCGTCGCCGAGCCGCTCCCGGAGGAGGTCGGCGGGATCAGGCAGGTGCAGGACCGACACCGGCGCCAGGGCCTCGCCGGTCTCGGCCTGGATCGCCTGGATGGCGCCGACTAGGTGGCCGGCCAGCACCGGGTCGCCCGATTCGGCCTCAACGATCGCGAGCACCCCGAGCGCCCCGATGGTCGAACCGCCGACATGCTGCGGCATCGACGCGATCGCCTCACGCGCCCGGCTGCGGGCCGCGTCGACGTCACCGGCCTGGCGATGGATCGCCGACAGGAGCATGAGACTGTCCGAAATTCGGTACGCCGCCTGGGTGCGGCGGAACACGGCCAGGTTCTGCTCCTCGAGGGCCAGCGCGGACGCGGCATCTCCGGCGAAGACGTACCCGACCACGAGCGGCTGCCGGGAACGCACGGCCGCCGCCTCGTCGCCGAGGGCCTCGAACATCTCGACGGCCTGCCGTGCCTCGCGCTCGATCAGCGCCAAGTCGCGCTCCACGACGCCCACGAAGGCCAGGTCGAAGTGCGCGTCGGCGATCTCGTGTGGCTCGCCCAGCCGCTCGGCGATCTCCAATCGTTCGACGTAGGCAGCGCGTGTGGCCGGGTAGTCCATCGACCAGTACGCGAGACCACCCGCGGCGGCCAGCGCCTGCAGCCGGCCCAGCGTCCGGCCCTGTCCGGACGGGTGCGCGAGCAACCGCCTGGCCCATTCCCGGCCGTCCTGCAGGTTGACCCGGAGCTGCCACCAGCGCCAGGCCGAGCCCACGATCCGCATACCGAGCTCGGGCTCGCCGGATTTCGAGCGACCAGGCCATGGCCTCGCGCATGTCGTGGATGGCGTGATCGATGAGGTCGAGATGGTGCTCCGCCGAGGCGTCGAGCAGGTGCGCTCGGGCCGCGATCGCGAGGTCGAGAAAGACCTCCGCGTGCCGACGCCGAAACGCGGCCTGCTCGCCGGACGCCGCCAGGCGTTCGATCGCGTATTCGCGGACGAACACGTGCCAGCCGAAGCGCGTCTCGCCGCCATCGGTCACGGACGCCTGGAGGAGGCTCTTGTCGACGAGCGATTCGAGGCCGTCGAGCAGGTCCAGCCCGAGCGCCCGATCAGGATCGACCACGGCACGCGCCGTGTCGGGACTCCAGCCGCCGACGAACACCGACAACCGCCGGAACAGGACCTGCTCGTCCGGATCGAGCAGGTCGTGACTCCAGCCGATCGCCGCGCGCAGGTTTCGCTGGCGCTCCGGCGTGTCCCGGTTGCGAGCCGACAGGAGGTCGAGCGCCGAGCCCAAGCGGTCCAGGATCTGGGCCGGCGTGAAGAGCTTGCTGCGTGCGGCGGCGAGCTCGATGGCGAGCGGCAGGCCCGCGACACGGCGCGCGATCTCGGCGATGACGCGCCGGCCATCGGCATCGGGCGAGAAGCCCGGCACGACCAGGCGCGCTCGTTCCACGAACAGCGCCTCGGCATCGCCGGCGGCCAGCGGCGGCACCGCGTATTCCTGTTCGCCGCTGATCCGCAGCGGTTCCCGTGACGAGATCAAGACGTGCACGAACCGAGCATCGCGCACGAGACCCGCGACGTGATCGGCCGCGCCCGGCAAGAGCTGCTCGAGGTTGTCGAGCACGAGCAGCATCCGGCGCTCGGCGAGGGCCTCGCGGAGCGCCGCGGCGATCGATCGCTCGGGCGTCGGCGCGACCCCGACCGAGGCCGCGATCGCGGCGTGGACGAGCTCCGGATCGCGAACCGGGGCGAGCTCCACGAAGGCCACGCCATCGGCGAAGCGGTCGCGGGCAGCCGCCGCGACCGACACCCCGAGCCGGGTCTTGCCCGAACCGCCCGGACCGGTCAGGGTCACGATTTGCGACGAGTCGAGCAACCGGCTCACGATTTCGAGCTCGTCGTGCCGTCCCACGAACGTGGTCAGGCTCTCTGGCAGGTCGGCTCCGCCCAGCGTCCGCAGTGGCCGCTCGTCGTCGGCCGCGCCGGGCACGACGAGGCGATGCACCGGCCGTGGCTCGTCGAAGTCCTTGAGCCGGCGCGCACCGGCGGGCAGGATCGACGCACCCTGCGGCAGGGCATGGGCGAGACCACGAACCGCGTCGTCGCTGAGCACGATCTGGCCGCCGTTCCCCGCGGCAGCGAGGCGTGCCGCATAGTTCACGTCCACACCGACGTAGTCCGAGCCGTCGGCGGTCAGCGCCCCGTGGCCCGTGTGGACGCCGACTCGGACGCGCACTCGAGCGCCGGCCGGGAACGTCGCGCCGGCGAGGGCGCGACTCATGGCAACGGCCGCGGCGACCGCATCCGAGGTGGCTCCGAAGGCCGCGAACGCACCGTCGCCCTCGTGTTTGACCACGGTCCCGTTGTGCTCACGGATGGCCGCCTCGACGAGCACGTCGTGCATCCCGAGCAATCGCGCCCACTCGGCGGGGACGAGTGAGCGCGCGAGGCGCGTTGAGCCCTCGATGTCGCTGAACAGGAATGCGACGCTGCCGGTGGGCAGAGGCGCACGGGGCGCGGGACGCATGCCACTCCTCTTTGAGCCTGCCCCCATGGTAGGTCGCGACGGAGGGCTCGGCGAGAGCGACGGGCCAGAGGGGCCACCAGGCTCGGCCGGACCGCCGAGTCAATGGGACGGCCGAGTGGAGACAGCCGGAAACCAGCCCCGAGATCGACGCGTAGCGTTGTGCGTAGCAGGAGGCCTGTATGAGCAGAATACGGATCGGCGTGGCCGCGGTTGTCTTCCTGATCGGGCTCGTGTGGCTCGGGCAGGGCACGGGCACCATCGGCGGCAGTGCCATGACCGGCAGCTCGTTCTGGGCGATCGTGGGCGGGATCCTCGTCATCGTCGCCCTCGCGATCGCAGCGACCGGCGTGCGCGGGCAGCGGCGGGGACGCCCTCGCAGCTGTCGACCGCGCGGTCGACGACGGAGATGCGGGCGCCGATCGGGGCTGACCCGGGGGACCGAGGATGATCCGGGCGGACCGTGCTGGTCCGCTGACCGAGGAGGACCCCACGACGCGGCTGGTCGCCCTTTCTCCCCGTCCGTGCCTGAACGCCCCCGGGCCACGCACCCGACGGCTGAACGAGCCGCCGGCCGGTCTCCACTGGATGGCTCAAACGGCAAGCGGGCATGGCCGGATCACCGCTCGGACCATCAATCACGGCTGGAAGCGGGCCACGTTGATCCGCCCACCGCTCGCGACGACCCTACCCCATGACGAAGGCCCGCGCGGCGAGGGTCGGGCGAGGGCGGCGATAATCGACCGGTCGATGCATCTTCCCAGTGCCCGAACGCACAAACGGCCGAGAGCGACCCGTGATCCACGGGGCGCCGCATACGGGCCGGCAACGGTGGACGGCCAGGCGGCTCACCGCCGTCTGCCCGGGCAGAGCGGGCCGCCGGCCCGGCCGACGTCCCGACAGGCGCCCGAGCGCTCCCACGCGACCCCGACTGCGCCTATATCCTTGGATGGGTCGCCGGTCCGAGCCGACGACGCCTGAGGGCCCCTTCCGATCGAGCACTTCACGTTGATGCTGCTCGCCGTCGTCGGGCTAGCCGTGGTGTTCGATTACATCAATGGCTTCCACGATACGGCGAATGCCATCGCCACCTCCGTTGCCACCCGCGCGCTGCGACCCCAGTACGCGCTGCTCATGGCGACCGCGTTCAACTTCATCGGCGCGTTCGCCGGAACCGCCGTCGCGAAGACGATCGGTGCCGGACTCGTCGACGAGCAGTCGACGAGCCAGGTCGTCGTCGCGGCCGCGCTCATCGGTGCCATCTTCTGGAACCTCGTGACGTGGTGGCTGGGTCTCCCGAGCTCGAGCAGCCACGCCCTGATCGGCGGCCTGCTTGGGGCGACGATCGCGGCCGTCGGAACCTCGGCGCTCAAGATCGACGGCATCGCCGGCAAAGTCGTGCTGCCGCTCGTCACGTCCCCGATTGCCGGGTTCCTCGGCGCGTTCGTCCTGATGATCGTGCTGACCTGGATCTTCCGGGGGGCGGCGCGCCGGCCGCTCGGTGCCGCGTTCCGGCGACTGCAGGTGTTCTCGGCCGGCTACATGGCCTTCGCCCACGGCTCGAACGACGCCCAGAAGACGATGGGCATCGTCACCCTGGCGCTGTTCTCGGCGGGCGTGATCCCGACGATCGACGTGCCCGTCTGGGTGATCGTCATCGCCGCCTCCGCGATCTCGCTCGGGACGGCATCGGCGGCTGGCGGATCATGCACACGATGGGCCAGCGCGTCGTCGAGCTGGAGCCCATTCACGGGTTCGCCGCCGAGACGACGTCCGCCACGGTGCTGCTCGCAACGGCCCACCTGGGCATGCCGGTATCGACGACGCACGTGATCTCGAGCGCGATCATGGGCGTGGGCACCAGCCGCGGGCTGCGCGGCGTGCGCTGGGGCGTCGCCCGCTCAATCATCGTGGCCTGGGTGCTGACCATCCCGGCGGCGGGCATCGTCGGCGCTCTGACCTGGTTCGTCCTCAACGCGATCGGGCTTCGATGATCCGAGCCGTCCGCCGCTCGCCATCCCGATCGCTCGCCATCGGAGGTCCGAGATGGTTCGCCTGATCCCGCGCGACGAGAAGTTCTTCGACCTGTTCGTCAAGGATGGCGAGAACCTGCTCGCTGCCGCACGCACGCTGGAATCGCTGGTCGATGACTACGACCGGCTCGCGGAGCGCGTGGCGGAGATCCAGGCGCTCGAGAAGATCGGCGATCAGATCGACCACGAGATCGGGGCCCGACTCGAGCGCAGCTTCATCACGCCGTTCGATCGGGAGGACATCCACGAGCTGGTGGTCCACCTCGATGACGTCGTCGACGGCATCCAGGCAACGGCCGAGACGTTCGTCATCTACGGCATCGACGAGCCCGGGCCGGAGGTTCGCCAGCTCGTCGGGATCCTGGCCGGCCAGGCCATCGAGCTCCTCGCGGCGCTGACCAAGCTCGAGCGAGGTAAGGACCTCGTGACACACCTCGAGACGGTGCACGATCTCGAGCACCAGGCGGACGGGCTGTCGCGGGCGGCCATCGGGCGCCTGTTCCACGACGGCGACGACCTGCTGAACGTGATCAAGATGCGCGACCTGTACAGCGAGCTCGAGGAAACCATCGACGCGGCCGAGGACGCGGCCGAGGTGATCGAGCGAATCCTCGCCAAGAGCTGACGGCCATTCCCGCCGACCGCTTGGCCGTATCGGCTCAGCCCGGCCCATATGCACCCAGTGGATCAACGGACCGCTCATTGACCGTTTGATGCGTCCAGGGACTCGTCCGACCATGCCCGCTGGCCGTCTCAGCCATCTTTCGCATCAACCGGCGCATCCGACGGCCGGTTGAGTCGTCGGGTGCATCGTCGGAGCCGTGGACGCGCAAGCCGACGGCCCGTTGGCCGACCGCCCCCGAAAGGGGCGCATCGGCCCGCGTCCGACAGGCTCTTACGCCCTGGGATGTCTCAGCGTCGGCTGAGACACTCGCGGCTGAGATGTCCACCACCGAACTGCCCATCCTGCCCTTGCCGCGACTCGACCTGGTGGCGCCCGATGTCGACGCCGCGGCGAGCGTCGCGGGCCTGGTCGCCGATCGAACGCGAGCCGGCATCCTCCGGCTTCTCGCCGGCGGGCCGCACTGCGTCTGCGAGCTGGCCGGCGCCCTCGGGGAGCGGCAGAACAACGTCAGCAATCACCTGGCGCGCCTCCGCGAGGCGGGTCTCGTCCGCGCGAGCCGCCATGGCCTCGATGCGCGCTGGATCTACTACGAGCGCGACGAGGCGGCCATCGAGCGAGCGGCCGCCGCCCTTCGCGAGGTGCTCGGATGACGACGCTCGCCGTTCCTCGGCCACGCGTCCCGCTGGGCCTGACCGTGACCACGGCCGGTGCGGCATGGCTCGTCGCGTGGTTCGCGAACCTGCCTCTGGCGAACTGGCTCACGTTCCAGGTGCTCGGGCTCGAGCACGAGACGCAGGTTGGCGAGGCCGTCGCGTTCTTCCTGTACGACGTGCCCAAGGTGCTGCTGCTCCTGCTCGGCATCATGACCGCGGTCACGTACCTGCGCAGTTACTTCCCGCCTGAGCGCATGCGTGCCGCCCTCGCGGGGCGCGGCACCCTGGCCGCCACGGTGGGTGCCGCCGGCTTCGGCGTCGTGACGCCATTCTGCTCGTGCTCGGCCGTGCCGCTGTTCATCGGTTTCGTCGAGGCGGGCATCCCGATGGGCGTGACGTTCGCCTTCCTCATCAGCTCGCCGATGGTCAACGAGGTGGCGCTCGTCCTGCTGTGGGGCCTGTTCGGTCCGTGGGTCGCGCTGCTGTACATGGCCGCCGGCCTGGCAGTGGCCATTGTCGGCGGACTGTTCCTGGGCCGGCTCGGCGTCGAGCGCTGGGTCGAGCCGTGGGTCCTCGAAGTCCGGGCCGGCGGCGGCGCCACCTCGATCGCCATGCGCGTGACGGTCGAGCAGCGCCTGCGCGACGCCTGGGCGTCGAGCCGCGACCTTGTCCGGAAGGTGCTGCCCTACGTCCTCGTCGGCATCGGCATCGGGGCCTTCATCCACGGCTTCGTCCCGACCACGCTCGTCGCCGAGATCGGTGGGCCGGACAACCCGTTCGCGCTGCCGATGGTCGTCGTGCTTGCGATCCCCCTGTACTCGAACGCGGCGGGAACCATTCCGATCGTCGAGGCGCTGCTGGCCAAGGGCCTGCCGCTCGGCACCACGCTCGCGTTCATGATGGCCATCGTCGCGATCAGCCTGCCCGAGTTCGTCATCCTGCGCCGGGTCATCCGGCCGCGGCTGATCGCGCTGTTCGGCGGTGTCGTCTTCGCCGGCATCCTCGGCGTCGGATTCCTGTTCAACACACTCGGGCTCTGAAGGAGGACCGTCATGCGAATCATCGAAGTGCTCGGAAGTGGCTGCCCCAACTGTCAGCGGGTCGAAGCGAACGCCCGCGAGGCGCTGACGATGACCGGCGTGGAGGCCGAGATCCGGCACGTCACGGACCCGCGCGAAATCGTCGCGCACGGCATCCTGTCCACGCCCGGCCTCATCATCGACGGCACGATTTGCAGCTTCGGACGGATCCCCTCGTCGGGCGACATCGCGACCTGGCTGCTCGGCGGGTAACGGGGACCTGCGGCCGGCGAGCTGCCAACGGAGGGCAGATTTCCGGCTGGTAGAGTCGCCCGGGAGATCCTCTGCCGAGCAGGCCACCTGACTCAGCCCGCGTCCGTGTCGGGCTCGGGCGGCGCCTCTGCCTCTGCCGCCTCGGTCGAGAGGGCCGTCCGGCTCAGGTGGCTGAGCTCCACGAGGGTCGCGTGCCCGTCACGGTCCTTCCACCGGGTCTGGACCTCGTCCTCGTTCGTCTCACCGACGAGCCGGAGGATGGCGTTGAACCCGGAGCCGGCTCGCTCGACGGATTTATCGAGGCCACCGTGACCGGCATCGGCAGGAGGGCGAGGACCTCGCCCACGTTTCGTCGCAGCTCGGTGCTGAAATCCGCGATCGCCCGATCGACGTCGCCAGCGACCAGGGCGTCGGCCATCGCTTCGGCGCGTTCGCGTACGGCTTGCTCGTCCATCGGTGCAGGATGCCCGATTTGGGTCGGAGGCGCGATGAACGGCGGTTTCGCCCGGCTCGGTCGGCGGATGGGTTGCCCCGCGGGGCCGGCGGATTCGACCGACCTCCTGGCTGATGACGTTGTGGGCAAGCTCGACGATCAATCGGTCACAGCCAATGCAGGTTGCGAGCCAGAGATCGGCCGCACGCTGAGTCGCGACAAAGTCCCCCTGCTCGTTGACGCGATACACGAGCTCGCGACGAAGGATGTAGCCCGGAGCTCGGCCGAATCAGGTGCCCAAAGATCAGCAGAGTCAGGTGCCCAACCCATCGTGTCGGCTGCTTGCCGACCGAGGTCCGGCCCGGTCAGGCCACAAGAGGCGGTGATCCAGCGTTCCGCGAGCCCCACATCGTCTGGAAGTGGCTGGCGAGGAAGTGGCTGGCGAGGAAGGATTCGAACCTTCAATCCCCTGATCCAGAGTCAGGTGCCTTACCGTTAGGCCACTCGCCAGTGGCGCCGTCGGGCGCGCCGAGTCTACCGCGCCACCGTGGCCGCCTCAACCGATACCCTGCTCCTGGCCGGTTGACGGTCCGAAGTCGGTCTCCTCGATGAGCCTGCCGTCACGGGCGAACACGCGCCACACGGCGACCTGCCGGCCCCGCTCGACCGAGCCGGACCGCATGACCGACCCATCGGCCCGATAGAACGTCCACCCGCCATGCATAGCACCATCCGGGATGCTCGGGCGACGGACCAGTTCTCGACGCGATGTGCGCGGCCAGCCAGGCTCGATCCGTGCGTCGATCGATCGGGTAGGCTGGGGTCACCAGTCGGAGGGACCAGCAAGCTCATGCGCTGCGGCAATTGCGGGACCGAGCATGACGTCGGGCGCAGGTTCTGCGACCAGTGCGGGGCTCCATTCGTCGCGGCCTGCCCGGCGTGTGGTGCGGTGAACCGGCCCGGTGCCAGGTTCTGCAGCGATTGCGGGGCGGCGCTCGAGGACGACGGCGCGATCGTTGCGGCACGGCCGTCCGCGACCGGCCCCACGTCACCCGCCGCCGGTGTTCGGGCTCCGCCCGCCGAGCGCCGCCTCGTCTCGGTCCTGTTCGCCGATCTCGTCGGCTTCACGCCGTTCGCTGAGGAGCGTGATCCGGAGGACGTCCGCGAGACCCTGTCGCGCTATTTCGAGCGAGCCGCCGAAGTGATCGGCCGCTACGGCGGTTCGGTCGAGAAGTTCATCGGCGACGCGGTCATGGCGGTGTGGGGGGCGCCGACCGCGCACGAGGACGACGCCGAGCGAGCGGTCCGTGCCGCGCTCGAGCTCATCGACGCGGTCCACGGTCTGGGCGGCGGCATCGAGGGCCGGGTCGGCGTGCTCACCGGCGAAGCCGCCGTGACGCCGGGCGCCGTCAACCAGGGCCTCGTGGCCGGCGATCTCGTCAACACGGCCAGCCGGCTCCAGTCGGTCGCGCCACCAGGTTCTGTCCTCGTCGGTGAGACGACGTACCGTGCCGCTGCGTCGGCGATCGCCTTCGAGGCGGTCGGTCCGCAGCCGCTCAAGGGCAAGGCCAGCCCCGTGGCCGCGTATCGCGCCATCAGAGTCGTCGCGGGCGTGGGCGGACGCAATCGATCCGAGACGCTCGAGGCGCCGTTCGTCGGTCGCGACGACGAGTTGCGGCTGCTCAAGGACCTGTTCCACGCGACGAACCGCGATCGCCGCCCGCGACTCATCTCGATCATGGGTCCCGCCGGCATCGGCAAGAGCCGCCTGGCCTGGGAGTTCTCGAAGTACCTCGACGGACTGACCGACCAAATCCGCTGGCATGCCGGTCGATCACCGGCCTATGGCGACGGGATCACGTTCTGGGCGCTTGGGGAGATGGTCCGGGCCCGCTGCGGCCTGCTCGAGACCGACGCTGAGGCCACGACCCGAGCGCACGTCGCTGAAACGCTGGCGACCCACATCTCCGACGAAGGCGACCGGCGCTGGATCGAGCCTGCCCTGCTCGAGCTGCTCGGCGTAGGCGGGGGCGGGCAGGCGTCCGAGCAGCTCTTCGGCGCGTGGCGGGCATTCTTCGAGCGCCTCGCAGCCTCGACTCCGGTCGTCCTCGCGTTCGAGGACTTTCATCACGCCGACCCGGGTCTCATCGATTTCGTCGAGCAGCTCCTCGAATGGTCGCGCAACCTCCCGATCACGGTGCTCACCCTCGCTCGTCCAGCCCTGCTCGACAGGCGGCCGGGCTGGGGTGCGGGGACGCGCAACTTCATCAGCCTCCATCTCGAGCCGCTGTCAGAGGCAGCGATGCGTGAGCTCCTGGCGGGGCTCGTCCCGGGCCTACCGGAATCCGCCGTCGAGGCGATCGTCGCCCGAGCCGAGGGCATCCCCCTCTATGCCGTCGAGACGGTGCGGACGCTCGTCGCGGAGGGTCGCCTCCAGGCGCTCGACGGCGGCACCTACGCACCGGTCGGCGATCTCACATCCCTGAGCGTTCCGGGGACGCTGACCGCGTTGATCACGAGCCGGCTCGACGCCCTCGAGCCCGAGCAGCGGGCCCTCGTGTCCGACGCCGCCGTCCTCGGCCAGAGCTTCAGCCTCGCCGGGCTGGCCGCGGTGTCCGGGGTGCCCGAGCCCGATCTCGAGCGCCGACTGCGCGGGCTCGTACGGCGCGAGCTCCTGAGCCTCGAAACGGATCCGCGCAGCCCGGAACGCGGCCAGTACGCCTTCGTCCAGGCGCTCATCCGCGAGGTCGCCTACAACACCCTCGCCAAGACCGAACGCAAAGCCCGACACCTCGCCGCGGCACGGTTCTTCGAGACGCTCGACTCCGGCGAATTGGCTGGAGCCCTCGCCGGTCAGTACCTCGCGGCCTATCGCTATGCGGCCGCAGGTCCAGAGGCCGAGGCGCTTGCGACGCAGGCCCGTATCGCGCTGGGCGCCGCCGCGGAGCGGGCGGTCTCGCTCGGATCGCACGACCAGGCGGTGCGCTTCCTCGAGCAGGCGCTCACCGTCGCGGACGAGCCGGCCGACGCGGCGGCGATCTTCGAGCGGGCCGGCGAGTCTGCCGCTGCGGCCGGTCACTATGAGATCGCCGAACGGTACTTCCGCCGCGCGATCGAGGCCTATCGTGGCAGCGGCGACGTGGCACGGGCCGCTCGGGCCGCCGCGGCGCTCGGCGGGAGCCTCGTCATGGCCTTCCGCGTGCCCGACGCGCGGAGCGTTCTCGAGCAGGCGGCGATCGACTTTGCCGAGCTCGGGGACGATCCGGTCCGCCTCCTGCTCCAGAGCCAGCTGGCGCGCGCGGCCTTCCTCGACGGCGATCCGCGCCGCTCCGTCGCGATCATCGACGGGATCCTCGAATCGGCCGAGCGGGCAAATCTCGTCCCGCTCGTGGCCGACGCCCTCGTGACCCGCGGCTCCGCGCTCGCCCAGTTCGGGCGAGATTACGAAGGGCTCGGTGCCATCCAGACGGGGCTCGGCCTGGCCGACACGCACGACCTCGCGGTCGTCGCGCTCCGGGCCCGCAACAACCTCGGCGCGACGCTCATCGAGCGGGACCCTGCGGCAGGGCTCGAGGTCCTCCGCTCGGTCATCGCCGACGCGGTTCGGCTCGGCCGACGGGAGGGCTACGTACACGCCTTCACCGGGGCCGCCGGTGCGGCCCTCGACACCGGCGATTGGGACTGGAGCCTCGCTGAGCTGAGCGACCTCGCGGAGACCGACCTCGAGCGCGAGGACCGCGCCGCCGTGCTGGGCTACATCGTCATCTTTCGGGCGTTCCGCGGTGAGTCGGTCGAGGCCGAGGCGGCCACGCTGCACCGGTTGATCGGCGAGATCGGGGACCTGGCCATCGTGTCGCACGTCCACGAGGTCGACGCCCGGCTGGCCTGGATCGAGGGTCGCCTCGAGGTGGCCCGCCGGGAGTTCCTCGAAGGTGCCCGCCTGAGCGGACAGTACGCCCCGTCACGATACCCGGCCGCCGCCCGCGTCGCGCTGTGGCTGCGGGACGCCGACGCCGCTCGGGCCGACCTGCACGAGCTCGACGGCACGGGCGCACACGGGCCCGCGATCGATCTCCGACGGGCGGCCATCGAGGCGGGCATCGACGCCCTGGAAGGACGTCGTGCCGAGGCCCGCAACGGATTCCGAACGGCACTCGACCGAGCGCGTGACCTGCGGCTCGCCTTCGACGAGGCCCTGCTCGCGATCGACATGGCGATCCTGCTCGAGGCGGGGATGCCCGAGGTGCGCGAGGCGGCGACACGCGGCCGCGAGATCCTCGCTCGGCTCGGTGCCCGGCCGTTCCTCGAGCGACTCGACGCGGCGGCCCCGCTGGAGCAAGCCGTCGAGCCGCTCGCCGGGATGCGCCTCCGGTAGCGACGTCGGTGGACGACGCAGCCCACGTATCCGGATCCACCCGCATGCCCTGGGCGTCGATCGGCGCGGTCGTCGTCGGTGGCTTCATGGTCGCGCTCGACCAGACGGTAGTGTCGCTAGCGCTGCCGCGCATCGGCGCCGAACTCGGGGCGGGCGCAGGCATCGACTGGGTCATCTCAGGCTACCTGCTCGCCCTCGGTGTGGCCCAGCCCACGACGGGCTGGCTGGCCGACCGCTTCGGCCGCAAGCCGATCTTCCTCGGGAGCCTGCTCGTGTTCACGATCGGCGCCGTGCTCGGGGCGATTGCCGCCGACCTACCCCAGCTCATCGGCGCGCGCATCATCCAGGGGATCGGCGGGAGCGCCGTGTTCCCCGTCGGTACGGCGATGATCTACGAGCAGGTCCCGCCGGCGCGGCGCGGAACCGGCATCGGCATGTTCAGCCTCGGGATCACGACCGCCCCCGCGATCGGACCGACGCTGGGCGGCTTCATCATCACCGAGGTCAGCTGGCGCTGGCTGTTCCTGCTCATGGTTCCGATCTGCCTCGTCGCGCTGGCCGTGGCGTGGCGGGTGCTGCCGAGCGGCGGTTACCGGGCGCCGAGGCGGTTCGATGTGGCTGGCTTCGGCCTCGTCACGGTGGGCTTGACGGCCGTGCTGTACGCCGTCGAGGAAGGCAACTCGAGCGGCTTCGGGGCCCCCTCGACCGTGGGACTGCTGGTCGTGGGAGCTCTGCTCGTGGTCATGTTCCTGGCGCACGAGCTGCGCGAGCCGGAGCCCTTGATCGATGTCAGGATGTTCGCGATCCGAGGCTACAGCGTGGCCATCGCCCTGACCGGCGGCATGATCGCGATCACGTTCGCGCGGCTCGTGTTCCTGCCCCTCGAGCTCGTGGGCGTACGCGGCTTGAGCACCCTCGACGTCGGCATCCTCCTCACGCCCGCGGCCCTCACACAGGCGGTGGGCGCGCCGCTCGGCGGGACGCTCGCCGATCGGATCGGGGCGCGCCTGCCGGTCCTGCTGGGCGTCGCCGCCATGGGCGTCGCGGCGTTCGGATTCGGGAACCTGTCGACCGACACTCCGACGGCCGTGATCGCGGCGCTCGTCGCGGTCCAGGGCTTCGGGTTCGGGCTCGCCCTGACGCCCAATGCGGTCGCGGGCATGAACGCGCTGCCGCAGCGACTGCTCGCGGCCGGGACGTCGATCCGTTCGACGATCCGCCAGGTGTCGGGCTCGTTCAGCATCGCGATCCTGACCGCGTTCCTCGTGGCGCGGATCGGGTCCCTGAACCCGCCCGCATCACCCGCCGAGGCGCTCAGCCAGCAGGCCGCCTACAACGCCCTGTTCCTGGTCGTGGCGCTGCTGTCGATCGGGTGCGTCGTCCTGGCCGCGGTGGCCGTGCCGGACGCGGAGGAGATGGCAGCTCGTGTCGCGGCACGCGCCCGGGAACGCGAGACGGTTCCGGCCCAGGACTGAAGCGCCCTCGCGACGCCTGCCTCTTCACGGCCAACTGCGGCCGATCGAGGCCGATGCCGGGCGCGCCAGGCTGCCAGCCCCTCCTGATCGCTCGCCGCACCGGGACGCGCAGGTGCCGGTCGTCATCGCGCCGGCATCCGCCTCGACCAACGAGTCGATCTCGTCAGGCAGCCGCCTGCGCGACCTCCTGATTGTCGGCCCGATCCGCTTCCCATGCGCCCTGACGGGCCTCAGCGGGCGCCTCCCGGAAGAGCACCACCAGTCCGGAGGCGACGAGCGCCGTTCCGATCCCGACCACGAACGTGCTCGCGGTGGCGATCGAGAACGCCGAGTGCACCGCGTCGACGATGGACGGCACGTACGGGGCGACGAGATCCCGCGCACCTGCGGGCAGCGAGGCCAACAACGTCTGGCCGCCACTGCCGACGCCCGTCAGCGCCTGCAGCCCGCCCGTGCTCGAAAGAGCCTGGCCGACCCGGGCTGGCACACCGGCCGAGCCGAGCGCGCCCGGCAGCTCGCGCGTCATCGAGATCGCGAACAGCGTGCCGTGATCGCCAGACCAACCGAGCCGCCGACCTGTTGAAAGAACGTCAGGTTGCTCGTCGCGGCGCCGATCTGGCGGACCGGCACGCTGTTCTGGACGACGAGCGGAAAGACCGAGAACACGGGCCCCATGCCCAGACCGGTGACGAACATCGAGACGGACGGCGCATCGACCGAGCTCGGTCTCGAAGGTCACGAACGTGATGGTCGGTTCCATGTCCCGATCAACACGCCCTGGACGCTCCCGGTTGCATCAGGCCCTGGCCTGGACCTTCGCCCAGGTGTCCTTGAGGGTGAGGGTCCGATTGAATACCAGGGCCCCCGGTCGGGACTCCAGATCCGGCGTGAAATAGCCCAGGCGCTCGAACTGGACGGTCTCGCCGACGGGCACCTCCGCGGCTGCCGGTTCGAGCATCGCACCCCGGACGATCGTCTCCGACCCGGGGTTCAGGTCCGCGAACAGGTCGCTGTCGGCGCCCGGGTCGGGCCGAACGAAAAGATGGTCGTACAGGCGGACCTCGGCGGGCACGGCCCGGACAGCGGAAACCCAGTGCAGCGTCGCCTTGACGCGCCGTCCGTCCGGGGCATCCCCGCCCCGCGTTGCCGGGTCGTACGTACAGCGCAGCTCCACCGGCCGGCCGGCGACGTCCACGACCACGGACCGGCACGTCACGAAGTACGCGTTGCGAAGGCGCACCTCCCGGCCCGGCGCCAGTCGGAAGAACTTCGGAACGGGCTCCTCCATGAAGTCGTCGCGCTCGATCCACAGCTCACGGCCGAACTCGACCGGCCGCGTTCCGGTCGATGGATCCTCGGGGTTGTTCACGACGTCGAGCGTCTCGGTCTGGCCCTCGGGGTAGTTCTCGATGACCACCTTGAGCGGATCGAGCACTCCGAATCGGCGCTGTGCCGTCCGATTGAGCACGCCACGCACGGCGTGCTCGAGCTGACCGACCTCGACGATGCTGTCAGCCTTGGCGACCCCGATCATCGTCGCGAAGTCACGAATGCCCTCGGCCGGGAAGCCGCGCCGTCGCAGGCCGGAGATGGTCGGCATCCGGGGGTCATCCCAGCCGCGCACGTGACCCTCGTTGACGAGCCGCAGGAGGACCCGCTTGGAGAGCACGGTGTACGTGAGATTGAGCCGGGCGAACTCGTACTGGTGCGGCACGCGGGATACGGGCAGGTGCGCGATCAGCCAGTCGTAGAGCGGCCGATGAGCCTCGAACTCCAGGGTGCAGATCGAGTGGGTCACACCCTCGATCGCGTCCGACTGGCCATGGGCGAAGTCGTACGTCGGATAGATGCACCATGCGTCGCCGGTCCGCGGGTGCGCGGCATGGACGATCCGGTACAGGACCGGGTCGCGCAGGTTGATGTTCGGCGAGGCCATGTCGATCTTCGCGCGCAGGACCCGGGCGCCATTCGGGAACTCGCCCGCTCGCATACGCGCTGAACAGGTCGAGGTTCTCCTCGACGGAGCGCTCGCGGTGGACCGAGTTGCGTACCCGGGGTCGTGAGCGTGCCGCGCGTCGCGCGGATCTCGTCGGCCGACTGATCGTCGACGTAGGCGAAGCCGTGCTCGACGAGGTGCACGGCCCACGAATACAGCGGCTCGAAGTAGTCGGACGCGTGGAACAGGTTGTCGCCCCAGTCGAACCCGAGCCAGCGGACGTCGGCCTCGATGGCGTCGATGTACTCCTGCTCCTCCTTCTCCGGATTCGTGTCGTCGAAGCGCAGGTTGCAGTGGCCGCCGAACTCCGCGGCGACGCCGAAGTTGAGGCAGATCGACTTGGCGTGGCCGATGTGCAGATAGCCGTTGGGCTCAGGTGGGAAGCGCGTGACGGGTGTGCCAATTCGCCCCGCGGCGATGTCGGCGGCGACGATCTCGCGGATGAAGTCGCCGCGTTCGGATGGAGGCGAGGGCTCGATGCTCACGGGCACAACCAGACAGGGTGACGGTGCGAGGGAGGTTGGCTGGCGAGCAAGGATTCGAACCTTGAATCCCCTGATCCAGAGTCAGGTGCCTTACCGTTTGGCCACTCGCCAGCGACCACCGGGATGATAGCGCAGCCCACGACCGTCATCGAGCGGCACGCCGAACGGCCGCGTAGGAGGGGCATCGGCCGCTAGGATCGATCCCGTGAGTGCCGCCGACGAACCACGCCACGCGCAGACCGGGTCGGGTCGGCCAGACCCGGCACCCGGTCGACAGCGCGATGTGTGGATCGTCGGGTCGATCAATCTCGATCTGGTGCTCGGGCTCGATCGCCTGCCGGCGCCCGGCGAAACCGTGCTCGCGCACAGGCTCGAACGCTTCGGGGGCGGCAAGGGAGCCAACCAGGCGGTCGCGGCCGCTCGTGCCGGCGCGACCGTGCACCTCGTCGGCGCGGTCGGGCGCGACGACGCCGGCGACGCGGCGCTCGACGAGCTCGCCGCCGAGGGCATCGACGTCTCGTCCATCGCCCGACTCGAGCGCGAGCCGTCGGGTCTGGCGCTCATCCTCCTCGACCCCCGGGGCGAGAACGAGATCGTCGTCGTCCAGGGCGCGAATGGCGCGATGGGGCCCGGCCACGTCCGCAAGGCGCTCGCACGTGGGAACGCGGGCGACGTGTGCCTCGTCAGCCTCGAAATTTCCGACGAGGCGGTCGCGGCCGCCGCCCGGACCGCGCGAGAGCGGGGCATGCGCGTCGTGGTGAACCCCGCGCCCGCCCGGGCCCTGCCGGATGCGGTCTACGAGGCCCGGCCGATCCTGACGCCGAACGCCAGCGAGCTCCTGGTCCTCGCCGGGACGTCCGATCCGACCGACCTCCGCACGCCGGCCGTCGCGATGTCGATCCGCAGCGGCTCGCCGCTGGTGGTCACGCTCGGCGCGTCCGGGGCGATGATCGTCAACCCCGCGGGCACACGGACACTGCCCGCCTTCGCGGTCGAGCCGATCGACACCGTCGGCGCCGGGGATGCGTTCAGCGGGACGCTCGCCGCCTCGCTCACCCAGAATCTGCCGCTTGACGACGCCCTGACCCGCGCCCTCGCCGCCGGTGCCCTCGCGACGACGGTTCGCGGCGCGCGAGCGAGCATGCCCCGCGCCGATGCGGTGGACCGACTGATCGAGGCGAGTCCCGGCCGCTAGCCGGCCCCCGTGCGGACCCTCAGCTCGAGGTGCTGGCAAGCGCCTCGCGCGACAGCTCGTAGGCCCGACGCAGGTCGCCTGAATCGGCGGCGACCTCCGCAAGCTCCGTGAGAACCGCCATGAGCTGGCGGCTGCGTCCGTGCGCCCGGGCCGTCTTGGCGGCCGACTCGAGCGCCGCCGTGGCGCCGGCCGTGTCGCCCGACGTTCGGCGCGCACGACCCGCGAGCAGGAGCGCAGAGACGAGTGCCTTGCTGTCCTCGCTCGTCTGGGCCAGCTCGCGCGCCTGATCGCTGCGTGCGATGGCCTCATCGGTCTCACCGCGGGCCAGCGCGATCTGACCCTCAGTCTCGACGACGTGCGCCATGAGGCGGTCGTCGCCGAGACGCGCCGTGTGGTCGTGGGCGACGCCGGCCTGCTCGCGAGCCCGATCGGTATTGCCGAGCGCGAGGTACACGAGCGCCAGCTCGTTCTCGAGCTGGGCCGATTCGAGCTCGGCGTCCGCGATCTTGAAATACGCCAGCGCCTGTGTCCCGGCACGCACCGCGCCCTCGAGGTCGCCGATCTCTCGATAGCTCAGTGCGAGCGAGAACAGGTAGACTGCTCGGCGGCGCCCGTCGAGCTCGGCCACCCGAGATCGCGCCGATTCCAGGTACGACAGCGCGAGTTCAGGTCGCTCCTCGCGCGATTCGACCATTGCCGCGGCGATCAAGGCGCGCACTTGCAGGTCGGGGTCGGCGAGCGAACCGTCCGCCTCGCGGATCTCCGCCAGCAGCCGCCGCGCCTCGTCCGAGTTCTCGAGCTGATACAGGCCGTTGGCCTGCCAGTACAACGCCCACAGCCGATCAGTTGCGCGGCCCTGGCGTGCGAAGAGCTGTGCGGCCTCGGACGCGGTGCGAACCGCCTCGCGGCTCTCCTCGATGCGCGAGCTGGACTCCGCGAGTCCGAGCAGGAGCTCCGCGCGGGTCCGGTCGTCCGTCGTCGCCTCGAGCAGGTCGCCGTATGCGAGGGCCGCCGCCTGGTAGTCGGCGCGCGCCAGCGCCAGGTCGGCCTCGAGACGGCTCCAGCGCGGATTGACATCGGTGATGAGATCCGCTGGGCTCAGGCCAAGACGGCCGGCCAGGAACGTCAGGGCCGTCATCGAGGGCCGGATGAGGCCGTGCTCGAGGGCGCTGATGTAGGCCTTCGTGTACTGCCCGTCGGCGAGCGCCGACTGGGTCATGCCGGCCTTCAGTCGTTCCGTGTGGATTTGCCGGCCGATGTGGGCGGTGTCCGGACGGCCGTCGCGTGCGGCGGCGACCAGCGTGGGTGTCGAGCGCTCCATGACCGGGAAGGATAGCAGGCGAGCGACTCGAAGTTGACCGTCGATAGCACGTCGGCCGGGCCGACGCCCAGTCCATGGCACAGGAGCACGAGGCTCGGCAGCGACGGCACGATCTGGCCCAGCTCGACACGCGAGACGAAGCCCCTCGAGAGCGAACCGCCGACGGCCGATTGAGTCAGGCGCCGTTCGAGACGACGACGGCGCAGCTCGGCGCCCAGCGCGATCGCGAGGTCCGAGCCCGCGCCGAGACTCGCATGTTTAGCAATAGTTGACTTACGCATGGATCCAGCCTACCATCGGCGTCGATGGGGGGTCACGTCCCGGGGGCGGTGGCGACCGCAAAGGAGACGTGCCCTATGTTCGACCCTCGCTCACCTCGTCTTCGTGTCGTCCTCACCGCCATTCTGAGCGCGGCGATGGCCGCCGCACTCACCATCGGCTCCATCCTCGCGGATTTGGGTGGAGGCCCCTTCCCGAGGTAGGCCCCGATCCAGCAGGCGTTCGCGTTTCAGACCACCCTTCCTGCTGCCGCCCCCGGACGTGATTTACGGCGCCGCGCGCGCAGCGGATGAGTTAATCTCAACTTGACTCATTCGCTCGTAGGGCGGCGTATTCAGTGAACGGCGTTGCGTCCCCACATCGCCAGTCCGGTCTGGCTGCCGACCTGCTGCTGGCGCTCGGCCAGCTTCCGGACGGCGGCCGCCTGTCCGAGCTCGCGCGCGCGGTGCGAGCGCCACTCAGCTCGGCCCAGTCGTCGCTCGCCGGCCTGGTTCGCGCGGGGCTCGTCGAACGTGAGGCGGGTCCGCGGTCCGGGTACCGGCTCTCGCCGCGCGGCCGTCAGTCGCGGCCGGTCGATCGCCCGAGCGCTCGTCACGTCGTCATTCGGCTCGTTGACATCGTGCTCCGCGCCAACCCCGCGATCGTCCTCGCGGCCAGGGATGAGGCCGGCTACGTCCTCGTCCGGCGCGACGGCGATCCGGCATCGGAGCGTGCCTTCAACGCCATCGACGACCTCTCGCCCGAGGGCCAGATCCGGCTCTCGACGTTCGAGGCCGCCGAATTCTGGCGCATCCTCAAGGTCGCGATCGACCTTCGGGCCCGAATCGGCTCCGCGGAGTTGGTGAAGGCGCCCCCGGTCGTGGCCGCAAGCTCGGCGTCTGCCCTGCGGGCGGTCGGCCCGGGGCGGACCCGACGCGCGACGGGACGGGGGCCTCACTGATCCCGGAGGGTACCTCGACCACCGGCCGCGTCGCGGCGCCCAACCCCACCGGCGAAGGCGTCGTAGCATCGGTGGGACGACCAACCACGCGGCGGGAGCGATGGGACGATGCGCATCGACCTCAACGGCGACGTCGGTGAGAGCTTCGGGGCGTGGTCGCTGGGCGAGGACTCCACGCTCATTCCATTGCTCAGCTCGGTCAACGTGGCGTGCGGCGCACATGCCGGTGACCCGTCGGTTATCGAGCGGACCGTGCGCCTGGCGACGGCCTCCGGCGTAGCGGTCGGCGCCCATCCTGGCTATCCGGACCTGGCCGGCTTCGGTCGCCGGGACATGACGCTCACGGACGCCGAGCTCGAGGCCAGCGTCCTGTACCAGGTCGCCGCCCTCGATGGCATCGCCCGGGCGTGCGGGTCGACGTTGCGACACGTGAAGCCCCATGGCGCGCTGTACAACCGAGCGGCGGCCGACGCACGCGTCGCCCGAGCCATCGCCCGCGCCATCCGCCGCCTGTCCGACCGCCTCATCCTCGTCGGGCCGCCGCGCTCGGCGCTGCGCGAGGCCGGTGACCGTGAGGGCCTGCAGGTCGCCGCCGAGGGCTTCTGCGATCGGGCCTACGAACCCGACGGTAGCCTGCGCAGTCGGCGCATGCCGGACGCCATGCACACCGATCCCGGCCGTGTGGCGGCGCAGGCGCTGGACCTTGCCCGCGATGGGCGCGTTCGGGCCGTGGACGGGACGGTCCTCGACCTCCAGGTCGACACCATCTGCATCCACGGCGACACGCCCGGAGCGGCGGGGCTGGCAGGCGCCGTCCGCACGGCGTTGACCGAGGCGGGCATCGCGATCGCACCGCTGTCGCCTCGGCATCCATGACGGGCGACGGCGCGAGCCTCGACCTGCCGCGGGTGGAGCCGTTCGGCGACGGCGCCATCCTGGTCACGCTCGGGAGCGCGATCGACGGTGCGCTCGCGGAGCGCGCCCAACTTCTCGCCGACATCGCAAACCGTCGCCGCGCGGACGATCCTCGATTTGGCCGGGCGGTGCCCGGCTTCGCGACGCTCGTCCTGCCGTTCGACCCGCTGGCCGTGGAGCTCGACGCGGCCCTGGCCATCGGGCGCGAGCTGCTCGACGAGCTTGCCGATGGGCCTGGCCAGGCGGGCTCGCCGCCGGACGCGCGATCGGACGAGACCATCGTGACCTCGCCGGTCGATATCCCAACTCGCTACGGCGGCGTCGACGGACCAGATCTCGACGAGCTCGCCGCCGAGCTCGGCCTGACTGCCGCTGCCGTGGTCGAGCTCCACGCGTCGGTCACATACACGTGCTTTCTGCTCGGTTTCGCGCCCGGCTTCGCGTATCTGGGCAGCGTGCCCGAGGCGATCGCCATGCCCCGGCGGGCGGCGCCTCGCTCACGAGTGTCACCCGGGAGCGTGGGCATCGCCGGCCAGCTGACGGGCATCTATCCGCGGGCCACGGCCGGCGGCTGGAATTTGATCGGTCGGACCGAGGTCCGCCTGTGGGACGTCCGGCGCTCGATGCCGGCACGCATCGAGCCCGGCGGACGCGTCCGGTTCATCCCGATTCGGGATTGATCGTGCTCGAGGTGCTGGAGCCGGGACTCTACACGACGATCCAGGACGCGGGCCGACCGGATCTCGGGCACCTCGGCGTACCGGCCGGCGGTCCGGTCGATCGTTGGACGCACGCCATCGCGAACCTCCTCGTGGGCAACGAGCCGGACGCCCCGGCGCTGGAGCTGACCGTCGACGGACCGACCCTGCTCGTCCGGGAGCGTTGCCTGGTGGCGGTCTCGGGCGGCGACCTCGGTGGTCGCCGCCTCGACCGGGACGTGGCGCTTGCCCGATGGCGCTCGCACCTGCTCGAGCCAGGTGAACGGATCGCCTTCCCGGGTCGCCCCGCGCCGGGCACCGGCGCTCGCGCCTACCTTGCCGTCGCCGGCGGCATCGAGGCGCCGATCGTGCTCAGAGCGGTCGCCACCTCACCGTCGGCGGGTCTCGGTGGCCTGCACGGCGATGGGCGGCCGATCGCCGCCGGCGAGATCCTGCGGGCCGGCGGAGGCGGTGTGGAGGCCACCGCGGCCGAGCTGGACGTCATGTGGATCGAGCTCACCTGGCCCGACCCTCCGGCCGATCTCCCACCACCCGTCGTCGTCCGGGTGGTGCCCGGGCCGCACAGCGCCGCTCTCGACGACGTGGGCGGGCGCGGCGTCGACAGCCTCGTCGAGCACGACTGGCGCGTCGACCCCTCGAGCGACCGGGTCGGGCTTCGGCTGCGGCACGTCTCCGAAGCCGACGTCGGGCGCGACCACCAGATCGACGGACAGCTGCCGTCACTGCCGATGGTCCGCGGCGCGATCCAGCTGCCGCCCGACGGCCGTCCGATCGTGCTCCTGGCCGATCATCAGACGATCGGCGGTTACCCCGTACCGGCGGTCTGCATCGCCGCGGACGAGCCGCTCCTCGCCGGACTCGGGCCGGGGGACGTCGTGCGCTTCGAGCTCGTCGAGACGGACAGCGCGCGAGCCGCCCTCGGGACGCGTCGTGCGGCACTGGAGGCCGGCCGCACTGCCCTGACCAACCTCAGGGCCACGCTCGGCGCCGATGCGGCATGGGAGGGGCTCTCGGGCTGGGCGGGCTCGTGAGCGAGGCCGAGGGCCGCCCGCACATCGGACGTGCGCAAACGGCGAATGGCACGGTCCGGCAGGCCCGATCGGGCTATCGATTTCGGGTTATGCGACGGCCTACCGTCGTGGCAGCTACAGGCAACAAGGTGCAGGAGCGGCAAGAGCCGGACATGAGCGGGCAGTCGCCCATCCATCCGCACGCCCGGCGGCCTATCGGGCCCCAGGGGCCCCCGGACGCCTCGCGCGTCCCCGCGCGGGCCGGGCACCCGGACGAGCCCGAAGAGTGGATCGCCATCGAAGTGGCCGCCGCGCATCTCGCGATCCCGGTCCGGACGCTGTATCGCCTCGCGCAGCGCTCGGTGGTCCCGGCGGTCAAAGTCGGCCGGACCTGGCGCTTCAAGCGCTCCATGCTCGATCGCAGCCTGTCCGACACGGCCGGTTCGGCGACGAGTGCCGTGGCACGACCGGCCCCCGCACCGCGACGTCGACCGTCCGGTCGCTCCGCCGCACGGATCCAGCGCGGTCCTGTCGGCGAGGCGTCGATCGACACGGTCACCGCGCTGGCCGACCTCACCGTCGACCTGTCGGCGATGCTCGAGCCCGATGCCATCGCGGACTACCTGTCTCGCCGCCTTCGCGCGATCTTCAGCGTCGACGCCGCCGGGCTGCTGCGCCTCGACGGAGACGACCTGGTCATGCTCGTCGAGAGCGCACACCTGCCGTTTCCCGCGGGAACCCGCTTTCCGGTGGCCCGGACGCCGATCCTTGCCAGGGCGCTCACGGCCGCCTGGCCGATGGTCGTCGATGACCTTCGGGGGACCGAGGGCGAGACGTTCGACGGCGATCCGACGCGCTCGTACGTCGTGTCGCGCTTCGGCCTCACCTCGGCCGTGTTCGTGCCCGTGCAGGTATCGTCCGGGATCTGGGGTCTGCTGGCGCTCACGACGAACCGGCCGCGCGCCTTTAGCCGGCTCGAGCTCGACCGCCTCCAGTCGGTGGCGGGACAGGTGGGTCTCGCGCTCACGAACGCTCGGTTGTTCGCCGAGACGCGTCGCTGGAGCGACCAGCTCGAGCGGATCGAGGCCCTCGGCCGGCGGCTGAATCACTCCCGCGACGTGGCGGGCGTGGCCGACGCCGTGGCCAACGAGATCGATTCCGTCCTCGCCTGGGACGGCCTGCGCTTCTACGTGCTCGAGCCGAACAGCGAGGTTCTCGAGCCGATCGTCCTGCGCGCCAAGGTGCCGTACTACGCCGACGAAACGCCCGAGGCAACCCGCCTAGTCCTGGGCCAGGGCCTCGGCGGCCACATCGCCCAGACGCGCCAAGCCGAGATCATCCCCGACGTCCTGCACGATCCACGCATGCACGACATCTTGGGTACCGAGGATGTGGACGAGTCGATGCTCGTTCTGCTGCTCGTCCAGGACGACGAGACACTCGGCGTGCTGGAGCTGTCACGGCTGGGCCTTGCTGCCTTCGATGCCGACGATCTGCGACTGATGCAGATCGTGGCCGCGCAGGCGGCCGTTGCGCTGCTCAACGCGCGCCAGGTCGAGGAGCTACGCCGACGGAGTGACGCCCTCGAGCGGCGTCTGGCGAGCCAGCGCCAGCTGCTCGCGATCACCGAGCGTCTGCTCGTCACCCGCGAACGCGGCGCGATCTTCGAGGCCGTCGCCGACACGCTGGCCGGGGTCGTGCGCCACGACACCCTCACGATCTACGTGGTGGATCGGGCCGCCGAGTGCCTCGTGCCGATCCTCGCCCGGGATCGCTGGGCGGAGGAGATCCTTGCCACGCGGCCCGCGCTCGGCGCGGGCATCACGGGCGACGTGATCCAGAAGGGCGAGGCGGAGATCATCAACGACGCGAATAACGATCCGCGTGTGTTCCAGATCCCCGGCACACCGGCCGACGAGAACGAATGCATGATCGTGGCCCCCATCCAAAGCTCGGACGGGGTGATCGGCGCGCTCAACCTGTACCGAACGGGCGGTCCCTTTGACACCGAGGATCTCGAGCTCGTGCGCCTGTTCGCGAACCACGTCGCGATCGCGCTCGAGAACGCGGCGGTGCACGACCGGCTCGTGGAGGCGGCACGTGCCGACCCGCTGACCGGCCTGCCCAACCGGCGCTTCTTCGCCGAGCGGGTCGAGCATGCCCTCGCGCGACGCTCGCGCACCGGCGCGGCCATCGGCGTCCTGTTTCTCGATCTCGACGAGTTCAAGCTGGTCAACGACGGCCTCGGCCACGGCGTCGGCGATCAGGTCCTCGTGACCGTGGCCGAGCGATTGCGCAGGAGCCTGCGCGCGGCAGACACGGTCGCCCGCCTGGGCGGCGACGAGTTCGGGATCCTGCTCGAGGACGTCCACGATCGGGCCGAGCCGATCGCCGCCGCGACGCGCATCACCGAGACGCTCCGCGAACCCATCCGTCTCGACCACCGCCTTGTCTCGGTCCGTGCCTCGATCGGCGTGACGATCGACGCCGGCGAGGCAGCCTCCGGGGACGAGCTGCTGCGCAACGCCGACACGGCCATGTATCGGGCCAAGGCCGGCGGGCGTGACGGGTTCGCCCTGTTCGAGCCGTCCATGCATGCGGCCCAGCTGGCTCGCCTCGAGCTCGACGGCGAGCTCCACGAGGCGAGCGCGAACGGCGAGTTCCAGGTCCGGTACCAGCCGATCGTCGAGCTCGCGACCGGGCGCATGACCGGGATCGAAGCCCTGCTGCGCTGGCACCACCCGACGCGCGGTCTCATCCCGCCGAGCGAGTTCATTCCGATCGCCGAGGAGACCGGCCGGATCGTCCCGATTGGGGCCTGGGTGCTGGGCGAGGCCGTCCGGACGCTGCGCACGTGGCAGCTCGACGGCAGCGTCGATTCGACGGTCCGGCTCAGCGTCAACACCTCCGTTCGGCAGCTGACCGACGGGTCGTTCGTGCACGAGGTCGATCGAGTCCTGGCCGAGACCGGCCTCCCGGCCGGCTGCCTGATTCTCGAGATCACCGAGAGCCTGATGCTCGCCGACGAGAGCCGGGCGATCGGGGCCCTGGGCGAGCTGCGGGCACGCGGCGTCCACATCGCCGTCGACGACTTCGGGACCGGCTACAGCTCGCTCGGCTACCTCAAACGGCTACCCGTCGACGGGCTGAAGATCGATCGCTCGTTCATCGACGGGCTCGGCGTCGAGCGCGAGAAGACGGCGATCGTCACGGCCGCCCTCGCCTTCGCACGGGCGCTCGACCTGTCGGTCACGGCCGAGGGTATCGAGACCGAGCTTCAACTCCAGCATCTCGTCGAGCTCGGCTGCCCGCTCGGCCAGGGATACCGCTTCTCGCCACCGCTCGACCGCGCCGGACTCCTGCTGCTGCTCGCGACCGGTGTGCCGTTCCATGTGCCGGCACCGCTTCACGCAATCGCCACGGAAGGAGCGGCGGCGCAGGCAGCGGCCGTGGGCAAACCCGCCGCCTGAGCCGCGGGAGTGACGCCGCGGAGTCCTCGGCGAGGCGCTGGGGACGTCGGATTCGTGCCACGAGCGCGTCGGTCAATCGGCCCCTGGACGGCGCCGATTCCGCAGTTCGGTATAGAGTCGATGGCGATGCCACGCCGACGCTTCATCTTCGATCCACCAGACCGCTTCGTGGCGGGGACCATCGGCCAACCCGGCAGTCGGGCGTTCTTCCTGCAGGCGCGATCCGGTCCACGCATCGTGTCCGTCAGTCTCGAGAAGATCCAGGTCGAGGTGCTGGCAGAGCGGCTGACCGCCCTCCTCGACGAGTTGGAGCGACGCGGCATGGCGAGCACGCAGTCTGCCCGATCCGGAACCGGCCCCGGAGCCGGAACCCGCCGCGGACGTCGCCCCGAGCTCGCTCGACGAGCCGCTCAACGAGGCGTTCCGAGCGGGCACGCTCAGCCTGGGCTGGGACGGCGACGACGAGGTGGTCGTGGTCGAGGCGCGCGAGGGTGGCGACGACGATCCCGAAGGCGCTGCGGAGGCGGCCGAGCTGCCCGACGAGGACGAGGAGGGGCCCGATCTCGTCCGGATCCGCATGAGTCCCCTCGCCGCCCGGGACTTCGCCCGGCGGGCACTGCGGGTCGTGTCCGCGGGCCGCCTGCCGTGTCCGCTATGCGGCCAACCGCTCGATCCGCAGGGCCATCTGTGCCCACGCCGCAACGGAACCCTGCTCAACTGACTCGGGCCTGAGGCAATCCCATGGCAGCTCGGCATCGCCGCTCACGGTTGAGCGCCGATCGGGCGCCGGACGCCCGGTCGCGCCCGCATCGGGCCGAGCGGAACGCGTGGCGCGTGGCAGGCTCTCAGGATCCGGCGGATCCGCTCGATCCGGTCGATGGGACGAGGACGACCGGCGAGCCCGAGGTCGGGATACTGCAGGGGGCGTCGGCGAGCGTCGCGCTCGACGTCGCCGGGGTGCTCGAGACACTGCGCGACGGCGACATCGAGGTCGTCGGACGCATCCTCGCGTCATCGAACAACGCGCTGTACTGCATGGTGCGCCGGACGTGTCCGGACCCGCAGCCCGACGTCGAGCTGCCGGTCGTCTACAAGCCAATCCGCGGCGAACGGCCGCTGTTCGATTTCCCGGACGGCAGCCTGGCCAAGCGCGAGGCCGCAACCTACCTCGTGTCGGAGGCCAGCGGCTGGTCGGTCGTCCCGCCGACGATCCTGCGCGACGGCCCGTACGGCCGCGGCATGGTCCAGCTGTGGCTCGACCCCGACGAAGCGGTCGACCGCGTGGCGCTCGTGGTGGATCGCGATCCGCGGCTGCGGCCGATGGCGGTGTTCGACGCGGTCGTGAACAACGCGGATCGCAAGGTCGGCCATCTGCTACCGATGTCCGACGGTCACATCTACGGTGTCGACCACGGCATCTGCTTCCACGAGGAGCCGCACCTGCGGACCGTCTTGTGGGGCTGGCGCGGCGAACCGCTCAGCGACGCCGAGCTGGACGTCCTGCGCCATCTGCGAGCGCAGCTCGGCGACGGCCTGCTCGAGGCGCTCCGACCGCTGCTGTCCCGGCGCGAGCTGATCGCCACCGTCGATCGGATCGACGAGTTGCTCACGATCGCGCGGTTCCCGCAGCCCGACCCCGATCGTCCGGCGATCCCCTGGCCGCCGTATTGAGGAAAGCGGCTTCGGCCCCGCGCCGAAGGCCGGGGCAGAGTCGCCGGTCGACCCCAGGCCGGACCCTAGGCCCGCACCTCCTGGCGGAGGAACAGCAGGTAGGCCACGGCGAACGACACCACCGTCAGTGCCACGAGCGCGACGATCTGCGGCCAGATCAGGAGCAGGCTCTGATCGAGCGACAGCACGCCGGCCACACCGCCACTCTGAAGCTGGGCGGTCTGCGACGGCAGCAGGAAGCCGGTCACCCGCTGGGTCGGATCGAACAGGACCTGCGTCGCCTCCTGGTACACGTACGCCGGAGACAGATGCGACAAGAACTGGGTCCAGTTGGCGTTCGCGATCTGATCCTCGAGCGACGGGTTTGCCCCGAGCGGCGCGATGAAGCTCGCGACGGCGCTGACCAGGAAATTGGCGAACAGCGACAGTCCGAGCCAGGCCCCGATCGAGACGAGCACGGAGCTCGCGGCCCGGCGGAAGGCGACCGAGCACAGCGTCGCGAAGGCCAGCCAGAAGCCGACGTACACGATCGACACCACGAGCCACGCCGCGAGCCGAATGGCATCCTCGAACGACGGCGTGATGCCGAGGCGCAGGATGCCGACGCCGGCGACGAGAAGCGTGAGCGCGACGAGGATCGTGGCAATGATCGCGAGGCCGGCCGCGAACTTGCCGTTGATGACGTCGTCGCGATGGATCGGCTGTGACAGCAGACGCGGCAGCGTGCCCTGGCTGCGCTCGCCGTTGATGGCATCGAATCCGAACCCGATTCCGATCAGCGGCAGGAGGAATCCGATCAGGGCGTAGAAGGCAGGGATGGGACTGTTCTGCTGCTGCGCGAGGAACAGGAGCAGGAACAAGGACGGCCGGCCGGACGCCTGGGAGGCCACGTTCTTGATGGCATCCGAGCTGAAGTAGATCGCGACGGCTCCGACCAGGGCCAGGATGAGCACGAGGACGACGAATTGCGCGTTGAGCAGATCGTCGGCCAGCTCCTTCGCGGCGACCACAAGCCAGCCGTTCCGTGGCGGCCGGGAGACCGGTTCGCTGACAGCGCTCACGACTGCCCTCCGTCCGTGGACCTGGGCTCGGCCGCGTCGGTGCCTGGCCGCGAGCCGGTGTCCGGTGGCGTGACTGGCCCAAAGCCTGGGGTTGGGTCCCGGCGGAGGGAGCGTCGCGAACGGACCCGAGAGGGTCGCGAACCGAAGGATCGCCGCTCGACGCCGCTCGGCTCGACCGCGTCTCGTGCCTCGCCGGCAATCATCGCGTCGTCACCCGCGCCTCCGCTCGGCCTGCCGTCTCGCGCTCGACCCGCCCGAGCGCGTGCCTCGGCCTTGGCCTTGGCTCTGACCTCGCGCTCGGATCGAGCCTGCTCGACGGCGCGCCGGTAGATGTCCTCGAGGGACGGCGGCTGACGCGCGAGGTCGGCCAGACGGAGATTGGATTCCGCCAGGGCCGCAAGCAGCGCCGCGCGGACCTGCGGCTCGCTCACGTCCGCGGCCACCCGGACGTGCCACGTCCACTCCCGATCTCGGGTGGTCGCCACTCGCGCGGCGCGGGCGACACCCGGCACACCGGCCAGACGTCGCTCGACCGCGTCGGGATCGACACCGTCGTCGGCCTCGACGCCGACCGTGAGCTCACCCGATTCCTCGCCGAACGTCCGCGCGAGCCTGGCCAGGCTGCCCTGACCGATCAGGCGACCCGCGGCGAAGATGCCGATCCGGTCGCACACCGACTGGACCTGACCGAGCAGATGCTGACGAGAGCAGGATCGCCAGGCCGCGATCGCGCGCGAGGCCCCGCGGAGAGGTCGAGGATCTCGATGACGCCGATCGGATCGATCGCCGTCGTCGGCTCGTCGAGGATCGAGGATCGAGGGATCCTTGACGAGGACGTCGGCGATGCCCAGGCGCTGGCGCATGCCGCGCGAGTACTTGTCGACGTCAGATCGCCGGCACGGCCGGAGGTCGACCGGCCGAGCAGGTCCTCGATGCGGTCCTCGGCCACTGCCTGTCGATCAGCCCGTTGAGGCGCGCCGTGTAGCGCAGGTTCTGGCGACCGGTCATGCCGCCGTAGAAGCCGACGTTGTCGGGCAGGTAGCCGACCTGGCGCTTGACGGCCGAGCGGGATTGCGGGCCGGGTCGAGGTCGAGTACCCGGGCCTGCCCGACGTCGGCTCCGACAGCCCAGGAGCATCAGGATCGTGGTGGTCTTGCCGGCCCCGTTCTGGCCCAGCAGGCCGAAGACCTCGCCGTGGCGGACCACAGGTCAAGGCGATCGACCGCCATCAAGTCGCCATAGCGCTTGGTCAGCCCGCGCGTGCGGATGGCGGCTGCCGTCGGAGCCGACGGCGCCCGCGATGGATCGGACCGCGGCCGCCGGCCCGGCGGCCGCGCTCATCGACGACCATAACGCTCGGAAGACGAGGAAAGGCCGACCACGACGACGACGATGAGGGCGATGCCGATGAGCCCGCCGACGAGCCGAGGTCTCGACGGTGGTCCGGATGTCGGCCGAGGCGTTTGCCGCCGAGGTGCTCGACGCATCTGAGCCCGCGCCGCTGCCCGACGCGTTGAACGTCACCACGTAGTCACCGGCGACCGCGTCCCCGGACGGCGTGATGAGCGCGGTCACCTGGGCCGAGCCTTTCGGATCGATCGACTGGATCGTGTCCGACGGGTCGTACTTGACGGTCCAGCCGGTCGGCAGCGTGCTCGTCGAGAGCTTGACGTTCGTGACCGCCGCCGTGCCGGTGTTCTCGACCGTCAGCGTGCGGCTGATCTGGCTCCCCGCGCCGCCGTGCGCATTGAGCGCGCCGTCGGGCGTCGTGAGCGTCATCTTGTACGTGCCCGTGATCGTGACGCCGAGCTGGACCTGGGCGGTGTTCGAGCCGGCAGTGGCGGTCACCTGCATCGGATAGTCACCCGCGTTGACACTGTCCGGAGGTTGCGCCGACACATTGATGGTCGAGGTCGAGCCGGCGTCGACCTTGGCCGAGGATGCCTGTGCCTGCGACGACGGCGTCGCCGTGACCGTCCAGCCGGCCGGTCCCTGTGCGGCCAGGGCGAATGTCAGATCCTGGGCGGTGTTGTTGGCCAGGGTCAGGCTGAAGCTGAACGAGCCGGTCGACGGTCCCTGGAGCGACGGAAAGTCGGTCGTCAGGGCAACCGACCCGGCGGCCTGGGCGTTGACGTCGATCGCGAGCTGCAGCCGATCGGAGAAGGAGCCCGAGCTCGCGGTCACGGTCAGATGCGCGGTGGTCGCCTGCGCATCCGCCGGGACATCGACGTCGAGCCGGACGGAGGGCGGCGTCCCGGAGGTGCCGGCGGTCACGCCGTTGATGACGAAGCCGCCGCCGTGCAGGGTCGCCGTCCAGCCGCTCGGAACGCCGCTGACCGCGAGGTTCACCTGACGCTGGACGTTGGCCGTGACGGTCAGGTCGAAGCTGGCCTTGGAGCCGGGTGCGACCGAGACCGCGGGGTACGGCGTGCTCGATTCCGACCTCGTTCGCGCCGAGCGCCGCCGCGGGGGCAAGGGACACCGCCAGCACTGCGGCGCAGGCAGCCATGGCCCCGGCCCGGCGGACCCGGGCGCCGACGAGCGCGGCCGGCAGCCCGAGCGCGGGCAGGGCGTAGCGGGAGCGCGACCGACCGCGTGGGTCGGGCGCGACCGCAACCAAGTTCAGCACATGGTCGAATCCGTCGGGACGGTCGTGTTCGGTGATCGCCACCCAATTCCTCCTGGCGAGCGCGGTCGGACAATGGTTCTCGGAAGCGCGGATGGACGGCCTCGAGTCCCTCCGGCCGGGACGTGGCAGCCGGAACGAGCCCCGCGACGCGGTGCCGATGCGAATCTGCCAAAGCCAACGCGAATGATGCAACCAAGAGACCTGTAATGCTCGGCTGCGATTTCGCAACGCGGCCGCGACCTGGAGCGACGTCATGCCTGACCCGCACCGGCCTGTCCCTCGACAGGCCCCCCGAACGGGGCTTGACAGAATGCGCGTGATCGAGGAGTATCGAATGGACGTTCGAAATGACGTGGCGCGGTCGAGCCAGTCTCGCTCCCGCCGGCCGCCAGATCGAACACCAGCCGCTCCGGTGCCTGATTTCGGCCCGAGCGAGCGGCACAAGCAAACATCGGCGGCCTGCGCCGCTTGCCCGAACGCAAGCCGAGCCGCGCCCGCCGGAAAGGAACAACCGAAGTCATGCTTTCACGGCACGCAACGACGACCAGCGTGCAGCAGGCCGGCGCACGGCGCCGCCTCCGTCGTCGACCGGGTGCGCAGCTCTACTGCGCCACGAATGGCTGCACCACCTATCTCACGATCGATGCGGACACCGGTCGGGCCGTATGCCCGATTTGCGGGTACATCCGCCGCATCCACTGAGCTCCGGGCGCCTCGCCCCGAGGCGCCCGTCGGCCTAGCCGACGACCCGAACCTCCACCCCGGCCGGAACTTCATCGCGGGCCTCGTGGAGGGTCTTGCCCTCGAGGCGGTCGACCAGGCCTGGTGACTCGAGCTCGGCCGGCACGAGCACCATTCCGGCCCCGACCCTGGCGACGTACTTACCCAGCGCGTCGCCGCCCGGATCCTGCGGGAGCCAGGCCCAGGCGTCGATCCCGTCCGCTCGCGCCTCGCGGACCTGGCTCGCGATCGCCGGCCGGCCCGCCTTCTCCAGATCCTCGGGACTCAGGCGGTCCAGCGGGTTCGCGCCGGCAATATCGGACGACCAGTTCGTCGGCAGCGGGCTGCCCTCGAGCGGGGCGGCGGCATCGATGTCGTACAGGATCAGGGTCGCGGCGCGGTCGCGGGCGCAGGTCTCCGCCTCTCGTCGGATTCGGCCGAGGCGCCCGTCCTCGGAGGCGTACGCGACGATAGGGCGGCGGTCGTTCGTCGGCGCCATGCTGGCCCCTCCTTTCGATCGCGTCCGTCGATGCGTCGACGGACAGCGTTCGGCCATGATCCTAGCCTCGCGGTCGGCCCGGCGACGCCCGGACGGCACGGAAGCTTTCGACCGGCTTGCAGCGTCGCGTGCTGCGGGCCGCGGGCACCGGCTGGCAGCAACTGGGCGATCATCCGGCCAGCCAGCCGCAGGGAGACTCGCCATGACCGCCAGCCTCGACCGCGATCGACTCGATCGGCTCATGGACCGCGAGACGCATGCGTTCGCGGACGCACACCCGCGCTCCAGGGCGCTCCACGAGCGAGCCGCTCGGTCGTTGCTCGACGGCGTCCCGATGAACTGGATGATCAAGTGGGCGGGTCCGTTTCCGCCCTTCGTCGAACGAGCGGCCGGTGCCCATTTCCAGTGCGTCGACGGGCATGAGTACGTGGACCTGTGCCTCGGCGACACGGGTGCCATGGCAGGACATGCACCCGCCGCCACGGTGCGCGCCGTCGAAGCCCAGCTGGCCCGAGGCATCACCCATATGCTCCCAACCGAGGACGGGATCGCCGCCGCCGACGAGCTGCAGCGCAGGTTCGGGCTGCCCTCCTGGCAGTTCACGCTGACGGCGACGGATGCCAACCGGTTCTCGATCAGGCTGGCCCGCCACATCACCGGTCGAACCCGGATCGTCGTCCACAACTTCAACTATCACGGCTCCGTGGACGAGTCGTTCGCGACGCTGGGCGACGACGGCACCGTCCGCGCGCGACGCGGAAGCATCGGCCCGCCGGTCGACCCGGCCGCCACGACACGCGTCGTGGAGATCAATGACGTGCCCGCGCTCGAGGCCGCCCTCGCCGACCGCGACGTCGCCGCGGTGCTCATCGAGCCCGCGCTCACGAACGTCGGCATCGTGCTGCCGGATCCCGGCTATCACGACGCCGTTCGCCGTCTCACACGCGAAACGGGCACGCTGCTCATCATCGACGAGACCCACACGATCTGCGCAGGACCGGGTGGCTATTCGGGCGCCTACGATCTGGAGCCCGACATCCTGACCATCGGCAAGACGATCGGCGGAGGCATTCCGGTCGGCGCCTACGGGCTCGGCGAGCGTGTCGCCGAGCGGGTCAGTGCCTCGATCGAGCTCGAGGACTGCGACGTCGGCGGAATCGGCGGGACGCTGGCCGGCTACGCCCTGTCCATGGCCGCTGTGCGCGCGACGCTGACCGAGGTGCTCACGGAGGCGGCGTTCGCGCGCATGATCCCGCTCGCCGAACGCTGGGAGCGGGGCGTCCGGGAGGCCATCTCCGCGCGGGGCGTGGCGTGGCACGTGACCCGGCTCGGGGCACGGGCCGAGTACCACTTCATGCCCGAACCGCCGCACAACGGCTCGGAGCAGGCCGCACACGGGGATTTCGAGCTCGAACGCTTTCTGCACCTGTACGCGATGAACCGTGGCGTCCTGTTGACGCCGTTCCACAACATGGCCCTGATGTCGCCGGCGACGACCGAAGCGGACGTCGACCGACACACGGCGGTCTTCGAAGGCGCGCTCGACGCGTTGTTCGGCTGACCTCGTCGCGGGAAGGTCCACGACGCCCGACCGGGACCGGTGGCCGCCCGATCCGACCCGATCGAGGCATGCCGCTCGCCGGCCGGCCGGGCTAGAGTGCGCGTCCAGACAGGAGGCACGTGTGGATCTCGAGGTCCAGTTCAGCGGTCGGGCCGCACGCCGGGGTGTGATCCCGCGACCGCGGCCGCCCACGGGGCTGGGCTCGGAGGTCGAGGCCTGGCTGCATGGCGAGCAGGCCGAGTTCGTGCGATCCATCCGGCGCGCCGCCGAGGGCGACGATGCGATCCTCCACGTCGAGCTGCACCCCGCCGGGCCGGAGCTCCGCATTCGGATGGGTGCCGAGGGCGCCGTCAGTGTCAGCGGCCGATCGGCCCCGGTCGGCCCGGGCTATCACACGTACCTGTGTCAGCTCATGCGCGAGCTCGGGGAGGGGGTCGACATCGATTGGTCCCCGGCCGACGACGCCGCCGCGGGTGGCTCGCCGCCAATCGACGGGCAGATGGATGGGCCGGGCCTCCCGCACGGATCGGGCGGATCCGGCAAATCTGGCCCCGAGGGACGCATCCGGGGTCGGCTGCGGCGCCATCAGGACGGGCCGCACGTCGGGACCGCCGATCCATTCGCCGATTGCGGCCGCCCGGCAATCGAGCGCGCCCACCTGGCATGGCTGGGGGCGGTCCTCACGCGCGTTCGCGAGGGCCATGCGCCGGGTCAGCCCGCGCTCCATCTCGGCACGCCGTCCGGGGTCCGGTACAGCGCCGATGGTGCGCTGCTGACCTACCTCGGTCCGCGCGACGACGCCTGGGTCGAGGCTGCCATCCGCAGCCCGCGAACGGCGATCGACGTCTGGCCCTGGTTTGCCGACGTGACCGACGGCCGCTACCTGCTCAATCGAGCCCTGTGCCTGATGTGGACCGAGGTACGCTGGCGCGCCCCCGTCGGGCAGGACGAAATCGCCGTCCAGGACGAGGTCCTCCATCTCCTGCGTCGGGCCTATCCGCTCGACCCGAGCCTGCCCTACCCGTGGCCCGAGTGGCGCGAGCTGCTGCAACTGCGCGGCGAGGCCGACCCGATGACGGACAGGGTCGGTGAACAAGCGCGGGCCGCGGCCGGCACGGAACGACCGCCCGTCGGCTATCGCCGGCGACCGGTCACGATCACGCACGAGGGCTGGGCGCTCGAGGTGCCCGGCTCGTGGAGCGAGCGGCGCACGGCCGAGGAATGGACCGGCGGCGAGGCAGGCAGAAGCATCACCCTGGCCGCCGTCGAGACCGCCGACGAGGGCCGCCCGATGGCGCCGCACGTGTTCCTGGCCCGGTTCGCCGCCGATCTCGGCCCGGATACGCTGGACCACCACGAGGGGCCCGTCGTGGGCCGCGCGCGAATCAGCGTCGGCGACGAGTCGGGTGTGGAGCTGGGCACGCTCGAGGGCTACTCGGCCGTCCTCGGTCGCGGGGCAGCCGTCCATATCGAGTTCCACGACCCGGCCGACTGGCAATGGGCGCTCGACACGTGGCGCGCCCTGCGGCCGGCCGGCGAGGTCGGGCCCTGATCAATGCCAGGGTGACGCTGCCAGCGGTCCACCAGGGCCCCTGGCTCGCGGCGTGTGACAGCCGAGCTGGCACGCAGGTCCGGTAGCCTGACGGGGTGCAGATCGCCGTCGACGGCAGCCTCGTCGTCAGTGCCACCGATCTCGTCGGCTTCCTCGAGTGCGATCATCTCGTCAGCCTCGAGCTCGGCGCCGCCCGTGGCGAGCGCCGGCGTCCGGTGCGCGACGATCCAGAGCTGGAGCTGATCCGCAAGCGCGGCTTTGCGCACGAGCAGCGGTTCCTCGAGCGCCTTCGTGCCGAGGGTCGCGCGGTGCATGAGATCGCGACTCGCGACGCGCACACACCGGACGAGCTCCGGGAGGCGGAGGCCGAGACCCTGGCCGCTATGCGCCGGGGCGACGATGTCATCTTCCAGGCCACGTTCTTCGATGGCCGCTGGCGGGGTCATGCCGACTTCCTGCTCCGGCGCGACGATCGAGCCTCGAGCCTCGGCTCCTACAGCTACGACGTCGCCGACACCAAGCTGGCCAAGCGAGTCAAGGCCGCCGCGATCGTGCAGATGTGCGTGTACGCCGACATGCTCGAACGCCTCCAGGGCATCGCGCCCGAGACGATCTCGGTCGTGACCGGCGACGGCCGGGCGCATCCCCATCGTCTGACCGACTACGCCGCGTACTACCGCGCGGCGAAGGCCCGGTTCGAGGCGCGCGTGTTCGCGCCGAGCGCGGGTACCGGTGATGGCGCGGACACGGGTTCCCCGACGTACCCGGAGCCGGTCGAGCACTGCCGCGTGTGTCCGTGGTTCTCGGTCTGCATCGAACGCCGCCGAGCGGACGATCATCTGTCGCTCGTCGCCGGCGTGACTCGCTCCCAGCGCGGTCGCCTCGTGGATGCCGGCGTGCCAACCCTGACCGCCCTGGCCGAGCTCGAGCGTGGAGCGCGAGTCCCGCGCGTCGCACCTCGAATCCTCGAGCGGCTGCATCGCCAGGCGGTGCTTCAGCTCGATGCACGTCGCACGGGCCGGCTGAGCTACGAGCTGATCCCGCCCGATCCCGATCTGCCGGCACGGGGCCTGGCGGCCCTGCCCGAACCATCGCGCCTCGACCTGTTCTTCGACCTCGAGGCCGATCCGTGGGCCCTCGAGGACGGCCTGGAGTACCTATTCGGCTGGGTCGAGGTGGACACGGGCGAGCCGGTGTACCGGGTCCTGTGGGCGCACGACCGCGAGGCCGAGAAGGCAACCTTCGAGGCCTTCATCGATGCCGTGACGGAGCGTCTCGAGCGCGATCCGTCGATGCATGTGTATCACTATGGCGGCTACAAATCGGGCGCCCTCAAACGGCTCATGCAGCGCCACGCGACCCGTGAGGACGAGGTCGATCGCCTGCTGCGGGCCAAGGTTCTGGTGAACCTGTACGACCACGTCGTGCGGCCCGGCCTGCGCGCCTCGGTCGAGTCGTACTCGATCAAGAAGATCGAGAAGTTCTACATGCCCGAGCGCGAGGGTGGCATCACCGACGCCGGCTTCTCGGTCGTCGAGTACGAGCGCTGGATGGAGACGGACGATCCGGCCATCCTCGACGCGATCGCGGCCTACAACCGCGACGACTGCGTGTCGAACCTGGGCCTGCGCGACTGGCTCGAACGGCTGCGCGACGAGGCGGCGCCACTGTTTCCGGACGGGGTCGTGCCACGGCCGCTCGCGGTCGACGGCACGCCGCCGGAGAAACTCCAGGCTGAACAGGACGAGACCCATCGCCGCGAGGACGCGTTGCGGGCCGGCATACCGGCCGAGCGCCGCGACCGAACCGAGGAGCAGCAGGCCCGCTGGCTGCTGGCCGGACTGCTCGACTGGCATCGGCGCGAGGCGAAGCCGCAGTGGTGGCTGTGGTACGAGCTGCGTGAGGCGCCGATGGACGTGCTGGTCGGCCATCCGGAGGCCCTCGGAGAGATCGAGCCGGTGGGCGAGATCGGCACGATGAAGCGCTCGGCGGTGGTGCGCTACCGATTCGACCCGGTCCAGGACACGAAGCTCAAGGAGGGCGACAGGCCCGTCGATCCCGCCACGGGCGAAGGTGCCGGCGAGGTCGTTGCCATCGACACCCTGGGCGGCACGATCGACCTCAAGCGCCCTTCGGGCCGGCCGCACCCGCGCGCGCTGATACCTGGCACACCGTACGGCACCGACGCCCTCCGGGACGCCCTCGGGCGCCTCGCCGACGCGGTCCTCGCGCACGGCATCGACGCCGAGGGCCCGTACCGAGCGGCCCGCGATCTGCTCCTGCGGCGCCCGCCGCGACTGCTGCCCACAGGCGTCGTCGGAGATGATCGGCGAGGCTGGACGGCCGCCGCCGCCTCGGAGGAGGTCTCGTCGGCTGGGGTGCTGGCTCCGGCCGGCTCGAAATCCGCTCGTGGCGACCGGCGAGACCGTGACCGACGCGAGCCGCCGGATCGCGCTCGCGCTTGACCAGGCGGTTCTGCCGATCCAGGGTCCGCCCGGAACGGGCAAGACGTGGACCGGCGCGCGGATGATCCTCGCGCTCCTGGCCGAGGGCCGGCGCGTGGGTGTGACCGCACAGTCGCACAAGGTCATCGCGAACATGCTCGACGCGGTCCTGGCCGCGGCGCGGCGCGAGGGACGGACCGTTCGCATCGCACAACGCTGCGATGATGGCGAGGGCTCGCCGGACCCGGACGTGCCGTGCATCTCCAAGGAGGCGGCGCGCACCGGGCTCGCCGACGGCACATTCGAGATCGTGGGCGGCACGCCGTGGTTGTGGTCGCGGCTCGAGATGGAGGGCGTGCTCGACGTGCTCTTCGTCGACGAGGCAGGCCAGGTCTCGCTCGCGAACGTGTGCGCGGTCGCCGGGTCGGCCCGGTCGGTCGTGCTCCTCGGGGATCCGAATCAGCTGCCGCAGGTCTCGCAGGGCAGCCACCCGGAGGGTGCCGCCGCGTCGGCGCTCGAGCACCTGGTCGGCGACGCGTCGACCATCGCCCCCGACCGCGGCCTCCTGCTCACGACGACGTACCGCATGCATCCGGCCGTGAACGCGTACATCTCGGAGATCTTCTACGAGGGCCGCCTGGGCACGGACCCGGCCAACGAACGGCAGTCGGTCGCCGATGGACGGCCAATCGGCGGGGTGGGACTGCGCTTCGTCGGGATCGACCATCGAGGCGCCTCGAACCGATCCCGAGAGGAAGCCGAGTGGGTCGCGTCCGCGATCGAGGGTCTGCTCGGGCGGACCTGGACGGATCGCGAAGGTGCGCGGCGGGCCATCGAGCCGGGCGACATCCTCGTGGTGGCCCCGTACAACGCGCACGTCGCGGAGATCGGCGCGGTCGTGCAACGTCGCCTCGGCGTGCGGCCGAATGCCGGCACGGTCGACCGATTCCAGGGTCGCGAGGCACCCGTGGCGATCTACTCGATGGCGACGTCAAGCCTCGACGACGCGCCGCGCGACCTGGAGTTCCTGTATTCGGGCAACCGCCTGAACGTCGCGCTGTCACGGGCGCGCGGGCTGTCGGTCCTCGTCGCCAGTCCGGAGCTGTTCCTGGTCGCCTGCCACACACCCGATCAGATGCGCCTGCTCAACGCCTTCTGCCGGCTGCTGGAGATCACGGGTTCGGGGACGACTCGCCGGACGGGCGTCAGGGCAGCCCGGGTTGCGGCGGGTGTGGTCGGCCGGCCTGTCGACAGCGGCCAGCCCACGAGCGCGACGGACGTAGCTGGCCCGGAGCTCGAGCGGCCGATACCGCTCACGCTCGGGCTCTAGCGAACGCTCGCCGGGCGACGGATCGGGACGCGGGGACGTCCCGTGGCCCGTCGTGTCGCGCCTCCCGATGTCACCGGCCTGCAAGGCTTTGCCGCGCGGCCGATGCATCCACTTCAGCCGCTCCGGCCCGCGGTGTAAGCGCTTTCAGCGACGGCGCCGCGTGGGGAGGTCCGCCGCCGAGCGGAGGACAGAGTGCCGCATGCAGGCAAGTGGCCGGCGGCCGGCTGTCGCTCGGATTCGACATGCCCATGCCATCGGTGTCGCTGATCGAGCTCATCCCGGAGCGCTGACGGCCTGCCGTGCGGTCGGGCCGTCGATCCGGCGTCAGGCGCGCCGTAGGATCGGTCGCGTGAGACAGGTCGGGCCGCCCGAGCCGTTGAGCCCGATCTCATGCGCGGCGAAGACGTGCACCTCGCACCCGGCGGACTCGAGCGCCCGCCGGATGACGGGGTTCCCGTCGGCGAGGACGCACACGCCGGGCCGGACCGCGAGCACGTTGCAGCCCAGCGTCGTGAACTCCGTGTCCGATACCTCGAGCCGCCGGATGCCCAGGTCGACCAGCACTCGCCACAGGCCCGCCGGGAGCAGCCGCGGGTAGACGACTGCCAGGTCGTCGGCGATCGGGCTCACGACCGAGAGCAGGTGCACGAGCTCCGCGGGCCCCTTCCAGTACGGCAGGTCGAACACGCGCACCTCGCCGCCCGTGAGTGCGGCCAACTGGCGCGCGCCACCCTCGTCCGTGCGGAGACTCCGGCCCACGCACAGCAGATCGGGTCGGAGCCAGAACGTGTCGCCGCCGTCCACCGTGCCCGGAGCCTCGATCCGGCCCACGGTCGGGATGCCCCGAGCGCGCGTCCACACCTCGAGCGTCAGCTCCTCCCCCACTCGGCCCGGTTTGCCCGATCGCAACGGGATCGCGCCCCGATCGGTCACGAGCAGCGGGTCGTACGTGTACACGGCGTCGGGAGAGGCCGCCTCGCCGTCGAGGACATGGACGTCGACGCCGAGACGGGTCAGCAGGTCGACGAAGGCGTCATGCTCGCGTCGGGCGAGCTCGAGGTCGACCGGGTGGTGGAAACCGGCGTCGGGCTGCTCGTAGGCGTGCCCGAACGACATGCCCGGCCGAGCGACGAGCGCGACGTGGAGCGGCGCGGTCATGCTCTGAGCGCCGAACTCCAAGGTGTCGACCGGCATCGGCCAAGGATAGCCAGGCGCCGGCCTACCGACCCCTGTCGGCTCTCTGACGACACGTCACCCGTCCCACCGACACCTCCGGCTCCAGCGGACGTGGATCGCCGGCGGCAGGCGGCGTGCGCGGCTCAGGTGCAGTCGGTGAGGCTACCCTTGGAGTCGCGCATGTCGATCTTCTGATCGGCCGCGGCCCCGGCCTTGGTCAGGATGGCGCGAACCTGCGAGCAGAACAGATGCGCACCCGACTCCCCGAAACCGTCCGCGAGGACCACCACGAACGTGTCGCCCTGTGGGCCACCGGACAGCATCGACGTGCCGAACAGCGCCTGCGTCTTGGCCGTGGCCGTGTTCCAGTCGACGTTGCCGGCCGGAGCCGGCCCGTTGCCGTCGTTGCCCGTGGACGACTTGGGCGGGATGATGCCGGTGACGAACAGCACGAGCACGATGACGACCACCCCCGTCACCAGCTTGTTGCGGCGCGATGACCAGAGGCGGCTCATGGGCAACTCCCTTCACGCGTGAGCCCGCGCGCACGGGGCACGCCGACGTTGGCGGGATGATAGGCGCATGCCGGCGCCGAGGACGACCGACCGCGCCCACCAGATCGTGACGGAGCGCCCCGGGCGGCACGGTATCATCGGACGATGACCGATCCAGCAGGGCGATCTCAACCGGCCATCGCGAGCCGCGGCCAGGCCGCCGTCATTGACGCTCGGCGGCCCACACCCAGCGCGGCAGACGAAAGCGCCGATCCTCGCCTCGGGACGTGGCGCAGGTTCCTCGAGGCCTACGCGCGCGTCGCCCGCCGACTGGACGACGACCTTCGGTCGAGCCACGGACTCTCCCTGGCCGAGTACGACGCGCTGCTGCGACTCGCGGAGTCGGCAGGGCAACGGCTACGGATGAACCAGCTCGCGTATCGCGTCCGGCTGTCGCGGAGTGGTGCCACTCGCCTCATCGACCGGCTCGTGGCGGACGGCCTCGTGCTGCGTTCGGTGTGCACGACGGACGCACGCGGCGCCGAGGCAGTGCTGACCGAACAGGGTCGCGTTCGGCTGGGCGAGGCCATGCCCACCCACGTGCGTGGTGTTGAGCGCTACTTCCTCGACGCGGTTGATCCGATGGATCGCGACGCGCTCGAGCGGACACTCGGAGCGGTCATCGCGCATGGGTTCGGCGACTCGACCGACGCCGAGTGCGGGGCCGACGACGAGCGCGAGGGTGTCTCGAGCTGAGCGCCCGGCTGGCCACGCCCGGGCGCCACGGAACCCTGTACGCGGGCACCAGCGGGTTCGCCTACCCGGACTGGTCGCCGCGCTTCTACCCCAGCGGACTCCGGTCCGGCGATCTTCTGCACTACTACGCCGGCGTGTTCCGCGCGTGTGAGCTCAACAACACCTTCTATCAACAGCCCAGCGAGACCAAGGTCGCGGCCTGGCTCGATGCTACCCCGGCCACGTTCCGGTTCACCGCCAAGGCCCAACGCGGCGGCTCCTTGCGCGCACTCCTGCGCACCCCGGACGAGTCGATCCCGTGGCTGACCGGGCCTCTGGCGCGCTTCGGGGAGCGGCTCGGCAGCGTGCTGTTCCGTGTGCCGGGTGACGTCAAGTGCGACGACGAGCGCCTTCGGGCCCTGCTCGAGCGATGGCCGCTCGACCTGCCGATTTCGCTCGAGTTCCAGGACTCGTCCTGGCAGCGCGACGAGACGTTCGCCGAGCTCGCACGGCACGACGCCGTGCTCGTCGCGACCGAGCTCGACGAGGACGAGCGGCCGCCCGACCTGCGGCTCACCGGGCCGTTCCTGTATCTGCGCCTGCGCAAGACCGCGTACGCGCCTGGCGAGATCTCGGCCTGGGCGGATCGCCTCGTCCCGTTCCTGGCTGCCGGCCACGACGCGTTCGTGTTCTTCCGGCACGACGCGACCGGCGTGGCAACCGAGGACGCGCTGGCCCTCCAGGCGGCCGTCGCGTCGGAGCTGGACGGCTAGGTCAGGGCGAGCGCCGCGTGCCGGCGCCTCGACGGGAACCGACCGGCGGGCTCATGCGTAGCATGATCACGATGACCGCTCGGATCCGGCTCGGGGCAACGGCGCTTGCGATCGTGCTTGTCGCGTGCGGCGGCTCGAGCTCCCCGCCTCACGGCACATCGCGGCCGTCGAGCGGTACGGGCGAGCCAACCGCGGAGCCCGCCGGCTCGCTCGCGGGCGGGGATCCGGCTCGGGTCAGCCTTCGTCTCGAGCCCGTCGTCGACGGTCTCGACGCGCCCCTCTTCGCGACCGGGGCGGGTGACGGCAGCGGCCGCCTGTTCGTGCTCGAGCAGGCCGGTCGGATCCGAATCGTCGACGGCGGCCGACTCGTCGATCGGCCGTTCCTCGACATCGTCGACCGGGTCGCCTCGGGCGGCGAGCGTGGCCTGCTCGGGCTGGCATTCGCGCCGGGCTATGGAAGCGCCGGCGAGAATTGCTTCTACGTCGACTACACAGATCGGGATGGCAACACGGTGGTCGCCGAATTCCGCGCGGCCGCTGACGCCACCGCGGCGGATCCGTCATCCGAACGCGCGCTGCTCCATGTCGATCAGCCGTATCCCAACCACAACGGCGGCATGCTCGCGTTCGGGCCCGACGGGATGCTGTACGTGGGTCTCGGCGACGGCGGCTCCGGGGGCGATCCACTGGGCAACGGCCAGCGTCTCGACACACTCCTCGCCAAGATCCTGCGCATCGATCCGCGCCACGCCTCGGGCACGAGCGCGTATGCGATCCCGAGTGACAACCCGTTCGTCGATCGGACCGACGCACGCCCCGAGATCTGGGCGTACGGGCTTCGCAACCCATGGCGTTTCAGCTTCGACCGTGGCAGCCACGATCTCTGGATCGGGGACGTCGGTCAGGGCGCCTGGGAAGAGATCGATCGCGCCAGGGCCGGTGCCGGCGGGGGCATCGACTACGGCTGGAACCGGATGGAGGGCCGACACTGCTACGCGCCGTCATCGGATTGCGACCAGAGCGGATTGACGCTACCGATCGCGGAGTACGGACACGACCAGGGCTGCTCGGTGACCGGCGGCTACGTGGCGCGAGGACCGTCGGCGGGCCCGCTTGGCGGCGTGTACCTATTCGGCGATTACTGTTCGGGCCGGGTCTGGGGCCTCGATGCGGCCGGACCGGATGACCAGAACCCGACCCTGCTGATCGACGGCGGGCGTCGCATCAGCTCGTTCGGGGAGGACGACGCCGGCGACCTGTTCGCGACGGACATCGGCTCCGGGACCCTCGTGCGTGTGGTCGCTACTGGCCGCTGACGCTGCGCTCGAGCCGTCATCCGGATCGGTGGCCGACACATTGCCCACTGAGCGGCAAGGGCCTCAGGATCGAATCCGTTCGTGCTCCACGAGATGGCGTAGGAAACACAGGCCCTGGATCTCTGCCGGACTCCAACCGCTGCGCACGGCCGTGAGGCCGACGGTTCTGGCCGTGAGATTGCCGGCCTGCTGACGGGTCAGTCCCGCGATGAGCAGACGCCGGAACGTGTGCGTGGGCGGCGGCGGGTTGGCGGGAATCTCCAGCTCGTGCGGTGGCGGGATCGCCGCGGATCGAATGCCGTTCGTGAACATCTTTGTCTCCGGTGTCGCCGGCGGGAGGCTGAACCTGGGTCGGTCCGGTCTCGGTCGTGAACGTCGTGCTCCGACAATGGCCCTCAGAGGATGCCGAAGGCGCTCGCCGCCGGCGGACCCCCGCTACAGGCCGCTTGCACCCACGACGCGCGATCAGCCCCCGCCAGCTCCCGTGCGAGGCGACTGCAAGACGGCGGACCCGAGGCGTTGTCCCCCTGATGGCAGGTGCGCCGCAGAGTGCATGGCGCATGGCGATCCGGCCGAACGGCCAGACTCGCCGGAGACGGAGTCAGGGAGGTCCACACAACCTATGAGCATCATCGCTTGGATCGTTCTCGGTGCCATTGCCGGTTACCTCGCCGGTCTGCTGGTTCAGGGCGACGAAGGGCTCGGCATCGTCGGCCACATCGTCCTGGGGATCATCGGCGCGATCGTCGGTGGCTTCCTGGCGAGCGTCGTGCTGGGCATCGACGCCATCAATGGAGCGTTCGATGTCGGGACGATCGTGACCGCTGTCATCGGGGCGGTCATCGTCGTCGTCGTCGTGAACGCATTCATGGGCCGAACCCGAACGGGCACCGGCTCGATCTGACCTCGCTCCTCCCTCCTCGACCGAGAGCCCGCCGCGAACGCGGCGGGCTCTCACCTTGTCCGCCGTTTGACCGGGACCTGAAACCTCCGACAGTCGGGCTCGAATAGGGCTGTCGCGGGCTCGAGTCTAAGGTCGTCACAGAGGTTCCCATCAGGACAGTCAGCTCTGTGGAGAGCGTGTGCAGCCGTTCCATTCCGCCCGCGTCTATCTCGACTCGTCGCTCCTCGCCGAGGCCGACGCCGGCCATTCCCTCGAGGAGCTCGAGCACTTGGCCGCCGGCAACTTCGAGTTGGTGGTCCTGCGCCGTGACGGCCTCGCCGGCGGTGGCGACCCGGCGCCCGACGGTCGACGGCGATCGAAAGAGATCGTTGCCGGCCGCGAGCTCGAATGCCTGGGCGAGGTCGACGGCGAGCGTCGCGGCGACTGGCTCATCACGGCCGATCCAGCAGCCTGCGGTCGCTCTCGGCCGACGGTCTGCAGGACCGTCCTGATTGGCCCCCCACCACCCGAGACGCATCATCCGACGAGTCGGTGCGACGTCGTCGCCCGTGATCTTCGCGGCGCCGTGCTGGAGATCCTGACGGCCGACGCGATGGCCACCGTCGGCGCGCAGCCGTGACGGCAGACGTGGCCCGGGCCATCGCTCCCGGCATCCCCCGGGCATCCTCGCGCCGCCGTCCTCGTCACCCGGATCGCAATGCGCCTGTTATGCGCCCGATCGGCGCCGTAATCAGCCCAGCTGGGCCGTATCCGTAGTCTTCTCGACATCAGATCCGAGATGGACGTCAGCGCTCGGACCCGAACTGATGCAGCCTCCCTCGCGGGGACGCTTGTGACGGGGCGTTCCCGAACGACACAGACGGCCCGGGCCCCCTCCCCGGGCCGTCTGTTCTTGTCTGCCTGACGGCGACTACGTGCCGGCCGCCCGCCGACCGTTCGGGCGCCGTTCCAGGAGCGTCGCACCCATGGCCAGTGCGGGCGTCAGGGCGAGCCCGACGATGAGGCGCGGCGCGCCGGCAATGAACAGGCCGAGCGCGACGCCGAACATGAATGACGAGCCGAGCGTGAGCGGCTCGTCCGGTTGGTGCCGAAGCCGGTCGGCGGTGACCGCGGCAACCTGGGCGGTGGTGTCGGCCATGCGCCCACCCTGCTCCATGACCTGCGGCAGCTGCTCGCGCGCGAGCTGAGCCGTTCCGGCCACCGCACCCGCCACTCCGCTCACGGCGTGGGCGACCGTCCGACCGGCCTGGCCGATCGGTCCGCCGGCTGACCGCGCATCCCCCGCCTGGGCCTCTGCCCCGTCGGTCATCGTCTCCTCGTGCACGTCGTTCGTCATGTCGGAACTCCTCAGGCTGGCAGCCCCTTCGATCGAGCGCCGATTGGGCGCTCCGAGGGCGCTCCGATGCTACGGCGCACACCGGCGCAGCCGCGTCAGCCCGGTCCGACGGCCCGTTGCACAGCGATTGCACCAGCACCCCGGAACGTCGTTAGATGCTCCCCCGGGGCTGGCCATGATACGACCCTGTACCCGCCGGTGAAGACTCCTCTGCCATCCATGTGATCCGCCTCTCGATAGGGTCATGCCGACGAGGGCGATGTGGCCCTCGAACAGAAGGAGGTCCCGGATGGACGACGTCAAGCGGACGTACCGCGACGCCGAGGAGAGCACCAAGAAGGCGTGGCGAGACGCCGACGGGCGCGATCTCAAGGATGAGATCGGAAACGCCGGCGACGATATCCGGCGCTCGCTCGGCAATGCCGGCGATGAGGCTCGGGACGCCACCGACGATGCCGACGACGCGAACACGAACACCGGGCCGGGGTCCGATCGCTGATCGTGCCTGAACCCGAGCGTCGATGGGCCGGCCGCACGTGCGGCCGGCCCATCTTCTTTGCCGCGGTTCCTTGCCACTCTGCCGCTTGCGGCAGGAGCGGCTCAGGCTTGGCGTGCGGAAGAGACTAGTCTTGGCCCCTGCGGCCGGCTCGCCCGGCCCGTACACTGCGGGCCGCCCCAACCCGGCGCCGACGAGCGGGCGTCCCCTGGCGGCCGCTGCCCGGCGCGACGGCCTCGGCGGCCTGGCTGCCGCGCTGGCCACTTCTTCCGGTCGACTTCCCGTCGGCCACGATGTGGCGGTAGAGGGCCTCGTACTGCTCGACCATGCGCGCCGCCGCGAACCGCTCGCGAACCGAGCGCCTGATCTCGGCACGATCGAGCTCGGCGACCCGATCCACGAGGAAGGCGATCTGGCGCGGGTCGTCTCCGAAGTAGCCGTCCACGCCCTCCCGGACGATCTCGGGCAGTGCGCCGACGCGACGCGCCAGGACCGGCGTGCCGCAGGCGAGCGACTCGATCGAGACCAATCCGAACGGCTCGGGCCACGCACCGGGCATGAGCGTTGCATACGCGCCGGCCAGGAGCTGGTCGCGCTCGTGGCTCTGCACCTCGCCGAGGAACTCGACGTCGGCGTGCTCGATGGCCGGCCGGAAGACGGTCTCATAGTACTCGCGCTCCCAGGGCCGAGTGCCGACCTTGCCGCCGATGACGAGGCGCCGACCGGCGTTCCGGGCGACCTCGATCGCCTCGAGCACGCCCTTGTCCGGATCGATCCGCCCGACGAACACGAGGTGATCGCCCGGGTCGCGCTCGAACGGCGTGTCGTCGAGCGTGAGGCCGTTGTAGATCACGGCCGCCCACGGAAGATCCGGATGCACCGAGGCCTGGCTGTGACTGATTGCGACGATGCCCGCTGGGCGATCGGCCAGCGCCGAACGCGCGAACGGCAGGTCCATCCGTCCGTGAAAGGTCGAGACCACCGGGGTCCGGGTTGCCCACAACAGCGGCAGGCTGGCCCATTCGAGGTGACTGTGGATCACGTCGAACTCGTCGGCTCGGCGCAGGACCTCGAGCTGCGTCGCCACCATCCAGCCCAGCGGATCGTCGCCGTAGCCGCTCGGGCGAAGCGCCTCGGGGGCGGTCGGCACGAGACGTCCGGCCACGTCAGAGTCGCCGCTGGCAAAGGTCGTGACCTCGTGGCCCCGATCCAGCAGGCCGCGCACCAGCTCGTACACGATGCGCTCGGTGCCGCCGTAACCCTCGGGCGGCACGCGCTCGATCGGCGGGGCCACCTGGGCGATGCGAAGGGAACCGGCCATGATCCTCCCGGTATGCGGGTCGCCGGCGCCCGAGATCGGGCCCTGCCGACGCTCGGGGAGCGTAGCGACGGGGGGGCCCCGCCAGTCGAACAGGGCTGGGGCGCGACCTATCAGGCGCGTATCGCGTCGCTCGCGCGTCGTCGGCTCTGGGCTCCGCTGCCATCGACCCGACGTCAGCGCGCGCGCCGAAGCGTCAGAGGCGCAACGGGTCGGGCTTGTCCGGATCGATGCCGAGCTCGCGGATGGCCGTCGCGGCCTTGCGTGGGTCGAGGTCGCCACAGCGCGCCAGGGCCGTGAGGGTCGCGGCCGCGATGTTCGGGGCGTCGATCTCGAAATACGCTCGGAGCGCCTCGCGCGTGTCGCTCCGCCCGAAACCGTCTGTGCCGAGCACGACAAAGTTCTGCGGGACCCAGCGCGCGATCATGTCGGGCACGGTCTTCATCCAGTCGGAGGCGGCCACGATCGGGCCGCCGTCGGGCCCCAGGATCCCGGTCACGTACGGGACCCGCGGCTGGGCGTCCGGATGGAGCCGGTTCCAATGCTCCGTCTCGAGCGCATCCCGGCGCAGGAGCCCGAACGACGGAGCACTGTACACGTCGGCCGCGACCCCGAACTTCTCGGCGAGGAGCTCCTGGGCCGCCAGCACCTGCTGGAGGATCGCGCCCGATCCGAGCAGACGGGCGCGGCTGGCCCCCTTCTTGAGCTCAGGCGCGGCTCGGAAGCGGTACAAGCCGCGAATGATGCCGTCGAGCACGTCGTCGCCGTCGGGCCGGGCCGCCTGCGGGTAGTTCTCGTTGTACAGGGTGACGTAGTAGTAGACGTCCTCACCCGCCACGAACATCCGCTCGATGCCATCACGGACGACCGCCGCCAGCTCGTACGCGAAGGCCGGGTCGTACGCACGCAGGTTCGGGATGATCGACGCGAGGACCTGGCTCTGGCCGTCGTCGTGCTGGAGGCCCTCACCGGTCAGCGTCGTCCGGCCCGCGGTCGCCCCGAGCATGAAGCCCCGGCCGCGCGCGTCGCCGAATGCCCAGGCCTGATCACCGGTGCGCTGGAAGCCGAACATCGAGTAAAAGATGTAGAACGGGATCATGGCCAGGCCATTCGTTGCGTAGCTCGTGCCGGCCGCCTGGAAGCTGGCCATCGAGCCGGCCTCGGTGATGCCCTCCTCGAGCACCTGCCCGTTGACGGCCTCGCGGTAGCTCAAGACGAGATCCAAATCGACCGGCTCGTAGCGCTGCCCGAGCGCAGCGTAGATGCCGGCCTCCTTGAACAGTGGATCCATGCCGAACGTGCGGGCCTCGTCGGGGATGATCGGCACGATCCGCCGCCCGAGCTCGGGATCGCGCATCAGGTTGCGGAGGAGGCGCGTGAACACCATCGTCGTGCTCACCGCGGTCGAGCTACCGGCCGAGAACTCGGCGTCGACCTCCGGCCGCGGCGCCGCGACCGGGTCGTCCCGCACGACCCGCTTGGGCAGCGGGCCGCCCAGCGCCCGACGACGCTCGACGAGGTAGCGCACCTCCTCCGAATCGGGACCCGGGTTGTAGTACGGCGCGTCCTTGAGCTTCGCGTCGGGGATGGGCAGCTCGAGCCGATCGCGGAAGATCCGCAGCTCGGCCTCGGACAGCTTCTTGGCCTGGTGCGTGATGTTGCGGGCCTCGACGCCGGGCCCCAGCGTCCAGCCCTTCACGGTCTTGGCCAGGATGACGGTCGGTGCGCCCTGGTACTCGGTCGCGGCCTTGTACGCGGCGTACAGCTTTCGGTAGTCGTGGCCACCGCGGCGGAGCTTGGTCAGGTCGTCGTTCGAGAGGTGCTCCGCGAGCTTGCGCAGGCGCGGATCGGGCCCGAAGAAGCGCTCGCGGATGTAGTCCCCGCCCGACACGGAGTACTTCTGGAACTCGCCGTCGAGGGTGTTGTTCATCTTCTCGACGAGCACGCCGTCCACGTCGCGCGCGAGGAGATCGTCCCACTCCCGGCCCCACACGACCTTGATGACGTTCCAGCCCGCGCCGCGGAACAGGCCCTCGAGCTCCTGGATGATCTTGCCGTTGCCGCGCACCGGGCCATCGAGACGCTGCAGGTTGCAGTTGACCACGAAGATCAGGTTGTCGAGCCCTTCTCGGGCGGCGAGCGACAGACCGGCCAGCGCCTCGGGCTCGTCCATCTCGCCGTCGCCGAGGAACGCCCACACGCGCTGATTCGAGGTGTCCTTCAGCCCCCGATTGAGGAGATAGCGGTTGAAGCGGGCCTGGTAGATCGCCGACAACGGGCCGATGCCCATCGACACGGTCGGGAACTCCCAGAAGTCGGGCATGAGCCGTGGGTGCGGATACGACGACAGGCCCTCGCCGCTCACCTCGCGCCGGAAGTGGTCGAGCTGGTTCTCGGTCAGACGACCCTCGAGGAAGGCGCGCGCGTACATGCCCGGCGCGGCATGGCCCTGATAGAAGATCTGGTCGCCACCGCCCTCGGCGTCCTTGCCCTGGAAGAACCAGTTGAAGCCGACCTCGTACAGGCTGGCCGAGCTCGCATACGTGGCCAAATGGCCGCCGATCCCGGGGTAGCGGTTGTTGGCGCGCAGCACCATGGCCACGGCATTCCAGCGGATCAGGCGCCGGATGCGACGCTCGAGCTGCTCGTCACCGGGAAAGAATGGTTCTTGCTCGGGACTGATCGTGTTGATGTAGCGGGTCTGCGTCAGCGGCGGCAGCCCGACATGGCGCTGCCGTGCACGCTTGAGCAGCTTGAACATCAGGAAGCGAGCGCGGTTCTCGCCTTCCTGTTCGAGCACCTGGTCGAGCGAGTCGATCCACTCGCCGGTCTCGTCCGAGTCGATGTCGGGCAGCTGATGCTTGAACTCGTCGAAGTACATCCATGGCTCCGTGCGATCCGGCCACGGGCGCGTGCATGGGCGCGTGCGTCTCGACGCCGTTGGAATCCGCAACGCAGGGTAGCCCATCCCGGCCGGCCACGCGCTCCTCCGGCCCGTTGGCGTGCAATCGGACTGCAACGAGCCGGGGCATGCGGCTCAACCCTTCGGCAGCCCCGGGCTGGCAGGGTGGCACGACCGGGGGGAACCGTCGCGGAGCTGCGGCGGCATCGGAGGCGGATGGCGGCGAATGGCGCCGAATGGCGGCCCAACCGCCCCGGAAGGAGGTTTGCATGACCGAACGACACGAGCACGAGACCGTCGTCGTCGACAATGGAACCGGTGGCTCGGGCATGGGCGCGGCGGTCGCGATCGTCCTGGTGCTCATCGTGGCCCTGGCCGTGTGGTGGTTCGCCTTCGGACCGGCCGGCAATGGCGGCTCGAACGGAGGTGCTGGCTCGACCAATCAGCCGGCGCTGAGCGCACCGGCCGTCAGCAATCCGGTCGACAGCGCCGCCCCGTCCCAGTAGTCACGGCGGGAGCCTGGCGCCTGCGTGACGACCGGCGCCTGCAAGACGATTGAAAGACCCTCCGTGACCGGACCGCGCGTGTTCGGCACGGAGGTTCTGCCATGCTCTGCGGGCCGGCCCGTGTCAAACCCATGACGGGCGTGTCCCGTGGCCGCCGGAGCGCATGTCACGATCCCGTGGCCGGCGCGTCGGGTACGGGAGGAACGTCGATGTTTGGTTCGCGTCCGGCGGTCGAGCCGTCGACGGAATTCGCCCGATCCGTCACGATGACGAGGAGTAGAGGAGGTGCGGCGTGAGTACTCAGCCCGTCATCCTCGTAGCCGACGACGAACCGCGGATCACGAAGCTCGTTTCGATCGCCCTGTCGCGAGGAAGGCTTCCGGGTCGTGACCGCGACCGGCGGTGAAGAGGCCCTGGCCAAAGCCGAGGAGTATCGGCCGGACATCGTGCTGTTGGACATCGTCATGCCGGATCTCGACGGGATCGAGGTCATGCGCCAGTTGCGCGAGCGGCGTTCGGTGCCGGTGATCCTGCTCACGGCGAAGGGCTCGACCGCCGACAAGGCCAAGGGTCTCGACCTGGGCGCCGACGACTACGTCGCGAAGCCGTTCCACCCCGACGAGCTTGCGGCCCGAGTGCGAGCGGTCCTTCGGCGCTCCTCGGGCGCGGCGCCAGGAGCCGGTGTGATCCGCTTCGACAACGTCGAGATCGATCTCGAGCGGCGCATGGTGACCCGCGACGGCGATCTCGTGCAGCTGTCCCGGACCGAATGGCTGCTCCTCCAGCATCTGGCGGCAAACGCGGGCAAGGTCGTGCTCCACACGGAGTTGCTCACGAAGGTCTGGGGCCCGGAGTACCGCGACGATCTGCAGTACCTCCGGGTCTGGGTGTCCCGCGTTCGACGCAAGCTCGGGGCGAAACCCGGCGAGCCGGGGCGGATCAAGACCTTCCAGGGCATCGGCTACCTGCTCGACGTCGACGCCGCCGCCGCTGAGGCGGCGGCCGACGACATGAACGGCGACGGGGCCATGCCGAACGAGACGATGCCCGAGATGGCCGACGGCAACGGCGGCGCTGGCTCCACGACGCGCCACGATGTGGCAGCGGCGCTCGGCGACCCGGCTCCGAACGGCCCGCTCGAGGCTCCGACCGCCGTCAGCTGACAGGCGCGCGGCCGCGGCGTTCTGTCGCCGGGATCCGGTCTGGCCGGTGATGGCCTCATCGCTCGGTAGCGAGGACGACGGGAGCCCAGCGCCATCGTGCGGTAGCCTGGGGCGGTGATGCACTACGATTCGGCGACCGCGCTCGTCGTGGCCGATGTCCAGAACGACTTCGCCGACCCGCACGGCAGCCTGTCCGTGGCCGGGGCGCCGGACATCGTGCCGACGATCAATGAGGAGATCGGCCGTGCGCGAGCGGCCGGCGCCTTCGTCGTCTACACCCAGGACTGGCATCCCGAGCACACGCCCCATTTCGCTCCTGACGGTGGCATCTGGCCGGTGCATTGCGTCCAGTCGACGTGGGGAGCCGCGCTCCATCCGAGCTTGATCGTCGACGGCCCCGTCGTGCGCAAGGGCAGCCACGGCGAGGACGGCTACTCGGGCTTCACGATGCGCGATCCGCTCACGGGCGACAGCGTGCCGACGGAGCTCGAGTCGCTGCTCCGCCAGCGCGCGATCGAGCGCGTGGTCGTGTGCGGGCTCGCCACCGATTACTGCGTGAAGGCGACGGCGCTCGACGCGACCGGCCTGGGCTTCCGCACGTCGCTCCTGGCCGACGCCGTGGCAGCCGTCGACCTCGAGCCCGGTGACGGCCGCAGGGCGGTCGAAGAGATGACATCGGCGGGCGTCAGGGTCGAGCGCACGACGCAGCCCTCCCCGCTCGTCCGGTCATGATCGTGGCCGGTCGGGCCGGCACAGGTGAATCCGACTGCGACCGGCCATGATCGGGCGCCTCGTGAAGCTCGCCTTGGCGCTCGTGGGCGCGGGCTGGCTCCTCGATCGCGGGCTCGCCGGCCGAAACCGCAGTCGCGATGCGGGACCAGCACCGGTCCACACGTTCGTCGTCGTCGACGCACCGATCGATCTGGTCTGGCGCGAGCTCGCCGACATCGAGGGTCAGCCACGCTGGATGGCCGATCTGGTCGACGTGGACGTTCTCGATCCGGGTCCGATCGGGGTTGGCACTCGCGCGATCGGGAGCGTCGCCATCCTCGGCCTGCGCGTCGACGATCCGGTCACGATCACGGCCTTCGAGTCGCCGCGCCGCTTCGCCATCAGCCACGACGGCGTGTTCCGCGGCCGGGGCACGATCGACCTGCGGCCCGGCGTCGACGGAAGCACGACGATCGTGGACTGGCGCGAGACGCTCGTCGCGCCGGTGCTGCCGTTCCTGTGGGCGGCTCTGGCACGGCCCGTCCTGCGCGCCACGTTCCAGGCCGACCTCGAGCGACTGCGCGAGCTCGTGGAGCAGGTGCGCGAGACGTCCGGCGCCGCCATGGGCGTTTCCCCCTGATCCTGGAGCACTCATCCCGGATCGCCGATCCCTGATCCGGGCACGGGCTTCGCGGCCGAGGTTCGGGCCCGCCGCAACGACGAGCCATGGCCGCCCGCGCTCGGTACGCTGCACGCGTGCAGGTCCACCTGCTCGACGCGACGTACGAGCTGTTCCGCGCCCACTTCGCGCCGCGGCCGCAGCATCCGAGGCCGCCGGCGCGAACCGGCGAGCGTCACGCGGACTGCTGGAGAACGTGCTGTATCCTGCTGCGCGAGGACGGCGTCACGCACCTCGGGTGCGCCGCGGACCACGTCATCGAGTCGTGGCGCAACGCGCGATATCCCGGCTACAAGGGCTCGGCCGGCGTGCCGCCGGAGCTGCTGGCCCAGTTCGACCAGGCGGAGGACGCGCTCGCGGCCCTGGGCGTCGTCGTCTGGCCGATGGTCGAGTGGGAGGCCGACGACGCGCTCGGACGGCCGCCGCCGCGCTGGGGCTCCGATCCGGCGGTCGAGCGGGTGGTGATCATGACGCCCGACAAGGACATGGCCCAGTGCGTGCGGGACGGCGCGTCGTGCTCTAGGACGCCGGCGCAAGCGGCATCATCACGACGACGCGGCGGTCAAGGCCAAATTGGGCGTGTCGCCGGCGAGGATCGCCGACTTGCTGGCGCTCGTCGGGGACGCCTCCGACGGGTACCCGGGCATCCCGGGCTGGGGCGCCAAGTCGGCGGCCGCGCTGCTGTCGCGCTATGGCAGCATCGATGCGATCCCACAGCGCGGTGCCGCCTGGGACGTGCCCGGCGTCCGCGCGGTCCCGCTCGCGGCGGCGCTCGCCCAGCATCGCGACGAGGCCGTCCTATATCGCGAGCTCGCCCGGCTGCGGGCCGACGCCCCGATCCCCCAGGTCAGCCCAGCTGAGTTGTGCTGGCGCGGCACGCCTCGGGCGCGTTGGCAGGCATTCTGCGATCGCTGGGGCCTGGCCCGCCTGCGGGACCGACCGCACCGCTGGCTGGAGGACTAGCCCCTGGACAGCTCGAGCAGTCGCGCGTGATGGGCCGGCGGCGCAGCGACGATGCCGATCGTCCGGGTTTCCTGTCCGATGTCGAACCACGGCCCACCGCTCGGGCTCGTGACCCGGGCGCCACCCCGCTCGGCGATGAGACCCGCAGCCGCGACGTCCCACACCGACAGTCCAGATGACTGGAGGTAGGCATCGAAGCGGCCGTTGGCCGTGTACGCCAGGGCGATGGCGGCGGAACCCATCGTGCGACCGATGCGGATCGCCTTGCGAACGGCGCGCAGGCGACTCGTGACGGCCCGGCCGCTAAGGGCCATGGCGACGACGAAATCGCCCAGGCGCTCCTTCTCCGAGCACGTGATCGACCGGCCGTTGAGGGTTGCCGGACCGTCGACCGCGGCGCGGAACGTGTCGGCGCGGGTAGGGTCGTGGACCACCCCCACGACCGGCCGGTCCCCGTCGGCGAGCGCGATCGACACGCAGAACACGGGGATGCCATTGGCGTAGTTCACCGTGCCGTCGAGCGGGTCGACGATCCAGGTGCGACCGCCGGCGGCCTGGACGGCGGCGGCATGCGACCCCAATTCCTCGGCCAGGATCGCGTCATCCGGAAACGCGGCCCGGATCGCGTCGAGAATCTGCCGCTCGGCTGCGAGATCCACCTCGGTGACCACGTCCCGCGCGCTCTTGTAGGTGACCTGCTCGACGCGCTCGTAGCGCTCCATGAGCAGGCGGCCCGCGCGTTCGGCCGTATCGGCAGCGAACGCCAGCTCGCGCCCGTACGCCGAATCGTGGGCACGCGCCTGACCGCTCGGGGTGCCGTTCCGATCGCCCGCGGCCGTGTCCGCGACTGTCACGACTGGCAGTCCGCGGACAGCTCGCGGACCACCGAGCCGAGGGTCGTGACGACCGCTTCGAACGACATCGTCTGCCCCGCGCCGACCCGTGGGCTCGTGACGTACGTCGATTCGGGACCGATACCGGGCAGGCTCGGATCGAAGATCCGACATGTCGTCGCGCCCGCGCGCGTGCCGCGGTTGGTCACGCTCAGCGTCACGGTCAGATAGGGCGGGGTGGCCTGGACGCCCGCGACGGCCCCCTCGAACGGGCCGATCCCGCTCAACGCCAGGCGGCCCGCGATGGCCAGGATCACGACGCCCGCGATGATCGCCAGGAAGACCGTGCCGTGGGCCTGCGTCGCCGCCGGCTGGGACAGACCCAGCGGATTGCAGCTCTCGCACAGGGCCACGTCGATCGGGCAGTCGGCGCCACAGCGCACGCACGCGTGCGTCGGCAGGGCTGGAGCCAGCGGCGATGGGTCGTCGGTCACGGTCTGGGTCATGGGCGTCGCCATCGATGGTGCCACGAACCCGCGGAACGGGCCGTCGAGACCCGGGCGACATGCCACGGGCGGGCTGCGGAGCGCTGCCCTTGGCCACGAATCACCAGCGCGCCGCGGCCTCCACCAGGGCGGCCACCTCCGCCTCGCGCCGGACGGTGACGACCACGGCGTCCGCGCCGGCTGCCTGCCACCGTTGCCACGAGGCGGCCGGCTGCTCCGTCCAGGGCCGAAGATCGATCGGCTCCTCGCCAGACCAGCCGCCCTGGAAGCCGACGATCACCCGCTGTGCCGCGCGGGGCCGGCCGGTCGCCTCGAGCGCCTCGAGGTAGGCGGGCAGATGTGCCTCGAATGTCGTGTCGAACGCCGTCCAGCCGTCGCCGAGACGGCCCGCCAGGCGTGCCCCCGCCCGCGTCTCGCCGCCGATGACGATCGGTGGCGGCGGCCCGGGTTTCGGGTACGCGCTCGCGTCGTGCAAGGGATAGAAGCGGCCGGTCAGCGTGACCGGGCCGCCCGACCACAGTGCGCGAAGCACGCCGACCGCCTCCTCGACGCGAGCCACGCGCTCCGCCACGGGCGGGAAGTCGATGCCGTAGGCGGCGTGCTCGGCTGGATGGCCGCCGATGCCCAGACCGAGCAGGAGCCGCCCGCCGCTGAGCAGCTGCAGTGTCGACGCCATGCGCGCGAGCACCGCGGGATGGCAATTCATGATGTTGGCCACGAACGTTCCGACGCGCACTCGCCGGGTCGTGGCCGCGGTCGCCGTGAGCGCGGTCCAGGCCTCCACGACGGGCGTGGCAGGGTCACCGCGGCCCATGAAATGGTCCCAGCACCAGATCCCATCGTAGCCGGCCGCGTCGAGGCGTCGTGCGGCGTCGAGCCACCACACGGGGTCCGCATCGATCGACCCGATGCACACCCCGATCGGCAGGTGCGTCATGCCGGCGGCAGGTGAGTCATGGCGGCGCCGGCCGCGGGCATCGCGCCGTCACCCGCGGGCATCGCGCCGTCACCCGCGGGCATCGCGCCCGGGACGTCAGAGCCCCGTCTCGAAAAGCCGGATATCCTCGGGCGAAGTCGCATGGCCGTCGCCGCGCGTGTGTTCGAGGGCGGCCCGGGCGCCGAGCGCGTCGAGGTCGGCCGGAAAGCGCCCGATCATGTCGAGCACCACCTGTTGGATCCGGGCGGCGTTGTCCTGGAACACCTCGAGCACGCTGCGGGCGTCGACCGCCTCGGTGCCCTCGAGGACGCCGGCGTCGTAGTCGGTGATGAGCGCGATGTTCACGACTGCCATGCCCAGCTCGCGGCACAGGTATGCCTCGGGATACTGGGTCATCGAGATGACCTCCCAGCCGGCATCGCTGAACCACTTCGACTCGGCCTTCGTCGAGAAGCGCGGACCGTTGATGATCACGATCGTGCCGCGCTCGTGCATCGAAATGCCGTGTTCGCGAATCACCTCGGCGGCGATCCCGCGCAGGACCGGGTCGTAGATCTCGGCCGAGCTGACGTGGGTCACGATCGGACCGTCAAAGAACGTGTCGGCGCGGCCTCGGGTCCGATCCACGAACTGGTCGCACAGCACGAAGTCGCCGGGCTTGATGTGGCGCTGGAGGGAGCCCGCGGCGCACGGGGAGATGACAGCCTTGACGCCGAGCGAGCCCATCGCCCAGACGTTGGCCCGGTAGTTGATCTTGTGCGGCGGGATCGTGTGCCGGCGCCCGTGTCGGGGCAGGAAGGCGACCCGCCGGCCGGAAACGTCGGCGAGGAAGAAGCTGTCGGACGGCGGGCCATAGGGCGTGTCGACCTTGATCTCGCGCACGTCGTCGAGCAGCGAATAGAAGCCCGATCCCCCGAATACGCCGATCTCCGCCTGGTCCGACACCCTGCCCTCCTCGCCGTAGCCGGCCCGGGGCCTGACGCTCGTCGGACCCACGCGACGGCCGATTGTACGCGCGACGGGGCGGGGCCTCCCACCAGGGGCGCCCGGCCGCGTTGCAAGCGGAAATCCTTGCCGGCCCCGAGGGCGGCGGCTACGGTGGACCGATGACCGATACCGTGACCGACACCCGCCAGCGCCTGGAGCTGGCCGACTGGCGGCGCTCGATCGCCGAGCTGTACGCGGACGTGCGCCGGATGGCCGCTCGCGATCCGGACGTGGCCCTCGGCCATTGGCGGGCGGTGCGCGAGCGCCTGTACCGCGAGCACCAACAGTCCCCGGTCCCGGCGGACCGCCGCCAGGCATTCGGGGCCGAACATTTCGAGCACGATCCCCGGCTGCAATTCGAGGTCGAGGTCCAACCCGCTCCCCCGCCCGATCCAAACGCCCTGCCGCTCGCGCTGCCGAACAGCGGCGCGGACACCCTCGCGTTCGATCGGATCGGTTGGGTCGAGATCCCGTTCGAGGACGGCCCCCGCCGACTGTCGCTGTTCTGGATGCGCGGCTACGCGGGCGGACTGTTCCTGCCCTTCCGCGACGCCACGGGTGGCGCCGAGACGTACGGCGCGGGGCGCTATCTGCTCGACACGGCCAAGGGCGCTGACCTCGGCGGCAACCCGCGACGCCGCACGCTCGTGCTCGACTTCAACTTCGCGTACCAGCCCTCGTGCGCGTTCGATCCCAAGTGGGCGTGCCCGCTGGCCCCGCCCGAGAACCGCCTCGACCGACCGATCCGAGCGGGAGAGCGACTCGGCTGATCGGGCGTCGTGCGCCCGCCCGGCTCGATGCAGCCAGCTCGGACCCGCCGATCGGACGGGGCCTGCCGAGGGTACGATCGGGCACTGGCGCCAGTACTGGGGAGCCCCGGTCGGTCCTCGGGACGCGGGCGAGGATGGTCAGGCACGCCCGATCGCCCACTCGGGTCCTCGGTTGCGCGCGACCAGACGACGGCACAGGTGCGCTTCTTCAGCCCTCATCGAGCCAACCAGGACGAGCGACTGCTGTGGTCGCGCGACATTCGATTCGCGCACCGACTGGCGCAGCGCGCGCCGGGCGCCCGGCTGCTCGAGCTCGAGTCGGGCGCGTGCATCATCGCCGCGGCGAGCGGCCTGACCGAGTCGCTGACATCGGAGGTTGCCCGCCAGGCGCACGAACCGGAGTACGGGTTGGTCTCGGTCGACGCGTCCCTGCCCGAGGCCGACCGCTACGTCGTCGCCCTGTCGGCGGCAGTGCAGGTGTCGGGCATCGCGGATCGCATCGGGATGGCCCAGTCGACGCAGGTCATCCAGACCAAGCTGCTCGACTTGTTCTTTCATCTGGGCAGCCACCAGGTTCATTTCCAGCCCATCGTCGAGCTGGCCAGCGGCGCCCTGCACGAGTACGAGTGTCTGTTCCGCCCGGTCATGCCGACGGTGCCGCAGTCGATCAGCTCGATCGTGCAGGCCGCGATCGACACGGATCGCTCGGTCGAGCTCGACGCGTTCACCGTCGGTCTGATCCTGGAGCGCGCGGCCTCGATCTCGAGGCACCTCGTCGAGGCCGGCCACCCGCCGCTTCGCGTTGCCATCAACTTCACGCCGGCGAGCCTGCTCGACGCCCGTTTCGAAGCGCCCGTGCTGGCAGAGCTCGTCGCGACGGCCGGACTGAGCCCGCGCCAGATCACGGTCGAGTGCACAGAGCAGCAGGCAGTCGAGGATGTCGAGCCGCTCAAGCGCCGCGTGAAGCTCCTGCGGCGCCTCGGGTTCGGGTTCGCGATCGACGACGCGGGCGCCGGCTATGCCAGCTTCAAGCTGATCGCCGTCCTGCGACCGTCGATCATCAAGATCGACCGGGAGATCGTGCACGGCATCAACCACGACGACGCCAAGCAGGCCCTGGTCGAGGCGTTCGTATCGTTCGGGCGCCGCATCGGGGCGCGCCTCCTGGCCGAGGGCATCGAGACCCGGCGCGACCTGGCCATGCTGCGAAGGCTGGGTGTCGAGCTCGGCCAGGGTTACCTGCTCGGCCGGCCTGCCGCCGATCCCGCGCCGCCGCGTCGGGTCGATGCGGCGAGGCGAACCACGGGTCGTGTGCCGGCCGCCCGGCGGTCGGTCGCTGGTCAGAGCCTTCGGTAGATGGTCCCGGACGCCTGATCGACGGCCACCGGCAGGCTGGCGAGCGGCTGTCGGGTCGGGCCGCCGAGGACCGCGGCCTGGTGGGCCGGGTCGAAGACGGCGCCGTGGCACGGGCACACGAGGAGCTGGGACGAGCGGTCGAAGCCGACCACGCAGCCGGCATGCGTGCAGATCGCGTCGAACGCGACGACCTGATCGTTCTCGAGGTGGACGAGGATGGCCGGATCGCCGGTCTCGGGATCGTTGAACCGGACGGCTCGGCCGGTCGGAAGCTGGCTGAGGGACGCGAGCTTCGGACCGGCGAGGCTGCCCTGGGCCGAGCCCGCCGCCGACGCCGCGGCTGGCGACCCGGGCGACGCGACGGGCTCGCCCAACGCGCCCGTCGATTCCGAGCCGGTGTCGGCGAGGGTCGCCTCCGAGCGGCGCCACGGGCCGAACGTCGCGAGGCCGCCGGCGACAACCGCAATCGCGCCGAGCACGGCGGCCTGGAGGACGAGGCGCCGGTCGATGTCCGGCTGCCCGTCATCGGCGGAGGAGCCGTCCCAGGTGCGCACGCCGGCGCGGACGCGGTCGTAGCCGGGTCGGCGCGCTCGGCGGTAGGGTGCCGAATCGTCGGCCAGCGCCGGGAAGGGCACGACGAACCGATCGCCATGTCCGGCCAGGGTCAGGGTGAGCCAGCCCAGCGCGTACGGCAGATCCGGGCCGTAGTAGTACGGGGTCGTCGCCCATGAGGCCGTCAGCCAGAACAGGACCGACAGGCCGAAGCCACCCGCCGCGCCAGTGCGGAAGAGCCAGCCCGTCAGGGTCGCGAGTCCGATCGCGATCTCGGCCAGCGCGATGAGTCCTCCGATGACCACCGGCCAGGGCTGGGCGAACAGGACCACGAGCGGGGCGATCGGCGAGACATGGGTGAAGCCCTGCAGCTGGGCGCCGATCGAGCCGGCGCCACTGTCGTGCAGGAAGGCCGGATCGAGGAACTTGTCCATGCCGGCGTACACGAACGTCGCGCCCAGGAACAGCCGCAGCGGCAGGAGGGCCAGGCTCGACACCGAGCCCCGCATCCGTGCAGCGCTGGCCCCCATGGACCGATCCCGGGGCGGTTCGGCAGGGGTTCGGCGCGCCCACGGATCCCCATCCGGACCGGGGCCCAGCGTCCCCGGGTCGTCCGCCGTCAGGCGGGGCGCGCGGCCCGTCCGACCGCGTATGGACTTGTGTCGTGCCATGGGCCTCTCGGTGCGGCAGGGCTTCAGGCGATCGTGGCGGAGGAACGTTCAGACCCGGCCGCCGGGTTGGCAAAGCTTTCGACACCGGCTCGGTCGCGGCGAGGGTCCGATACCGTCGGCTCGCGTACCATCGATTGCATGGTCACTGCTCGCGCGGCCGATGCGTCGGCCCGTCCCCTGCCCGCGTCCGTACAGGCGTTCCTCAGCCCGCCCCGCATCGCCACGATCGGCACCGTCAACGCCGACGGCTCGCCCCATCAGGCCGTCGTGTGGTACGAGCTTGGCGAGGCGGGCCTGCTGATCAACAGCCGCGTCGAGCGCACCTGGCCGCGCAATCTCGAGCGCGACCCGCGCATCTCGGTCGCGGTGTACGAGATCGAGCGCCCGAACCACTGGGTCGGCCTCAAGGGCCGCGCCAGGCAGCCGCGGCTGGGCGCCGACGCCCTTGCCGACATCGAGCGCCTTGCCCGACGCTACAGTGGCCACCCGGACGAGTATCGCGGCCAGCGGCGCGTGTCGTTCGCCATCGACGTCGAGTCGACCTTCGAGTACGGAGCCTGAAATCGATGACCGTTGCCAAGGTCGGCTATGCCGCGATGCTCGAGCAGTTCGGCCCGAGCGAGCTCGTCGAATGGTCGGCGCTCGCCGAACGCAACGGCTTCAGCGGCGTCATGGCCGCCGACCACTTCCAGCCCTGGGTGCCCCAGCAGGGCAACGCCGCGTTCGTGTGGAACGTCATGACGGCCATCGGCGAGCGCACGAAGGCGACGTGGGTCCGGGCGTGACCTGCCCGACGCTTCCGAATGCATCCGGCGATCGTCGCCCAGGCGGCGGCGACGCTGGCGGCGATGTATCCGGGCCGGCACTGGCTGGGACTCGGCTCGGGCGAGGCGCTCAACGAGCACATCATCGGCGGCTATTGGCCCGAGACGCCGGAGCGCATCGCCCGGATGTTCGAGGCGATCGAGATCATCCGCAAGCTGTTCGACTCCGGCCGGCAAGGACGTCAAGCACGACGGGCACGTTCTACAAGCTCGGAATCGACCCGGCTGTGGACCATGCCGGACGAAGCCACCGCCGATCTACATCGCGACGGCCGGACCGATCACCGCCAAGCGGACGGGCCGGCTCGCGAACGGCCTGATCACCGTCGGGGCGCCCGAGGAGAAGATCGAGCATGCTCTTCGAGAAGTTCGGCGAGGGCCGCGCGAGGCCGGCAAGGACCCCGACGCGATTCCGGTTCATCGCTGCAGCTGCACCTGTCGTGGGCCGAGACCGATGAGGAGGCGCTCGCAGAACGCCATGGTCGAGTGGCCGAACGGCGGCATGAAGTTCCCCAAGGCCGGATATCCGCTCGCCCGTTCGATTTCGAGCAGATGGCCAAGCTCGTGCGGCCCGAGGATTTCGAGGGCCGGATGCTCATCTCGGCCGATCCCGAGGAGCACCGCGCCGAGATCCAGCGCTTCGTCGACCTCGGCTTCGACCGGATCTACCTGCACAACGTCGGGTCGCAACCAGGCGCGAGTGGATCGAGGTGTTCGGCCGGGACGTGCTGCCCAAGCTGACGGCCTGATCCCGGGCGGAGGCGTCCCGGCCACGCGTATCCTGCGCGGGCATGAGCGGGTCGACGACGGCCGAGGCGACCGCAGATGACGGGACGCCACTGCGCGTCCGCCATTGGCAGTCGGTCGGGCCGCCGTGGGCGGCCATCGTTCTCGTGCACGGCCTCGCCGAGCACTCGGGCCGCTACGAGCACGTCGGGTCGTGGCTGGCCGAAGCCGGCCTGGAGGTCAGCGCCGCGGACCTGCGCGGGTTCGGCGGATCGGGCGGGCGGCGAGCCTGGGTCGAGCGCTGGTCGATCCTGCACGACGATCTCGAGGAACGCCTGGCGTCGATCCGGGCAGGCACGCCGGGTCTGCCCGTCGTCCTGTACGGCCACTCGCTGGGCGGGCTCGTGGCGCTCGGATATGCCGTGGCGCTGCCGGCCCGGCCGCTCCCCGACGCGCTGGTCCTGAGCGCCCCGGCGCTCGACGCGACCGTTCCCGGCTGGAAGCGCCGGATGGCGCGCCTGCTCAACGCCTTGGCGCCGACACTGACCGTCCCCAACGGCTTCGACGGGGCCCTCCTGTCACGCGACGGGGAGGTCGGGCGGCGCTACGTTGCCGATCCGCTCAATCACCATTCGACGACCGTGCGGCTAGGCGCGGAGACGCTCATCGAGCAGGCGCGTGTCCGGGCCGCCCTGGCCCGCCTCTCGATCCCGACGCTCGTGTACCAGGGTGGCGCGGACAGGCTCGTCCCGGCGTCGGCGCTGGAGCCTCTGGCCGGCCTGCCCAGCGTCACGATGCGCGCCTACCCTGGCCTGCGGCACGAGAGCCACAACGAGCCGGAGGGTCGGGAGGTCATCGCCGACGTCGTTGCCTGGCTGCGGGCGGCAGTACGGTCGCCCGGCGGATCGCCCGGCGGCTGATCGCGGCGTCGCGCGACGGGCAACTCGCCGGCCACTCGACCGTGGTCGTCAGCCCTCGACCTGGGCCGTCGACCGGCCTCTGTCCACGGCCGGGGGCGCGGTCTGCGAGGACGTGGCGGCGGATGCCGGCCCGGCCGGCTCGAGCGCGCCACGCAGGACCGGATCCCAGGCGGCGATGCGCGCCAAGCCGGGTCGCGTCGCAGCCGCCCGGGCGACCAGCTCACGTGCCGTTTCCGATCGGCCGGTGGCCGCCGCAAGGCATGCCCGGGCGTAGGCCGCGTGCGGGTCCGTGTCGCACCACGCGGGCAGTGTCGCGAGCGCGGCCTCGGCCTCGTCCGTGCGTCCGAGTTGGCAGAAGCATGCCGACAGCTCCGCGCGCGCCCTGGGCAGGTCGGGCCGGGCCGTCGCCGACGCGGTCAGAATCGGGAGGGCAGCCGCAGGTCGTCCAGCCAGCCGCTCCGCGCGCCCGAGCGTCTCGAGGAGCTCCGGATGGTGCGGCGCTGCGGCCAGTGCGCGACCGGCGCTGTTGCGTGCCTCGTCGATGCGACCGAGCTGCAGGAGTGCCAGCGCGCGGACCTCGTGGACTGCAAAGTCGTCGGGTGACTCGAGCAGGAGGTCGTCGGCCGTGGCGAGCGCGTCCTCCGCGCGTCCAAGAGCGACATCGACGGCCACGAGCAGGGCGGCGAAGCGTTCGCGATCCGGCGGTGAGAGCCGGGTGTCGGCCAGGGCGCGCTCGACGATCGCCTGCGCCTCGGCGTAGGCCTGATCGGCGTACGCGGCGAAGAAGTGTGCAGCCGTGGTCGCAGGGTCCTGCCCGGGGATGGCACGCAGCGCCGCGAGATCGGCCTCCGCGCCGAGGCGCTCGCCGGCGCCCCGACGGGCCACGAAGCGGCCGGCCAGCGCCCGACCCAACCGGGGCTGCTCGGCGAGGATCGCGTCGTAGGCGCGGATCGCGTCGGCATAGCGCGTCAGCTGCCGGAGCGCGTCGGCCCGCACGAGCCGCAGCGCAAGATCGCCGGGCCGCCGCCGCAGGCCGCGCTCGGCAACGGCGAGCGCCTCGTCAGCCCGGCCGAGGGCGAGCAGCTCCGGCCCGGAGGCCTCGTCGCTCGCGCCGAACAGCCGCGAGAGGCCGCCCAGCGGCGCGCCGATGATCGTCGCCATGAGGCCGACCATGAACGCGGCCTCATACCAGCCGAGCGCCGCCGTGCCCACGACGAGCCCGATCACGACGAGCGCGCCGATGACGCGCCCGACGGCGGCCGCCGGCCGGCCGAGGGCGATCGTGACCAGGGCGTTGAGGACCGCGTGCCCGTCGAGGCCGCCCAGCGGCAGCAGGTTGAACGCGCTCCAGCCGAACGTGACCCAGACGGAGTCGGCGACCACAGCTCGGGTCACCGGATCCTTCGGCAGGGCGGGCTCGCTGACCAGGATGACGAGGCCCAGGAGGAGGCCGGCGATCGGCCCGGCCGCGGCCATGACCAGAAGCTTGCGGGCGCCCATGCGCGGGGCCAGCGTCGCGCCGCCCGCGGCCAGGAGCACGATCCTGGGCTCGGCGCCGAACGCGCGCGCAACCGCGGCGTGGCCGCCCTCGTGGACGAGGATCGCGATCGTGGCCAGAACGGCCCACACGAGGAGCAGTGGCCCACCGGGGTGCAGCGGCAGCCCCAGGAGGACAATGACCACCAGGAACGACGGCTGGATCTCGACGGGAATGCCGAACAGCCGGACGTTCGCAGACAGCACGTTCGACTCCGTGTCCGGGGTGCGGTCGGGACCTCCGCGCGCAGGCCGAGGGTACCCGACCCACGACAGCTCCGAAATCGACCCGATTCACCTACCGGAGGATGACCATGACCGAGGTCCGCGAGGCGCCGGCCGCGACGGACACGGGCCCGTGAGCCGTCCGCGCACGGTCGAGCTGGCCGGCGGCGTCGGTGGTGCGAAGCTGGCGGTCGGGCTGCAGGACAGCCTCGCTGATCGTCTGACCGTCGTCGTCAACACGGGCGACGACCTGGAGCGCCACGGTCTCGCGATCTGGCCCGACCACGACACCGTCATGTACGCGCTGGCCGGCCTCGACGATCGCGACCGGGGCTGGGGTCTGCGGGACGAGACGTGGACCGTCAGCGAGCAGCTGGCCCGGCTCGGCGAGGAGACGTGGTTTCGGCTCGGTGACCGGGACCTCGCGACCCACGTCGTCCGGACCGAGCGCCTGCGGACGGGTTTCCGGCCGACGGACATCGCCCTCGAGCTCCAGGCCAGGCTCGGGGTTCGCGCGACGATCCTGCCGATGACCGACACGCCCGTGCGGACCGAGGTGCGGACCGACGACGGCTGGCTCGAGTTTCAGGAGTACTTCGTCCATCGCCGGCAGGCGCCGACCGTCCGCGAGATCCGTGTGCGCGACCTGGAAGCCGCCGCACCGAGCGCCGAGGTCATGGCCGCGCTCGACGCGGCGCAGGTCATCGTCGTCGGTCCTTCGAACCCGTTCGTATCGATCGGCCCGATCGTTGCGCTGCCCGGCCTGCTGCCCGCGCTCGAGGCCGCGCGACGGCGCGGGGTGGCGATCGTGGCGGTCAGCCCGATCGTGGGCGGCCGCGCGCTCAAGGGCCCCGCCGATCGAATGCTCGCCTCGCTCGGGGCCGAGGTGTCCGCGCTCGGCGTGGCCCGACGCTACCGCGAGTGGGCGACCGGGTTCGTGCTCGACCGCGCCGATGCCGAGCTCGAGGACCGGATCGCGGCCCTCGGCCTCGCGACGCTCGTGACCGACACGGTCATGACCGACGACGAGAGCCGGGTGCGGCTCGCCGCGGCCGTGCTTGCCTTTGCCGACCGAAGGGCGTAGCTCCCCGAGTCCGGTGGCTATGGCCCTCGTGCGTTCGACAGACGCCGGCAACGGGCGGCGCGCCGGGCCGCTCGGAGCCGCAAGGCCCGGCTCGCGTACGATGCGAGCGTGAGCAGCAGCGGGCCGGCACCGAGCGGCGGCGAGCGAGTCGTGGTCATCGTCCCGGTCGGGACCCTCGAGGGCGCCAAATCGCGTCTTGGCGAGGTCCTCGATGCCGAGGAGCGTCGCGATCTGGCCGTGCGGCTCCTGCGCCGGACGGTCGCCGCGGCCACCGCCGCGGGCAGGGTCGACGAGACGATCGTGGTCACACCCGACGCGCAGGCCCGCGACATCGCGCTGGAGGCCGGAGCCCGCCCGCTCCGGCAGCGTGATCAGGGCCTGAACCGGGGCTTGCGAGAGGCCCGCTCGGATGCCGTCGCGGGTGGCGCCGGCGCCATCGTCGTGCTGCCGATCGACCTGCCGCTCGTCAGCGCCGGCGCTGTGGCGGCGTTGCTGGCGCCGCTTGCGGAACCGGACCGACCGGTCGTCGCGCTGGTGCCGGACCGACACGGCCGAGGCACGAACGCACTCCTCGTGGCCCCACCGGACGCAATCGACTTTGCCTTCGGCGGCGACAGCCGCGCGGCCCATGCCGCGTGCGCCCGGGCCGCCGGCGCGCGGTACGTCGAGCTCGACGGGCCGCTGGCGCTGGATCTCGACACCGCGGAGGACGTGCTGCTCGCCGAGGAGCTCGCGCCGGAGTCGGCACGTGTCACCTGATCCGGTGACGCCCGGACCACCCGCCGGCGCCGACCCCGAGGCGGGGAATGCCACTCGATCCGACGGCCGGGAGCCGCGCCGGCCCGTCCGGATCGAGGTGATCGCCCTCGAGGGCGTGCCCGAGATCAGGGTCGGCGACGACCTGCCGGGCATCCTGGCAGACGCCCTCGCGGCCACGCCCGGCGCGCTGCCGCTCGAGAATGACGACGTGCTCGTGGTCACCCAGAAGGTCGTGTCGAAGGCCGAGGGCGCACTGGTCGACCTCGAGACAGTGGTGCCCCGGCCCGAGGCCCTCGACTGGGCCCGCCGCTTCGACCGTGATCCGCGCCAGATCGAGGTCGTGCTCCGGGAAGCGCGCCGGGTCGTGCGCATGGAGCACGGTGTGCTCATCACGGAGACGCGGCACGGCTTCGTGTGCGCGAACGGGGGCGTTGACGCGTCGAACGTGGGCCCGGGCTCGGGCTCCGTCGTGACCTTGCTGCCGGTCGATCCAGACGCATCCGCGCGGGGCATTCGGCAGGCGCTGGCCGCCCGAATTCGGCGTGGACGTGCGGTCGATCGTGTCCGACAGCTTCGGCCGGCCGTGGCGCTGGGGCATCGTCGACGTGGCCATCGGCGTGTCCGGCCTGGCGCCACTCGACGATCTGCGGGGTGTGCGCGACGCCGACGGCCGGGTCATGCGCACGACGGTGCGGGCGGTTGCGGACGAGATCGCGTCGGCTGCCGAGCTCGCGCTCGGCAAGACGGCGGCACGACCGGCCGCGATCGTGCGCGGCGCGAGCCCGATCCGATCCGAGGCCAGGATCGCCGACCTGCTCATGCCCGCCGCCAACGACCTGTTCCGCTGACGGTCGTGCATCCGAAAGCGAGGACTGTGGCGAAGGAGGTGTCGTGAAGCTTGGTCTCCAGATCCCGTCATTCACCTGGCCCGGCGGCACGCCGGCCATCGGACCGACCCTGGCCGCGGTCGCGCGCACGGCCGACGAGGCCGGCTTCGCGTCGTTGTGGGTCATGGACCATTTCTTTCAGATCCGGAGCGTGGGGCGGCCCGAGGAACCGATGCTCGAGGGCTGGACGACGCTCGGCTTCATGGCGGCGAGCACGACCCGGGCGCGGCTGGGGCTCATGGTCGGCGGCGTGCACTATCGCCAGGCGGGGCTGTGGGTGAAGGCGGCGACGACCCTCGACGTGCTGTCCGGCGGGCGTGCCTGGCTCGGCCTGGGAGCGGCCTGGAACCAGCACGAATCGGAGGGCCTGGGCTTCCCGTTTCCGCCCCTGTCGGAGCGGTTCGTCCAGCTCGAGGACACGCTCGCGTTCGCCCACGCGATGTTCGAAGGCGAGCTCGGGGCCGGCGGCGCGTTCCTCGGTCGGCGGCTGCACGCGACGCGCGTGCTCAACTCGCCCCAGTCGTTGTCGCGGCCGCGGGTGCCGATCATGATCGGCGGCGGCGGCGAGCGCCGAACGCTGCGCCTCGTTGCCCGCTACGGCGATGCGACCAACGTGTTCGGCGGGCCGGAGGGGCTCGCGCACAAGTACCGCGTCCTGCGCGAGCATTGCGAGGAGCTCGGGCGCCCGTACGAGTCGATCGAACGCTCAACGCTGCAGTCGATGCGGTTCGGGCCGGCGGCCGGCACCCGTGCGATGCCCGCCGCTGCCGTCGTCGACCGCCTGGGCGAGCTGTCGGACGCCGGTGCGCAGCACGTGATCCTGGGTTACCCATCGATCGACAGCCTGGCCGGGCTCGAGCAGCTCGGGCGTGATGTGATCCCCCACGTGGCCGACCTTTGAACGCCTCGTAGGCGGAGGACGGCACCGGGGACGAATACCCTGGGGGAGTATGCTGGATGGTGCTAGGATGAAGCCCATGAGCGAAGACAGCACCGAAGCCAGGACGCGGCCCGCGCCGGATGGCGCATCCGGTCCGGCGTTCGGTGGCATGACGATCGATTTCGGCAGCGACGTCGGCGCGGCCCCGACCGATGCCGCACCCGTGGCCATCCTGAACGCGCCCACGACGATGCCCGGCGGCCCGGCCGACTGGACCCTGCCCGGGCACGGCCCCGTCGAGGCGAAGCTCGTGATCGTGGGATCGGGGCCCGCCGGGCTTACGGCCGCGGTGTATGCGGCGCGCGCCAAGCTGGAACCGATCGTGCTGGCCGGCAGCAGCCCCGGTGGTCAGCTGATGCTGACCAGTGACGTGGAGAACTACCCGGGCTTTCCGGACGGCATCCAGGGCCCCGACCTCATGGCCGCGATGCGTAACCAGGCCGAGCGTTTCGGGGCCCGCCTCATCGATGTCGACATCGACCGCGTCGACCTCTCGCAGCGACCGCTTCGACTGTGGGCGCGCGGCGTCGAGTACCGCGCCCAGGCGCTGATCGTGGCCACCGGCGCGTCCGCGCTGTGGCTCGGCCTCGAGAGCGAGACGCGGCTGCGCGGCCGAGGCGTGTCCGCCTGCGCGACCTGCGACGGCTTCTTCTTCCGGGACAAGGAGATCGCCGTCGTCGGCGGCGGCGACACGGCCATGGAGGAGGCAAGCTACCTCACGCGCTTCGCGTCGAAGGTGCATCTGCTCCATCGGCGTGACGCGTTCCGGGCCTCGAAGATCATGGTCGATCGGGTGTACGACGACCCGAAGATCGAGGTCCACACGAACGCTGCCGTCGAGGAGGTCCTCGGTGATGCACGAGTGACGGGCCTGCGGGTTCGTGACACGGAGCACGGGACGACGGTGGACATGCCGATGGACGGCCTGTTCATCGCGATCGGCTACAAGCCCAACACGGACGTGTTCCGCGATTGGCTCGAGGTCGACGACAAGGGCTACCTCGTCGTGCACGACGAGACCGGCTCGAAGATCGACGGTGTGTTCGTCGCGGGCGACGTGCACGACCACCGCTACCGGCAGGCGGTCACCGCGGCCGCTGACGGCTGCAAGGCGGCCATCGACGCCGAGCGCTGGCTCGAGTCGGTGGGCGTCATCGAGGAGACCGCAACCGCCACCGCCTGGTAGGCCAGGCCGTCCCCTGGCGGGCAGCAGTTCGAGCCACCCGACCGGCGCTCCCGCCGTTGCGCCGGATGGGACCGGTCCTTCGAACGGCGCCTTGCGATGTCATTTCGATGAAGCTGCCGACATCGTCGCTCCTGTCGGCGCTGTGGCCCCGTAGGCTGACGGGCCATGCACGCACATCCCATTCGGCGCGACCGGCGTCGGCGCATCGCCGCGGCCGCCGCGGCCGTCGTGATCGCCACGGCCGGGCTCGGCATCATGTCCCTGATCACGCACCCGTCGACGCGCATCGCGCCGGGTCAGGGCACCACTCTGGCGATGCCGACGCTGGCGGCGAACCGATCGGCGGCGCCACGCCGCGACCCGATCGGCGGCGACGCCGGTCAGCCACCTTCGCCGGCGCCTTCGCCGTCGGCCGGTGGCGCTGGCCAGGCGGGTTGGCCGTTCGGTTCGGGCGTCCTCGTGGCCGACCGCGGCAACGGTCGGCTGCTCGTCGTCGACGATCACGGACAGGTCGTGTGGCACTTTCCCCGTGCCGGTGCGCTGCCGGCCGGCCAGCACTTCTCGGCCGACGACGCGTTCTTCAGCCCGGACGGGCGCACGATCGTGGCCAACGACGAGACGCATGAGACGATCGACCGGATCGACGTCGCGACCGGTCGGCTCGTGTGGCAGTACGGCCACTACGGCCGCGCCGGCAGCGTCGTGGGCTTCCTGCACACGCCGGACGACGCGTACCCCCTCGCGAATGGCGATGTCGTCGTTGCGGACATCCGCAACTGCCGGATCCTCGAGATCGCCCCCGACAAGACGATGCGACGTCAATGGGGCCACACCGGCGTGTGTCGCGACGAGCCACCGTACGCGTTCGCCGAGCCGAACGGCGACACGCCGCTGCCCGACGGTGGCCTCCTGGTCACGGAGATCACCGGCTCGCGCGTCGTCCGGCTGGCGGCCGACGGCTCGGTCGTGTTCGACATCCACGTGCCGGTCGCCTACCCCTCGGATGCGCAGCTCGACGCCGACGGGAACGTCGTCGTGGCCGACTACAGCGCCCATGGCCAGGTCGTCGCGGTCGATCCCCATGGCCAGGTCGTGTGGCGCTACGACCCGAGGTCGGGACCCGGCCGGCTCGATCATCCGAGCCTCGCGACGCCCCTCGCGAACGGCCTTGTCGCTGTGAACGACGACTTTCGGCAGCGGCTGGTCGTCATCGATCCGCACACGGGCGCCATCGTGTGGCAGTACGGTCGGACGGACGCGGCTGGTCGGTCGGGTGGCCGGCTCGACACCCCCGACGGGCATGAGCCCGTGCCGCCCGGCATCAGCTTCTGAGCAGTTCGGCGCTCGTCGTCCGTTCGCCGCCAGGGAGATGTCGACAGCTTCCTGACGCGGTCCGTGCTAGCGTCGCCGGCGTGAGGGCCGTTCGATCGATGGATCCATCCGCAGCCGGCGGCTGCCCGTGAGCGGACGCGGCGGCGGCTTCGGGCGCGCGGCCCGGGCGTCCGGAGCTGCGCCCGGCATGGGTGGCCGGCGCGCGGGGACGATGTTCGGCTCGGGCTCCGATCCGGGCGATCGAGTCCCACGCGGACGAGTCGGCGCCACCCTGCGCCGGGTGGCCGGTTTCTTCCGCCCGTACCGCCTCCAGATCGGGATCGTGCTCGTCGCGATCATCGCGACGAGTCTCCTGGGCGTGGTCAACCCGTACCTGCTCAAGCTCTTGCTCGACGACGTCATCGTCGGGCACCACTACGAGCACCTGAACCTGTACGTCGGGCTGATGATCGCCATCCCGATCGTGACCGGCCTGATCGGGGTCGGCCAGAGCTACCTGAACAACGTCATCGGCCAGAGCGTCATGCAGGATCTGCGCAACGCGCTGTACGGCCACCTGCAGCGCATGCCGCTGCGCTTCTTCACGGAATCGAAGACGGGCGAGATCCAGAGCCGGCTGGCGAACGACGTCGGCGGCGTGCAGGGCGTGGTGACCGACACGGCCAGCTCGGTGACGAGCAACGTCGCGATCACGGCCAGCACGATCGTGGCGATGTTCCTGCTCGACTGGCGCCTGGCGGTCCTGTCGCTCGGGCTCCTGCCGTTCTTCCTGTACGTGACGTACCGCGTCGGGCGGATCCGGCGCGAGGTCAGCGGCGAGACCCAGAAGAGCCTGGCCGAGATGAGCGCCGTGACCGAGGAGACGCTGTCCGTCTCGGGCATGCTCCTGTCCAAGACGTTCGGACAGCAGGCCGGCGCCATCGAGCGATTCAGAGGTCTCAACCGCCGCCTGGCCGTGCTTCAGATCCGGCAGGCCATGGTCGGTCGCTGGTTCTTCATGATCGTGGGCACGATCTTCTCGATCATGCCGGCGTTCGTGTACTGGCTGGCGGGCACGCTCGCGGCGAACGGCGATCCCGGAGCGCCCTCGGCCGGCTCGATCGTCGCGTTCACGACCCTCCAGAGCCGGCTCTTCTTTCCGCTCGGGCAGCTGCTCAACATCCAGGTCGAGATCCAGGGCTCGCTGGCCCTGTTCGACCGGATCTTCGAGTACCTCGAGATGGATCCCGAGATCGTCGACGCTCCCGACGCCGTGGCGCTCGACCCGCAGCATCTCGCCGGCAGGGTTCGATACCGCCACGTCGACTTCCACTATCCGAGCGCCATGGCGGCGCCGAGGACCGGGCCCGAGCAGGCGCCGGCGGACGCCGACGCCGATGCCGGCCAGGAGGGCGAGCTTGGACCCGATGCGGCGCCGGACATGGCCGCCACGGAGGCGCTGACGGGCGTCCCGATCGAGCTGCCCGGGGCCGGCGGGCCGCCCGGAGTTGCCAGCCTGCGTGGCGGGTTCGAGCTGGCCGATATCGACTTCGAGGCCGAGCCCGGCCAGCTGATCGCGCTCGTGGGCCCGTCGGGCGCGGGCAAGACCACGACGACCTACCTCATCCCACGTTTGTACGACGTCAATTCCGGATCGGTCGAGGTCGATGGGCACGACGTGCGGTCGGTCACGCTCGCGTCGCTCGGCCAGGTGGTCGGCTTCGTGACCCAGGAGACGTACCTCTTCCACTCCTCGATCCGGGACAACCTCAGGTACGCGAAACCGGACGCGACCGATGCCGAGCTGGTCGCGGCGACGCGGGCGGCAGCGATCCAGGACCGCATCGAGGAGCTGCCCCAGGGCTTCGACACGATCGTCGGCGAACGCGGCTACAAGCTGTCAGGGGGCGAGAAGCAGCGCGTCGCGATCGCCCGGGTCCTGCTCAAGGACCCGCGCATCCTCATCCTCGACGAGGCCACATCCGCGCTCGACACCGTCAGCGAACGCCTCATCCAGGCCGCGTTCGAGCGGGTCATGGCCGGCCGCACGACGATCGCGATCGCCCATCGGCTGTCGACGATCCTGCGCGCCGACCAGATCCTGGTCTACGAGCGCGGCCGGATCGTCGAGCGTGGTACCCACGCCCAGCTGCTCGAGCTCGGCGGCCTCTACGCGCGCCTGTACCGGGAACAGTTCCTGTCCGAGGCCGGGACGCGCACCGAGGGCGAGCTGGCGTCCGCGTAGATCGTCCACCGGGAGACATCGCGCCGACGCCGGGGAAATTGCATGAGTATGCAGATGGGATGTATAGTCATACGCGTGATGGCCGCGGTCCTCCCCCTCGAGACGTGATTCCAGCGTGGCTGCCCGCGAGCGGCCGGACGTGTCGGTGAGCACGGCTGCTGGGACACGCTTGATCGGCTCGGACCGCGCGCCGGATCTGGCCTCCGCGGCCGTCACCGCTCGGCCGGCTCCGACCCCCATCCGAGTCGCCGTCGTCGGGGCCTCGGGCTACGTCGGCGGCGAGCTCGTGCGTCTCCTGGCCCGCCATCCGGGCGTCGTGATCACGGGCCTCGTCGGTCGCGATCGCGACGACGAGCCGATCGCCGGCAGCCACCGGCACCTGTCGGGCACGAGCCTCGCCATCGATGCGACCATGCCCGACGCCGACGCCCATTTCCTGGCGTTGCCGCACGGCACGGCAGCCACGGTGGCACCCGAGCTCGCCGACCGCGGCTCTCGGGTCATCGACCTCGGGCCCGACTTCCGGCTGCGCGACCCGGCCGACTACCCGCGCTGGTACCACTTCGAGCATCCAAAGCCAGACATGCTCGGCCAGGCCGTCTACGGCCTGCCGGAGCTGCACCGCGCAGCCCTGGCCGAGCTCGGGTCGGCGGAGCGCGCCATCGTCGGTGCGCCAGGCTGCTACTCAACCGCGACGATCCTTGCCCTCGCGCCCCTGGCCCGCGCCGGGCTCATCGCCGACCTCGTGGTCGACGCGAAGAGCGGGGTCTCGGGGGCCGGCCGCGACGCCAGGCCGGAGATGCACTTCGCGGAGGTGAACGAGAGCGTGCGGGCGTACGCCATCTTCAGCCACCGCCACACCGCGGAGATCGAGCAAGAGCTGGCCGCGGTCGGGCAGGTCGCAGGCGTCCACAACGCGGGCGTGGCGGGCGTCGACTTCCTGCCCACGCTCATCCCGATGACCCGCGGGATCCTCACGGCCTGCCACGTCCGGCCGACGCGACCGGTGACCCAGCCCGAGCTCGACGACATGTACGCGGCGGCGTACGACTCGGAACCCTTCGTCCGGGTCGTGCCCGACCCGCCCGCGACCAAGCACGTCCTGGGCAGCAACGAGGCGCGCGTCTTCGTCCGGGCCGACGAGCGGACCGGACGCGTGCTGGTCATCGGCGTCCTGGACAACCTCGTCAAGGGCGCGGCCGGCCAGGCGATCCAGGCCTTCAACGTCGTCCACGGACTGCCCGAGACGACCGGCCTCGAGCAGCTGCCCCTGGCGCCGTGAGCCTGCCCACCGCTCCGAGCGTGCCGCACCCGGCCCAGGCCGTGCTCGTGCCGTTGCCGTCGGCACTGCCCGCCGTCGAGCGCCGCCCCGCCGTGCCGGCCGGTTACCAGCTCGGCGCGACCACGGCCGGCATCAAGGCCTCGGGCCGACCCGACCTCGCCATCGTCACGACCACCCGCGGTCCGGCCGCCGCCGCCGCCGTGTTCACGCCCAACCCCGTCGCGGCTGCACCGGTCAAGCTCAGCCGCGAGCATCTGGCCCAGACCGGCGGTGACGCGCGGGGCGGTTTCGGTTGGGCGCGGGCGATCGTGTCGACATCGGGCTGCGCCAATGCCGCGACGGGCGCGGCCGGCGACCATGACCAGCTGACGGTGGCGGGCTTCGTCGCGAGCGAGCTGCGCGCACCGGTCGAGGAGGTGCTGTGCCTGTCGACCGGCCTGATCGGCACCCGGCTGCCGCTCGAACGGGTGGCCGCCGGCGTCACGGCCGCCGTGGGCGACATGCGTTCGGATCCGGAGGCGTTCGAGGCGGCCGCGACGGCGCTCATGACGACCGACAGCCGGGTCAAGGTCGCGACCACGAGCGCGCAGCTGCCCGACGAGGGTGGCCGCCCGGTGGCCGTGACCGTTGCCGGCATGGCCAAGGGCGTGGGCATGATCCATCCACGCATGGCGACGATGCTCGCCGTCGTCCTGACCGACGCGGCGGTCGAGCCCGAGGCACTGTGGGGCCTGCTGCGACCGGCCGCGGCCCGAACCTGGAACCAGCTCACTGTGGACGGCGACACGAGCACGAACGACACGGTGTTCGTCCTCGCCTCGGGTGCCAGCGCAGCGGCGCCGATCAGGACCGGCTCACCGGAGGCGGCCGCTCTCGGCCGGGCGATCGAGGCGGTCGCGCGCGACCTGGCGCGCCAGCAGGCCGCCGACGGCGAGGGTGCCACGACGCTCATCAGCAGCGGTGTGAGCGGTGCCCGCGATGACGCCGACGCCCGGGCCGTGGCGCGCTCCGTCGTGGCCAGCTCGCTGGTCAAGGCGGCCGTCCACGGCCGAGATCCGAACTGGGGCCGCATCGCCGCGGCCGTCGGCAACGCACGCCTGCCCGATGCGGCCGTGCTCGAGGCGGCCGGGCTCGACCCGAAGACCGCGCGGGATCGGGCCGGTACGAGCCCCGATGTGGACGTCGCGCGACTGAGCATCGCCGTCTGCGACACGCTCGTATTCGACGGCTGGCACGACGGCCCGGTCGCCTTCGATGCCGCGGCGGTCTCGGCCGCGATGGCAGACCCGGAGGTCACGATCCGCATCGACTTGGGGATAGGCGTCGGGCACGGCGAGGCATTCGGCTGCGATCTGACGGAGGCGTACGTGCGCGAGAACTCAGAGTACTCCACGTGACGCCGCTCGGGGACGACGAGGATGAGTGAGGTCGTCGTCGTCAAGCTCGGGGGCACGACCCTGGCCGAGCAGGAGCACGTCCTGGCCGACGTGGCCGCGGTCGCGCGCCGACGGCCGGTCGTCGTCGTCCACGGTGGCGGCAAGCGCATCAGCGAGTGGCTCGAGCGGCTCGGTGTGCCGAGTCGTTTCGAGCACGGCCTGCGGGTCACGGACCCTGCCGCCCTCGAGGTCGCGGCAGCCGTGCTGCGCGGCGTCGTCAACAGCGAGCTCGTGGCCGCGCTCCACGCCCGGGGCTGCGACGCCGTGGGCCTGTCCGGTGTCGACGGCGGCCTGCTCATCGCCGAGCGGCTGCCGGACGTCGGTCTCGTCGCGCACGTCGTCGGGCTGCGGCGCGACCTGCTCGACGCCCTGCTCGTCGCCGGCCAGGTGCCGGTCGTGGCGCCGCTCGCGCGGGACGAGGACGGCATCGTGTGCAACGTCAACGCGGACGACGCCGCGGCGGGGATCGCCGCCGGCCTGGGCGCCCGCCAGCTCGTGCTCCTGACCGACGTCGACGGGGTTCGCGACGCGGCCGGCCGGCGACTCGACAGCCTGACCGTGGCGGAGGCGGAGGGCCTGATCGCGGACGGCGTCATCGCCGGCGGCATGGTGCCCAAGATCCGGGCCGCCACGGCGGCCCTCGCCTGGGCCGGCGCCGAGGCCGTCATCGCCGACGCATCGGCCCCGAATGCGCTCGTGCGTGCGCTCGACGACCCGACGTTCGGCACGCGCGTGGGTGCCACCGCCCATGCCGGCAGTGGCGCGAGCGTGGGAGCGGTGTCATGAACAACCCGTCCAAGCTGGCTCGCCAGCGCGCGATCCGCGAGTTGATCGCCCGGCTCCCGATCGGGAGCCAGCAGGAGCTCGCGACCGCGCTCCGCGAACGTGGCTTCGACGTGACGCAAGCCACCGTCTCGCGCGACATCGCCGAGCTCGGGCTGGTGAAGCTGCCGCGCGACGGCGGACACGCCTACGTCATGCCCCAGGACCTGGCTCCGCGCGGGCCGGCCGGCTCGGACGAGCGCCTGCGACGAATCCTGTCGGACATCCCGATCAGCGTCGGGCGCAGCGGCCTCATCCTGATCCTGGTCGGCGCCCCGGGCACGGCCTCGATCATCGCCCAGGCCATCGACGAATCGTCGATGGCGGAACAGGAGGGCACGCTGGCCGGCGACAACACGCTGCTCGTCCTGTTCTCCGAGGAGGCCCGCCTCGAACGCTGGCTCGAACGGTTCCGGGGCCTCCAGAATCTGCCCACGCCCAGTCCGATTCCAACGCACACGGAGGCACTCACGCGATGAAGAAGGTCGTCCTCGCCTACTCCGGCGGGCTCGACACGTCGGTCGCGGTGGCCTGGCTGCGCGAGCAGTACGGCGCCGAGGTCGTGACGCTCACGGTCGATCTCGGCGGCGGCTCGCTGCGTGAGGGTGTCGAGAAGCGGGCGATGTCGGCCGGCGCGTCGAAGGCGTACGTGGTCGATGCCCGCGAGCGCTTCGTGACCGACTTCGTGTGGCCGCATCTGCAGGCGGGAGCGCTGTACCAGGGCGCCTACCCGCTCGCCACCGCGATCGCCCGGCCCCTGCTCGCGCAGCTCCTCGTCGAGGTCGCGCAGCGTGAGCAGGCGGACGCGGTCGCGCACGGCTGCACCGGCAAGGGCAACGACCAGGTGCGTTTCGACGTGGCCGTGCACGCGCTCGATCCGGGCGTCGAGGTCGTGGCGCCGATGCGCGTCGGCATGGGCCTGTCGCGCGACCAGGAGATCGACTACGCCATCGAGCGCGGCATCGAGATCCCGATCACCAAGGCATCGCCGTACTCGATCGACGTGAACCTGTGGGGCCGCTCGTGCGAGACCGGCGTGCTCGAGGATCCGTGGGTCACGCCGCCGCCGGACGCGTACGAGTGGACGGTCGCTCCCGGTGATGCCCCGGCCGGCGTCGAGGTCACGATCGGCTTCGAGGGCGGGATCCCGGTCTCGCTCGACGGCGATCGGCTCGACCCGGTCGCGCTCGTCGAACGGCTGCACGGGCTCGGCGGCGCGCACGGCGTCGGACGCGTCGATCACATCGAGGATCGCCTGGTCGGCATCAAGAGCCGCGAGGTGTACGAGGCGCCGGCGGCGACAATCCTGCACAAGGCCCATCGCGCCCTCGAGGGCGTCACCCTCACGAAGGACACCCTGCGCTTCAACCGCCTCGTCGCCGACGAGCTGTCACAGCTCACATACGACGGCCTGTGGTTCAGCGCCCTCCATCGCGACCTGCGCGGCTATGTCGCCTCGTCGCAGCGGGTCGTGTCCGGGGATGTCCGGATGCGCCTCGACCACGGCAACGCGATCATCGCCGGGCGCCGCTCGCCGCTGTCGCTGTACGACAAGTCGCTCGCGACGTACGACGAGGGCGATGCCTTCGATCACGCCGCGGCCGTAGGCTTCATCGAGATCTTCGGCTTGCCGCTCCGGGTCGAGGCAGCGCGCCACGGCGCGGTCGGCAAGCACTATGGCGCGGCCTGGACCTGGACCGACCCGCTGCTCGAGGATCTCCCGGCCGAGGTCACCGAGAGCGAGCCGACGCCGGCCTGATCGAATGCCTGACGCGGCCGAGTCGCGGCCTCGTGCGATCGCGTGACGAGGTCTCTCGCCGTCGCACGCGCCTGACATGCGCCCCGGCATCGGCTGCCCGTCCGGTCGCACGACCAGCTCGCAACCGGATCGTTCGGCGCATGGCCACTCGACGCTTCGGGCGCGATCGGACACGATCCGCGCAGGAGCGTCATCGACGGGGAGGTTGCGTGAGCGGCAGAGCGAGGAACGCGGGCGGACCGCGGAGCAGCGGCGCGCGACTGCGCGTCCTGGTCGCTGCATTCCGGCCGGCCGACGTGGGCTCGATCGCGGCCGCCCTGGGCGAGGCCGGTCATGAGGTCGTGACCGCATACCGCGCCGAGAACGCGATCCAGCGCCTCGTCGACGAGCGGCCAGACGTCGTGGTCGTGGATCCGAACCTGCCCGGTGATCCCCCGGCCCGACTCGTGGCGCGCATGAAGGGCCGTCTCGATGCACCGATCCTCGTCCTGGGCGGGGCCGAGGACGAGGAGCTCGTCGTCACGCTGCTCGACGCGGGCGCCGACGACGTGATCGCCCGTCCGATCCGGCTCATGGAGCTCGTGGCCAGGGTGAACGCAGCCGTACGCCGCCGGCCGCGCATCCCGACCGAGCCGCCGCCGACGCTCGACGGCCTGGTGGTCGACATCGGTCGTCACAGCGCCTCCGTCGCCGGCCGACCCCTGGCCCTCACCCCGACCGAGTTCGAGCTGCTGGCGATGCTCGCCGCGAGGGCGGGTGACATCGTCGACCACCGCACCCTGATCCGCGCCATCTGGCCGGAGGATCCCTCGATCGACCACGAGGTGCTGCGCACGCACCTGGGACGACTCAACCAGAAGCTCGTGGCCGAGGGTCACCCAGGGCTACGCAACGTGCGGGGCCGGGGCTACGGCCTGCGCGTCGCCGGTGGATCCGGGAGCGGCGCCGAGTAGCCACGCCGAGCGCGACGGGGCGAGGTGGCTGAGGCCGGCACTCAACCGCAACGCGCCCGTCACGAAGTGTCGACGCAAACCGAGGGGCTGGCGGGCTGGAGCGCGGCGGGAAGCCACCACACACTGGTCGGGTGAACGACCTCCTGCTCCACCTGGCGCTCATCCTGATCGGCGCCGAACTCGGCGCCTTGCTCGCGCGAGCGGCCCGGATGCCAACCGCCGTCGGACAAATCGGCGCGGGCCTCGTGCTCGGCCAGAGCCTCCTCGGGATCGTGACGCCCGGGCCCGTGCTGTCGGCAATCGCCGAGGTCGGGGCGCTGTGCGTGCTCGCGATCGCCGGCGTGGAGACTGACCTCGCCGTCATGCGCCGCGTCGGCCGGCCCGCGACATTGGCCGCGCTCGGCGGAGTGATCCTGCCGTTCGTGGGCGGCGTCGGCCTGGCCCTCGCCGCCGGCAAATCGCCTCATGCGGCGCTGTTCGTCGGGGCGATCATGACCGCCACGAGCGTGGGCGTCACGGCCGCCGTCCTGGGCGAGTTCGGCTTGCTGCGCTCCACGCCGGGCACGACCATCCTCGGTGCCGCGGTCATCGACGACGTCCTGGGACTGGTGGTGCTCGGGCTCGTCGTGGCGCTGGCCACCGGCAGCGGTGCCAACCCGATCACCGTCGTCGTCCCGATGCTGCTGACCCTGGCGGTCGCGGGCCTCCTGCTGCGCCACGGCCAGGATCATCTCGGACGCGCCCTCAGCCACTTGCACGATCGGGGCGCCGGCCAGGCGGTGACCCTGGGCCTGATCCTGCTCGCCGGATGGGCGGTGCAGGTTGCGGGCGGACTGGCCGCGATCACAGGAACGTATTTGGCCGGCGTGGCCCTCGGCGGGACGCCGGTCGCGGACCGCGTCCGGGAGCGTCTCGCGCACGTTGGCGAAACGGTGTTCGTGCCGGCGTTCTTCGTGGCAATCGGCTTCCAGGCCGATCTCCACAGCCTGATGCCGGCGTTGCCGCTGGCCGTCGGGCTGATCGTCCTGGGCGTGGTCGGCAAGATCATGGGCAGCGGCCTGGGAGCCGCGCTCGGTGGGCTCGACGGACAGGCGTCCCTGCTGGTCGGCATCGGCATGATCGCGCGCGGTGAGGTTGCCCTCGTCGCCGCATCGGTCGCCCGAGAAGCCGGCGTCATCGGGCCCGGTCTCTATGCGGCCTCGGTCCTGTTGGCCCTGGCCACGACGCTCATCACGCCCATCGGGATCGCCGGCTGGGCACGGCTCGCCGAGCGGCGCGCACGGACCACACCCACCGTCCTCCAACCGGACCGTGGCCCACGTGCCGCGCTGGCGACGGCGGACATCGATCGATGAGGCAGCCATCAGTGGCCGCCGCCCCGGCTCAATTCGGCCCTCCGCCGGCTGACACCGCTCCGATCGCCCCCAGCGCGCGGCCCGAGCCTGCTCCGTCGGAGGCCAGGCGCCACCTGCGCGCGGCCCTCGTGGCGCTTGGCCGCGAGCAGCTCGAGCCGGCCAAGGCAAGCTTGCTCGTCGCGCTCGAGCTTGACCCGAGCGACGCCGATGTCCGTGCCTTCCTCGGGGCGGTGTTCCTCGCCGAAGGCCACCCGAGCGAGGCTCAGCAGGCGATCGACGAGGCCGTCCGGCTCGGACCCGATCGCTTCGCGCCGCGACTCAAGGCCGGCGAGCTCGCAATGCGCCTCGGCGTGCTGGAGTCCGCCGAGACGCACTTCCTCGCGGCGCTTCGGGCGGCCACGCCGGGATCCCGGGATGCGATCGCGGCGCGGGATCTGCTTGGCGCCTGCCGCAGGCGGCTCCGTCGCTCCATCGGCCACGAGGCATCGCTGCCATCCGGTCTCACGACCGCTCTGGCGCGGCTGTTCCGGTCGAGGCGTCGGCCTGTCGCCCGTCGGGTCGGCACTGCCGGGGGTCGGACCGCTCGGCCCGATGCGGCTCCGGAGGGACCGGCTCAGGCCTGACGCCGGCACATCGAACCAGGCGGTCTCGAACGGCCCGATCCCCAGTGGGTCGTCGAGGGATTGCCACAAGGAACGGAGGGAACGTCGAACGTGATCACCCCGCGTACCCGGGCCCGGGCCCGCGGCGCCGGCTTCCGAGCCGTCGCCGCGCTGTTCGCGGTCCTGGCGATCTTCCTGCTCTCGGGTTGCTCCGTACAGACCGACACGGGTGGCGATCCGTCCGGTCTCAGCACCTCGTCGGGCGCCAACTTGACCGGCGTCGCGCCGGGCTCCATCACGGAGGACGACTACAGCGCGGCCAAGTCGGCCGAGCCCTACGCCACCAAGCTGGCCGACCTCGTCGACCAGAACCGCATCGCGATCAACCTGGTGTGGCTGCTCGTGACCGGCTTCCTGGTCATGTTCATGCAGGCCGGCTTCGCGCTCGTCGAGACGGGCTTCACCCGGGCCAAGAACGCGATGCACACCATCAGCATGAACTTCATGATCTACGCGATCGGCATCATCGGCTTCTTCTTCGTCGGGTACGCGCTCGCGTTCGGCGGGCTGGGCACGATCGGGGTCGGTCAGCTGGGCGGGCTCGCGCCGCTCAACAACGAGCTCGGAATCACGATCGGCGACACGACCTGGGGCATCGCCGGCGGCACCGGCTGGGCACTGACCGGCGCGAGCTACGACGTCGGGGTCATCGCGTTCTTCCTGTTCCAGCTCGTGTTCATGGACACAGCGGCCACGATCCCGACCGGCTCGATGGCGGAGCGCTTCCGCTGGAAGCCATTCATCGTGTACGGCGTGTTCATCTCGGCCATCCTGTACCCGCTCTTTGCGAACTGGGCCTGGGGCGGCGGGTTCCTGAGCCAGCTCGGATCGCTCGGCCTGGGCAACGGCTACGTCGACTTCGCCGGCTCGGGCGTCGTGCACTCGATCGGCGGCTGGTGCGCTTTGGCCGGCGCGATCGTGCTCGGGCCGCGCATCGGCAAGTACAACAAGGACGGCTCGAGCAACACGATCCTCGGGCACAACCAGATCCTGGCCGTGCTCGGGACCTTCATCCTCGCGTTCGGCTGGTTCGGCTTCAACCCGGGCAGCACGTTCGCGGCCTCGGGCAACGGCGCGCTCCGGATCGGCATCGTGGCGGTGGTCACGATGATCGCATCGGGCTTCGGCGCCGCGGCGGCCATGTTCTACACGTGGTGGACCGAGGGCAAGCCCAACCCGGGCATGATGGTCAACGGCATGCTTGCCGGGCTCGTGGCGATCACCGCTCCGTCGGGCTATGTCGGGCCGCTGGCCGCCGCCCTGATCGGCGTCATTGCGGGCGTGCTGGTGGTGGTCGCGGTCGCCGTCATCGACCGGGTGCTCAAGGTCGACGATCCGGTCGGCGCGATCGCGGTCCATGGGGTCAACGGCGCCTGGGGCGTGCTCGCGCTCGGGATCTTCGCCGACGGTACGGCCAACTACGGCGGCTTCCAGGTCACCGGGGCGCTGTACGGCAACTGGGGCCAGCTCGGCGCCCAGGTCGTCGGCGCGATCGTGGCATTCGCGTGGGCATTCGGCGCGTCGTGGATCTTCTTCAAGGTCCTCAACTCGGTCATGCCGCTACGGGTCAGCCCCGAAGCCGAGATCGGCGGGCTGGATCTGCCCGAGATGGGTTCGCTCGGGTACGTGCCCGACCTGCTGCCGGAGGAGCAACCCGCACCAGGCGGCGCGTTACCCTCCCCGACCCCGTCGTACAACCCGGCCTGAGGCCCGCTTCGCGGTCTCGTCAGGAACGGCCCCGCCGGCCCCGCCGGCGGGGCCGTTTCATGCCGGCGGCGGCCTGTGCCAGGGCGCACCTGCCGACCGCCGGACACGCCGATCACGCGACGTCGACCGCCTGCATCGGGTGCAGTCGTGTGTCGCCGAGCGCCGCGCTGTCTGGCAGTCGGCACTTCGGGCGCTCGAACCCAGGAGTGCGGACTGCGAGGCTGCAATCTGCCTCGTGGAGCAGCGTTGGTCACGGATATCGCGTCAGCTTGACGACTCCCATGCAGCAGATCGTCGCCGGCGGGTCATTTGTGCTGACTGGCAGTCGGCGGCGACGGCCCGGTGGGCTCGGCGCACACTCGCCAGGGGCGGCGGGCGGTGCCGGTCGTGTGCCGCTCGGCGCGCACTCGCCAGGGGCGCTGCGTGGCACACATCCGCGCCCCTGCTTCGGTCCCGGAGCAGGCGTCAGGCGCCGACGGTCACGACCCGCAATTCATCGGCGCGGAGCCGTGCGTAGCCCGGCTTGACCACCTCGTTGATGATCCGCAGCCGCTCGTCGAAGGGGACGAACGCGGACTTCATCGCGTTGATCGTCAGCCACTCCATCTCGCCCAACCCGATCCCGAACGCCTCGTCGAGGGCCGCCATCTCGGACGTCATGGAGACCCCGCTCATCAGCCGGTTGTCGGTGTTGAGCGTGACCCGGAAGCGCAGGCGTCGAAGCAGGTCGATCGGGTGCTCCCGGATCGACGCCGCGGCGCCGGTGTGGACGTTCGAGGTCGGGCACATCTCGAGTGGAATGCGCCGGTCCCGAACGAATGCGGCCAGCCGGCCGAGCGCGATGGAGCCGTCCGGACGCACGCTGATGTCGTCCACGATCCGGACCCCGTGGCCCAGACGCTCGGCCCCGCAGAACTGGAGCGCCTCCCAGATCGAGGGCAGCCCGAACGACTCGCCGGCGTGGATCGTGATGTGGAAGTTCTCGTGGCGCACGAGGTCGAACGCGTCGAGGTGGCGCGTCGGCCGGTAGCCCTCCTCGGGTCCGGCGATATCGAAGCCGACCACGCCCGCGTCCCGCCAGCGCACCGCGCACGCCGCGACCTCCACCGACCGGGCGGCCTGGCGCATGGCGGTCACGATCGCGCGCATGACGATCGGCATGCCGGCCGCCGCTGCCCGATCGGACCCGATCCGGAATCCTTCGAGCATCGCCTCGACGACATCGTCGAGGCTCAGCCCGCGCTCGACCGACAGCTCGGGCGCGTATCGGACCTCGGCGTACACGACGCCGTCGGCCGCCAGGTCCTCGGCGCACTCCGCCGCGACCCGGATGATGGCGTCCCGATCCTGGAGCACGCCGACGGTGTGCGCGAACGTCTCCAGGTAGAGCTCGAGCGACTTGCGATCCGCGCCGCGCCGGAACCAGCGCTCGAGGTCGGCCACGTCGGTCGTGGGCAGGCCGTGATAGCCATGCTCGCGGGCGAGGTCGACGATCGTCGACGGTCGCAGGCCGCCGTCGAGGTGATCATGGAGCAGGGCCTTTGGCGCGCGCCGGATCGTGTCGCGTCTGAGCATTGATCGACTCCCGAGTGGAATGCGACGATCCTAGCCCAGCCGGCAGCCGCCGCGGGACACGGCGACCGTCAGCGATCGTGCGCGGATCGTCCCTGCGGGCCGACCCCGGCCCGGCGACGAACGTCACGTCGGTGCGCCTCGACATCCGCGCCGTTGCCGTTCACGGCCCCCGAGCCAACGTCGCGCACGCGCGACGTGGCGTGAACGACCGCCCGAACGAGCTCGTCTGGCGTGAACGGCTTGCCCACGAATTCCGCGCCGGCCTCGAGGAGCACGGACAGGTCGAGCGTCTCCGCCGTGTAGCCGGACAACAGCACGATGCCCATGGACGGGTCGTTGGCGGCGAGCTCCGTCGCGAGCTCGGGTCCCGATCGGCCAGGCATGACGACGTCGCTGACGAGCGCCGCAATCCGTCCGCGATGCTTGGCGGCGATATCGACGGCCTCGCCGGCGTGGCGCGCCGGAAGGACCGTGTAGCCCGCACGCTCGAGGACGCGGATCATGTACTCGCGCACGCCGTCCTCGTCCTCGACGAGCAGGATCGTGCCGGTGCCGCGCGGCGTACCTCTGGCGTCGGCAGGGAGCTGGACGTCGGCGGGCGCGTCGACGCGCGGAAAGTAGATCTTGAACGTCGTGCCCCGATCTGGCTCCGAATACAGCCAGATGTGTCCCCCACTCTGGCGAACGATGCCGTAGATCGTCGCCAGCCCGAGGCCGGTGCCCTTGCCATGTTCCTTGGTCGTGAAGAACGGCTCGAACACGTGCTGCCGTGTCTCCGTGTCCATGCCCACGCCGGTGTCGCTGACCGCGAGGACGGCGTACGGGCCGGGCGACACGTCGAAATGCTCGAGCGCGTACGGCTCCGTGAGGAGGACGCTGCTCGTCGCGATCGTGATCGTCCCGCCGGCCGGCATCGCGTCGCGGGCGTTCACCACGAGATTGACGATGATCTGGTCGATCTGGCTCGGGTCGGCGCGGATCCGGCCCGTGGCGGGATCGAGCGCGAGCACCACGCGGATGTTCTCGTCGACGAGTCGTCGGAGCATGGGTTCGACACCGCTGACCACGGCGCGCAGGTCGAGCACCCGAACGCTGAGGACCTGCTGGCGACTGAATGCGAGGAGCTGGGCAGTGAGCATCGCCGCCCGGTCTGCGGCGCCGCGGATGGCCTGGACGCTGTGGCGCAGCTCCTCGAGGTCGACCTCGATCGGATCGGTCTCGGCGAGGTCGAGCAAGGTCAGATCGGCATAGCCCCGTATGGCCGAGAGCATGTTGTTGAAGTCGTGCGCGATGCCACCCGCCAGGCGCCCGATGCTCTCCATCTTCTGCGCCTGGAGCAGCTGACCCTCGAGGGCCTTGCGGGCCGTGATGTCCACGATCGTTGCATACGCGGCCAGGCCGTCGGGCGTCTCGACAGGCGACAGGCTGATCTCAACGGGAAACTCGGTCCCGTCGGCACGGCGGCCGGCGAGGTCGAGTCCGATGCCCATCGGCCGCGCGGACGGATGGGCGAAGAAGGCAGCTCGATGGCCCACATGGGGTTCCGCGACGCGGGCCGGCAGCAGGACCTCGACCGACTGGCCGACAAGCTCCGCTGGCTCGAACCCGAAGGTCGATCGGAGGGCGGCGTTCGCGTATGTCACGCGGCCCGAGCGGTCGATCGCGATCACCACGTTGGGCGATGCTTCCAGGACCGAATGGAGGCGCTCCGCGTCGGAGGTCGAGCCGGACTCGCTCATTGGAGCACCCCCCAGGGCGACCCAACGCGTCAGATCGCCGGATGTTGACCTGTCTGCGGCGCCGCTCGGGGGACGTCGTCAGCCGGACCGTACACCTTCGCGCAAGGCGGGACACCGTTTCCGGCGGGTCAGAGCGTGCGAGACTCCTCGTCGAGCTGCGGCAGGCCCCAGCCAGGAGCGGTTCAAGCAGTCGAAAGCCTCGCCTCGGCCTCGGCCAGCGCGGCGCGAACACGGTCGGGCGCGGTCCCGCCGACCACGTCGCAGGCGGCGAGGGCGGCCTCGATCGCGGCCGCCATGCGGAGGGCCCCGGGCGCTTCCGGGTCGGCAGCGAGGGATCGCGCGGTCGCGTCGTCACTGGCCCGCAGACCGTCGGCGATCGTTTCGTCAGCCAGCTCGCCCAGAGCCAGCCCATCGGCCTCGGCCCGCGCGACGAAGCCCCCGACGACGTGATGGGCCGTCCGGAACGGCACTCCGCGTCGGACGAGCGCGTCGGCCACGGCCGTGGCGGTCGTGGCGCCATCCTCGGTCGCGGCGCGCATGGCGTCCGTGTCGACCACGAGCGTGTCCAGGAGCCCGGCCATGACCCGGAGCGACGCGTCGAGCGTTGCCACGGACTCGAACAGGGGCCGCTTGTCCTCCTGCAGGTCGCGTTGGTAGGCGAGCGGCAGCCCTTTGAGCAGCCCGAGCAGTGCACCGAGGGCGGCGCTGACGGCCGGAGTCCGGCCACGGACGAGCTCGGCCGGATCGGGGTTCTTCTTGTTGGGCATCATCGAGCTGCCGGTCGCGAAGGCATCCGAGACGTGTACGTACCCGAAACGCGGGTTCGACCACCACGTGAGCTCCTCGGCCAGGCGGCTGAGGTCGGACCACGCGACAAGGCCGACGCGGCGAGGGTCTCGACCACGAGTTCGCGATCCGACACCGCGTCGAGGGGTTCCTGGTCGGGCCGTCGAAGCCGAGCTGGGCGGCCGTCGCCGCCCGGTCAAGGGGATAGCCTGCGCCCGCGAGCGCGCCACTGCCAAGGGGCGACCGGTGACGACGCCGCCGTGCGTCCGGCGAACCGGCCGCGATCGCGTCAGCATGTCCACGTACGCCAGCAGGTGATCGGCAAGCAGCACGGGCTGCGCGGGCTGGATGCGGTCGGCCGGGCAGGACAGGCCATGCCGTCGCGGCGCGCGAGCCCGACCAGCGCGCGCTCCGTCTCGACGACGGCGACGTCGAGCCGATCGATCGCCCAGCGCGTCCACAGCCGAAGGTCCGTCACGACCTGATCGTGGCGAGCGCCGGTGTGGAGCGGCCGGCGACCGGCAGACGCGCCGGCCGAGATCGGCTTCGAGGTTGAGGTGCACATCCTCGAGGGTCGGGGTCCCACGGCAGCCTGCCCGCCTGGACATCCCGGCGAAGTGTCCTCCAGCCCGGCCACGAGCCGGGCAGCGGCGTCCGGGTCGAGCAGCCCCGCCCTTCGAGGCCATGGACGTCGGCGATCGAGCCCTCGACATCGTCGAGTGCAGCTCCTGGTCGACGTCCACGGAGCGCGTGAAGTCGATGACGCGCCGGATAGGTCTTCGCCCTCGAACCGGCCGCCCCAGAGTCGCATGCGCCCTCCGCTCGCTCACGTGCCCGTCATGTCGTCAGCAGTCTGTCAGGCCTCGAATGCTAGCGGTCCGGCCGGTCGTGATGGGCCGAGGCCACCTCCTGCAGCCTCGCGGCGACGATCCGTCGAAGGAGGTCGAGCGGCAGCGGGTGGGCGAGGGCAGCCGGAAGGTCCCCCGGCCCTTTGCATAGGACCGAGCCTCGGGGACCGCCACGAGCACGGCCCCGCTCGCCGGAAGAGGCTGTCGTGGGCGCGAAACCAGCTCGAACGACACCAGGAAATGCCCGCCGAGCTTGTACGCCGGCATGTCGTACATGATCTGTTCCCTGGGCTGCGGCGCAAGCGAGCGGACGAGCTCGCGCAGCGCTTCGATCCGGCCGCGGCGCTCGGGCGGGACAGCGGCGAGATATGCCTCGACGCTGCGTATCTGGCCATGGCCTAGCGGGTTTCCGGGCCCGTGAGTGTTCGGCGGTCGGACGTGCACGCTCCCGATCGGCGTCCGGGCCTCCAGCGCGCAGTCGGCCCGCCGCGTCCTCGGGGCTGAGGTGGCGCGCGACTCGGCCAGCAACTCGTAGCCGACCATGAGCTGCGGACCGTGGAGCGCCGGAGGGGCGAAGAAGTGCCGGTGAAGCTGCCACGGGCCGCCGCGGACTCCACCGGCAGGTCCTGACAATCGCCACCCGGGACGCCGCCGGAAACGGCGCCTGGTGCCAGCCCATGGAATATGGAACGGCGGGCGGAAACAGGTCTCTATCGGCCGAGGAGCCTGATCGACACCCGGGCCGGCGCGTCGCGCTGTCCCGGATGAATCCGTAGGCGCGCGCCGGGCGCCGAGGCAGGACCAGCGTCTCGAACGGCCACGTCGCCCAGAAGGGCACGACCACGGCCGGTCGGATCATCCTCGACGTCGCGCGGCCCGCCCATGTCCTGATCGGCATAGGCGAGGAGCATGCTACGGCCGGTCCGCTCCAGGTACCGCCGCTGCGAGTGTCTTCGCGGGCCACAAGGCTGGGCAGCGGGAGCCGGTCCAGATCTGCCCGTGGGGGTGGG
>CAWBQM010000005.1:0-243984 GCA_963790955.1 uncultured Chloroflexia bacterium
TCCTGACCGATCCCTCTCGCGGTGCGGCCGCGGTCCCGGCCCACGCGCTCGGAACGACCATCAGGCCTGGCAGCCTCGACAGTACGACGTCACGAACCCGCCCGGTGAGACCTGCGTGATCTTCGTCCCGCAGCGCGGACACGGCTGCCCGCCCTTGTTGTGCACGTTCAGGAAGTCACGAACCTGGGTCTCGAATGTTGGTGGCACGCGCGCGCGAAGGACCGACACGGCGTTCGCGACGGTCGTCCCCAGTGCCCGGTAGAGCTCGTCGATCTCGTCCGGTGCAAGGCTCGATCGCTTGCGCAGCGGCAGCAGACGCGCAGCCCACAGGACCTCGTCGCTGTACGCGTTGCCGAGACCGGCCACGAAGGCCTGATTCTTGAGCAGGTTCTTGAGCTCGCCCGGGTGCCGTCGAATCCGCTTTCGCCAGGCCTCGAGGGTCAGCGCCGGATCGTCCACCTCGGGCCCCATCTCGCCCGCGCCCAGACCGGGCACCGGCCGCTCGATGGCGGCGGGCAGCACGTACACCTTGCCCATCTGCGTCGGGTCGCGATAGCGCATCTCAGGCATGGTGTGCGGTCCCGGCAACCAGGCTGCGCCGCGTGTCCATGTGGCCGCGTTGCGGGGCCCTCGTCCCGATCGGGCTCCGAAGCCGAGCACGAATGCCGTCTTCTGGGGCCGCTTGACATCCGACGACGGCGCAAGCTGGAACCGCCCGGTCAGCATCGGGTTCACGACGACCTTGTCGCGATCGAGCTCGAGGAACAGGAACTTGCCGAGGCGGTACACGCGCTCGAGGCGCTGGTCGACCAGCGCCGTCAGTTCGGCCGGCGTACCGCGAAGGGCGAGCGGACCCGGGTGCGTCGACGGTCGCGACGCGCCGCCCGGCAAGGGCGGCGTGCAGCGCTTCGGCGACGATCGTGAGATCGGGCAGCTCGGGCACGTCGACCGATTGTCGCACGCGGAGTGGCATGCTAGACTCTCCCGGCCCTCGCGGCAGGACATCTGAAGAGCACCCTCACGCCACCACTTCCGAAGGAGGGGGGCCGCGGCCCAGCAACCCACGGACCTGTGATCGTTCGGTCGACCGGCTTGAGTGCGCTCGGCCGGTTTCTTGTTTTCGCGAGGAGACCACCATCCAGGAGAATCGACCCTTGACCGAACAACACCAGGGCGGGCCCGCGCCGGACCCGGAGGCGAGTGTCTCCGGAGCGAACCAGGCGTCCGAGGAGCGCGTCGCGGCGGTCGCCGTCGCAGACGAGCCCGCCGTCGACTCGGCAGCAGCCAACGACTCCGACCGGGGCAGCGATGCCGCGCCGGATAGTGGGGCGTCCGCCAACGGCACGGCGGAGTTGACCGCGCATGGCGAGGTGCCCTCCGCTGCGAGCGAGCCCTCCGATGCGCCCGAGCCGCCTGCTGCGCCCGAGCCTGCCGCGGTGACGAGCCAGGCTGCCGGCACGATCGAGCCGGCGACAGCCGACGACGCGTCGGCGACCGCCGCCGACGAGCCCGCGACGGCCCCGGCCGACGCTGGCTCCGGCGTGGCCGAGGCACCGGCGGAGCCTGCCGCGCGGAGCGCACCGGAACGCGGCGTTCACGAGGTCGACGAGGCCGTCGCCTCGCAGGGCGAGATGGCGACGCATGCGGCGCCGGACGCGTCGTCGGTCGGCCCGAGCCCCGACACCGCAGAGGCGGAGGCGCCTGCCACCGAGGCGGCGGCCCCTGCCGAACAGGCAACTGCCGCACCCGACGAGGTCCGCACAGCCGCGACCGAGCCGGCACCGTCCGCGTCCCCGGCTCCGCGTCCCCGTCCCACGGGCCCCGAGCCCCAGACGATGGAGGAGCTGCTCGCCGAGCAGGACACGGAGATCCGGAGCTTCAAGCACGGTGACGTGGTCGAGGGCAACGTCGTCCGGATCGACAAGGACGAGATCCTCGTCGACATCGGCGCCAAGAGCGAAGGTGTCGTCAGCAACCGCGAGCTCTACGGTCGCAACCAGGAGACACAGACCCCGCTCGCCCTCGGCGACACGGTCCTGGTGTACGTCCTGCAGCCCGAGTCGCCCGAGGGCCACGCCGTCCTGTCACTTCGGCGTGCCGGTCTCGAGCGCAAGTGGCGCTCGATGCAGGAGCAGTTCGAGGCGGGCGTCATCATCGACGCCCCGGTCATCGACCACAACAAGGGCGGTCTCATCGTCGACTGCGGCATCCGCGGCTTCGTTCCGATCAGCCAGATCGTGGACTTCCCGCGTCGACCGCAGAACGATCAGCCGCGCGATGCGGCGCAGGAGATCGCCGAGAAGCTCCAGCCGTACGTCGGTCGACGCCTGCGCCTGAAGATCCTCGAGGTCAACCGCAAGGCCAACCGCCTGATCCTGTCGGAGAAGGTCGCGCTCTACGAGGAGCGTCGCGAGAAGCGCGACGAGCTGTTCAGCAGCCTCCAGGTCGGCCAGAAGGTCAAGGGCTCGGTGCGCTCGATCGCGCCGTTCGGCGTCTTCATCGATCTGGGCGGCATCGACGGCCTCGTCCACAAGAGCGAGCTCAGCTGGAACAAGGTCAACAACCCGGAGGCCGGCTACAAGGTCGGCGACGAGGTCGAGGCCGAGGTCATCGACATCAACCACGAGCGCGGCCGGATCAGCCTCTCGATCCGTCGGCTCCAGCCCGATCCGTGGCATTCGACCGTCGCCGACTTCAAGGTCGGGGACATCATCGACGGCACGGTCACCAAGCTCGTGAACTTCGGGGCGTTCGTGCGCGTGCGCGAGGGCCTCGAGGGCCTCATCCACATCAGCGAGCTGAGTCACCAGCGGGTTGCCCATCCGGGCGACGTGGTCCACGAGGGCCAGACCCTCAAGCTCAAGATCATCAGCCTGGATTCCGAGCGCCATCGCCTGGGTCTCAGCCTCAAGCAGGCCGAGGAGCCGCCGGCCCGGCCGGCCGAGCCGCGAGAGCGGCGAGAGCGGGGTGGCCGCGAGCGCGAACGAAGCTACTCGATGGCCGACGCCGTCCAGGAGCCCGAGGGCGGGATCGACAACACCCTGGCGGCGGCGTTCGCCCAGGTCCGCCAGCAGCTGGCGGCGACCGAGGCACCTGACGTCGAGGTCGAGGCGAGTGACGTCGAGACCCGGACGCCGAGCGTCGCGCCCGAGGCCGAGCCGGCGCCGACGGCAGTGGCCGAGACGGGCTCGGTCGAGGCACCGGCACCGGAAGTCGCGGCCGACGCGCCCGAGGGCGAGCCGGAGACGACGGCGCAGGCCGAGGCCGCGGCCGAGATCGGGACCGCGGATGAGACCCCAGGCGGCGCACAGGCGCCGGCGGAGACCGAGGCGGCGGCCGAGCCCGCGGTCGCGGCAGAGCCCGAGCCGGCGGCAGAGCCCGAGGTCGCGGCAGAGCCCGAACCGGCGGCCGAGCCCGAACCGGCGGCCGAGCCCGCGGCCGCGGCCGAGAACGAGCCGGCGGGCCGAAACCGACACGACACCAACCGACGAGTCGACGGCGTAGCCGAGGCGGCACGGACGACCCGTCGGTGATGCCGGCGGGTCGTTTTCGTTTTCCGCGATCCGCTCGCCCAGCCGCGACGAATCAATCGAAGAGACGTCCTGCCCGGTTCGCGCCGGGCAGCGTCGCCAGCCCTCCGCCCGGGACCTGCGACCCGGTCGGTGACCACGATCGGGGGGTCCGATCGGTTGAGTTGCCGAGGAGGGTGGTCGTGCTAGCATGGCTCAAACGGCGGACCCCGCCGTTCGAAAGGGAACAGGCGTTCGGCTCGATGACCGACCGAATTCGACAAATTCACCGATCGCGCGCGGAAGGTCCTGACGCTTGCCCAGGACGAGGCGCAGCGCTTCAACCACAACTACATCGGGACCGAACATCTCCTGCTGGGCCTCGTCCGGGAAGGGGAGGGCGTTGCCGCCCGCGTGCTCGAGAACATGAACGTCGAGCTCGCGAAGGTGCGCACGGCGGTCGAGTTCATCATCGGCCGCGGTGATCGGCCCGTCGTGGGGGAGGTCGGGCTCACCCCGCGTGCCAAACGCGTGATCGAGCTCGCGATCGACGAGGCACGTCGCCTCGGGCACAACTACATCGGCACCGAGCATCTCCTGCTCGGCCTCGTGCGCGAGGGTGAGGGCATCGCTGCCGGCGTGCTCGAGTCGCTGGGCGTCAACCTCGACAAGGTCCGGCACGAGGTCATCCGCGTCCTGTCGCAGTCATCGTCGGCCGGACCGGCACAGGAGACCAAGCGCGCCAGCAAGACTCCGACCGTCGACCAGCTCGGGATCAACCTGACCGAGGCCGCCCGGGCGGGCAAGCTCGATCCGGTCATCGGCCGCGAGCAGGAGATCGAGCGCGTCATCCAGATCCTCGGCCGCAAGACGAAGAACAACCCCGCGCTGATCGGTGAGCCGGGCGTCGGCAAGACCGCGATCGCGGAGGGGCTGGCGCATCGGATCGTGGCCGGCGACGTGCCGGAGATCCTGCTCAACAAGCGCGTCCTGACCCTCGACATCGGCTCGCTCGTCGCGGGCACCAAGTACCGCGGCGAATTCGAAGAGCGACTCAAGAAGATCATCGAGGAGCTGCGCAACACGAACGACGCGGTGTTGTTCATCGACGAGCTGCACACCCTGGTGGGTGCGGGCGCGGCCGAGGGCGCGATCGACGCGGCCAACATCCTCAAGCCGCCCCTGTCGCGCGGCGAGCTGCAGTGCATCGGGGCGACGACGCTCGACGAGTACCGCAAGTACATCGAGCGCGACGCCGCCCTCGAGCGGCGCTTCCAGCCGGTCATGGTCGAGGAGCCCACGCTCGAGCAGACCATCGAGATCCTCATGGGCATCCGCGAGCGCTACGAGCAGCACCACAAGGTCGTGATCACGGACGAGGCGGTAAAGGCCGCCGCCGATCTGTCGATCCGCTACATCACCGATCGCCACCTGCCCGACAAGGCCATCGACCTGATCGATGAGGCCGCGTCCCGTGTGCGTCTCCGCCACTCGTCCGCGCCGCCCGACCTGCGCGCCGCGCAGAAGGAGCTCGACCGCATCACCAAGGAAAAGGACGCCGCGATCAACGCGCAGGAGTACGAGAAGGCGGCCACCCTGCGCGAGCAGGAGTCGGAGGGCCGCGAGAAGGTCGAGACCCTGCGCAACGAATGGCAGAGCCAGGTCAGCGCGGATCAGCCGCAGGTCGACGAGGAGGAGATCGCGCGGGTCGTGGCGATGTGGACGGGCATCCCGGTCACACGCATCGCCGAGGAGGAATCCGAGCGCCTGCTGCACATGGAGGACGAGCTGCACAAGCGCGTCATCGGCCAGCAGGAGGCGATCGAGACGATCGCCAAGGCCGTGCGTCGAGCGCGCGCCGGGCTCAAGGATCCCAAGCGACCGATCGGCTCGTTCATCTTCCTGGGGCCAACCGGCGTCGGCAAGACGGAGCTCGCCAAGGCGCTCGCCGAGTTCATGTTCGGCTCCGAGGATTTGCTCATCAAGATCGACATGAGCGAGTTCATGGAGCGCCACAACGTGAGCCGCCTGGTCGGTGCACCGCCCGGCTATGTCGGATTCGATGAGGGCGGCCAGCTGACCGAGGCCGTGCGCCGGAAGAGCTACGCCGTCGTCCTGCTCGACGAGGTCGAGAAGGCGCATCCCGAGGTGTTCAACATCCTGCTCCAAATCCTCGAGGACGGCCACCTGTCGGACGCCAAGGGCCGTCGGGTCGACTTCCGGAACTCCATCATCATCATGACCAGCAACCTCGGCGCGAGGCAGCTCCAGACCAACAGCGCGCTGGGCTTCCGTCTCGCCGGTGACACGGCCGAGGCCCGTGCCGAGTCGTCGCACGAGCTGATGAAGGAGAAGGTCCAGGCCGAGCTCAAGCAGAATTTCCGGCCGGAGTTCCTCAACCGGATCGACGCGACCGTGGTTTTCCGGTCGCTGACCGTCGAGGAGATCCGGGAGATCGTCGACCTCATGCTCGCGCGCGTGCGCAACCAGCTCGGCGCGCAGCAGATGGCGCTCGAGGTCTCGCAGGAGGCGAAGGACCACATCATCAAGCTCGGCTACGACCCGGCCTACGGTGCCCGGCCCCTGCGGCGGGTGATCCAGAACATGGTCGAGGACGTGCTGGCCGAGCAGCTCCTCCTGGGCAAGTACGAGCCCGGCACGACGATCGTCGTGGACCGCGAGCCTGACGCGGGCCTCACGATCCACGCCCTCGAGGACAAGACGCCCGTCGAAGCGGCGACCTGACATCCGTCCGACCACGCGCTGAACGCCCCGGCTTGCCGCCGGGGCGTTCTGATGTCTGCGGGTCTCGCTGCCAGTGATGCACCCGGAATCCGGCGCCAGGACCGGAAACCAGGCCAACCATCAGGTCCCCTCCGCTCGGCGCCTGCAAGCGTTGCGGATCCATCGCAAAACCGCTTGACATCCCGGCCGAAGGCGTCATACTCCCCAACCATTAGCCCCAGACAACAACGGCACAAGTCGGCACATTTGTGAATCACCCGTCCCCAGCGGAGGTGAAGCCAGTGCCCCAACCGTTTGTCATCATCGGCATCGTCATCGTGGCCTGGGTGCTCCAGATCGTCATGTCCTACCGCCAGGCGATCGCGTTCTCTCGGCGGATCGCCGACATGCGCCGGGTGGGCACCGTGGCCGTCGGGCTGGGGCAGGGCCGGTTCCGGTCGCGAACGTACGCCGTCGTCGCCATCCGGCCCGACGGCCGCGTCGCCGCCGCCGAGGTCCTCACGGGCTGGAGCTCCCTGTCCGCTCCCAAGCCGATCCCGAATTTGCCGGGCCTGCCGATCGAGCGGCTGTGCGGCACCCCCGTGGTCGCCGACCTCAGCCCCGCGTTGCAGCAGGCCTTGTGCCAGGTCGTGTCGACGCTGGGCGACGACATGGCTGCCAAGCGGGGAGCGGAAGGAGGTGCGCCGATCGTCCAACGCGCCTGACAACCCCGCGTCACCGGTCGTTGGGTCACCCGAAACCGGAGAGAGCAAGGATGGATTTTCTCGTCACCGTCGCCAAGGACTTCATCGGGATCTTCAATGCTGGCGGGGCCACGCTGACGGGCCTCGTGAGCGGCATCGTGCCGACACTGCTGGTCCTGATGACCGCCGTGTACGCGTTCACCGCGCTCGTCGGCGAGGAGCGGATCGATCGCGTCATCGCGGTATCCGCCCGGGACGGCTTCGTCTACACGCCGCTGCGCTACATCGTGGCGCCGGTGCTGGCCGTGTTCTTCCTCACCAACCCCATGGCCTACACCCAGGGCCGCTGGTTCCCGGAGAAGTACAAGCCGGCCTTCTACGACTCCGCGGTGTCCTTCGTCCACCCGCCGCTTGGTCTGTTCCCGCACATCAACCCCGGCGAGATCTTCGTCTGGCTCGGGATCGCCAACGGCATCACTGCGCTGGGTCTGGATCTCACACCCCTCGCCGTGCGCTACCTGCTCGTCGGCCTGGTCGTGATCTTCATCCGGGGCGTGACCACGGAGTGGATCACCGCGTGGCTCATGGCCCGCGAAGCGTCCAAGAAGGCGGCCGCGCCCGACGTGGTCGTCGAGCCGGCGCAGGCATAGGACGGAGGCACCAACCATGGAAGGTTTGACCTCAGCCCTCGTCAGCATCGGCAAGGGCGCCGGCGTCGTCGTCGGCACGCTGTACCAGGCCGGTCGCCAGTCGGTCGACCAGGTCATCAGGAACATCCTGCCGTTCATGTGCTTCATCAGCTTCGTGATCGGCCTCATCACGTACACAGGCGTTGGCAATTGGATCGCCGAGAACGTGTCGGGTCTCGCGTCCTCGCTGCCGGGCCTCGTCGTGCTCGGTGCGCTGGGCGGCATCCCGATCCTGTCGCCGCTGCTCGGTCCGGGCGCCGTCATGGCCCAGGTCATCGGCACACTGCTCGGCAGCACCCTGATCGCCCAGGGCACCATCGCGCCGTCGCTGGCCCTGCCGGCGCTGTTCGCGATCAACTCGCAGGTCGGCTGCGACTTCATCCCGGTCGGTCTTGCTCTCGGCGAGGCCGAGCCCGAGACCGTCGAGGTCGGCGTTCCGGCCGTCCTCTTCTCCCGCCAGATCACCGGCCCGTTGGCCGTCGTGATCGCGTACGTGGCCAGCTTCGGCCTGTACTCCTAGCCAACCACGGAGCAACTCACTCCGAGCGTCCATTGCGTGCAAGCGAGGTGCCGCATGACTGAGACCAAGACGTATCGCGCCGTTCGCGTCGAGAAGGGTGGTCGCGGCTGGGGTGGGCCGCTGACCATCGAGCCCAAACCCGGCCGGGAGTACGTCGTCTCGATCACCGGTGGCGGGATCCATCCCGTCGCCCAACGGATCGCCGATCTCACCGGTGGGATCGCGTTCGACGGCTTCAAGTCCAAGGTCGAGTTCTCGCAGATGGCATGCGTCGTGATCGACTGCGGCGGCACCGCGCGCGTCGGTGTCTATCCGATGAAGAAGGTGCCGACGATCGACGTCCATCCGACCATGCCGGCCGGCCCCCTCATGGCCTTCATCCATGAGGAAGTGTTCGTGTCCGGCGTCAAGGAAGAGAACATCAAAGAGCTGTGATCGGAACCCGCCAACTCAAGCTCCGGTCTCGCGTGGTCGCCATCGGCGACCTCGTCGAGGAGTTCCGGGCCGCCCGGCTGCTCGTCTTCTTCCAGGTAGGCGCACCGGAGGAGTTGGCGGAGTTCTCGATCCTGCATGAATTCGAGCGTCAATCTGGCGACCGTTGCCCCCGGGGACAGCCTCCGGTTGGGCACCGACACATTCGACGTCCTGGCGGTCGGGGACGTCGCCAACGAGAACCTGGCCAACCTCGGGCATCTGGTCGTCAAGGCAAACGGCCTGCGTGAGCCCGAGCTACTGGGCGACGTGTGTGTCGAGGCCAAGCCCCTGCCCCGGCTGAGCATCGGCGATGAGATCGAAATCCTGGGACCTCCCACAGAGACGGAGTAACCATGTCCCTCTATCAGAAGCTTCTCGAGCGAGCCGAGCAGGGCAGACCCGTGACACTGGGCGTCGTGGGTGCCGGCCAGATGGGCACCGGTTTGGTGTCCCAGATGGCGCCACTGGCATGGTTCGACGTGACCGGCGTGGCGGACATCGATCTCGATCGGGCGCGGGCCGCATACCGCGCCGCGGGCTTGCCGGACGACGACGTCGTTGCCGTGGACGACCTGCCGGCTGCGGAGCGCGCGCGCGAGGCGGGTTGCCGGATCGTGACCCGATCCGCCGAGCTCCTCGCGAACCTGCCCGGCAACGAGGCCATCGTGGACGCCACGGGTGTCCCTGAGGTCGGCGCGGTCGTGGCCGATGCCGCGATTCGAGGCGGCCAGCACGTCGTGATGCTCAACGTGGAGGCCGACGTGACCGTCGGCCGTGCCCTGAAGCGGATGGCCGACCAGGCCGGCGTCATCTACTCGACCTCGGCCGGCGACGAATACGCTCCGGCCAAGGAACTGGTCGAGTTCGCCCGCACGCTCGGCTTCGGCGTCGTGTCGGCCGGCAAAGGCAAGAACAACCCGCTCGACCGTGCCGCCACGCCCGATTTCACAGGCCGAGCGGGCGAAGACGATCGGCGCCAATCCGTGGATGCTCGCGGGCTTCGTCGACGGCACGAAGACCGCCGTCGAGATGAGCTGCCTGGCCAACGCCACCGGGCTCGTGCCCGACGTGCGGGGCATGCACGGGCCGCACGCCACGGTCGCGGATCTGCCAAAGCTCCTGTGTCCGCGCGAGGACGGCGGCATCCTGTCGCGCAAGGGCGTCGTCGATTACGCGATCGGCGTCGCGCCGGGCGTGTTCTGTGTCGTGGAGACCAGCAGCCCGATCGTGGCCGACGAGATGCGCTACCTGAGCATGGGCAGCGGTCCGTACTGGGTCCTCTTCCGCCCATATCACCTGACCAGCCTCGAGACCGCCATCACCGTGGCGACGGCATCCGTCTACCACGAGGCGACGATCGCGCCAGGGCCGACGCCCGTCGCCGAGGCGATCACGATCGCCAAGCGCGACCTGCGTGCCGGCGAGAAGCTCGACAAGATGGGCGGCTACATGTACTACGGCCTGGCCGAGCGGGCAGACGTTGCCGAGGCCGAGGACCTGCTTCCCGTCGGGCTGGCCGAGGGAGCGACCGTCACGACCGACGTCGCGATGGGTCAGCCGATCTACCGATCGAAGGTGGAGCTCAACGACACCACCCTCCTGTATCGACTGCGCATGATCCAGGAGGAGCAGGATCGCGTCGCAGTTTGATCCGCCAACCGTGCTGACTGCATGTCCGTGGTCGGTGTGTCGAGCCGTCGCCAGGAACCTCGCCCCTGCGACGGCCGACACACCGAGCCTGCGGCCTGATCTTGTTCGCGAGGCCCCATGACCGGTACCACGTCGCGCTCCGTCGCCGCAACCGAGGCTGCCAGCGCCAACCCCGCCGGCGCACGGCCGCCCGACGCGGCCGAGGAGAACGCCGCCCAGGTCCCGTCTCCGATCCCGACCGGGGATCCGGTCGCGACCCTGACCGGCGTTCCGCCCGAGCGTCTCATCGCGACCCTCGAGCTCATGTGGCGGATTCGTGCCTTCGAGGAGAAGGTCGAGGAGCTGTATGGACTGGGCCGCGTGCACGGGACCATGCACCTCTCGATCGGGCAGGAGGCGGTGCCGGCGGGCTGGTCCCTGGCCCTGCGTGAGGACGATTACCTCCTGAGTCACCACCGCGGACACGGCCACGCCATGGCCAAGGGCGCGCGCTCCGACCGGATGATGGCGGAGCTGCTCGGCCGCCAGTCGGGATACGGCCGGGGCCGCGGCGGCTCGATGCACATCGCCGACGTGAGCCGCGCCAATCTGGGCGCCAACGGGATCGTCGGTGGCGGCATCCCGATCGCGTCGGGACTCGGCCTCGCGGTCCAGCTCCAGCACGGCTCGAACCTCGTGCTGTCGATCTTCGGCGATGGCGCGGCGAACCAGGGTGGGTTCCACGAGGCGCTCAACCTCGCATCCGTGTGGGACCTGCCCGTGCTGTTCCTGTGCGAGAACAATCAGTACGCGATGTCGATGCCCGCCGAGCGGGCCATGAAGGTGACGGTCGCCGAGCGGGCGGCCGCGTACGGCATGCCCGGGCGGCGTGTCGACGGCAACGACGTGGGCGCCGTCATGAGCGCCGTCCGCGAGGCCGCCGACGCGATCCGTGCCGGCTCCGGGCCGTGGCTTCTGGAAGTCGTGACGTACCGCTACCGCGGCCATTCGAAGAGCGACCGGAACCTGTACCGGACCCGCGACGAGATCGCCGACTGGCGCGAGCACCGCGATCCGATCGTGCGCTTCGCCGGCGCGTTGCGCTCGATGGAGATCCTCGACGCGGACGGCGCGGCTCAGGTCGAGCGGCGTGCCCGCGACGAGATCGAGGCGGCCGTGACATGGGCCGAGGCCGAACCCGAGCCTTCCTGCGACGACCTGCTCGAGGGAGTGTACGCGGAATGACCGAGATGACGTTCGCGCAGGCGATCCGGTCGACGCTTCGCGAGGAGATGACGCGCGACGAGCGTGTGTTCGTGCTCGGTGAGGACATCGGCGTGTACGGCGGCGCGTTCGGGGTCACGGACGGGCTCCTGGCCGAGTTCGGCGCCGAGCGGATTCGCGACACGCCGATCTCCGAGGCCGCCATCGCGGGTGCGGCAATCGGGGCCGCCCTGGGTGGTCTGCGCCCGATCGCCGAGTTCCAATTCTTCGACTTCATCCTGCTGGCCATGGACCAGCTCATCAACCAGGCCGCGAAGATCCGGTACATGTTCGGCGGCAGCGTCTCGGTCCCGCTCGTCGTCCGTGGGCCGGCCGGCTCGGGCACGGGTGCGGCGGCCCAGCATTCGCAGAGCCTCGAGGCGTTGTTCACGCACATCCCTGGCCTCAAGGTCGTGGCGCCCTCGTCACCGGCGGACGCCAAGGGCCTCCTGCTCGCCTCGATCCGGGATCCCAATCCGGTCGTGTTCGTGGAGCACAAGCTGCTGTACCGCACGAAGGGCGAGGTGCCTGACGGCGAGCACCTGGTACCGCTCGGTCAGGCCGCGGTCGTCCGACCCGGCCGTGACGCCACGGTCGTGGCCACGCAGATCATGGTCCCGCGGGCGCTCGCGGTCGCCGAGCGGCTGTCGGCCGAGGAGGGGATCGAGCTCGAGGTCATCGATCCCCGGACGCTGAGCCCGCTCGACATGCCGACCATCGAGACGTCCGTGGCCAGGACCGGCCGCCTGCTCGTGGTCCATGAAGCGGTCAAGACCGGTGGTGTGGGTGCCGAGATCGCCGCCCGGATCGCGGAAGGGCCGGCGTTCGAGTACCTCGAGGCGCCGATCGTGCGGCTGGCCGGTCAGCCGGTGCCGATCCCGTACAACAAGAACCTCGAGCGCTGCACGGTGCCCCAAGAGGACGACATCGCGCTCGCCGTACGGCGTGTGCTCGATCCATGGGCGGCATGAGTCGCAGTCGTCTGGCTGCGTCGGTACCGCTCGACCGCGGACACGCTCGGGGCGGCCACGGCGGATCGAGATGACGACGGAGCTCATCCTGCCCAAGTTCAACATGGACATGGAGGAGGCCACCCTCCTGCGCTGGCTGCATGGCGAAGGCGACGAGATCGCCGAGGGCGACCCGGTGGCCGAGGTCGAGACCGACAAGGTGAACATGGAGGTCGAGGCGCCGGTCGGGGGCGTGCTGACCGGGCTGCGCTACCAGGAGGGTGATCGGATCCCCGTGACGGCGGTCATCGCCATCATCGCCGCCGATCGCGGAGAGGCAGATCGCGCGCGGGCCGGAGGATCCAGTCCTTCGGAGACCAGGCAGCCGGCCGCGCGGGTCGCTGCCGGCAGCGGGACGCCGCCACCAGCCGTCGAACGTGAGACGCGTGGCCACGCCCCGGGCCCCCCAACGCCGCCCGGACGCGTGCGCGCAACACCTGCGGTCCGCCGTCTGGCGCGCGAGCACAGCATCGACCTGGCGGCCCTGGCGGGCCGCGAGGGCCGCGTCTCGGCCGAGGCGATCAAGCGTGCGATCGCCGATCAGGCGAGCGTGAACGGACGCGATGGCGGGAGTCGGCAGGCGCCGGGTGCGGTTGGCGACGTGCCGGCCCGGCCCGGCTCTTCCGCGGAGGCGTGGGGCGTGGCGGTCGGGCCCGACACGAGCGGCCAGCTCGATCCGACCCGACGCGCAATCGCTGCTCGGATGACGCGCGCCCACGAGGCGCCGCACATCACGCTCGAGATGGACGTCCGCGCGGGCGCGCTGACGGCGTTGCGCCGTGAGGCCTTCCGCGAGCCGCCCGCGATGACCGCCCTGTTCGCGATCGCCGTCGCGTGGGCGCTCCAGGATCACCCCAGCCTCAACGCGACGTTCGACGCGGGCGAGCTCACCGTGCACCGTTCCGTGGACCTGGGCATCGCGGTCGCGCGGCCGAGCGGCCTGATCGTGCCCGTGCTGCACGGCGCCCACGCCCTGTCGGTGCCGGAGGCCAGTCGCCGGGTCACGGCGCTCGTGGAGCGTGCCCGCGAGGGCCAGGTTCGAATTGAGGAGGTGACCGGCGGCACGTTCACGATCACCAGCCTGGGTGAGCTGGGGATCGATCGCTTCAGTCCGCTCGTCAACCCGCCGCAGGTCGCGATCCTGGGCATCGGACGCATCGCTCCTCGCGTCGTTCCGATCGCGGGCGGCATCGGGGTCGAGGCCCTGGTCACGCTCAGCCTCACATGCGACCATCGTGTCGTCGACGGTGCGCCCGGAGCGATGTTCCTCGCGACGCTGCGTGGCCTCATCGAGGAGCCAGCCTGGATGGCGTCGGTCGGCTAACCTGTCGTGACGCGGCCCCGGGCGAATGCTTTGCGTTCGGGGCGGGTTGCCGAACCGCCGACGAGGGCGTGGCAAATAACTGGCTAGGTCGCGGTGACACGTTTTCGCCCGACCTGCTACGATGCCGACGCCATGCGCGGCGCGAACGTCCCGCACCGGCCGAAACGGAGGAAGATCCAGGCGTGTATCCCGATCGCGGCGTGGTCGCGATAGTCCCGCTTCGTCCCGCGGAGCCCGCGGCGCGGCTCACGATCGCCGGTCGTCCCGTGCTCGACTGGACCCTCCAGTCCCTCGTCGCGTCGACCGCGCTCGACGGCGTCGTGCTGGCGCTCGACGGAATCGATGCGTCCGAGGCGCTGCGATCGATCGCCGAATTCTCGCCGTGCCGCCGTTGCCGTGGGGCCCAGGGCTACAGGCCGGATCGCGTCCTTGCGCGCCGCGCTTGCCCTCGTGCCGGGTGCCGACACGGTGCTCATCCACGAGCCCGATCGGCCGCTCGTGACCGCCGCAGTCGTGGACGGGCTGTTGTCGGAGGCCGCCGGCGCGGCCGCCGCGGTCACTGTCCTGCCCGTTCACAGCAGCATCAAGCGCGTGCTCGGCGACGCGATCGTCGAGACCGTCCCGCGCAACCGCCTGTACTCGATCCAGAGTCCCAGCCGTTTCGACCGCTCGACGCTCGAGCGAATCCTGTCCCAGGCGTCGCCCACCGCGGACGTTCACGAGCTGGAGCTCGTGCGGGCGGCCGGCATCGACGTCCGGCTCGTGCCGGGCAGCCATTACAACGTGCCCGTGACGTCCTCCGCGGACGCGCGCTTCGCCGAGCTCGCCGTGCGCCACAGCCTGGTCGTCCAGCCCGCCGGCTGAGTGCCGGAGGTTCGGCCGACTTGCGCCACCTCGGGACACGGCACACAGCGCTGTCGTATCCGGCACGTGCGTCGACCTGCGGGGTCCACAGAGCGCGATCGGGCCCGTGTGTCCTGACCGAAATCGCCGGTTCGGCCCTGTCGTCCCGACCGAGCTCGGGTGTATCGTGGCGTGCACGAAGGTTCTTGGGAATGGAAATGGCTACAGGCCGAGTTGCAGCGATCATCCTTGCGGCGGGCGCCGGTCGGCGTATGAGTGCCGCGCTGAACAAGGTCTTCCTGCCGATCGGTGGGAAGCCGATCCTGACCCATACCCTCGACCTGTTCGAGCGCTCCGCCCAGGTCGACCGGGTCGTCCTCGTGATCGCGGAGGCCGACCGCGACGAGTGCCACGAACTCGTCGAACTGGGCGGCTTCCACAAGGTGGATCGGATCGTGACCGGTGGCGATTCGCGGCACGCGTCGGAATACAGAGGACTGCTCGCGCTGGAGCGTGACATCGAGGCCGGTGACGTCGAGCTCGTCCTGATCCACGATGCGGTCCGGCCATTCGTGACCGCTGCCCATATCGAGGCGGTCATCGCGGCGGCGCGACGTTCCGGCGCGGCCATCCTGGCCGTGCCCGCGGGCGATCGCATCGTGATCGCCGGCGACGATGGGTCGCTCGAGGATGGCGGCGACGACCTGTGGATCGCCCAGACACCGCAGGCGTTCCGCGCCGCGCCGGTGCTCGAGGCGCATCGACGGGCGGCAGCCGATGGCTTCGTCGGGACGGACACCGCCTCGGTCGTCGAACAGGCAGGCGGTCGCGTCACGATCGTTCCCGGTCGCCCGGACAACATCAAGATCACTACCTCCGACGACCTGCTGCGCGCGGAGCTGATCGCCGATGGGTGGGCGTCCGACGCGGGACTGTCGGCCCATGCTTGAGCATCGGCGTCTGGGCATCACCGTGGTCGGCGTGGAGCTCGAGTGCCCGAACTGTCGACGCGAGACCCGCCACGACGTGCATTACGTCGCGCATCAGCTGCATTGGCTCGAATGCCTCACGTGCGGACACCGCTGGGAGGTCGACCACCGGCGGCTGCGCGATCGGTATCTGCGGCGGATGCCGGGCCGCTTGGCCTCGAAGCCCGCCCGGCTGGCCGAGGAGGCACGTCTGCGCCCGCTCGCGTTCGCATTCAGCATGCCCGCGCGGCTCGTCACGAAGCCCGCGCGGATGGCAACAGAGATGGGCGCGCTGGCAGGGATCCTCGACGAGTGACCCGGCTGTCGAGGGGCGACGGCCTGCTCTCGAACGACGACGCCGATGTCCTCGCCAGCATCGCCGAGGATTACTACCTGCGCGGCAGCAACCAGGATGCGATCGCGGTCCGGTACCGCATCTCGCGCTCGTATGTCTCGCGCCTCCTGCGCCGTGCCCGTGAGCTCGGGATCGTCGAGATCTCGGTCAATCGGACGGTGCGTCGCGAGCCGGATCTCGAGAGCGCGATGACAGCCCGCTTCGGGCTCGACCGGTGCGTCGTCGTCGCCGTCAACGAGGACACCGACGATCCCGCCGACGTCCTGCGCAAGGTCGGTCGCGAGGGGGCCCAGCTGCTCATGGAGCAAATCGAGGCGCGCCACACGCTGGCCCTCGCGTGGGGCACCGGCGTCCGCGCGGTGGTCGACGAGATCAAGCCCGGCCGGGCTCGCGCGCGGGATGTCGTGCAGCTGTTCGGGGGCCTGAGCAATGCCCCGCCAGAGATCATGAGCGGGGACCTGGTCCCGCAGGCCGCCAGGGCGCTGGGCGCCTCGTTCGAGCGCCTGCACGCGCCCTGGATCGTGGAGTCGAGCGGTCTCGCCCGTGCCCTCGTGGAGCAGCCGGACATCGCCGGGACGCTGCGCAAGACGGCGTCGGCCGACATCGCCTTCGTCGGCATCGGCGCGATCGGGCATGGGTCGTCGGCGCTGCTGTTCAACGACACGTACCTGACCTCGTCTGAGCTCGCGGAGCTGGCGGCAAGCGGCGCGGTCGGCGACATCTGCGGCCGGGTGTTCGATCGCGACGGGCGAGCGTGCGAGGTCAGCTTCATGAGCCGCGTGATCGGCCTGGATCTCGATGGCATCCGACGCCTGCCCCTCACGGTGGGGATCGCGATCGGGACCCAGAAGCACCGTGCCGTCAAGGCGGCCGTGACGGGCGGGCTGGTGAGCGCGCTGGTCACCGACGCGTCCGTGGCCAGGGAGGTCCTTCGAGACGAGCGCTTCTGACGAGACGCCAGCGCGCCGTTGCCGGGAGTGTGGGGGTGAGCTGATCTCGGGCTCGTTCGCGTTGCCGATGCTCGGCCAGCCGCATTTCGGCTATCGGCTCGGGACGACGAGCGTCGAAAGCGACGTGGACGCGTGGATGTGCACGCAATGCGCCTCGGTTACGCTCGCGGTCCGCGACCCGGAACGAATCCGGCGTGCCCACTCGGCGAACGTGCGCGGCCACCCGCGCTGACGCCGACCGATCGACCGTAGCCGAGGCTTGCCGGATGGCCCGCGCCCGCACCGAATTCGTCTGCCAGTCATGTGGCGACTCGACGCCGCGCTGGGAAGGCCAGTGCCGTGGTTGTGGGGCGTGGAACAGCCTGGTCGAGACCGTTGCACCCGATCGAGGCCGGCGCAGCGTGGGCCCGGCCGCCGTGGCATTCGGTGCCCGTCCGGCGCGCCTGGCAGCGATCGACGACGTCGCCGTGCGCCGTGCGCCGGTCGGTATCCGCGAGCTCGACCGCGTCCTCGGCGGCGGGCTGGTGCCCGGCTCGCTCGTGCTCCTCGGCGGCGAGCCCGGCATCGGCAAGTCGACGCTGTTGCTCCAGGCGGCGGCCGGCTTCGCTGCACGCCCGGCGCCGGTCGAAACGCCGCCATCGGTTGCCCCGGAAGCGGCCGTGCTGTACGCCACGGGCGAGGAATCGGCCGGGCAGGTTCGCCTCCGCGCGCAGCGGCTCGGTGTGCTCGACGGAGTCGGCGGCAGGGAGATCCAGGTGCTCGCAGAGAGCGAGGTGTCACGGATCGCCGAACACGCCCGGGCGCTCCGGCCCGGCTTGCTCATCGTCAATTCCATCCAGACCCTCACGACTGACGAGCTGGACGGCCCGGCCGGGAGCGTCGGTCAGGTGCGCGAGTCCGCGCTGCGGCTCATGGAGCTCGCGAAGGGCGAGGGCATGACCGTGCTGCTGGCCGGGCACGTGACCAAGGACGGCACGCTGGCCGGGCCCAAGACCCTCGAGCATCTCGTGGACGTGGTGCTGTCCCTCGAGGGCGAGCGCAACGGCGGCTTGCGCCTGCTGCGTGCCGCGAAGAACCGTTTCGGTTCAACCGAGGAGCTCGGGGTCTTTGCGATGGCCGAGGAGGGCCTGGTCGAGGTGCGCGATCCCGCGCGAGCGTTCCTCGTCGATCATGACGAGCCCGCGCCCGGCTCCGTCGTGGCCGCGACGCTCGAGGGAACGCGACCGCTGCTCGTCGAGGTCCAGGCCCTCGTGGCACCGGCCGGCTACGGCACGCCGCGGCGGACGGCCAGCGGCATCGACGCAAATCGCCTGGCCCTGCTCGTGGCCGTCCTCGGCCGCCGGGCCGGCATCGGCCTCGCCAGTCACGACGTCTACGCGAACCTCGCCGGCGGGCTTACCGTGACCGAACCGGCGCTCGACCTGCCGTTGGCCATGGCCCTCGCCTCGTCGCTGCGCGACCGGCCCGTGGTGGGCCGTGCCGTCGTCGTGGGCGAGGTCGGACTGCTCGGTGAGCTGCGGGCCGTGACCGGCCTCGAACGGCGCCTGCGCGAGGCAGCTCGGCTCGGCTTCGATCGCGCGGTGGTGGCCCGCCCGTCGCGCAGCGTCCGTGCGCCCGAGGTCGAAGGTCTCGAGCTCGTGGCCGTCGGCAGCCTGCGTGACGCGATTGGCGCGGCGCTGGAGTAGCAGCGGAACCAGGCTATGGCCCTGGTGCGCCGGTTCCACGCCTTCCGGTTCCGACGCGACCGGAGCGTGTGCCCGGGTCCCGGAGCGTGTGGCGAGGCCCTCATGGCGATGCTAGGCTGACGCCCCGTTACTGGCATGCCGGTCGGCGCCGGGATCCTCCCGCGCCGACCACACCGACGGACAAGCCGTTCGAGGTCATCCGTGATCCGGTCGATCCGCCTGCTCGGCGCCGCGCTCGGTGGCATCGTCGGGCTCGCGCTTGCGAGCCCGGGCGAGGGGCTGTTCGCGAACAGCATCTACGCCGGGCCGCTGCTGATCGTGTGGACGATCGCGTGGATCGTGGTCGGGTTCGCGATCCTGCCGTACCTCACCGTGGTGCCCGCAACGTGGCTGATCCGCCAGGTGCAGGCGCTGTCGACCGCGGAGTTCGTGACCGCCGTCGTGGGTCTGGTCGTCGGGCTGCTCATGGGTGTCCTGCTCGGGATCCCGCTCTCGCAGCTGCCGACCCCATTCGGGGAGTGGTTGCCGCTCGGGGTGTCGCTCACCCTCGGGCTGGGGATGATCGGGCTCACGGTCGCCAAGCGCCAGGATCTGGTCATCGCCGCGGAGGCGATCGGCTTGTTCCGCCGGCCCGAGCCCGAGCCGGTGACCGGCACTGCGCCCGGCATGCAGATCGTGGTCGACACGAGCGCGATCATCGATGGCCGCATCGCCGAGATCGTGGACGCGGGCTTCATCTATGGCACGCTCGTCGTTCCACGCTTCGTGCTGGACGAGCTGCAGCACATCGCCGACAGCTCGGACACGCTCCGCCGCAATCGCGGTCGGCGGGGCCTCGAGATCCTGTCGCGCCTCCAGAAGGACGAACGGACGGTGGTCGAGATCGCGTCCGAGGACTTCCCGGACATTTCCGAAGTGGACGGCAAGCTCGTGGCCCTGGCCAAGGCGAGGGGCCGCGCGATCCTGACCAACGACTTCAACCTCAATCGCGTCGCCGAGCTGCAGGGCATCCGGATCCTCAACCTGAACTCACTGGCGAACGCGATGAAGCCCGCCCTGCTGCCCGGCGAGGGGCTCAAGGTGCGGGTGATCCAGGAGGGCAAGGAAGCCGGCCAGGGCGTCGGCTTCCTCGATGACGGGACGATGATCGTGGTCGAGGGCGGCTCACAATTCATCGACACGGATGTCGACGTCTCGGTCACGCGTGTCCTGCAGACCGTCGCCGGCCGGATGATCTTCGCCCAGCCGCGGCCCGAGTGAGGACGGCGTCGCGGGCGTCGACGGTCGCGTACGATTCCCCTCCCATGAGCACCGACAGTCCGGCGGCATCCGGTCCCACCTCCGACGCTGCGGCCACGCCCGACGGCCTGGCACGCGCCGCGCTGCGGCCCGCCGCGTCGGCCGCGCCGCGGCCCGGCGTCTCGAGCGCGGCGGCATCCGGGCTGCGCACCGGGTTCGGGCACGACGAGCACCCGTTCGGACCAGGCGACGGGCTGGCGCTGGGCGGCATCGAGATCGCTGCCGCACCCCGACTACATGGCCACTCGGACGGCGATGTGGTCCTGCACGCCGTGTGCGATGCGCTCCTCGGGGCCGCGGCCCTCGGCGATCTCGGTCGCGTCTTTCCAGCCGGCGGGGCGACACCGTCGGGCATCTCGAGTCGGTTCATGCTGATCGAGGTGGCGCGAATCGTGGCCGCGCACGGCTGGCAGATCGTCCACCTCGACGTCACGATCGTCGGCGCCAGACCGCGCCTCGCCGATCATCTCGAGACGATGGCCGTCGCGATCGCCGGACTGCTCGAGCTCGAGGCCGGTGCCGTGAGCGTCAAGGCATCGACCGGCAACCTGCTCGGTGCCAGCGGTGCCGGGCGCGCGATCGCGGCCGACGCCGTCGCCACGCTCCGCCCCGCCGATGACGGTGCCGGCGCGGCCGCGGTCGCCCCGAAGAGGGGCATATGAGCCTCCGACTGCGCGACACCCGAACCGGGGCGGTGCGGCCGCTCGAGCCGATCGAGACGGGTCACGTCCGTATCTACTCGTGCGGTCCGACCGTGTACGGTCCGGCCCACGTGGGCAACTTCCGCTCGTTCCTGTTCGCCGATCTGCTCGTTCGCTACCTGCGCTATCGGGGCCTGCGCGTGACGTGGGTGATGAACGTCACCGACATCGACGACAAGATCATCCGCGGCGCCGCCGCGGCCGAGACGTCGACGACGGAGCTCGCCAAGCGCTGGACGGCGGCGTTCCTCGAGGACGCGCGTGCACTGCGCATGACGGCGCCCGACGAGCTGCCGCGGGCGACGCACCATATCGCGGACATCGTCGCGCTCATCACGACCCTGCTCGACACGGGCCACGCCTACCGGACCGCCGATGGCTCGATCTTCTTCAAGATCGCCGCCTGGCCCGCCTACGGTCAGCTGGCCAAGCTCGACCCGGCCCAGCTTCGTGTCGGCGAGCGCGTCGAGGCGGACGATTACGGGAAGGGCGACGTGCGCGATTTCGCCGTCTGGAAGGGCCCCAAGCCGGGCGAGCCGTCGTGGGACACCGCGATCGGCTCCGGGCGCCCGGGCTGGCACATCGAATGCTCCGCGATGAGCATGGCCGCCCTGGGCATTCCGATCGACATCCATACCGGCGGTGTCGACCTGATCTTCCCGCACCATGAGGACGAGATCGCGCAGTCCGAGGCCGCCACGGGCTCGGAGTTCGTGCGGACCTGGCTCCACTGCGCCCACCTGCAGATGGACGGCGCGAAGATGGCCAAGTCGGCCGGCAACATCGCGCGGGTGTCGGACCTGCTCCGGGCGGGCGTGTCCGCCCGTGCCCTTCGCTACGCACTGATCTCGGTCCAGTACCGGATGCCGCTGGCCTACAGCGACGAGGCGCTCGCGGCCGCAGGCGCGGCGGTCGACCGGCTGGATGCCCTGGTCGCGGCCCTCGCCGCCTATCGAGAGGACCGTGCCGACGATCCCTCGACGGACGAGCTGCTGCGGACGGCACGCGCCGGCGTCGCGGAGGCACTCGACGACGACCTCAACATCTCGCCCGCCCTCGCGGCGCTGTTCGAGCTGGTTCGTGACGTCAACCGGCGCATCGACGCGCGCTCGCTCTCCACCCAGGATGCGCAACGGCTGCTCGCCGGTCTGTACGACCTCGACCACATCTTCGGCGTCCTGCCCGACGCCGCGGACGAGCTCGACCCGGACCTCGCGGCCATGCTCGAGGCTCGTGTCAGGGCTCGGGCCGGTCGTGACTGGGCCGAATCCGATCGCCTCCGGGACGCCCTCGCCGATCGCGGCGTCGTCGTCGAGGACACGCGCGATGGCCAGCGCTGGCGGCGTGCGGAACGGCCCATGGAATCGGCGTCGAGTGGTGGCTGATCGGGACCGACGGCCACGACGCGATGAGCCCGAGCGCGGCCGCGCGTCTCGCCCGCAGCGACCCACGCCGGGTTCTCGTCCCGATGCCTCCGGACGCGATCGCGCGACCGGCCCGCACGGGCGGCCTCGGGGCCGGCCCGAGGAGGGCGGCCCGGCCGGATCGCGCGACTGGCGGCCCGATACCGGTGGGCGCCGAGCGGGCGGACGACGACCGGCCGACGCCGGCGGCGCCGGCAGTGGCCAACCAGGCTCACACCGAGGCGGATTCGGCTGGCAGGGCGATGACCAGGGTGAGCGTGCCGACCGTGGCGATCCCGGGCAGTGGGGCCACGGCCCGAGGGGAGCCGGCCGTCGCGCCGACGGCCGGCTGCCGCCCGCTGAACGTGGTGGCACATGGCGCCCACCGGGGTCGGAGGGCGCCCGGCCGGGAGACCGTGGCGGCACGTGGCGCCCACCGGGGTCTGAGGGCGCCAGGCCCGCCGAACGCGGCCGTCCGCGTCCTGCCGACGGCGGTCGCCCGCGGCCGCCACTCGAAGGCGAGTTCCGGCCCGCTCGCGGGCCGTGGCGACCGGGCGAATCGCCCGCGGCATCGCCTCCGGGCGCATCGCCTCGTGGCGAATGGCGCCCGGGCCCGCCGGCCCACCGCCCGCCCGCAGGTCCGAGACCGTTCCGGCCGGATCGTGGCGGCCCACGCCCGTTCGGCGCTGGCGGCCGTCCGCGTCCGGAGCGGCGCGTCCCGCTGCCGGAGCTGGCACCCGACGAGGAGCTGATCGCCGGCCGGCGGCCGGTCGAGGAGACGTTCGTCGCGCGGCGCGACGCGCGACGATTGCTCGTCGTGCCGAGCCGTCGTCAGGCCCTCGAGAACATCGTCCTGCACGCGACCCGCCTGCGGATCCCGATCATCGAGGTCGAGGGCGGCAGCCTGACGGCCGTGTCCGGCTTCGACGGTCACCAGGGCGTCGCGGTCGTCGTCGGCCCGCGCCGCTTTGGCTCGGTGGACGAGATCCTTGCTCGTGCGCTGGCACGCAACGAGCCAGCGTTCGTCCTCGCGCTCGACTCGCTCGAGGATCCGCAGAACGTCGGAACGTTGCTGCGCTCCGCCGAAGCCGGCGGCGTCCACGGCGTGCTGTTCCCGACACGTCACCAGGCACCCCTGTCGCCGGCGGCCGTGAAGGCATCGGCGGGCGCGACCGAGCACCTGCTCCTCGCGCCGGTCGACGATCTCGCCGACGGACTGGCCGACCTTCGAGCGCGAGGGCTGCTGGTCGTCGGCTCGGACGCCGACGCACCGCTCACCGCCAGGCAGGCCGATCTGCGCGGTCCGGTCGCGATCGTGGTCGGGAGCGAGGGCCGCGGCCTGGCGGCGGCCGTCCGACGGCGTTGCGATCTGTTCGTGCGCATTCCGATGCGCGGCCTCGTCGGTTCCTTGAACGCGGCGGCTGCGGGCACGATCCTCGTCTACGAGGCGCTGGCGCAGCGCGACCCCGAGGGCACCCATTCCGTTGCCGGCCCGGCGGTGCCGGCCGGGCCTGACGCCGGCCCACCGCCCCGGGACGAGGCGGCGCCGGCGGCGACGATCGAGCCCGACGATCAGATGGAGTCGCCGGCGGCCGACGATCCGGTGGAGTCGCACCATGCCGGACGCAGCCGACCAGTCGCCGCGATCGGCCGACGATCCGCTCCTGCCCCGTTAGAGGCCCGTCAGTGCGCCGCTGCCGTCGCGCTTGACCCTCTCGGGGCCCGGGCCGTATCATCCCCCGGCACCACAGACCACCTGCGGGATGGTTCGTCGTGCGTCGCCGACGTAGCTCAATTGGTAGAGCAGCGGTTTTGTAAACCGCCGGTTCCGGGTTCGAGTCCCGTCGTCGGCTCCAACGATCACAATGACCAACCGGATGTCCCGCGAGTCCGGGCCCACATAGCTCAGCTGGCAGAGCACTTCCTTGGTAAGGAAGAGGTCATCGGTTCAAGTCCGATTGTGGGCTCCACCACGACGGCTCCGTACCATCCCCGAGATCAGGAACCGTTGCGTCATCGCGCCCAGCGCTGACGGCGGGCCGAAGGAGTAGAAGGCGCACCCGTGGCCAAGAAGAAGTTCGAGCGCACCAAGCCGCACGTGAACATCGGCACGATCGGCCACATCGACCACGGCAAGACGACGCTCACCGCGGCGATCACCAAGTACCTCGCGCTCAAGGGCGAGGCCGAGTACCGCGCCTTCGACACGATCGACAACGCGCCCGAGGAGCGCGAGCGCGGCATCACGATCGCGATCGCCCACGTCGAGTACGAGACCGACAACCGGCACTACGCCCACGTCGACTGCCCGGGCCACGCCGACTACATCAAGAACATGATCACCGGCGCGGCCCAGATGGACGGCGCGATCCTCGTCGTCGCCGCGACCGACGGGCCCATGCCCCAGACCCGCGAGCACATCCTGCTGGCGCGCCAGGTCGAGGTGCCGTACATCGTCGTGTTCCTCAACAAGGTCGACGCGGTCGACGACCCCGAGCTGCTCGACCTGGTCGAGCTCGAGGTGCGCGAGCTGCTGACCAAGAACAACTTCCCGGGCGACGACATGCCGGTCATCCGGGGCTCGGCCCTCAAGGCGCTCGAGGCACCCGACAACCCCGACGATCCGGCCTACGCCTCGATCCAGGAGCTCATGGCCGCGGTCGACTTCGTACATCCCGACCCCGGAGCGCCCGATCGATCGGCCGTTCCTCATGCCGGTCGAGGACGTGTTCGGCATCAAGGGCCGGGGCACGGTCGCCACGGGCCGCATCGAGCGCGGTCAGGTCAAGGTCGGCGAGGAGGTCGAGATCGTCGGCATCCACGCCACGCGCAAGGTCGTCGTGACCGGTGTCGAGATGTTCAAGAAGCTGCTCGACGAGGGTCAGCGCGGGCGACAACGTGGGCTGCCTGCTGCGCGGCATCGAGCGCGACGACATCGAGCGCGGCCAGGTCCTGGCCAAGGCCGGCAGCGTGACCCCGCACACCAAGTTCATCGCCCGCGTGTACGTGCTCACGCAGCGACGAGGGCGGCCGCCACACGCCCTTCTACAACGGCTATCGGCCGCAGTTCTACCTGCGCACGACGGACGTGACCGGTGCCATCGGGCTGCCCGAGGGGGCCGAGATGGTCATGCCCGGCGACAACGTCGACATGACCGTCGAGCTCATCACCCCGATCGCGCTCGAGACCGGCCAGCGCTTCGCCATCCGCGAGGGTGGCCGGACCGTCGGCGCCGGCGCGATCACCAGCATCACCGAGTAGCGGAGCCATGGCGAAGGTCGAAGCACGCCCCGTCATCCAGCTTGCCTGCACGGAGTGCAAGCAGCGCAACTACACGACGCGCAAGAACAAGCGGAACGACCCGAACCGCATCGAGTTCATGAAGTACTGTCCGCGCGAGCGTCGCCATACACTCCATCGGGAGGCAAAGTAGACTCGACGGCTCGGAGGGGCGTAGCTCAATTTGGTAGAGCACCGGTCTCCAAAACCGGCGGTTGTAGGTTCGAGTCCTATCGCCCCTGCCAATCCTCGGACCGATGGCCTCCGCCGAGCGGCTTCGGTCTTCGGAGCGATATGCGCAAGGATCTGCGGCTCGGCGGGCCGCCGCTTCCAGGGTGAGGCGAGACCCGCCGCACGAAGCCAAGTAAGCTGAGGGAAGAACAGCCGACGTGACCCGATTTCGACGCTTCCTCGACGAGGCCTGGTCGGAGCTCAAGAAAGTCTCCTGGCCGACGCGACCGCAGGTCGTGAACCTGACGGTCCTCGTCGTCGCGCTCAGCTTCATCGTCGGCGTGTACATCACCGTGTTCGACGCGATCTTCACGCAGGCCGTCGGATACCTCGCCAAGTAGGACGCCCTGTGATGACGATCGAAACCGGAACCCAGGCCGAGCGGCGCGAGAAGCGCTGGTACGTGATTCACACGTACTCCGGCTACGAGAACAAGGTCAAGGCCAATCTCGAGCACCGCATCGAGTCGATGGGCATGGAGGACAAGATCTTCCAGGTCCTCGTCCCGATGGAGGACGAGATCGAGATCCGTCAGGGCCAGCGCCACACGGTGCAGAAGAAGGTCTACCCGGGCTACGTGCTCGTGGAGATGATCCTCGACCCCGACAGCTGGTTCGTCGTCCGTAATACCCCGGGCGTCACGAGCTTCGTCGGGGGCGGCAACATCCCGGGCATGCGCTCCGAGCCCATCCCGCTCGACGAGACCGAGGTCAAGCAGATCCTGCGCCACATGGGCGTCGAGACGCCGAAGTACCGCGTGGCCTTCTCGAAGGGCCAGAGCGTGCGCGTCACCGACGGGCCGTTCGCCGAGTTCATCGGGACGGTCGACGAGGTGAACCCCGAGCGCAACAAGGTCAAGGTCCTGGTCAGCATCTTCGGCCGCGAGACGCCCGTCGAGCTCGACTTCCTCCAGGTCGAAAAGCTGTGAAACCTCGGACCGATGCGCTCCTCCGAGCACGCTCGGTCCTCGGTGAGTGAGCGGCAAGCCCCCGGCTGAGGGTGCCGGCGCCGCCGGGTCACCAACCTAGAAAGGACTGTGGCAGTTCGTGGCCAAGAAGATCCGCACAACGCTTACGATCCAGCTGCCGGCCGGCAAGGCCACTCCTGCACCGCCAGTCGGCACGGTGCTCGGGCCGCATGGCATCAACATCGTCGAGTTCACGAAGTCCTACAACGAGAAGACCGCCGATAAGGTGGGTCAGGTCATCCCCGCCCAGATCACGATCTTCGAGGACCGCAGCTTCACGTTCGTCCTCAAGACGCCGCCCGCGGGCGACCTGCTCAAGAAGGCGGCCGGGCTCGACAAGGGCGGCTCGACCCCGAAGCGGGCCAGCGCCGGACGTGTGACGCGTGACCAGGTCCGGCAGATCGCCGAGACGAAGATGGTCGACCTGAACGCGAACGACATCGAGGCCGCCATGCGCCAGGTCGAGGGCACCGCCCGTTCGATGGGTATCGAGGTCGAATTATCGGGTCAAGGGTCCGCGGGAGGCTGACGTCCGCCCGCCGAGCTGCCATCTCCGACCGTGAGGGAGCCACCCCGGCCCGCACGTGACGACAGCCAGGGGGAGGCCGGAACGCCGGCCGAGCACTGAGGAGCGAATCATGAGCCAGCACGGCAAGAAATACCTGGACGCGGCGAAGCTCGTCGACCGCACCGAGGTCTACCCACCGACCCAGGCCGTCGACCTCGTGAAGGAGACGACCACCGTCTCGTTCGACGCCTCCATCGAGGCCCACCTGCGCCTGGGCGTCGACCCACGCCACGCCGACCAGATGGTCCGCGGAACGGTCGTCCTCCCGCACGGCACGGGCAAGGTCGTCCGGGTGGCCGTGTTCGCCCAGGGCGAGAACGCCCAGGAGGCGCTGCGCGCCGGGGCCGACGAGGTCGGGGCCGACGACCTGGTCAAGAAGATCGAGTCCGGCTGGCTGGAATTCGATGTCGCGCTGGCAACTCCGGACCTCATGGGCCAGGTCGGTCGGCTGGGCAAGATCCTCGGGCGGCGAGGCCTCATGCCCAACCCCAAGGCCGGCACGATCACGTTCGACCTCGAGCGTGCGATCCACGAGGTCAAGGCCGGTCGGGTCGAGTTCAAGGTCGACAAGAGCGGCATCATCCACGTGGCCGTCGGCAAGAGCAGCTTCGAGCCCGGCGCCCTGGTCGACAACCTCGCGACCCTGGTCGACGCCATCAACCGCGCCCGCCCGGCCGGCGCCAAGGGCCAGTACCTCAAGGGCCTGACGATCGCCTCGACGATGGGCCCCGGCATCCGGGTCGATGTCTCGGCCCTGCTGGCGGCCGCGGCCGCGGCCTGACGTCGCGGAAGCGAGCTCTCCCTCGGCGCTGCGCCTGGCAGGCCGCCAGCCGCTACCATACGCGGCGACGATTTGGGCCCCGCCTCGGGTGCGTCGCCTGACAACTGAACAACGACGGAACCGCCACAGACAGCCTGTGCCCGCGGTGCGAGGTCGGCGACGCGAGTCGCCATCCGCGCACGGGGCTTGATCCGTCGGACGGATCGATCCGCGACCCCCGCGGCCACGGATCGGGGACGCCGGCGCGCACGCCGAGGCAGGTCAGTGTGTTCACCGAAGGGTGGATCGCCCCTGCGAGACACGGGCAGCCGTCGCAGGGGCGTTTCGATGTGCGGCCACTGGCCGGCATCGTGTCGGCGCCCACCGCCGCGCGCCGGCCGCGTGCAGCAGGTGGAGGCATTCATGCCCACCGAGGCCAAGCAGGCGACCGTCGCCGAGCTGCGTGATGACATTGCGCGCAGCCGGACGATGATCGTCTCGGAATACCGCGGCCTCACGGTCAAGGAGATCGCCGAGATCCGGCGTGCGCTGCGCAAGCAGGACGTGACGTACCGGATCGTGAAGAACCGGTTGATGAAGATCGCCGCGGCGGACAGTGTCGGCGAGGCCCTCGGACCCCTCCTGACCGGCCCGACGGCGATCGCCTTCGGAACCGACGAAGCGGGCACCGCCAAGGCGGTCATCGACGCCGTTCGGCCCTACAACCGGATCGTGCACATCACCGGTGGCGTCATCGGCACGCGTGCGATCGATGCGAGAGGCATCAGCCAGCTCGCGACCTTGCCATCGCGCGAGGTTCTGCTCGCCCAGCTCGGCGGGGCATTCAGTGCCCCTGCCAGCCAGCTGGCGGGACTCCTTACCGCGAACCTTCGCAATCTCGGATACGCGCTGGCCCAGGTCCGGGACCAGAAGCAGGCCGTCTGAGCCCGGACCAGACAGGAGACACCGACCAATGGCAACCATGACCCAGGACGACATCCTCGACGCGATCGGCAACATGACCCTCGTCGAGGTGTCCGATTTCATCAAGAAGTTCGAGGACAAGTTCGGCGTGACGGCCGCGGCTCCGGTCGCTGTCGCGGCCGCGCCCGCCGCCGGCGGCGCTCCGGCCGCCGAGGCCCCGGCCGAGGAGCAGACCGAGTTCACGGCGACCCTGACCGAGATCGGCCCGAACAAGATCCCGGTCATCAAGGTCGTTCGCGAGCTGACCGGGCTCGGCCTCAAGGAGGCCAAGGATCTCGTCGACGCCGCGCCCAAGCCGGTCAAGGAAGGCGTGGCCCGTGACGAGGCCGACAAGATCAAGGCCGCCCTCGAAGAACAGGGCGCAAAGGTCGAGATCAAGTAGGCGCGTTTGCGGGGGCGGCGCGTGCCGCCAGCCCTCGGTCAAAGCGCAACGACGACGCCGGCACCCCGCCCCGGGGGCCGGCGTCCGTGTGTTCGGCGACGAGCGCCATGTGCGGGTCTGCGGTCAGGCGGCCGCCCTTCGGCCCACCGCGATCGGGTGACCTCGCCCGCTCCTGCCGGTGACGAACGGCACTTCCGAAATTGAACGATCCGTGGCCCAGTTCAGTCATATCGGGCGTGATCGAAGCCGACACTCCTCTGAGGGATTGGGACATGGCGGGAACCGCCAGCCTGGAAGACCTTCGCGTCGCCCTGGGCGGGTCCAGGAGCGAGCGAGCCGAGGCATTCACGTGCCTGCTGGGCCAATCACTCGACCGACATTTCCGTCTCGCGGCCGTGATCCTGCGCAACCGCGACGATGCCGAGGATGCGCTGGGCGAGGCGGCCCTCCGCGCCTGGCAGCACGTGGCCGCGCTGCATGAGCCGGCCAAGTTCGAGGCCTGGTTCAGTCGCATCCTCGTCAACGTCTGCAGGGATCGGTTGCGCGGCCGACCCGGGCCCTTGCCTCTCGTGGCCGAGCCGGCCAGCTCGTCGGATCCGTTCACCGAGTCGGTCGAACGTGACGCATTGTTCGACGCGCTCGGTGAGCTGACCCCCGAGCATCGGGCCGTCATCGCCCTGCATTACCTGGAGGGCCTCACCGTCGACCAGATCGCGTTCCAGCTCGGGATGCGGGCGGGCACGGTGAAGTCCCGATTGCACTACGGCTTGAGCGAGTTGCGCGCGGCCTACGAGGCTGCCTCACGCGATCCGCGGAGGACGGTCCGATGATGGACGATCGCTTCGATCGAGATCTGCGGCGGGTCCTCGGCGACATCGCCGGTAACGAGGCGCCGCTCTCGCTCCGCTACAGCTTGGCCGACGTCACCGCCGCGCCGACGATGAACCGCCGGCCATGGGTGTCGGGGCTGGTGCGTCTGTCGTCGGTCGCGGCCGTCCTGGTCGCCGCGGTCGCCCTGGCGGTCGTCTTCGTTCCGCATCTCGTTGTCGGGCCGGCGCCGAGCCAGAGCCCGCAACCGACCCCGCCGGCGAGCAGCAGCCCCGCGCCGAGCCCGACTCCCACGGCGAGCGCCACGTCCGCGCCGAGCGAGGATCCTGCCCCGAGCGCGACGTCAGCGCCCAGCCTCACGCCGGAGCCCTCGCTCGGGCCATCGGGCGCATGGACCGGTCTGTCGTGGTCGACCGGGCCGATGCTCCCGCCGGAGGATCAGTCGTTGAGCCACGTCGTGGCCTGGCGGGACGGCTACGTCGGCATCGGTAATAGCACCCGGGCCGACGGCTATCCCCCGGCCTTCTTTACCTCCCCGGACGCTTTGCACTGGACCATGGTCCAAGACGTCCCCGGTTGTGGCGTCGTGGCATCCGAGAAGCCGGATCCTTGTGGCGGTTCGCTGCACTGGCTGGTGCCCGTCGGCGACGGCTTGCTCGCCGTGACCGACCAGTTCGGCCCGTCTTGTAGCACCGACATCGAGCCGTGCGGCGTACCGACGCAGTGGCTCACCGTCGACGGGAAGCACTGGACGCAACTCCACAGCTCGACGTGGGACGCGGCCTGGGCCTCCCGTGGACGCCTCCTCTCGATTGCCGGTGGCATCGCCGGCATCCTGGCCGTGGGCGCCGACGCGGATGACGCGCCGATGGCCGTGTTCAGCGCAGACGGGCGGACCTGGACGGCCGTCTCGTCACCCGCCTTCGACAACGCCGTCTTCCGAGACGCGACCGCAACCTCCGCCGGATTCGTGATCGTGGGCCGGGATGGCAAGCCGGATGGCTGGGCGTACGGCGAGCCGAGTGCGCCGTGGGGTAGCGGCACGCCGGCCGCCTGGCTCTCGCCCGATGGCTTGACCTGGACCTCGGCCGACGTCGAGGGCCAGCGCTTCGCCGGCGCCGAGCTATCCGAGGTGGCAGCCGGTGCTGACGGATTGTTCGCCCTCGGCACGACCCGCGAGAGCGTGGCTGGCACGGCACCGAAAGCCGGCTGGGCTTCGGCCGACGGCCGCACATGGCGGATGGTGGGCGAAGGCTATGAGCGGTCCTTTGGCTGGCGTCTGGCATCGGACGGCGGGCACCTGGTGACGATGGCAAGCGGCACGGACCAGACCGGGGCGTGGCGAGTGGCGTACTGGGCCTCGACCGATGGCGCGACGTGGACACAGCTGAGTCCGACGCGGCCGGTGAGCCCGCCCTCTCCCGACGTGGACGGCCTGCCCTGGTACGGCTTCTGGGTCGTGCCCGACGGGATCGTCCAGTCGCAGGGCGGCGGAGGCGGCCAGGCCTTCTCATTCGGCAGCGCGATCGGGCCCTAGGTCCTCGGTCGCCCTGGTCCGACGCCGCCGACGCTGGTCGAGACCCGACGCCGGGCCCGGCGCGACAGGGAGTATCCTTCGTCGGTGCCGCTCACTGGCCACCCACGGCCGCCGGGCCTCACCGGAAGGCCTGTTTGACACGCGCGCAAATCGCGGTATCCTTTGCAGTTCTGTGAGCGCGGCCCATTCCCTTTCTCTCCTCCTCCGTCAAGGAGCGGTTCATGCTGCCTGTTGCTGAGTCGTCGACCCGAACGAGCGGGGCGCCGGCGCGGAAGCGCTATGCCCGAATCCCGGAGGTCCTCCCGGTCCCGAACCTGATCGAGCTGCAGCTCGAGTCGTCCAAGTGGTTCGTCGAGAAGGGCCTGCGGGAGCTGTTCGACGAGATCAGCCCGATCAAGGACTTCACCGGCAAGGTGATGGAGCTCCAGTTCCTCGACTACGAGTTCGGACCGCCCAAGTACTCCGAGCTCGAGTGCCGGACGAAGGACCTGACGTTCAGCAAGCCGCTCTACGTCAACGTCGAGCTCCTCATCAAGGAGACCGGCGAGATTCAGCGTCAGCGCGTGTACATGGGCGACTACCCCTGGATGACCGACCAGGGCACGTTCGTCATCAACGGCGCCGAGCGGGTCGTCGTGTCGCAGCTCGTGCGCTCGCCCGGCGTGTACTACTCGATCGAGCCGGACCTGTTCAACCAGACCGGCCGGGAGCTGTTCACGGCCAAGGTGATCCCGAACCGCGGCGCCTGGCTCGAGTTCGAGACGACCAAGGCCGACCAGCTGTACGTCAAGGTCGACCGCAAGCGCAAGATCCCGGCGACGACGCTGCTCCGCGCGGTCGGCTACGAGCACAACGACGAGATCAGTGCCGTGTTCGGCCCGATCGACGTCGACCCCGAGCACCCGTACATCGCGAACACGCTCGACAAGGACGTCACCCACACCGTTCAGGAAGCGCTCATCGAGGTCTACAAGAAGCTCCGGCCCGGCGACCCGCCGACGGGCGACAACGCCCGCCAGCTGGTCGAGAGCCTGTTCTTCAACTTCCGGCGCTACGACCTCGGACGCGTCGGCCGCTACAAGTTCAACAAGAAGCTCGACCCGGTCGCGGCGCGCATGGGCATCGAGCTCGCGCGCGATGGGCGGACGATCACCCGCGAGGACATCGCCGCGATCGTCGGGCACCTGATCGAGTCGAATCGCGGCCTCCACCCGCGCGACGACATCGACCATCTCGGGAATCGCCGCATCCGTGCCAACGGCGAGCTGATCCAGAACGCGTTCCGGATCGGCCTGCTGCGCATGGAGCGTGTCGTCCGGGAGCGCATGACGATCCAGGAGATCGACAAGGCGACACCCAACGCGCTCATCAACATCCGGCCGGTCGTGGCCGCGATGAAGGAGTTCTTCGGCGGCAGCCAGCTGAGCCAGTTCATGGACCAGACGAACCCGCTGGCGGAGCTCACGAGCAAGCGCCGCCTGTCGGCCCTGGGGCCCGGCGGCCTGTCGCGCGAGCGCGCCGGCATGGACGTGCGCGACGTCCACCACAGCCATTACGGCCGCATCTGCCCGATCGAGACTCCCGAGGGTCCGAACATCGGCCTGATCGGTTCGCTCGCGACGTACGGCCAAATCAACAGCTACGGCTTCATCGAGACACCGTACCGGCGGGTCAAGCGCACGGTCGGCCTGGGATGATCCGAACCTGGCCACGTTCGAGGCCGGCACGGACCTGGTCGCCAAGGGCGGCGAGGTCGTGGTCAAGGCCGGCCAGCCGCTCAGCGACGGCGCCGCGGCCGAGCTCAAGAAGCAGAAGGCCCTGGCGTTCCCGATCCGGCCGATCGTCACCGACGACATCGTGTATCTCGCGGCCGACGAGGAGGAGGAGCACATCGTCGCGCAGGCCAACGCCACGCTCGACGAGGCTGGCCATTTCGTCGACGATCGCATTCCGTCGCGCTACCGCGACGTGTTCCCGGAGGCACGTCCCTCGCAGATCGAGTACATGGACGTCAGCCCCAAGCAGGTCGTCTCGGTCGCCACGGCGCTCATCCCGTTCCTCGAGCACGACGACGCAAACCGCGCGCTCATGGGCTCGAACATGCAGCGCCAGGCCGTGCCGCTCCTCGAGCCGGAGGCGCCCATCGTGGGCACCGGCATGGAGGATCGCGCCGCGCGGCGACTCGGGTCAGGTCGTCGTCGCCCGGCCATGGCGGGGTCGTCACGAGCGTGACCGCCGATCGGATCCAGGTCGAGACCGACTCCGGCGAGCTCGACGAGTACCCGCTCCAGAAATTCGTGCGCAGCAACCAGGGCACGTGCATCAACCAGCGCCCGATCGTCGACGTCGGCGCGCGCGTCGCCGACGGCGACCCGATCGCCGACAGCAGCTCGACCGAGAACGGCGAGCTGGCGCTGGGCCGCAACGTCCTCGTCGCGTTCATGAGCTGGGAGGGCGGCAACTACGAGGACGCCATCGTCATCAGCGATCGCCTCGTCCGCGACGACCTGTTCACGAGCATCCACATCGAGAAGCACGAGATCGAATCGCGCGACACGAAGCTGGGTCCCGAGGAGATCACGCGCGACATCCCGAATGTCGGCGAGGAGTCGCTCAAGGACCTCGACGAGGAGGGCATCGTCTACATCGGCGCCGAGGTCCGCCCGGGCGACATCTTGGTCGGCAAGATCACGCCCAAGGGCGAGACCGAGCTGACGGCGGAGGAGCGCCTGCTGCGGGCCATCTTCGGTGAGAAGGCGCGCGAGGTGAAGGACTCGTCGCTGCGCCTGCCGCACGGTGAGCGCGGCAAGGTCGTCGAGGTGCGCGAGTTCCGACGCGACTGGAACGACGACCTCCAGCCCGGTGTGAACCGCCTGGTTCGGGTGTCCGTCGCCCAGAAGCGCAAGGTCTCGGTCGGCGACAAGATGGCCGGCCGGCACGGCAACAAGGGCGTGATCGCGAAGATCCTGCCCCAGGAGGACATGCCGTTCCTGCCCGACGGCACGCCGGTCGACATCATCCTCAATCCGCTCGGCGTGCCGAGCCGGATGAACATCGGCCAGATCCTCGAGACCCATCTCGGGTGGGCGCCTCCACGAGAGCGGCGAGAAGGCGGCCACGGCCGTCTTCGACGGCGCGAACGAGGGCCAGATCCGCGAGGAGCTCGAGCGAGCGGGCCTGCCCGATGACGGCAAGATCGAGCTGCGTGACGGGCGGACCGGCGAGGCGTTCGATCGACGCGATCACCGTCGGCTACATCTACATGCTCAAGCTCCACCACCTCGTCGAGGACAAGATCCACGCGCGCTCGACCGGCCCGTACAGCCTCATCACCCAGCAGCCGCTCGGTGGCAAGGCGCAGTTCGGCGGTCAGCGCTTCGGTGAGATGGAGGTCTGGGCGCTCGAGGCGTACGGCGCCGCGAACATCCTTCAGGAGCTGCTCACGGTGAAGTCGGACGACGTCGTCGGGCGCGTCCAGACGTACGAGGCGATCGTCAAGGGTGAGGAGATCCAGCCGCCACGCGTCCCCGAGTCGTTCAAGGTCCTGATCAAGGAGCTGCGCAGCCTCGGGCTCAATGCGGAGATCCTCGACCAGAACGACGAGGAGATCCCGCTCACCGAGGACGACGCATCAGGCTACCTGCTGCCCGACCTGGGTGGCATCAACCTGGCCGGGTTCGAGGACTGATCGTCATCACGTCCGCTCGGGCCACGTACGCACAGCTGATCGAATCGCGGGACCGATCCCCGGCCGGATCGGGACGTCCCGCAACGCCATCCCCGACACGAACCGCCATCGAAGCTCGGCCGGCGGCCTCGCACGTTGCTCGTGTAGGGATCTAGGAGAGACATGCTCGAGGTCAACAACTTCTCCGCGATCCGGATCTCGCTCGCCAGCCCGGACCAGATCCGCGAATGGTCCAAGGGCGAGGTGACGAAGCCGGAGACGATCAACTACCGCACGCTCAAGCCCGAGAAGGACGGGCTCTTCGACGAGCGCATCTTCGGTCCGACGAAGGACTGGGAGTGCTACTGCGGCAAGTACAAGCGGATTCGCTACAAGGGCATCATCTGCGACAAGTGCGGCGTCGAGGTGACGCGCAGCAAGGTCCGTCGCGAGCGGATGGGCCACATCCAGCTGGCCAGCCCGGTCAGCCACATCTGGTATTTCAAGGGCACGCCCGAGCCGGCTCGGCATCCTGCTCGACATCAGCCCGCGCAACCTCGAGCGCATCCTGTACTTCGCCCTGTACATCGTCACCCACGTCGATGAGGACGCGCGCAAGCGCGCCCTGGCCGCCCTCGAGGACGAGGCCGAGGGCCGTGGCGGCAAGTCCGGTGAGGCCCTCGCGGCGCTCGAGGACGAGCTGCGCGGCGACGTCAACCGGACCAAGGACGAGCTGACCGCGGCGCTCACCGCGACCAAGGCCGATCTCGAGGCCCAGCGCGCCGACCCGGACCGAGGAGATCGCCGCCGCGGCCAAGGCCATCGAGGAGCGGCTGGCGGCCCTGTCCGGCCCGGCCGAGGAGACCATCGCCTTCGAGCCGACCGGCGAGGTCGTGCTTGCGGAGGGTGGCAAGGCCGGCAAGGACGCGACAGCGCGCCTGCGCAAGATCGTCGCCGCCGAGACCGAGCGGGTGAATGCCGAGCTCCAGCAGCGCGAGCGCGACGAGGAGCGCGCCGTCGAGCAGAAGGTCGCCGACCTGCGTTCGGGCATCGACGACACGCTCCAGCACGAGCGCGAGCGCCTGGCCGACCAGGCCGCCGGGCTCAAGGACGAGATCCGCAAGCAGCGCGACGAGATCGAAGCCCTCAAGCCGATGATGACCCTCGGCGAGAACGAGTTCCGGGCCCTCGACGAGAAGTACGGCTCGGGCTCACGCGGCGGCCGCATCTTCTGGGCCGGCATGGGCGCCGAGGCGGTGCGCGACATCATCGGTCGCATGGATCTGGACGAGCTCGCGCGCTCGCTCCATGTCGAGGTCCGGACGACGTCCGGCCAGCGCCGCAAGAAGGCCATCAAGCGGCTGCGTCTCATCGAGGCGTTCCGCCGCTCGGGCACGCGCCCGGAATGGATGATCCTGTCGGTCCTGCCGGTCATTCCGCCCGAGCTGCGGCCGATGGTCCAGCTCGACGGCGGGCGCTTCGCCACGTCCGACCTGAACGACCTCTATCGGCGCGTCATCAACCGCAACAATCGACTCAAGCGCCTGCTCGAGCTCGGCGCCCCGGAGATCATCATCCGCAACGAGAAGCGGATGCTCCAGGAGGCGTGCGACGCGCTGATCGACAACGGCCGGCGCGGGCGTGCCATCGCCGGCACGGGCAACCATCGCCTCAAGAGCCTATCCGACATGCTCAAGGGCAAGCAGGGCCGGTTCCGTCAGAACCTGCTCGGCAAGCGCGTGGACTATTCGGGCCGTTCGGTCATCGTCGTCGGCCCGGAGCTCAAGCTCCACCAGTGCGGGCTGCCCAAGAAGATGGCGCTCGAGTTGTTCAAGCCGTTCGTCATGCGCCAGCTCGTCGAGAAGGGCTTCGCCCACAACATCAAGAGCGCCAAGCGCATCGTCGAGCGCGTCCGGCCCGAGGTCTGGGACGTCCTCGAGGAGGTCATCAAGGATCATCCGGTCCTGTTGAACCGCGCCCCGACGCTGCATCGTCTGGGCATCCAGGCATTCATGCCGGTGCTCGTCGAGGGCTCGGCCATCCAGATCCATCCGCTCGTGTGCACGGCGTTCAACGCCGACTTCGACGGCGACCAGATGGCCGTCCACGTACCGCTTTCGACGGCGGCCCGTGAGGAGGCGCGGGCGATGATGCTCTCGACCGCGAATCTGCTCTCGCCGGCCGACGGCTCGCCGGTCGTGGCGCCGACCCAGGACATGGTCCTGGGCTGCTACTACCTGACCATGGATCCGCCCGGTGCGGCGAAGAAGGCGAAGCGCCTCTTCAGTGACGAGGCCGAGGCGATCCTGGCCTATCAGCTCCGGACGGTCACCCTCCACGAGCCGGTCGAGGCCGAGATCCTGACCTGGGACGAGGCCACGGCCACGCTCGTGCCGGCACGCCGCAAGACGACGGTCGGTCGGATCATCTTCAATCAGATCCTGCCCGACCAGATGCGCTACAGCGATCGGGTCATGGTCCGCAGCGAGCTCAAGCGGCTCGTCGACGAGTGCTACCGCCTGCTCGGGCCGAACGAGACCGCCCACCTCGTGGACGGCATCAAGTCGGTCGGCTTCGACTACGCGACGCGCGGTGGGATGACCATCGGGCTGTGGGACATCGTCGTACCCAAGAACAAGGGCGCGCTGCTCGCCTCCGCGGACGAGGGCGTGCTCGAGATCGACCGCCAGTTCCAGCGCGGCCTCATCACCGAGGACGAGCGCTACGAGCAGGTCGTCGAGCTCTGGCAGCGCATGACCAGGGACGTGTCCGACTCGATGATGGCGACCCTGCCGGACGACAACGCGCTGCGCATGATGACCGAGTCGGGCGCCCGTGGAAACAAGGGCAACATCGGCCAGCTGGGCGCGATGCGCGGCCTCATGGCCGACCCCGTCGGGCGGATCATCGACGTGCCCGTGCGGAGCAACTTCCGCGAGGGCATGACCGTCCTCGAGTACTTCATCAGCACCCACGGCGCCCGCAAGGGTCTCGCGGACACGGCCCTCCGGACGGCCGACTCGGGCTACCTCACCCGGCGCCTCGTCGACGTGGCGCAGGACGTGATCACCCGTGAGGATGATTGCGGCACCGAAGAGGGCAGCTGGATCATCCGCGTCGAAATCGGCCGAGGAGCCCGACGCCTACCGGCGCCGCCTCGTCGGTCGGCTGGCGGCAGCGCCGCTGCCCGATCCGAGGGTCAAGGTCAAGAAGGGCGCCGAGCCGCAGCTGCTCGTCGAGCGCAACCAGGAGATCACCGAGGAGCTGGCGGCGGCAATCGACGTGGCGGGCGTGGGCGAGGTTCTCGTCCGGTCACCGTTGACGTGCGAGTCGCGTCACGGCGTGTGCCGCTACTGCTACGGCCGCAACCTTGCCACCGGCGATCTCGTTGGCATCGGCGAGGCCGTCGGCATCATCGCCGCGCAGTCGATCGGCGAGCCCGGCACGCAGCTGACCATGCGGACGTTCCACACCGGCGGTGTCGCCGGCCTGGACATCACCGCCGGCCTGCCGCGCGTCGAGGAGCTGTTCGAGGCCCGCGTGCCCAAGGGCAAGGCCGAGATCAGCCACATCGACGGAATCGTCGAGATCCTGCGCAGCGAGACCGGTACCAAGGTCAAGGTCACCAGCCGCGAGTCGTTCGACACGCCCCTGGGCCTGCCCGAGGGTGCCGAGATTCTTGCTGCGGCGGGCGATCTCGTCGAGGCCAACCAGGTCCTCGCCAAGTCCGAGGCAGGCGATGTGGCCGCTCCGGTCAAGGGCTTCCTGGTGGCCACCGACGGCGGTCTCATCGTGCGCGCCGAGGACGTCGTCGAGCGCGAGTACGTGATCCCGCACAACGCCAAGCTGCTCGTCGAGAACGGGCAGGAGATCCGGGCCGGCGATCCGATCACCGACGGCCCGATCAATCCCCAGGAGTACCTCGACACGCGCGGCAAGGATGCCGTGCAGCGCTACCTGGTCAAGGAGGTCCAGAAGGTCTATCGCAGCCAGGGCGTGACCATCAACGACAAGCACATTGAGATCATCGTTCGGCAGATGCTGCGCAAGGTGCGCATCGACCAGCCGGGTGACGTCGACCTCCTGCCGACCGAGCTCGTCGACCGGCTGGAATTCGAGGAGGCGAACAACCGCGTCCTGTCCGAGGGTGGCGAGCCGGCAACCGCGCAGACCGTCCTGCTGGGCGTGACGAAGGCGTCGCTCAACACGTCGAGCTTCCTCGCGGCGGCGTCCTTCCAGGAGACGACACGGGTGCTGACCGAGGCGGCCATCAACGGCGCCAAGGACCACCTCATCGGGCTCAAGGAGAACGTCATCATCGGCAAGCTCATCCCGGCCGGGACGGGCGCGCCCCAGAACATCGCCGCGGCGACCGAGCGCAAGCGCCGGGAGGCCCTCGAGGCCCTCGCCGGTGAGGCGATCGAGGGTCTCGGTGAGGCCGAGTACAATCCGTTCCTCGAGAACGGCGGCGAACGGTCCGAGGAGGACGCCGCACTGCTGGCGGCGTCGCTGCGGGCCGCCGAGGTCGGCGCCGGAGCCGACGACGGGGACGAGTTCAACCCGTTCGCGGCCGAGGGCGATCGCGCTGCCGAGGACGAGGCGCCGACGGCCGAGCTCGTGGTCGGCGGCGAGGACGAGGAACCCGAAAGCTAGCCCATAGCCGTGTGTCCGGGCGGGCCGCCGAGGTCGGCTCGGACACACCCTCGGATCGCTCGGACGGTGTTTGACACTCATTCGAGCCGCTTGATACACTCCGCGCTCGTGGCCGCACGGGCTCGCCATGCGAGCCTGCGCATTTGACCCGAGATCGGACCTCCGCATCGGCGCCCCCGACGCCGCGGATGGTTCCCTCGCCAACCCACCGTCGTGATCATCGTCGAAAGGAGCCGCGTCTCCGTGCCAACCATCAGCCAGCTCGTGCGCAACGGGCGCAAGCCGAAGATCTCGAAGATCAAGGCGCCCGCCATGCGCAAGAACTGGAACGGGATGAATCGCCGCCAGGTGCCGATTCCGGGCGCCCCGCAGAAGCGCGGCGTCTGCCTCCAGGTGCGCACGATGACGCCCAAGAAGCCGAACTCCGCGCTGCGTAAGATCGCGCGCGTGAAGCTCAGCAACCAGATGGAGGTCACGGCCTACATCCCGGGTATCGGGCACAACCTCCAGGAGCACTCGGTCGTGCTCGTCCGGGGCGGACGGGTCAAGGACCTGCCGTCCGTGAAGTACCACATCATCCGTGGCACCCTGGACGCCGCCGGCGTGCGCGACCGCAAGCAGGGCCGCAGCAAGTACGGCGCCAAGGCGACCACCGGACCGGGAGGCCGCTAGGATGCCGCGTCGCGCACGGATGCCGCGCAAGGCCAAGTACGAGACGGTGCCGGCCAATCGCACGACCGCCCGCATCACGGCCAAGCTCATGATGAACGGCAAGCGTCATCTCGCCGACCGGATCCTGCGGCAAGCGCTGGCCCGGGCCGAGGCCCAGGCCCATCGGCCGGGTCTCGAGGTGCTCGAGGCGGCCCTCCGCAACGCGACGCCGATCATCGAGGTCAAGCCACGGCGCGTCGGCGGCGCGACCTATCAGGTCCCGGTCGAGATCCGGGGCGACCGACGCCTCTCGCTCGGCGTCCGTTGGCTGGTCCAGTCGGCGCGCAAGCGCAGCGGCAAGAGTATGGGCGAGAAGCTCGCGGCCGAGATCGTCGATGCCATGAACGGCCTCGGCGCCGCGGTCAAGCGCCGCGAGGACACGCACAAGATGGCCGACGCGAACAAGGCCTTCAGCCACTTCAAGTGGTAGAGGCCAACCACACACCACACACGGCAAGGTAGAGGAACAGCAGGCGTGGCACGACTCGTTCCGCTCGGACGAACGCGGAACATCGGCATCATTGCGCATATCGACGCGGGCAAGACGACCGTCACCGAGCGGATCCTCTTCTACACGAAGAAGATCTACAAGATCGGCGAGGTCCATGAGGGCGCGGCCACCATGGACTGGATGCCCCAGGAGCAGGAGCGCGGCATCACGATCACTGCCGCGGCAACGACCTGCTTCTGGAACGACCATCGCATCAATATTATCGATACGCCCGGGCACGTGGACTTCACCGTCGAGGTCGAGCGAAGCCTGCGCGTGCTCGACGGCGCGGTGGTCGTGTTCGACGCGGTCGCCGGCGTCGAGCCACAGTCCGAGACGGTCTGGCGCCAGGCCGACCGCTACCGCGTGCCACGCATCTGCTTCGTCAACAAGCTCGACCGGACCGGCGCGGACTTCTGGCGCTGCGTCGAGATGATCCGGGAGCGGCTCGGGGCGCGAGCTGTGCCGATCCAGATCCCGATCGGCGCCGAGGACCGCTTTCAGGGCGTGGTCGACCTGCTCAACATGAAGGCGATCCTGTACCGCGACGATCGCGGCGAGCAGATCGACGTGACGGACATCCCGGCCGATCTCGTGGCCGAGGCGCAGAAGCACCGTGACGCGCTCGTCGAGGCCATCGCCGACATGGATGACGAGCTCACGCACAAGTATCTCGAGGGCGAGGAGCTCAGCGTCGACGAGCTGCGCCACGGGCTTCGGCTCGGAACGCTGCAGTACCAAATCGTTCCGGTCCTGACCGGCTCCGCGCTCAAGAACAAGGGCATCCAGCCCATGCTCGACTCCGTCGTCGACTATCTGCCCAGCCCGCTCGACGTGCCGCCCGTCATCGGCGAGAACCCGGTGACCCGCACCGAGGTGCTGCGTACCGTCGACGACAAGGAGCCCTTCAGCGCCCTCGCGTTCAAGATCGCGGCCGACCCGTTCGTGGGCAAGCTCGCCTTCTTCCGCGTGTATTCGGGCACGCTCAAGTCGGGCTCGTACGTCCTCAACGCGACCAAGGGCAAGCGCGAGCGGATCGGGCGCATCCTCCAGCTCCACGCCAACCACCGTGAGGAGATCGAGGAGGCCTATGCGGGCGACATCGCCGCCGCGGTCGGCCTCAAGGAGACGTTCACCGGCGACACGCTGACCGATCCGGACCACCCGGTCATCCTCGAATCGATGACCTTCCCTGAGCCGGTGATCGAGGTCGCGATCGAGCCCAAGACCAAGGCCGACCAGGACAAGATGGGCATCGCTCTCGGACGCCTGGCCGAGGAGGACCCGACGTTCCGCGTGCACACCGATCGAGGAGTCCGGCCAGACGCGCATCGCGGGCATGGGTGAGCTCCATCTGGACGTGCTCGTCGATCGCATGGTCCGCGAGTTCAAGGTCGCGGCCAACATCGGTAAGCCCCAGGTCTCGTATCGGGAGACGATCCGACGCGCGGCCGAGGGCAACGGTCGTTTCGTCCGCCAGACCGGTGGCAAGGGCCAGTACGGCCATGTCGTGCTGACGCTCGAGCCGCTCGAAAAGGGCGGCGGCTACGAGTTCGTCGACAAGATCGTCGGCGGCACCATTCCGCGCGAATACATGCGCGCCGTCGACCAGGGCATCCGCGAATCCCTGACCACGGGCATCTACGCCGGCTACCCCATGGTCGACGTGAAGGCCACCGTTCACGACGGCTCGTATCACGAGGTCGACAGCTCGGAGATGGCGTTCAAGATCGCCGCGTCGATGGCGGTCAAGGACGCCGTGACCAAGGCCGCCCCGGTGGTGCTCGAACCCATGATGCGGGTCGAGGTCACGTTACCCGGTGAGTTCATCGGCGACGTCATCGGCGACCTCAACAGCCGTCGGGGGCACGTCGAAGGCATGGACGAGCGCGGCTCGACCCAGATCGTGCGCGCGTTCGTGCCGCTGGCCGAGATGTTCGGCTACGCCACGGACCTGCGGTCGATGACCCAGGGCCGGGCCAGCTACTCGATGGAGCTGTCCCATTACGCCGAGGTTCCCGCGTCGCTCGCGGCGGAACTCGTCGCCAAGAGCAAGGTTTCCTGACGCCGGTCGTCCCGAGGAGAGCAGGGGAGCACTGACACATGGCCAAGAAGAAGTTCGAGCGCACCAAGCCGCACGTGAACATCGGCACGATCGGCCACATCGACCACGGCAAGACGACGCTCACCGCGGCGATCACCAAGTACCTCGCGCTCAAGGGCGAGGCCGAGTACCGCGCCTTCGACACGATCGACAACGCGCCCGAGGAGCGCGAGCGCGGCATCACGATCGCGATCGCCCACGTCGAGTACGAGACCGACAACCGGCACTACGCCCACGTCGACTGCCCGGGCCACGCCGACTACATCAAGAACATGATCACCGGCGCGGCCCAGATGGACGGCGCGATCCTCGTCGTCGCCGCGACCGACGGGCCCATGCCCCAGACCCGCGAGCACATCCTGCTGGCGCGCCAGGTCGAGGTGCCGTACATCGTCGTGTTCCTCAACAAGGTCGACGCGGTCGACGACCCCGAGCTGCTCGACCTGGTCGAGCTCGAGGTGCGCGAGCTGCTGACCAAGAACAACTTCCCGGGCGACGACGTGCCGGTCATCCGGGGCTCGGCCCTCAAGGCGCTCGAGGCACCCGACAACCCCGACGATCCGGCCTACGCCTCGATCCAGGAGCTCATGGCCGCGGTCGATTCGTACATCCCGACCCCGGAGCGCCCGATCGATCGGCCGTTCCTCATGCCGGTCGAGGACGTGTTCGGCATCAAGGGCCGGGGCACGGTCGCCACGGGCCGCATCGAGCGCGGTCAGGTCAAGGTCGGCGAGGAGGTCGAGATCGTCGGCATCCACGCCACGCGCAAGGTCGTCGTGACCGGTGTCGAGATGTTCAAGAAGCTGCTCGACGAGGGTCGCGCGGGCGACAACGTGGGCTGCCTGCTGCGCGGCATCGAGCGCGACGACATCGAGCGCGGCCAGGTCCTGGCCAAGGCCGGCAGCGTGACCCCGCACACCAAGTTCATCGCCCGCGTGTACGTGCTCACGCGCGACGAGGGCGGCCGCCACACGCCCTTCTACAACGGCTATCGGCCGCAGTTCTACCTGCGCACGACGGACGTGACCGGTGCCATCGGGCTGCCCGAGGGGGCCGAGATGGTCATGCCCGGCGACAACGTCGACATGACCGTCGAGCTCATCACCCCGATCGCGCTCGAGACCGGCCAACGCTTCGCCATCCGCGAGGGTGGCCGGACCGTCGGCGCCGGCGCGATCACCAGCATCACCGAGTAGCGGAGCCATGGCGAAGCAGCGGATCAGGATCCGCCTCAAGGCCTACGACCACCGGCTCCTCGACCAGTCGGCGGCTCAGATCGTCGAGACCGCCCAGCGGACGGGAGCGGACGTGGTCGGTCCGGTTCCGTTGCCCACGCGCATCGAGAAGTTCACCGTGCTCCGGTCGCCGTTCATCGACAAGGACAGCCGCGAGCAGTTCGAGATCCGGACCCACAAGCGCCTGGTCGACATCCTCGACCCATCGTCCAAGACCATCGACGCCCTGATGCGGATCAGCCTCGCGGCTGGTGTCGACATCGAAATCAAGATGTGAGTGCGGACATGAGTATCGGGCTCATCGGCCGCAAGGTCGGCATGACAAGCGTGTTCGCGGACGACGGAACCATGGTTCCGGTCAGCGTCCTCGCCATCCAATCGAATACGGTCACGCGCCTGCGCACGAGCGAGCGGGACGGCTACACGGCCGTCCAGATCGGCACCGAGGAGTCGAAGCGGCTGACCAGGCCCGAGGCGGGCCAGCTCAAGGACCTGCCCAAGGTCGCGACCATCCGCGAGTTCCGGGTCGAGTCGGTCGACGACTACGAGGTCGGCCAGACGCTGGGCGTGGACCTGTTCGAGGCCGGCGAGCTGGTCGACGTGACCGGGGTCTCGAAAGGTCGTGGCTTCGCCGGCACCGTCAAGCGCCACCACTTCTCCCGCGGGCCGAAGACCCACGGCTCGGACAACTACCGCAAGCCCGGTTCCATCGGGCCGGGAACCACCCCGGGCCGGGTGTACAAGGGCATGCGCATGGCGGGCCACATGGGCCACGAGCGCTCGACCATCAAGAAGCTACGGGTCGTGAGCGCCGACGCCGAGCGCAACCTGCTGCTCGTTCGCGGCGCCGTTCCCGGACCGCGCGGTGGGCTGCTCCTCGTGAGGAAGGCCTGACATGGCGCACACGACCCTGTACGACCGCAGCGGCACATCCCTGGGCAGCGTTGAGCTGCCCGACGAGCTATTCGCGGCGCCCGTGAACGAGAGCGTCATCCACCAGGTCGTGACCGCGCAGCTGGCCGGCCGACGGTTGGGCACGCACGCCACGAAGACGCGCGGCGAGGTGCGCGGCGGCGGCCACAAGCCGTACCGCCAGAAGGGCACCGGCCGAGCTCGCCAGGGATCGCGCCGGGCGCCGCACTATGCCGGTGGCGGCACGGTCTTCGGACCGACGCCACGCTCGTACGAGCAGCGCCTGCCGCGCAAGATGAAGCGTCTTGCCCTGCGCGGCACGCTGACCGCGAAGCTCGCCGACGACGCCATTCGCGTGATCGATGCGTTTGCGCTCGAGGCCATCAAGACGCGCGACTTCGCGGCGATCCTGAGCGCCATCGGCGCCGACTCGGCGCGCCGGGTCGTGGTCGTTGCGCCGGCACCCGACGAGCGGCTGCGGCTGTCGGCTCGCAACCTGCCCGCGGTCGAGGTCCTGCTCGCCAATTCGCTCAACGTCGTCGACCTGCTCAACGCCGATGCGGTCGTCATCGAACAGCCGGCCCTGGCCCGGATGCGGGAGGTGTACGCATGAGCGAGCTGACCGCGGCCGAGATCATCCGTCGTCCGGTCATCTCCGAGAAGACGATCGACGAGTCGGGCCGCGGCAAGTACACGTTCGAGGTCCACGAGGCGGCCAACAAGATCCAGATCAAGGCCGCGATCGAGGAGCTCTACAGACGGAGAAGGTCAACGTCGTGGCCGTGAACGTGCTCACGACGAAGTCCAAGGAGAAGCGTCGGGGCACGCGGCGCGGCCGGATCGTCGGCCGCACCAGTCCGTGGCGCAAAGCCGTGATCACGCTGGCCCCCGGCCAGAAGATCGAGTTCTTCGAGGGGGTCTAGACGATGCCGTTGCGTAGCTACCGGGCGACCTCCCCGGGCCGGCGGTTCATGACCCGCTCGACCTTCGAGGAGATCACGACCGACCAGCCACACAAGCCGCTGCTCGAGCCGATGAAGCGGCCGTCCGGCCGGAACAACGCGGGCCGTGTCACGGTCCGCCATCGCGGCGGCGGCGAGAAGCGCCACTATCGGCGGATCGACTTCCGGCGCGACAAGCCGGGCATCCCCGCGCGACTGGCCACGATCGAGTACGACCCGAATCGCTCGGCGCGCATCGGCCTGCTGCACTACCGGGACGGCGAGAAGCGCTACATGCTGCTGCCCAACGGGCTCAAGGTCGGCGACGTGGTCGTCTCCGGCCCCGACGCGGAGGCGCGGCTCGGGAACGCGTTGCCGCTGCTGCGCATCCCGCTCGGCACCACGATCCACAACATCGAGCTCGTGCCCGGTCGGGGTGGCCAGATCGTCCGGTCGGCCGGCGCCGCCGCGCAGCTCCTGGCCAAGGAGGGCGAGTTCGCGACCGTGCGCCTGCCCTCCGGCGAGATGCGCCGCGTGAGCCTGCGCTGCATGGCCACGGTCGGCCAGGTGTCGAACCTCGATCACGAGAACCAGAGCCTCGGCAAGGCCGGTCGGGCGCGTCATATGGGCCTGCGCCCGGAGACGCGCGGTGTGGCAATGACGCCGCGCGACCACCCGCATGGTGGCGGCGAGGGCAAGTCGCCGACCGGCATGCCGCCGAAGACCCCATGGGGCAAGCCCGCTATGGGCTACCGAACCCGTCGCGGGAAGGTGGCCGGACGCCTGATCGTCCGGTCGCGGCACCGCGTCGTAGTCGGGAGGAGCGGAGAGCATGTCGCGTTCGGTCAAGAAGGGACCGTTCGTCGAGACGCGGCTCCTCGGCCGCGTCCAGGAGATGAACAAGCGCACCGAGAAGCGGGTCGTGAAGACCTGGTCGCGGGCGTCCGTCATCTTTCCCGATTTCATCGGGCACACCATCGCGGTCTACAACGGCCGCAAGCACGTCCCGGTCTACGTGACCGAGAACATGGTCGGCCACCGCCTCGGTGAGTTCGCCCCGACCCGCACGTATCGCGGGTCATGGCCGGCACACCGAGCGCTCGACGGCGCTGAAGTAGGGGCTGATCGTGCGCGTATCCGCAACCGCCAAGTACCTGCGCGGCTCGACCCGCAAGGCACGCCTCGTGACCGAGGCGATCCGGGGCCGACGCGTCGAGGATGCCACCGCGCTGCTCCGGTTCATGCCCCAGCACGCCGCCCGCGACGTGGCCAGGGTCCTGAAGAGCGCCACGGCAAATGCCGAGAACAACCACAACCTCTCGGCCGACGAGCTGATCGTGGTCGAGGCCCGCGCGGACGAGGGCCCGACCATCAAGCGCTGCCGGCCGCGAGCCCAGGGTCGTGCGTTTCCGATCCACAAGCCCATGACCCACATCACCGTCGTCGTCGCGGACCAGGAGGCCTAGATGGGACACAAGGTTCACCCGTACGGCTTCCGGCTCGGTGTCTCGCGCACCTGGACCGCGAAGTGGTATGCGGACAAGGAGTACACGGACCTCCTCAAGGAGGATATCGCGATCCGCCAGCTGATCGAGCGGCGCCTCGCCAACGCCAGCGTGAGCGGGGTCGAGATCGAGCGTGGCATCAACCACGTTACGGTCACCGTGCATACCGCCAAGCCGGGCATCGTCATCGGCAAGGGCGGCGCAAACGTCGAGCTGCTGCGCCAGCAGGTCGGCGCGCTCAGCACCCGCAAGGTGAAGCTCGAGATCAAGGAGATCCGCCAGCCCGAGCTCGACGCACAACTCGTGGCCATCAACATCGCCGGGCAGCTGAGCCGCCGCATCGCGTTCAGAAGGCGATGAAGCAGTCCATCCAGCGCTCGATGAAGGCCGGCGCCAAGGGCGTCCGGGTCGCGGTGTCGGGCCGGCTCGGCGGTTCCGAGATGGGCCGCCGGGAGTGGGACCGCGAGGGCCGCATCCCGCTCGGCACCCTGCGCGCGGACATCAGCTACGGCCAGGTACACGCCCACACGACGTACGGCCGCATCGGCGTGAAGGTCTGGATCTACCGCGGCGATCTGCCCGTCGAGCGCACGGCCGCCCGGAGGCGGCGGCGACCGCGGGCAGGGGGTCTACGCGATGCTCATGCCCCGACGCGTCAAGCACCGCAAGGTGATGCGCGGCCGAATGTCCGGTCTGGCCAAGGGTGGCCGACGTGGCGTTCGGCGACTACGGTCTGGCAACGCTGGAGCCGGCCTGGATCACCAGCCGCCAGATCGAGGCGGCCCGGCGCGCGATGACCCGCTCGGTCAAGCGCGGCGGCAAGATCTGGATCCGGATCTTCCCCGACAAGCCGGCGACCAAGAAGCCGGCCGAGACCCGCATGGGCTCGGGCAAGGGCGCGCCCGACCACTGGGTCGCGGTCGTCAAGCCGGGACGGATCCTGTTCGAGATGGCCGGTGTGACGAGGCGGCGGCGCGCGAGGCCATGCGCCTGGCGGCCACAAGCTGCCGGTGCACACGCGAGTCGTCTTCCGGGATGGTGCCAAGGAGGCCGCCGATGGACATCGATAAGATCCGCGCGCTGTCCGACACCGAGCTCGAGGACGCGCTGCGCCAGGCCAAGCAGGACCTCTGGCGGGCGCGCTTCCAGCTCTCGACACGACAGCTCAAGGACTACAGCACATCCCGCAGACGCGGCAAACGATCGCGCGGATCCTGACCGTACAGCGCGAGCGGCGCTCCGGCGCCGCCGCCGAGAGCGTGCAGGAGATCACGCGATGACAGGAGCAGTCACACCCGTGCATGGCAAGCGGAAGACCAAGGTCGGCCGCGTCGTCAGCGACAAGATGGACAAGACGATCGTCGTGTCCGTCGAGCGGCTGGCCCGCCACCCGCTGTACAAGCGGGTGATCCGGCTGACGACGAGGTTCAAGGCCCACGACGAGCTCAACGAGGCCAAGGTCGGCGACACGGTCCTCATCGAGGAGTCCCGTCCGCTGTCGCGCCACGAAGCGCTGGCAGCTCGTCGAGGTCGTCGCCCGAGCGGGCGGCGGCTCGCCGGACGACATCGTCAGGCGAGGAGAGCCGACACGACCGAGGCGATCCACGCCAGCGCCCACCCGGGCCGCCGGCTGCGGCGCACCGAGGCAGGCCGAGTCCGGGCTGAGCCGCTGGCGGCAGCCACGGTCGAGGCCGAGGCGCCGGCCGAAGGTCCGCTCCGGCATGATCCAGACTCAGACCCGCCTGCAGGGTCGCCGACAACACCGGCGCCCGCACGATCGAGTGCATCCGGATCATGGGCCGCTCGCAGAAGACGACGGCCGAGGTCGGCGACGTGATCATCGCGGCCGTCAAGCAGGCGATCCCGAACGCGCCGGTCAAGAAGGGCGACGTCGTGCGCGCCGTCATCGTTCGCACGGCCAAGGAGTACGGCCGACCGGACGGCAGCTACATCCGCTTCGACGAGAACGCCGCCGTCCTCATCAACAACCAGGGCAACCCGCGCGGGACACGGATCTTCGGTCCGGTCGCGCGCGAGCTGCGTGACCGCAACTACATGAAGATCGTCTCCCTCGCGCCGGAGGTGCTGTGATGGAGCGCGCTCCGCCGAGCTCAACCAAGGTCCCCGAGATCCGCAAGGGCGACACCGTCGTCGTCCTGGCCGGCGAGACGCCGGCAAGCGAGGCACCGTCGACCGCGTCATGCGGCGCAACCCGGCGACCAGCTCGGTGCGCAGCGCGTACCGGCGCACGTCGCCGCGGGTCGGCGTGTTCGTCGTGATCGACGGGGTCAACATGGCCAAGCGCCACACGAAGCCCCGGCAGACTCAGAGCAGCAGCGATCGCGTGCCACACATGCAGCAGGGCGGCATCCTCGACATCGCGCAGCCGATCCCGGTCGACAAGGTGATGCTCGTGTGCACTCGCTGCGACCAGCCCACCCGGATCGGTCATCAACTCCTCGACAACGGCAAGCGCGTCCGCATCTGCCACCACTGCGGCGAGCAGCTGGAGGTGGGGTCGTGAGCAACCGGCTCCACGAGCGCTACGCGGCCGAGGTCGTCCCGGCGCTGCGCAAGCAGTTCGAGTACGGCAATGCCAATGCAGGTGCCGCGCCTGAGCAAGATCGTCGTCAATATCGGCCTGGGCGAGGCGCTCACGAACGCCAAGGCCATCGACGCCGCGACGGGCGACCTCGCGATGATCACCGGTCAGCAAGCCGATCGTCACGAGGGCCCGCCGCTCGATCGCACAGTTCCGGTTGCGCACGGGCAACTCGGTCGGCGCCAAGGTCACGCTGCGCGGCGAGCGGATGTGGGATTTCCTCGAGCGCCTGACGACGCTCGCCCTACCGCGCATCCGCGACTTCCGCGGCGTCCCCGGCCGGTCGTTCGACGGCCGCGGCAACTACTCGCTGGGAATGCCCGAGCAGCTGGCGTTCCCCGAGATCGACTACGACAAAGTCGACCGTCTCCGCGGGCTGGAGATCAGCATCGTGACGACGGCAAGACCGACGAGGAATCGAAGCGCCTGCTCGAGCTCCTCGGCATGCCCTTCGCGGCATAGCGCGGGGAGGAGACACGATGGCCAAGAAGTCGATGATCGCAAAAGCAAAGCGCACGCCCGAGCACCCGGTCCAGGCCTACCACCGGTGCATCGTCTGCGGCCGCCCGCGCGCCTACATGCGCCGCTTCGCGCTGTGCCGGATCTGCTTCCGCGAGCGTGCGCTCCTGGGTGAGCTGCCGGGCGTGACGAAGTCGAGCTGGTGAGCCAACGATGAAGATGTCCGATCCCATCGCGGACATGCTCACGCGGATCCGCAACGCGAGCCGCGCCCACCACACCGAGGTGGTCGTGCCGGCCTCGCGGGTCAAGCGCGAGATCGCCCGCATCCTCAAGGAGGAGGGCTTCATCGCGGACGCCGCCGCGGATGCGCGACGGCCCGAAGAGCAGCCTCCGACTCACGCTCAAGTACGTCGATGGCAAGGCCCCCGTGGTGTCCGGCCTCAAGCGGATCAGCAAGCCCGGCCTGCGCGTGTACGCGCAGAAGACGGACATCCCGCGCGTGCTGGGCGGCCTCGGTATCGTCATCGTCTCAACGAGTCACGGGATCATGACCGGCGCGCAGGCCCGCAAGGCCCAGCTCGGCGGTGAAGTCCTGGCGTACGTCTGGTAGGCGGCCATGTCGCGAATCGGTCGTCTGCCAATCCCGGTCCCGAGCGGCGTCGAGGTCGATCTCGACGGTCGTCGCGTGACCGTCACCGGACCCAGGGGCAGCCTGACACGCCAGCTCCATCCGGACATGTCGGTCAGTCGCGAGGACGGCTCCATCGTCGTCACGCGCCCGACCGAACAGAAGCAGCACAAGCAGCTCCACGGTCTGACACGCACGCTCGTGGCCAACATGGTCGAGGGCGTCACGAACGGCTATCGCAAGGGCCTCGAGATCACGGGCGTGGGCTACCGCGCCGCCCTCGTTGGCGGCAAGCTTCAGCTCAAGCTGGGCTACAGCCACCCGATCGAGATCGATCCCCCGGCCGGCATCAGCTTCGAGCTCGAGAATCCTACCCACTTGGCCGTGGTCGGGATCGACAAGGAGCTCGTTGGCCAGGTCGCGGCCCAGGTCCGCTCGACGCGCAAGCCCGAGCCGTACAAGGGCAAGGGCGTGCACTACGTGGGCGAGCGCATCCGCCGCAAGGCCGGCAAGGCCGGCAAGATCGGCGGCAAGAAGTAGCACGAGAAGGGATTTCCGCACGATGACGCAGGTCGCCAGCCGCGGCGCCGCACGACAGAAGCGCCACGATCGGATCCGTCTCCGGGTCACCGGGACGGCCGAGCGGCCGCGTCTCGTCGTGTTCCGCAGCCTCAAGCACATCTATGCCCAGGTGATCGACGACGCGCAGCGCCGCACGCTAGCGGCGGCGTCGTCGCTCGAGCCCACGCTGCGTGGCGGCACGGGCACCAAGACCGAGGAAGCCCGCGCCGTGGGTGCCCTGGTTGCCGAGCGGGCCAAGACGGCGGGCGTCGGTCAGGTCGTGTTCGATCGCGCCGGATACCGGTACCACGGACGGGTCAAGTCGCTTGCCGACGCCGCCCGTGAGGCCGGCCTGGACTTCTGATCGGAGGCGACTGATGGCCAAGATCGACCCGAACAAGCTCGCGCTCGAAGAGCGCGTCGTCCAGATCAATCGCGTCGCCAAGGTCGTCAAGGGCGGTCGGCGGTTCAGCTTCAGCGCGGTCGTCGTCGTCGGCGACGGCGCCGGTCACGTCGGCGCCGGGCTGGGCAAGGCCGGCGAGGTGCCCGAGGCGATCCGCAAGGGCGTCGAGGACGCCAAGAAGAACATCGTGCGCGTCCCGATGGTCGGCACGACCATCCCGCACGAGGTCCACCATGACGTACGCCTCGGCGAGGGTCATGCTCAAGCCCGCCAGCCAGGGCACCGGCGTCATCGCTGGTGGCTCGGTCCGGGCCGTCGTCCAGGCCGCGGGCATCAAGGACATCTTGTCCAAGGTGTACGGCTCGACGAACCCGGTCAACGTCGTCCGGGCCACGCTCGATGCGCTCGGTGCCCTCAAGTCGGCCGAGCAGCTCTCGGCGCAGCGCGGCGTCACGGTCCGGGCGTTCGTGTCCGGCCAGCCCGCGATGGAGTCGACCGATGCCCGGTAGCCTGCGCGTCACCCAGACCAAGAGCACGATCAGCCACATCGCCCGCAATCGGGCCACCGTGCGCGCGCTCGGCCTGCACCGCATCGGGGACACGGTGATCGTGCCCGACAATCCCGCGACTCGGGGCATGGTCCGCCAGGTGCGTTTCCTGGTGGAGGTCAAGGAGCTGCCCGAGTCCACAGTCCGGAGGAGAAGGCATGAAGCTCCACGATCTGCGCCCCGCCCAGGGTTCCACACCGAGCGCGCGTGCGTGTCGGACGAGGCATCTCCGCCGGGCAGGGCAAGACCGCGGGCCGAGGCACGAAGGGCCAGAAGGCGCGCGCCGGCGGCACGATCGCGCCCTGGTTCGAGGGCGGACAGACGCCGCTCCATCATGCGAATCCCGAAGCTGCGCGGCTTCCGCAACCGGTTCAAGATCGAGTACGAGGTCGTCAACGTCGGTCGCATCGCGGAGCTGGTCGAGGCGGGCCGGCTCGAAACTCCGCCGGCGAACGGTGGCAAGCGCGGCCCGACCACGGTCAATCAGGACATCCTGCGTGCGACCGGGCTCGTCCGCAGCGTCCGCAAGCCGCTCAAGATCCTGGGCGGCGGCGATGTCGGCGTGCCGCTCTTCGTCATGGCCGACGCATTCACGAAGAGCGCTGTCGCGAAGATCGAAGCTGCTGGCGGCTCGGCCCAGGTCATCGAGGTGCCAAGCGAGCCGCTCGCTGCCCTCGGTGTGACCTCGCCCGAGACGCCCAGCGCCGAACCGACGCCCGCTCCGAAGGGCGATGCAGGCGCCGCTCCCACGCCGCGCACGACGCGACGCGCCAAGGCGGCCGAAGCCGAGTCGGAGCCGACGCAACCGCCGGCCGAGGCCACGCCTGACGTGGAGCCGGCGGCCGCAGCCGAGACCGGCCCGGAGCCGGTCTCGGAGGCCGACGCCGAGGACACCGCCGACGCCGGCTCCGACCCGACCGACGGTCGCGCCTGACCGTGTTCGATTCCCTGCTCAACGCCCTGCGAGCGCCGGACATCCGGCGCCGCATCCTGTACGTCGCCGGAATCCTGATCATCTTCCGGCTGCTGGCGCACGTGCCGGTCCCGGGCGTCGACAAGACCGCGCTGGCCAACTTCTTCAGCGGCAACCCGCTGCTGGGCCTGCTCGACCTGTTCTCGGGCGGCGGCCTGGCCAGCTTCTCGGTCGTCGGGCTGGGCATGAACCCCTATATCAATGCCTCGATCATCATGCAGTTGATGACCGGCGTCATCCCGTCGCTGAGCGCGTTGTCGCGCGAGGGCGAGTACGGGCGCAACCGGATCAACCAGTACACGCGCTACCTGGCCGTGCCGCTCGCGGCGCTCCAGGCGTACGGCTTCCTGGCCCTGCTCAACAGCGCCAACGTGCTGTCCACGCCGCTCGACCTCGGTCGTTTCGAGACCCTGACCCAGATCGTCACGCTGACCGCCGGCGCGACGGTGCTCATGTGGCTCGGCGAGCTGATCACCGAGAAGGGCATCGGCAACGGCATCAGCTTCATCATCTTCGCGGGCATCGTCAGCCGCGCCCCGAGCGCGCTCGGCGCGCTGCAGAGCAACCCCGACATTCCGGCGCTCATCGCGTATGCCCTGATCGGGCTTCTCGCGATCGGCGTGATCATCTACATCCAGGAGGGGCAGCGCCGCATCCCGATCCAGTACGCGAGCCGCGTGCGCGGCCGGCGCATGTATCAGGGCGGGCAGACGTTCCTGCCGCTGCGCGTCAACATGGCGGGCGTCATCCCGATCATCTTCGCCATCAGCATCCTGCTCTTTCCGTCGCAGATCGCGGCCTACTTCACGACCTCGCAGGTCACGGCCGTGGCCGACGTCGCACGGGCGATCCAGGGCTTCTTCGACCAGAACTCGGTGCAGTATCTGGTCCTGTATTTCCTGCTGACGGTCGGCTTCACGTACTTCTACACGGCGTTCACGTTCAAACCGGACGAGACGGCCGAGCAGTTACGCAAGAACGGCGGCTTCATCCCGGGCATCAGACCCGGCCGCCCGACCCAGGACTATCTGGCCCGGGTCGTGTTTCGGATCACGATCGCCGGTGCCTTCTTCCTGGGCCTCGTCGCGGTCGCGCCGGCCGTGGTCGCGACGCTGCTGCCCAGCCTCGGCAGCTCGTTCCGCCTCGGTGGCACGGGCATCCTCATCGTGGTCTCGGTCGTGGTCGAGACGATGAAGCAGCTCGAGGCGCAGCTCTTGATGCGCAACTACGAAGGCTTCATCCGGTGACCGTCGTGGTGCTGCTGGGCGCGCCGGGTGCCGGCAAGGGCACGCAGGCGCCGATCCTGGCCGAGCGGCTCGGCGTGCCGATCCTCGCGTCGGGCGAGCTGCTCCGGGCGGCCGTGGCGGCCGGGACGCCGCTGGGCCGCGAGGCCGATGCCTACATGCGCGCGGGCGAGCTCGTTCCCGACGCCACGATCGTGGGTGTGTTCCTGGACCGGCTCTCGCAGCCGGACGCGCGCGCCGGCGCGATCCTGGACGGCTTTCCGCGCACCGCCGCACAGGCCGAGGCGCTCGATCGTGCCCTCGAGCCGGACGGCAAGCGTGCCGACGTCGCGGCCTACATCGACGTTCCCGTCGAGGACCTCATCGCGCGGATGGCCGGCCGGCGCCTGTGCGCCGCGCAGGGCCACGTGTACAACGTCGTGTCGAACCCGCCACGCGTCGACGCCGTCTGCGACGTGGACGGCTCCGAGCTGATCCAACGGGCCGACGACCGCGAGGAGACCGTTCGCGCCCGGATGGCGGTCCAGGTGCCGCCGCTGGAGGCCGTCGTCGATCATTACCGCGCCGCCGGCAGCCTCGTGACGGTCGACGGCCGGCGGCCCATCGACGAGGTCGGGGCGGAGCTCCTGGCCGCGGTCCGGGTCGGCACGCGAGGCGCGTGACATGGTCAGCCGCAAGTCGCGAGCCGAGATCGACCGCATGCGTCAGGCCGGGCGCATCGTCGCCGAGGTCCTGGCGCTGGTCGAGTCCGAGCTGCGGCCCGGCGTGACGACGCGCGAGCTCGATGCCCTCGCCGAACGGCACATCCGGGCCGCCGGCGCCACGCCATCGTTCAAGGGCTATCTCGGCGGCGGCCGCTACGGCAGCGGTTCGCAGGCGTTCCCCGCGAGCTTGTGCATCTCGATCGACGACGAGGTCGTCCACGGCATCCCGGGCGAGCGCGAGATTCGCGACGGGCAGGTGGTGTCGGTCGATGCCGGCGCGATCGTCGACGGCTGGCACGGCGATGCCGCGCGGACGTTCCTGGTCGGTGCCGTGCCCGAGGCGGCGCGACGACTCGTCGAGACGACGCGCCTGGCATTGATGGCCGGCATCGCGGCCGCTCGCGACGGCGGCCGGATCGGCGACATCTCCGCGGCGGTGGAGGACATCGCGGCGCCGGCCGGGTACGGCATCGTGCGCCAGTACGTCGGCCACGGCATCGGCACCGAGATGCACCAGGATCCCCAGGTGCCGAACTTCCGCAACGGCGGCACCGGCATCGCCCTGACCCAGGGCATCTGCCTGGCCATCGAGCCCATGCTCACCGCCGGCTCGGCCGACGTCTTCACGAAGCCCGACCATTGGACGGTCGCCACCCGCGACGGCTCGCTGGCCGCCCACTTCGAGCACACCATCGCCATCACGGACCATGGCCCCGAAATCCTCACGACCGTCTGATGGGCGCTGCCGCGCCGGGGCGCGATTGAGCTGCCACCCTCGACGGAGATCTGAGACTGGCGCTCCGAAGGCCGAGGCGACGCCCCGCTAGCCATCGGCCTGAGGATTTGATACGCTACCCGTTCGTGTGTCGGCCTCAGGGCCGACACTCGTCATGACAGAAAGGATCAATCAACGCCCGTGGCCCGAAAGGACGCGATCGAAGTCGAAGGGACCGTCATCGAGCCGCTGCCGAACACCATGTTCGCGGTCGAGCTCGAGAACGGGCATCGCGTCCTGGCCCACATCAGCGGCAAGCTGCGCATGAACTTCATCCGCATCCTGCCGGGCGACCGCGTCCGAGTCGAGCTGTCACCGTACGACCTCACGCGCGGCCGCATCACCTACCGGCTCAAATAGCCATCGTCCCAGACCGCATTTCGAGCACCGAGGATCCGTTGAAAGTCAGAGCCTCTGTGAAGGCACGCTGCGACAACTGCAAAGTCATCCGCCGTCACGGCACCGTGATGGTCATCTGCACCAACCCCAAGCACAAGCAGCGGCAGGGCTGATCGATGGCACGTATCGCCGGCGTCGACATTCCGCGCGAGAAGCGCGTCGAGGTGTCGTTGACGTACATCTTCGGGCTCGGGCTTCCGACGTCCCAGAAGATCCTCGCGCAGACCAACATCAACCCCGATACCCGGGTGCGGGACCTGACCGAGGAGCAGGTCAGTCGGCTGCGCGAGCTGATCGACCGCCGCTACAAGGTCGAGGGCGATCTTCGCCGCGAGGTCGCGCTGAATATCAAGCGCCTGATCGAGATCGGCTCGTACCGCGGCCTGCGCCATCGGCGCAATCTGCCGGTGCGCGGCCAGCGCACCAAGACCAACGCCCGTCAGCGGCGCGGACCGAAGAAGACGGTCGGCGTCCGGCGCAAGAAGTAAGGGGAACGACAGCAGGTGGCGGATCGCAAGCGGGCGACCAAGCAGCGTCGTCGGGAACGCAAGAACGTGCCGTCGGGCCACGCCCACATCCAGGCATCGTTCAACAACACGATCATCACGATCACGGATCCCGGCGGAGCGGTCATCAGCTGGGGCTCGGCCGGCATCGTCGGCTTCAAGGGCTCGCGCAAGAGCACCCCGTACGCGGCCGCCCAGTCTGCCGACTCCGCCGCCCGCAAGGCCATGGAGCACGGCATGCGCACGGTCGAGGTCTACGTGAAGGGCCCGGGCGCAGGTCGCGAGCAGGCGATCCGTTCCCTCCAGGCCGCCGGCCTCGAGGTCAGCGCAATCACCGACATCACCCCGATCCCGCATAACGGCTGCCGCCCGCCCAAGCGGCGCCGCGTCTAAGGAACACACCCGCCCATGGCCCGTTACAACGATTCCGTCTGCCGCCTGTGCCGCCGGGAAGGCGCGAAGCTCTTCCTGAAGGGCACACGCTGCTACACCAAGAAATGCTCCTTCGAGCGCAGGCCGAGCCCGCCCGGTCAGCACGGCGTCCGGCGCCGCAAGGTCGGCGAGTTCGGGTTGCAGCTTCGCGAGAAGCAGAAGGTGCGCCGCGTCTACGGCATTCTCGAGCGCCAGTTCCGCAACTATTACCTGGAGGCGTCCAAGCACACCGGTGTCACGGGCGAGTACATCCTGCGCTCGCTCGAGCTGCGCCTCGACAACGTCGTGTACCGGCTCGGCTTTGCCTCGTCGCGAGCCCAGGCTCGGCAGCTCGTCGTGCACGGGCACTTCGCCGTCAACGGCCGGGCCACGAACGTGCCGTCGTTCCAGGTCAAGCCCGGCGACCGGATCGAAGTCCGAGAGATCCGCTCCGGACGCGAGCCGTTCAAGCTTGCCAAGGACAGCCTCCGCAGCCATCAGGCGCCGGAGTGGCTATCGATCGACGCGGCCAAGCTGGCCGGATCGGTCGTCGAATATCCGCGCCGCGACCAGATGCCGCTCGATCTGAACGAGCAGCTCGTGGTCGAGTACTACTCGAGGTAAGCCCCCAACCATGATCGAACTCGAGACCCCGCAGATCGAGCCTGTCGAGGAAGTCGGGACGTACGCCAAGTACGAGGCCGGCCCGCTGCAGGCCGGCTACGGCGTCACGATCGGCAACGCGCTCCGGCGCGTCCTCCTGAGCTCGCTCGAAGGCGCCGCCGTGACGTCGATCCAGATCCGCGACATCTACCAGGAGTTCAGCACGATCCCCGGCGTCAAGGAAGACGTCACCCAGATCGTGCTGAACGTCAAGAAGCTGCGTCTCAAGAGCTTCGCGACCCATCCCGTCCAGCTGCGCCTGCTCAAGAGCGGCGCCGGACCGGTGACCGCCACCGACATCGCCGAGTCGGCCGACGTCGAGATCGTCAATCCCGAGCTGGTCCTCATGACGATCGACTCGGACGACGTGACCATCGAGCTCGATCTCACCGTCGAGAAGGGCGTCGGCTATCTCGCCGCGGAGCGCAGCGAGGCCCTGCCCATCGGGGTCATTGCGGTGGACGCCATCTTCACGCCCGTGCGCAAGGTCAACTACTGGGTCGAGAGCATGCGCGTCGGTCAGATGACCAACTTCGACAAGCTCACGATCGAGATCGAGACCGACGGCACCATCACCCCGGAGGAGTCGCTCAGCCGCTCGGCGCCGACATCCTCGTCGACCAGTTCCAGCCGTTCGTCACGATCGGCGTCACGGCCGTCCCAGCGGAGCGCGGCGCGACGGGCGTGCCGGCCCTGCCGCCGAACATGCTCGACATGCCGATCGAGGAGCTCGATCTGCCGATGCGGGCCTACAACTCGCTGAAGCGCAACAACATCGTGAAGGTCGGCCAGCTCCTCCAGCTCAAGGACGAGGACCTGCTCCGGATGCGCAACTTCGGCAAGAAGTCGCTCGACGAGATGAAGGAGCGTCTGCGCATGCGCGGCTTCCTCGTCCCCGAGACGGAGACGACGGACCTCGACGACGCGAGGGCGAGGCGTTCGCCGAGGACGAGGACGGGGAGGAGTAGACGATGGCGCATCGTATCGACGGGCGAAAGCTCAGCCGGAAGCACCGGTCCGCGGATCGCGCTGTACCGCAATCTGACCGTCTCGGTCCTCCGCTACGAGCGGATCCGGACCACCGAGGCCAAGGCCAAGGAGGTCCGGGGCCGGGTGGAGCGGATGATCACCCTCGCCAAGCGCGGCGATCTCGCCGCGCGTCGGCCGGTGATCTCGGAGTTCCCGAACGAGCCGCTCGTCGTCACGAAGCTCTTCGATGAGATCGCGCCCAAGTACGCCGACCGGACGTCCGGCTACACCCGGATCGTGCGCATCGGCCAGCGGGCGGGCGATGCGGCGGAGATGGTGCAGATCGAACTCGTCTACAGTCGGCCGACGCACTGAGCGGCGACGAGGCAACGCAGCAGAGGCGAGACGTCCGAGAGGGCGCGCTCGCGGTGCGAGTACCGGGCGCGGGTCGAATACGAAGGAACGGACTTTGCCGGGTTCCAGGCGCAGCCGGGGACCCGGACGGTCCAAGGGGAACTCGAGACCGCGCTCGCCCGGCTCTCCGGCGGCATGCGGTCACCGGTCGACGGGGCCGGACGCACCGACGCCGGAGTCCACGCCGACCGGCCAGGTGATCGCCTTCACCTATGCCGGGCGACTCTCGGGGGCCGAGCTGGAACGGGCGCTCGATGCGCTCCTCCCGCCGGACGTGGCGATCCGCGACGTCCGCCGGGTCCCGCTCGGCTGGCATCCCCGCCGCGCGGCGCGGTATCGGGAGTACCGCTACACCGTCTGGAACGGGCCGCGCAGCCCGCTCCGTCAGCGCCAGGCGCTCGTGGGTGCGGGTCCCGCTCGACAACGCCGCGATGGCGCGCGCCGGGTCGGCCCTCGTGGGCCGGCACGACTTCAGCGCCTTCGGGGCGGGGACCGGAGCCGGTCCGGACCGTGTCACGCGGTCCGGGTCCGGCGGACGGGCCCGCTCGTGACGATCGACGTCCGGGCGGACGCGTTCCTGCGGGGAATGGTCCGGCGCATCGTGGCCGTCCTCCTGGAGGTCGGGCGCGGGACGATGGACGAGGCACGGGGTCGCGGCGGCCTGGCCGGCCGCGCGCCGGCCCTCAACGGGGCGTCGCCCCGGCGAAGGGTCTGTGCCTTCGGCGGGTCGTCTTCGGTCGGCGCCGGAGGTCGACCGGGACTGAAGAACACGGTCTGCTTGGGCAGTGGATGGAGCGCACGAGCGACGATGACCGCGAAGACCTATAGCCCGGCGGGCAGCGAGATCGAGCGACGCTGGTTCGTCGTCGACGCGACGGACGAGACGCTCGGCCGGCTCGCGTCGCGGATCGCCCGTGTTCTGGAGGGCAAGCACAAGCCGACCTACGCGCCGCCACCTCGATTCGGGCGACCACGTGATCGTCCTGAACGCCGGCGCGCGTCGCCGTGACGCGCGACAAGCGCGAGACGAAGCTCTACATCCGCCACAGCGGGTATCCCGCCGGCCTGAAGCAGGAGACCCTCGGGCAGCTGCTCGCAGCGCCGGCCCGGAGGAGGTGATCCGGCGCGCGGTCAAGGGCATGCTGCCCCACAATCGGCTGGGTGCCCAGCAGCTGCGCAAGCTCAAGGTCTACGCCGGCGCCGACCATCCGCATCAGGCCCAGCGGCCTGAGCCGCTCGCCTGACGGAGGAGCCACTTCGATGTCCGCCACGCCCGCATTCCACGCCGGAACCGGCCGGCGCAAGACCGCCATCGCCCGGGTGCGTCTGCTGCCCGGCGAGGGTGAGATCGTCGTCAACGGCCGCACGCTCGAGGAGCACTTCGGCAACGCCGTCAACGAGTCCGACCTGCGCCTGCCGTTCCGGGTGACCGGGACCGAGGGTCGCTTCAACGCCATGATCAAGGTCGAGGGCGGCGGCGTGACCGGCCAGGCCGGCGCGATCCGGCACGGCATCGCGCGAGCGCTGCTGAGTTCGATCCGGACGCCTTCCGTTCGCCGCTCCGGCAGGCCGGGCTGCTCACGCGCGACCCGCGCATGAAGGAGCGCAAGAAGTACGGGCTGAAGCGAGCCCGTAAGGCGCCGCAGTACACGAAGCGCTGATACGCGCGCCGCGGGAGCCGCTCACCGCGGATGGCGGCGGGCGGCGTCCGACGCGGCTGCTTCCACGACTGCCGCCCACGCCCTACGCGCATCGTCGCCGGGCTGAGTGTGCGTATGAGCCCGTCGACGGTGTCAGCGCCATTGCTCCGCGGACGCGATCTCGTTTCGTCGGCCGACCTGCGATCGGGCCGAGATGGACAGCCTGTTCGCCCTCGCGGACGTGCTCAAGACCGAATATCGGGCGCCCGGCCGGCACGCCCACCCGGCCCTGGCCGGAAGGACGCTCATGCTGCTCTTCCAGCGGCCGAGCCTCCGGACGCGGGTCACCTTCGAGGCGGGCATGAGCCAGCTCGGTGGGCACGCCATCTACCAGGCGGCCGACGTCGTCGTCGGTGCGCGCGAGACGGTCCATGACGTGGCGCGCAACCTCGAGCGCTTCGTCGACGCGATCGTCGTCCGGACGGGACCCCACGACGTGGTCGAGGAGATGGCCGCGCAGGCGGACGTGCCGGTGATCAACGGCCTGACGCTGCGCGAGCATCCGTGCCAGGCCCTGGCCGATCTGTTCACGATCCGGGAGCGACTCGGTCGGCTCGACGGCGTCAGCCTGGCGTTCGTGGGCGACGGCAACAACGTCTATCACTCGCTGGCCCTGGCCGGTGTCCAGTTCGGCATGGATGTGCGGCTGGCGCACCCGCCGGGCTATGGCCCGAGCGACACGATCGTCGAACGGGCGACGGCGCTGGCGGCCCTGGCCGGTGGGCGCCTGAGCTTCGAGCGCGAGCCGGCCGCGGCGGTCCGCGGCGCCGGACGTCGTCTACACGGATGCCTGGACCTCGATGGGTCAGGAGGCGGAGGCCACCGAGCGCCGCCGAGCGTTCGCGGCCGTATCAGGTGGATCGCGACCTGCTGGCGTCGGCTGGGCCACGACGCCCTGGTCATGCACTGCCTGCCGGCCCATCGCGGTGAGGAGATCACGTCGGACGTGATGGACGGGCCACAGAGCATCGTGTTCGAGCAGTCCGAGAACCGACTCCACGTCGCAGAAGGCCTGCTGCTGGCGATGCTCGGCGACGCGGCCGACCCGCGCGCGGCACGGCATCGTGACCGAGCCGCTGTACGAGCGCTACAAGGACGCCCTTCGGAGGGGGCACGTCGCGGCGTTGCGTGGCCGGCCCGACGCCGCGCTCGACGCCTATGCCGAGGCCGCCGCGATCGGCGCCCGATCGGCCGCTCCCGCACGTGAGCATGGGCGGCGTCCTGGCCAAGGCAGGCCGCCACGCCGACGCGCTGGGCGCGTTTCAGACGGCGCTCGATCGGGCGCCGGCCGACGAGGTCGCGCTCGCCGGCAGCGCCGAGGCCCTGGCCGCGATGGGCCGACCGACGGAGGCGGCCGAGGCCCTCGATCGGCTGGCCGCCCAGCTCGAAGCCGGCGATCGGCTCATCGACGCCTGCGACGCGACGCGTCGCGGTCTCGAGCTGGCCGAGTCGAAGGAGCGCCGCCGTCAGCTCGAGCTGATCACCCGGCGTCTCCGGAGCACGGCCCCGTCCGATCCCGTGGCGCAGACCGCGCTCGATCAGGCGCTCGGGCTGCTCGAGCCGGCGGAGCGCGTCGAGCCGTTCACGAGGCTCGGCGCCATACCGTCCGCAGGTCCTAAATCGGGTCGTCCGGCACCCTCCGCGGCGGCCCGCATTCGAGCCGCTGCGCGAGCCCTCGACCTGGGTGACGTGACGACCGCGCGCGAAACACTCGTCGCGGTGACGTCGGCGGCCACGTGGTCCGGCGCCCGTGACGGGCAATCGGACGTCGACTCGGACGCCGCGCACGGGGCGGGCTCGCAGGACGGCGACGTGGCACTCGAGCGGGTGTCGCACGAGGCAGCCCTGCATCTGGCGTTCGCGGAGCTGTACCTGGAGCGCGGCTGGACCCGTCTCGCGAGCGAGAAGCTGGGCCACCTGGCCTGGATCGTGGAGCTGGCGGCCAGCGCAGCGCCTGGCGCAGCGCCCACGAACGGGCTCGAGGCTGGATCGTTCGGACCCGAGCGATCGCCGGATCCGTTCGTCCTGGTCGACGCGGCACAGACCGCGATCGAAGCCGGCGACACGAACACGGCCCTCGAGGCGCTCGTCGGGGCGGCCCTTGCCCACGGTGCCGAAGGGCGGCGCAGCGCGGCCCTCGACGCCGGCTACCAGGCGCTTGCCCTGGCGCCCGCCGACACCTCGGTGCACCTGGCCTTCGTGGAGCTGTACCTGGCCCGCAGCTGGGCCAGTCTCGCCTCGGACAAGCTGGTCCTGCTCGTGCGCCTGGCCGACCTGGACGCCGACGTGGAGGCGAAACGCCGGATCTGCCGGATCGCTCGGGCGGCGATCCCCGATGACGCCCGTCTCGCGGAGCTCTGCACCTGAGCTCGATCCGGACAGGGCGCCGGTCCCGCCCGAGAGCCGGCACGGTCAGCCGGCCGATCCAGCGCGGTACACTTGCCCGACGATGCCGCAGCTGATCGCGTCGTTCCTCGAGCAGGTCAAGGCGACGACGCTGCTCGACATCGGGATCACCGCGCTCTTCATCTACTGGCTGTTCGTCATCATTCGTGGCACGCGCGCCGTGCGGCTCGTGATCGGCGTGAGCGTCCTGTTCGTGATCTACGCCATCGCCCAGGCGCTCGACCTGCGGCTGTTCACCCAGCTCCTCCAGACCGGTGCCGTGGTCGGCCTGTTCGCGCTCGTCGTCATCTTCCAGCCGGAGCTGCGGCGGGCGCTGGAGCAGATCGGGCGAGTGGGCTCGTTCGGATGGCTCGTGTCGCCGAGCGAGAGCGGCACGATCGAGCAGACCGCGCGTGAGGTCGCGGCGGCCGCGACCGAGCTCTCGAGCGAGGGTGTCGGGGCGCTGCATCGTCCTCGAGCGCCAGACCGGCCTCGAGGAGATCTGCGAAACGGGCGTCATGATCCACGCCGACCTGTCGACAGACCTGATCCGGACCATCTTCACGCCACGCTCGGCGCTCCACGACGGCGCAGTCATCGTTCGGGACGGCTCGATCGTCGCTGCCGGCGCGCTGCTGCCACTCGCGGAGACGAGCATCCAGGCCGAGCGCTTCGGAACGCGGCACCGGGCGGCCCTCGGCATCACCGAGCAAACCGACGCGGTGGTCGTCGTCGTGTCCGAGGAGAATGGCCAGGTCAGCCTCGTTGAGCGCGCACGCATCCGACGCAACCTGTCCGAGCCGCAGCTGGAGCGGGCGCTGATCGCGCTGCTCGGTCGAAGCGGGGGGCTGACCGGCGGCATGACGGGACGCCGCGAGCGCTACCAGGGTCGCCTGCTGCGCATCGGCGACCTGCGCCAGCGAGCCCTGCGCCGGGCCGGCCGACCGGTCCCGGGATCGGGCGCCGGCGAGGGCGGTCCGCCCGTCGTCTCGAAAGGCGCTGGTCAGGCGGCCGTGCGCGGACGCGACGGGCGAGCGGACACCGAGTCGAAGGCGGCCGCCGCGCAGTTGCATCGATGAGGCGGATTGTCCGCATCCTCGTGAGCAACTGGCCGCTCAAGCTCGCCGCGATCGGGCTCGCCACGGTCCTGTACGCGGGCGTCGTCCTGTCACAGAACGTGCAGGCGTTCGACGGCCAGATCCCGATCGAACCGCTCAACCTGCCGACGGACGCGGTGCTCGTCGATCCGCTGCCCGCGGTGACGGATATCCGCTACATCGCGCCAACCAGCGTGGCCGGCCGCGTGCCGCGCCAGAACTTCAGCGCCACGGTCGACTTCAAGGGCGTCCGGCCGACCACGTCCAACCCGATCGTCTCCGTGGCGGTCGATCTGCACTCGGCCGACGGCCGGGTCCAGATCCTCACGTTCCAGCCCCAGACGATCGCCGTTCGTCTGGATCCCCTGACGCACAAGACGGTGCCGGTCGGCGTCGACTACGGGACAGTACCAGCCGGCCTGCAGGTGTCGAAGCCGGTCACGTCGGTGTCCGAGGTGACGGTGTCCGGGGCCGACTCGGCCGTACGCCGCGTGACCCGCGCCCTGGCCCGGGTCGTCATCCAGCCGTCGGCGCTGGACGTGCATGAGGACGTTCCACTGGTCGGCCTCGACGCGCTCGGAAACGTCGTGGAGCAGGTCGAGCTCGTGCCCGCGATCGCACACGTCGACATCGCCGTCACCAGCCAGGCCACGAGCAAGACCGTGCCCGTCAATCCGGTCCTGAGCGGCAGCGCCGCGAACGGCTATGCAATTCGTTCCGTGACCGTGACACCGGCCATCGTGACGCTGACCGGCGACGCGGATGCGCTGGCCGGCATCGAGCGTATCGACACGGCGCCGATCTCGGTCGCGGGCGCGGCAGCCAATTCGACGTCGTCCGTCGGGCTGGCCCTGCCCGAGGGGGTCGGATCGGTGAGCGGCACGGACGTCACCGTGACGATCCGGGTCAGCGCGATCACCGAGACACGGGCGTTCAGCGCCGGGCTCGTGCTCGCGGGCGCCCGCGACGACCGCGTGTACTCGCTCTCGGCGGATCGCGTCATCGTGACCCTGCGCGGACCCGTGGCCTCCCTCGATCGCCTCGCGACCGACGGCCTGACGGCCGGCATCGACGTGTCCGGGCTCGGGGTCGGCGACCACTCGGTGGCGGCCCGGGTCAACGTCGCCGCGAGCCTGTCGATCGTGTCGATCAGCCCCGGGAGCGTGGTCGTGGGCGTCACTGTTGTGCCGCCGGGCCCGACGCCCACGCCGGCCTCGAGCGTCGGCCCGTCGGTCTCGAGCGGACCGTGACGTCGTGAGTCGGCTGTTCGGCACGGACGGCATCCGCGGCGTCGCGAATGTCGATCTCAAGCCCACCCTCGCCTACGCCCTCGGGCGGGCGACCGCGTTCCAGCTGGTCGGCGTCGGGGGTGCGCTCAGCGTCGGCCAGGACACGCGGCGTTCGGGCGACATGTTCGTGGCGGCCATCACGGCGGGCGCGACCAGCCTTGGGGCGGACGTGCACCGGATCGGCACGGTGCCGACTCCGGCCCTGTCGTTCCTGACTGGGCAGGGCCCGTTCACGGCCGGGATCATGGTCTCGGCGTCGCACAACCCGGCCGACGACAACGGGCTCAAGGTGCTCGATCGGAACGGCCTCAAGCTCGAGGACGCCATCGAGGACGAGCTCGAACGCCTGATCTGGCGCTCCGAGGAGCTCGGTGGCGTGGGCAACGCGGAGCTCGGCCGGGCGATCGATGCGCGCGACGCCCTGGCCGCGTACATCGCCCATCGCACGGCGCTGGCCGAACGGGCGCGGCGTGCGGGCGCGACGGGCCTGCGCGTCGTCGTCGATTGCGCCAACGGCTCGGGCGGCGTGGTCGCGCCCGAGCTGTTCGCGGCCACCGGTGCCGTCGTCGAGGTCGTCAACAACGAACCGGACGGCGTGAACATCAACGTCGAGTGCGGCGCGACGGATCCTCGCGCGCTGGCTGCGGCCGTGCGCGAGCATGGGGCGGATATCGGCTTCGCGCTGGACGGCGACGCCGACCGGCTGATCGCCGTGGATGCCGGCGGGCAGGTCGTCGACGGCGATCAGACGCTTGGCATTCTCGCCCTCGATCGGCTCGAACGCGGGGCCCTCGACGGGGGCGGGCTGGTGGTGTCGGTGCTCTCGAACGGTGGCCTGCAGCGCGTCATCGAGGCGGCCGGCGGTCGCCTGATCCGGACCCCCGTCGGCGACAAGTACATTCTCGACGGAATGCAGGTCTCGGGCGCGGTGCTCGGCGGCGAGAAGAGCGGCCACGTGATCATCCTCGAGCACACCACGTCGGGCGACGGCATCGTGACGGCACTGTCGCTGCTCGAGGTCATGAGCCGGCGCGAGCGACCGCTGGCCGAGCTCGCGGCCCAGATCCCGCTCCTGCCCCAGGAACAGCGCGCGGTGCGGGTGCGCCACAAGGAGCAGTGGGAGGGCGACCTGCTTCTGGGCAGGGCGATCCGGGACGCCGAGGAGCGCCTCGGTCCAGAGGGTCGCGTTCTGGTCCGCCCCTCGGGCACGGAGCCCGCACTGCGGGTCATGATCGAAGGGCCCGACGAGGCCGTCGTCGCCGAGCTCGCCGAAGGCCTCGCTGCGCTCGCGGCGGAGCGGCTGCACTAGACGGGCAGTTGCCGGGCCGGGACCGGGCCGCCCGGCGATGCACCGAGCGACGCAACGGCCCCCCGACCGACCGCCGGCCATGCACCGAGCGACTCAACGGCCGCTGGTTGACGTCGTCAGTCACCGCGCGCATCAGCTCGACCATGGAGAGGCCTCATTCGGGCGATCCCATGCGATCAGCGCTTGACGGCGGCGTACGAGCGGTCCGTTCAGTCAGCCGCTGCATACCGACGCCGGCGCGCGTCCGAGTCTCCGCACGGGCTGCCGGCCCAGGAGCCACGCCGCGAGACCATCGTCGCCTGGGCCGCGGCCGGCATGGCGAGCGGCGCGGCGACGCCGCCCACTGTCTGCTGGAGCCCGAGACCGTACACTAGCCCGACCGCGAAGCCAGACGACAGGCAGGGAGCGAACAAGTCATGTGTGGGATCGTCGGCTACACGGGTCTCCGGGAGGCGGGGCCGATCCTCATCGAGGGCCTCGCTCGGCTCGAGTATCGCGGCTACGACTCGGCCGGGATCGCGCTCGTCGACGACGCCGGCGCCATGTTCGTCGAGAAGAAGGCGGGCAAGCTCGTCAATCTCCAGACCGCCATCCTCGATCGCACGCCGCACGCCGCGATCGGCCTGGCCCACACCCGGTGGGCCACCCACGGCCGCCCGAACGATCTCAACGCGCATCCCCATACCGACTGCTCGGGCGACATCACCGTCATCCACAACGGCATCATCGAGAACTTCCGAGCGCTGCGCGACGGGCTCGAGGCGCGCGGCCACACGCTCCGCTCCGAGACCGACACCGAGGCGCTCGCGCACCTGATCGAGGAAGCCTACGCGGGCGACCTGGCCGATGCGGTCCGTGCGGCCCTGCGCCAGGTCGAGGGGGCGTACGCGATCGCGGTCATGCATCGCGCGGAGGGCGAGCGCCTGATTGGAGCGCGCCAGAACGTGCCCCTCGTCGTGGGCCTCGGCGACGGCGAGGGCTTCCTCGCCTCCGACGTCGCGGCGATCCTCGCCCACACCAAGCGCGTCGTCTTCCTCGAGGAGGGCGACGTCGCCGACCTCCGCCCGAGCGGAGTCACGATCAGCGGCGTCGACGGTGCGCCACGTGACCGCACCGAGACGGAGATCGAATGGTCGATCGAAGCCGCCGAGAAGGGCGGCTACGACCACTTCATGCTCAAGGAGATCCACGAGCAGCCGCAGGCCTTGCGCCAGGCGATCGCGGGACGGGTCCATGCCGACCGGATCGAGGTCGAGGAGCTCGACCCGGTGCGGGAGCGATTGGCCGATGTGCAGCGCGTCGAGCTCGTGGCGTGCGGCACCGCCTTCCACGCCGCGCTCGTCGGGGCGGCGGCGCTCGAGGCGTGGACCGGCCTGCCGGCCCGTGCCACGGTCGGCTCCGAGTTCCGGTACAGCCCGCCGCCGCTCGATGGGCGAACCCTCGTCGTTGCCGTCACGCAGTCAGGCGAAACCGCCGACACGATCGCCCCGACCCGCCTCGCCCGGGAGCGCGGCTGCCCGGTCATCGCGGTGACGAACACCGTCGGCTCGGCGATCACGCGCGAGGCGGACGCCGTGCTGTTCCTCCAGGCCGGGCCCGAGGTGGCGGTCGCGGCGTCGAAGACGTTCGTGACCCAGGTCACGACCCTGGTCGTGCTCGCCGCCGCGATTGCCGCGACCCGCGGCAGCCTGCCGGCCGGCGACGAGGCCGAGCTCGCGGCGGCGCTGCGGGCCCTGCCCGACGCGGCGGCGCGGACCCTCGAGCAAAACGCGCCGGGGGCGCGGAGCTGGCTCGGCGCTACGTCAACTCGCGCGGCTTCATGTACGTCGGCCGCGGCCTGAGCTTGCCGGCGGCGCTGGAGGGCGCGCTCAAACTCAAGGAGATCAGCTACATCCACGCGGAGGGCTATGCCGCCGGCGAGCTCAAGCACGGCCCCATCTCGCTGCTCGACGCCGAGTGCCCGTTGGTCGCTGTTGCAACGCGCTCGTCCGTGTACGACAAGCTCATCAGCAACGTCATGGAAGGCCGCGCGCGCGACGCGCGGGTCGTGGCGGTTGCGACCGAGGGCGATGAGCAGATCGAGCGCTTCGCGGACGACGTGTGCTGGGTGCCGGACACCCACGAGATGCTCTCGCCCGTGCTCGCGGTCATTCCCCTCCAACTGTTCGCCTATCACGCCGCGATCGCCCGCGGCACGGACGTGGACCAGCCTCGCAATCTGGCCAAGTCCGTCACGGTCGAATAGGGTCGCCACGGGTGCCCGAGGAGCCGGCCCCGGCGACGCTGCCTCGTCGCATCGGTGCCGAAGGCCGGGTCGGCAGTCTCCGCGCTCGTCCGGGCGGGCAGGCCGCCCCGCCACTCGAAGACCGGCGTCCCGCGCGCGATGCCGGCCCCGTCGATCCCGGTTCCGAGGCGGGGGCGTTGGGCACGACCGAGGTCGGCATCGACATCGTCAAGGTCGGCCGGATCGCGGACACCTTGCACCGCTTCGGCGAGCGCTTCAGCCGGCGCGTCCTGACCGATGGCGAGCGGCGCTACGTGCGCGGCAGGGCGGAGACGTTCGCCGGTCGCTGGGCGGCGAAGGAGGCGGTGAGCAAGGTCCTCGGCCTGGGCGTGCGTGGCATCGGCTGGCGGGACATCGAGATCGAGCGACTGCCGACCGGGCAGCCCGCCGTCCGCCTCCACGGCCGCGCACAGCGGCGTGCGGAGCAGCTGGCCATGGGTCGGATCGCGATCTCGATCAGCCATGAGGCCGACTACGCGGTGGCCATGGCGTCCGGCGTGCGCATGACCGGTGGCCGATTTCTCTTCCCGCCGGACATCGAGGAGCGCCTCGACCAGCGCGAGCGCCAGATCCTGGCCCGGATGGAACGATTGCGAGCGCTCGCGGCGGGGGAGCGAGATGGCTGAGCGGCGCGTTCTCGGGTTCGGTCGTCGCGACGAGGCCGCGGCCGCCGGTGGCCAGACGGCGGTGCTGCCAGAGGGTGCGCAGCAGCTCGACGATGCCGTGGTCGCCGCGCTCGTCCCGGAGCGCCCAGCGCGCGGCCACAAAGGGACTTTCGGACGAGTCCTCGTGATCGCGGGATCGCTCGACTACGCCGGGGCGGCGCTGCTCGTGTGCCGGGCCGCGGGACGCTCCGGTGCCGGCCTGGTGACGCTGGCCGTGCCCGAATCGCTGCAGCCGCTGTTCGCCGCGAAGGTCGTCGAGGCCACCACGATGGGGCTGCCCGAGGACGACGTCGAGGAGGTCGACCCGGAGCCGGCCCTGGCCAGGATCCTCGATCACGAGCACGACGCGCTCGTGATCGGGCCCGGCCTGCGCCCGGGCCTCGCGACGACCGAGCTCGTGCGCGCGCTGCTGACCGTGCCGGACGCCGAGCCGAGCCCGGCCGTGCTCGACGCGGAGGCGCTGCGCGCACTCGCCACGCTGGATCGCTGGTGGGAGGGCGTGACCCGGCGGTCGGTCATGACGCCGCACCCGGGCGAGTTCGATCGGCTGCGGGCGGGCAGCGGGCACGAGCCCGGCGACGATGGCGACCTGGCCGACGACGATACGGCCCGCGCGGCGGCCGCCCGTGCGGCGGCCGGGCAATGGGGGCAGGTGGTCGTGCTCAAAGGCGCGCGGACCGTCGTCGCCGACCCGGACGGCAACGTCTCCGTGGCGCCGTTCGAGAACCCTGCCCTCGCGAGCGGCGGCACGGGCGACGTGCTGGCGGGCACGATCGGGGCCTTGCTGGCCCAGGGCCTTGCGCCACCAGCGGCCGCACGCCTGGGCGTATACCTGCACGGGCTGGCGGGAGAGGCCGTGCGAGAGCGGATCGGCGACGCGGGTCTGCTTGCGTCCGACCTGCCGGACCAGCTCGCGATTGCTCGCCGGCGCCTGACCGCGATCCGCGAGCGCGCCCGAACGGGCGCTCGGCTCGGCTTCGGCGTCCGTGACGAGGCGTCCAAACCCGCGGACGGCGGCAGCGGCGATCCGCTCTCGGACGAGGCGCGGCGCTGACGCGCGCGCCGATCGAAGACCGCCTTCGAGTCGCCGGCCTGCCCGCGCTCGGCAGGACCGCATGGATCGAGGTCGATCTGGATGCGCTCGCGTCCAACCTGGCCGCCCTGCGCGCCAGCGTGCCCGCCGGCGTCCGCGTCGAGCCGGTCGTCAAGGCCGACGCGTACGGGCACGGCCTCCTGCCGGTCGCCGTGGCGCTGGAGCGCGCCGGGGCGGACGGCCTGTGCGTGGCGACGCTCGACGAGGCGCTCGCGGTACGCGAGGCGGCGGTCGCTGCGCCCGTGCGTGTGCTGTACCCGGTGCCGCCGGACCTCGCGACCGTCGCCGCGGCGGCACGCGTCGACCTGGCCGCCGGCGATCCCGTGCTCCTCGAGCGGACCCTCGAGGCGTGGTCCCGGGCGGTCCGGGCCGGTCAGGCGCGCGGCGCGCTCCGGCTGCATCTCGAGATTGAGACCGGCCTCGGGCGTGGCGGCGTCCCGCCGGACCTCGTGGCGCGACTCGTGGACCGCATCGCGACCGCCCCGCGCACGGAGCTGGCGGGCCTGTGGTCGCATCTGCAGGCCCCGGAGGACGCCGCGATCTCGGCCCGTCAGGTCGGTACCTTCGAGGCCGCCGTCCTGCGCCTGCCGTCGCACGACCGGGGGCTGCATCGCGATCTCGCGGCCAGCGGCGGACTGCTCGCCGAGAGCGCGCCGGCGTACGACGCGGTCCGACTCGGGCTGTCCGTGTACGGGCTCATCCCCGACGAGCTCGATGCGGCCACTGCCGGGGCGGAACCCGCGCGCTCGCTCCGGCCGGCCCTGTCCCTCTATGCCCGGTCCGTGCGCGTCCTCGACCTGCCGGCCGGGACCGGCATCAGTTACGGCCCCACGTTCGTCACGGCGAGACCGAGCCGCATCGCGACGCTGCCGCTTGGATACGGGGACGGATGGCCGCGGGCCCTCTCGAACCGGTCGGAGGCGCTCGTGCGCGGCAACCGTGTGCCGCTCGTGGGCAACGTCGCGATGGATGCCGTCATGGCCGACGTCACGGACGTCCCAGGAGCGCCCGTCGGCATCGACGATGAGTTCGTCCTGATCGGCCGGCAAGGGGCCAACGAGCTGCCTGTCAGGGACGTGGCGCGGTTGCGCAACACCAACGCCTGGGAGGTGGTCACCACGCTGTCTGCGCGGCTGACCCGGGTGTACACTGCGGCCGCCGAGCCCGTCTGCATCCGGTCGCTCGCGGGTGGGAGGGGAGTGTGGCGCGAATCGAGCTCTGGAACGGGGACATCTGCGACCTCGAGGTCGATGCGATCGTGAACGCCGCAAACACCTCGTTGTGGATGGCCACGGGCGTGGGCGGCGCCATCAAACGTGCCGGTGGTGACGCGATCGAGTTCGCCGCCGTCAGGCAGGTTCCCGTCTCACTCGGTGACGCCGTCGTCACGACCGCGGGCAGCCTGGCGGCCAGGGCCGTCATCCACGCCGTGTCACTCGATCGCGATCGCCGGACGAACGGCCAGGCGATCGAGGCCGCCGTCCGAAGCGCGATGGCACGGGCCCGCGAGATGGGCCTCAGCAGCATCGCGTTTCCTGCTCTCGGCACCGGCGTGGGCGGCTTCCCCCTCGAGGACGCGGCGCGGATCACCGTCGAGACGGTGCGCGACGAGCTGTCGCGACCCACGAGCGTCGAGCACGTCATCCTCGCGCTGCGCGGCGCGGCCCCGTACGCCGCGTTCGAGTTCGCGCTGGCCGCGACGGCACCGGTACCGGGCCCTCGGCCGGAGGGGCTCGCCCATGCCTGAGATGTCCTACGACCGGGTGGAGGACCAGCGCGACGAGCTGGTCGAGCAGGTCGCGCGCGAGATCCAGCTGCGTGGCCTGACAGCGCCCGCGGTCCATTTCCTGCAGGCGAGCCGACCGTATCGTGCGCTCGGCGCGAACGCGATGCTCTTTTTCGATCCCGTGCTGCGCCAGGTGTTCGGGGGCGGCCTCGACTCGGCCACGGAGCTGCTCGCCGACGAGGTCGGTATCGAGCAGCTGATCGAGCGGCTCGAGGAGCTCGACGAGGACAGCAGCTGGGACGCCTGACCGCGTCGGAGACGCCTCCGAGCCCGGGCCGTCCTGCACGACGCCGACGACCGCGGCATGAGGCGTCGCCGCCTTCAGCTCGCAGCCCGGGCGATCGTCACGATCGCGACCGGGCCGATACGATGAGGGCGTGACGAGCGAGCCGCGTGCCTTCCTCGCCCAGGATCTCGGATCGGCCACCCACTCGACGTCCCTCATCGGCTGGATCGAAGGTCATTGGCGGTTGATCGGGACCCTGTCCGTGCCCGCGAGCATCCCGCTCGAACCGGCCGTGGCGGTGCTGCTCGAGCGTGTCCGGTCGACCGATCCTGATCTCGCCGGCGCCCTGGGTCTGGCCGCCGCCGACGAACTGCCGCGGCTCACCGTTCGGACGGCTCCCGCGCCACGCTTGGCCGTGCTCGCCGCAACCGATCGGGCACTGGCGGCTCTCACGACGATCGCCCGCGCCGCGGGCTGGGCCGTCGCGGGCGTGAGCGTCGAGATCGAGCGACCCGCTCGTCGTGACGCGGCTGCTGCTGCGCTCGGACGTGCGCGTGGTGCTCGCCGGCGCGGGCGATCCGCCGGCCGGTGACGAGCGCGGCACGCTCGGGGACATGGGCGCCGTCATCGCCGCCGCCGTTGGCCGGCGCCCGGAGCTCGGCGTCGTCCTCGCCGGGGGGATGGCCGACGAGGCCGGCCGCTTCGAGTCGATCGCGCCCACCATCGAAGCGCGTCCGGTCCCCGATGCCGATGGGCAGGCGGCAGGAAGCTCCGGCCAGGGCAGCCAGGCAGGAGTGGGCGCAGCGGCACGACCAGAAGGTTCGGCCGAGGCGAGCGTCGATACGCGCGACGCGCAGTCGCCGCCGGCGGACGAGGCCGCCCGCACGACGCGTGGCGGCGCGGCCCCATCCCGGCCGGCGGGACACGATCGTGCCGGAGGATTCGAGCTCGGGCTCGGGGATCGGATTCGGGCCGCCGGCGACGGCCGGGGATCGGTCGTGCTCGCGCCGGCGGCTGCCGCAGGCGAGCCGCGGGGCGAGGCCTTGCGCTCACTGCTCGAGGCCTTGCGCGCGGACGCCGACGACGGTCGGACGGCGACGGCGCGCGCGGTGGGCAGCCTCTCGGAGGTCCTGGGTCGGGTGATCGAGGCGGTCGACATCGGCCAGGAATCCGGGACACGGGTCGTCGCGACGCCGGGTGGTCCGGGCGAGGCCGCTGTCGTCCGGTCGGCCACGCTCGTCGACGCCGCGCTCGTGCCGCCCGACGTCCGGGACGAGATCGTCGACGGCGTCCAGGGCTGGTCGACCCTGGCGTACGATCGCCACCGGCTCCGCGATCGGTTGCGGGAGCTGCGCCTCTCACCGTGGGCCGAGGCGCACGGCGACGGCGCGCTGCTCCGTCTGGCGGCGGCGCGGGCCGCGCTGGCCCGGCTGGCCGCGGGTACCCCGGCCTCGCCCCCGCTCGTGCGCCGGACCTCGTCATCGCCTGCGGTGGCGCGTGGGCCGTGGCGCCCGGACCGGCCATCGCCCTGGCCCTCGTGGACGGGCTCCGTCGGGCGGGCACGAGCGTCGTCGCATTCGACCACGCGCGACTCCTCGGGCCGCTCGGTGGGATCGAGAACCCGGCGGAACGGCGGACCGTGCTCGCAGACCTCGCGAACGACGCCTTTGCGCCCCTCGGATCGGTCGTCGTGCCGGCCGGGCTGCGCGCGGGACGGAGCGCGGGTCGGCTCGTCGTGCACGGCCCGGGCGGGACCTCGGAGCTGGATCTCGTGCCCGGCGGCCTGGAGCTCGTCGACCTGCCACCGGGCGAGACTGCCGTTGCCGAGCTGGACTTCCGCGACACCGTCAGCCTCGGTCCTCGAGGCCGCTCGTTCGCGGTGCAGGTGGGTGGCGGGCTGGGCGGACTGCTCATGGACCTGCGCGACGTCCCGCTCCGGCTGCCCGATCGGCTCGAGCGGCGACGCGAGCTGCTGGCCGCCTGGCAGTGGGCGCTGTGGTCGGGGATGGAGGGATGACGGCCATCGGAGCTGAACGGGCCCGCACCGCGGCGAAGGGTCCCGACACAGACTGGGTTGCCCCTGGCCTGGAGCTGGTGACGGCCCGGCCCCTCGTCGAGACCGGCGTCGTCGTCCGCATCGAGCTCGCTGCCGGTGACCGGCCGCTCGTGTCGGTCGGGGAGCGGGTGGCCGTGGGCGCGCCACTGGCCGAGCGCGTGCGCGACGCCCGGCTCGAGGAGGTGTCGGCCCTCGGGCCCCAGGACGGGCGCCGTCCGGGCGACCGCTGGACGGGCGAGCTGCGCCGTGGCGGCCGTGCGACGCGCGCCGCCGAGCCCAGCGTCGCGGGCGAGCTCCTGTTCGAGAACAACGGCCGCTGGCGGCTCGCGACCGGTGATCATCTGGACGTCGTCGGGCACCGGCGGCGGGCCGCGTCACGGCCGTCCGCCCGGGCATCGAGATGATGCTCGAGACCGGCGAGCACGGCGTGCGCGGCGCGTTCGCGTCGGCGGCCCGACGCGCGGCCGGCTGGAGCTCGCGACCGACCCGTTCGGGGAGCTCCGACCGGGCGCAATCGACGTCGGGCGTGCCGGCGCGATCCTCGTCGTCGGCTCGCGGATCGATGCCGAGTCGCTGACTCGCGCCCGTGCGATGGGGGTCCGCGGCATCGTGACGGCGGCCTCGCCGGCAAGGAGCAGCGCGACTTCCGCGCGTCCGAGCGGCGACAGCGCGCCGCGCTGCAGCCCGCGCCCGCGTTCGCGGTCCTCGTCCTGGACGGCATCCTCCGGCGGCCCATCGCTCGCCCCTCGCGACGCTGCTCGAGCGCCTCGACGGGCGCGAGGTGGCCATCGTACGATCCGCCGGCGCTCGTGTTCGACGCCCTGGACGTCGAGGTGCCACGTACCGGCCGACTGGGTCCGGGTGCGCCACGGAGCCAACGCGGGCGGTGAGGCGCGGCTGGTTCTCGCCGGGCCTCCGCCGGTTCGGCTCCGGGGTCCAGCTGGAGGCGGTCCGGATCGAGCTGGACGGCGGACGCCCAGGACCTGCCGGCGGGCGACCTCGAGCGGTTCGCGTGAGCGGCGGCAGCCGGTGGGCCGCGGGCGATACCACCCTCGGGCCCCCGCCTGCTTCGGCTACCCTCGGCCCTGACCCGCTCTGCTGCTCTGACCCGCGACGCCGCGACGCGTGCCGCCGCCGCGCGGCTCGCGGCCCTCGCGCGCGCCGGGGACCTCGTCTGCCTCGTGGGCGAGCTCGGTGCCGGCAAGACGCAGTTCGCCAAGGGGTTCGCGCTGGGCCTCGGGATCGGGGACACGGTGAACTCCCCGACGTTCGTGCTGATGGCCGAGTACCGCGGCCGCCTGCCGATGTTCCACCTCGACCTCTACCGGCTGGGCGACGCCGCCGACGCGCTCGCCGGCGGGTTGATCGATGAGCGCCAGCTGGAGGGGGTCACGCTCGTCGAGTGGGCGGAGCGACTGGGCGAGGCGCTGCCGGCGGACCGCCTCGACGTCGTGATCGCCGGGACGGGCGACGAGCCGCGCCGGATCGAGCTGCGGGCGGGACCGCGCTACGAGCGGTACCCCGAGGACGTCGAGCGGGCGGCGGTCGCGTGAGCGCCGGCGGCGGGCGCGGGACGGCGCGGGGAGCCGGGGCGCCGGGGCCGATCCCTCGGGCGCGCCGATCCTCGCCGTGGACACCGCGACGACGCGCGCCGTCGTGGCCCTCGGGAACCCCGCCGGGCGCCTGCTCGCCGAGGACCGCTGGGTCGCCGGCTACCGCCACGGGGAGGAGCTGCTGGCGAGGATCGAACGCCTGCTCGCGGCGGCCGGCGTCCCGCCCGCCGAGCTCGGCGGGCTCGTCGTGGGCACCGGGCCCGGGGCGTTCACCGGCCTGCGCGTCGGCCTCGCCACGGTGAAGGCGCTCGGCCACGCGCTGGGGCTGCCGGTCGCGGGGGTCGTCGACCTCGAGCGGCCTGCTGCGCGCCGCGGCGGGCGACGGCGCGGTGGACCGGCGTTGCTGCTCCTCCAGCCGGCCGGCCCGTCGGACCGGGTCCAGTCACGGAACGGGGAGCCGTCGCGGATCCTCGCGGGCGGCGCGGAGCCCGACCTGCGGCCGGGCGAGCGGCTCGTGCGGTGGACCTCGAGGGGCGCGCGCCCCGATCGGCGGTCGAGCTCGGCGCGCGGGCGCACGAGGGCCTGGCGGCCGCGCTCCTGCTCCTCGGCGCGACCCGCCTCGCCGCCGGGGAGCCGGACGACCTGGCCCGGCTCGTGCCGGAGTACGTGACCCTCCCGCGCGGCGTCCGCTCCGCGCCCCCCGAGTCCGGCGTGCAGGTCACGGGGCGGGCCGCGCGATGAGCGGCGGGACGCTCCGCCGTCCCGATCGAGCCGATGTGCCTCTCGGACATCCCCGCGGTCCAGGCGATCGAGCGCGCGAGCTTCACGACGCCCTGGCCGCCGCAGGCCTACCGGCAGGAGCTGGAGACGAACCGGCTCGCGCAGTACCTCGTCGTGCGCCACGAGGGGGACGTGATCGCGTACGGCGGCGTCTGGCTCATGGTCGACGAGGCGCATATCACCACGTTCGCGGTCCACCCCGGCTGGCGGCGGCGGGGGATCGGCGAGCGCCTGCTCGTCGCGCTGCTCGACGTGGCGGTCGACCGCGGCGCCCGCGAGGCGACGCTCGAGGTGCGGCTGTCGAACCTGCCGGCCCGCCGGTTGTACGAGAAGTACGGCTTCCGCCCGGTCGGGCTCCGGCCGCACTACTACACCGACGACAACGAGGACGCCCTGATCATGACCACCGAGCCGCTCGCGTCGGCGGCGATGCGCGAGCGGCTCGCGCGGCTGCGTGCCCGGCTCGAGGCGCCCGGGACGGCCGACGGGGCGCCGGCGGACGACCGACGCGAGGCCCGACGCGACGGCGGACGGGACGCGCCCCCAACCCCGGGCGCGAGGCCGGGGGCCGGCGCCGCCGGCCGCGGGGGCGCCGGTGAGCGGGCCGCTCGTCCTGTCGGTCGAGAGCTCGCTGCGACGAGACGGGCATCGCGCTCGTCGAGGGCGGCCGCCGGATCCACGCCAACGTCGTCGCGAGCCAGGTGGCGCTCCACGCCCCGACCGGCGGGATCGTGCCCGAGGTCGCCGCCCGCGCGCACCTGCGGTGGGTCGTGCCGGTCCTCGACGAGGCGCTCGGGACGGCGGGCGTCGGCCTGGCACGACGTCGACGCCGTCGCGGTGACCTAGCGGCCCGGCCTCGCCGGCTCGCTGCTCGTCGGGATCAACTTCGCCAAGACGCCTCGCCTGGGTCCACGGGAAGCCGCTCGTCGCGGTGAACCACCTCGAGGGCCACGTGTACGCCGCGTGGCTGCTCGACCCCGGCGAGGAGGACCGCGCGCCGCCCGCTCTTCCCGCTCGTGGCGCTCGTCGTCTCCGGCGGCCACACGTTCCTCGTCGAGATGCGCGACCATCTCGACGTACCGGCTGCTCGGGCAGACGGTCGACGACGCCGCCGGCGAGGCGTTCGACAAGGTCGGCCGGCTGCTCGGCCTGCCGTATCCGGGCGGCCCGGCGATCCAGGCGGCGGCCGGAGGCCGCGACGGCGCGACGACCGCGTGTTCCCCCGCGCCTGGCTCGGCGACTCGTACGACTTCAGCTTCAGCGGGCTGAAGACGGCCGCGCGGCGGATCATGGCCGCCGCGCGCGCCGACGAGGGGCTGCCGAGCGACGACCCGGCCACGGCGCTCTGCCCGGCGGTCGTCGCGGAGCTGCGCTGGGGCTTCCAGGACTCGGTCGTCGACGTGCTGGCGACGAAGACGATCCGCGCCGGCGAAGGCCGTGCGGCGCGCGGGCGATCGTGCTCGGCGGCGGCGTGGCCGCCAACACGGCCGCTCCGGGCGCGGCTCGCGGGCGAGGCGGAGGCGCCGGCCTGCCGCTCGTCGTCCCGCGGCCGGGCCTGTGCACGGACAACGGCGCGATGATCGGTGCGGCGGGCGCGCGGCGGTTCGCGGCCGGGGACGCGCCGCGCCTGGATCTCGACGCCCGGCCGTCGCTGCCGCTCGCGTCGTGAGCGGCAGCCGCAGGCGTGGCCGGCAGGTGAGCGGGCCCGGCTCGATCGATCCCGCGGCGGTCCGGCGGGCGCTGCGCGACGCGGGCCTGCGCGCGCGGCACGCGCTGTCGCCAGAACTTCCTGGTCGACGTCGAGGTCCTCGAGGCGATCCTCGAGCGAGGCGGCGCCCGCCCGGGCGCCGCGTGCTCGAGATCGGGCCCGGGCCTCGGGATCCTGACGGGCGCTCTGCTCGAGCGCCGGGCGCCGCCGTGACCGCCGTCGAGATCGACGCCGGCATGGTTGCGCGCCTGCGCACTGGGCTTGGCGACGCGGCCGCGATGCCGAGCGCGAGCCGGACGCGCCCGGCTCGCTTGCGGACTGGTGGAGGCGGACGTGCTCGACGTGGACCTGCCCGGCCTCGTCGAGCCCCCGTTCGACGTCGTCGCGAACCTGCCGTACCACATCACGAGCCCGATGCTGCACCGGCTCCTCGAGACTGCGCCGCGACCGAGCCGGCTGGTGCTCATGGTCCAGCGCGAGGTGGCCGAGCGGATCGCGGCCGCGCCCGGCGGCGATGAGCTACCTCTCGGTGTTCGTCCAGTACCACGCCCGGGTCGCGGGTCGCGGTTCGTGTCCGCCGCGCGGCGTTCGAGCCCGCCCCGGCGGTCGACTCGGCGGTCGTCGTCCTCGAGCCGTACAGCCCAGCGCCGAGCCCGGGCCGTCCGACATCGCGCCGGCTCGCCCCGAGCGACTGACGAGCTGTGGCGCCTGGTCCAGGCGGCGTTCCGGGAGCGGCGGAAGATGCTCCACAACGTGCTCGTCGCCAGCTGCCGCTGGACGCCCGACGCGGTTCGGACCGCGCTCGCCGCGGCGGGAATCGCATCGGACCGGCGGCCCCAGACCGTGTCGGTAGCCGAGTGGCTCGACCTGCTCGCGCGCTGGGACCCATCGGGCCCGACGAGCGCGGGCGGCGCCGCACCGCGATGGGTCGGGAACGGACCGAGGCCGCCGGCGGTCCGCGACGGTGACCGGACCGGACGGGCCGGACTGGGCTCGGCCTCGCGCCCATCGTCCGCATCGCGCCGGCCAAGCTCAACTTGAGCCTGGCCGTCGTCGGGCGGCGCAGCGACGGCTTCCACGACCTCCACTCGGTCATGGTCCCGCTGGCGCTCGCCGACCGGCTCAGCGTGGCGCCGACGACGGGCACCGCCGACACGCTCCATGTTTCCGGGCGCGACGCGGGGCCGGCGGCGGACAACCTCGTGCTGCGCGCGTTCGAGCTGATGCGCCGCTCCTGGGCGCCCCGGACCCGGCGCCGATCCACGCGACCGGGCGCCAAACGCGCCCCTCGCCCCGCCCCTCGCGGCGCGCCTCGACAAGCGCATTCCCGTCGCCGCCGGGCTGGGCGGCGGGAGCAGCGACGCGGCGGCCGCACTGCTCGCGGCGCTCGAGGCGTGGCGCGTCGAGCTGCCGATCGAGCGCCGCCACGCGCTCGCGGCCGCGCTCGGCTCGGACGTGCCCTTCTTTCTGGCGGGCGGAGCGGCACTCGTCCAGGGCCGCGGCGAGCGGGTCGCGCCGCTCCCCGGCGTGCGCTCCGAGCTCGGGGTGCTGCTCGTCACGCCCGGCCTGGAGATCTCGACGCGGGACGTGTTCGAGGCGTTCGACGCGGGTGCCCGTTCGCCGAATCCGGGCGCCACGCGGACGACGTCTGCGCACCTGGCCGAGGAGCTGGCACGGGGCTCGCTCGATGCTGTCGCGCTCGCGGCGCGGGCGGGCGTCCTGGCGACCGCGAACGACCTCACGACGGCCGCCGAAGCCGTCGCACCCGGGCTGACCGCCTTCCGGCGCGCGCTGGCTCGCCGGCTCGGGCGGCCCGTCGGTCAATCGGGCTCCGGCCCGACGTGCTGGGCACTCTATGCTTCCCTCGCCGCCGCGGAAACGGCCGCGGCGGACGTGCGCGCGGCCGTGACGGCGTCGGAGCTGCCCACGCCCAGCGATGGGCCGCCGCAGGTCATAGCCACCACCATCACACGTGCGCGACGCGACCAGGAGGACACGAGCCATGACCCGTGAGGCCATCTCGACGAGTGCCGCGCCCGCCGCGATCGGGGCGTACAGCCAGGCCATCCGGACGTCCGAGCTGGTCTTCTGCTCGGGCCAGATCGGCCTCGATCCCGTGACCGGCGAGTTCGTGGACAGCGCCGTGGAGGCCCAGACCGAGCGCGTCCTGCACAACCTCATCGGCGTGCTCGACTCGGCCGGCTGCTCATTCGCGGACGTGGTGAAGGTCACGATCTTCCTGATCGACATCGCCGACTTCCCGCTCGTCAACGCGATCTACGCTCGGTATGTGGACGATCCGGCGCCCGCCCGCTCGACCGTCGCCGTCGCCGCCCTGCCACGCGGGGCCCGGGTCGAGATCGAGGCCGTGGCGGTTCGGCGCTAGCGGCTCGGGGCAGGCCATGATGCCGAACCTGTCCGCGCTGCCGAGGCTGCCGGCGACCCGCTGGCCGCTCGGGGAATGTTTGACACCCCGTCGCGTGCCCTCCTACGATGCCGCGATCCAGCCCATGACAACTGATTCACCTAGCCGGGGCGACGCAGACGACGATCGCCTGCCCGCCCGAAACGCGGCGCCTCGGCGCCAGCGCCCCGCGTGACCCCGCCAGCCACCGGCTCCCGTCGCCGGACCGTCGCGGTCGTCATGGCCGCCGGCCTCGGTACCCGGATGCGCTCGAAGCTGCCCAAGCTCCTTCACCCGCTGGGCGGTCGGCCGCTGCTCGGGTACGTGCTCGACGCCGTCCGCGAGGCCACCGGCGAGGACCCGATCGTCGTCTATTCGCCGGCCACGGCCGCCGTCACCGAGGTCTTCGCCGGGCAGGGCACATTCGCCCTCCAGGACGAGCCGCGCGGCACCGGCGATGCGGTGCGGGCCGGACTCGCGGTAGTGCCCGAGGACGCGGCCGAGATCCTCGTCCTGAATGGCGACGTGCCCCGCGTACAGGCGGCGATGCTCCGAGACCTGATCGAGGCGCGCAGGCTCGACGAGGCGGTCATGACCCTCGTCGCCGTCGACGCCATCGATCCCAGCGGGCTGGGCCGGGTCATTCGCACGGCCGGCGGCTCGGTCGATCGGATCGTCGAGTCGAAGGACGCCACGGACGACGAGCGCCTCGTGAGCGAGGTCAACGGCGGCGCATACGCGTTCGATGCTCGATGGCTCCGGGATCGCATCGGCGCGCTCGGCCCGTCGCCGGTCACCGGCGAGCTGTATCTGACCGAGCTCGTCGCCGTGGCCCGCTCGGAGGGCCGGCTCGTGACCGCCATCGACATCGAGGACGACGGGCGGATGACCGGCATCAACGACCGCGCCCAGCTCGCCCAGGCCGAATGGGACCTGCGCACCGAGATCAACCAGGCGCTGATGCTCGCCGGCGTGACCATGCTCGATCCGTCCACGGCCTACGTCGAGCCGTCGGTCGAGCTCGCGGCCGACGTCGTCCTGGAGCCAAACGTGATCCTGCGCGGCCGGACGCGGATCGGCGCGGGCACGGTGATCGGCGCCGGCAGCCAGATCCTCGACACGATCGTCGGGCGCGACTGCCGCGTGTGGGCGAGCGTGCTCGAGTCATCCGAGGTCGAGGACGGGGCCACGATCGGCCCGTTTTCCCACCTGCGACCGGGCAGCTCGATCGGGCGCGACGTTGAGCTCGGCAACTTCGCGGAGGTCAAGAACAGCCGGCTCGAGCCGGGTGTCCGTCAGCATCACATGAGCTACCTCGGCGACGCGCACGTGGGCGAGGGCACGAACGTCGGGGCGGGCACGATCACGGCCAACTACGATGGCACGCACAAGCACCGAACCGAGATCGGCCGGCACGTGTTCCTGGGCGTCGACACGATGCTCCGCGCACCGCTGACGATCGGGGACGGGGCCAGGACGGGAGCTGGTGCGGTCGTCCTGCACGACCTCGCCCCCGGCCAGCTCGCGATCGGCGTGCCGGCACGCGTCCGGGAGACGCCGGTGCGCGCTGATGATCCGGCCGCGTCCCCGACCGGGGCCGATGAGCTGCCCGGCGAGGCGGTTGGGGGGCGCAGCGAGACGGTCGAGCCGCCAGGCAAGGCGGTCGGGCCGCCCGGCCGGCCGCGCAAGGACGAGCCCTCGGAGCCCTGACGTGCCCCTGTTCGAGCTCCTCGTCATCGCGTTCCTGACCTTCCTCGAGGCCATCTTCGTGGCCGCCGAGATCGCGCTCGTGTCCGTTCGCCGGAGCCGGGTCGAGCAGCTCGTCGAGGATGGCGCGCCCGGCGCCCAGCGCGTCCGGCGCCTGCTCGACGACCCGGGTCGCTTCCTGGCCGTCGTCCAGATCGGGGTGACTTTCGTCGGCTTCCTCGCCTCGGCGTACGCGGCGGTCAGCCTCGCCGACGAGCTGCGGAAGGTCCTCGAGCAGGTCCCGGGGCTGCGCGATTCGGCGGCCGCGATCGCCCTGGTCGTCGTGACCCTGCTGCTCGCCCTGTTCACGATCGTGTTCGGCGAGCTCGTTCCGAAATCGATCGCCCTCGCCAACCGCGAACGCTTCGCGCTCGTGCTGTCGGGCCTCGTCGACGTGCTCGGCCGGGTGCTGTTCCCGTTCGTCGCGCTGCTGACCGGGCTGACCGGTCTGGTGACCCGCGCGCTCGGCATCGAGACCCAGCGTGAGGCGTCGATCAGCACCGAGGAGCTGATGCTCATCGTCGAGCGCGGCGGCGAGCAGGGAGTGCTCGAGGCCGAGGAGGAGCAGATGATCCACGCGGTCATCGAGCTCGGCGATCGTCGCCTGCACGAGGTCATGGTGCCGCGCACATCGGTCCTGGCTCTGCCGGCCTCGGCCACCTACGAGGACGCGATCGACATGTTCGTGGGCGCCGGACACTCCCGCGTCCCGGTCTTCGAGAGCACGATCGACGAGGTCGTTGGGCTCCTGTACGCGAAGGACCTGCTGCCGTTCCTCAAGGGCGACGCCGGCGAACGGCCGGCCCTGCGTACCCTGCTGCGCACGCCCCTGTTCGTGCCCGAATCGATGTCGATCGACGATCTCCTGCACGAGTTCCAACGGCGCAAGGTGCACGTCGCGATCGTGCTCGACGAGTACGGCGGCACGGCCGGGCTGGTGACGATCGAAGATCTGCTCGAGGAGATCGTCGGCGAGATCCAGGACGAGTACGACACCGAGGAGCCGCTCGTCGAGCATCTCTCCGACGATGAGGTCCGGATGGACGGCCGGGCCTCGATCGACGACCTTGGCGAGGCGTTCGATACCGAGCTCCAGCTCGAGGACGAGGATGAGTACGACACGGTCGGAGGCCTCGTCTTCCACCGCCTCGGCGATGTCCCGTCCCCGGGCGACGTCGTGCGTGTCGACGGCCTGCGCCTGACAGTCGAGTCGACCGACGGCCGGCGCGTCGGCAAGGTGCTCGTGGTCCGTGAGCGCACCGGGGACGAGGCCCAGGCGGCGGCCGCCGCGGACGATCGCTAACGCGCCGGCCGAAGCCCTCGGCTTCTCCGGACCGGCTCGTGCGACTTTCGACCTGGGACTCGGCGCCCTGGGACTCGGCGCTATGAGCCTGGGCCAACGTGCCGAGGATCCCAAGCCCATTGCCTGGCAGTCGGCACCACCCGCACGTCGCGTCCTGCGTGCAGCCTGACTGTCAGCGATCAGCCGACAGGGCGCGGGCCGGCACGCAGATCTGCGCACGGTTGGTGACTCTCAGACAGCATTCCGACCGCGGGGGCCCGATGGTGTTGACTCCGGGGCCACGGGGGTGCCCCAGGGTCAGGCGGCGATGACCGTGTGGATGATGTCCTCGAGGCGCTCGCGGGCCTCGGGTTCCACGACGCCCGCCGCGGCGAGCTCGGCCAGAGCCTCGTCCCGGTAGCGATGCGCCTCGCGACGCGTGAAGTCGCGCGCGCCGGCGCGCTCGAGAATGCCGATCATCTCGGCCACGTCCGCGGCGCCCGGCGACGGCAGCCGGTACAGGTCGCCAAGCCGCTCGCGATCCTCGGGACCGGCGTGCTCGAACGCGTAGATGACGGGCAGCGTCTTCTTGTGCCGTGCGAGGTCGCTCGCGGCCTTGCCCATCGACCGGTCGTCGCCCCAGATGCCGAGCAGGTCGTCGTTGAGCTGGAATGCGATGCCGAGGTCCCAGCCGAATGAGCGGTAGCGGCGGATGACCGCCTCGTCGTCGGTGGCCAGCAGCGCACCGGCCTCGATCGCGCCCGCGATGAGCGCCGCGGTCTTGCGTCCGATCATGTCGAAGTAGCCCTCGACCGACAGGATCTCATCGTGCTCGGATGTCCAGATGTCGATGTACTGGCCTTCGCACAGCGCCAGGCACGTCTCGTCGAACAGGCGCATCAGGCGCAGGACCTTGGCGTCCGAGAAGCCGAGATCGGTCAGGCGGTGGAGGGCGATGCGCGACAGCGAGAAGAGCATGTCGCCGGTGTTGATCGCCTGCGGGATGCCGTGCTTGGCCCATACCGTCGGCCGGTGGCGGCGTTCGCGGTCGCCGTCCTCGATGTCGTCGTGCACGAGGCTGAAGTTGTGACCCAGCTCGACGGCGGCGGCTCCCGGGAGCGCCCGCTCGTACTCACCGGCGATCGAGGCGTACGCGAGCAGGCCGAGCAAGGGCCGCATGCGCTTGCCGCTCGGGGCCTCCGGCCCGTCGAGGCCCAGGTGATAGCGGACCATCTCGTACACGCCGCGTGTCGTGTCGTCGCGATCGCCCACGAGGCGCAGAATCTCGCGCTCGGTATCGGCGATCAGGTGGGTCAGGTCGAGGCTGGGCTGGACGGTCGGCATGACGCGGTCAGTGTAGCCGCGAATCGGCAAACGTGCGCGGCCGAGGTAGCCTGTTGGCGAACCGTGGGCGCAACGGATCTCGGGGACGCTCGATTGCGGCGATGCGTCCCGGATGGCACGCTACGCAGACCGTGCCATCGCGTCTGTACGCCACCGATGCCATCGTTCTGTCCCGCTTCGACCTGGGCGAGGCCGACCGCGTCCTGACGCTGCTCACGCCCGAGCTCGGCAAGATCAAGGTCATCGCCAAGGGCATCCGGCGGCCGACCTCACGCCTCGGCGGGACCCTCGAACCGTTCGCGGAGCTGCGCCTGAACCTCGCCCGTGGACGGACGTTTGACGTCGTCACCGGTGTGGCCGTCGTGCGCGCCTTCCTGCACCTGCGCGATGCGCTCGAGCCGACGGCCACGGCGTGGTACTTCGCCGAGCTGGTCGATCGCTCGCTCGAGGAGCGCCACTCGGCCGAGCCGCTGTACCTCCTCCTCCGGCGCGCGTACGAGCTGCTCGACGCGGGCATGGCCGCCGGGCGGGTGGCGCGCTGGTACGAGATGCGCCTTGCCGACGAGCTCGGCGTGCGGCCCGAGGTCGACCGCTGCGTCGAATGCGATCGCGTCCTGGAGGCCCACGAGACGTTCCGCTGGGTGCCACCCCTGGGCGGCGTGCTGTGCATGCGCTGTCCGGGGCCGCCGGTCGGCAGAACGAGCCTGGGCCTGGAGGCGCTCAAGCTGCTCAAGGCATATCAGCGACTCGACGTCGAGGCTCTCGCGAGCCTGCGCGTCCCGTCCGGGGTCGAGCGCGAGGTCGAGACGGCGATGCGCGAGTTCCTGCGCTTCACGCTCGAGCGCGACACTCGCTCGCTAGCGTTCCTCGACGAGGTCCGCGAGCCGCTTCGACCGCGCTCGACCGAGCCGGAACGTCTGTCGACGTCCGGCGAGGCGCTGGAGACTGCGTCGGCTCCGCCCCTGGACACGGCGTCCGCGCCGCCGACGCCTGAACCCGCCCTCCGGCCCGCCGGATGATCGACCCTTCGACGCCGATCGGCGAGGCGCTCCTCGAGCGGCTGCGTGCGGACGAGGTCGGCTGGCTCACGACCGTCACGGCCGCGGGCCAGCCCCAGTCGGCGCCGGTCTGGTTCGTGTGGGATCGCGACGAGGTCTTGCTGTACAGCTATCGGACCGCGGCGCGCAACCGCAACCTGCGCGCCAACCCACGTGTCTCGTTCCACCTGGCCGACCACGACGGCTCGGATATCGTGAGCCTCGAGGGTGAGGCCCGGTTCGACCCGGACGCGCCCAGGGCGACCGAGCATCCCCCATATCTGGCCAAGTACGAGCGCCTCATCGCCGCGACCTGGTCACACGAGGCGTTCGATACGGACTATCCGCACGCCGTCCGCATCCGCGTCACGCGTGTGACAACAGCGTGATCGTCGCGTGAGCGGCGAGCGAAAGGTGGGGGGCAGCCAGCGCAAGACGCGCATCGCGCTCGCGCTCGGTGCCGCGGCGGCAATCGCGGGTCCCGGACGCCGGATCCTCGGGCGCCCGATCGTGGCGATGCTCGAAGGCCGGAAGAACCGCCTCCATCGGCCGCCGCCGTATCGGGCCGGCGATCGGGCGCGCGCGCTGCACGGGCGCCTGACCGTCGCGGACCTGCATGCCGATTCGCTGTTCTGGGGCCGCGACCTCGTGCGGCGCAGCCGGCGTGGCCACGTCGACGTTCCGCGGCTCATCGAGGGCAACGTGGCGCTCGAGGTCTTCGCCGCCGCGACGCGCGTCCCGCGCCACCTCAACATCGAGCACAACGACGATCGAACCGACGACGTCCTGCCGCTCGCGATCGCGTCCGGATGGCCGGTGCGGACGTGGGCCAGTCCCCTCGAGCGGGCGCTGTACCTCGCCGATCGGCTACGGCGCATGGCCGACGCCTCGGACGGGCGGCTGACCGTCATCGAGTCGGCGGCCGGCCTCGACGCGCATCTCGCCGCACGCGAGCGCGATCCTGCCCGAACCGCCGGCCTGCTCGCGATCGAGGGCGCCCAGGCGCTCGAGGGCGAGGTCGCCAACGTCGACGTGCTGGCCGACGCGGGCTATCGGATGATCTCGCCGGCGCACTTCTACGACACCGAGTTCGGTGGGTCCGCGCATGGTGTCGGAAAGGGTGGGCTCACCGCGCTCGGCCGGGAGCTGCTGGCCCGCATGGACGAGCGCGCGGAATCGTGTTCGACGTCGCGCATGCCTCGCCCGCGACGATCGACGACGTGCTCGGTCTCGCGCGCCGTCCGGTCGTCGCCTCCCACACGGGCGTTCGCGGCATCGCCGACAACGCCCGCAACCTGACCGACGACCAGCTCCGGGGCATCGCCGCGACCGGCGGCGTGGCCGGCATCGGCTTCTGGCCGACGGCGTGCGCTGGGCGCGATGCCGCCGCGATCGCGCGTTCGATCGCCTATGCGGTGCGCGTGGCGGGCGTCGAGCACGTCGCGCTCGGCTCGGACTTCGACGGCTCGGTGCCGGTCCCGTTCGACGCGACCGGGCTCGTGCTCCTTACCGAGGCGCTCCTCGACGAGGGCTTCTCGGACGCCGACGTGGCCGCGGTCATGGGCGGCAACGTGGTCCGGGTCCTGCGCCGGACGTTGCCGGCCGGGAAGCCGCCTGCGACGCGGCCGAGGGGGACCACGCGCGCGGCCCTCTGCTAGCATCGATTGCGCCACTCGAGCCCGCGGGCGTCCATGCCACGGCCGACCGCCGAAGGGGAGCCTTCCCGTGACCAGCCCGAACCCGACCATCGATCCGAACACGGTCGCGCCCGCCGTCGCCAGCCTGGACACGATCGTCTCGCTCGCAAAGCGCCGCGGCTTCGTCTATCCCTCGTCCGAGATCTACGGCGGCATCAACGCCGTGTGGGATTACGGACCCCTCGGCGTCGAGCTCAAGAACAACGTCAAGCGCGCCTGGTGGCGGGCCATGGTCCAGGAGCGCGACGACATCGTCGGGCTCGACGCGGGCATCCTCATGCATCCCCAGGTGTGGGTCACGTCGGGCCACGTGGCGAGCTTCTCGGACCCGCTCGTCGAATGCCAGACTGCAAGCGCCGCTTCCGGCTCGACGAGGTCCCGGGCGCCGAGAGCCTGTCCGCGACCGACCTGCGCGACCCGACCGTGGTTGAACGACTGGGCCTGACCTGTCCGGTCGACGGCGGCCCGCTCAGCCCGCCGCGCCGCTTCAACCTCATGTTCAAGACGTACATGGGCCCGGTCGAGGACGAGGCCGCGATCGTGTACCTGCGCCCGGAAACCGCGCAGGGCAGCTACGTGAACTTCAAGAACGTCCAGCAGAGCTCGCGCAAGAAGCTCCCGTTCGGGATCGCCCAGATCGGGAAGTCGTTCCGCAACGAGATCAGCCCCGGCAACTTCGTGTTCCGGATGCGCGAGTTCGAGCAGATGGAGATGCAGTACTTCGTTCGCCCCGACACCGCTGCGCAGACGTTCGAGGACTGGCTGCCGCGTCGCTGGGAGTGGTACACGCGCTACGGCGTCACGCCCGAGCGGCTGCGCTTCCGCGAGCACGCCCCGGACGAGCTCGCGCACTACGCGAAGAAGGCGATCGACGTCGAGTACCGCTTCCCGTTCGGCTGGAAGGAGCTCGAGGGCATCCACAACCGCGGCGACTTCGACCTGGGCAACCATGCCCGGGCATCGGGCGAGAACCTCGAGTACTTCGATCCGGTCACCGAGGAGCACTTCATCCCGTGGATCATCGAGACGGCCGGCGGCCCGGATCGCTCGGCGTTCACGTTCCTCATCGACTCGTATCGAGAGGAGGAGGTGCGCGGCGAGAAGCGGGTCGTGCTCGGGCTGCACCCGGACCTCGCGCCGTACAAGGTCGCGGTCCTGCCCCTGCTCAAGAAGCGGCCCGAGATCGTCGAGCTGTGCCACAGGATCCTGGCCGACCTCAAGCGCGACCTCATGGCCGTCTACGACGATACCGCCGCGATCGGCAAACTGTACCGCCGCCAGGACGAGATCGGCACGCCGTGGTGCGTCACGGTCGACGTCGAGTCACTCGAGGACGGCGCGGTCACCGTCCGGGATCGCGACGCGATGACGCAGGAGCGCATCCCCGTGGAGGGTGTCAAGCGGGCCATCCTCGACCGCATGGATGCCGCCCGGCCGTGATGCGGGCGAAAGCTACCCCTTGTCACGGAGACGCCGGGGCCCCACGATCTGCGGAACCTAGCCTGGAGTCGAGCGATGCCAATCTTTCTTGACGCTCATCATCACGTCCCGGGCCTGACCGCCGAGGCCGTGGCGGCGGCGCACGCCCGCGACCTCGAGGTGCAGGGCAAGTACGGCGTCAACTACATGCGCTACTGGTACGACGAGACGACCGGGAAGGTCTACTGCCTGGCCGACGCGCCCGACGCCGAATCATGCATCGCCGTGCATCGCGAGGCACACGGCCTGCTGGCGGACGAGATCACCCAGGTTCGCGAAGGAGCGTAGCCAGCACGCCGTCGACGCCCTGCGCGCGACCAGCGCGGCGGGCGAGGGCGAAGCCCTCCGGTCCCAGCAGCTCGGTGAGCCGGCGCCGCCCGCGATCGTGCTCGTCGCGCACCGACGTGGCGACGGACGCGCGGGTCGATTCGCGCACGACCTCGGCGACGCCGACCAGCCGGGCCGCGAGGTCGGGCTCCCCGTCGGCGATCGCCCACGCCAGCCGCTCCAACGCGTTGGCCAGGCCGGGCAGGTCGCGCAGCGATCGGCGGATCTCGACGCACTCCAGGTACAACGACCGTGCCGTGGCGATGTCACCCTCGGCCAGGGCCACGTCGGCCAGGTTCCCGACCCCACGCGCCACGCCGCGAATGTCGCCGATCTCACTCGACAACCGGATGGCATCCTCGTTGTGGAGTCGGGCCTCGGCGAAGTCGCCCTGACGGCAGGCGATGACCGCGAACGTGCCCAGTGCAAAGGCCATGCCCCAGCGGTCGTCGTGGTCGCGGAAGAGCCCCAGGCTGCGCTCGGACAGCGCGCGCGCCGCGGCATAGTCGCCCTCGAGGGCCGTCGTGTCGGCGAGGTGGCTGAGCGTGAAGGCCTCGCCATGGCGGTCTCGTAGATTCTGGGTGATCTCGAGCGTCTCTTGATACAGCTCCCGGGCACGCGCGTACTGGCCCTGCTCGATCGCCGCGTTGGCCAGGTTGTTGAGCGCATACGAGATCGCGGTCTGATCGCCGATGGCGCGTTGGATCTCGAGGCTCTCCTCGTGAAACACGAACGCCGCCGCGTGATCGCCCTGCATGAGCGCCAGGATCCCGGCGCCCGTCAGGGCATCCGCGCGCCGGACCGAGACCTCACCCGTCGACGGTCGGAGGAAGCGTTCCAGCCAGCTCCGGCCCTCCTCGAGATAGCCGCGGATCTCCCAGAACCGCCACAGCCCGGTCGCGAGGCGCAGACCCGCCTCGTGCTCGTCGGGTGTGTCCTCACTCCACGCCAGCGCGGCTCGCAGGTTGTCGTGCTCGCCCTCGAGGCGTTCGAGCCAGTGGCTCGGCTCGGGCCCCCGGAAGAAGGCCGGTCGGGCCTCCTCCACGAGCGCGAGGCACCAGTCCCGATGGCGACGTCGAGTGGCGTCGGCCTCGTGGGCGTCGATGAGCCGGCCGAGGGCATACTCGCGCACCGTTTCGAGCATCGTGAAGCGACTCTCGCGGCCCGTCGCGTCGGCGACGACGAGCGACCGGTCGACCAGGCGGGTGATGAGGTCGAGCACGTCGTAGCCCTCGACCGGCTCGGCCGTGCACACGGCCTCGGCCGCATCGAGCGTGGCGCCGCCGGGCGCGACCGCGAGCCGGCGGAGAACGGCTCGTTCGCGATCGGACAGGAGATCGAAGCTCCAGTCCATCGTGGCCCGGAGCGTCTGGTGCCGCGGCAGGGCGTTGCGGTTGCCACCGGTCAGGAGGTGGAATTGGTCGTTCAGGCGAGCGGCGATCTGCTCGACCGACAGCGCGCGAACGCGGGCGGCGGCGAGTTCGAGGGCCAGCGGGATGCCATCCAGACGCCGACAGATCTGGGCGATCGCCTCGGCATCGGCCTCGCTGATCCGGAAGTTGGGTTGCGCCGCCAGGCAGCGCTCGATGAACAGCCGCGAGGCGTCGAACTGATCGATCGTCTCGGAGCTGAACGGCTCGTCGGCGGCCGGTATGCCCAGCGATGGCACCGGAAACAGCGATTCGCCGGCGATGTCGAGCGGCTCCCGACTGGTGGCGATGACCCGCACACCAGGCGCGGCGCGGAGGATGGCGTCGACCGCCTGAGCGACCTGGGGCAGGACGTGCTCGCAGTCGTCGAGCACGAGCAGCACGTGACGGAATCGGAGGTGATCGGCGACGACCGCGACGGGCGATCGCCCGGGCTGCTCGGCGACACCGAGCGTCGCCGCGATGACGTTGCCGAGCACGCTGGGATCGGCCAGTGCGCCGAGCCCAATGACCCAGGCACCATCCTCGTAGTTGGCCAGCGCCTCGGACGCGACTTCGAGCGCGAGCCGGGTCTTGCCCACACCGCCGGCGCCCGTGAGGGTCAGGAGCGCGGTCGCCTCGAGCAGCCGCGTGGCCTCGCGCAGCTCCCGGTCCCGTCCGACGAAGCTGGTGAACTGGCGGGGCAGGTTGTTGGGCCGTTGATCGATCGTTCGGAGCGGGGGAAACTCGTCGCGCAGCCCGGGGGCGGTCACCTGGAACAGCCGCTGTGGCGTCGCGATATCCCGCAGTTGATGCTCGCCCAGGTCGACGAGACCGACGTCCGCTGGGATCTCGCCGAGCGCCAGGTCGCGCGTGGTCTGCGAGAGCAGGATCTGGCCGCCGTGCCCGGCCGCACAGATCCGCGCCGCCCGGTGTACGTCGAGGCCGACATAGCCCGTCTCGTGCCGCCGCGGCTCGCCCGTGTGCAGGCCCATGCGCACGGCCATGGTCACGCCCTCGGGCCAGGGGTGCTGGGCCAGCGCCTGCTGCGCCGCGATCGTGGCCAGCACCCCGTCGCGGGCGCTGGTGAACGCGACGTGGAGGCCGTCGCCGGCGCTGTCGAGCTCGATCCCGCCGCCTGCCGCGAACGCCGCACGGAGGATGCGGTTGTGGTCCGCGATCACGACCGCATAGGCGTCACCGAGCCGCTGCAGCAGACGCGTCGACGCCTCGATGTCCGTGAACAGGAGCGTGACGGTACCCGCCGGCGGCATGGTCGAGCCCTGACCGACGTGTCCTTGTTCCGTATCGGGCGGCGACTCAGCGGATTCCGACCGCTGCGCGGCTGCCTCGGCGATGGGGCGGCCCTCCGATCGACGGACGGACGCGGCCCCGCGGGCGTGCTGACCGCCGGACCTGTCGATCGCTGGCGTCCGTATGTCGGCGAAGCATACGCGCACACGACGCGTGGGCCCAGGGCCAGGTCGCGCGGCTTCGGGCCGCGGCGAACCCGGGCCCGGTGGTCAGGCCAGGACGGCCTTTCAGTGGGCGGGGGCAGTCTCGGCCGGAGCCTTGGCCCTCGGCGCGGGCGTCGTGGCGTCCTCATCGGCCGACCCCGCCGAGAGCGGTGGCCAGACGCCCTGCAACCAGCTGTCCATCGCCGCCGCGGCTCGCTTGCCGTCGCCCATGGCCAGGATGACCGTGGCCGCCCCGCGCACGATGTCGCCGCCGGCGAACACGCCGTCGAGGTTGGTCATGCCGTACTCGTCGGTCGTGATGTAGCCCCGGTCGTTCACGGCGAGGTCGGGCGCCGTCTTGGTCAGGATCGGGTTCGAGCGCGTGCCGATCGCGACGACCACCTGATCGCACTCGAGGACGAACGCCGAGCCCTCGATCGGCACCGGCCGCCTGCGGCCGCTCGCGTCGGGCTCACCGAGCTCCATGCGGACGCAACGCAGGCCGGTGACCCAGCGCTCGTCGTTGCCGATGACCTCGATCGGCGCGGTCAGCAGCTCGAACTCGACACCCTCCTGCTCCGCGTGATGGACCTCCTCCGCGCGGGCCGGCAGCTCCTCGTGGCCGCGCCGATACACGATTGTCGCCCGCTCGGCGCCCAGCCTGCGCGCGGTTCGGACCGCGTCCATCGCCACGTTTCCGCCGCCGACCACAGCGACTCGTTGCCCGTGCAGGATCGGGGTATCGGCACCGTCGATCCAGGCGCCCATGAGGTTGACCCGGGTCAGGTATTCGTTCGCGCTGTAGACGCCCTTGAAGTTCTCGCCGGGCACGTTCATGAACACCGGCAGGCCGGCTCCCACGGCGAGGAAGATCGCGTCGAACCGGGCGCGCAGCTCGTCGAGCGTGAACGTCTTGCCGATGATCGAGTTCGGCTCGAGGATGACGCCGCTCTCGCGCAGCCGGTCGACCTCGCGCTGGACGATGTCCTTCGGCAGCCGGAACTCCGGGATGCCGTAGATGAGCACACCGCCCGGCGCATGGAAGGCCTCGAACACGGTCACCTCGTGGCCGTGCTTCACGAGCTCGCCCGCGGCGGTCAGCCCGGCCGGACCGGAGCCGACGATCGCGACGCGCCTGCCGCTGGGCAGCGCGCGCTCCTGGGACAGCTCGGTAGCGTGCGCCTGGGCCCAGTCGGCGACGTACCGCTCGAGCGCGCCGATCGCGACGGGTGGTCCCTTCTTGCCGCGCAGGCACAGGCCCTCGCACTGGGATTCCTGAGGACAGACGCGGCCGGTGACGCACGGCAGGGCGTTGTCGTCGAGAAGCGACTCCGCCGCCGACTTGATGTCGCCCACCCGGACATGCTCGATGAAGCGCGGGATGTTCACGCGGACCGGGCAGCCCTCGATGCACTTGGCGTTCTTGCACTGCAGGCAGCGCTCTGCCTCGAGCACGGCCAGGCGCTCGCTGAAGCCCAGGTTGACCTCGGAGAAGGCTCGCGAGCGCAACCCGGCGTCCTGCTCGGGCATCGGCACGCGGTCGATGTGCATCCGGTCCTTGGGGCCGACGGTGTAGTCCTCGCCGGCCAGGATCCGGCGGACGAGATCGGCGATCGGATCGGTGGCCGCGGCGGCAGCGGGCGCGGGTCGGCTTCCGTTGTGCTCCGGGTCGCTCATCGGGACGCTCCTGCCTGTGCGGCTTCCCGGCTCGCCCCGGCCGCAAGCCCAGGCACGCGGCACGCCTCGCGGCGTTCCATCGCGTGCTGTTCGAAGGGCCGATACGTGGTCAGGCGGTCGGCCAGCTCGCGAAAGTCGACGCCGTGGCCGTCGAACTCCGGTCCGTCGACGCACGCGTAGCGGGTCTCGCCGTCGACCGTGACCCGGCAGCCGCCGCACATGCCCGTGCCGTCGACCATGATGGCGTTCAGGGACACCGTCGTCGGCACCCCGTACGGGCGCGTGAGCTCGGCGATGGCGCGCATCATCGGCACCGGACCGACGGCGAAGATCTCGTCGATGCCGCCCGCGTCGAGTAGCGTCCTTGAGCGCCTCGGTCGACGAATCCCGGTCGGCCGTAGCTGCCGTCGTCGGTGCACGTGACGACCGTGCCGGCCCGCGCCAGCTCCGGCTCGAGGATGACCCATTCGCGCGACCGGCCACCGATGATCGAGGTGACCTGGACGCCGCGTCTCGCGAGCTCCTGCGCGATGGGCAGGATGACCGCCGTGCCCACGCCGCCGCCGACACACACCGCGTGGCCGCGCTCGAGCAGCTCCGTCGGCGTGCCGAGGGGACCGGCCACGTCCGTGATCGCGTCACCGGGCCGCAGCTCGACGAGGTCGCTCGTGCTCTTGCCGATGGCCTGCATCGATCAGCGTGATGGTGCCGGTCTCGGGGTCCGCGTCGGCGATCGTGAGCGGGATGCGCTCGGCGCCCGGGCCGCGCACGCACGATCACGAATTGACCGGGACGCCGGATCGCGGCGATGCGGGGCGCCTCGAGGACGAGGCGCGTGACGTTGGGCGAGAGTTGCTCGCGCGCGACGATGGGATGCATCAGGAATCGGGGGTCGATGCGCTCATGCCTCGACGATGCCGCGCGGTCGTCGGGGATACATGCGCAACAGTGCATGTAGCAGGGGGGCCGAAGGTCACCTTCGCCCGGGACCTGGCCACGTCGAGCCGCCGGCACCGAGCGTCCTCGTGGCCGGCGGATGGCCGACGTCCGGCATGCGCCGGCCGTCGGGTTCGTCCTCAGAAGGCGTAGACCGTCTGCCGGCCGTTGGGCGAAGCCTTGGCCACGATCGCGTCGGTCGGGCAAATCTCCACGCCGAGGCAGCCGCCGCGCTCGATGCAGTCACCGCACAGCTCCGGGTCGATGACGTACACCTCGCCGGTCTGGGTGATCGCCCCGCACGGGCACTCCGGTCACAGTTGCCGCAACCGATGCAGTCGTCCTCGATGATGCTGCTGGCCATGTCGTCCTACCTTCTCGGACGCTGTGACCGGCCGGCTGGCGGGGACGACGCGAGCGCGGGGACGCCCCGGTCGATGACGGGACTAGTGGGAACCCGTTGGGGTCATGCCTTGACGATGGCATCCACCGGGCATGACGCGATGCACTGTAAATCGCCGCCGGTCGCGGCGCACTCGTCGCACAGGGACGAGTCGATGATGTACGTGCTGCCCAATTCGGAGATCGCCGAATTGGGGCACTCGGGCTCGCAGGCCCCGCAGTTGATGCACTCCGCCTCGATGATCGTGTTCGCCATGCCTGGGCTCCTCGTGATGCGCCACTGATGGTTGTACGCGGCCTACGGCCCGGCCTACGGCGCGGCGCCCGCCGCCTGGGCGGGCTCGGCCTCGACGTCGGGTCCAGCGGCCGCGACCGCGACGGGCGCCGTGTGCCACTCCTCGTGGCCCGGGCGCTCGCCGTTGGGACCGACCTCCGCACGTGTGTGCACCGGACGGCGGTCGACCGACAACCGCAGGCTGTTCTTGTTGCACACGTCCACACACACCCCGCACGCGATGCAGCGCAGCTGCTCGATCGCGAACCACTGCTCCTCGCGCGAGCAGCTCAGCGCGACGGTCGGGCAGCGCCGCACGCACAGGTTGCAGAAGACGCACGTCTCGAGGTCGAACTCGAGCGTGCCCCGGGCGCCGGGGAAGGGCGTCCGGACCTCGCTCGGGTAGCGCCGGGTGGCCGGCCGTGAGACCAGGTTGCGCAGCGAGCGGGCGGCCATCGGGAGGGTCAGCGGGTTGGCCATGTCAACGCTCCGTGCAGCTGATGCAGGGATCGATCGTGAGGATGATGTTCGGGACATCGGCCAGGTCGCAGCCCTTGACCAGCTTGATCATCGCCGGGATGTTGGCGAAGGTCGGCGTCCGTGCGCGGAAGCGCTCGAGGTACTTCGTGCCGTTGGCCTTGATGTAGTAGACGACCTCGCCGCGGGGTTGCTCGAGACGCGTGAAGACCTCGCCGCCGGGGAAGCCCCGGACCTTCGTGTCCACGGGCTGGTCGTCGCCCTTGGGCATCTTCTCGATGAGCTGGCGCACGAGGTTGACCGACTGGCCGATCTCTCGCGCGCGAACGAGGACCCGTGCCAGGCAGTCGCCGTCGGTCTCGAGGATCGGCTCGAAGTCGAGCTGGTCGTACGGATAGCGCCCGCCCACGCGCACGTCGAAGGCCATGCCCGAGGCGCGCGCCATCGGGCCCACCGCACCCACGGCCTGGGCCTCATCCGCGCTCAGCACGCCCACGCCGGACAGTCGATGCCGGATGGACGGGTCGGTCTGGAAGACATGGGCGGTCTCGGCGAAGCCGGCGGCCAGGACCTCCAGCCGATGCAGGATGGCCTTCAGCTCGCTGTCGCTGATGTCGCGCCGCACCCCACCGATCTTGTTGACCGAATGGATGATCCGGCCGCCGGTCGTCTGCTCGAAGATGTCGAGGAGCTCCTCGCGCATCCGCCAGCAGTGCATGAACAGGTTCTCGAACCCGAACGCGTCGGCGCCCAGGCCCAGCCACAGCAGATGGCTCTGAACGCGCGCCATCTCGGCCCAGATGAGGCGCAGCCAGTGGGCCCGCTCGGGCACCTCGACGCCCATGAGGTCCTCGATCGAGATGCAGTAGCCCATGCCGTGCTGGAAGCTGCAGATACCGCAGATGCGCTCGACCACATAGCCCATCTCGGTGTACTCGACGCGTTCGACCATCGCCTCGAGGCCGCGGTGGACGTAGCCGATCGTCGGCACGGCGTCGATGACGCGCTCGTCCTCGAGAATCAGGTCCAGGACCAGCGGCTCGGGCAGCACGGGGTGCTGCGGTCCGAACGGGACGATCGTGCGCTTCATCGACCAGCCTCCGACGGCTCCGGCTTCGTCGCCGAACCGGTCGGTTTCTCGGGCGCCCGGCCGTGCGCCTCGAGCCGGCCGCTCGCCTCGAGTCGCGCCCGGATGGCGCCGGGCGAGAACGGCACGCGGGTCGCGGTTCGGTAGAGCTGGCCGCGCAGGTCGACGTTGATGCCCCTGACGTCCACGCCGAACAGCTCGCAGAATCTCGTTCTCGTACAGGAAGGCCGCGCCATAGGCTTCGGAGATGCTGGGCACGGTCTCGCCCGGCAGGACGCGCTCCCGGACGTGCTCGAGTCGATTGCCTTCGGCGAACGTCCAGCTGATCTCGACCGCCCCGGCCTCGAGCTCCTCGCCCGGCAGCACCGACGTCGCGTTGATGAGCACGAGCCGCCAGCCGTCGGCGCGATAGCCGGCGACGCGGCCCAGGAACTGCGCGTGGTCCATCACGCCACCCGCGTCGCCGGGTCGAGCGCCGGCTGGCTCGTCCGCCGGGGCGCGCGCATGGCCCGTCGTTTGTCCTCGAGCGCGGCGATGCCCTGTACGGCCCCGTCGATGATGCTTTCTGGACGGGCGGCGCAGCCCGGCACGTACACGTCGACTGGAATGACCTTGTCGATCCCGCCCTGGATGTTGTACGCCCGCGAGAAGATACCGCCCGAGCAGGCACACGCGCCCACGGCCACGACCACCTTCGGGTCGGCCATCTGCTGATACAGGTTCTGGATGATCTCGACGTTGCGCTCGTTGACGCTGCCGGTCACGAGCAGGATGTCGGCGTGCTTGGGGTTGCCGGTGTTGACGATCCCGAAGCGCTCGACGTCATACAGCGGGGTCAGGCAGGCCAGCACCTCGATGTCGCAGCCGTTGCAGCTCGAGCCGTCGTAGTGGAGGATCCACGGCGATCGCTTGAAGAGGGACATTCCGGTCACCTGCCCACGAGGAAGAGGGCCAGCACGTTGCCGCCGGACAGCAGCAGCGTCACCGCCCAGGTGGAGCGCAGCACCAGCTGCCACTTGGCGCGCGAGGTCGAGTTGTCGACGAGGACCTCCAGCCCATAGGCCGCGAGGAACACCCCCACACCGAGCGCCACATTCCAGTTGAAGAACAGCACCACGAACGTCGCCAGGAGTGCCGACTCGTACCAGTGGGCCACCTCGACGAGGGCGAGCAGCCGGCCCGACATGTCCGAGGTCAGCCCGCGCACGAGCTCCTGGTGGGGATGGTGCGAGGTCGAGATGTCGAACGGCGACTTGCGCAGCTTGATCGTGGCCACGAACAGGAACGCGAGCACGACGCCCGGCAGCTGCAGCGCCACGAGCGTCGGCGAGCCAAGGACGCCGGCGAACGTGCTCTCGCCGGTCACCTTGCAGATCGCGGCCAGCATCAGGATGAAGAATGGCTCGGTGGCCAGCAGCACGATGAGCTCGCGCTCGGCGCCCGCGAAGCTGAACGGCGAGTTGACCGATCCGGCGGCGAGCACGAGGAACAGTGCCGCCAGGGCGAACACGAACGCCGTGAACAGCAGATCCGTGCCGCTCACGACGAGCACGCCGGTCAGGGCCATGAACGCCACGTGCCCGACGAGCAGCGGCTCGGCCACGGGATTGACCCGGCGCACGCTCTTCTCGAGCAGCTTCCCGACGTCGTAGAAGGGCTGCAGGATCGGTGGCCCCACGCGACCCTGCATGCGGGCCGTCGTGATGCGGTCCGCACCGGCCAGCAGGCCGCCGAACAGCGGCGCCAGGACGACGAACAGGATGCCGGCGAGGATCGGGCTCACGAGGGCACCGCCAGTCCGACGAGGACCATCGCGGCCAGCACGATCCCGCACACGACGGTTCCGGCCCGGAACGTCACGGGCCCGTCGATGACGCCCTCGAGGTAGTAGTTGCGCAGGGTCACGGTCCGGGTCGCGCCCAGCGCGCCGGCCATCGCGTGGGCCGCCGTCGCCGGTCGGCCGCTCGCGTAGAAGTCAGCGAGGTCATAGCTCGACGCGCGGGATGCCCAGAGGGCCAGCAGCGGCAGGAACAGGACCGCGGCCAGCATCACCACGACGATCGCGGGGTCGAGATGGAGGAACGCCCCTTCGCCAACACCCAGCGCGCCCGCGGCGTACGGTGCCACGACCTGGCTCGACAGGAGCCCGACCGACGCCGCCAGCACGACAACGGCGACAGCATGGGCGGTCTCGGAGAACCACTCGTAGCCGCTCACGCGGTCCTCGACGGATCGCTCGTCCGCTTCCACGCCACGCGTGGACAGGATCTTGATGAGCAGCTTGCCCCAGTAGAAGATCGTCAGTGAGCTGCCGAAGGCCATGATCACGACGAAGGCCGCGCCCTGCCAGCCGGGCACCTCGAGGAAGGCCCGGATCGCGGACCACTTGGCGACCACGATGCCGAACGGCGCGATGAACATGCCGGCGATGCCCGTCAGGGCCAGGACGCTGACCCGCGGCATGCGACTCAGCAGGGCGTCGAAGTTCTCCATGTCCTTGGTGTAGAGCCGGTTCTCGAGCGTCCCCACGACGAGGAACAGCAGGCTCTTGGCCACCGCATGGAAGACGATGATCATCACGCCGACCCACACCAGCTCGGGGGCGCCGATGCCCGCGCAGGCGACGATCATGCCCAGACTGCCGATGGTCGAGTAGGCGAGGACCTTCTTGGTGTTCTGCTCGGTCACCGCCACGAGCGACACGAACAGGAACGTGAGCAGGCCGACGAACGCCACGAGCTGCCCGACGGCCGAGCCGGCCATCGCCGGCGACAGGCGCAGCAGCAGGAACACGCCGGCCTTGACCATCGTGCTCGAGTGGAGCAGGGCCGACGTCGGCGACGGCGCGTACATCGCCCCGATGAGCCACGACGCGAACGGCATCTGGGCGCTCTTGGTGATGCCGGCGAACGCGAGCAGGGCGATCGCGGGCATGAGGGCCGCGCCGGCCGGCCCGGTCGTGAGGCGCGCCAGGTCGAGCCCGTCGGGCTGCCCGGCCAGGAGCAGGATCGCGACCGAGAAGCCGAGGCCGCCGAGCATGTTCATGTTCAGGGCGTCGAACGCGTAGCCGATCGTCTGCTCGGTCCGCGTGTAGCCGATGAGCAGGAACGAGCACAGCGTCGTGATCTCCCAGAACACGAGCATGAGCTGGAGGTCGTTCGCGACGACCAGCCCGAACATCGCCGACAGGAACAGGAAGAGCAGGAAGAAGAACGACGTGCGGCGGCCCTTGATCTGGGGATTCGAGCGCTGGTAATCGCGCATGTAGCCGAGCGCGTTGATGCAGATCAGCGTGCCGATCAGGCCCACGATCAGGACCATGATCATCGACAACCGATCGAACCAGAACAGGCGCGACGGATCGGCAACCGGCAGGTGGTCGCCGAGCTCGAGGTACAGCGCGATCGCGAGCTGGCCCAGCGCGAGGACCGGGGCGAGCACGCGCCGGTACTGCAGGCCGACCACGATCACGAACGCCGCGATGGCGATCTCCGCGAGGATGACCAGGTTGCCCGGCTCGATGCCGCCCGGCAAACCGAAGAAGCGCAAATCGCCGTTGCCGAACGTGACGACCGTCAGGATCGACGCCGCGGCGACCACCGCGCACGCACCGACCACGAGCGCGTTGCGCAGCCGCGACTCGCTGATGACGAGCAGCAGACCGCTGACCAGGAGCGGGAAGCCGACCAGGAAGACGATCACCTCGCTCATCGCGTCACCGACCGTGGCCCGCGGCCGCGGCCGGCAGGAGGTGGTCGATCTCGTCGACGAGGACCTCCGGCATGACCGGCTTCTCGAAGAAACGCCGGACGGGCAGCCAACCGTCCCGGTCCTGGCGGTCGAGCTCGGCGCGGCTCAGCTGCTCGTCGACGCGCGTGGCCATGATCAGCGGCAGGTCCGGCTCGCTGGTGGCGAGCCTGCGGGCGAGGTCGAAGCCGGCCGTGCCGCCGTCGAGCAGTGCCTCGAGGACGACCAGGTCCGGCCGTCGCTCGCGCATGCAATCGAGCGCTCCGGCGACCGTCGTCGCCACGATCACCGTATGACCGTCGGCCTCGAGCGCCGCCGTGGCCCGGCCGACCGCGGCCGTGTCATCGTCAACCAGCAGGATGCGTGCCATTCCATCCGTTTCCGCGAAGCGGCTGAGCGCCGTCGCATGCCGGGACGCCAGCGATTGCCGGGACGCATCTACCGGGAATTGAGCGTAGGCGCCCGGCTCCCCGATGGGCTCTCCAATTCGGCCCGTCGCGCGGGGCGCTTCGGCCCGTCGTTTCTCGGGCCGGTCGCCATGAAGTGAGTTGGTCAGTATTTCCTGGATCCAGAGCCGCGCGAAGCCGACCGATCAAGCGGCCGATCGAGTGCCCGGTCGTGCCTCCCGTCAGCCGTTTTGGGGCCGGAGGACCCGGAGCCGTCGGGCAGCGCTCGACCTAGGATCGAGGTCATGCACGAGCTCTCGATCGCCGAGGCGTTGGCCGATCAGGTGCGCCGCCACAATCCGGCTGGCGCGCAGGTGCGCGGGGTCGAGATTCGCGTCGGCGCGCTGCGTGGGCTCGAGCCCGAGGCGCTCCGGATGTGCTGGGACGCGGTGACCCACGGCACAGCCATCGAGGGCGCTGTCCTCGAGGTCGACCTGCAGCCGTGGTCGATCGTGTGCGGCGCGTGCGGTCGAGCGTGGACGAGCACGGTGCCGTTCGAGACCTGCGCGTGCGGCAATCCGGAGCCGACACCCAGCGCCGGGGACGAGCTCGACCTGATCGCGCTCACGGTCGAGGAGCCGGAGCCGTGATCCTGTCGGGTGGGAGCACGCGCGTGGCGGTTGGCGAACGCGTCCTGAGCGTCAACGACGAGATCGCCGCCACCATACGGGCCGATCTCGAGCGTCGCTCGATCCTGGCCGTGAATCTCATCGGGGCGCCGGGCAGTGGCAAGACGGCGCTCCTCGAGACGACGCTGCGCGCGCTGTCGGGAGAGCGTCGGGCCGCCGTCCTGGTCGGCGACCTCACCACGCGTCGCGACGCCGACCGTCTCGCGCGCTGGTGCGAGCGCGTCGTCCAGATCTCGACCGGCCAGGGTTGTCACCTCGAGGCGCATCAGGTCCGCGATGCCCTGGCCGCGATCGACGTGTCGGGCGTGGAGCTGCTGTTCATCGAGAACGTCGGCAACCTCATCTGCCCGGTCGGCTTCGATCTGGGTCAGGCGGCGACGGTCGGGCTGTTCAGCGTGACCGAGGGCGACGACAAGGCGGCCAAGCACCCGTACCTCGTCGAGGAGGCGGACCTGCTGCTGCTCAACAAGGTCGATCTGCGTGCCTCACGTGACCTTCGACCGTGGGTTGTTCGAGGCCGACGTGCGACGGCTCAATCCGGCGGTGCCACTGCTCGATGTCTCGGCCGCGACGGGCGCGGGTATCGCTTCCTGGCTGGACTGGCTCGACCGTGCGAGGCGGACGCTGGGGCAGCCCGGTCCGTAGCCGCGTTGGCTGCTGACGAGACGGTCAGGCGGTGGGTGCCGCCTCGGCGAGCTTGCCTTTCGGCCAGTACAGCTCTTTCTTGACGTGGAACTCGGGGAAGCCACGGTCCATGAGGAGCGCCTCGACGCGCAGGATCATCTCCGGGTTGCCGCAGATGTAGACGACGGTCGAGTCCGGCTTCAGGCCCAGGTCGTCGCAGACCGCCTCGACCACCGCCTCGACGCGACCGGTCCGTCCGTTCCAGCCGGCGTTGCGTGCGTCGCCCGGTCGCGAGATCGTGGGGATGTACGTCAGCGGATACGTGCCGTCGCGCTCGTACCTCTGCAACTCGTCTCGGTAGCCCAGCTCGTCGACGTACGAGCAACCGTGCAGGACGACGGTGGGCCGCCGGTCGCCGGCGGCCAGCGTCTCGCGGAGCATCGAGATGAACGGCGCGATGCCCGTGCCGGTGGAGACGAACAGGTGCGTGCGCTTGTCGTCGGGCTCGAGCATGAACTTGCCCTTCGGACCGATCATCCGCATCCCGTGGCCCTCGGGCAGCCGCCACAGGAGCGACGTGAACCGGATGATCGGGACGAGCCGGACATAGAACTCGTAGCCGCCGTCCTCCGACTCGCGAGGGGCCGATGCGACCGAATACGGCCGCTGCCACAGCTTTCCGTCGGCGAACACCCCGATCGTCATGTACTGACCGGGCTCGAACGGGGTGGCCGGGCCGTCGAACTTGACCCAGAAATACGCGAGGTCGTCGGTCTGGTCGACGCGCCGCACGAGCCGGCAGTTGTACTGCTCGGCCTCGGTCGCGATGACGCGCGCGTCAACCTGCTCGATGGTCACGAGTCGTCGGCTCCTCGATGGCATGTCCCGGCACGGTCGGAGGCCCGGCCGGCCCAGTGTACCGAGAGTCACGAGCCGCCGGGACGAGTCGCGAGGCCAGGCTGGAGCCGCTGAGACGTGGGTCTTGCCTCCGTGCCGAGCGGCCTCCGTGCAGGTGCCGGCCTCCGTGCCGAGCGGCCCTCCGATCCTCCAGGGCCGGGCCGGCGCGGGCCCCGGGCCGGCAGCTACCGCCGAGCCCTCGTGGCATCGCCTCCTATGCGCCGGGCGACTCTACGAGCCGTTCCTCGGGCGGTTCTGTTCTCCAGGTGACTGAAACCGCGTGCGACCGTGGACGGATGAGTCGGCCCGTGCATGAACGGGCCAACGAGCGGTCCGTTCATTCGGTGGGCGCATGGCCGGGGCGGAGTCCGGGGCCGGGGCAGGGCACGGGTGGGGGTATGGCGGGGCAGAGCGGGCCGGCAGACGGCCGGGGCAGGGCCCGGGGCCGGGGCAGAGCCCGGCCGCGGCGGGCAGAGGCGGGAGACTGACGGTTCGTTGCACAGGCGAGGCTGGTACATCGATCTGACCAGCCCGTGGACCGCGACGCGACGGTACGACGTCCAGCATCCGCCCCTACGCAGTGCCGCCCGCGTGGTCCGGGTCGGGCCGCGATCGTCTCAGCTCGACGGGCCGTCCGGGCCGCCGAGAGTGGTCCGAACCGCCCGGGGGGGCGCCGGGCGGCACGTGAGTACAATCGGGGCGATCCCGTCGAGTCCGACCGGCCGATGCGTCGGCCGCCCTTCGCTCACGCACGAGCTGACCAAAGGAGCCATTCCGCATGGCCGAAACCCTCGCCCATCCCGGCACGTCCGCTGATCGTTCCCATCGCGCCGACAAGCGCTACATCTACGCTTGGGGTGGCGGGCGTGCGGAAGGCAACGCCAACATGCGCGACCTGCTCGGCGGCAAGGGCGCCGGGCTGGCCGAGATGACGCTCGCCGGCCTGCCGACCCCGCCCGGCTTCACGATCACGACCGAAGCCTGCAACGACTATTTCGCGAGTGGTGAGCAGCTGCCGGACGGGCTCTGGGAGGACATCCTCGAGGCCGTGCGCGAGGTCGAGGCCGAGACCGGCAAGGGCTTCGGGCGGGCGGACAATCCGCTCCTGGTCAGCGTTCGCTCGGGCGCCAAGTTCTCCATGCCGGGCATGATGGACACGGTCCTCAACCTCGGTCTCAACGAGGAGACCTTGCAGGGCCTGATCGCGCTGACCGGCAACGAGCGATTCGGCTGGGACGCATACCGGCGCTTCATCCAGATGTTCGGGCGCATCGTCATGGGCGTCGAGGGCGAGAAGTTCGACACGGCTCTCGACGAGGCCAAGCACAAGCGCGGCGTGACCCAGGACACGGAGCTCGACGCGCAGGCCCTGCGCGAGGTCGTCGACGCGTACAAGCAGATCGTGCGCGAATCGACCGGCCGCGAGTTCCCGGACGACCCGTACGAGCAGCTCGACCTGGCGATCAAGGCCGTGTTCGCGAGCTGGTTCGGCCAGCGCGCCCGCGACTACCGCAAGTTCAACAAGATCGCCGACGACCTGGGCACTGCCGTCAACGTCGTGACCATGGTCTTCGGCAACATGGGTGACGACTCCGGCACGGGCGTCGCGTTCACCCGCGACCCGAACACGGGCGAGAACGAGCTGTACGGCGAGTACCTGACCAACGCCCAGGGCGAGGACGTCGTGGCCGGCATCCGGACGGCGCCCAAGATCGCCCAGATGGCGACCGACATGCCGGACGTCTACACCGAGTTCCAGCGCATCGGGCATCAGCTCGAGAAGCACTACCGGGACGTCCAGGATCTCGAGTTCACGATCGAGAAGGGCCGCCTGTACATGCTCCAGACGCGGAGCGCGAAGCGCACCGCTGCCGCCGCCGTGCGGATCGCTGTGGACATGGTCGACGAGGGCCTGATCTCCCAGGAGGAGGCCGTCGCCCGGATCGAGCCGGCGCAGGTCGACCAGCTCCTGCGCGACCAGTTCGACCCGGCCTCACGGCAGAAGGCGACGCGCATCGCGAAGGGCCTCAACGCCTCGCCGGGCGCGGCCGTCGGTAAGGCCGTGTTCAACGCCGACACCGCAGTCGAGTGGGTCGAGCGAGGCGAGAAGGTCGTGCTCGTCCGGATCGAGACATCGCCGGACGACTTCCACGGCATGGCCGTCGCCCAGGGCATCCTGACCGCACGCGGCGGCGCGACGAGCCACGCCGCCGTCGTCGCCCGTCAGATCGGGAAGCCATGCGTGGCCGGCTGCGCGGAGCTCCACGTCGACTACGCCACCGGACAGGCGACCGCCAACGGCGTCACGTTCAAGGAAGGCGACGCGATCAGCGTCGACGGCTCGACCGGCGAGGTGTTCGTCGGCGCGCTGCCGACGGTGTCCGCCCGGTTCGAGGACCAGCCCGAGCTGCAGACGATCCTGGGCTGGGCCGATGGGCTGCGCCGCCTCCAGATCTGGACCAACGCCGACAAGCCCGAGGAGGCCGCCCAGGCCCGTGGCTACGGCGCGCAGGGCATCGGGCTGTGCCGGACGGAGCACATGTTCCGTGAGGGCGAGCGGCTCGAGATCGTGCGCGACGCGATCCTCGTGGCGAACCAGGCCACGCGGGCCAAGGCCAAGACCGCGGCCGGCCAGACGCTCACGGCGGACGAGCAGGACGCGGTGTCGACGTTCGACGCGGCGATGGGCAAGCTCGAGAAGCTCCAGCAGGGCGACTTCGAGGGCATTCTCGCGGCGATGAGCGGCCTGCCGGTCGTGATCCGGCTGATCGACCCGCCGCTGCACGAGTTCCTGCCCAACCTCGAGGACCAGCTGGTCAAGGTCACGAAGGCGGGTGACGCGGCGAGCGAGGCCGACAAGGAGCTGCTGGCCACGATCCGCTCGCTGCACGAGCAGAACCCGATGCTCGGGCTGCGCGGCATCCGGCTCGGCCTGATGATCCCGGACTTCGTGAAGATGCAGACCCGGGCCATCCTCAACGCCGCAATCGCCGTCAAGCGGTCCGGCAAGGACCCCCGACCGGAGATCATGATCCCGCTCGTCGGCCACGTGAACGAGCTCAAGGTCACGCGCGGCCTGCTCGACGCGGAGGCCAAGGCCGTCATCGAGAAGGCCGGCGAGTCGGTCGACTTCAAGTTCGGCACGATGATCGAGATCCCGCGCGCGTGCTGGGTCGCCGACCAGATCGCCGAGCACGCCCAGTTCTTCAGCTTCGGCACCAACGACCTGACCCAGATGACGTTCGGCTACAGCCGTGACGACGCCGAGGGCGGGTTCCTGCTCAAGTACGTCGAGGACAAGATCCTGCCCTTCAACCCGTTCCAGTCGCTCGATACGGAGGGCGTCGGCGCATCCATGCGGATGGCTGTCGAGAAGGGCCGGTCGGCCCGGCCCGATCTCGAGATCGGCATCTGCGGCGAGCACGGCGGCGACCCGGCCTCGATCGCATTCTGCAACGAGATCGGGCTCAACTACGTGTCCTGCTCGCCGTTCAGGGTGCCGGTCGCGCGGCTCGCGGCGGCGCAGGCGGCACTTGCCGGCGGGGAGCGCGACAAGTAGGGCACCGACATCGGGCGTCGCCGGCCGCCCGGCCGGCGACGTCCACGACACATCGAGCATCCCCGGGGTACGATGCACTCCACCGAGGGGCACATCGTCGGTGGGGGACTAACTCGGCGCATGATCGATCTCACCGGCCTGATGGACGCGTTCGTGCGTGGTGTCGGGCTCGTGCCGCCGCCATTGCTTGCGATCGGACTGCTCGCCGGTCCAACGCTTGCGATGTTCCTGGCGCAACGCATCTACGGCACGCCCGACCGGCGGCCTGTCGGCATCCCCATCGAGGCCGAATTCTGGCTGTGTCCGTCATGCGCGTCACTCACGCCGATCGGTCGCGGCACGTGCTACCACTGCGGGCTGGCTCGCGGACCGATCGTCGGGCCGGCGGCCGAACCGCCTGTCCACGAGCCGGTGCCGGCCGGCCTGATGGGCGAGCTCGAGTCGGGCCCGCTCGACGTCGACGAGGCGGGCAACGAGGAGTCGCACATCCGGGCATCCGCCTGATTCCGCGGACGGTCGGGTGACCGATCCCGCGGACCGACGGCCGGGCGACGGTCCCCAGGCACGAACCTCGGGGGGCCACGCTCGGGCCATCCCATCCCGCCGTCTCTTCCTCGATCTGGAGCCGCTGCGGCGCGACCGCGACTACCGCGCCCTGTGGATCGGGCAGGCCATCAGCAACATCGGGCGGCAGATCACGATCGTGGCGCTGCCGTTCCAGATCTACCGGCTGACCGGCTCGACCCTTGCGGTCGGCGTGCTGGCCGCAATCCAGCTGGTCGGGATCCTCATCTTCGCGCTCGGCGGTGGCGCCCTGGCCGACAGCCTCGATCGTCGGCGCCTGCTGCTGCTCACGCAGGTTGCCCTCGCCCTGACCAGCGTGGCCCTGGCGATCCTCGCTCTCCAACCGGCAGCGCCGGTGCTGCTCGTGTACCTCGTCGCGTTCGTGGGCGCCTCGATCGGCGCCGTCGATCAGCCGACTCGGTCGTCGGCGATCCCACGGCTGGTCCCGCCCCAGCGCCTTGCGTCCGCGCTGGCGCTCAACAGCCTCAACTACAACGCCGGAGCGGTGATCGGGCCGGCCATCGGCGGCCTGCTCCTCGCCGGCGTGGGCCCGGCCGGTGCGTATGCGGTGGACATCGTGACCTACGGCGGGGCAATCGCCGCGCTGCTCGTCATCCGTCCCATGCCGCCCGAGGGCGTCGTGGCCAGGCCGTCCCTGGGCGCCGTCCGCGAGGGCCTGCGCTTCGTCGCCGGTCGTCGGGTCATCCTGTCGACATTCGTCGCCGATCTCGACGCGATGGTGTTCGGGATGCCGACATCGCTGTTCCCGGCCCTCGCGCTCGATGTGTTCCACGCCGGCCCGGCCGGTGTCGGCTGGCTCGCGGCGGCGCCCGGCGTCGGGGCGTTCGTCGGATCGCTGCTGTCGGGTTGGATCTCGGCCGTGCGACGTCCCGGCCGGGCGACGCTCATCGCGATCCTGGTCTGGGGTGTCGCGATCACCGGCTTCGGCCTGGCGACGTTCTCGTTCCCGCTCGCGCTCGCGTTCCTGGCCATCGCGGGCGCCGCGGACGTCCTCTCCGCCGTGTTCCGCTCGACGATCGTCCAGCTGGCCACGCCCGACCCCCTGCGCGGCCGGGTGACCGCGGTCCACGTCCTCGCGGTCACGAGCGGTCCCCGGTTGGGCGACCTCGAGGCGGCCAGCCTGGCGAGCATCATCGGAACGCAGGCGTCGGTCGTGTCGGGCGGCCTGCTGTGCGTGGCCGGCGTCGCAGTAGTCGACCGCGTCTTTCCGGAGCTGCGACGGCACGTGGCGGACTACGTGCCCGGTCGTGCCGCGGCGACCGCTGCGGCGGGCCTGCCCGAGGAGGCGGCCATGGCCGCCGAGGCCCGAGCCGATGCGCGAGCTGACGCGCGAGCCGACGCGCGGACAGAGCCGCGGGCCGACGCGTAGGCCAGGGCGCGACGCCGGGCGCGGGACTCCGAGCCGGGGCTCGCCGCAACCTGTCGCCTGGGCGACAACGCGTCGGTCATGGCCGACACCCGCAGGACGGCTGACTGCCCATATCCTGTGCGCGGGATGTGTTGCGTCCCGCCGCCCCAGCGTCGGAGGCTCCCCAATGGAACAGACCGTCACCTCATCCGGCTCCTCGCGGCCGGCGATCATTCCGGTCCAGCTGGATTCCGGGGGCGAGGTCAGCCGCATCGACATCGAGGCGCTCGAGGAGCGGGCGTCTGCTCAGCTCGCCTGGCAGCTCGAGCATGCCATTCGCCTGCCGATCCGCTTCCGCGTGCCGGATCTCGACGTCGAGGGCCATGCCGTCGAGGCGCCGACCGACATCGTGCTCGACGTCATCGTCGGCGAGGACGACGTCGAGGGCCACGCCGTCAGGCTGCGGTTCGCGAGCGCGGACGATGCCGCGGCATTCCGCCGTCGGGTCCTGGCCGCCGGCACGTTCGACGGCGTCCTGACCTCGCGACCGCGCGGGGAGTGGTCGTCGGCCTCGCCGCGGGTCCCGTCCGACCTCGGCTCAGGCCGGAGGTTGCGTGGCCGCCGCCCGTAACCGCGCCTGGTGGCGGCGCCAGGCGACGTAGGCCGCGACCTGCGTGGCGACCGAGAACAGGGCGAGGGACCAGCGAACGCGGCGGCTCATCGGATGACCTCCTCGAACGACCTCGTGGGCGCCGATCGGCGATCGGGATGCGTGGAGCATCGGTCGATCCAGCCATGGCGGCCAGTGCCAGAGCTACCGTTGCGCTGCGGCCGCCCGGTCGTCCCGATCACCATCCCGGCCGTCGGGATCAGGGCGAGGCGCTCGCGGGCGGAGATCCCCCGGCCGAGCTCGGGGCGGGCGTCGGAGTCGGGGTCGGCTTGGGTGACGGCTTGGGCGTCGGCCTGGGCGTCGGCGCCGGCGTCGCGACCGGCGTGGGGGTCGGACCCGGCGGCGAGGTCGCCGTCTGGCTCGGGCTCGGCGTCCCACTCGCCGATGCAGATGGCGATTCGGAGGGGCTGGGCGAGGGGCTGGGCGACGGGCTGACGGGGATGCACGGCGTGGCGCTCGGATCGCTCGGTGCCGGCGTCTCCCCTGACGCGAGCGGGCTTGGCTCGGCGCACGGTCCGAGGCTCGGCGAGGGACTCGCTCCGCACGAGCCCTTCAGGACGGCGCCCCAGGAGTGCCCGAACGGAACGAAGGCGCCGTTGTAGAAGTACGTCGTCCGCGTGTGCTCGGGCCCACCGGCGACACCCGCACCACGCTGCGCCCGGGCGATCCAGCCATCGTCGGCCGCAAGCCAGTCGCTGTGCTCGCCCTCGAACGTCGACGTCTGGAGGAGGCCCGACCCGCACGCGTCGGCTGGTGCGGTGCGTGGCCCGGAGCCCGGCAGGAAGAGCTCCTCGATGGCGCCGCGCGCCGAGCTCGCGAGGCCGGTGAACGGGTCCACGGTCTGGCGTGACACGCCAGACGGGATGGCGAAGTCCGTGATCGGCCAGCCCTTGGTCGCCTGACGCATGAAGCCCTGCCAGACGTACGTCGAGACGTCGATCGAGGCGATCGGGTTCGAGCTCGTCGTGACGACCGAGTTGTCGCTGTTGCCGTTCCATACCCCGGCCACGAGGGCATAGGCTCCTGCCGCTCGCCCGTCGGCGGTGGGCGGCGCGATGTAGCCGTACGCGTTGAGATCCCGGGCGTCGTTGTTCGTGCCGGTCTTGAGCGTCGCCGGGCGGCGCTTGCTGCCATCGGTGACCTCGAACTTGCCCCAGTACGGGTTCACGTTGGGATCCGTATTGCCCGCCAGGATGTCGGTCACGATGGCCGACGTGCCGGCCGAGACGACTGGCTTGGGCGCCGGTGGCTGGTACGGCGGGATCACGTTCGTGCCGCTCTGGTCGGTCACGGACAGGATCGTCGTGTGGCCGACATAGGCGCCGCCGTTGGCCAGGGTGCCGTACGCCGTGATCATGTCGATCGGGTGGACGACCTCGGTCCCGAGCGTCATCGACAGGCCGGCCGTCGGCTTGTCGGTCTGGAAGTGCAGGCCGAACGACCTGGCCCGGTCGAACACCTGCTGCGGTCCGATCTCCGCGATGGCCTTGACCGCCGGGATGTTGAGCGAGAACTGGAGGGCGTTGCGCAGCCGGACCGGGCCGCGTTCGAGGCGGTCCGCGTCGGTGGGCGTGTAGCCGCCGCCGAAATCGGTCACGACGTCCATGAACATCGATGCCGCGGTCAGCTTGCCGCTGTCGATGCCGGTCGAGTAGGTGATGGGCTTGAACGCCGAGCCGGACTGGCGCCAGCCGTTGGACAGCACGTCGAACTGGGGCTGGAACTTCTTGCTGGTCTTGGTCGAGTAGTAGTCGGCCGAGCCGACGTAGGCGACGATCTCGCCGGTTTGATAGTCGAGCGCCGCCATGGCGCTGTTGTTGACCTGCTTGCCACGCAGGTTGCGCATCCACGACTGGTACGAGAGCCCGAGGGCCTTGGCCGCTGCCGCCGGATCCTTGGCCTTGGGCACGATCGCCGCCGCCTGGACCCATCGCTCGGCGATCTTCTGGAGGCTCACGTCGAGGGTGGACACGATGCGCAGGCCACCGCGCTCGAGCGCCGGGCACGTCTGAGCGCTGCCGCACAGCTTGGCGGTCAGCTCGTCGCGCACCGCCCACACGAAGTGCGGCGCCGTCCAGCGCGGTTGCTTCTGCGGCGCCACCACCACGGGCTCCTGCTTGGCCGCCGCGAAGTCGGCGGCCGCGTACTGGTTGCCGGTCAGCGGCGTGCGGCCCTGGCTCATCAGGTCCAGGACCAAGTTCCGGCGGCGGACGATCGGCGCGTCGGCGGGCACAACGAGCCGGCTCGTGCCGCCGGCCGGGCAGGCGCCGTCCGTGTCGAGCGGGATGCTGCATTCCTCGCTGGCGTTGCGCACCAGGTCGTAGCTCGACGGCGACTGCGGGATGGCGGCCAGGATCGCCGCCTGGGCGAGGCTGAGCTTGCTCAGATCCGTGATCCCGAAGTAGTCGCGGGCGGCGGCGGCCACCCCGTAGTCCTGGTTGCCGTAGTAGTTCTGATTGAGATATGCGGTGATGATCCGCTGCTTGCCGGCCTCGCCCGGGTACGCCTCGGTCAGGCGCAGGGACTGGATGATCTCCTTGATCTTGCGCTCCAGCGTTCGGCTCGGGTCATTGACGAGGGCCGCGTCCAGGAGCCGCTGACGAACGAGCTGCTGGGTGATCGTCGACGCGCCCCGGCTGCGGCCCTGGAGCGTGTCGAGCCCGGCCGACACGATGCCGGTCGGGTCGAAGCCACTATTCGTCCAGAACGTCTTGTCCTCGACGGCCGTCGTGGCGTCGATGAGGACCGGCGGGATCTGCTCGAATGTCAGGACCTGGCGATTGACGTTGCCGAAGCGCGCCAGCTCGACCTTGCCGGTCCGATCGTAGATGACCAATTCCTGGGCAATGGCGATGGCCTCGAGGTCGTGCGGATCGGGCAGATTGGCGCTGTAGCGCAGATACGTCCCGACGACCAGGCTGGCCCCGCCGACACCGATCAGGAGGAGCAGCCCGAACACCGCCAGGGCCGCCGCCTGAAGACCGCGGTTGGGCGGCCCGCGCGTCCACGGGCCTGACGGCCGCCGGAGCGGGCATGAGGGACTGACGCGTCGTCACTCCAGACGTCGCCGGCTGTCGCCCAGCGGTCGTCGGGCCCGCCGTCGTCGCGACCGGGTGTGAAGGCCATTCTTCGTACGTTCCCTCGCGGCGTGACCCTGCGTCCCCCGGGGTCGTCTGCGCGTGATCCTCGCACGACACGGCGAACGGCGTACCGGCGGGATCGTCGGCGGGCTCACACGGCGGTGACAATCGCGACCGGTTGGAGTGTGACCGTTGCTGGTCGGCGCTGTCCGGGGATCACGGCCGGGCCGTCCGGTGCCCGGGCATGGAGCGGCGGCGAGGCCCGTTGCCCCGCCGCCGTTCAGCGAGCCGCGATCGGAGCCGCGATCAGGGCACGATCGTGTTGCCGTTCGCGCTGAGCGCCGCGTTGTACGTGGCCTGCGTGCTCGGGTTGAACTTCGGCCCGTACAGGTTGCTCAGCCCGTTGTAGCCGTACGAGTTGAGCGACTGGATGGTGCCCGAGTTACCGGCGCTCGTGTCGAAGCCGGTGAACCACGGGCCGCCGGACGAGCCGCCGGTCATGCCGCACGCGATGCCGTACGTGAGATTGCTGTTGTACGCGTCGGAGAACCACGGGCCCTGGCAGTAGATGAGGTCGCTGCCGTGATACCGGCCCGCCGCCGGGTAGCCGAACGCATCGACGGTCGCATTCGACGCCATCGAGCTGAACGAGATCGGGAACGAGCCCACGGTCGCCGCCAGATCGGCGGAGCCGGACGTGCCACCCGGACCGACCACCGCGAACGTCCAGTCGTATTGCGTCGCCTGCGTGTTGAAGCCGCCCGCCGAGGTGAAGCCGTGGTTGAGCACGAGCGCCTCGGCCGTCCAGCAGCCGTATGCGGTGCTGGCACAGCTGTACGAGGGCGCGGCGTCGAAGTCCGGGATGAACATCCAGTTCCGGGCGAAGCCGCCGTCGGCGCCGTCGTAGCCGCAATGACCGGCCGTGAGCACGATCGAGGCGTTGCTGCGGGTCTCGGTCAGGGCCGTGCCGGAGCAGATGTAGGCGCCGCTGTTGAGCTCGAAGTAGACCTTGCCGGTGGCCGTTATGACCGTGCCGCCCTTGGTCCACGACGCGCCGGTGACCGAGCCGCCACCGCCGCCGCCGCCGCCTCCGTGGCCGCCGCCACCGCCACCGCCACCCGGCTTGGTGACCGGCTGGAGGCCACCGCCCGGGGCGCGAACGAAGTCGCGCGGAATCGCGGCACGCATCCGGGCCGGCGTCCAGTAGGCCACGATCTGGTCGTGGCGCTGCTGGGCTGTCGAAGCGGTGGGGCTCTGCGCGGCAGCGGGCACGGCCGCGACGAGCAGCGCGACGGAGGCGGCGAGGGGCAGGGCGAGGACGCGGCGGAACATCGGAACCCTCGGTTGCGGTCGACCGTTCGGTCGTCAAGGCGATGCATACCCGGTTGGGCCACCGCGAGTCAACCCGGATGATCGGCCCTTGAGTCCTCTCGTCCCCCCATTCGAGCCAGTGCATGTGCAACGGCGTGCTCTAGAGTCGATGCCACCTCCGGCATCCGTCCCGGTACAGGCGCAAGCCGTTCTCGGTCGCCCAGCTGCGCGGGCGGGTTGCCGCCCTGGTCGCGGACGTGAGCGGCTAGGGCTCGGGCTTCAGGCGGCGGTCCGTTGGCTCCGAGCGCGCGTCGGTCTCCAGCAGTCGCCAGCCACGCGGCGGCCGACCCAGTGACGGCGCGAAGCCGCCGCTGTCGATCACCTGGAGGGCCAGCTCCACGGCCCGCCGCGCGATGGCGCCCGCCAGCTCGGCAAGCTCGTCTCGATCGACGCCGGCCTCGAGCAGGCCGCGGATGACCGTGGCGTGCTCACGGAGCGGGCCCCGTCCGTCGAGGGCGGCGGCGATCCACGCCGTCGAGCTCGTCCAGGGCTCGATCGAATCGGCGCGGAGGCGGCCGGCGAGCAGCGTCTCGGCGACGAACGGCTGTTCGCTCTCGAGATCGCGCCGCACCACGCGGGCGGCGTCCTCGAGGCCGAGCTCTGTGAGCTCGCGGACGAGCCGTTCGGCGTCCCGGCGCGCGTCGGGCTCGAGCCGCGCCAACCATGGCGGCGTCTGTGGCTCGGCCGGACTGCTCGCGGCGGACGTGGCGGCACGCGGTTTGGCCGCCGCCCGCTCGGCCTTCGGTTTGGCCGCCGCCCGCTCGGCCTTCGGGGTTGCCGTCCGCTCGCGCTTGGGCGCAGCCGCTCGCGTCGATCTCGGCTCGGTCGCCGCGCCGGACGCGCGTGCCTCGGCGATGGCCGTCCGCGCCTGCGCAAGCGTCGCGAACGGACCGCGCAGGATCGGGAGCCCGAGCTCGTTCGTCTGCTCGGCGTCGGCCAGGTACCAGGTCGAGCCGCCCTCACCCTCGACCGTGAAGCGGCCGTCCGCCGTCCGGTACCGGCCGGCGGTTTCGCGCACGAGCTTCTCGGGGCCCTCGGGTCGATCGGCCATGTGCCGATGATCCCACGCCTGTCAGCCAGGCCGCGAGGATCGTGCGCCGGTCCGCTGCGGTCGGGCCGGCCGATCGCCGACATGGAGTGGGGTCAGCGCCATGAGCTCGGCGACCCGGTCGGTGGTCCGGCCCCCGTACGGGACCGCGAGGCTCGTGATGTCGGTCGCCCGGTAGCGGCCCGCGATCGATCCCAGGCCGCGACCCGAGTACGCCAGCGCGAACACGGGCCGGCCCAATCGAGTGCCGTGACCGGTGAGATCTGGGCGCACGGACGGAACGACACCCAGTCGTCGGGCGCCAGGATCAACACGTCGCTCCGGCGGCCCTCGACGCACGTCGCGTAGTGGAGCGGCTCGCCCGCGTCCCAGTACGTGAACAGGACCGCGTTGGCTGGCAGGAAGTCGAGCACCTCCTCCACGAACTGGTCGCCAAGGTGGTCGGCGTGCAGGTCGTGCGCCCCGAAGCCGGTCACGCCGGTGCCGATCGGCACGAGCAGGGCGAGCGCGGCGAGGCCGGCCGCGACGCGCGGCTGCGCGCGGATGCCGGACGCCGGCCGCGCATCGACGCCGGACGCCGGCCGCGCGCGGATCCCGGCCCGCGGCCGGCGAGCCAGCAGGCCCGTCACGCCACGCGCGAGGGCGTCGACCCCCACGCCTGCCCACAGCGCGAGCACGAGCCAGCCGACGAGCAGGTAGTGCGGCAGATCGCCGCGATAGCCCGCGAACAGGTCGAGCGTGACGACCAGGAGGCCGAGCGTCGTGGCCGCCGCCCAGCGGTCGCGTCGGGCGAGAACCACGAAACCCACCAGCGCCGCGGCCGGGACGAGAACGTTTGACTGGGCGACGACGTAGCCGAGCAGGTGCGGCAGGTCGCGCAGGGTCGTCGCGACCGAATCGGCGGACAGGAACCGCATGTCACCCCGGTACGCGGCGCCGTTGATGTGATTCCACAGCCCGTCGAGTGTGCGCAGCGCCGGGTACGCCGTGGCCGGCGAAAGCGCGACGCGGATCGGGATGAACAGGTACGGCGAGAGCCCGATGACGCCGAGCAGTGCCGCGGCGGGGACGAGCAGCGGCCGGGCCAGGAGGCGTCGCCAGCCAGTCAGGAGCACGGCCGGCCCGAGCACGGCGAGCGCCCCGAGCGCCAGCAGGTGATTGGTCACCGAGAGCCCCGCCGTGAGCCCGAACAGGAGGAACCAGCGATCCCGGCGTTCGTCGCGCCAGCGCACGGCCAGGTACACCAGCAGCCCCACGAGGAGCATGTGGAAGGCGTTGACGTCGGCGGCGCTCGCCTCGCTCCAGACCGTCCCCGCGGTGGCGAGCGTCAGACCGGCGACGAGGGCCGGGACCGCTCGTGCGCCGAGGCGCCCGGCCAGGAGCACGCACAGCCCGACCGCGAGGCTCGAGATGACGGCATCGAGCAGGTTGAGCCGCCACACGACGCGTCCGAATGGCTCGAGGAACAGCCAGAGCCGGCCGAGCAGCACGAACAGCGGGTAGCCGGTCGGGTGGGGGACGTCGAGCAGATACGGTGCGGTCTGCATCTCGGCCTCGTCCCCGAACGAGAGACCGGGCATCATCGTCGCGGCGTAGAGCACGAGCGCTCCGAGCGTCGCGGCGACGGCAGCGATCTGAACGGGCGGTGCGGTCCGTGCCCGGCTCAGGAGCGAGTCCCGGGCGTGCAGGAGCGGCTGCTCGACTGCACGCCCGGAAACGGACACGTCTGGCATGGGACCGCGAATCACGAATCAGCCTCCTGCCGGCGGCCGGCGCCGACATTGCGGAAGCGTATCGGGAGGGCCTCGGCCGGGGAAGCGGTGGTCACGGGCCGCTCACATGGTCGGCCCAGCGATGCTCGGGCTCGTAGCCGAGCAGCCGCCGGGCGCGATCGATCGCGAGCAGCGTCTCGCGACCCTCGAGCGCACGGCGCAACGGCACCGACGGGAAGACCTCGGCCATGAGCTCGGCGCTCGGACGGGGCATGACCGTGTCGGCGGCGGCCACGATGCACACCTCCGCGCCCGAGACATCCGCCTCGAGGCCGCGCCGCGCGGCCTGCGCCACGTCGCGCACGTCGACATAGCCCCACAGGTTCCACTTCCGGAGCCGCGCGTCGGCCCAGTACCCGGGGAATGCCGCGTAGTCGGCCGGCTCCATGATGTTCGAGATCCGGAGACCGACGAACGTGGTCTCCGTCCGGCGGGCGAACTGGCGGGCCATCGTCTCGCCGACGAGCTTGGACAGCGCGTACGAGCTCTCCGGCCGCGGCTCGATCGATTCGTCGATCGGGGCGAAATCGGGCGGGCGATCGAACGGCAGCCCGAGGACCGTCTCGCTCGACGCCCACACGACGCGGCGGATGCCGTGCAGCTCCGCGGCGTTGAACACGTTGTACGTGGACAGCGCGTTGATCCGAAATGTCTCGGCCGGTGAGCGGATCTCGGGCGCCGGGATGGCTGCCAGGTGGACGATGGCGGCGGCACCCGCCGTTAGCTCGATCGCCTGACCGGGATCGCTGAGGTCGGCCACGATGCACTGCCCGTGCGGACTGTCGTCGCGCACGAGATCGACGTTGAGCACGTCGTGACCGTGCTCGCGCAGGTCGCGCACCACCCACCGGCCGGCCTTGCCGCTGCCACCGGTCACCACGATCCGCATGCCACGCACCCCCTTTGCCCGTGTCGACGGCCGCGTCACGCTGCCGCGAGTCGAGGCTCCAAGTGTCGCGCGACGTCACCGAAAGCGCGCGGGCCCTCGCCGACCGGCGAAGCGCGCCCCCTCCACAACAGCCAATTCCGGATCGTTCACCGCAAACGAAACCATCTCGCTTGGCTGGAACTACCCGGCATCGGCCACGAAACGAACCCCTTGTCGACCCGGAGCACGCCCCGGACCTCGCGCCCACCACGCGCCCGGACCACGCGCCCGGACCACGCGCCCGGACCACGCGCCCGGACCACGGCGCGCCGGACCGCGCCCTGCCGGTGCCCGAAGGTCAGGACTGGTAGGCAGCCTCGCCGTGGATGGCCTCGTCGAGCCCGAGCAGCTCCTCCGCGTGCGGGACCCGCAGCCCGAGGATCACGTCGACGAGCTTGAGGATCACGAACGTCATCGAGCCCGCGAACAGGTACGTCGCGACGACGGCGATCGCCTGGATACCAACCTGCGCGAAGTTGCCCTCGATCGCGCCGCTCGACGCCGCCGATGGCCGCGACCGCGAAGACGCCGGTGGCCAGGGCGCCGAACATGCCGCCGACACCGTGGACCGCGAAGACATCGAGCGCGTCGTCGATGCGTAGATGCTCGCGCAGGAGGGTCGCCGTAGCAGCAGAGCGCCGCGACCTGGCCCGATGATGACCGCACCGCCGGCGGTCACGAAGCCCGACGCCGGCGTGATCGCCACGAGTCCGGCGACAGCGCCGGCAGGCGGCGCCGACGACGCTCCACTTGCGGCGGTGCAGGTAGCTCGCGGCAACCCAGGTCAGCGTGGCCGCGCCGGCCGCGGTGTTGGTCACGAGCAGGGCGTTTGCAGCCTGGCCGGTGGCGCCCAGCGCCGAGCCGGCGTTGAAGCCGAACCAGCCGAACCACAGCAGGCCGGCGCCGAGCACGGTCATCGGACGTCGTGCGGCGCGTGCGGTTCGCTCGATGCGGCCCGCGGGCCGATGAGCAGCGCGACGACCAGGGCCGACACGCCCGAGCTGATGTGCACGACCGTGCCGCCGGCGAAGTCGAGCGCACCGAGCTGATGCAGCCAGCCGTCCGGCGCCCAGACCCAGTGGGCGAGCGGGGAGTACACGAAGATCGACCAGAGCACGGTGAACAGGACGAACGCGCCGAACCGCTTGCGCTCGGCGAACGCGCCCGTGATGAGCGCCGGCGTGATGGCGGCGAACATGAGCTGGAACGTCGCGAACAGCACGATGCGGGATCGTCGGCGCGTAGCGCGGGTCGGGCGCCGAGGCCGACGTTCACGAAGACCGACGAAGTCGAAGCCGCCGATCAGCCCGCCGCCGGCATGTCGGGCCCGAAGGCGAGGCTGTAGCCGACGAGCACCCACACCACGCTGACCAGCGCCAGACCGAAGAAGCTGTGCATGATCGTCGAGAGCACGTTCTTGCGGCGAACGAGCCCGCCGTAGAAGAGCGCGAGGCCGGGCAGCATGACCATCACCAGGGCCGTGGCGACCAGCAGCCACGCGGTGTCGCCGCTATCGATCGGCGAGCCGTCGGCGCCCAGGACCGAGCCCGGAACGGCGGCGGCCAGGATGACGGCCGCGGCGGCCGCGATCGAGATGCGGGACGTGCGGATCCTTGTCCGGGGCGGCGTGACGGCGTGTCCGGCAATCATCGATGCGATCCTCCATCCGTCCGTTGCCTCATCGATGCGACCGTAGCCGTCATGGCCCTCGGACTCCAGGGATGCCGACCATCGATCGACCGACCGGTGGAGTGACGAGAACGTTGCGGGCCGGTTGCGACGGTGCCGATGGCCTCGTCGCGCCTGTTGCGCGACCTACGACGTGGGCGCGTACTCGGTCAGGCAGACGCGAATCGCGCACACCTCGTCGACCGGGCGGAACGTGTCGGGCAGGCCCGGGTCGGGGTCACCGGTCTCGTGCACGTACAGGACGTGGCCGCGATTGCGACGACGTCGCGTGGCACGTCGGGTAGCAGGGCCCCGCTCGGATACGCGGCCGTTCCCCAATACCACGGCACGTCGTCGGCGATGACGTGGAGCGCCGAGCGCAGCCGCGGGCCCGCCTCCTCGAGGAGCAGCAGGTACTGCGCGGGCGAGGCGTCGACCACGTCGTGTGGGCCAAGGTGGGCCTCGATGGCAGGCAACAGGTCGGGGTCTGGGCGTGCGTGAGTGCCGCTCCGAGGGCGACGCTGGGCACGAGCCAACCGAGCACGACGACGGCCGCGATGGGCGACGCGACGGCCGCGATCGGGGACGGAGGTGCGCCTCGCGCGGGTTCGGACCTCGGCACCGGGTCGCGCGCGAGCCACGACCGGCCCGGCAGCAGCGCGAGACCTGCACCCGCCAGGGCGTACAGCGGCAGCCACAGGACGCTCGCGTAGCGGGCCTCGAAGATCGGTCGCACGAGGCTCGCGACGAGGAGCGTGCCAATGCCCAGCAGGGCTGCGCCAAGGACGCCCAGCGCCGCCCGACGGCCCGCCGCATCGAGCCGCCGCCGCCCGAGCCACACGCCGGCCAACGCCACGGCGCCGGCCACGACCGCGGCGCCCTGGAGGATCTGGAGCGGCGTCCTGAGCGGCGTGCCGGGGTCGATCGGCGGGCCCATGAACAGCTGCACCAGCGAGCCGCCGACGCTCCACGGCCCCAGTGGTTCGACCCAGAACGGCACCTCCGCGTGGCCGAGCTGGGCCCGCGCGACCACGAGCCAGGGCACGAGCGTGATCCCGGCCAGCACCGTCCACGCCAGGGCGGCCAGCAGGGCCGCGCGCGACGGGCGCACGACCCACACGAGCGCCACGAGCGTGGCCGCGACGCCGATCGCGGCGAAGTACTCGGTCCAGACCGCGGCGACGACCGTCACCGCATAGCCAGCCAGCGAGCCGTCGAGGGTCGCTCGAGGGCACGCCACAGGAGCACGGTCGCGGCCACGACGAGGCAACCGGCGAGCGCGTACGGGCGCGCGTCGCGCGAGGCTGCCACGGTCGCGGGCAGCACGGCGACCACGAGCGCCGTCCAGAGCGCGGCTCGCTCCCCGGCGATCCGCCGGCCCACGGCCGCCAGGAGCGACGATTCGACGCGAGGCCGGCCGTGATCGCGGACATCGAGCCGCGGAGCGAGCCCATGGCGCGGCACCACGTCCGCGTGCACGAGCAGCCACTCGAGCACGTAGTGGAGCGGTGGCGCGCTGTCGTGACTGATCGCCGAGAGCATGTCGTCGAGCGGGCGATGCGCGACGACAGCCGTGAACGCCTCGTCACGCCACAGCACGTCCGGCGACGAGGAACGCGAGTCGGAGGGCCGCCCCGGCCAACGTGATGATTGCCAGCCGGGTCGGGTAGTTGCCGAGCCGCGTGGCGAAGCCGCCGGCTCGGGCACCACCCGCCCGGTCGCCCCCGGTCGTCATCGGGTCACCAGCCACACGCGCGTCCGGCCCGACGGGTCGTTCGGACCGACCGCGCGCGCTCCGTCTAGATCGGCCCGAGCGAGAGCGCCAGATCGTCGGTGCTGCGAGCCAGGACGGCCGATGCGCTCGTGTCGGCCAGATCCGTCCCGGGCGGCACGATCGTCACGTGCCGGCCGGCATCGAGGAAGCGCACGCTCATCGCGTCGTAGTCGTCGACGATCACGATCGCGGACGGCTGCGCCGTCGCGGCCGACGCCAGCGCCGTCAGGTCGAAGCTGTACGCGTCGTAGCGATCCACGACGGGCCGCTCGAGGTATGCGAGCCCGCTTGCGCCGCCAAGGATGGCGAGGCCTGCCGTCAACGCGGCCCCGGCGGCCACCCCGAGGCCCGGCCCGCGCAGGACCCGCCCGCGCTCAACGAGCTCGGTGCCGCCCAGCCCGAGCGTGACCGCCAGCGGCGCCGCCAGCCCCAGCGAGCGCAGGAAGTGGGGCGAGCCGCCCTCGGTCGCGATCAACGGCGGCAGCAGGAAGATCGGCAGGCTCCACAGGATCAGTGCATGTGCGCCGTCGCGCCGCCGCCGCCACAGCCGCACGAGCCCGACGACGGCGAGCAGCGTCAGCGGCCAACCGAGCATGGGCAGCCCGGCAACGTCGTGCCGTGCGTTCGGATCGCCCGTCAGCGCGAACATGCCGAGCGTGCGCAGGACGTGCTCCACGATGCCGGTCGAGGCCTGCACGTCCGGGTTGAACGGGGTGACCGCGGCCGCGCGCCCGAAGTAGCCGTCGGGTCGGCGATCGCGGCCGCGATCATCGGCGCCGCCACGATCAGGAACGCGATCGCGCCCACGCCGAACCCCGCCCGCAGCCGTCGGTACGTCTCCTGGTCGACGCGCCGGATCCACCACAGCCACACGAGCACGACCAGCGGCAGCAGCTTGAGCGGCTGGTACGTGTACAGGCTCGCGAGCGCCATGGCTGCCCCCGCGACTGCCGCCCGGCCCCCGCCGGGTCGTGCGTGCCATGCCAGCACGGCCGTCATCGCGAGCGCGCCGAACAGGGGCACCATCACGTTGCGCATCCCGTCCCGGGACACGCAGATCAGCCACAGGGAACCCGCCGCCCAGCCGGCCGCCGTGATCGCGGCGATCCATCCGAACCGCCGTGCGAGCAGCCACATCGCCGCCACGCCCGCGATGCCGACCGCGGCCGCCGTGAGTCGGAGCATCAGGACCGTCTCGCCACCGATCGCGAACGCGCCGGCGACCAGATACGCGAACAGGGCCTCCCGGCCGCCGTCGTCGGGCACGAACACCGGTCGATAACCGGGCTCGTGGAGGATCCGCTGGGCGGTCAGGCCCTCGGCCGCCTCATCCGGGTAGAGACCGCCCGGATTCGAGCCGAGATCGACGAGTCGCAGCCCGGCCGCCAGGATGAGGATGACCACGACCGCGACCGCGGTTGCCGGCCTGAACCAGCTGAGTCCGCCGGCCGGTGCCCGCCCGACGGCGGAGCGCGAGATGGCCGATGGCCGTTCGATCGATGGCCTCCGTTTCTGCTCGCGTGGGTCGACGCGCCGACCACGGTACCGGACCGACCCCGCGCTGGCGCGATCGCGAGATGCGCGCGACCATAGCCGCATGGCCGGATCGTCCGCGCTCGCGGTGGTCGCCCGCCTCGTGGTCGCGGCCGCCTTTGCCCTGGCCTGGGCCGGACCCGCGACGGCGCCCGTCACCAGCGCCGCGTCCGCGCAGACCGTCGTCGCCGATCCCGTCCCGCCCGAGCTGTCCCGATGGACAGGCAGCCTCGATCTGTACCGCACTGGCGTGTTCACGACCCAGAAGACGTGGCTGTGGTGCACGGCGGCGGACGTGCAGATCATGCGCAACATCGTGGACGGGCAACACGACCACACGTACGCCAACCAGCAACGCTACTTCGACTACATGCGTGCCCATGACCGATACGACATCCCCGTGTCGGACGGCACCGACCCCGCGGGCTGGACGGCCGGGCTGCGCCACTACGTCGATGGGCGCTACCGGCTGGTGGCGAGCTCGAGCTTCACGAGCGCGCTCCGCTCGGCGGTCACCAACCTGCGCAGGACGAACCTGCCGGTCGGGCTGCTCGTCGCGCACGGCGACCATGCCTGGGTGCTGACCGGTTTCAGCGCGACCGCCGATCCGGCGCGCACGAGCCACTTCACGGTGACGAGCGTTCGTGTGGTCGGGCCGCTGTACGGCCTCCAGAGCCGGTCGTACGGCTACGACATGGCACCTGACCGCAAGCTGACGCCCAGCCAGCTCGCAGGCTTCCTCACGCCATGGCACTACGCCCGCATCCGGATGGCCTGGGAAGCTCGCTGGGTCACGATCCAGGCGATACCCAGCACGACGGCCTCGGCCACTGCCTCCGCCAAGCCGACGCCCAGGCCGACCCCGAAGCCCACGCCCAAGCCGACGGCGAGACCGACGCCAGGGCCGACCGCGCGCCCGAGCGCGACGCCGAACCCGCAGGCGTCCCCGAGCCCGCAGGCGTCCCCGAGCCCGCATCCCGAGCGCGTCCCCGAGCCCGAGCCCGATCGAGGCTGCCCTCGCCTCACGCGAGCCCGATCCGTCGGCCGGGATCGCGGCGATCTCCACACCCGCGCCCTCGACGGGCGCAGACGCCGCGGACGCGCCGAACACCGTGGTCTCGGCCGGCTTCGACGCGCCGCTCGCGGCCGGGGCAGTCGCGCTCCTGGTGCTCCTGGCGGTCGTCCTCTCGGCGGGCTTGCGGCGCGCTCGAGCGAAACCTCCGACCCATGCCGCTCGCTAGCCGAGCGATGCGGGCCGCGGGCTCGATCACGTGCACCACGGTCGAGCGGCCCGGATCAAGCGGGCGCAATGGCCCTGTCCGGCGCGGGCATGCTCTGGGAGCCTGACACAATCAAGGAACGACAGGAGCGACGCCGAAGGAGGTGTCCCATGCGTGTACTGGTTACCGCCGCGTCCAAGCACAGTGCCACAGCCGGGATCGCCGAGGCCATCGCCCAGACCCTGGCAGCCGAGGGCCTCGACGCCATCCTCGAGCAGCCCGAGGCCGTGGAGTCGGTCCACGACTACGACGCCGTCGTCATCGGCAGCGGCGTGTACGCGGGGCACTGGCTGGACGCCGCCAAGGCTCTCATCGATCGAACCGGCGCACAGCTCGTGACGCGGCCCGTGTGGCTGTTCTCGAGCGGCCCGATCGGCAAGCCGCCCAAGCCCGCCGGCGATCCGCCGGACGTGCCGATGCTCATGGCACGCACCGCGGCCCGCGGGCATCACGTGTTCAGCGGCCAGATCGACCGCGGGACGCTGAGCATCGGCGAGAAGGTGATCACGTCCGTCGTCGGCGCCGCGGAGGGCGACTTCCGTGACTGGGACGACATCCGGTCGTGGTCGCGGGAGATCGCACACAGCCTGAAGGACGCCACGGTCCCTGCCGGGGCCTGATCCGTCGCGGCCGGCCGGCTGGCAGCGGGGCGAGCCCGCAGCTCGATCAGCGCTTCGGTCGGCGCTTCCGCGGCGGCTCCTGAGCGGCGCGCGCCTGGCGATCGAGGACCTGCTTGAACCACTTCGCCGAGCCGCTGTTCATGAGCGCGCGCTCCTCGGCCGACAGGTCGCGCTCGCGCCGCTTGAGACGCGCAAGCTCGGCCGGCGAGAGCTCGTCGTCGATCAATTCGTCGCGGCCGTCCATCACCGAGATCATGCCACCGTCGGTCCGTGAACACGCCGAATTCTCGGGCACACAGACCCTGCGGTAGCCTGACCCGATGCTAAAGGCGCGCCTCGGGCGGGGCCCCGCACGCGGCCACGTCGCGGTCGCCGCCGCACTCAGCGTCACGCTCGTCGGGAGCATCCTGCTGCTCACGTTCGGTGGCGCGCCGGGTGGGGCGCCGGCCGGCGTTGGCTCCCCGAGCGATGGGCCGGGGTCCTCGGGCGCGAGCGGCCCGGAGACCCGGGGATCTCGCTCGAACGGCCGGGCACGAGGTGTACGGCTATCTGCCGTACTGGGAGATGACCTCGAGCGTCGCCGGCCACGTCGCCGGGCTCCACCTCACGACCCTGGTCCTGTTCTCGGTCACCGAGACGAAGACCGGGCGGCTCGACACCGGAGCGACGGGCTACCGGCGGATCACGGGCTCGATCGGGCAGCGCCTCGTCCGCGACGCGCACCGGACCGGAGTTCGAGCGGAGGTCGCGTTCACGTCGTTCGGGCTGACGAAAAATCACCGTTTCTTCGCCGCGGCCGGTCAGCAGGAGGCCGCGATCGCCGATCTCGCGACTCTCGCTCGATCGCTCGGCGCGGACGGCATCAATGTCGACGTCGAGCAGCTCGATCCGACACAGACGCAGGCATACGCCGCATTCGTCGGGCGGCTCCGTGCGACGCTCACGGCCGAGCTGCGCGCGAGTCGTGTGACGGTGGCCACGGGCTCGGGGCCGCGTGGCGCGACGATGGCGAGTGCCGTCGCGGCTGCCGGCGCCGCACCGCGTCTTCCTCATGGGCTACGACTATCACCATCCGGGCTCACAGCCCGGTGCCTCCGCACCGCTGGCCAGTGACGAGCTGCTCGGGCCGAGCCTCGACGCCTCGCTGGCGCTGTACCAGGCGCTCGGCGTCCCGGCCGACCGGACAATTCTCGGCCTGCCCCTGTATGGCGTCAGCTGGCCGGTCGCGAGCCCGGCGCCGGGTGCGCCGCGGACCGGCTCAGGCAGCACCTGGATCCCCAGCCGCAACCCCGATCTGCTGACCGACTCGGGCCTGGCGCCCTCGTACGACGCGATCGCCAGCGTCGAGTTCGTGGCCGTACCGACCGGCACCACGTGGCGCGCGATCTACTTCGATTCGCCTCGAAGCCTCGAGCCGAAGCTGGCCCTGGCGGAGCGAGCCGGCCTCGCCGGCGCCGGGTTCTGGGCGATCGGCTACACGGACGGGCTCGACGGGTACGGGCAGCTCGTGGCCCGCTACCGAGCGGGGTCGATCGCACCGTCCTGAGCGAGCGGCGTGAACGCCCCGGCGCCGGCGTGCACCCGTACCCTGAGGGTATGTCGCAGCCCGCCGGTTCCGGTCGCCGCGCCGTCGCGAGCGGCGCCCCGACGAGCCGGGTCCTCACCGCCGGCGAGCTCAATCGGGCCATGCTCGCCCGCCAGCTTCTGCTCGAGCGGGCCGAGCTCACGATCCCGGACGCCCTCGAGCGCATCGGTGGCATCCAGGACCAGTACGCGCCATCCGGGTATGTCGCCCTGCGGGCACGGATCGCGTCGTTTCGGCGCGAGGATCTGACCCGCGCGCTCGAGGAGCGTGCCGTGGTCCAGGCCACGCTCCTGCGGTCGACGATCCACCTCGTGTCCCGGGCCGACTTCTGGCCGTTGCGGATCGCGGTCGATCGGGCGCTCCGTGCCTGGTGGCGACGGACAGCCGGGCCGCGGTTGCTGGACCGGGACGCGGCTGCCGCCGTGGTGCTCGTGCGCGAGGTCCTTGCACGCGGTCCACGCCGCCAGCCGGGGCTGCGCGAGCTGCTCGTATCGGCCGGCTACCCGCGCGAGATGTGGAGCGCGGTGTCCATCATGCTGCCGATGGTTCGTGTGCCGCCGTCGGGGACCTGGGATCGTCGCCGCGCGGACCTGCACGGGCTGGCAGAGCTGTGGCTCGGGCCGCCGCCGCCACTGTCCGAGGCCGAGGCCCGGGCCCTGCTGGTCCGCCGCTACCTGACCGGCTTCGGGCCGGCGCCGATTGCCGACATCGCGAGTTGGGCGGGCATCCCGGCCGCAGATCTCCGGCCAACCGTGGAGCGGTTGCGACCGGAGCTCGTGACCTATCGCGATGAGCGCGGGCGCGAGCTGCTCGACCTGCCCGATCTACCACTGCCGCCGGCCGACACGCCCGCACCCGTGCGCCTGCTGCCGACCTGGGAGGCCATGCTGCTCGTGCACGCTCGCCGTACGGAGGTGCTCCCGGAACGCTTCCGGCCGATCCTGTTCACCTCGAAGAACCCGCAGTCGATGCCGACGTTCCTCGTCGACGGCCAGGTCGCCGGATCATGGCGGCACGAGGACGGCCGCATCCGGATCGAGCCGTTCGACCCGGACAGCCTGTCGCCGGCCGTGCGGCGCGAGCTCGACACCGAGGCCGAGCGCCTCGCGGCCTTCTACAACGGCGGGTGATCGCGGCACCGGTTGAGTGCCCGTGACCTGTGCCCTCGTGGCGGCGACGCTGGCCGCAACCTGTGCCCGTGGCTGCGACCCTGGCCGTTAACGGCCGTCCACACGCACCGGCGCCCGGTCGACGTCGGCCAGCGCGGGAGTCGAGATGGTTAACCACAAGCGAGTTGATTTCGCATGGCTGGAACGATCCTGAAACTGACCAGGATGGCGGACCTGCAGGCGGACCTGCCGCCTGCCGTTGGACGTCGGCCAGCGCGGGAGTCGAGATGGTTAACCACAAGCGAGTTGATTTCGCATGGCTGGAACGATCCTGAACCGATCAGCACGGCGGACCTGGCGCCGGACCTTCCGCTCGGCCCCGAACGCGCACCGGGTTCGATCGAGCGCGCCGCGGCGTCCGCGCCTCCGCCAGCGGCGACTTCGAGGTCGTTCACCACAAGCGAGTTGATTTCGCTTGGTTGGAACGATCACGAAACCGATCAGGACGGCGGCCACCAGCGCGCGGGAGGCGGCCCCGCGCCCCATCAGTGACGAACGGGATGGGCCTCGGCGACGGAGCCGATGATGTCGGCCAGCTCCCGGGGACGGGACCACATCGGCCAGTGGCTGGTCGGCAGGTCGAGCCAGGTCAGGTTGCGCAACTCACGCACGCCGCCGAGCCACGCGACGTTCGGGTCATGCGCGTAGGTCTTGAGCTTCTCGGACGGGAAGCTGGTGCAGATGATCGTGCTCGGGATGTCGCGCCGGGTGTCGTTCGTCAGCGGTGCCGGATCCCGCAGCACCCCGCCGGGCACCGGGACGGCCCGCCGGCGGAACGTCTCCTTCTGTTCCTCGCTGAGCCCGTCGAGGTTCTCCTCCTCCTCGAGCTCCTTCCAGACCATCGGCTTCTCGGTGCCCTCGAAGCTCGCGTCCTGCGGCGGAATGCCCGGCGCCGTGTCGACGTACACCATCACCGCGATCCGGTCGGGCACCCGGTCGCTGGCGACGTATCCGGCGAAGCCGCTCGCGCTGTGGACGGCGAGGACGACCGGCACGCCGGCGGCCTGCACCGCATCGACGATGGCGTCGACATGGTCCGACAGCGTGATCCGGGACCGATCGACATCGACCGACTCGAGCCCGGGCAGGGTGATCGCTCGCACGTCGTGGCCCTTGCCGCGGAGAATGCCCGCGACCTCGTCCCAGGCCCAGGCTCCCAGCCAAAATCCCGGAACGAGAACGATCGGCGTGGCGATCGGCACGAGATGGTCAGACATGACGCTCCCACATGGCGGCGGATCGTTTGCACGGCCCAGACTGCCGCGCAAACCCGACAGGGGCTCGGCAGGATTGGCAGTCTAGGCTTGCAATCTCGCAGTCGAAGGAGCGCGATGAGCACGACGCCGATCCGGCCCGCCTACGACATGTGGCCCCAGTACAACCGCCGCCTGCGTGAGGTGATCGGCGCGATGTCGACCGAGCAACTCGCCGTCCAGCCGGCGCCCGACCGCTGGCCGATCTGGGCCACGGTCGGCCATACCGCCGGCGTCCGGGTGTACTGGCTGTGCGACGTCGTCGGCGAGCCCGGCGCCGAAACGACGCCGTTCGCCGACGCCGGCAACGATGGCGGCTGGGAGGACGATCTCGACCATCCGCGCGGCGCCGAGGAGCTTGTCGGGGCGCTCGACTCGACCTGGCAAATCGTCGAGTCCTGCCTCGATCGCTGGACATTCGACATGCTCGCCGACCCGATCGACCGGGACTATTTCGGCCAGCACCAGGTTCACACGCGCGGCTCGATCGTCCAGCGCCTGTTCAGCCACGACGCCTATCACTGCGGCGAGCTGTCGCAGACCCTCGGCATCGCCGGGCTGCCGCAGATCGACCTGTGGCGCCCGGACTGACGGCCCTCAGCCCGTTGCGCTCGGCGAGCCCTCAAGAATGCGCTTGAGGTTGTCGAGCGTGCGGACCTCGGAGTCCATCGTGCGCTGCACGGCGCCGCCCATGAACAGCCCGCGCAGCCCGCCCAGCTCGGCATCGAGCGAGAACGTCAGGCGCGTGCCCCCGTCCGTGGGCTCGAAGTCGAAGCGGCCATGCGGGCGTGCCGGCCCGGCGACCGTCTGGAACTCGATCCGGCGGTTGGGCTCGAAGATCGTGATCTCGTAGTCGGCCGCCACGCGGCGGCCCATCGGCCCCTTGACGCCCTGCTCGTAGCGCGTGCCGACGCCGTCGCCAGAGACCCGTCGGATGTCGACCACCCCGGGCCGCCACTGTCGGGCGGTCTCGCCGTCCGCCACGAACGCGAACACGGCATCCTGCGGACGATCGATCGTCACGGAATAACTGGCCTGCGGCATCGATTTCCCCTCATCCTGATGGCGTAGAGCGTCAGCGTAATCGAGCGGTCGAGGCCGCTTGCCACGGTACGGGCTCGGCGTCGCGTCAGCGGCCGGCGCTGGCCGTAAACTGGGTCCGTGCGTCGTGCACGGCGACGACGGTGACGGTGTCGGTCGCCTCCTCGTACTGGTAGATCAGAAGCATCCACGGCCACGGCCCGAGAATTAGCCGGAATGCATCCCATCGGCCGACCAGCCTCCGGCCGGTCAGTGGGAATGTCTCGAGCTGCGACAACGATGCGCGCACGCGCTCGCGCGTATCCGCCGGCAGGTTGCGGCTGCTGATCAGGGACAGAAGGTCGGATCGCGCGCGTTGCGTGATGAGGACCCTCGCCACCGATCAGAGGAGGTCGAGGGGGACGACCCGACCCGCCTTCGCATCGGCCACGCCTTCGGTCGTCCGCTCCCACGCGCCGGGGATCGAATCAAGGAGTGCCGTGAGGGTCGCCGCTTCTGGATCAACCTGATCGAGGGCCATCGAGAGCAGCGAGCGCGCGACCGTGCCGGGCTGGACGTACAGCCGAGCAGCCAGGTCGTTGAGTCTCGCGGCATGCTCGTCGTCGAGCACCACGTTGTAGCGCTTTCCCTGATCCGCGGCCATCCAAACTCTCCTACACGAGGCGTGTATATCAGCGTACAAGCGTGTGGCCAAGGCATCGTATCCGATGCTTGCCTACCCACATGTTCAAGAACCGGCCGGACGGCCCCTCCCCAGCGGCCTCCCGACCCTTGTCGACGCGGCTCCGATTTCGGACCCTGACCGCTGGGAACGGAAGGAGGGCACGATGAAGGTGTTGACCGGACTGCTGCCGCTGGCCGTCGGACTGGCGATCGTCGGCGCGGCGATCTGGTTCCTGTACGACCGGAACATGGCCGCCGGCCGCTGGCTGCTCGCGGCGCTGCTGATCGGCCATGGTGTCGTCCACATCATGTACGTCGTCCCGCAACCCGCCGCGACCGCGGGCGGGCCCGAGTGGCCATTCGACCTCGCCCGCGCATGGCCCGTCTCCGCTGCCGGACTGGATCCGGCCCTGGCACGAGCGCTCGCCGTGGCGCTCATCGGCGCCGTCGTCGTGGGCTTCACCTTGGCCGGGCTCTCGACGCTCGGGCTGGTCCTACCGACCGTGTGGTGGCCCGCGCTCGTCAGTGTCTCGGCCGCGGTGTCGGTCGTGCTGCTCGCGCTGTTCTTCGACCCGCAGCTCCTGGCCGGCGTGGCGCTCGATCTCGCGCTTTTGTGGCTCGCGCTCCTGACGAGCTGGCGACCCACGATCGCCTGACGCCAGTCCCTCGCGCTTGCGCGTATCCGCCGGCAGATGGCGACTCCTGGTCAGGGACGAAAGGTCAGATCGCGCCTTTGTTCGATGTGGTGCAACAGATCGGCGGTTCGGGCGTGCCGAGGTCCGCGATATCCGCGGTTCGTTCGATGTGGTGCAACAGATGGCCGCTTCGGCCGCGCCGAGGCCCGCGCTACCCGCGGTTTGTTCGATGTGGTGCAACAGATGGCCGCTTCGGCCGCGCCGGGCCGGGCCGAGGCACGCACTTGCCCGCCGGCCGGGTCCGGGCGGTCGAGCGACCTTTGAGTTCGTGCAGATCGACGGCGCTCTCGGCATCCGGTGGCGCCGGATTGGCGGCCATTCGATCTTCACGTCGCCATGAGGCTCGCGATATTTGGGGCCTGGAGCTGAATTCGCGCCGCCCTGTGGCAACCTTCCTCGGAAATGGGCAACGGGGCCATCCTGCCAATGACCGCCTGCCCGGGCTGCGGCGTCGTCCTGCCCGGCCCGAGCAATTCGTGGCATCGCCGGTCGACTGCATCCTGGGCCTGTCACGCGCTGTACGGCGAGGCTCTGGGCTATGAGCACGAGAACCTCGTCGAGCTCGGGCGCTGGCACCAGCTCCTGGTCGATACGTACGCGGCGCAGCACACCGGCGAAGGCACGGCTCCCATCACGACCGCCTTTGCCCTTCTCGGGCTGTACCTGACCCTCGAGCACGACCGTTCCGGCAATAAGGTCCGGGACGCCCACCAGCTGCTCGCGAGCCGATATCGCGACTGGCCGCGCTTCGGGACGCCGCGAGAGCGGGCGTCGATGACGGTCCAGGACCTCGTCCTCAGCGCCACCCCGGACGAGTACGTCGACGTTCTGCACCGTTGGGCACGAGCGGTCTGGCGGTCCTGGCGCGACGAGCATGTGCGAGTGGCCGCGTTGGCCAGCGAGCGTCTCTCACAGCTCGACGCGCGGGAGTGAACGCGAGGTCAGGCGAATGCGCGCCAGGCCAGGTAGCCGGCCAGGCGCTCGGGGCCACCATTGGTTGTCGCCGAATTGACAGGCAGGTTGTCTCGCAGGCTGCTAGCCTGCGGGCAAGAACGGGGGATGAGGGAGCGTATTGGGGGTTGCCGCAAACCCTGAGCTGACCGTCGCCGAGCGCGTCCGTCACCCGGTCGACCGCGACGTCGTCGTCCACGCCAACGTCCCCTGGCTCGCTCCGACACGCCCTGGCGGTCCTGCCCGCGACGGCGCACGCCCGGGCGATCCCCGAACGGATTTGGGCCAGACTCGATCGAACGACTACGACGGGATGGGCAGGCCCTGGTTGCGGGCCAGGGTCTTCGCGCCGTGCACCGAGGCCTGGGCGAGCTCGGCGAGGGTCGCGCCGCTGCTGAGCTTGCCGGGCTCGCCGTCCTCGGCGCACCAGTCGACGATCAGCGTTCGATACGATCGGCCGGCCTTGACCTCGCGCAGGTACGCGGCGAACACCTCGCGCGCCGTCGACCCCGTGGCCAGGACCTTGTTCGATGGGATCAGCCGGAGCCGATACCCGACCGCCCCGTCGATGCCGATGTCGAAGCCGTCTTTGACCAGATACCAAAGACCGCCGACCCTGCCGCTCGACATCTGCTCGTCGGTGATCTCGGGGATGTCGAAGTCGGGGTCGTTCAGCTCCTCGTCCGTGATCTCAGGCTCGAGGTCGGCGTCGTTCGTATGCATTTCGTTCGCGCTTCGTGGCGCGCCGTGCGGAGATGATTCGAGGCCGCGATCCTCGGTCCGAGACTATCACCGTCAACTGACGGTTCCCGATCGAGCCGCCGATGACCAGGAACCGGGCGCGGGCTCTTATCCCGGGCTTACCTCGTGATCACCGCGCCCGACACCGGCCTCACCGCAGCACAGCGGCGCATCGTCGAGTGGGGCGACGGGCCGCTCGTGGTGATCGCAGGCGCCGGGACCGGCAAGACCAGGGTCATCGTCGAGCGCGTGCGCTGGCTACTCGAAACGAAGGGCGGCGCCACGCCGGCGCCCGACCCGAACGGCGGCCTGAGCCTCCCGCCTCTCGAGGCGCCCGATAGGCACGACCCGTTCGACGGCACGCTCGTTCCACCGGCGCCATGATCGGAACCGCCGACCTTTCCATCCGCCGGGCGGTCTTCGAGTGGCTGACCGAGCAGCGAGAGGAGCGGGGGGAATCGTTGCCTCGCGTACTCCTCGAGGACTTCACTCTCGACGGACGACGCATTCCGCTGCTCGGCCCGCAGGGCATCTGGAAGCCCGCCGCGTGCGAGCTGCCGTTGTCGATCGCGACCATCATCGGCGGACCGTACGAGGATGGCTGGGATAAGGCGCGAGGGACGCTCCAGTACGCCTACCGAGGAAGCGATCCGAACCACCGCGACAATGTGGGGCTGCGGAGGGCCATGGTCGAGCAGGTGCCGCTGGTCTACTTCCTTGCGATCGAGCCCGGCCAGTACGCGGCGTCGTACCCGGCGTTCGTTGTGGGTGACGATCCAGTTCATCTTCGGTTCACGGTGCAGCTCGACGACATCGGCGCGGCCCTGGTTACCTCGGGGCCCGGCGAGTATCCGCTCTCCGACGACTACGCCGACGCCCGACGGGCGTACGTGACCCGATCGGTTCGGCAGCGGCTCCACCAGGTCGCGTTCCGCGAGCGCGTGATCCGTGCCTACCAGGAGCGTTGTGCGCTCTGTCGGCTGCACCACGGCGAGCTGCTCGACGCCGCCCACATCACGCCTGACAGGGAAGCCGACAGCGAGCCGATCGTGAGCAACGGGGTCGCGCTGTGCAAGCTCCACCACGCCGCGTTCGATCGCTTCTTCTTTGCGATCCGGCCCGACTACATCGTCGAGGTCCGGCCGTCGATCCTGGCCGAGACCGACGGCCCGATGCTCGTCGTCGGGCTCCAGCAGATCCATGGCGGACAGATCGCGCTGCCCCGTCGGCAGATCCACCTCCCGGACCGCGATCGCCTTGCGCGGCGCTACGCTGAATTCGTCAGGGGATCGTGAGCGTTCGGGTCCTCGGCCTCGACGGCGTCAAGGAGCGGTGGGTCGCCGTGGAGCTGCTCGACGGTTTGTTCAGTCGTGCATTCGTCGTCGACCAGCTGGGACAGTTGCGTTCGCGTGAGGCTGAGTGGATCGGCGTCGACGTACCAATCGGGCTCAGCTCGACTGGATTCCGCGCCGCGGACCTCGCTGCGCGATCGATGGTTGGCCCACGGCGATCCAGCGTCTTCCTCACGCCACCTCGGCCCGTGCTCGACGCGCCCAACTTCAATTCCGCGCTCGTGCGCTCGCGGGAACTCGGCTTCGGCGGCGTCTCCCGCCAGGCCTTCGCCTTGTTCCCGAAGATCCTGGATGCCGAGAACGCGCCGCATCCAATTCGCGGATCTTCGAGGTCCACCCCGAGGTGTCGTTCTCCGTCATGACGGGCCGACCCATGGCCCATGCGAAGCGGACGTGGAACGGGATGCACGAGCGACGTGCCGCGCTGGCGACCAAGGGGATCCGGATCCCCGAAGCGCTCGAAGGGCAGGCCGGGTTGGTGGCCATCGATGACGTTCTCGACGCGGCCGCCGCGGCATGGTCCGCAGACCGCTTGGCGGCCGGTCAAGCGATCCACCTCCCCGATGACGAACCGACCCGCCTTGGCTCGCCCGCCTGGATCTGGGCGTAGGCCCCTCGAAGCACCGGACTCTTCGGGAGCTACTGCCACCGGCCTATGCGCTTGTGGGCGGCTTCTTCGCCGCGTTGCCCTGGTTGTTGTGGGGCCTGCTGTCGGGCCCGTCCGAACCGCTCGCCCGCGACATCTACAAGGCGACGGAGGTCGGGGCACTCAACGCCGCCGGGACGATCGGTGCGGCGATGCTGATCGTCGGGGTCGCCGTGCTGGTGCGTCGGTGGCGAGCGCGCGTCTCCGTCGAGGCCCCGAGCCGCGTGGGCCGGACGGCCGATCAGCCGCTCGGGTAGCCCGACCGGCCGGCCGAGGACTCCCGGCTCGCCACGTCGTCCTACCCTTTGTCGCAACCTCCATGGCAGCGATGGGGACGCCTCCCCCGAGACCAGCGACACGGAGACGACGATGCCAGAACTCCTGATCGACTTCATCACCTCGCTCGATGGCTACGCATCCGCCGAGGGCTGGTCGGGCTGGTGGGGCCTGCAAGGGCCCGAGTACCTCGCCTGGCTGGGCGAGCAGCCCGAAGGTGCGTACACAATCCTGATGGGCGCCACGACGTACCGCCTCATGTCGAACTTCGCCGCCGCGGGCGAGCCCGGCACCGACGCCCTGGCGGGCATGTCCAAGGTCGTCTTCTCGAGCACGTTGCGCGAGCCCCTGTCCTGGCCGAACACGCAGCTCGTGGCCCGGGACCCGGTGGAGGCCGTGCGCGAGATGAAGGCCACGGGCTCGGCGTCGATGCGCACGCTCGGCAGCCTGACCCTGTGCCGGTCGCTCCTGCAGGCCGGTCTCGTGGACCGCTTACGGGTCGTCGTCTTCCCGGTCATCACCGGGCGCACCGGCCGAGAGCGCATCTACGACGGCTATCCCGACGTTGCCCTCGAGATGATCGGCAGCCGCACGTTCGACGGTCGCATCCAGCTGCTCGAGTACGTGCCGACGATCCTGGCCGGCCCACCGGGCACGGACGCGGCCGGCGCCTGACAGGTCTGGGTGGGCGAAACCCGCGTCCATAGGTCGGTGCCTTGGCCCGAATACCGAAGCGTCTCACCGACGCAGCGCCGTCGCCGGGGACCTACCCTTAGACCATGGCTGGTCCTGCCGATGGAGCCATGCCTGGGTCGACTGATTGGCCGAGGCCACCGATCTGCCACGGCCAGCCGATGGTCGTCCGGAGACGGCGGCGTGGCCGACGGCCTGGCGGCTTCTTCTGGGGCTGCGCGACCTACCCTCGCTGCACTCGCACCGTGGACATCCCGAGAGTCGGTGCAACGCCCGATCCGCTCGCGGCCCCAGCACCGCCTTCGCCCCAACCGGCGGTGCCGTCGGGTCGGCTCGACCAGATTCTCGCCGCGGCGCGACGGCTCCTCCGCTGAGCGAGACGCGGTGGCCGCTACTTCGCGGGCAGAGCGGTCGCCAGAATGGCCGTGAGCGCGACGATCTCGGCCTCGTCGAGCACCGCCGTCGCGGTGACCAGCCGCTTGATCGACCGTGGCCCTTCGAGTCGAACGCCATGGAACTCGTCTGGCGCGCCGATGAGGGGCCAGTCGGCTTCGAGGAAGCACAGCACCGGCGTGACCGGCGGGATCGGATCTGCGCCTCCCAAGGCGTCGATCACCGCGTCGACCTGCCAGGCCATGTTGTCGGCCATCTTGGAGCAATCACGCCCGCCGATCATGAGCCGCCAGTCCGGTCGCAAGAACCAGCCGCGGTTCCTGATGTCGATCCTGCCTCGATGGTTCTTGGCGTCCACGACGAACACCCCGGCCGGCGCGATGACGATGTGATCGATGTTGCCGCGGGTGCCGCGAACGCGACGGTCGTTGAGGACCTGGAGGCCGGGCACGGCGGCGAGCTCATGAGCGAGCTTCTCCTCGCCGGCCGCGCCGATCGCCCAGGCGCGGGTCGTCTGTGGCTCAGTCGACAGGGCGCGGACCACCTTGGCGGCAAAGCCCGTGCCCCAACGGTCGGAGATCGCGGCGTCGCGCTTGGCGGACCGGCGCTCGTACTCCGCGCGTGCCGAACGACCGCCGGTGCCGTGGTCGATCTCGGGTTCGGGCGCGGGATCGCCAGCCTGCGGACACTCGATGCAGTGCATGGTCTGGGTGGCTCGGTCCCAGATCGCGGGCATCCCGCGCACGAGCGTCCGCCCGCACTGGGCGCAGGGGCCGTCGTACTTTACGAGCCACTGGTTCACGGGCGGGCACGACCGGACGGAGGCATCGGCACTACTGTCCTGCGTCATGCGTTCGGGTCATGGTGAGCACCATCATCGACGTTGCGCGAGCCCGTGTCCTGGCCAAACCCGCCGACTCGTGGCCCGAAGCCCGGTCCAGCCGTGCAGCAGCAACGTGGTAGCCGAGGGCGATGGCGCGGTCTGCGATGAGTCCCTCGGCGTCTGGCGGTCCTATCGTCGAACCCGTATCGAGGAGGACGTCCCATGCGCAGCGTGACCTATTCGATGGGCATGTCACTGGACGGTTACATCGTCGGGCCGGACGGCAGCTTCGACTGGACGGCGCCGGACCCGGAGGTCTTCCGCTTCTGGATCGACGAGATCCGAGGCATCGGCGTCCACCTCATGGGCCGACGCCTGTACGAGACGATGCTGTACTGGGAGACCGCCGACCAGGATCCATCGCTCGGTGACGCGGAGCTCGAGTGGGCATCGCTCTGGAAGCCGCTCCCGAAGTTGGTGTTTTCCTCGACGCTGTCGGCGGTACAGGGCAATGCCCGGCTGGCGTCGAGCGACGTCGCGGAGGAGATCGAGCGGTTGCGAGCCGAGCCGGGGGAGGGCGAGATTGCCATCGGCGGCGCGACGCTTGCTGCCGAGGCGGCCGGTTTGGGCCTGATCGACGAGTTCCGGGCCATCGTCTACCCGGTGCTCGTTGGCGGTGGCATCCCGTACTTCCCGCGGGCCGAGCGCCGGGTGGACCTCGAGCTCGTCGAGACGCGCACCTTCGGCTCGAAGGTCGTCTACGTCCGCTATCGCGTGGCGCGATAGGGGCTCGGGTAGTTACCGGGTAACTTCAGTAGGCTAGACTGCCGGGGTCATGCGCGAACGACAACGGATCTCGAAACGCCAGACGGGCGAGCCCCTCTCCGTCCGGCTCAGTCGCCCGACCGATCAGCTGGTGGCCGCCGAGGCCAGGCGGACGCATCGCTCGAAGAGCGCCGTCGTCTCCGCGTTCACCGAGGAGACGGCCCGGACGCGTCGCTTCCCGGGCATCGGCTTTCGCGGTGATGATGCGGCCCGCAGAGCGTGGGTCATCGGCTCCGGGCTCGACGTCTGGGAGATCGCCCACATGCTCGAGGACTTCGGCAGTGTCGAGCGGCTCCAGGAAGAGACGCATCTCACCGAACGACAGGTCCGGCTGGCCCTCGCGTATCGAGATGCCTACTCGGAAGAGATCGCCGACGCGATCGCCGACAACCGACGCCCCGTCGAAGAGCTCCCCACGCTCTATCCGTTCATCGACGTCGCGCCCGACCGCCGGTAGCGCCCGTGCGTCTGCTGCTCGACGCCAATCTGTCGGGTCGACGCATCGCCCGCCCCCTGCGCGACGACGGCCACGACATCCTGGCGCTGAGTGAGCAGCCGGACCTCGAAGGCCTTGCCGATCCCCAGGTCTTGGCGCTGGCGGCCGCCGAGGCGCGGATCCTCGTCACGCGCAACAGTCGTGACTTCGCTCCGCTGCTGCGGGAGTGGGCGGAGCGCGGCCGGTCGCACGCTGGCTGCGTGCTCATCTGGACGCTCAGGCACAACGATTTCGGGCGGATCCTCGAGGGCGTTCGCCGCCAGCTGGGCGACCGACCGGACCAAGCGGCCTGGCGCGACGTCGCGGTCGCCCTGTAGCCACGCCGGCCCTCGGCGGCGAGCCCAGGATCAGGCCGCTCCGGCGGCCATCTCCATTGACTTGGTCAGGCTGCTCGACCTCGCGGCAGTGGTGCGGTTCGGATCGGTGCTCCTATCGCGAGCTGGGCGCTGATGCTCGCCGTCGTGGCCGTGGGCTGGCCTGTGGGCGTTCAGCAGGGAGGATCTCTAGCAATTGGCCGACCCTGCGCGAGTTGGTCTGCGTCTCGCTGTTCGTCCCGCCATTCGCCGCGCGTGCGTCCCGTGCGCCCCGCCATTCACTCCGCCATTTCGCCGGGCCAGTCATGGGGTGCATCAACGGACCGCTCGTTGGCCGTTTGATGCGGCCGGTGACTCGAACGGCCCAGGCCGGTGGCCGAATGATGCGCTGGACGCATGGGATCGCGCTTCCAGCGGTCCGTTGAGTCGCCGGGCGCATACGCGTCCACACCAGCCGCGAGCAAGAGCGAGAAGGAGACCATAGAGTTCGAGGCGAAGCGGAAGCGGAGGCAGAGGCCCATGCGTCTCGACTACAAGGCACGCCCCGACATCTCCGGCGCCATGGCGGCGTTGGCCGCCGCGGCACGGCGCGGCCCCCTGGAACGGGGCCTCCTCGAGCTGGTCAAGGTCAGGGCGTCGCAGATCAATGGCTGCGCGCATTGCCTCGAGATGCACACCAAGGATGCCCGCGCGCTGGGCGAGTCCGACGACCGGCTGCACCTCGTGTCGGTCTGGCGCGAAGCGCCCGTGTTCGACGATCGCGAGCGTGCCGCGCTGTTGTGGTGCGAGGAGCTGACGCTCCTGCCCGAGCGCGACGTGAGCGATGCGGTGTACGAGCGGGTCCAGGCCTGCTTCGACGAGGACGAGCTCGCCCAGCTCACACTGACCGTCCTCGTCATCAACTCCTGGAACCGGCTCGCGGTCGGGTTCCGCGCCCCGGTCGGCACCTACGTGGCGCCCCTCCCGGCGGGGGACGAGTGAGCCGATGACCGGGACCGCCACCGACCGCGCCACGCTCGCGGCCCGGGCCCAGACGCTGCTCGGCGCCCATCACGCTCCCGCGCCGCTCGTCCTGGCAAACGTGTGGGACGTCGCGAGCGCCCGAGCGGTTGAGCAGGCCGGCTTCACGGCGGTCGCCACGTCGAGCCATGCGGTCGCCGGCGCGCTCGGCGAAGGCGATGACGACAGCGCCGACGCCGAGACGATCTTCCTGTTCCTGGCCCGGATCGCTCGCTCCGTGCGCCTGCCGGTGACCGCGGATCTCGAGGCTGGTCACCGTCTCGGACCGGACGAGCTGGTTGCCCGCATGCTCGGCGCGGGCATCGTCGGCTGCAACCTCGAGGATACCGACCACCACGGTCCGGACGTCCTGGTCGAGGCCGAGCGCCAGGCGGCATTCCTGGCCGCTGTCCGGGCAGCGGCGGATCGGGCCGGGGTCCACGTGGTGATCAACGCCCGCATCGACACGTTCATCCGGCACGCCGGCCACGAGCGGGCGCAGCTCGACGAGGCGATCCGGCGCGGCAGGCGCTACTTCGAGGCGGGGGTCGACTGTGTCTACCCGATCACCCTGAGCGAGCCGTCCGGGATCAGGTCGATGGTCGAGGCCATGCCCGGTCCGGTGAACGTCCTGGCGCGTCCGAACGGCCTATCGATCGAGGAGCTCGGGCGGCTCGGCGTCCGGCGGATCAGCTTCGGCGCGGGCCTGCACGCCCTGGCGATGGAAGCCTTCCGGTCGGCGCTCGCCGGGATCGCCGGCCGCGGGAGCGCATAGGCTCGGCCGAGGGCACGTCCACGACGAGCGTGACTCGGGAGGCTTGGTCTATGAGCCAACGATGACGACCGACCCGCGCCGTTCGCCGGTGGACCGGCTCCTGGGCCCCGAACGGGCGGCCGAGCTCACGCCCGTCATCCGCCGGCTGCTGACGGTCCGGCTGCTGCGCTCGCTGGCCCAGGGCACGCTCGTCGTCGACTTCGCGCTGTACCTGCATGCCCTCGGCTGGAGTGGCGCTGCGATCGGCCTCGTGCTCGCCGGGGCGGGTCTCGCGAACACCGCTTTCGCGGTCGTCATTGGACCCCTGAGCGATCGCATCGGGCGTCGTCGGCTGCTGGTGGCGTATCAGGGCATCGCGCTCGTGACGTCGGCCGTGGCGCTCGTGTCGGCGGAGCCGCTGCTCCTCGTCCCGGCGGCGATCCTCGGTGGCTTCGGGCGGGGCGCGAACGGCACCGCCGGCGGCTTCTCGCCGGCCGAGCAGGCATGGCTGGCCGAGAGCTCCCAACCGGCCGCTCGGCCCTGGCTGTTCGGGCTGAACAACGCGTTGGGCTTCGGCGGCATGGGCATCGGTGCCGCCATCGGCGCGGCGCCCGCCCTGCTGTCGACATGGCTGCCCGGCCCGCTCGCGTACCGGCCATTGTTCGCCTTCGGCGTGCTCATCGCCATCGCCGGCGGGCTCATCCTGGCCGGGACCGAGGAGCGCTATCGGCCGACGCGATCCACCGCCGCGGAACGCTTCGAGGCACGGGACGTTCAGCGTCACGAGAACCGGCTGCTCCTCGCGCTCTCGGCGATCAATGCCGTCGGTGGGGCCTCGATCGGCCTCACCGGGCCGCTCATCTCGTACTGGTTCGCGGTCCGGTTCGGGCTGGGCCCGGAGGCGATCGCGCCGGTGCTCGCGGCGAGCTTCCTCCTCACCGGGCTGGCCTCGCTCGCGGCCGGCCGGATCGCCGAGACCACGGGCGTCATCCGCGCCGTGGTCGTTACCCGTGGGCTCGGGCTCGTGTGCCTGCTGGCGATCCCGATCGCCCCGTCGTACCCGCTGGCGGCCGCGGCCTTTGCCGGACGACAGGTCCTCAGTCGTGGCTCGGCCGGTCCCCGCCAGGCCCTGCTCGTCGGGCTCGTCCGTGAACAGCGCCGGGGCATGGCCGTCAGCGTCAGCAACGCGTCGGTCCAGCTGCCCGCGTCGCTCGGGCCGGCGGTGGCCGGCCCACTCATCGACTCGGGTCTGCTCTACCTGCCGTTCTACCTCGCCGCCGTGCTCCAGGCGGTCTTCGTGGCCGGCTACGCGCGCCTGCTGCTGCCGTACGAGCCGCCGCGGCGCGCGCGGGGCGTCGTCGCGTCAGGTGGCCGGGTCGAGCCGCAGATCGCGCGCGACGAGGTGGATCCGTCGGAGGGCGCGAACGTGCTGGACGCCCAGGCCGCGCTCGACGACGAGGCCTGACCGCGCGCCGCGCAATTCGCCGCGCGGTTCGCCGCGCCATTCACGGGGCGCATCAACGGACCGCTCGTTGGCCGTTTGATGCACCCGGTGGCTCGAACCGCACTGGCTGGTGGCCGAACGATGCGCTGGACGCATGGGATCGCGCTTCGGACGGTCCGTTGAGTCGCTCGATGCATATGGGGCGGAGCTGCCCCGTGGCGCCCCGCGCCTCCATGTCGTGGCGCGCCCGCCGGCCGGCCAGGCGGGTGGCGATGCCGTCCACGACCTCGGCCGCGTCGGCGCCCACGCCAAGGACCAGCGGCGACACGAAGCCGGTCTGGAACGGCAGCCCGACGAACGACAGCCCGGGCTCGCTCAGGACGACGCCCCGCCGGTGTCGTGGCAGGCCGCTCGGCTCGAGCACCGGCAGGTGGATCCAGTCGTACGCGGGGCGGAACCCGGTGCACCAGACGACCGAGTCCGGCTCGAGCATCCGTCCGTCGGCGAGGACCGGCCGGCCATCGCGCGCGCCCTCGACCCGGGCCACTCGGTCGACGCCCGCGCTGTCCAGGTCGGACCGCCGGACGCGGATCACCGGGGCCGAGCCGTGCTCGCCCATGCGCTCGCGCATCCCGCGCCCGATCGGCGTATCGAGCGTCAGGACCCGCTTCGCGAACGCGAAGAACGGGCGCCCGTTCCCGATGCGGGCGATGCGCGGGAGGAACGTGCTCTTCCCGGCGAGGCTGACCCGACGATCGGCGCGGGCCAGCTCGAGAGCGATCTCCACGCCCGAGTTGCCGCCACCCACGACGAGAACCGAGGTGCCGGGCACCGATCCCGGGTCCCGGTAGGCGGCGCTGTGGAGCTGCCGGATGCCCGGGTCGAGCCTGGCGGCGAACGGTGGCACGAAGGGGGCGGACAGGAACCCGGTGCTCACGACGACCTCGCTCGCCGCGTAGCGTCGATCTCCGGCCACGAGGACGAACCCGCCCTCGGACCGCTCGAGGCTGTCAACCCGGACGCCATGCTCGATCGGGGCGTGGTTGCGTGCGGCGTACTCGGCCAGGTAGTCGGCCATCTGGTCCCTGGTCGGCAGGGCCGCCGCGGGAAGCGGGAACGGCATCCCGGGCAGCCCGTCGATCCCGGCCGGCGTGAACAGACGCAGGGAGTCCCAGCGCTCGCGCCAGGCGTCGCCCACCCGGGCGCCGGCATCGAGCACGACGTGCTCGACCCCCATCCGGGTCAGGTGGTGGGACGTCGCGAGGCCCGCCTGTCCGCCCCCGACCACGACCACGTCATGACGCGCGGGCACCGAAGACACCATCTCAGTTGGCCTCCATGGTCGTTGCGGTATGGTCGGTCGACGCGCCGCCGGCATCGGGCCCGGCGAGCCCCGGGCCGTAGCCCAGCTGCACGAGCATCCCGAGCTGGTCAGCCACGCCCCAGTGCTCGGCGACGCGTCCGTCCTCGATGCGCGCCAGGTCGAACACATCGACCACCACGCGCTTGCCGGTCGGCGCGAGGCCGTTGACCGGCCCGGTGCTCGTGCCGGCGACCCGTATTCGCAGCCACACGCGATCGCCCACGACGGTCAGGTCCTCGATCGCGAACTCGAGATCGGACAGCCAGCCATGAAGCCTGGACACGAACTCGTAGACGCCCGCGACACCCTGCCCGTGGCCGCGCTGGTGCTCGATGCAATCCGGGGCGACAAGCTCGTCGATGATGGACCGATCGTTGCGGGCGAACCCCTCCTCGATCAGCCGGTGCATGCGGCCTGCCACGTCGGGGCTGGTCGGCGATTTGAGCATTTCGCACCCATCTTGAAGTCGACATCCAATCGGTAGAGTGTCACTCTATCCGCTAGTTCTGTACTATAGCGAGATGTCCGAGGCTGTCAACCCGAGACCGAGCCTGCGCGCTGAGCAGGCCGCCGTCACACGCCGCCGCATCGCGGACGCCGCGCGTCTGCTGTTCGTGCGCGATGGCTACGGCGCCACCACGCTCCAGTCGATCGCGGACGAGGCCGGGGTCGCAGTGCAGACGGTGTATGCCGTCTATCGCTCCAAGGCCGGGATCCTGCGCGAGCTGCGCGACGGGATCGTGTTCCTGCCGGACGCCGATGAGCGTTTTCGCGAGGCACTGGCATCCGCGGCGGCCGGCGACCCGGGTGCCGCCCTCGACTCGTTCGCCCGGTCGATTCGTGTCCGCTGGGAGATCGGCGCCGACGTCGTCCTGGTCACTCGGGACGCCGGCTCGACCGATCCCGAGCTGCGCGACGAGGCGAACAAGCCGTACGAGCGACGACGCGACGGCTTGCGCACCCTGGTCGACGCCCTGCGCCGAGGTTTACGCCAGGGCCTGGAAGGCGAAGACGCGATCGGCGCGCTCGATGCCCTGACGCTGCCCGACGTGTACGTCGAGTTGGTCCGCGGGCTGGGCTGGTCGGCCGATGCCTACGAGGCCTGGCTCGCGCGCTCGCTGCGCCGATTGCTGCTCGCGGTCGAGATGCCGAGCCAAGAGAGGGCCGTGGTTGGAAGCCCTGCTGGGCAGGGGGTTGGCGGCGATCGAGGTCGAGGGGCCCGAGGTTGATGATTGGCCGCGGATGGCCGCGCTCGTCGAGAAGTACGGCGACTTCCCACTCCGGTGGGACGGACGCCTCGGTTGCCGTCCTGGCCGATCGGCTGGGTAGCGACACGATCGTCACGCTCGATCGACGCCATTTCGGAGCCCTTCGCTCGCCGAGCGGCCGCCCGCACCGACTGCTGCCGGACTAGCGGCGGCGAGCCAGTCGTTGGGCCGCCGGTGGGCCGTCGGGCCATGCGCCGCCCGGGCCGTCAAGGGCATGCGCCGCACGGCCGCCATGCGTCCCACGCATCAACGGACCAGCACGAGCGCCACCTCATGCACCGGACGCATGAGGCGGCCATTGAGCGTCCGAGATATGCACCGGGCGCATCGGATCGCGACTGCGAGCGTCCGTTGAGTCGCTAGGTGCATATACCGACGGCAACGCGGACGGGGCCGGCCCCTCAACAGTCGAACGCGAACCAGCACAGCTCGTTGCGCAGCCGCTCGTCGTCGAGCACGAGGTCCCGGATCTCGTCGGGCAGCTGGTCGCGCTGCCACCGGCACTCCGAGCGGCCGGCCGCCTGGCCCTCGTCATCGGGCGCGGCCGCTCGCGCCGCCCTGATCGCGTAGGCCGCGGCACCGAGCTCGTGAGCTGCCACATGGCCGACCGCGGCGGCCTGGCCGGCAGCGTAGGCGGCGTGGCGTGCTGCCCCGCGCAGGTCTCTTGCCGCGGCGTTTGCATGGCCGGCGGCGGTGCGCGCCGCTGCCCACCTGACCTCGCCCCGTGCCCAGGCGCGCCCGAGCTCGATCGCCCGACGCGGACGGTCGTCGCCAGGCCGGGCCTGCTCGAAGTGATGCAGCACGTGCTGCGCGCAGTCGGCGGCCCATACCGCGAGCAGGTGGTGGTCCCGGTCCTCGAGGCTGCCACCGCGTCGCACAGTGATGAACCTGGGATCGCGGGCCTTGGGCAGAATCACCTCATCGGCCTATTCGCAGCCCATGCCGTCGTGATCGCCGTCGAGGCGGTAGTCGTCGGGGCCGATGACGTGGACGGGCGCCTTGCCCATGGCGCGCACATCGGGGCAGTTGAGGTCGTCGACGATCGGCAGGCACGGCGTGTACGACGGGTGGCAGCTCGAGGGCTTGGCGGTCGAGGTAGTCGTTGGCCCCGGCGTCGGCTTCGCGGTGGGCGCGGTCGTGGGGGCAGGCTCGTTCCATAGACCGAGCTCGGCGTCGCGCGCCTGGCCCTGGGCCGCCAGGAACAGATCGACGTAGCGCACGTCGGGCGGGTAGGTCGCGACTTGTGCGAAGCCCTCCTGCACGAGCGCGAGGTTGACCATGGTCCAGCCCGACGTGGCGGCCGAGTCGGCCAGCCACACGTAGCGCAGCAGGCGTCCGTAACGGTCGGTCTCGGACACGTCGCTGCTCGAGCAACACGGTTCGGCCCTCGACGAGGGCCTTGTTCGCGGCGCTCGCTTCGGGGCCCATCGGCTGCACGGGCCGGCTCGGATCGACGGTCTCGGGCGTGTCCATGCCGATGTAGCGCAGCTTCTCGTGGCCGATGCCCGCGATCGACGTAGGATCGTGTCGCCGTCGACGACCCGCACGACAAGGGCCTCCTCGGTCGCACCGATCGGTGCGGCGCCGAAGGAGGGCTCGACGGCGGGCGAGGGGCTCCGCGTCGGGCTCGCGGCGAGGCTCGGGCTGAGGCTCGCGGCAGCGAACGCGCTCGCGCTGGCAACCTCGATCGCGGCCGTCCGCCCGGGGATCGACGGCGGCGTCCCGGCACCCGTCGGGCCGCTGCATGCGGCCGCGAGCAGCGCGACGAAGACGAGCAGCAACGGCGCGGGGAGCCAGAGGCCCGGCAGTCGGCCACGCCGAGTCATCAGTAGGGAGTCCCGCTCGGAACGAGGTAGACCTTGTGCTCGCCGGCGACCTGGATACAGATCTCACGGTGGGCACCGGGCGGAATGCCAGCATAGTTCGACGCCGTCGCCGCGAGCCAGCCATCGGCGAAGACCACGATGTGAGCGGGAACGTCGATGTCGTATTCCGGCGGGCTGACCGGCCCGAAGACGCCGACATACTGCCCGATGTCCCGGGCCCTTGCGACGTCGACTTCGGCGGTGACGGGCCCCATCGAAGAGTCGCACGCAGCCGACGTTACGGGCAACGGCAGGACCTGGTGATCCCGTTCCCAAGCGCATTCCTGTTGCCAGGGATCGGGCGTCGACTCCCACGCCCCGCAACTCCGAGCAAACAGGACCTGCCCTGGCTGCAACGTCGTCACCTTCGGGATGTGCTGCGAGCTCCTCAGCCCGAGGACGAGCCCGACGAGCACGAGCACGCCGACCGTGCTCGGCAGGTAGCGGCGAGGCCGAGGTGTCAACGGGAGTCGCCCTGGACCCGCTCGGCCACGCCGGGTGAGTTCCGACATCCGCACGACCTTCGATCGTCGTTGACGCCCATGCCAGCCGTGGTCCGGCCGCACTCGACCTTACTCCGCCATCGGACGAGTAGCGATGGGTCACTGGTCATGTCTGACAGGGATCGGCGGCTCAGCGATCCCCGGCGTGCGGCGGGGGATTGAGGATGGCCCCGCGCAACCGCGCCAGATCGCGCGCCGAACGCTCAAACCATGGCCTCCGGTGCGGGTCGATTGGCGATGCCTCGAACGCATCGCCGGCATAGCGTGGATAGAGGTGCAGATGCAGGTGCGGGATCGTGTTGCCGTGGATCTCGTAGTTGAGCTTGGTCGCGTCCGTCGCTCGCTGCACCGCGGCGGCGACGCTCGATACCTCGTCCCACCAAGCCGCTCGATCCGCGCCGACCAGCTCGTAGGGCTCCGTCACGTGCTTCTTCGAGACGACACAGACGTAGCCCGGGAGCGGTGCCTCGGCCGCGGCGGTGACCCAGCTCGATCGCAGCTCGACGAGCACGTCGAGGGGCGCGCCTCGAATGCAAATCGGGCACGTCTGTCCCGTCGGCGGGGTCGGTTCCGCAGGTGTCGGCTCTTCAGGGCCGGGCATGGGTCGACCATACGCTCCCGGCCGCCCGACCGGCGCCCCCGGCCCGGCTATGCGTGACGCGCATCTACGAGCCAGTCGAGGCGTCAAATCATGCGCCCGACGCATGAAGCCGCCAACCACGGCCGGGAATATGCGCCGGACGCATCGGATGGCGCCGCGAGCGGTCCGTTGAGTCGCCCGGTGCATAGCGGCGCGGGCGGTCCGGACCGTTTGAGTGGCCGGGTGCATAGGGGCGCGGTCCGGTGAGTCTCCCGGTGCATCCGCTTCACTCGTTCGATTTCGGATGAGCAAGATCGACGAGCGTGATCCACACCACGCGGGAGTTCTGGTCAGGGCAGTAGAAGACGCGTCCGGCGCCCGAGATCTCGTGCTGCCACTGGGGCAGCTTCCCATCGCCTATCCACTTCTCGGCGAGCGCGCCCTTGAGCCGATGGGTTCGATTGGGATTGTCAGAGCGATCGAGTGGCCGCGTCCGAAGTCGTTCGCGAACGGCGCTCATGAGCTGTGGTTCGGCCGCCATCGCCTGTTGCCATTGCTTGAGGGCTCGAGCCGAGGCCGGTCGGATCGTCCACGTCCCCTTGCTCGGCGGTCGTCCGGGTGCCCGGTCGGGTCGCCTCGGCATCGGCGGCGCCTGTCGCTACAGCTCCGCGTCGGCGAGCGGCGTCTGCTCCCTGGCCAGCAGCGCGGCGCGCGTATCGGGATCCGCCCACGCCTCGGCGGTTGCGCGCCAGTCGTCGATCAGGATCTCGACTGGACGGAGCGAGGTGCCGGAGGCCGCGATCAGGAGCGCCTCCGCCAGCTCGTCGAGGCACTGCCGCCTGTCGTCATCGGGCAGCGCGCTCAGCCACGAAAGGCGCCCGTATGCACCCGGGGAGTTGAGGCCGAGTTGATCGAGTGCCTGGCGCGCGCGAATCAGTTCGACTGCGAGGTCCTCGATCTCGTCAGTTCGCTGGATGTCGGCGGCCGGCGCGAGGATCAGGGCGGTGCCATCCTTGTCTCGGACGATTGCCCGGCCCTTTCTGGCCGCGTCGATCACCTCGCGGTGATGACGGGCCAGATCGGTGGCTTGGTAGGCGACGACGGACTCGCTCGCCCGGGCGGCTGCTGACATGATGACCGATCATACGCATGATCGTGCATGTGGTCAACGGTTGCTGCCAGGTGTTCGCCCGGCGCATCGCTGCGTCAAGTCATGCGCCCGACGCATGAAGCCGCCAACCACGGCGCGGAATATGCGCCGGACGCATCGGATGACGCCGCCAGCGGTCCGTTGAGTCGCCCGGTGCATAGCGGTGCCGGTCAGGCGCGGTCCGTTGAGTCCCCCGCGCATACGCGCCGCCCTCATTGACAGAAGTGGCTACTTCTGGCTAGATGTGGCCATGAAGCGTGTTGGCGTGGCGGAGCTCAAGAACCATCTGTCGAGTCATCTGCGAGCCGTCGAGGCAGGCGGCGAGGTCGAGGTCACCGACCGCAATCGGGCAATCGCTCGAATCCTGCCCGTTGGCGCCGGGAGCCGTGTTTCGGTTCGTCCGCCGCGTCGCCCGTTCGCGTCCATCCGGGACAAGGCGTATCCGCCGGCCGGTTGGTCCGCGAGCTCGAAGGAGCTCCTGCTCGAGGACCGCCAGGCGCGGTGAATGCCTACGTCGACTCGTCGGTCCTGCTGCGGATCGTCCTCGGCGAACCCGAGCCGCTGCCCTCATGGCCGCACATCGATCGGGCGGTGTCGAGCGAGATGATCCGGCTCGAGTGCCTCCGGACGCTCGATCAGGCGAGGGTCCGACTGCACATCCCCGACGTCGAGGTCGCCCGCGTACGCGCCTCCATCCTGGAGGCGATCGATGGCCTCGATCTCGTGGCGCTAGGGGCAGACGTGCTCGAGCGGGCCGCGGAGCCGTTCCCGGTGCTGATGGGTTCGCTCGACGCACTGCACCTCGCGACCGCGATCCTCGTGCGCGACCGGTTCGACGCGCTGGCCTTCGTCACGCACGATCGTGAGCTGGCCATCGGCGCGCGGTCGATGGGCTTCGAAATCGACGGAGTCGAGATCTAGAGGCGCCCGGACCCAAGACGGCCGCGAAGACTAGGGATCGCCAAGCAGCCCGCCGGTCCGTCGGCGGTAGGCCAGGTGACGACCGTGGCGCCCGATCCGATCGACCAGCCGGTGCGCTCGAGGCAATACGCCGCCCGCATCGCGAGCCGCTTCGAGCGGCCTGATGCGGCGACGATATCGGCCGTGGTGAAGGTCGCCGGCAGGCCGTCGGGCAGCAAAAGCAGCAGGTCGGCCGGTGTGTCGATGCGGCGCGTCTCGACGACCTCGACGAGGCGCCGGTCGAGGCGCCACCAGTCGCGGGGATATCGATACCGTGCGCCGGCCGGAACCGGCCCCCGGATGTCCTCCTCGCACGTGAGCAGCAACTCGATCCGGAAGTTCGGGTGGGCGATCAGCGCCGGGAGGTGCACGAGCTCGTCGAACAGGTCGAGCGGGAGCGCGCGCTTCGGCGATCGGCGGCGGCGGACGATCACGCCGTCGGCATCGACGAGGGCCAGCCACTTCTCGAGCGGCATCGGGTGCACGAGCGCCACGCGGTGGCGCTCGACGAGCCGCTCGAGCTTGCGCCGCACACCCGCGAATCCCGCGGTCTGGATCTCGACGAGCTCGTCGCGACCCGCGACGTCGATCACGAAGCCGTCGACCGCGACCTCGACGCGTGCCCCGACGACGCTCTCGTGCGTAGCGCTCTTTGAGCGCGGCGTGCAGGGAGCCTTCACGGAACGTCGTGATGCCGTGCGCCGCGCCGTTGCCCGGAGGCGTCGCGGTCTGACGTGGCGCGTGCACCGCCCGACCGTAGCAAGTCCGCCTCGCCCCGCCGGTCCATGGCGGGACCTGGCAGCCGGCCGCGCCGTAACCCAACCGAAAGTCGTCGTCATCGATGCTCCGGCCGTCACCCGTCCGTCGCCGCGGACCGCGCCGGGGCCACGGCCGGACGACCGGCGCCTCGCAGGCGGCCCCGACCGATGACGAAAGGACATGTCCATGACCGCGCTCGTGCCTGGTGTCGAGGAGCGACGCCGACAGGGCCAACCGCCCCCGTTCATCGCCGCGCCGCTCGCGCGCACCCGCTTCGCGCTGGCCAGCTGGTCGACCCGAGCCATGCTCGGCGTGGGCGGTCTGGCCGCCGTCCTGTTCCTGTGGAACCTCACGATCAGCGGCTACGCGAACCAGTACTACTCGGCCGCCGCACTCGCCGCGTCGCAGAGCTGGTCGGCGTGGTTCTTCGGCTCGCTGGACGCCTCGAACTTCATCACGGTCGACAAGCCGCCGCTCGCGACGATGCTCATGGGCCTCTCGGTCCGGCTGCTCGGCCTGAGCTCGTGGAGCATCCTGCTGCCGCAGGCGTTGCTCGGCGTCGGCTCGGTCGTGCTCCTGTTCGCGATCGTGCGGCGTCAGTTCGGCACGGTCGCGGCGACGATCGCGGGCATCGTGCTCGCGCTCACGCCGGTCGCCGTGCTCATGTTCCGGTACAACCACCCGGACGCGCTGCTCACGTTCCTCATGCTCCTGGGCGCGTATGGCACGCAACGCGCGATCGAGCACGGCCGGCATCGCTGGCTCGTGTTGGCCGGCATCTCGGTCGGGCTCGCCTTCCTGGCCAAGTACCTGCAGGGCTTTCTCGTCGGCCCGGCGCTCATGCTCGCGTACGTCGTCGCGGCCAACGCGTCGCTCCGTCGTCGCATCGCGGGTGTCGCCGTCTTCTCGGCGTCGACACTCTTGACGGCCGGCGCATGGGTCGCCGCGGTCGAGCTCACACCAGCGTCGCTCCGTCCGTTCATCGGCGGCAGCACGAACAACTCGGTTCTCGACCTGGTCTTCGGCTATGACGGCCTGGGCCGGATCTTCGGTGGCTCGGCCGGCAACGGAGGCGGCGCGAACTTCAGCGGCACGCCCGGCATCCTGCGCCTGTTCAACACCGAGTTCGGGGGCCAGATCGCGTGGCTGCTGCCGTTCGCGGTCGTGGCCGCGACGACGGGGCTCGTGCTCACGCTCCGCGCCCGACGCACCGACCTCGGTCGCGCCGCCTACCTCCTGTGGGGCGGCTGGCTGGCGGTCCACGCGGTCGTGTTCAGCTTCATGTCGGGCATCGTTCACTCCTACTACGCGGTCGCGCTGGCGCCCGCCATCGGCGCGCTCGTGGGTGCCGGAACGGTCGCGCTGTGGCGCCTCCGGGAGCGGTACTGGTTCGGCGGGCTCGCGCTCGGCGGGCTGGTGTTGGGCAGCGCGACGCTGTCGGCGCTGCTCCTGGGCCGGAGCCCGGACTTCGTGCCGTGGCTCGCACCCGCGGTGATCGCGGCGGGGGCCGTGGCGGCCGGGCTCATCGCAATGCCGGCGCTTCGGACCGCACCGCGCTGGGTCGGCGCGTCGATCGGCGCGCTGGGTCTGGCAGCGATCCTTGCCGGACCGGCGGCGTTCTCGCTCTCGACGGTCGCGACCGCGTACTCGGGATCGATCGTGTCGGCGGGGCCGCAGGCGACGGTTTCCGATGCGCTGAGCGGTGGCGGCTCGAACGGGGCCGGAGGCGGGCCGGGCGGCTTCCCCGGCGGACAGGGTGGTAACGGTGGCTTCGCCCTCGGCGGCACGCCGCCGACCGATGACAGCGCGCTCGTCCAGTACCTGCTCGCAAACCAGGGCTCGGCCAAATGGGTCGTCGCCGTGAGCGACGCGATGTCCGCCGCGCAGCTCGAGATCGCGAGCGGCCAACCGGTCATGGCGACGGGCGGCTGGAGCGGCTCGGACAACGCGCTTAGCCTCGACCAGCTCGAGGCGTACGTCGCGTCGGGCGACCTGCGCTTCGTCGAGATCGGCGGCCAGGGCGGCTTCGGTGGCCGGGGGTCGTCCTCGGAGATCGCCGCGTGGGTCGAGGCGAACGGGACAGCGGTCACGATCGACGGCAGCTCGACGACGATCTACGACCTGTCGGGCGCCGTCGGCGCGTGACGGTCGATCCGACCCGACGCCCACCGATTGAGGGTCAACGCCGCCGCCGCGCGCTTGCTCTGGGCCAATCTATTTGCTTGACAACGCAACTAGTTCGGCCTAGCCTACCGGTAGTTGCGGAAGCAACGATCGCTCCGCTGGCCGGCGTGGATGGCGCGGAGCACGTGGTCCGGATCAAAGGATCTGGCACGGACCGACCTGGATCCCACAGGAGGCGACTCTCTCAATGAATACGTTCGACGCGGCCTTGCTCATCTTGCGGCTGGGCGTCGGTCTCACGTTCGCCGCGCACGGCGCGCAAAAGGTCTTCGGCTGGTGGGGCGGACCGGGCCTGACCGGCTGGCAGGGGGCGATGGAGAAGATGGGCTTCCGCCCGGCGCCACTGTTCGCCCTGGTCTCGGCCCTCGTGGAGCTCGTCGGCGGGGTGTTCCTCGCGGTCGGGTTGCTGACGCCGCTCGCGGGCGCGGTGCTCGTCGCCCAGAGCGTCGTGATCATCGGCCAGGTGCACTGGCAGAACGGGTTCTTCAACACCAAGGGCGGCTACGAGTTCCCGCTGACGCTCGCGGTCGCGGCCATCGCGCTGACGCTCGTCGAGGCCGGTGCCTGGAGCATCGACGCGGGGCTCGGCTTCAGCCTCGATCCGAACATCCTGGTGGCGCTCGTGGTCGTTGGCCTGGCGGCCGGGCTCGTGGCACTCGCGGTGCCCCGGCTCTCGTCCAGCGCTGCGACCAACCGACCCGCCCATCAGTCCTGACCGGCCCCCAGTAGCCCCGCCTCACGGGCGGGACGACACGAAGCGAGCCCGGAGCACATGCCCCGGGCTCGTTCGATTTGTTCGGCCCGGATCCGGGCCGCAGATCGCCCCTCGCCGCCGCTCGCCCCTCGCCGCCGCCGGCGCTTGGCCGGTTTACCAGCCAGGACTGTGCAACGGCCATCTCGAACCCTCGCCTCGTCCGTTATTGGCCGGCCTACCAGCCAGCGATGTGATAACCGCGATCCTGGGCCGGTGGCCGGCCGGTCGGCCCCCAAACAGCCCTGCCTTTGCCCGCAGCACAAGAGAGCCTGGTAGACCGGCCAATCCGGCCGCCGGCACGATCCGATCGTCGGCAGCGGCCCTGGCTGGCGATCCGATCGTCGGCCTCGACCATCGCGACAGCCGACGCCCGGCCGCGCTCAGCCCCCGGCGACGGCCGGGATGACGTGCACTGTCGCGCCGGAGGGCACGGCCGTCGAGAGGGTTGCCCGCTCGCCGTCGACGAAGATGTTGATATGGGCCCGGATCATCGGACCCTGATCGAGCAGCCGGTCGGCCACACCCGGCCAGCGTGCCTCGAGCGCGTCGATCAGCTCGGCCACCGTCGACGCGTCGATCGCCGCCCGCCCGGGCAGCTCGGGGATGAGCGCCCGCAACGATCGGGGCAGGCGCACCTCGACCCCGCCGCGCGGCGCCTCTCTCTCGGTCCGTCCCATCGGCGACCGATCGACCCGGTCAGGTGGGGCCGGGCTCAGCCGTCGACGCGGATCGCGTCGACCGACCAGATCGGGGGCAGCGTCGAGACGACGCACGACCAGTTCGCCCCGCCGTCGGCGCTCGCGTACAGCTGGCCCGTGCTCGTACCGAAGTAGATCCCGAGCGGGTCCAGGTCGTCGCGGCCCATCGCCTCGCGCAGCACGCCCATGTACGCGTCCTGTTGCGGCAACCCGGCGTCGCCGCGGATCCACGAATTGCCGCCATCCTGCGTGCGCCACACCGCCGCCGCTCCGCCGGGCATGTAGCGGCCTTCCTCGGGGGCCGTGAGCGGGATGACCCATGCGGCCCGGTCGTCATGGGGGCTCGCGACCATGCCGAAGCCAAAGTCCGACGGCAGCTCGCCCGTGATCTCCTGCCAGGTCCGACCGCCGTCGAAGGTCCGATACACACCACAGTGGTTCTGCTGGTACAGGTGCTCGGGAACGCCGGCCGACATGACCAGCTTGTGAACGCAGAAGCCGGTCTCTGGCCACGGCTCGGGCATGAAGTTGGCGCGCACGCCCTTGTTGCGTGGCTCCCAGGTCGCGCCGCCGTCGGTCGTCTCGAAGGTCCCGACGGCCGAGATCGCGACCCACATGCGCTTGGGGTCGGTCGGGTGGGGGACGATCGAATGCAGGATCAGGCCGCCGGCGCCGGGTGCCCAGGTCGGTCGGGTCGGGTGATTGGTCAGGCCCTCGACGTGCTGCCACGTCTCACCGCCGTCGTCGCTCCGGAACAGGCCCGCGACCCCGACGCCGGCGTAGACCGAGCCGTGGGCCGGGGTCACGTTCCACACGGCGCTGATCTTCGGCGCGTCCTCGGCGTCACCGTACGTCAGGCCGGTGCTCGACTGGTTCCACGTCCGGCCGAGGTCGTCGCTCCGGAAGACGGTCGGGCCATACCAGGGGCTGCCGCCCCCAGCGAACAGTCGACCGCTCGATGGATCGAACGTGACGTCCTGGATCGGCCAGCCGTCCGCGCTCGGCCCGCGGATCATCCACTTCCGCCGAGCGGTGTCGGACTCGGCGATGAACGCACCCTTCTTCGTCCCGATCAGGAGCAGCACGCGCTCGGCCATGTGGTTCCCTCCGCCGTGGCGTTCGTCGTTGGAGGCACAGGGTAGTGCGTGGCGGCCCTGCCGGCTCGGCGGCCCTGCCGGCTCGGCGACCCTGCCGGCTCCCGCCACTGCCTCCAGCCCGGCACTGCCGCCTCCAGCCCGGCACTGCCGCATTCGGCCCGGCACTGCCGCATTCGGCCCGATGCCCGCCCTATGCACCCAGCAGATCAACGGGCCCCGGTATTCGCCAGGTGATGCGCGCTGTGACTGAGAGGGCTCGTGGCGTGGGTCGATGGAGCCGCTCGCAGCATCGTTCGGCCATCGAGCGATCCATTCATTCGCCCGGTGCATAGGGAGCTCGCCAGGGCCTCGCCTATGCACCCAGCAGATCAACGGGCCCCGGTATTCGCCAGGTGATGCGCCAGGCGACTGGGACGGCTCACAGCGTGGGTCGATCGAGCCGCTGGCTGCATCGTTCGGCCAACGAACGGTCCGTTCATTCGCCCCGTGCATGGCGGGAGCTGGGCATTGCCGCCGGGCGCCACCGGACCGTCCACGCTCCCGGTATCCTCTCCGGCCATGGCCATCCGCCCGATCGTGCCCTTCGGCGACCCCCGGCTGCGCCTGCCGGGCGAGCCGATCACGCGCTTCGACCGCAAGCTCGGGGCAGTCATCGACGACATGGTCGAGACGATGAAGGCCGCGCCGGGAGCCGGCCTCGCGGCGCAGCAGATCGGGCTCGCGCTGCAACTGTGCGTCATCCACGTCGGCGGCCAGCTGTACGAGGTCGCGAATCCGGAGATCGTGGCGATCTCCGGCGAGGACGAGGCGTGGGAGGGCTGCCTGTCGCTCGAGGGCTATCGGGCGCTGCGGCGGCGCGCCTTGCACGCGGTCATGCTCGGCCAGGATCGACACGGGCGGCGGATCAGGATCTCGGGCCGGGGTGAGCTCGCACGAGCGATCCAGCACGAATTCGACCACCTGCAGGGCATCCTCTATACCGACGGTCTGCCCGCGGGGGCCGAGATCCTGTCCGAGGCCGAGCTCGAGCGGCGGCTCGACGAGGGGCGCACCCAGCGCCGGCTGGTGCGCTCGACCGACTGACGGCTGGCCGACGCGGAAGGTCCGCCATCGACGACGGCCCGCGCGCCCTGACGGCCGGCGCCACCCGACGGCTCCTCAACCGCGATCCGGGACGGGCGGCGCGATGACCCGCAAGGCGCGTGGCCGGCTTCGGGCGACGATCGGCGTCGGGCCCAGGTCGTAGTCGTCCGCGCGCGACGGCAGCCCGATCGTCTCTACCACCACCTCGCGCGCGCGTCGCTGTTCGATGCGCGGCCCGTGCGCTCGGCGGCCAAACGCGATCGACCAGAAGTGGCGCACGACCTCGAATGTGGTGAAGCGCCGGAAGATGCGGACGTCGAGCAGGCCGTCGTCGAGTCGCGCGTCGGGGGCGATGGTGAAGCCGAGGCCGGTGAATGGCGTGTTCGCGATCGCGATCATGATCGCCCGGTCGCGCACGAGGTTGCCGTCGAGACGCAGCCGGATGTCGTGGCGATGCTCGCGTCGAAGGATCTCGATGAGGTTGAGCAGCGACGAGTAGCGACCCTTGTCGAACTCGTGCGCGGCCGCGAACAGCTCGGCCGACAGCCCGACGGACACGCATTCGAAGAACGGACGCTCGCCGGCGGCGCCGGCGGCAGCGGTGGGATGGGCGGTCGCCTCGCCGCCGGCCACGAGGCCGACGTCGATGACCCGCTCATGCCCCTCGGCGAGGATCGCGGCGGCGGCGTCGTGATCGCGCGGGATGGCCAGGCTGCGAGCCAGGTTCATGGCGCTGCCGAGCGGCAGCAAGCCCAAAGGCACGTCCGTTCCGAGCAGCTCGGTCGCGACGAGCGCGGTCGTGCCGTCGCCGCCGGCCGCCACGATCGGCCGGCAGCCCGCATCGAGCGCGGACCGCGTCGCCGCCCGGCACTCGTCGCCGGTCGCGGTCGCGACAATGTCGTCGTCGAGGCCGTGGCGGGCCAGGAGCGCGCGCAGGCCGGGCTCGTCGATGCGGTTGGTCGGCAGGCCCGCCTTCGAGCCCGCATTGACGTTCCAGATGACCCTCGGGCGGCCGGCTCGGTCGGTCGGGTCGTGCACGACGACTCCCTTACCCGGCCGCGGCGCGCCGCAGGAGGCGTCGATACAGGGCCACGACCACGGCGACGTAGCTCAGACCCAGGAAATACGAGGCGAGCACGTCGGTGAGCCAGTGATGACCCTGGTGGACACGGCTGATTCCGACGAGCCCGACGAGCGCCAGCGGTCCGGCTGCGAGCGTTCGGCGCAGCAACGGATCGTCGATCCGAGCCGCAAGCAGGTACGCCAGCGTGCCGTACGTGCCGACGTACGAAAGCACATGGCCGCTCGGAAAGCTCGTGCCACCGAGCGGCGCGAGGATCACCTGGACCGCGGGCGCGACCGGTCGCGGGCGCCGGGTGACCTGCTTGACGAGCGTGGCCGCGAGCGCCGCGCCCCAGCCGCTCGCCTGGCACAGCGCCTCAGTGGGCAGGTCGGCCGCCAGCCAGCCGCCGATCAGCATGGGCGGGATGAGGCGGGACTCCGGCGGGAAGCCCGGCCACGAGACGGCGGCCATGAGGGTGTCCGGCGTGGGCCCGGACCAGCGCTGGATCGCGCGTGTCGCGGCGAGATCGAGCCCGGCCGTCCGGCGGCTCGAGACCACCAGCCACAGCGCCCCGAACCCAAGCAGTCCAATCGCGAACGGGCGTCGCAGTCCACGCTCGCGGACGAGCGTTCGGGTGGGCGGAGACGCGATTCGAGGCGCAAGCGGAGACCCGATCGGGGACGTGAGCGCGGACGGCGTCGGCTCGATCACGGTCGTGGCGGCCCGGCCGCGACGCGACGGCGCACGTGCTCGAGGCCGTGCTCCCAGTCCGCGTCGATCCACCACGTCGCGCCGGCCTCGCGGAACGGGCGGACCGTGTCCGCGGCGCCTGCCGGATCCTCGGCCGGGGTGACGCCGTCGACGACCACGTCCCAGAGTCGACTCCGCAGCTCCGGCGGACGCTCGCGCCTGCCGTACGCGACGACCTCTGCCACCACCTCCGGAGTCACGGCCGCGACGCCGCCACCGGGACCCTGAGCCTGCACGAGCACGCCGTCCCAGCGGACGGCGCGGCGCATCGATCGCTCGCGTGGCCATGCGCCGACGACCCAGATGGGGATGCGCGGCTGCTGGACGGGTGTTGGCCGGAACGTCATTGGCGCGAAGCGATGGTGGCGGCCCTCGAAGCCGAACGGCTCGCCGGACCACAGCCCGTCGAGGATCTCGAGCGTCTCGTCGAGCAGCTCGGCCCGGACGCGTGCGTCGACCTCCTCGCCGACGTTGCGGAACGCCGCGTCGTCGAGGGCACCGAGCCCGACGGGCAGCACGAGCCGGCCGCCCGACAGGCGATCGAGGCTCATCGCCTCGCGGGCGAGCTTCCAGGGCCGGCGGCGCGAGGGCGGCGTGACGATCGCGCCAAGACGGACGCGGCTCGTGCGCATCGCCATGGCGGCCATGACCACCCACGGGTCGTACGTGTCGCCCGGCCCGATCGCGATGCCGTCCCAGGTGAAGACGCCGTCCCAGCCGGCGGCCTCGGCCTCGGCGGCGAGGCCGGCGACGGCGCGCGGGTCGCCGCTCGTGGCGATAATCCCGAACCTCATGGCCATCACGGTAGCGTGACGAGCGCCGTGGGCTGCGCTGGGCGACCGAGGACGCCTGCCAGCTCTGTATCAGCTCGGCGTGGCGCGGCCGACGATCGCGAGGATCTCCGCGCCGTACCGCTCCAGCTTGGCCGGCCCGATACCGGGCACGCGGCGCAGGGCGGACGGGGATCGTGGCCGGACCTCCGCGATCGCGTGCAGCGTGGCGTCGGGTGCGACGACGTAGGCCGGAACCTCGTCCTCCCGGGCCCGGTCGCGGCGCCATTGACGAAGCGCCTCGAACAGCGCCTCGTCGGCGGCCCCGGCCGAGTCACCGCCGGCGGCGACCCACGCCGGCGGCAGCTGAATGACCCGCGGCCCGCTGGACCGGGTCGCGGCCCGTGGCTGGAGCTCTGCCAGGAAGCGCGACGGCTGGCGGCGTGTCGCACTCCCACTCGAGCCCGAGCGCTGCTGCGCCCAGGACAGGGCCAGATAACGCCGCGCCCGGGTGATGCCCACGTACAAGAGGCGTCGCTCCTCGGCGACGGCGTCGTCGTCCTTGGCCTGCCGAACCGGGAGGGAGCCTTCCTCGAGGGCGGGTAGGAACACGGCATCCCACTCGAGGCCCTTGGCCCGGTGGTACGTGAGCAGGTTCACGCCGTCGACCGTGCCCGCCGCCTCGTCCGCGTCACGCCGATCGAGCTCGGCCAGAATGCCGGCCAGATCGACGCTCGGATCACGCGTCGCGACATCCTGTGCGATCTCGAGCAGCAGCTCGAGCGAGGCGGCACGCTCGCGCGCCTCGGCACCAGGGTCGGGGCCGCCACCGCTTCCGTCGCCAATCCCGCCGCCGCTCCCAGGGCCGGCATCGCCGGCGGCGTCGGGCTCGAGGCCCAGGCGCTCGCCGAGCAGCCCGCGCAGGTCGCCCACGAGCGCGAAACCGGCTGTCGACAGACGCGCCCGACGGAGCGCAGCGCGGGCCTGCCGGATCTCCGGCCGGTCGAAGAAGCGCTGGCCGCGGATTCGGTACGCGATGCCGGCCCGCGTGAGCGCCTCCTCGATCGGTGGCAGCTGCGCGTTCAGCCGGACGAGCACCGCGATCTCGCCGGCCTGCGTGCCCTCGGCCAGTCGCGCACGGATGGCGGCAACCAGCTCGCGTAGCTCCGCCTCCTCGTCGGTCGCGCGTTTGATCGCCGGCGCGGGTCCCGAGGGCCGGGTGGCTCGCAGCGGCCCGCGGCCCGACGTCCCGCCGAGGCGATTGGCGAGGGCGAGGATCTCAGGGCTCGAGCGGTAGTTCTCGAGCAGTGGCAGGGTCCGGGCGCCAGGATGCCGTTCCCCGAAGCGCAGCAGGAAGTCCGGGGTCGCTCCGGTGAACGTGTAGATCGTCTGCTCCGGGTCACCCACCACGGTGAGCGCCGGCGATTCGCCAAGCCACAGCGTGAGCAGGCGCTCGGCCAGCGGGTTCGTGTCCTGGTACTCGTCGACGCTGAGCCAGCGCTTGCGCGAGCGGACCAGCTCGGCCGCCGCCGCGTCCGTCTCGAGCAGCTCGACCGTCTCGACCAGGATGTCCTCGAAGTCGATCAGCCCGGCGCGGGTCTTGGACCGCTCGTAGTCCCCGTAGACGCGCGCGAACAGGTCGGCCGGGATGGTTGCCCGATCGCTGCCGTCCGCCAGCCAGCGCCCGGGCCGGATCCGGCGCACCTTCGCCCATTCGATCGTGTCGGCGAGATCCTTGGCCGGGGTGAAGCGGTAATGGCCGGGCAGCCGCCGCGCGATCGGGACCAGTATGCCCAGCTTCGACTCGACGATCCGGGGCAGCGGCGCCCCGGCGTGCCCGGCCGGCCAGAAGTGCCGGAGCTGGGCGAGTGCCGCGGCGTGGAACGTCCGGGCCATCACGCCACGGTGTCCGAGCGCCGCCATGCGCTCGGCCATCTCCCGGGCCGCCTTGTCCGTGAACGTGACGAGCAGGATCTGGCTCGCGGGCACCGAGCCGGTCTCGATCGCGTACGCCGCCCGGCGGCTGATGACCCGCGTCTTGCCCGACCCTGCGCCGGCGAGGATCGCGAGCGGTGTGCCGGGCGCCCGGACGGCTTCGCGCTGTGCCTCGTTGAGATCGAGGAGCAGGCGCTCCGGGGTCGTGTCGGGCGCAACCCGGGCCGGGGGTGCGGGTCGAGCGGTCATCCCCGACAGCATGGCGCATGGTGCTCGACGCCGGCACACCCACGGCGGTCGGGTGGCGACCAGGTGACGCCGGGCTCGTCTGCACGGCCGGGCTGACCCCCCAGGCGCGGCATTTGCAAGGAGCGTGTAATGCCCTCCACGATCCGCCATCGATAGACTCGGTCCACGGTCGCGGCATCACGCATGGGGCCCGTTCGCCCACAGCATCCATCGGGGAGCATCGTGACGATCACGCGTGTCGATAGCCTGCAGCGCGCCCTGTCCGATCGCTCCGCCGTGCTCGACGGCTGGCTGCGCCAGCAACTGGCGGGCGGCAGCCGGCAGAATCTCATCGGCGACCGCGAGCTTCGGAGCCAGTCGGAGGAGTTCCTGGGCCTGCTCGCGGCGGCTCTTGAACGCGGCGGCGAGGTCGATGCCCGCGACGGAGCCTGGGCGGACGTGCGCTCGTTTCTGGCCGACGTGTCGCGCGGCCGCGCGGAGCAGGGCCTCACGCCGTCCGAGGCGGCGGCCTTCATCTTCTCGCTCAAGGAGCCCCTGTTCGAGCAACTTCGGTCCGACCTCGCGAAGGATCCACGGGCGCTGGCCGAGGCCACGTTCTCGATGATGTCCGCTGCTCGAATTGCTCGGGCTGTACACGATCGAGGTGCACCAGCGCGCCCGTGAGGACGTGATCCGCCGGCAGCAGCAGGACCTGCTCGAGCTATCGACGCCGGTCGTGAAGCTGTGGGAAGGGGTCCTGGCGGTGCCGCTCATCGGCACCCTCGACAGCGCCCGCACCCAGGTCGTGATGGAGACGCTGCTCCAGCGCATCGTCGAGACCGGCTCGCCGCTCGCGATCATCGACATCACCGGCGTCCCGACCGTCGACACCCTCGTCGCCCAGCACCTGCTCAAGACCGTGGCCGCGGCCCGGCTGATGGGCGCGGACTGCATCATCAGCGGTATTCGGCCGCAGATCGCCCAGACGATCGTGCACCTCGGCGTCGACCTGGCCGACGTCGCGACGAAGGCCACGCTCGCCGACGCGGTCGCGCTCGCGCTCCAGCGCAGCGGCTTCGCGATCGTCCGCCAGACGCCGGGCTGAGGATCGGCGGCAGCGATGGACCGCATCCCGATCTTCAAGGTCGGCGACTTGCTGCTCGTCACGATCCAGGTCGACATGCACGACCGGCTCGCGCTCGAGCTCCAGGACGACCTCACCCGGCGGATCGTCGAGACCGGCGCGAAGGGTGTCCTGATCGACATCTCCGCGCTCGAGATGGTCGACTCGTTCATCGGCCGGATGATCGCCAACATCGCCGCGATGTCACGCATCCTCGATGCGGAGACGGTCGTCGTCGGTATGCAGCCCGAGGTCGCGATCACCCTCGTCGAGCTCGGGCTGTCCCTGCCCGGCGTGCGCACGGCTCTCGATGCCGAGGCGGGCATGGCCCTGCTCCGTTCGCGGTGGCGATCCGGTGGGCATGGCCTGAGCCATGCGCGAGCCGGCGCGACGAATTGCCGCATCCGTACCTCGGAGGACGTGGTTCGCGTGCGCCAGCGGTCCGCAGCCGGGCGGTCGAGCGGGGCTTCAGCCTGGTCGACCAGACCAAGCTCGTCACGGCGGCGAGCGAGCTGGCGCGCAACACGCTCGACCACGGCGGCGGCGGCAAGGTCGACGATCGAGTGCGTCGACGGAGCGGACCGGATCGGGATCCGGCTGATCTTCGAGGACGACGGGCCGGGCATTCCCGACATCGACCCAGGCGCTCCAGGACGGCTTCACGACGGGGGCCGGGCTTGGGCATGGGTCTCGGCGGAGCCCGGCGCCTGGTGAACGAGTTCGAGATCCGCTCGACAGCCACGGCGAGGGCACTCGCGTGGTCGGTCGACGCGATGGCGACGGGGTGACGCTGCGTTTTGCGGTGACCGAGCGAGAGCCAGGTCGGCGCGGCGCGTCGGCGGCGTCGGCCACGATCGCGGCCGAGCTCGGGTTCGACGAGCTCACCGCGGGTCGGCGCGGCGCTCGCCGTGACCGAGCTCGCGACGAACCTCGTCAAGCACGCCACGGCGACTCGGCCGAGCTCGTCCTCAGCGTCGGACGGAGCGACGGGCGCGCGACGCTCGACATCCTGTCGCTCGACCGCGGCCCGGGCACGGACGACATGGCGCGCTGGCTGCGCGACGGCTACTCCACCGCGGGCAGCCACGGCAACGGCCTCGGCGCCGTTCGCCGGTCGGCCGACCTCGTCGACGTCCACTCCACCGCTGAGGCCGGCACGGCCATTCTGGCTCGCTTCCACGGACCACGGAGCGACGACACGGGCCGGCCGGTCGATCGAGGCCGCCGGCCTGCTCGTGCCGCTCGAGGGCCAGAGCGAGTGCGGTGACGCTTGGGCCATGCGGCACGATGACTCGAGCGCGACGCTCCTGGTCGCCGACGGGCTCGGCCACGGGCACGAGGCGTCGCTGGCGTCGAGCGGAGGCCGTGCGCATCTTCCTCGGCGCGGGCAACGTCGAGTCCGTGCCGCTGCTTGGCCGGATGCACGCGGCCCTTCGCGCAACGCGCGGCGCCGCCGTCGCGACTGGCACGGATCGAGCCGGCGGCCGGTCGAGTGCGCTTCTGCGGGGTCGGCAACATCGCCGGCGCGGTAGTGAACGGGGTCTCGGTCCGGCACATGGTGTCGCACAACGGCACGATCGGTCAGGGCCTGGCGACGCGGGCCCAGGAGTTCAGCTACCCATGGTCGCCCGACGCCGTGTGCGTCATGCACTCGGATGGCATCCGAGCGCGTTGGAGTCTCGATGCCTATCCCGGTCTGACGCGACGAGAACCGGCAGTCATCGCGGGCGTGCTGTATCGGGACTTCGCGCGCGGGCACGACGACACGGGGATCGTCGTCGCGCGTTCGAGGCTGGACTGAGCGTCATGGCCGGCGACCTGATCGTGATCGAGCTGCGCGCCGAGCCCGACGTGGTGACGGCCCGCGCCCGGGCTCGCGACATCGCGCGGTCCGTGGGGCTCGGCGGGCACGACCCGGCGCGGCTCGCGACGGCGGTGTCGGAGGTCGCCCGGAATGCGGTTGCGTACGCCGGCGGCGGGCGGGTCGAGTTCTCCGTCGCCGACGGCCGGCGGCTTCTCGTCAACATCCGCGACGAGGGTCCGGGTATCGCGCGACGTTGGGGCCGTGCTCGACGGCGCGGATGCGCCCGACGCGACGGGCATCGTCCGCGCCCGCCGGATGGTCGATGGACTGGCGATCGACTCGCGGCCGGGATCGACGCTCGTGACCCTCGAGAAGGACCTGCCCCGGTCCGTCGAGTGGTCGAGCGTCGTCGCCAGGCTGCGGCCCGATCTCGTTCGTCCGCCCTCGCCCGGTCAGGAGCTGGACGAGCAGACCCTGGCACTGACTCGCGCGCTCGACGAGCTGCGCCGCCGGCAGGACGATCAGGACCGACTCGAGCGCGAGCTCGAGGAGACGAACCGAGGCGTCGTCGCGCTGTATGCCGAGCTCGACGATCGGGCCGAGCGGCTGCGCGACGCCGATCAGGCGAAGTCGCGCTTCCTGTCGAGCGTGAGCCACGAGCTGCGCACCCCGCTCAACTCGATGATCGCCTTGGCGTCGCTGCTGCTCGACCGCGTGGACGGACCGCTGACCGAGCGCCAGGAGAAGCAGGTCGGGTTCATCCAGCGCTCCGCGCAGGAACTCCTCGGGTTGGTCGACGACCTGCTCGACCTGGCCAAGATCGAGGCGGGGCACGTGGAGGTGACCACCGCGCCGTTCGCGCTCGACTCGCTCTTCGGCGCCCTGCGGGGCGCCCTTCGGCCACTCCTGGTGCGGGACGAGGTTGCGCTCGTGTTCGACGACACGGACGCCCTGCCCATGCTCGAGACCGACGAGCGCAAGCTTGCCCAGATCGTGCGGAACTTCGTATCGAACGCCCTCAAGTTCACCGAGCGCGGCGAGGTCCGTGTCTCGGCCTCGCTGACGCACGCGGGCGAGTCGGTCCGGATCTGCGTCGCCGACACCGGCATCGGCATCGCGCCCGAGGACCAGGACCGCATCTTCGATGAATTCACGCAGGTGCCGGGCCGGCTCCAGGCCCACGCGAAGGGCACCGGCCTGGGGCTGGCGCTCTCGCGCCAGCTGGCCGGCCTGCTCGGGGGCGCGGTCGGCGTGGACAGCCGCGCCGGACAGGGCAGCACGTTCTGGGTCGAGATCCCCGTCCGCCACGCCTCGGTCGGGCGCCTGGACAGCCCGGCGCCAGGCCTTCGCGTGCGCAGCGTCCTCATCGTCGACGACGATCCGGTGTCGCGCTACCTGGTCGGCCAGGCGCTCGAGGAGGACGGGGTGGCGATCATCGAATCTGCGAGTGGAGCGGCGGGACTCGCACGAGCCCGATCCGAGCGTCCGGACCTGGTCGTGCTCGACCTGTCCCTGCCCGACATGGATGGCTCGGCAGTGCTCGAACGCCTGCACGCCGATGCGGCCTCGGCGACCATTCCGGTCGTGATCTACACGTCGCGCCGACTCGACCCTGCCGAGCGGACGGCCCTCGAGCGTGACGCGGCAGCCGTCGTGGTCAAGGGCACGGACGCTCGGGGCGAACTACGGGACGCCGTTCGGGTCGTGCTCGATCGGTCGAAATCCAGGACCGGGACGGAGGTCACCAATGCTTGACCTGTCCTCGCCGAGCGACGCGGGCGCTCGTACCGTGGGTGACGTGATCCTGGTCGTGGACGACAACGAGGCCGGCCGTTACGCCACCAGCCGTCTGCTCGAATCCGAGGGCTACACGGTCCTCCAGGCATCGACCGGATCCGAGGCGCTCGAGCTGCTGTCCGAGGAGCCGGACCTCATCGTGCTGGACGTGAACCTGCCCGACATGAGCGGCTTCGACGTCGCCCGCACGATCAGACGGCGGCTCACCCAGCGCGTGCCGGTCCTGCAAGTTTCGGCGACGTCACTCGACAGTCGCTCCCACGTCGTCGGGCTCGAAGCCGGCGCGGACGCGTACCTCACGGAGCCGGTCGAGCGCGGCATCCTCCTGGCCACGATCCAGTCGCTGCTGCGCGCGGCTCGCGCCGAGCGAGAAGCGGTGCGCCGCGCACGGGAGTGGCAGACGACGTTCGACGCGATCGCGAGTCCGCTGGCGTTGCTCGATCCGCAGGGTCGCGTCGTCCGCGCGAACCACGCCATGGCCGAGCTGCTCGATTGTCCTGAGGAGGCGTGCGTCGGACGTGTCGTTGCCGATGCCATCGATCCCGAGCACGCCATCGAGGCTCTCCATACGACCGACGCGACGAACCAGGACCGCCGCCACGTCCCGGAGGTGCGGGTCGGGGATCGCTGGTTCCAGGCAACGATCGACCCGCGCCGGGACGACGGTCGCGTCATCGGCTTCGTCATCGCCCTGACCGATGTGACCGAGGCCCGTACGGCGACCGTCTCCGCCGAGGTCCAGTTCGGTGCCGCCCAGGCGGCGCACCATCTGCTCGAGGTCGTCGTGCAGCAGTTGCCGGTCGGCCTGATCGTGGCCGAAGCACCGAGCGGCCGCGTCCTCGTCGCCAACGAGGAGGCGCAGCGCGTGTGGGGCGCGCCGATCCCGGCCGGCATCCCCATCGGCGAGCGCGAGCCGCGCCCGCGACTCCGGCGCGACGGCGACTGGCTCGACCGCCGGGCTCTGTCGATCTATGCCGCGCTCGAAGGCCGAGAGCAGGGCGACGAATCCGAGATCGAGCTCGAGCGGCCGGACGGCTCGGAGGTCGCGGTAGAGATGACGTCGGCGCCGGTCAGGGACGACGCCGGCAAGATCGTTGCGGCCGTCGCGGTGCTCGAGGACATCTCCGAGCGCGTCGCGAACGAGCAGCTGCGGGAGGCCTTCGTGGGCATGCTCTCGCACGAGCTCCGGACGCCGATCACCACGATCTACGGCGGCACCCAGGTGCTCGCCCGGCGCGGCTCGTCCCTGCCGGACGAGACGGTGCGCCAGATCGTCGAGGACATCGCGGGTGAGGCCAACCGCCTCCAGCGCATCGCCGAGAACCTGCTGGTGGTGACCCGCATCGAACGCGGCGCCACGCTCGGCAGCCAGGAGCCGATCCTGCTCCAGCGCCTCGCCCAGCGGGTGGTGGAGACGGAGGGGCAGCATTGGCCGTCGATGCGGATCGCGCTCTCCCTGGCGGCGTGCCCGGCCGTCGCGGGTGACGAGGGGCAGGTCGAGCTCGTCATCCGGAATCTGGTCTCGAACGCCGGCAAGTACGGCGGGGACGAGGTCGAGGTCGCCGTCGCCGCGGCGGAGGGCGAGGTCCAGCTGCGGGTCCTCGATCGCGGCCCGGGCCTGCCGCCGGAGGATGAGGGCGACCTGTTCGCCCTGTTCTACCGCTCGTCGCGGACCGCCGGCAAGGCGACGGGCACGGGCATCGGCCTGTTCGTGGTCCGGTCGCTCGTCGAGCGCATGGGTGGCCGGGCATGGGCGCGCAACCGCGACGGTGGCGGTGCGGAGTTCGGGTTCGCGCTGCCCGACTACGACGATTAGGTCGCCGACCCGGCCTCGGAATGAGCCCGACCTACCGGCCGCGGCCCGTGCATACTTGCGGTCCGAGCGTGCCGGCTGGTCGTCACGCCAGATCCCATGAGCGGGGCATGCGCCTGCGCCACATGCACCACCGTCAATCGCGGCCCGAGACCGGGTCACGCGCACCTCGGCGAGCGTCCACGGACTGGCCGCGAGTCGAGGCGTGACCGTCCGCTCGCGTCCCCGTCCCATGCCGGCCGACGAGCTCGCGGCCGCGCGCGCCCGGATCTCGGAGCTCGAGGCCCTCGAGGCCCAGCGCGAACGCTCGGAGCGCGTGCAGCGGGCCCTGTACCGCATCGCCGAGGCGGCAGGATCGGCCCACGACCTGGCCGAGTTCTACCGCACGATCCACGGCATCGTCGGCGAACTGATGTACGCCGAGAACTTCTACATCGCGCTGTACGACGCCGAACGCGAGCGGATGAACTATCCGTACTTCGTGGACGTGACCGATCCGGACATACCGGATCCCAACGCCTGGGAGCCGTTCGGGGTCGGCCAGGCCCGCGGCGTGACCGCCTACGCCCTGCGCTTGGGCGAGCCGCTGATCATGGATCCGGCGATGTACCAGCGCCTCATCGAGGCCGGTGAGATCGAGAAGCTCGGGGTCACGACACAGGACAGCAGCTGGCTCGGCGTGCCGCTACGGGCCGAGGGCCGGACGCTGGGCATGCTCGTCGTCCAGAGCTACAGCCCGGAGCACCAGTACACGGAAGCGGATCGCGACCTCCTGGCATCGGTCGGCCAGCACGTCGCCTCGGCGCTGACCCGGGCCCGGGCGATCGAGGAGACGCGGCAGCGGAACGAGGAGCTCGGACTCGTCAACGAGATCGGTCTCGCGCTCGCGCGACAGTTGGACTTCGGCGCGATCATCACCCTCGTCGGCGATCGAATCCGCGCGATCTTCCAGGTCGAGACCGGCGGCATCGCGCTCTTCGATGCCGCTTCGAACACGATCGCGCAGCCGTACTTCATCGACCAGGGACAGCGACTCTCGAGCGCCTCGATGCCACTCGGTCCGGGACTGACCTCCCACGTCATCACGACCGGCTCGCCGCTGCGGCTCAACACGAGCAAGGAATCCGAGGGGCTGGGCGCGATCGTCGTCGGCTCGGACGAGGCCGAATCCTGGCTCGGCGTCCCGATCCTCGCCGGCGATCGCGTCCTCGGGGTCATCTCGCTCGAGCGCGTCCCGCCGTTTGCCTTCAGCGAGTCCGACGAGCGCCTCCTGTCGACGCTCGCCTCCAGCATGGGCGTCGCTCTCGAGAACGCGCGCCTCTTTGACGAGACGAAGCGCCTGCTGGCGGAGACGGATGCACGAGCCGCCGAGCTCGCCATCGTCAACACGGTCCAGCAGGGGCTGGCGGAACGTGTCGACATCCGGTCGATGTACGACCTCGTCGGGGACAAGATCACGGAGATCTTCGATGTCCACGGCGTGGACGTCGAGCGGTTCGACCCAACGACGCGCACGATCTACTTCGAATACACCGTCGAGCGCGGCGAGCGACTCCCCGCGGAGCCGATGGAGCTGATCGGCTTCAGGCGCCAGGTCGTCGAGACGAGGGCTCCGGTCCTCATCAACCGCGACCTGGCCGGCCGCGCCGCCGAGGCAGGGCAGCCGGCGGTGGTCGCCGGCGAGCTCGCGAAGTCGGCGCTGTTCGTGCCGATGATCGCGGCCGGAGCCGTCACCGGGATCCTCCTCATCGAGAACCTCGAGCTTGAGGACGCGTTCAACGATTCTGATGTTCGCCTCCTGTCCACGCTCGCCGCCAGCCTGAGCGTCGCGCTCGAGAACGCGCGGCTGTTCGATGAGACGAGGCGGCTCCTCCAGGAGACCGACGAGCGCGCCGCCGAGCTGGCCGTCGTCAACAGCGTCCAGCAGGGGTTGGCCGAGAAGCTGGACATGCAGGCGATGTACGACCTGGTCGGCGACAAGATCGCGGAGATCTTCGACGCCCAGGTCGTGTCGATCTCGGTCGTCGACGCAGCCGACGGCCTGATCCATTGCCCGTACATGATCGAGCGCGGCGAGCGACTGCTCGACGAGCCGATAGCGGTCGGCGAGGGCATGACCAGCCTCGTGCTGCGGACCGGCGAGCCGCTCCTGGTCAACGACGACGTGGCCGGCTGGCAGCGCGAGCACGGGATCGAGGCGGTCGTCCAGGGCGAAGCGCCCGGGCCGTGATCTTCGCGCCACTCGTTGCCTCCGGCCGGACCCGCGGCGTGATCTCGGTCCAGAACCTCGACCGCGAGCGCAGCTTCAGTGATTCCGACCTGCGGCTCCTGACGACGCTCGCCTCGAGTCTGAGCGTCGCCCTGGAGAACGCGCGGCTGTTCGCGGAGACCCGGCGGCTCCTGCGAGAGACGGACGAGCGGGCGGCCGAGTTGGCGGTGGTCAACAGCGTTCAGCAGGGCCTGGCCGAGAACCTCGACATGCAGACGATGTACGACCTCGTCGGCGACAAGATCCAGGAGATCTTCGACGCGCAGGTCGTCGACATCGGCATCCTCGACCAGACCGACGGTCTCATCCACTTCCCGTACACGATCGAGCGCGGCCGGCGCTTCCCGGACGAGCCGCACGCTCCGATCGGGTTCACGGAGGAGACCCTTCGGACTCGTCGGCCCATTCTCGTGAACGACATCGCGGCATACCACGCCCAGCGCGGCGAGGAGCCACCGGCGCCAATCCAGGGCGAGCCGTCGAAGGCGGTGTTGTTCGCGCCGCTCATCGTGGGCGCCGAGGTTCGGGGTCGCATCTCGCTCCAGAACCTCGATCGAACGGACGCCTTCAGCGATTCGGACGTCCGCCTCCTGACGACCATCGCGGGGAGCCTCAGTGTCGCGCTCGAGAACGCGCGCCTGTTCGACGAGACCAAGCGCCTGCTCAAGGAGACCGACGAGCGGGCAGCCGAGCTGTCGGTCGTCAACAGCGTCCAGCAGGGCCTGGCGGCCAGGCTCGACATGCAGTCGATGTACGACCTGGTCGGCGACAAGATCCACGGGATCTTCGATGCCCAGTCGGTCGACATCTCGGTCATCGACCTCGAAGCCGGCGTGGCGCGGTTCCCATACGTGATCGAACGCGACGAGCGGCTGCCCGACGAGCCTCAGCCGCTCGAAGGGACCGTGCGTGGACATATCGTGCGGACGAAGAAGACCCTGCTCGTCAACCGCGACATGTACACCTTCGCGACGGAGCACGGGATCGCCTGGGTCATCCAGGGTGAGGAACCGCGGGCCGCCCTGTGGGTTCCGCTCGTGACCGGCGACGAGGTGCGGGGCATCATCTCGCTCCAGAACCTGGACCACGAGGACGCCTTCAGTGACAGCGACGTCCGGCTCCTCGAGACGCTCGCCTCGAGTCTCGCGGTCGCGCTCGAGAACGCCCGTCTGTTCGACGAGACGCGTCGCCTGCTGGCGGAGACCGACCAGCGCGCGGCCGAGCTCTCGATCATCAACAGCGTCCAGCGCGGGCTCGCCAGCCAGCTCGAGACCCAGGCGATGTACGAGCTCGTCGGCGACAAGATCCAGGACATCTTCGACGCTCAGGTCGTCGACATCGGACTCTACGATCCGGAGTCGGACATGGTCACGTTCGCCTACACCATCGAGCGCGGCCAGCGTTTCCCGGTCGAGGCGATGCCGCTCGTCGGCTTCCGCAAGCACGTCGTGGACACCGGTCAGCCACTGGTGGTCGATGACCTCCCGGGCATGGCCGAGGCGTACGGCAATCCCGCGGTGATCGTCGGCGAGCCGGCCAAGTCGGCGATGTTCGTGCCGCTGATGGTCGGCGAGCGGGTCGAGGGCATCGTCTCCGTCCAGAAATCTTGACCGGCTAGGCGCCTTTTCCGAATCCGACCAGCGGCTGCTCACGACGCTCGGGGCGAGCCTGAGCGTCGCCCTGCAGAACGCGCGCCTGGTGGCCGAGACCCGCCAGCGCGTGACCGAGCTGGGCACGATCAACCGGATCGGCCAGGCGGTTGCCGAGCGGCTGGACCTGGCCCCGCTCATCGAGCTCGTGGGCGATCAGATCCGCGCCGCATTCCAGGCCGACATCGCGTACGTCGCGCTCCTGAACGAGGAGGCCGACCTTGTCGACTTCGCGTATTACGTCGAGGACGGCGTGCATACGCCCCAGTCGCAGCTGCCCCACGGCACCGGCCTGACGTGGCGCATCATCGATGGCCGCGTACCGCTCCTGCTCAATCGTCAAACGGACTGGGAGCGCCTGGGCACCCGCGGCGTGGGCACCCTCGCGCGCTCGTTCCTCGGCGTGCCGATCCTCGCCGGGGAACGCTCGATCGGGGCCCTGAGCGTGCAGAGCACACGCGAGGAGGGCCGCTTCGGCGAGTCGGATCGGCGACTGCTGGCCACGATCGCCGCGAACGTCGGTTCGGCCATCAACAATGCCCTGCTGTACCAGGAGACGGTCCGCCGCGGCGATGAGATGGCCGCGCTGGCCGAGGTCGGCCGCGAGATGTCGGCGATGCTCGACCTGTCGGCTGTCCTCGAGCGGATCGCCGCCAAGGCGAGAACCCTGCTCGATGCCGACAACAGCGCCGTCTATCTGCCGGATCCCGACGGCGAGAATTTGCACGCGATCGTCGCCCTCGGCCCGATCGCCGAGGCCATCCGCTCGTCGCCCATCGAGCCCGGTCAGGGGATCCTGGGCGACCTGGTGGCACGGGGTCAGGGCGAGGTCGTCAACGACACGTCGCGCGACCCGCGGGTCGTGCACATCCCGGGCACGGGCAACGAGCCCGACCGGCTGATGGCGGCGCCGCTGATGGCTCGCGGCGGCGTGTCCGGGATCATGGCCGTCTGGCGACCCGTCAGCGAGCCCGGCTTCACGTCTGCCGACCTCAACTTCCTGATCGGGCTCTCGCAGCAGGCGGCCGTCGCGATCGAGAACGCGCGGCTGTTCGCCGATGCCCAGGAGGCCCGCGAGTCGGCGGAGCAGGCGAACGAGGCGAAGAGCAGCTTCCTCGCGGCCATGAGCCACGAGATCCGGACGCCGCTCAACGCCATCATCGGCATGAGCGGCCTACTCCTCGACAGTGGTCTCAACGAGGAGCAGCGCGACTTCGCGGACACTGTGCGGACATCAGGAGACGCCCTCCTGACGATCATCAACGATGTCCTCGACTTCTCGAAGATCGAGGCCGGTCGGGTCGATCTCGACGCGTCGCCGTTCGTGCTCCGGGAGGCGATCGAGGCCGCGCTCGACATCCTCGCCCCGACCGCGTCCAAGAAGGGCCTGGAGCTCGTGTACGCGATCGACGAGGACCTGCCGCCGCTGCTCGTGGGCGACGGCGGGCGCTTGCGCCAGGTCATCCTGAACCTGCTCTCGAACGCGGTGAAGTTCACCGAACGGGGCGAGGTCGTGGTCACCGTCGGCGGAACGCGACTGCACGGCGGTCGTGGCCGACCGCGCTGGGAGATCCGGGTCGACGTGCGTGACACGGGCATCGGCATACCGCCCGGCGCCATGGATCGCCTGTTCCAGTCGTTCAGCCAGGTCGACGCCTCGATCGCGCGCCGCTATGGCGGCACCGGCCTGGGTCTGGCGATCAGCCGGCGGCTCGCGGAGCTCATGGACGGCTCGCTCGCGGCCAACAGCACCGGCGTGACCGGCGAGGGCAGCACGTTCCACCTCGTCGTGCGCATGCCCGAGGCCGCGCCCGACGCGATCGCGCCCACCCGCCAGCCGCGGATCGCCGCGAATCTCGGCGGCCGGACGGTGCTCATCGTCGACGACAACGTGACGAACCGGCGCATCCTCGTCGCCCAGACGGCGCGCTGGGGCATGGTGCCGCGCGAGACCAGCTCGCCCGAGGAGGCCCTCGCCTGGTTGCGTGACCGGCAGCGGTTCGACATCGCCCTGTTCGACCTGCTCATGCCCGAGATGGATGGCCTGGAGCTGGCCGCCTCGGTCGCCGGGCTGCGCGCCAAGAAGCCGATGCCGGTCGTCATCCTGTCCTCGGTCGGGCTCGCCGACCGCGATGCGGCCCATGTCGCGGCGTGGCTGGCCAAGCCGGTCAAGCCGTCGGCCCTGCACGACACGATCGCGACCGTGCTCCTCGGCCCGGCCGTGGCCAAGGCGCCCCCGCCGGTGCAGCCCGCGAGCCGGTCGGGAGCGTCCGATGGCGGCCGCCTGCTCGGCGAGCGGCACCCACTCCGGATCCTCCTGGCCGAGGACAATCCGGTGAACCAGAAGCTCGCGCTACGCCTGCTCCAGCAGCTCGCGTATGTGGCCGACGTGGCGGGAGACGGGCTGCAGGCGATCGAGGCGATCGAGCGCGAGCCGTACGACGTCGTGCTCATGGACGTCCAGATGCCCGAGCTCGACGGGCTGGAGGCGACACGTCGGATCCGCGCCCGCTGGCCGGATCGGCGCCTGCCGATCATCGCCATGACCGCGAACGCGATGGCCGGCGACCGCGAGGCATGTCTGGCCGCCGGCATGAACGACTACATCAGCAAGCCCATTCGGCCGGCAGAGCTGGCCGCGGCCCTGGCGCGGGTACCGTCCGCGGACGAGTCGGGCGACGGCGTCGCGGCGGGAGTGCCGTCATGAACGAGCCTGGTGCGGCCAGCCTCGACGAGACGGTCCTCGCAGCGCTCAGCGACTCCGTCGGCGGCGACGAGGCATTCGTGGCCGATCTCGTGGAGACGTATCTGGCCGACGCGGAGACACAGCTCGTCGCGATCGAGGCCGCCGTGGCCGACGACGACGCCGCGGCGCTGGTCCGCCCGGCGCACACCCTCAAGAGCGCGAGCAACACGCTCGGGGCGCTGCGCCTCGGCGAGCTGTGCCGGTCGCTCGAGCAGCGTGGCCGGACCGGTCAGCTCGACGGGGCGCCGGCGGACGCGGCGGCCGCGCGGACGGAGTGGGGGAGCGTGCGGACTGCGCTCGAGGCATGGCTCAAACGGGATGGAACCGCGTCGTGACCGAGCCGGCGCCTACCACGATGGGCTCGGGCCCGGTCGTGACCGAGCCGGCGCCCGTCACGACCCAGCCGACGCAGGGCGTCATGGCCAGCCCGGGCGCTGCCGAACGACCGGGCGGCACCGCCCTCGTCGTCGACGACAGCGCGGTCAATCGCAAGCTCCTGGCGCAGCTGCTCATCGGCGCCGGGCTCCATCCGGTCGAGGTCGAGAACGGGGTCGACGCGCTGGCCGTGCTACGTGGCGAAACCGGGTCCGAGGTCGACCTCGTCCTGCTCGACGTGATGATGCCCGAGCTCGACGGCTACGAGACCCTGGCCGCGATCAAGGCCGACACGGCGTTGCGGCATCTGCCGGTCATCATGATTTCGGGCGTGGACGAGCTCGACAGCGTCGTGCGCTGCATCGAGATGGGCGCGACCGACTACCTGCCCAAGCCGTTCAATCCAAGCGTCCTGCGCGCGCGCCTGAACGCCTCGCTGGCGGCCAAGCGCCTGCGGGATCTGGAGCGCGAGTACGTGGAGCGCCTGGCGGCCCTCAACGAGACGATCGAGCGTCAGAAGGGAGAGCTGAGCCGGTTCCTCTCGCCGCAGGTCGCAGCGCTCGTGTCATCGCCCGAGGGCGAGCATCTTCTGGCCGGTCATCGACGCCAGATCACGGTCGTGTTCGCGGATCTGCGCGGGTTCACAGCCTTCGCCCAACAGGCCGAGCCCGAGGAGCTGCTGAGCGTCCTGGCCGAGTACCACACGATGATGGGTGAGCAGATCGTGGCCCACGGCGGGACCCTCGAGCACTTCGCGGGCGACGGCATGATGATCTTCTTCAACGATCCGATCCCCCAGGCCGACCACACCGAGCGGGCGGTGCGCATGGCCGTCTCGATGCGCGAGCGCTTCCAGGATCTGGCCGGTGGTTGGCGCAAGCGCGGCTACGACCTCAAGCTCGGCGTCGGGATCGCGACCGGTTACGCGACGCTCGGGCGGATCGGTTTCGAAGGCCGGCACGACTACGGCGCGATCGGTAACGTCGTCATCCTCGCCTCGCGACTGTCGAGCGAAGCGGTCGGCGGCCAGATCCTGCTCGACCAGCGAGCGCACGCCGCGGTCGAGGATGCCGTGGAGGCGGAAGCCGCCGGCGAGCTCGCCCTCAAGGGCATCGCCCACCCGGTCCCGGCCCTCAACGTGGTGGCGCTGCGCACCGAGGCGAACGTGCCGGTCGGCTGAACGACGATCGGCGCCGGCCCACCCTGCCGGCACGGCCACCCGCCGGCCCACCCGCCGGCACGCGGCCTAACACCCCGCCATGCACCCCGCCATGCGCTGAGTGACTCTACGAACCATCGGGCAGGCCGAACGATGCATGGGCCGACTCAAACGACCACTGAGCCATGCCATTGGAGTCACCGGCCGCATAGTTCGCCCAACGAGCCGTCCGTTGATGCGCTGGGCGACTGCCCGGACGTCGGCTGTGAGGCGACCCCGCCCGCAGTGAGCACCTTATGCGTTTGTCGGCCGTGAACTGAACCGACGCCGCACGGCGATACTCAGATGAAGCATGGCGACCCTCGACGTCGGCACGTTGTCCGAGCTGATCGATCGTGCGCGCGGCCGCGACGAGGCGGCGTTCACGGTGCTCGTCGGCCCACGACTCGAGGGCCTGCTCCGGATCGCAACGGCGATCCTCGGCCACGAGGCCGATGCTCGGGACGCGCTCCAGATCGCACTCACGAGCGCATGGGCCAACCTGCCCGGTCTGCGTGATGCGGATCGGTTCGAGGCCTGGCTCACGCGGATCGTCGTCAATGAGTGCCGGCACGCGCTCCGCCGGCGGGCGAGAACGAGGGTTCGGGAGCTGCCGATGGAGCACGTGCTGGCGGCTCAGGCGCGTGGCTCGCTGCACACGGCCGGCCCGGAGGCGTCCCTGGCCGAGCGCCTCGCCTTCGAGCGGGCATTCGAACGGCTGCCCGGGGAAGCTCGCGCGCTCCTCGTCCTCCATCACCTCGAGCGGCTGCCGATCGATGTGATCGCCCAGATCCTGGCGATCCCCGCCGGCACGGTGAAGTCCCGCCTTCACGCGGCGCGCCGCGCGCTCGAGCGCGAGCTCGAGAAGGAGTCCCGATGACGCTCAGCGACGACCAGCTCCACGACTTGCTCGCCGGACGGGCGGACCGGGCTCGTCCAGCCGGATTGGATGCGCTGATCGCGCACGCGCTTGCCGCGCCCGCGCCTCGATCCCCCCTGCGCGGGCTCGGCCGGGGTCGAGCCGCCGTGCTGGCTCTGGCTGCCCTGCTCGTGGCAAGCATGCTCGTCTCGCCGATCGGCCCGTTGTCGGTGCTGTTCGGGGTGACGCCGGTACCCAGCCCGAGCCCCACGGCGCCGGTGGCCTCGGCGACGCCGGCCCCGACCCCGACGCCGACCGACCTGATGCTCACGCCTCCGCCATACGCAGCCGGCACATGCCCTGTCACGCCGATCACCGACCTTGCCGGCGGCGCCGTTCCGGAAGTCGCCATGAGCGGTGTCCGTTGGCGTTGGGGCCCCGACCCATGGCGAGCTCGCCTGGGCCAGAAGGTCGTGCTGGTTCCCAATGGCGGCTCCGATGCCTACCTGGATGTCGACGAGATCTCGGCCGAGCGGCTCCCGATCGGACCATCCGGCAGCCCCATGAGCATCCGCTTCCCCAAGGGCGGCGGCCCGGGCTTCGTGTTCGGCGTGGGCCTCCCGGAATCGGGCTGCTGGCTTCTCACGGCGATCGGCTCGATGGCCAGCAGCAGTGTCGTGGTCGACGTCGGACCGGCTCCCGCGGACGTGCCCAGCCCCGAGTCGCAGAACGTGCCCACGACGACGGCCGGGCTGCGGCCGCTCGCCACGTGCCCGACGAGCGAGATCGTCCAGGATTCTGGCTACCCGGCCTTCGTCGACGGCGAGGAGCGATGGACGAACCCGGATCCGAAGCCCTGGCTCGCCGGCACGGAGCACAAGCTCGTCGTCCTCGGTGGGACGGATTCGGTGATCGCGGTGGCCGCGCCGGTCGGCATCCCGGCCGCGGGCTCCGGCCAGCGCCCGTCATTCATCACCGAGCATCCGGTCTTCGCGACGCCGCCGCCGGGCAGCGGCTCGTTGGGGTTGCTCTTCACGATCCCGACGGCCGGCTGCTGGTCCGTCAGCTTCATCGAGGGCGACCGAACGTCCACGATCGTCGCCGAGGTCGGACCGCCAGGATCGTCGTCGGGCGGGATTACGAGCGCTCAGGCGGTGGAACGAGCCCGGAGCCACACGTCAATGGACGAGTTCGTGTCGGCCTTCGCCGGAACGTTTCGCGACCTCAACGTGGATCCATACGTCGGTGCGGGAGCGCCCGTCAAGCCAGACGATCTCGTTTGGGCCGTGACGTTCGCCGGTGCGATGACGATCTGTAGCCCGGCCGGGACCTGTCAGTCGCCTCGACCCGGGATCCAGGTTGTGTTCCTCGATTACCGGACGGGCGCGTATCTCATGGTCGAGGGCGTGTCGCCGGCCCCATGAGGTAGGGGAAACCCGGTCGTCGAATGCGGGTGATCCCGTCTGGTCGGCCACCGGCACGACGCCCATGGTGGCCTCGCGGGAATTCGTCTCCAGAGGGCCATCGATGCACCCAGCGCCGCTCGTCGCGGAAGGTCTTGGGCGTCGCTACCGTCGGTACCGGCCATGGGCCTGCGCGACGTCTCGCTGGCCGTGCCCGCCGGCTCGATCACCGCGCTCGTCGGGCCGAACGGTGCCGGCAAGTCGACCCTCATCCGCGCCTGCCTCGGGTTCGAGCGTCCGGACGAGGGTCGGGTGCTCGTGAACGGCATCGACCCGCGGCGGGACCGGGCGCGCGGCGTCGACTCGGTCGGGTACGTGCCGCAGGGCGACCGCGTTCTACCGGGCGCTCACGATCGGGCAGCACCTGGATCTCGCGCGGGTCGGGCGGCGGGCGTTCGACCGGGGCCACGCGCTGGGGCGGATCCGGGCGGCGGGGCTGTCGGCGGACCGGCCGCTCGGCGACCTGTCGGGCGGGGAGCAGGCCCAGGTCGCGCTCGCGCTCGCGCTCGGGACGCGGGCCCCGCTGCTCCTCCTCGACGAGCCGCTCGCGAACCTCGACCCGCTCGCGCGGCGGGACTTCCTCGGCGTCCTCGTCGACGACGTCCGGTCGCGGGGCGCGACGGCGCATCCTGTCCTCGCACATCGTGACCGACGTCGAGCAGGCGTGCGACCGGCTCGTCGTGCTCGCCGGCGGGCGGCTCCTGCTGCACGCCGCCGTCGCCGAGGCGCGGGCTCGCCACCGGACGATCGACGCCGCCGCGCTCGACGGGCGCGCGGCCGTCGGGACGTTCCGCGGGCCTGCCGGCGAGGCGCTCGCGCTCTCGGATGACGCCGGGCCGGGTCGCGAGGCGACGCTCGAGGACATCGTGCTGGGGTACCTCGCGGCGGCACGGGCCGGCGCGCTCGCGGAGGTGGCGTGATGCTCACGTCGGCGCGCCTGACGCTCCGGCTGCACCGGTTCGAGGTCGGGGCGGCCGCCCTCGGGGCGCTCCTGCTCGGCGCGACGGCGCTCCTGGTCGTCGACAGCGGCTGGACGCGGTCGGGGTGCCGGACGGCTGCTTCGACGCGTGGCTCAACGGGGGGGGTGCAACGGGGGCAGGAGACTGCGCCGGGCCCGTCCGAGGCGTTCGCGTCGATCAACGAGTCCGAGGGCGGCAAGGTCCTCGCGGCGATGGCGGTGCTGCCGTTCGCCGTGGGGCTCCTCGCGGCGGTGCCGCTCGTCGGGCGCGAGCTCGAAGCGCGGACGGCGCAGACCGCCTGGTTCCTCTCCGGCGTCGCGCCTCCGCTGGCTCGGCCGCCAGCTGCTCCCGGTGCTCGTGCTGGTGGGGATCGCCGTCGCGTTCGCCGCGCTCGCCGCCGGCGCCCTCGTCGACGCGCGGGCGCCGTTCTACACGTGGGCCGGGTGGAGCGACCTCACGTTGCACGGGCCGATCGTCGTCGGGCGGGCGTTCGCGGCGCTCGGGCTGGGCGTCCTCGTCGGCGCGGTCGTCGGGCGGACGCTGCCCGCGTTCATCGTGGGCGTGCTCGTCTCGATCCTGTTGATCTTCGGGGCGGCATCGCCCAGCAGGCGTGGGTCGGGGCGCAACCCGCGACCGTCATGGATCAGACCACGTCATCGGCCTCGGCGGTCATCCAGACCGGTTGGGGCTGGCGCACGCCCGACGGCCGGATCCTCGACGATGCCCAGGGGCTCGCCCTCGTCCCAACCGACGTGGCGAGCAAGGACGCCGGGGCGGTTCAACCGATCAACTCGGCCCAGTGGCTCATGGATCGCGGCTACGAGGAAATCGGGTTCGGGGTCAGCCAGTCGCAGGCGCTGGGCTGGGCAGCCTGGGATGTGCTCTTGTTCGGCGCCATCGGGATCGGGGCGCTCGGCGCTGCCGCGGCCGTCGTCGACCGTCGCCGGCCCACCTGACCGTCGCGGGCCGGGCGTCCCGTTTGCGGTCCGCACCGCCTCGCGCCGTCACGCCTCGCACCGCGACGCCCCGCTCCGCGACCGGCACGCCTCGCACCGCCAGGCCGCGCCACGTTATGCACGTGGTGACTCTACGGTTCGTCGGGCGGGCCGAATGATGCACCCACTGACTCAGGCGGCCGAGAAGTCGCGCCAAGTGAGCCACCGGACGCATAGGGCGGCCAATGAGCGGCTCGTTGATGCGTGGGGTGCATATGGGCGAGGGGAGGCAGGGCCGGCGGGTCGTGCCTCCCCTCGCCACCGCACTCGTGCGGATGGACGAGACCGGCATGGGTCGAAGGGCCGCTCCGAACCGCCGACTTCCCCTCTTTAGCGCGGACAGGAACCGCCTATCGTGCTTGCATGGATGCGTCCGACCATTACCGAACCCTGCAGGTCGATCCCGAAGCCGAGTTCGAGGTGATCCGAGCCGCCTATCGAGCGCTGGCCGCCAAGAACCATCCCGATCTCGGCGGGTCGCCCGAGAGGATGACCGCTCTCAACGCCGCCTGGCACGTGCTCTCGAAGCCGGCCAGTCGGGCGGCATACGACCTTCAGCGCAGACTGCGCGACGGCGGCGCCCGATGGGATGCATACGCCCCGAGCGCCGCCGAGCGTGACCGAGCGACGGGCACGATCATCGACTACGGCCGCTACACCGGCTGGTCGATCCCCGAGGTCGCCCGCGTCGATCCGGACTACCTGTTGTGGCTGGCCCGAACGCCTAGCGGCCGACGCTACCGCGCCGAGATCGAGGCCCTGGAGGCGACACCGGTTCGGGCCGCGGCCCCACCTCGGCGTCATTCGGGCCTGCGCTGCAAGTTCGGGCTGGGCTAACGCCAAGCCGCGTCGACGGCCGCCCGTCTGCCGGGTGGCTCGGAGCGCAACGTCAGTTCGGCCGCCGCTCGTCCTCGTCCCGCGAGGTCAGCTCCTGCTCGATGGCGGCCTCGCGGGCGATGTTCCGGCTGAGATCCTCGACCTCGTACGACAGGCCCTGCAGCGCCCGATCGTCCGCAGGCAGCGCCTTCTTCGTGCGCTCTAGTTGGACGACCTGCTCCGCGTCGTGCTCGATCGAGTCCATCGTCGCTCGCAGATCCTCAACCCGTCGCCCGCTGCTAGTGCTCATCAGCGTCGATCCTTTCCTGCCGTCGGCACCCAGCGGCCGTCGCGATACACGTACCACACGATCCACGGTTCGCCCACGAGCAGCCGTGGATGGACGACGATCAGCGGATAGCGCGGACGGAGGACGGCCTCGAGATCCTCGGCAGCCATGCCCATTTGCAGCGCGGACGTGGCCGCGGCGTGGAAGGCCAGGTCGTCGGCCGGGTTCATCACGAGGTGAGGTCGGCGCCACTCGGCCGCCTCCCGAATCGGCTCGAACCGAATCATCTCCTCCCTGGGTCCTCGCTCGCGGCTGACCGCGGTCATGCCCTCCGAGCATACGGACGAGACCGCCTCGCGCGAGGAGCGAGCCTTGCGGTCCTGTTACAGGGATCTTGCAGCTCCACGCCCGGCCCTCACGCCGGCGAGCGTCGTCCCGGCGATGGCTCCAAGCCTCTGCAGGGTTCGCGGCAGCGGCCCCGCTGCGCGATCGCGAAGCGATCGCGTCGAGCCTTGTCAACCCATTTGTCAAGGGGTAGAGTGGCCGCCTCGACGGCCTGTCAAGACTTGACAGGCCCTCAGCTATGTCCGGCTTGGCCGGACGCGGCGGCGGTGTGTCGAGACGCGGTCGAGTCCGGTCGGGATGGGTTCGCGGATGCCGGTCCGCGACAGTGTGGGCCTCCTCGCGAGAGCGAGCCGCGTCACCGGAGGTGGAACACGACCGCAGGCGCTGCCGCGGAAGTCAAGAGCCGGCTGGCGGTCGTCGACGTCGTGGGCGAGACCGTCCAGCTGCGCAAGGCCGGCACGACGTTCAAAGGCCTGTGCCCGTTCCACGGCGAGAAGACCCCGTCCTTCGTCGTCACCCCGTCGCGCGAGACGTGGAAGTGCTTCGGCTGTGGCAAGGGCGGCGACATCTTCAGCTTCGTCATGGAGCGCGACGGCGCGTCCTTTCCGGAGGCCCTTCGCGTCTTGGCCGCGAAGGCAGGCGTGGAGCTCGACGATCGCAGCCGTCGTGACGACGTGCGCAAGGCACGACTGCGCGAGGTCCTCGACACCGCCATCGCGTTCTACCACGCGATCCTGACATCGTCGAAGACCGGCCAGCCCGCGCTCGACTACCTGCGCGGCCGCGGTTTCACGGACGCGACGATCGCGACGTTCCAGCTCGGGTGGGCGCCGGGTGGCTGGGACACGCTCGTGCGCGAGCTCGGCCGGCGCCGGCAGATCGTGCCCGAGGCCCTGCTCGAGGTGGGGCTGGCGAGCGCCCGATCGGGCCGGCGCGGCGGCGCCTACGACAGATTCCGCGAGCGCATCATCTTCCCGATCCGCGACGCGGCCGGCGGCGCCGTCGGCCTCGGGGGACGCGTCCTCGCCGCCGACGACGGGCGTGACCACGGTCCAAAGTATCTGAACTCGCCCGCGACGCCGCTGTTCGACAAGAGCCGCACGCTGTACCTCATCGATCGCGCGAAAGGCCCGATCCGGCGGTCCGGGACCGCCGTGCTCGTCGAGGGCTACACCGACGCGCTCATGGCCCATCAGGCCGGCTTCGACACGGTCGTCGCCTCGCTCGGGACGGCGCTGACGCCGGGCCAGGTCGCGATCCTGACCCGCTATGCGAAGCGCATCGCGCTCGCCTACGACGTCGACCCCGCGGGCCAGTCGGCGGGCACGTTCGGCGTGACCGAATTGACGGCGCTCATCAGCGAGGTCCAGGCGTCCGACGCCAAGGTCGGCCTGACCGATGTCGGGGTCGTGCGCCTGCCCGACGGCAAGGATCCCGACGAGGTTATCCGCGACACGCCCGACGTGTGGCGCGACGCGGTCGATCGGCCGGTCGGCATCGTCGACTATCTCATCGACCATCATGCTGCCCGCGTCGACGTGCGCACCGCCGATGGCCGGAGGCGCCTCGTGGAGGCGGTCGTGCCCACGCTTCGACGGGTCGGGGATCCGATCGTTCGCGATGGTGCGATCCGGCGCCTCGCGCAACGCGCCGCCGTGGACGACGACCTGATCCGCGAGGCGCTGCGCACCCGTCCGAGTGCCACCCTCATGGCCGGCGGCGCGTCCGGCGGCGATGGCACCTCCGGCGGTGAACATGCCGGTGTCAGGCTCACGCTCGAGGCCGTGCGCGCGGCGGATGTCGGCGTGCGGCCCGAGGAGATCGTGCGCGCCGTATCGCCCGCTGAGGCCGAGCTGTTGCGCCTGCTCCTTCTCCAGCCCGACCTGCAGCTGCGCGCCGTCGAGGAGCTCGGTCCGGACCAGCTGTCGTCGGCGCTGGCCCGTGAGGTGTACCGCGCGATCGTCGCCATGCGCGAGCCCGACGAGGCGGGCGTACCCGGCCGGTGGGATCTGACGACGCTGCGCACAACGCTCGACGAGGAGGCCGAGGCGCTCGTCACGGCCGTGCTCGTGCGGGGCGGTCCCGATTACGCGGATCAGCCTGCCGATCGACAGGCGTATGCGCTCGAGAACCTGATCCTCGACCTCGAGGCCGACCGGATCAAGGAGCGCTCCGACTACAACCGGGCGGCGACCGCCGAGGCCGAGCTGGCCGCCGACAGCGCGACGCTCGAGCTGTTGCTCGCGCAGGAGCGCGAGATCAACGCCGAGCGGCGGTCGCTCGATCGTCGGCGCGAGCAGGCCCGACTCCTGGCCCGTGGCGGTGGAGGCGCGGGCCGCGCGACAGCGCTCGAGCCGCCGCTCAGCTCGCCCTCTCGATCGGAGCCACCGGTCGTCGGGAGCGCGGCGGGATGACCACACAGCGTCGAGCACCGAGGTCCAGGCGACGTCACACGTCCGTCAGCGCGAAGGAGGAGGCATGAGCGACCCGCTCGATCAACAGCTCGTCGAGGCCGTGCTGGCACGCCCTCGGCGTGGCAAGGCCGAGCTGGAGGAGGCGAAGCTCGCGGGTCTCCGACCGCGTCGCGCGGCGGCGGTCGATGAGGACGAAACCGAGGACGCCGACAGCGTCGATGCCGAGGACGACGACGTCGAACTGGAGCTCGACGCGGATGACTCGGGCGAGGTCAGCATCGAGGTGATCGGCGAGGGCGGCGAGCCCGTCGCGGGCGCCGCGCTGGCGACCGTCGAGGAACCGACCAAGCTCGACGCGGCCGAGCTCGAAGAACCGACGCCGGAGGAGCTCGACGCGCTCTCGGCGGACATGATCGGGATCGACGACCCGGTCCGGATGTACCTCAAGGAGATCGGCAAGGTCGCCCTGCTGACCGCCGAAGAGGAGGTCGTGCTCGCCAAGGCGATCGAGCTCGGCGAGCAGATGGTCGAGGAGCCGTGGAAGGCCATGGTCAGCCTCCACGAGTGGACCCTGCACGACACCGAGCGCAAGACTCGCACGCAGAAGCCGCAGCACCGCCTGCCCTTCGGCGACGAGGCCCACCACATGGTGCGCGAGGCGTTGAGCGATGCCTGCGGCCGCGGACCTGTTCGTGGCACCGCCCGACTTCCACCTGGTCAGGGCCGCGAAGGATGCGCAGTCCGAGGGCACCAAGGAGCTGCTCAAGCAGGCCAAGAAGCTGATCGCGGCATACAACGTCGACTGCGAACCGGCGGCCTTCATCACCCTGCTCGACTGGGCGTACCTCGCGGTCCACAACGGCGACTTCGACTCGCGCGACAACCCGGGCCTGCGGGCGATCGCCGAGTGGACCCGCGACGGCGTCGCGTTTCCGGCCCTCGAACGCTGGATCACAGCCGGCAACGATGCCGATCTGCTCAAGCGCCTGGGCTACGACCCGGAGGTGCCGCTCAACACCAAGCTCGCCCACCGCAAGGGCGAGATCGTGCGCATCGGGCGCGACGCCCGCGAGCAGCTGACGTCCGCCAACCTGCGCCTCGTCGTATCGATCGCCAAGAAGTACATCGGGCGCGGGATGTCGTTCCTGGATCTCATCCAGGAAGGCAACATCGGCCTGATCCGCGCGGTCGAGAAGTTCGACTACGAGAAGGGCTTCAAGTTCTCGACGTATGCGACGTGGTGGATCCGCCAGGCGATCACGCGCGCCATCGCCGACCAGGCACGCACGATCCGCATCCCCGTGCACATGGTGGAGACGATCAACCGGCTCATCCGGGTCTCGCGGCAACTCCTCCAGGAGCTCGGCCGCGAGCCGACCGTCGAGGAGATCGCCGATGCGATGTCCAAGGGCCAGGAGGTCGTCGTCACGCCCGAGAAGGTGCGCGAGATCATCAAGGTCTCACAGGAGCCGGTGTCGCTCGAGACCCCGATCGGCGAGGAAGAGGACTCGCACCTGGGCGACTTCATCGAGGACCGCGGCGCGCTGGCGCCGGCCGAGGCCGCGTCGCACCAGCTTCTCAAGGAGCAGGTGGAGGCGGTTCTGGATTCGCTCACCGGCCGTGAGCGCCGGGTCCTGCAGCTGCGCTTCGGGCTCGAGGACGGCCGCGCCCGAACGCTCGAGGAGGTCGGCAAGGAGTTCAACGTCACCCGCGAGCGGATCCGCCAGATCGAGGCCAAGGCGCTTCGCAAGCTCCGCCACCCGAGCCGCTCCCGCAAGCTCAAGGACTACCTGGAGTAGCAGCATCTCGCCGTGGCTGGCCGCCTCGGGCACCGGGCCGGTGCTGACGCGCCTGGGCGTGCGCCTCGGGCCCCGGGCCGGCTCGGTTATGCACCCAGTGGATCAACCGACCGTCCGTTTGCCGCTTCATGCGGCCACCGACTCATTCCGCCACTGGTACGCGCGGCCTGAGTCGCGTAGAGACTGAAACCCCCATCGAGCGGTCCGTTAGAGTCGCCCGGCGCATGAGCGGACGCGGAATGCAACGGGAACGAGCTGCACGGCAGGCCTCGCATCTACAGAAACACGATCGATGAGGTCGCCGGGTCGAGTCCCGCCGCCAAGCGACGCAGCACGAGCGCGCCCGCGGGCGGGTAGCCGTCGAGCGCGCCGCCGGGGGATCGAACGAGCTCGCGATTGTGGCGCGTCGAGGCAAGCAGCACGAGGATGTGGCTGATGTCGCCGTCCCGCCTCTTCAGGGCAAGACGTCGCGTGAGCTCCTGAACGTCATACGCACGAGTCTCAGCTTCGACTGCGACCTGCCAGTCATCACCAGAGATCACGGCGTCCCACGCCCGGAGATCGCCTGACTGGCGGAGAGGGACCTCTGTCCGCCACCGCAGGGAGGTATTGATTCTGGCGCGGAGGCGTGCAAGCAGGGCCAGATGCGCGCGGTCACGCACCGGCTGGCCCATCGGGAAGGCTCGGACGTGAAGACGCAGGCCGACCACGGCGAGCAAGGACGCCGCCTGGCGGATGCCGATGTCCGTCTGCGTCCCGCGTTCGATCCTGCTGCATTTCGATTGCGAGATCCCTGCGGCACCCGCGACCGATGCCTGGGATAGACCCCGAGCCAGCCGAGCATCCCTGAGCTCGCGAGCGATGTCGTGGACGGCCTCGCGGCCCTCGACGTGGCCCCGATCGCGTGGTCGTTCTCTTGTCGGCATGCCTGCACCATCGTCGCCGGCTCCGCTTCGCGTGCGTTTTCGAGCTGCCGTCGGGGCGATCATCGGAGTGTGAGCGAGCACGAAACGTGCAGAGAGATCGCCGCGAAAAGTGCAGAGGCGATCAGCGTCAGCCGAGCATAGGCGAACCCTCCTTGCCCGAGGGAACGTGGGCGCGCATCCGGTAGGACGAGCCCTTGATGTTGACGACCGTGGCGTGGTGTAGCAGCCGGTCGAGGATTGCCGTGGCGACGGTCTGGTCGGCGAACACCTGGCCCCAGTCGCCGAAGCCCCGGTTGGACGTCAGCACGATCGAGCCCCGCTCGTAGCGGCGGGACACGACCTGGAAGATCCAGTGGGCGCTGGTGGCATCCATGGGCAGGTATCCGAGCTCGTCGATCACCAGCACCGACGGCCCAGTGTACGTCCGCATCTTCGACGTCCAGCTCCCCTCGAGGTGCGCGGCGCTCAGCGCTCCGACGAGGTCGGCCGCGGTCGTGAAGTACGTCCGGTAGCCGGCCTCGGTGGCGGCGATCCCCAGCGCGATGGCGAGGATGCTTCTATGTCTGTCAAGCCACCTGCGCCGGGCGCTCGAGGAGGCGGAACAGACCACGGGCCACGAACCGCTTGAGGCAGCGCTTGATCTCGCGATCGGTCCGACCCTCGGCCCGGCGGCGATCGGCGTAGGCGCGCGTCTCCTGATGGTGCTGGAGCCGCGAGAGGACGATCGTGTGCATCGCCCGGTTGAGCTGGCGGTCGCCCGAACGGTTCAGCCGGTGGCGGACCGTCTGGCCCGACGACGCCGGGATGGGCGAGACGCCGGCGAGCTGGGCGAATGCCGCCTCGGTCCGGATCCGTCCCGGATGCGACCAGGCATTGAGGATGCGTGCCGCACTCATGACCCCGACACCCGGCTCGGCCAGGAGCTCGGGTGCCACGCGTTGCACGATGAGTTCGAGGGCCAATTCGAGATCGCCTGCCTCGGCCTCACAGGCGAGCGCCCGGCGGGCGGTCGAGCGGAGCGCCGTGATCGTCGTCCGGTGTTCGACCGTCTGGCTGGGTCCCGTCCGGAGCCGGGCACAGCGCTCGAGGAGCTCGTCAGTCGTGAGCTTCCGGAGCTGGTTGCGGATCCCCTCGGGCGCATTGACGACGAGTCCGTGGAGGTGGGTGATCGCCCGCGTCCGGGTGAGGACGGCGCCCTCGCGGGTGCACACGAGGACCCGGATCGCCTCCCGGTCGCCGCGCCGGCGCGGCTGCGCCAGGTGCTCGCGCGACAGCGCCTCGCGGGCTGCCCGGAGGGCATCGAGCTCGTCGGACTTGGCCCCGTTGCGGCGAGCCGGCCGGGCCGGCCGGTCGATCTCGACGACCCATTCCCCCTGCTCGAGCAGGAACGTCGTGAGCCCGGAGCCATAGCTGCCGGAGCCTTCGATCGCCCAGACCCGGCGGCCCGGAGCGTGCTCTCGGGCGAAGGCAAGGACCCGCTTCGCGCCGAAGGCATCGGTCGGGATCGTCACATCGGCGACGAGGCCGCCCGTCGGCGTCACGACCGCAGCGGTGTGGGTGTGCTTGTGGGTATCGACCCCGATGACAGCGTCGACCTGGTCTGCGAGCATCACCATGGTTGCCCTCCTGCTGGATGGGTGGCCAACGATCGGCGCCGGGCTGGGCTGGACCACCGAGCAGGCAGGACTGTGATGGGTCACGCTCCTGACGGGGCGGACAGGCTTCTGATCAGGCCAATGCCGCGGCGTCCCAGGCCGGCGCCGACAGCGAACGGGCAGACATATCTTCGCGAAGAGCACGCCCGAGGAGATCGGGCGGCCAATGACTCTTTCGGGTCATGCCCGTTGATCACCCGGCGGCCAGTGAGACTTTCGGGTCATCCCCGCCGCTGCCGGCTCCAGTCTGGGCTTCCCGGCCCAGCCGTGGACCGGGTAATCAGTCTCACAGTGTGATTTCCCGACGCCCGGCGGTCCGAGGAACAGCGCGTTGCGGTGCTCCTCGACGAAGCGCAGCGTGGACAGCTCCGCGATCACGGCCCGGTCGATGGACGGCTGGAAGTCGAACTCGAACTGCGCCAGGCGCTTGTCGAGCGGATAGTGGGCGAAGCGGAGCCGCCCCGAGAGCCGCCGGGCGCTGGTCGCCTCGACCTCGGCCGCGAGCAGGCGCTCGAGGACCTCGACCGGGGCTGCGGTCTCGGTGCTGGCCCGCTCGAGCTCACCCGCGAGGTGCTCGGACGCCGTCGAGAGGCCGAGATACGCGAGGTGCTCCCGGGTGCGCGCGTACGCGGTCGCGACCCGGGACTCGGCGGCGGTCATCGCGCGAGCTCCGCGTACACCGCGAGCGGCCGGACCTCGACGGTCTCGCCGGCCGCGGCGGGCGTCCGCCGTGCGGTCGCGGGCGCCGGCAGGGGCACGAGGGTGTCCGCGCCCTCCATCCGCGCGACCAGCCGGCCGCTGACGGGCACGAGGAGCGGGCGCTCGGCCTCCCATGCCTCGCCGACGACCCGCCCGGTCGTCCGGTGGCGGCGCCTCGCCTGGACCCCGGTCGCCCAGGCCCTCGCCTGCGCGTCGTACCAGGCGAGCGTCGGGTGCTCGGGGATCACCTGCCCCGTGAGCCAGGCGAGGAGGTCGTGCTTCACCTCGCGGATGACCCGCTCGACCTTGCCCTTCGTCTGGGCCCGGTACGGCCGGCAGGCGCGCGGGCGCGTGCCGAGCAGGGCCGCGACGTCGAGCCACTCGGGCGCGTAGATCGGCGCGCCGTCCGCGCGGGATCCGGCCATGAGGGCCGTGTCCCGGTCGTGGAGGAAGTCGGCCGTCGCGCCGCCGAGGTCGTCGACGCAGCGGACGATGCTGCGCAGGGTCGTCGGACGGGTCTTGTCGGTCGCGAACCGGACCGCGACCATGCGCGAGCAGCCGAGGATCGCGACGAACGCGAAGAGCTCGGCCGTCCCGTCACCGAGCGGCCACGAGCCGAGGTCGGCCCAGTCGCCCTGGGTCTGCTCGCCGGGATCGGTCTCGAAGCGCAGCACGGGCTCTGCCGCGGTCGCCGGGCGGAGGATGACCACCCGCCGGCGCAGGCTCCCGTACGACCCGGTGTACCCGTATCCCTCGGTGAGCTCGCGCAGGAGCACGGTCGCGCGCAGGTCGGGACACGCGGTCAGGCGCCGCTCGACGTGTGCCAGCTGGGCCGCCGTGAGCTCGGCCGGTCTCGCCCGCGGGCGGTACCCCGGGGGCTCACCGGCGGTCGCGTACTTCTTGGCCGTGCGCCAGTTGAGTCCGAACTCGCGGGCGAGGTCGGCGATCGACCAGCCGTGGCGGTGCAGTGCGTGCAGTTCCATCCAGGTTTCCTCAGACTGCAACTCGTCCCTCCTGTCCCGTGCTCAGAGCTCGACACTCCGAGCCTGACAGGAGGGACCTCGTCGTTTCCGGCCCCATGGAAAGGCCCCCGGATCACTCCGGGGGCCTCTGCACTTTTCGTGATCAACCCTCTGCACTATTCATGGGCGCTCACACGGACGCTTATCCGGGCCGGAGGTCGACATGGCTGGGCAACGGGAGCGAGCTCGCTTGCGTTGATGCCCACGGCGCCGCCTGAGTCGCGGGGCGAATGAACGGACCGTCCGTCGGCCACTTGATGCACCCGAGGACTCGGTCGGCGTTGGTCAAGGGCGATTTGAGCCGCCTGGTGCATGACATGGCCCTCGGCCGGTCCGTTGAGTCGCCGGGCGCATGACGGCTGACGGCTCGGGGCCATGAGGGCTGGGCTCGGGGCCATGAGGGCTGGGCTCGGGGCCTTGGGGGCTCGCCGCGATGAGCGGGTCGCGCCGGGGCCGGGCGGCCCGTGCCCGGCACGGAACGACGCCAGTGACGGGCAAACCGGCGGGGCGCTCGCGCACCGGCGGCCACCACCGTCGGACCAGGACAACCTGGCCCGTGGGCCCAGCTCGAATGCCGTTAGGACTAGTTGGCTCCGGTGCGGGGACGTCGACCCGGCCTCGTTAGGGGCACCATCGGCCCGACCGGGACCGTACGAGGGTCGGGATGGGCTGGGGGCGGTCAGGCCACTACCGTCAGGGCGGTTGGATCGGGGTCGCCGCGACCACGGGGGTCGGGCGTGGCGCGATGAAACCCGTTCGGCCAGATCGGCCTCGAACAGGCGGAGCCACGCGTCGGTCACCGCCGGGGGTCGATCCTGACGCAGGAGGAAGGACACTGATGAAGCGATCCCCATCGCTGGCCCTCGCCGCTGCCCTGGCGGCGTCGCTCGTGCTCGCTAGCACGGTCGTGGCCGCGAATCCCGGTCACGGCCACGGCGCCGCGGCGGCGCATGCCGCCAAGACGAAGACCCATCCGGTTCGCGGTCACGGGACGAAGGCCGACACGACGACCGAGACCCTCGATCCTGCCGCGAGCCCCGCGGCCTCCCCGACGGTCAGCCCGTCGGCGACGCTGTTCGTCAAGGGCAATGCCAGCCATCCCGGTGGAACGCTGGCCGTGCTCGTGCTCGTGAAGGCGCCCGGTCCGCTCCGTCCGCCATCGGTCGATGCGATCGTCCACTTCCAGAGCGGTGACGCACCCGTCACGCTGACGACCCACGGCGAGTCGAAGGGTGTCGCCTATCACGGGACCGCGACGGTTCCCGACGCGGAGCCGGCCGGCCAGGTCGCGATCGACGCCACGACGATGGTCGACGGGCAGGCCCTGACAGGCACTGGCTTCGGCAAGGTCGTGGTCGGCGGCGACGCGAGCGCCCAGAGCACGGACGCCGTTTCGAGCGACAGCCCCGAGGCGAGTGAGAGCCCGGAGCCCAGCGACAGCCCCGAGCCAAGCGAGAGCGCCGAGCCAAGCGCGAGCGCGGAGCCGAGCAAATCCGCCGAGCCGAGCAAATCTCCGGAGACCGACCAGGGCGACCAGGGTGGCGACGCGAGCAATCTGGGCCAGGCCCTCGTGCAATACCTCATTGCCATCTGGCTGCACTGAGGCTGGCTCGCAGAATCGGCGACGCCCCGGCCGAGCGGCCGGGGCGACGCCCCGGCCGAGCGGCCGGGGCGTCCTCATGTCCGCGATGCCCCACGAGCGCTGCCGAGGGGCCCTCGCTGAACCGCCGAGCGGCCTTCGCTCAACCGCCGAGGGGCCTTCAACCGTCGAGCGGACGCTCAACCGCCGAGCGCGCGCTCCGCGGCGGCCATGTTGTCGACCCCGATGGCGATCCGAACCCGGCCACCATCCATCCCGACCGGGGTCACGAGCTCCACGTTGATCTTCGCGCTGGCAAGGCGGTCCGCGACCGCCGCGAGCGATCCGGGTTCGTCGACGAGCGTCGTCGTCACGCAGTCGACCTGGTGGAACGCGGCCCCGATCCCGGTCAGCGCCATGCGCGTGGCGGCGTCGTCGCTCGTCAGGAAGGCGACCGCGCCACAGTCGCCCGAGCCGACCCCGGCGACGCCGGTCACGTTGATCCCATGCTCGACAAGCGCCGATAGCGTCTTGGCCAACTCCCCGGGCTGATTCTGGAGCTCCACGACGAAGGCTTGCATATGGCACCTCCTCGAGGGCTCCCGGCCCGCCGATGGGGCCGTTCGCGTGGGGCCCGGGGCCAGGATTCTACCTCGCCTGGCCGCGTATCCCTGTCTGACCGCAGGCTCGCGGTGGGTCAGGTCTTCGATCGGGCGGCCGAGGATTGGCCCGGCTCCTGGCCTGCGACTACCGGCCAGCCAGTGCGGCTCCAGTCACTGTACGAGCCCGGATACAGGATCGCGTCGGGAAGGCCCGCCACGCGCAGGGCGAGCGCCGTGTGGCAGGCGTTGACGCCGCTACCGCACGACACGACCACGTCTCGACCCTCGGCCTCGACGAGCCCTCGATAGCGCTCGGCCAGCGCGGCTCCGGGCAGAAATCGGCCGGCCTCGAGGTTGATCGACGTCGGAGCGTTGTGTGCCGTGGGAATGTGGCCCGGCACCGGATCGACCGGTTCGGTCTCGCCCCGATAGCGCTCCGGCGTGCGAGCATCGAGCAGGACGACCGAGTCGAGCCGCGAGCGCAGCGCCTCACGTTCGATCGTCGAGGTCCAATCCGGCGCGAGGTGCAGCTCGGCCAGGGCATGTCGAGCGGGCTCGGTCGACAGCGGCAGGCCGGCGGCGCGCCAGGCGTCGATGCCACCGTCGAGGACGGCCGACGACGCGTGACCGAGGTTGTCGAGCATCCACCACAGTCGCGCCGCGACCGTTCCGCCGGCATCGTCGTAGGCGACGACGAACGAGTCGTCACCGATCCCGAGCTCCGCCATCCGCCGCGCGAACGCCTCCGGATCGGGCAGGGGATGACGGCCGGGCGCGCCGAGGCCCGCCAGGTCACTCAGGTCCCGGTCGAGATCGACGAAGATCGCCCCCGGCAGGTGCCCGGCCGCGAAGACGGCGGGCCCGTGGTCGGGTGCGCCCAGCTTCCAGCGCACATCGCAGATCCGGAGGCGCGGGTCGTCGATCGCCGCCGCCAGCTCGTCGACCCCGATCAGCGGACGCGGCAGTTGGGATGGGGCCATGATCGAAGGATAGCGACGGCCGCCCCGGCGGACACTCGTCGTGGCCCATCGAGCGCCGTCAGCCCAACGCGTCTCGGACCTTCACCACTGTGTTCCAGTTCCGATCGGTGACGGTCGTCGTGAGGACGTGCCCGAGCTGCTCGGCCGTCGTCGATCCGGACATGCCATTGCGATACCAGACGTAGATCTCGTGCCGCCCCACACGCACGACGTCCGGACCGGCGTCGATGGCCTCGACCGCCGCGCGCTCCTGGTCGGCGATCGCGTCGGCGAGGAACATGACGTGCAGGCCCCGACCGTCTTCGCGCGCTTCGGGGATAAGGTTGCCGGCAATGATCGCGGCCACTTCCGGAGCGCTGCGCACGACGACCGAGATCGACCGGCCGAGGTGGCCGTGCAACGCCTGCTCGACCCGACCGACCACGTCGCTGCCATGTCTGTCCGGCGCGGCGAGAACGACATTGCCGCTGCGCCCGATCGTCCTGGCGCCATTGTCCAGCGACGGCCATCGAGCGTGCTCGGAGGGCCGCGTCCCAGGGCGAACCCCGTGCGGTCGGGCCCAAGTCGCGTGCTATCCTGTCGCCCGGCGCGGCCCCGGTGCCGCCCCCGCCGTCGCACTCGACGGCCCTCGCTCCGGCGTAGCTCAGTGGTAGAGCGGGCGGCTGTTAACCGCTTGGTCGTAGGTTCGAGTCCTACCGCCGGAGCCACTTGCCTTATTGTTACGGATTACGTAACATTGGCGCATGTCATGGGAAGATCTCCTCGCGGCGGCGGCCGCCCAGCACGGCTACTTCACGACCGAGCAGGCGGCTGAGCACGGCATCAGCCGGCGAGCGCTGACCTGGCGCGCCCAGCAGGGCTCGCGCCGAGCGGATCGGTCATGGCCTGTATCGCCTGCCGCATTGGCCACCCGACCCGTCCGACGAGCTTTACGCACTGCAGGCCCTCGCCCCGTTCGGTACGTTCAGCCACGACACAGCGCTGACCCTGCTCGGGCTGACGGACATCATCCCGTCGACGATCCACTTCACCATCCCGGAGACGTCGCGACTCAGGTCGCGTCCAGGCGTCACGCTCCATCGCTCGCGGCACGGTGCGATGATCGACCGAACCCTCCGGGACGGTCTCTGGGTCAGCACCGCGCGTCGAGCCCTGCTGGACGCCGCCCGCGAAGGCGCTGATCCCGATCAGCTGGTCTCGGCTGCCCGCGATGCCCGAGCGCGGGCGATGCTCACCCCGGACGACCTGGTCGAGCTGCGGCGACATCACCGTTCGCTGGCGCCGGGCTGTGACGAAGGCGAGGGGCGGGACGCCGGCGGGTCGACGGGCCAGCCTGCTCGTCCGCATGACCAACGCGGCTCGCGAGGCCGGCGTCGTCCCGCGCCGGATCCACCTCGTTGTCGCGATCGACCGCCTTCTCGCCCGCCTGCTGGTGGCCGCGCCGGGACAATGGGTTGTCAAGGGCGGCTACGCGAACCAGCTGCGGCGACCTGACGACGCCCGGTTCACCGAGGACCTCGACCTCAAGATCGATGCAGCGATCGAGACGGCCCCCGAGCTCCTCGCATCCGGCTTCGCGGTCGATCTCGGCGACGACTTCAGCTATGAGGTCGCGACGTCCCCGGCACCGCTGGAAGGTCCGCCCGGCGGTGGCCTCCGGTTCGTCGTCGTCGCACGCCTCGCGGGCACCGAGCTGGTCCGCTTCAAGGTCGATGTCAGTGCCGCGGACGTCGTCGTCGGCGAGTTCGAGTCCTACTTCTCCGATCCGGTCGTTGAGCGGCTCGGCTTCCGGCGGTCACGGTTCCCCGTCTATCCAGTCAATCAGCACTTCGCCGAGAAGCTCCACGCCCTGACCCTCCCTCGGGATGTCGAGAACACCCGAGCTCGCGACCTCGTCGACCTGGTCTGGTTCATGCACCACTTCACGTTCCGATCCGACACGCTGGCGATCGCGTGCATCGCGACGTTCGAGCGCCGGGCGACCCACGCCTGGCCACCGGTCATCGATGTCCCCCTGACTCGTGGACTCGGCCGTACCAGACGTGGCGGGCCGAGCTGGATCTGGCTGAGCCGACCCCGGCCGCGGCTGCGTCGGCCATGCGCTCATTCCTCGAGCCGGTCTACCTCGGCGTCGCAGGCCGGTCATGGGATCCACCGGCCCAGGAATGGCGGTAGGTCGCAGATGAAGCGATCGCAACGCCAGGGCCGCCTGGCCGCCCTGTGTCGACCGCCAGGTGATGGACCGCTCGGGCGTGCGACGGGTTCAAGGTCCGTGCGCAAGCCCGGCAAGCTTCGACGCGCGCTGTCTTCGATCGTCGTCCGGAGGAAATCATTCCTCGTCAGCCAGGGCGTGCTTCGCCATCTTGCCGAGTTCCGAAGAGCTCACGCCCGAGCAAACCGCAGAGCCATCGCTCGTAGGCGACCGATCCCCAGTTGGACTCCTCGACGAAAAGCTGGTGTACGGCGGGCCCCGTCAGCGCCCAGAGAATGTCCGCGGCACGTCGCTCGGCGAGGTCCGGCCGAAGGACGCCGAGCCGACTCCAGCTGTGGACCAACGCGGCCTGGTTGGCACGTCGGCGCCGCTCGCCTTCGCTGAACCAGGCTTCAACGTCGGGATCGGCAGCGCGCAGGCCGAGTGCGACGCCGATGATCTGACGTCCGGCATCGAACAGTCGGCGATCGAAGCGCACGTACAGCGCGAGCTGCCGGTCAGGATCGCCGGTGGCCTTTGCCAGGTGCGCCGTCAGTTCCCTGATGCCCGCCCCGGCGGTGAACTCGTCGAGGATCGCGAGCAGGATGCCGACCTTTGACCCGAAGGTTGCGTAGACGGTGGCCGAGGCCACCCCTGCCGCGCGCGCGATGTCGTCGATTGTGACGCTCGCAGGCCCGCGCTCCTCGAGGAGCCGGCGGGCTGCGGCGGTGATTGACTGGCGCGTCTCCTCGGCCCGCCGGGCGCGCAGCGGTGAGGAGTAGGCACGTCGCTTGACATTCGTCATTTCGATATGGCTCACTATAGTGAATGAATGACGCAACAGGAGATTGGCGATGCTTCAGAGGATAGCCGCCTGCGTGGCCTGGGTCACGGCCGTCGCCTTGTTCGTGCTGGGCATGCTACTGGCGTCGATCGACCAGGGAAGGGGCGCCTCGCCCGCCTTGCTCGCGATTGCCGGCACGGCTGCCGAGCTGGGCATGGCGCTCGTCTTGCTCTACGCCTTCTCTGCCGTTTCCGCCGGCCCGTGGGCATTGGCGGGTCGTCTCTCGGCGGTAGTGGCCATGGGCCTGCTCTTTGCCGGTGATGCCAGCCAAACGGAGGCGCTCCGCACGGTCGGCAACGTCGTCTTCTACGCCACGTTGATTCTGCTCGGCAGCCTGATGTGGGATGGCCATCGCCGGCTGGGCGCTTTCGCCGCATTCAACGGACTGCTTGGCTTCTTGTTCCTGGCCTCTGCGGCCTCGGTCGGGCTCCCCGACGAGCTCAACCTGCTGCTGGTCGTCGTCTGGCTGGTCGCGCTCGGCATCGAGTGGTTGCGAACGGCAACGCAGCCGGCCGTCGCCGAGCCGCGGCTCGCGCACGTGACCTGAACGCCGGGCTCTATTTCCTCGGGCCGCTCTGGCAGCACACCCAGGCTTCGGCGACGCTCTTCGGGCCGACTCTTGATGGACCGCACATCGCAGCAACGATGGGGCTGACGATTTGCGACGAAGCCTCGGCGGTGGCGACGTAGCGGCTACGCGCACGGATCGGCGCTGGCGCTGCCCACCAAGGTTGTCTTAGCGCGCCCGACAGGAGTTGAGCGTGCGATGCCAGTCGCAGATGGTGGGCCCGCCCCTGGTCTGACCGTGGTCAAGGTTCCGGTCCGGTGCGAGCGCGGTGCGCTGACATTCGTCGCCACGGTGACTGCCAGTGGCGCGCTGACCGGCCTCCAGCTCGCCCCGCCGGAGGCCGTCGCGCCGGTACCGGCATGGGAGCCGCCCGCCTACGCCGATCCCTCGCGCTTCGAGGAGCAGGACGTCCAGGTCGGTCCGGGGGATCTGGCCGTGCCGGGAACGCTAGCCTCCCGAGAGCGAGGCAGGCGCTCTCCGCCGTGGTGCTGCTGGCGGGCTCGGGCCCGGCGGACCGTGATGAGAGCGTTGGGCCGAGCAAGCCGTTCAAGGACCTCGCCTGGGGCCTGGCCAGCCGGGGAATCGCGGTGCTGCGCTTCGACAAGCTGACCTACGCGCGTCCGGCGCAGGCGCAATCGATGGCGGGTTTCACGCTGTCCGACGAGTACCTGCCCCAGGCGCGTGCCGCGATCGCCCTTCTGGGGCAGCATCCGGAGATCGATCCGTCCCGCATCTTCGTGGCCGGCCATGCCTTGGGGCACCGTCGCGCCTCGCGTGGCGGCTGCCGAGCCGGCGGTCGCCGGCCTCGTGATCCTGGCCGGCGGGGCGGCGCCGCTGCACTGGGTCATCGTTCGGGAGATCCGCTACCTCGCCTCGCTGGATCCGGCGACGGCGGCTGGATCGGCGTCCGCCATCGAGACGCTGACCCGTCAGGCGCAGTTGGTGGATAGCCCGAACCTCTCGCCGGCCACTCCCGCCGTCGATCTGCCGCTGGGCACCCCAGCTCCGTATTGGCTCGACCTGCGCGGCTACGACGGCCCGGCCGCAGTGGCCGCCCTCAACAAGCCGATCCTCGTGATCCAGGACGGCCGCGACTACCAGGCCACCGTCGACGACGACCTGTCGCGCTGGCAGGCCGCGCTGGCCGACCGCCCCGGCGTAACCATCAGGATCCACCCCGATGACGACCACTTCTTCTTCACGGGGAGTGGTCTCTCTACGCCGCAAGACCTGATGCAGGGCGGGAAGCACGTTGATCCGGCCGTGGTCGAGGAGCTCGCCGGCTGGCTGTCGAGCGTCCCGACTTCAAGGTCGGCGTAGGACCCCGCATTGCCCGAGGTACATTCGCCCCGCCTCTCCAGGCTCGAGGCGCGCATCCTCGTGGTGACGTGTCGCCTGATGGTGGCCGGCACGCCGGCCTTCCACGGCTACCAACTCGCGGCGGAGCTCGCTGGCGGCCCCGAGCGGTTGCCCACGGTCAGTTGCGGCGGCCTGTATCGCGCTCGCGACAGCCCAGCCGCGAGCGCGTCGGCTACCTGGGCAGCTGGTGGGAGGAGCCGGCGCCCATCGGTCGCCACGGCGCCGACGCTACCAGCTCACTCCGGCGGGCATGGCTGCCGCAGCTGGGCGATGTCCGCGACTGCCCGGGCGGGCAAGCGACAGTGCATGCCGGCCACGAAGCCAGCGGAGCCGGCGACAAGGGCCCCGAAGAGCGCATGGCCGACGGCGCCCCGACCTGACGGTCGGCGTTGAGGACGCGGCCGCGAGCCGCTCGTCCGCGCTCAACTCTCGCGCGGGCCGACCAGGAAGCACGTCTCGACGAGCCCTTTGCCCTTCAGCTCGACGGTGCCGCGCGGGAGCATCCGGAAGCCGTCGCCAAGCTTCGCCGCTAGCGTCCCCGAGACGTGGATCCGATTCGGCTCGGACGCCGCCTCCAGCCGCGCCGCCACGTTGACGGTGTCGCCCCAGACATCGTAGGCGAACTTTGTCGTGCCGATCACGCCGGCGACCACCGGCCCCGTGTGGAGCCCGATCCGGACGCGCCAGTCGGCGCCGATCCCCGCCCGCGCCTCGACCTGCTCGATCATCCGGAGCGCAGTCTCCGCGACGGCCGTGGCGGGCTCGGCTCCGCCGTCGAGGCCGCCGATGGCGAGGTAGGCGTCGCCGACGGTCTTGATCTTTTCGATGCCTGTCATCTCGCAGATCGCGTCGAACCCCGAGTAGAGCCCGTTGAGCTCCGCGATCAGGTCGGCCGGAGCGAGGCGGGCGGACGTCTCCGTGAACCCGACGATGTCGCAGAACAGGACCGCGACCGCGTCGTGACGATCCGCGATCAGGGTCTCGCCCGCGGCCAGGCGGTCGACGATCCGCTGCGGCAGGACGTTGAGCAGCAGCCGCTCCGAGCGCGCGCGCTCCTCCTCGAGCTCCGTGAGCAGCCGCGACATGAGCGTCGTGTTCGAATCCTGGAACTGCTCGAGCCGGCGAACGTTGCCCGCGAGCCGCTCGAGCCGCCGGGTGAGGCCGCGGTTCTCCTTTTCGAGCTCATCGTACGAGCGCGGGCCCGGCTCCGGGTCCGGTCCATCTGTCGTCAAAGCGGCGTCGCCGCGTCCGCCGCTGCGGACCCAAGCAGGACCGAGACCAGCGTCGCGTTGTGGAAGCGCGTCAGATCGACCGTTGCCGAGGGCGCCATTTCGCCTAGACAGTAGAAGCCGCCGATCGGCATCGCCTCGCCGAGGACGGCACGGACGAGCTCGATCTCGCGGCCTGCCCGCGTCCCGAGCAGGAACTTGCGTGTCGCGCACGAGAACAGGAGCGCCCCGTCCGGCCCGGCGCCCGCGGGGAACGCCGCAACGGCGTCGGCGATCGAGGCCTTCGCCCCCGCGAAGATCTCGTCGATGCCGGCCATCGTCAGCTGGATCGTGGCGCCGTCCGGGACGGCGCCGAAGAACGCGATCGAGCCCTGCTCGCGGTCGTAGGTGACCGGCGTTCGGAGGTAGAAGCGGTCAGAGCCGGGCTCGTCGAAGACCGCGAGCGGGTTCGCGACCGCGGGCCCGCCGACGCCGAGGAAGCGCTCGTAGAACTCGAGCGCAGGGCGGCCGTCGATCTCGAGCACGCCGGCGGCATCGGACGTTCCGGTGACCGTCGCCCGCGGGCCGACGCGGCGCCAGCCGGTGTCGACGCCGATCGAGAACGCGACGGGGCCGGCGAACAGCAGGATCGCGAGGGCATCTCCCGCGAGGACGTCGCCGCCGATCTCGCGTCCGGAGCCGTCGGGCGCGGCACCAGGGTCGCGCGGTGCTGCCCCGCCGCCGACGATCGGGACGCCGGGGCCGAGGGCATTGCGCAGAGCCCCGAGAATGATCCCCGCCTCCACGTCGCCGATCGTCGACGTCGCGACGCACAGCCGCGGCGGGAGGGTCGTCTTCGCGAGGGCCTCGGCCACGGCTTGGTCGGCGGCCGCCTGGCAGTCGCCCGAGAGGTCGCGGCCGAGCCCGGCGACGATGTCGATCGTGTCCGAGGCGAACAGCGTGAGCGCGACCGAGTCCTCGCGGAAGCCAAGGACCGACGACATCTCGCCGGCGCTGCTCGAGCCGGCCAGCTCGATGGCCGGGTAGCGCGCCCGGATCGCGTCGATGACGGCCTGGTGGTCGGTTCCCCAGGCGCTCATCAGCAGCCCAGCCGTCGGAATCGCTCCGGCGAGCCCGGCCTGGCACTGGGCGAGCACGGCCTGGAGCGCGGACGCCACATCGATGTCGTCGCTGTGGCCGACGGCCATCCGGAGCACGGCTGTCAGCGCCCCGGGATCGGCTGGACGTCGCCGCCCGGATCGGCGTCCACGGACGGGTCGCGCCGGCCGACGAGCTCAGCAACCCACTCGCGGAGGCGATGCAAGTGCTCCTCATAGTGATCGCAGCCGGACTTCCGGATCCACCACGCCGCCTCCTCCGACGGCGCGCCGAGCAGCACCCAGTCCGCGAGGAGCTGCGAACGGCCGGCGTTGGCCTGGACCCAGGCGACAGTCCAGGGCTGGCCGTCCATCGCCGCGAGGAACTCCGCGTTGAGCCCATCGATGTCGACATCGTGGCCGTCGTAGGTACCGCCGACCATCCGCTCGAACTGGACGCCGGCCTCGGCCAGCCAGGTCCCGAGATGGGCGACCACGTCGCGAACGGTCCAGTCCGGATCCTTGTAGTAGCCCGGAACGAGGCACTCCTCCGGCGTCAGCCGCCGGATGAGTTCGGCGACCTCGTACCAGCCGGCGCGCTCGGCCTCGATCTCTGCCGTATACAGGTGATCGGAGGGCACCGGGATCGCGGACCGAGCGCTCATGCGGTGACGAACTCGCCTTCGAGCGGGAGCCCGGCATCCTCCCAGTCGAGCAGGCCGCCGGAGTAGCGGCGGACGTTGCGATAGCCGCGGCGGACGAGGTCGCGGTACAGCGCGACGCTCGAGAGGCAATCGACGTGCGAGCAGTAGACGACGACCTCCTCGTCCGATCGGACCGCGGCATAGAGCTCGTCGGGCGTGTCGAAGTGGACCGAGCCCGGGATGTGCTTGGCGTCGAACGCCCAGCGGTTGAGGGCCATGATCAGCTTGAAGTCGTCGCCGCGGTCGAGCTTCGCCTTCAGCTCCTTGCGGCCGATCGTCCGGATCGGCTCGGAGCCCAGGGCGGCGTTCGGATGGGGCTGGTCCATGGTCCGCGCATTGTCGCTCCGATCGGCAACCACCCGCATCGCGGTTCAGGCCGGAACCTGCGGCGTGGCGTCGGCTGGCGGGACGACTGGCCGGATGTATCCCTTTCGAGAGGTCATCTCGTCCCTTGAGTAGAGGCGGCCAATCGAGCCACCAGGAACGAGGACAGAGAGATGAAGCTCCCGCAGAACGTCGGATCGATCGATCGGGGTATCAGGATCGTGTTGGGGATCGGACTGGGCGCAGTCGCGCTCGGCGGCGCTGTCGCCGGGGCGCTCGTGGCGGTCCTGTGGGCCGTCGCGGCCATCGCGCTCGTGACCGGCGCGATCGGGTTCTGCCCGCTCTACTTCGTGTTGGGCATCTCGACGGCCGGCAATCGGTTCTCGCTCGGCAGGCACGCGCGGGCGTGAGGCATCCTGCGTCCATGACCAACAGGCCGATGCCGGCGACAGACGGCGGGCGAGCGGACGAGGGCGACGCCTTCGCCGCTCGCCTGGCCGAGGAGCTGCCGCGCCTCGTGCGCCTGGCAACCCGCCTGCTGAGCGACGCCGACGTCGCCGAGGACTGCGCCCAGGAGACGATCGTCCGCGCTTGGCGACGACGGGACCAGCTGCGAGAGGCGGCGGCGCTGCCCGCCTGGCTGCGGCGCAGCCTCGTCAACCGGATCATCGACCGCTCGCGCAGCCATCACGATGAGCTCGACATCGACGCGGTCGAGGCCGACTGGCGAGACGACTCGTACACGGTGATGCCGGATCGGGTCCTCGAGCGGGCCGAGTTGCGCGACGAGCTCGAGGATGGGCTCGCACGCCTGCCGGTCATCTATCGCCTGCCCGTCGTGCTCCACGACGCCTTGGATTGGACTGCCTCGGAGATCGCATCGGCGATGAACATCGGCTTGCCGGCCGCCAAGCAACGGCTCCGCCGCGGAAGGATGATGCTCGTGAGCGCTCTTGCCGAGGACAACGCCCGGCGTCAGGCCAGCCTCGCTCAACCGATGCATTGCTGGCGCGCCCGGCGTCATGTGTCGGCCTATCTCGACGGGGAGCTCGACGAGGCCACGAGGGCGACGGTCGAGGAGCACCTCGAGTCGTGCCCGACCTGTCCGCCACTGTATGCCAGTCTCGTCGGGGTCCGCGCGAGCCTCGGCGGCCTGCGCGACCCGGATACGGTCGTCGAGGACGAGATCGCAGCCCGGATCCTGGGACGGCTCGACGACGAACGCGTGCCGCGCTAGGGGACGGTGCTCGGGCGTGCGAGCTCCCCGGATGGCGAACTCGGCGTCGATCCGGCACCCGAAACGGTCGACCTGGCGAAATCGCTGGCCCTCTCGTGACCGCGTCGCGCTCGGCTGACGCAGGCGCCGGTCAGCTGCCTCACGCGGACCGGTTGGCTGACGTCCTTGAAGCCGACATCACATGATCGACCCCAAACGACCGCTCCTGCGCAGTGGCCGGCTCCGGCCCGCAGCGCGGACACGACGGCCAACTCGTTAACGGGCGGAAGGGCAGCGGCTCTGCCCGCACCGCGCCCACTTGTAAATCGGGACCGCCAGGGACTGCCGGCCCTCCAAGACGGCCGATCCGATCGCCTACGATCTCGTCGTGCATCGGATCAACCGTCGTCAAATCGAGCTCGTACTCGCCGTGGCCATCCCGTCGCTCGCGGCGGCGACCCTGGCCGTCGGGTATCTCCAGGACGTCCTCGGCGTGCCGAACCCGTCGGCCGTGTACCTCGTCGCGGTCGTCCTGACCGCGTTCGCGGCCGGCACGCCGGGGGCGATCGTTGCCTCCATCGCCTCATTCCTCCTCTACGACTACCTCTACACCGCGCCGCGTCACACCTTCACGATCGACCAACCGGGCGTCTGGCTGAGCGTCATCCTCGTGCTCTTCGTCGGCGTCGTGGTCGGGCAGCTCGTGGCGCTGGAGCGCTCGCGGACGGAGATTGCCCGTTCGCGCGAACGCGAGGCGTACGCCCTGTTCAGGCTGAGCCGGGCGCTCGCAACCCGAGTCTCGACGCTCGCGGTTCTGCCCGAGATCGTCGACATCCTCGGGTCGGAAACGCGAATGATGCGAGTCTGGATCGCCCTCGGCGTGGATGACGCCACCGAGCGCGTCGCAGCTGACACCGAGGACGGGTCACGCGCCGCTGTCCCCGGCCTGGTGCGTGTCCTGCAGCGCATGCCCGGCGATACGCCGGCCAAGTGGCTCCGCGTCCACCGGCCGTCACAGCGCTCCCGGGCGGGCAGCGGCATGGAGGGATACCGGGTCCGGATCGAGGCGGGGGGCACCAACTTCGGCTCGGTCTGGGCGCTTCGTGTCCGTGAGGAGGCCGACCCGGATCGAACCGAGACCAGGTTGCTGGCGGCCGCTGCGGACCAGCTCAGTCAGGCGCTGGCCCACGACCGACTCGCCGCGGAATCCCAGGCCGCAGAGATCGCACGCCAGAGCGACGCGCTCAAGTCGGCGCTGCTCCAGTCGGTGTCGCACGATCTGCGGACGCCCCTCGCGACGATCCGAGCGGCTGGCGGGACCCTCCGGCCTGGGAGGACCCCGTCCCAGGACGACCTCGCGGAGACAGCTGAGACAATCGATCGCGAGGTCGACTACCTGAACCGCCTCGTCACCAATCTGCTCGATCTGAGCCGGATCGAGGCCGGCGCCCTTCGGGCCGAGCGAGACGTGTTCGAGCTCGACACCCTCGTTGGCGCCACGCTTGACCGCCTCCGCTCCCGTTTGGCGGGACGCCCGCTCGAGGTCGCCCTCCACGTCTCGCCCGTGATCGTCGATCCGGTCTTCCTCGATGAGGCCCTGACGAATGTCATCGAGAACGCGATCAAGTACGCGGAACCGGACACCCCGCTTCGGATCGGTGCCACCGATCTCGATGGCGACTGGGTCCGGCTCACGCTCGAGGATGCCGGCGAAGGCGTGCCGGCCGCGTCCCTGACGCGGCTGTTCGACAAGTTCTACCGTGTCCCGGAGAGGCCGGCCCGTTCGCGTGCCGGCACCGGGATCGGCCTGGCCGTCGTCCGCGGCCTGATGGAGGCGATGGGTGGCCGCGTCGCCGCCCGCAAGAGCGCCCTCGGCGGTTTGGCGATCGATATCGACCTTCCGGTCGCGCACGTCCCCGCGGAGCCCGCGCTCGAGGCGACCGGGTGAATCGCGGCGGCGGACCGGCGAGCAATCCTCGCGTGCTCATCGTCGAGGATGACGCGGCGACGCGTCGGGTCGTTGCCCGCGAGCTCGGACATCGCGGGTTTGAGGTCGACGAGGCCGCCGACGGCCGTTCCGCGCTTGCGCGCTGGGAGGCGCGCCGACCGGACCTCGTCCTGCTCGACCTCGGCCTACCCGACATGGAGGGCATCGCCGTGATCCGGCGCATCCGCCGCGAAGCGGCGACCCCGATCGTGATCCTGTCTGGGCGCTACGAGGAGCGGGAGAAGGTCGAGGCGCTCGACCACGGCGCCGACGACTACGTCACCAAGCCGTTCGGCATCGACGAGCTGAGCGCCAGGCTGCGGGTCGCGCTCCGCCACGCCGCCGGGCCAGCCGCCGATCGGCAGGGCGTCATGGTCGCGGGTCCGCTTGAGCTCGACCCTGCGCGCCACCTCGTCCGCGTCGCCGGCGAGCCGGTCGATCTCACGCCGCGCGAATTCGAGATCCTCCGGGTACTGCTGGTCCACGCGGGACGGCTCGTGACGAAGGGCCGACTCCTCCGGGCCGTGTGGGGCGAGGCGTACCAAGGCGAGGACAGCTATGTCCACGTCCACGTCAGCCGGCTCCGCCGCAAGCTCGCTGCGGCCGATGCGACGGGCCTGCTCCAGGACCTCATCATCACCGAGGTCGGCGTGGGGTACCGAATTCGGGAGCGTCCGAGCCCGCCCTCCGCTGGCTGAGCCGGTCGTCGCAAGACGGATTCAAGGCCCGCGAATGGGCGAGCACCTGCTTTCCTCTTGGACGGGCTTGGCACGCTTCAGCCATGGATGCAGCGTCTGACACGACCGATCCGGCTATCCGCGGGATCGAGCACGAGCTGGATCTGGTTCGATCCGCCATCGGCATGGTCGCTTCTGGCGGAGCGCCTCGGGTGTCCCTCGTCGGCCTCCGGTTGGGTGAGCAGCTCCTCGGGCAGGCCCGGCAGATGGCGCTGCAGGCAGGCGTCCGCATCGTGCCGCTGTGGCGCTCGGACGAGGCGGGCCTCGACATCGCCGTCGAGCGGATTGCGGGACTCGAGCCTGACGCCGAATGACCGAGCGCCCCGTAGCGGTTCTCCTCGTCGAGGACGACGAGAGCCTCCGCCGGATCGTTAGCCGCCACCTCCGCGAGGAGGGCTTCGCCGTCGAGGAGGTCACTTCGGCCGAGGATGCCGAGTGCCTCCTCCTCGAGGGCCTCCGGCCGGCGCTCGTTCTGCTCGACCTCAACTTGCCCGGCGACACCGGCTGGGACCTTCTCCGAGGCAACGCCCTCGCCGATGCCGGATCGCCCCCCGTGGTGATCACCAGTGCGACGACGGTGAGCCCCAAGCGCCTGGCCGAGTTCGGTTGCGCCGGCTTTCTGCCGAAGCCCTTCCCGCTCGAGACCCTCGTCGCGACGGTCGAGCGGCTGCTCGAATCCAGGGAGGCAGCACCCGAACCGTGATGAACGACCTGCAGATCCTGCTGATCACGACCGTCGCCGTGATCGTCACTGCCGGCTACCTCTGGCTGTGCGACCGGGTACGCGGATGAATCTTCCTCGACATTGTCGCCGGCCTGACGGCCGCTTTCGGCTTTGTCTACCTCCTGTGGGCGCTGCTGCGGCCTGAGGACTTCTGAGCGTGGCCCTCAACGACGCGCTGTTCCTGGCGACCATTGCGATCGCGGTCGCCCTCGGTACGCCCCCGCTCGGCCGGTACATGTACCGGGTCTTCGAGGGCGAGCGGACGATCCTGAGCCCCGTGCTCGCCCCGGTCGAACGGTTGATCTATCGAATCGCGGGGGTCGACCCGCTGGCCGAGCACGACTGGAAGGGCTACCTGATCGCCCTCCTCGTCTTCGACCTGATCTCGTTTCTGACCGGCTACGCGATCCTCCGCCTGCAGGACGTGCTGCCGCTCAACCCGGCCGCCATCGCACCGATGTCACCCGACCTGGCGTTCAACACGTCGATCAGCTTCACGACCAACACAAACTGGCAGAACTACGCTGGCGAGGTGTCGGCCAGCTACCTCTCGCAGCAGGGGATGCTCGCCGTCCGCAACTTCACCTCGGCCGCGGTCGGCATCGCCGTCGCCATCGCCCTGGTCCGGGGACTGACCCGCCGCAGCACGAAGTTGCTCGGCAACTTCTGGGTCGACCTGACGCGGGGCGTCCTGTACGTCCTCCTGCCACTCTCGATCGTCGGCGCCTTGGTCCTCGTCTGGCAGGGCTCGCCCCAGACCTGGAACGGCCCGCAGACCGTCACGACCCTCCAGGGCGCTCAGCAGACCATCGCCCTCGGTCCGGTCGCGTCGCAGATCTGGATCAAGCAGATGGGATCCAACGGCGGAGGGTTCTTCAACGCCAACTCGGCCCACCCGTTCGAGAACCCGACGCCCGTGTCCGATTGGCTGGAGCTCTTCGCCATCCTGTTCATCGCCTTCGCCCTGACCTACACGTTCGGAAAGTACGCGGGCAACCAGCGCCAGGGCTGGACGATCTTCGGGGCGATGGCGGTCATCCTGCTGGCCGGGGCGGTCCTCGTCATGCACGTCGAATACCAGGGCAACCCACTCTTCCCGGCCGATGTGGCGCAGGCGGGCGTCGGCAACATGGAGGGCAAGGAGGTCCGCACCGGTGCGGCCCTCGGGGGCCTCTGGGCGGCGGCCACGACCGGGACCAGCAATGGCTCCATCAATGCCTGGCACGACTCGCTGCAGCCGACGTCCGAGCTCGTCCCGCTGTTCAACATGGAGCTGGGCGAGGTGACGCCGGGCGGGGTTGGCGCCGGCCTGTACGGGATGCTCATCATCGGCGCCATCCTCGCCGTCTTCATCGCCGGGCTCATGGTCGGTCGAACGCCCGAGTACCTCGGCAAGAAGGTCGAGGCGTACGAGATCAAGATGGCGATGATCACCGCCCTCGTGCTCGGGGCGAGCATCCTCGGCTTCACCGCCCTCGCGTCCGTCCTGCCGGAGGGCCTCGCCGGCCCGCTCAACAAAGGCCCGCACGGCTTCTCCGAGATCCTCTACGCGTTCTCGAGCCAGACGGGCAACAACGGCTCGGCGGCCGCCGGGCTGACCGGCAACACGCCCTTCTACAACGTCACCGGTGGCCTCGCGATGCTCATCGGGCGGTACGGGATGATCGTGCCGATCCTGGCCCTCGCCGGGTCGATGGCGGCCAAGCGCCGAGTCGCGCCCTCGCTCGGTACCTTCCCGACGACGGGCGTGCTCTGGACGGTCCTCCTGATCGGCGTCGTGATCATCGTCGGCGCCCTGACGTTCTTCCCGGCACTCGCCCTTGGCCCGATTGTCGAGCAGCTCCTCCAGAACGTCGGAAAGGTGTTCTGATCCGATGAGCCTGACCCGTTCGCTCATGGCTATCGACCTCCGGCGTGGCACGCGCCGCTTCCAGCGCTTCGTGACCTTGCGCGGAGTCAAGCCGACGCCGGGAGCGGAGCCGCCGCGGCCACGCGGGATCTTCGATCCGGAGCTCCTGCGGGCGGCCATCCCGCACGCGTTCCGCAAGCTCGACCCACGCCTTCTGATCAAGAACCCGGTGATGTTCGTGGTCGAGATCACGGCGGCCCTCGTGACGCTCATCTGGCTGGCCAACGCCACCGGGCTCCAGGCCGCACCGACGGCCGCAGGTGGAGGGTTCCAACTCCAGATCGCAATCTGGCTGTGGTTTACCGTCTTGTTCGCAACCTATGCGGAGGCCGTCGCCGAGGCGCGCGGCCGTGCCCAGGCGGCGACGCTCCGCCGGACCCGCTCCGAGACCCGCGCCCGCCGGCGCCTCGCCGACGGGACCCTCGAGTTGGTTGGCTCCTCCGAGCTCCGGAAGGGCGATGTCATCATCGTCGAGGATGGCGAGATCATCGCCGGGGACGGCGACGTCATCGAGGGCGTCGGCTTCGTCAATGAGGCGGCGATCACCGGCGAGTCGGCGCCGGTGCTGAAGGAGCCCGGCACCGACATCCGCAGCTCGGTGACGGGCGGAACGACGCTCGTCAGCGACCGCCTGGTGATCCGCGTCACGACCGACCCGGGCGAGACGTTCCTCGACCGGATGATCTCCCTCGTGGAGGGCGCTCGGCGTCAGCGGACGCCGAACGAGGTCGCGCTCGCCATCCTGCTCTCCGGCCTCACGATCGTGTTTCTCATGGCGACCGTGACGCTGCGGCCATTCGGCTTGTACGCCGGCGCGACGATCGACACGGTTGCCCTCGTCGCGCTCCTCGTGTGCCTCATCCCGACGACGATTGGCGGGCTCCTGTCGGCAATCGGCATCGCCGGCATGGACCGCGTGGCCCGCTTCAACGTCCTCGCGATGTCCGGCCGAGCGGTCGAGGCGTCGGGCGACGTGGACGTCGTCCTACTGGACAAGACCGGCACCATCACCCACGGCAACCGCCTCGCCGCGTCGATCAGGCCGGCCCCCGGCGTCCTCCCGGCAGACGCCGTGACCGCAGCGCTTGTTGCCTCGATCAAGGACGAAACGCCTGAGGGGCGCTCGATCGTCGAGCTCGCCCGGCGGCAGCTGGTCGAGCTTGGCCGCCCTGGCGGCACCGACGACGAGGCGGGCTTCGCGACCCTCACCGCGCGTATCGCCGAGGAGCTGCCGTTCAGCGCCGAGACCCGAACGAGTGGCGTCCGCACCGCCGACGGCAAGACGATCCTCAAGGGCGCTGTCGACGCCATCGGCCGCGACCTCGACGGCACGATGCCGCCGGAGCTCCTGGCCGAGACCGATCGGATTGCCGACGCTGGCGCGACCCCGCTCGCCTTTCGTGCCGACGGCCGTGTCCTCGGCCTCATCGAGCTGAAGGACACCGTCAAGGAGGGCCTCGTCGAGCGCTTCGCCGAGTTCCGGCGGATGGGCATCCGGACGGTGATGATCACGGGCGACAACCCGCGCACCGCGGCGACCATCGCTCGCGAGGCCGGCGTCGACGACTTCATCGCCGAGGCGAAGCCCGAGGACAAGATCGCGTTCATCCGGGCTCAGCAGGCCGAGGGCCACCTCGTGGCCATGACCGGCGACGGTACGAACGACGCGCCGGCCGTCGCCCAGGCGGACGTCGGGCTGGCCATGAACAGCGGCACATCGGCGTGCAAGGAGGCGGCCAACATGGTCGACCTCGACTCCGACCCGACCAAGCTGCTCGAGGTCATCGCGATCGGGAAGCAGCTGCTGATCACGCGCGGTTCGATCACGACGTTCTCAATCGCCAATGACCTGGCGAAATACTTCGCGATCGTGCCGGCGATGTTCGTCAGCGTCTACCCGGAACTCAACGCCCTCAACCTCATGGGCCTCGCGACGCCGCAGAGCGCGATCCTGTCAGCGGTGATCTTCAACGCCCTCATCATCGTCGCCCTCATCCCGCTCGCCCTGCGCGGCGTCGCGTTCCGCGCGGCCCCGGCCAGTGAGCTGTTGCAGCGCAATCTCCTCATCTACGGCCTCGGCGGGATCGCCGCCCCGTTCCTCGGAATCAAGGCGGTCGATCTCGTCGTGTCGGCCCTCCACCTGGCGTAGGAGTCTCCGATGACCGTGTTTCTGCGCCGCGTGCTCTGGCCGGCGATCTCCCTGCTCGTCGTGATGACTCTCATCACCGGTTTCGCCTACCCGGCCGTCGTCACGGCCATCGCGCAGGTCGTCTTCCCGAGCCAGGCAAACGGTTCGGTGATCGTGGTGGACGGCAAGGCCGTCGGTTCCAGCCTCATCGGCCAGTGCTTCGACGAGGACAAGTACTTCTGGGGCCGGCCGTCGGCCGCCGGAGCGTCAGACGAGAACCCCTGCGGCTACGACGCGAGCAACTCCGCCGGTACGAACCTCGGCCCGACGAGCCAGGACCTCATCGACCGGATCGCGGCCGAGGTCGACCGCGTACGCGCGGCCAACGGCAGCGGACCGGTGCCCGTGGACCTCGTGACCACGTCGGCCTCGGGCCTTGACCCCGACATCAGCCCCGCTGCGGCCGAGTACCAGCTCGCACGGGTCGCCGCGGCCCGCGGCCTGAGCCAAGATGAGGTTCGGGCCACGGTCGCCCGTCACACCGAGGCGCCGTTCCTCGGCTTCATTGGCCAGGCGCGCGTCAACGTGCTGGAGCTGAACCTCGACCTCGACGGTCTCCTCAAATGACGATCGGCGAGTCATCGGATCAGGAGCGCGACGCCTTCGACGTCCGCCCGACGGCGGACGAGATGCTCGCGCGCATTCGCGCGGACGAGGGGACAGCCGCGGGTGCCCGGGGTCGGCTCCGTATCTACGTCGGCATGGCGCCTGGGGTCGGCAAGACCTACAAGATGCTCGATGAGGGCCACCGCCGCGTCGCTCGGGGGACGGACCTCGTCGCGGGCTTCGTCGAGACCCACGGCCGGAGCGTCGTTGCCGCGCTGCTCGATGGCCTCGAGATGGTGCCGAGGCGCCGGATCGAGTACCGCGGCGTGGTCGTCGAGGAGATGAACACCGAGGCAGTGATCGAGCGTCACCCGACGGTCGCCCTCATTGACGAGCTGGCGCATACGAACATCCCGGGCTCGCCCCGGGCCAAGCGCTGGGAGGACGTGGAAGCGATCCGCGACGCCGGGATCCACGTCGTCAGCACGATGAACGTCCAGCATCTCGAGAGCGCCGCCGACGCGGTGGCCACGATCACCGGCGCCCCGGTCAACGAGCGCCTGCCCGACGAAGTGCTGCTCGGTGCCGACGAGATCGAGCTCGTCGACATGAGTCCGCACGCGCTCCGGCAGCGCATGAAGCACGGCAACATCTACCCACCCGAACGAGCGCAGGTCGCGCTCGAGAAGTTCTTCACCGAGCCCAACCTGACCGCATTGCGCGAGCTGGCCCTGCGCCTCGTCGCCCAGCGCGTCGAGGGCCAGCTCGAGGACACGAACGCCGGGCAGCAGCTGCCGCTCGTGACCGAACGGGTGCTGGTCCTGGTCGATGGCAGCCCGGCCTCACTGCGGGCGGTTCGTCGCGGCGCCCGGCTGGCTGGAGCGCTCCACGCCGCCCTCGTTGCCGTCGCCATCGAGGTGCCCCGGGCGGAGCGCCAGACGTTCGATCGCAATCGCAATCTTCAGGAGGCGATCGACGACGCAGTGGATCTTGGCGCGGACGTGATGCGCCTCGAGGCAAAGGACCTCCTGTCCGGGCTGGTTGAGGCCGTTCGGGGGTGGCAAGCCACGTACCTCGTGCTGCCGCATCGGGAAACGGCAGGCCTCAAGCGAGTGCTCGAGCGTCCCCTCGTCGATCGCTTGATCGAGCGCCTTCCGGACGTTGAGGTCCACGTCGTGGGGCCCAAGCCTTCAGGACGGCAGTGAATTGCTCACGGCGGGCCGGCGATCGCCGAGCCCTTGGCATTCGCCTGGACACAAGCGCGAGCGCCTGACCGCATCGGCGCTGATGGCCCATCACACGAAGACCGGGCACTTCCTGCTGCTGACCGGGTGCTACCGTCGTTCCGCACATGAGCGTGGGCCACTTGCCGGCAGACCCCAACGAGCCCGACGGCGTTTACCTCACACTGCGGCCGTTGCTCATCTCGATCGCCTACGAGATGGTGGGCGCGGTCGGCGCAGCCGAGGACATCGTCCAGGAGGCGTTCCTGCGGTTCCATCGCGAAGTCGCCATCGGCACTCAGATCGAGTCCCCGAGGGCCTGGCTCTCGACCGTCGTCACCCGCCTCGCGATCGACCACGTCCGATCGGCACGAGTCCGCCGTGAGGCCTATTTCGGGACCTGGCTCCCGGAGCCGCTCCTGACCGATCCGGCGCCGGACGCGGCCCGGTACGTCGAGATCGCGGAGGCGCTCTCGATGGCGTTCCTGGTCCTGCTCGAGCGCCTCAGCCCCGTCGAGCGGGCGGTGTTCCTGCTTCGCGACGTGTTCGAGTTCGGATTCGACGAGATCGCGGACATCGTTGGCAAGTCCGAGGCCAACTGCCGCCAGATCGCGGTGCGCGCCCGGCGGCACATCCGGGACGAGAGGCCGCGGTTCGAGGCCTCCCGCGAGCGCCGCGAGACGCTGGCCCGGCGGTTCTTCGAGGCGGTTGGTGCCGGAAGCACGGACGGACTTGTGGACCTGCTGGCGACCGAGGTCGTCCTCTACACCGATGGCGGCGGACAGGGCCCGGCCTTCCCGGAACCGATCCACGGCCGCGAGAGTGTCACGCGGATCTTCAGCGGCTACCGGCCGGCCGCCCTCGGCGCGGTCGAGCAGCGGTTCGCCGAGCTCAACGGCCAGCCGGGCGTGGTGTTCCTCGATGCCGAGGGCCGCGCGGTGGCCGTCATCGCGCTCGACATCGCCGACGGGCAGATCCTCGCCGTGCGGGCGATCAGCAACCCGGACAAGCTGCGCCACCTCGACGAGCGCGTGGTCCCACTGCGGCCCAACTGACGAGCTGTCACGGGCCAGCCTCCGGTCCCGTCTTGATCGTTGTCGAAGGAAGGCCCGGCATCGAGGCTGCCCTTGAGGCGATACGAGGGATCCACTACCCAGAGGAGGCACCATGACACACGAGAAGACGAGCACCAGGCGTCCGGGCGCGCGCAAGGCGGACCCGGCGCTGACCGACGAAGAGCGGGCTGCGATCCAGGAGTACCGCCGCGAGCGCAGCCGCTCCGCGCGCCCCGGCAGGCGCGGCAGGAAGGACGACGCGAACGCTGAAGCTGACGTGCTGGCCAAGATCGCTCAGCTGGATGAGCCGGATCACTCCACAGCCGAGCGACTCCACGCGATCGTCAAGGCCGCGGCGCCAGCGCTCTCGTCCCGGACCTGGTACGGGAGCCCGGCCTACTACCGGGATGGACAGCTCGTCTGTTACTTCCAGGAGCGCGCGAAGTTCAAGGCGCGCTACGCGGTGCTGGGCTTCAGCGACAAGGCCCACCTTGACGAGGGCTCGATGTGGCCGGTCATGTACGCCCTGCCGGAGATGACCCGTGCCGACGAGGCAAGGATCACCGCGCTCGTCAAGAAGGCGGCGGGCTGATGAAGGCCGCGAGCCGCTGCACCAACGCGTGAACCTCGTCGGCAGCCACGGGCCAGTGCGACCTCGACCCGGCAATAGAGCGAACAACGCTGCGTAGGCTCAGCAAGTCGCCCCTGCCGGACCCGCGAGACGGCCTTGTCGAAGACGAGCTCGTTGCCGACGCGCATCGTGAAGCACGCCACCGTGGCTGGGGAGCAGCGGCAGCTCGCTCACGTGGTCTCCTGGACGTTTACCACGGTCGGGCCGCTGCCGATGCGAACCAGGACGAGCTCGGCGCGCGCTCCCGGCCGTGGGCGCTCGCGATGGACGAGCCCCTTTGGCACGTGGCAGAAGTCGCCGGCGTCGACGGCCAGCGTGGCGCCGTCGGTGCCGTACTCGAACTCGATGCCACCCTGCATCACGTAGAAGTAGGTGTCGGTCTCGCCGTGGTGATGCCAGCCGCTCCACGCGCCGGGGTCGGAGGTGACGAACCCGACCCAGCGGTCGTCGCCGGCAAACGCCTGCTGACGCTGCATCCCCGCGGTCTGCTGTCCGGAGAGCGATTCGCGCTCGGCGGCCGAGACGACCACCGGGCGGGCAGAGGATCGGGTTGTCCGAGTCTGCATGGAGCTACCTCCTCATTGGAGCTCACGCGTGCGAGGACGTCACCGAGCAGATCAAGACCCAGCCGGTTTCGCGGCGGCGGCCGGGGCCGCGGCAAGCATGAGCGGCGCACAGCTGGCGACAATGACCGTCAGTGTCCGACGCATGGGTACCTCCCATTGCTGCGCCCATGAACGCGGCCGAGCGATCCCACTTCTGGCGTCCGCGAGTCGGCAGCAGGCGACCGCGGGTTGCGCCGCGGGCACAGGACGAGGCGTGCGATCGCGCCGACCGATTTAGACGCTAGACCTTCAAGTCGACTCGAATGTCAAGAGGTCGTGGTAAAGACGAGGCGGCCCGCATCCGGCGATGGGCTGGGGCGATCACTGCTCGCGACGTGCGGACGCACCTGCCCCTTTCGACAAGAGCGACGAGGGCCAGCGCGCGAGCTGCCGGTGGGTCGACCGCGGTCACTTCCACCTCGCAGCCACAGCCTGGCCCGCAGCGGCCTGACGTTTGGCGCGCCCTGAGTTCGTCGCGGACGGCCTGCAGCTGGCCCCGAAACGCGGTGAGCTCCGCGATGAGCGCCTCCACCGCGTCGAGCCGAGCCGTGATCGCGGAGGCCAGCTGCTCCCGAGTCCTGCCGCAGTCGTCGGCGCGCCAGCCGGCGACCAGGTCGCGGATGTCGTCGAGCGAGATGCCCAGCCGCTTCGCGCGTCCGATGAAGCGCAGGAGCTCGAGGTCATGCACCGAGTAGCGCCGGTAGCCGCTCGGGGATCGGGCTGGTCGCAGCAGATCGATCTGCTCGTAGTAGCGCAGCGTCGCCGGCGAGAATCCGACGCGCTCGGCCGCCTCGGAGATTGCGAACTCGGTCATGGATACCATCGCCCTCGTCGCGGAGCCAACTCGGTGACGTCTTCGACGTGTGTTCCGGATCGAGTACGTCGATGATCCAGGTTGGCGGACCGGAGGGGACTCCTGCCGCCCGCAGTCGGGCCATCTGCCGACGACGGCTGGTGTCGTCTCCTCCCTGCCTGGGCAGGCGTCGTGCGCGAGGAGACGGATGATGTCGACGCCCGCGACGGTGTCGAGACCCGCGTCTCGTTGACGAACCACGTCGGCAGCGCCGCGACGAGCTCGGGCGTCCCGAAAGCTTCGACCGAACCCTCCGAGATCGCGGCCGACCAGTCACCGATGCCGCGCGCGATCGAATAGAGGGCTTGGACGTCTGTCGCCACGAACACGTACCGGTCGCCCCCGAGGCCCGGGTCCTCGATGCACACCGACGCTGGGCTGCCCCGCTCGAGGACGAGCCAGAATCGCTTGGCATCCGTGCCAGTCACCTCGAGATCCAGGACGACCGCGCGATCAGGCAACGACCAGGGGTCCACGCGCTCCGCTAGCCACGGGATAACGATGTCCGGATCGCGCTCGGCCATCGCCGGATTCTCGGGGAGAAACCGCAGCGACCACTGCCAGAGGCCGCGGAGGACTGGCTCTAACTCGCGCCCGGCGTGAGTCAACCGATAGCCCGGCACCCCTCGTCCAGTGGACCGATCCCGCGTGATGAGCTCGAGGTCTGTCAGTTTCCTGAGCCTCGCCGCGAGAACGGAGCGGCTGATGCCGGGCATGCCCTCGGCGAGCGCGTTGAAGCCGCGCGTGCCGTGGAGGGTGAGCTCCCGGAGGATGACCAGGCTCCACCGATCGCCGAGGTGCTCCACGGCCTTCGTGTACGCGCAGTAGTCGCCCTTGTTGCCCACGTGGCGATTGTCCCACCGGGCACCAGGTCTAGAAGTTCTTCGTTCGAACTTCCCTCGGGCGTGACGCATGTGGCGGTTCGACTCCTTCGCCACCCGTGCGTCGCCCCACCCCTCGCGCCAACGTTGAGCCGCCGGCTGGCGGCCCGAGCTGCCCTGGCTCGAACCGTATCCAGACGAGCTGGTTGATGCAGTGGCCTCGATGGACGGACCCGAACGCGCTGCGGTCGAGCGGGAGACGATCGAGCTCGCCTACCTCGCCGCCGTGCAGCATCTGCCGCCACGCCAGCGCGCGATCTTCCTGTTGCGCGACGTGCTCGGCTGGTCGGAGCAAGAGACCGCCGACCTGCTCGAGACGAGCCTGGCCTCGGTGCTGCTCTGGTTCGACGGTCGCGAGGCAATCGTCACGCACCACGCCCGCCTCCTCGACGGGTCGCTTGGCGAGTTCCGCCTCGTGTCCCTGCGGGCGAACCGCCAGCCGGCTGCGGCCGCCTACCTGCGCAGACCCGGCGAGGCGCTCTTCCGGCTGACGGGGCTCAACGTGCCGCGTGTGGAAGGCGACCGTGCCGCCGAGATCACCAGCTTCAGCCCCGAGCTGTGCCGTTGCGTTTGGGCTGGCGCCGACCGTCGGCCGGGAGCAATGAGGTGGTCGCCACGAATCGAGGGCCGGTGTCGTTCTGGGGTCGGCACCTCGCCCCGCGATTCGTGCTGCAGGACATCACCATCGGGCTTGGCGAAACCTATCGCCCGACCGAGGTCGAGCGACTCGAAGGGCTCATCGTCGTCGAGGCCGGCGTGGTCGAGGTGATCGGTGCCCACGGTGCGCGTGGTCGCCTTGGCGCCGGCGCGCTGCTCTAGCTGCGCGGCCTGGAGAGCTGTCGACTGGTCGTCGGTCGGTCCCAGCCGTCCCGACTGTCGATGGTGACGCGCGCCGTGCCCCATGCCACGCCGCCATGATCGGGCAACGTCGCCGATGACGGCGCTCAACCGGCGACAGCTTGGGCTGGGTCGCCGCTGCCAGTCGGATGGCCTCCACCCTGAGGTCGGCATCGGAGGCACAAGTCGTCTTGCCCCTCCGACCTGGCCTTCGGTATGAAGCAGCCTGTGGTCAGGGTGGGCGTTGGGTCGATGGCCGCCGAGGGGATGTTGACGGCGGGGACGTACCGGGTGGGGGAGAGCGGGAGTCGGTGTGGATCGGACCAGCGCGCCGTCATGCCGTCAAGAGCGGCGTGACGCCCGGCGGATCGGTCGATCCAGCTGCACGACCTTGCCATGTGGGCGCCTCGCGCACGTTCGACGGCAACCAACGGGATGTTGCCGCTGTCGTGCCCCGAACCGAGGCCTGCAGGCCGGGGGTTTCGTGCCGCCGTTGCGCGTCCGCGAGTCGTCGGAACCGGCCGACTAGGGAGTCCGGTCGGCGAACGTGCGCGCCCTGCACCTTTGGCAAGGAACGTGACCGGAACGATCCGTCCGGAGCGTGCCCGGAGCGACCTGGCAAGAAACGTGACCGGAGCGACCAGTCCGGAGCGCGCCGGGAGCGACCTGGCAAGTAATCGGGTGCCTCTGCAGAGGTCGTCGCGCCATGCGGCGCCGGACTGTCACGACGGCCTGAGGCTCACGCTGCCGTCATCGCCGATGCCGAAACCGGGGTTGTGCGCGATCTCCCATACGTGACCATCCGGGTCGCGGAAGACGCCGGCGTAGCCGCCGTAGAACGTCTCGGACGGTTCGCGAGTGACCGTCGCGCCGTGCCTGCGCGCGAGGTCGATGATGCCGTCGACCTCGTCTCGCGAGGCGACGTTGTGCGCGAGCGCGACGCCGCTCCACGTCGACCGGTCAACGGCGATGCCGCAATCCTCGGAGAGCCGCTCGCGCAGCCACAGGACGAACACGACGCCGTTCGCCTGGTAGAAGGCCGTCTGCTGCATGTCGAGGGCCGGTGCCCATCCGAGCGCGGCATAGAACGCCCTTGGCGCGCTCGTAGTCGGAGACGCCCAGGGTCACGAGCGAGATGCTCTGCTGCTTCATGGGCATCCGGCGGCCCGCCCGTAGAGGACGTGGACGCGGTCGCCGAGAGTCCGGCTTTCGACGAGCCGCAGCCGCTTCGCCTCGGTCGTGCGGTCGAACAGGCGCGTGCCCGCGCCGACGATCACCGGATACACGAGCAGGTGGAGCGCATGCACAACATCATTCTCTAACAACGTCTGGGCGAGTGGCGCGCTGCCGCGCACGAGGACGTCGCGCTCGACAAGCGCAAGCGCCCGTACGGCTCACGTACGACCACGCGTGACGCTGCTATCCTGTTGATATCACCAGGCGATCAGGAGGAGCACGGTTGATCAAAGAGCGCGATGGGCCAGCGGCACCGGGGTACCCGGTCGCGATCGGGCTGCTGGCCGGCGTCCTCGTCGTTATCGGCGCGATCGCATATGCCCTCGCGAACGGCGGACCGCCAGCATCGATTGGCGCGAACGCATACCGGATCGGGATCGCGCTGATCGTGGTCGCGGTCGCACTCGGATCCCGGGGCCTGACGGTGGTGAACCCGAACGAAGCCCGGGTGCTGGTGTTGTTCGGCCACTACGTCGGGAGTCTCAAGGCACAGGGCCTGTGGTGGGTCAACCCCTTTGCCCGGCGACTGCGCATCTCGATCAAGATCCGCAACTTCGAGAGTCAGAAGCTCAAGGTCAACGACCATGATGGCAACCCGATCGAGATCGCCGCCGTCGTCGTGTGGCGGGTCGTCGACACCGCGGAGGCCCTGTTCGAGGTCGACGACTACGAGCAGTTCCTGCGGATCCAGACAGAAGCCGCCGTCCGAACGCTTGCCACTGCCTATCCCTATGACGGACACGGGGAGGAGCAATCGCTCCGCGGCAACCCGCACGAGGTCGGTGAGAAGCTCAAGCTCGAGGTGCAGAGCCGCCTGGAGAAGGCCGGCATCGACGTCCTGGATACGCGGCTCAGCCATCTCGCCTACGCGCCCGAGATCGCCGGTGCGATGCTTCGCCGCCAGCAGGCGAGCGCGATCATCGACGCCCGCACGCGCATCGTCGGCGGGGCCGTGAGCATGGTCCAGATGGCGCTCGAGCAGCTGTCGAGCCAGCAGATCGTGGAGCTCGACGAGGAGCGCAAAGCGGCCATGGTCAGCAACCTGCTCGTGGTGCTCTGCAGCGAGCGCGAGAGCCAGCCGGTCGTCAACGCCGGGACGCTGTACTAGCGATGGCCCGGGAGCACGACCGAAAGCCGTTCCTGCTGCGGCTCGAACCGGCCACGATGGCCGCACTCAAGTCCTGGGCCGCCGATGATCTGCGGAGCCTCAACGGGCAGATCGAGTTCCTGCTCCGAGGCGCGCTGCGCGACGCCGGTCGACTGCCAAGCAAGACTCGCCGAGATCGGACCGATGCCGACGTGGACGCCGACCGAGCCGAGCCTCCTCGGGACCGAAGCGGCCGGCGGCCCGGGTCGTCCGCGGACCGCGAGCCGACCACGTCCGGGACGCCGGCTCGATGAGCGAGGGCACTCGACTGCTCGAGATCGGCGGTATCTCGAAGGCATACGGCAACACGGTCGCCGTTCGTGATCTCACGTTCGACGTCCGTGCCGGCGAGCTGTTCGGGTTCGTCGGGCGCAACGGCGCCGGCAAGACGACCACGATGCGGATCATCCTGGGCGTGCTTGCTGCCGATGCGGGGCAGGTTCGTTGGGCCGGCATGCCCCTCGACTTCGCGATGCGGCGCCGCATCGGCTACATGCCCGAGGAGCGTGGCCTGTATCCCAAGATGCACGTGGCCGACCAGCTTGCCTACCTCGGCGAGCTGCACGGCATGACGGATGCGCAGGCCCGCGAGGCCGCGCTCGGCTGGCTGGACCGGTTCGGCCTCGCCGACCGGCGCGACTCCGAGCTGCAGGCACTGAGCCTGGGCAACCAGCAGCGGGTGCAGCTGGCCGCGGCGCTCGTCTTCGGGCCGGATGTGCTGGTGCTCGACGAACCGTTCTCCGGGCTCGATCCGGTTGCCGTCGACGTCATGGCGGACGTGCTCCGTGAACGGGCGGACGCCGGCGTCCCCGTCATCTTCTCGAGCCACGAGCTCGAGCTGGTCGAGCGGCTGTGCGACCGGGTGGGCATCATCGACCACGGCCGGATGCTCGCCCGCGGCACGGTCGCCGAGCTGCGGGCCGGTGGCCGCGAGCGGCGCTGGATCGACGTGCCCGGCGCCCCGGCCGAGTGGGAGGTCGACACGCCGGGTGTCCGGCTCATGGAGACCGACGGCTCGCGGCGGCTGTTCGAGCTGGATCCCGGCGTCGACGATCAGGCGCTGCTGCAGGCGGCGCTGGCCACGGGACCGGTGCGCGAGTTCGAACCCGTCGAGCCAAGCCTCGGCGAGCTGTTCCGGACCGTCATCGGGGGGACAGCATGAACCCGCCAGCGTCGCGTCCGAGCGGAACGCGCGGCCTGCCGACGATCGGTCTCGTGGCCCGCCGCGAGGTCCGTATGCGTCTGCGCTCGCGGGTCTTCGTTGGCGGCACGATCGTGATGGCTGCCCTCGTCGTGATCGGCATCACGGCCGCCGCCCTTCTCGGCGGCAAGACGAACCCGGTGCGGGTGGGCTTCAGCGGCGGATCGCAGGCGCTCGAGCGGACGTTCACCACATCCGCCGCGGCCCTGAGTGCGAAGGTGGCGATCAGCGACATCGCCGACGTCAACGCCGGGGAGGCGCAAGTGACGGCCGGCACCCTGGACGTGCTCGTCATCGGGTCGGCAACCGCGCCGACAGCGGTGGCGAAGACCGCCATCCCAGCGAACGTCCGGTCGGCCCTGTCCCTGGCGGCGGAGGCGGCACGCCTCTCCGACGCAGGCCTCTCGCCCTCGGCCGTGGCCTCGGCCATGGCCCTGGTCCCGGTCCAGCTTCTGCAGCCCCCCAATCCCAAGGACACCGAGAACGTGTTCGCAGGCCTGGCCCTCGGCATCCTGCTCTGGATCGCGCTCGGCCAGTACGGGAACATGGTCGCGCAGGGCGTGGTCGAGGAGAAGGCGACCCGGATCATGGAGATCCTGCTCGCCACGATCCAGCCAAGCCGCCTGCTCGCGGGCAAGGTCATCGGAATCGGCCTGGTCGGTCTGCTGCAGCTCACGATCGTGGGCGCGGCGGCGCTCGTCGCGGTCCAGGTCACCAACGTCGCCGCGATCCCGGCTCTCGGTGTGGCCTCGATCCTGGCCGACATCTTCTGGTTCCTGATCGGCTTCTTGTTCTACGCCACCGCCTACTCCGCGGTCGCCTCTCTCGTCTCGCGCCAGGAGGAGGTCCAGGGCGCCGTTGCCCCGATCTCGATTCTCCAGATCGCGGGCTACCTGCTCATGTACGCCGCGCTTCCGAATCCGAGTGGCCCCCTGGCCACGGTGGCTTCGCTGCTTCCGCCGTTCGCCCCAATTCTCATGGCGGTGCGGATGGCCGCCAGCGACGTGCCGTTCTGGCAGTTCGGCCTGGCAGCAGCGCTGACCATCGCGAGCACCGTCGGCCTGACCTGGCTGGCCGGCCGCATGTACAGCAACGCCGCGCTCCACATCGGCACGCGGGCCCGGTTCATGGAGGCATTCCGTGGGAATGCTGGTGGGTAGGTTCAGCATGTTGCGGCCCTGTCGGGCCGTGGCGATCGGAGGAGGAATCAGATGCCGCCTCGTGTGAGGGCCCATCCGTTCTTGACCGCGCTGGCGGTGCTGTCCGCGATCCTCATCCTGATCGGCCGGATCAACAAGGACATGTGGTGGGGCAACTGGGCCTTTGTCGGCGGAATCGCCGTGCTCGTGGTTGCCGGCGCCCTCTTCGTCCTCCTGACGAGGAGGTGATCGGCACGACCTCCAGTTCGGCCGTGCTCCGCGCCGGGTCGCGAGTCAGCCGTCGACGGGAGAATCACGCTTGTCCCAGACGGTATTGATCGCCCTTGTCGTCGTGGCCGCCATCCTCGTGGTGTCCGGTCGCGTGAACCACACAACTCGTTGGGGCAACTGGGTCGCGGTCGCCGGCTTCGCGGTGCTCGCGCTGGCAGCCCTGCTGCGGGTGCTGACCTGAGCTTCATCTCCCTCCGGCGTGAGCTGAGCGAGCACCGCACGCGGGTCGACCGGGCGGATTCCGGGCGTCAAACGATGCGGCGCCGGCGCCGTGCGCTGAACGCTCGATCGCATTCGACAGGCTGGTCGGTCATCCTCAGCCGAGCGCGGCGATCTGTATGAGGTTGCCACACGTGTCGTCCAGGACGGCCGTGGTCGCCGGACCCATCGCGGTCGGGGGCTGCGTGAAGGTGACACCGAGCGCCGTGAGGCGCTCGTACTCGGCCTGCACGTCCGCGACGGCGAACGAGGTCGCCAGGATGCCGTCCTCGACCAGTGCCGCCTTGAAGGGCCGGACCGCCGGATGTGAATCCGGCTCGAGGAGCAGCTGGGGCCCATCCGGGGCATCCGGGGCTACCACGGTCAGCCACCGATCCTCGCCGACCGGCACATCGGCCTTCTTCATGAAGCCCAGGACGTCCGTGTAGAAGGCGAGCGCCTTGGCCTGGTCGTCGACGAACACGCTGCTGATGTAGATCCTCATCGGTCGTGCTCCCGTGCGGGGACTGGCCAGCGCTCGGCGATCTCGCCCAGCGGCGTGGTGTCCAGGTGGTGGAATTTGTACCGGCCCGACCGCTTGGTTCGCACCAATCCGGCCGACTCGAGCACCTCGAGATGCTGGGAGATCGCCTGCCGGCTGGCACCGACGCCGTGCTTCATCGCCAGCCGCGCGCAGAGCTCGAACAGGGTCTGACCGTTGTGATCGGTCAGCTCATCGAGGATCGCCCGGCGGGTGCCGTCGGCAAGGGCCTTGAACAGAACATCACCCACGGCGGCACAATAGGCAAGGCGTCGCTTGCATGTCAAGTTCGTCGGCGTCGCGTTGGATGCGTTGATCGGGGTGGCCTCGCGAGGGCAAGCCGTCGGCCCCCGGGTTCTCGGGCTGGAGGTCCGCTGTTGACGCGAGGGGATGACGGCGTCGCCCGGCCTTGATCTCGGCGCGCTGAAGACATACCAGGTCGTCGCGGTCCACGCCGTGCATCTCTCGCCGCACTGCGCTTGTCCGGTCGCAGCCTTGTCCGCTGTCGACCCGTCCGGCCTCCGGCTCCGGGTCCGGGGTCACCCGGAGTCTCGGCTCTCGCGTCCGCACACGGCGTGTCGATCTCGATCGATGCCGTTCGTATAGGTGGTGAGAGGCCGACGGCTGCTCGGCCACTCGCGTTCACACAGAGCGGCTGGGGCCTCCGATCCGCGCAATCACCCGAAGAGGTGACCCGGGCGATGAGCGAGCGGATGGCCGCCGGCGGCGGGTTGAACGGATGGCTCTTCGGGCGATGGACGTACGTGGATCTGCTGGCGATCTGGAACGCTCGGGGCGGCCCGTTCAAGGACGCGCTCAACGACGCACCCAAGTACGTCGTATCCAACACGCTCGAGGAACCGCCGCGCTGGCCAAACTCGACGCTCCTGGGCGGCGCGCCGTTAAGGCGGTTCGGGCCCTCAAGGCCCAATCCGAGGGCGTCCTGGCGATCATGGGTAGTGGTGAGCTGATCGGCTCGCTGATGGCTACCGACCTGATCGACGAGTACCTGTTGATGATCCACCCGCTGGTGCTCGGTAACGGGCGGCGCCTGTTCCCGGACGGCGTGCGCGCGACGCTTCGACTTGCCGGGGGCGTCAGCACGGCCGGCGGCGTCCTGATCGCGAGCTACGAGCCGGCGCGGGAGGAGCCGTGAGCGGGCCCCGCCGGCCGGGTTTCGGGTCCGGCCGGGCTTCGCGGCCCCGGCGGATGGCCGATCCGGTACCTCGCCAGCTCCCTCGGGCGGCTGCCCGGAATCGGGCCGTTTCTTGAGCCGTTCTTGCGGTAGCCGAGCGGACAGCCTGATGGACGACAGCCACAGTGGACGGTGACCCCCGGCGAACAGGGGGACGCGCACGGGAGTCGTTCAGATGATGTACGGGTTTGGCGGCGGGCTCGGGTTCGGGATCGGCGGCTGGCTGGGGATGCTCGGCATGATCGCCCTCGTGATCGGCGTCATCCTGCTGATCGCGTGGCTCGTTGGCCGGGCCGGTCCGGCGACGCAGCCGGAGGCCCGGGCGGCTCAGCCGGCCGGACACGACGCGCTCGAGCTGCTGCGGCTGCGATTCGCCCGCGGCGAGATCACCGAGGACGAGTACCGGGCGGCGAAGCAGGTCCTGGAGGAAGGGCGATGAACGGGCGCCGCCTGGGCATCGCCGGGGTCGTGCTCGTGATCGTCGGCGTCGTGCTCGTCGGCGTGAGCGCCGTCCTCGCATCGAACCCATCGGTCGGAGGCCCCGGGTGGCTCGGCGGCATGATGGGCGGGTCCGGCCACGGCCCCGCCATGATGGGCGGCCGCACGCCCGTGGAACGATAGCGGACCTGCAACCGGGTGACGCGGGCTTCGTCGCCGGCACCGCCGACGCGCCGCGCGTGATCCAGATCATCGCCGGGCCCGGCCTACACGTTCACGCCGTCGACCATCACCGTCCAGCGCGGCGAGACGGTCACCTTCGAGGTCACCCCGATGGGTCCGCTCGTCCACGAGTTCATGGTCGGCCCGGCCGACGCCGTCGCGGCCGACGCAGGAGGGCACGCCCGAGATGGCCGACATCGGGATGATGGAGACGAAGTCCCTGACCTACACATTCGACGGCGGCGGCCCGTACGCCTTCGCCTGCCACGCGCCCGGCCACTATGAGGCGGGCATGCGGGGCACGATCACGGTCGTCGGCTGAGCATCGCTCGGGCGATGGCGGCCGACGCGGCTACGATGACGAGAGCCCGCTGCCGCGCCGCGGAAAGGAATGCGGGGCACGGCCGGAGCCGAGGAGCGCATGACCAGTTCGTCGAACCCGATCCGCGTCCTCGTCGTCGACGACGAGCCCCCCATCCGCAGCGTCGTGCGGGGCTTTCTCGAGCGCGAGGGGATGCAGGTGGCCGAGGCGGGCGACGGACCGACTGCGGTCGACGAGGCGCGCTCGTTCGCGCCCGACGTCGTCGTCCTCGACATCATGCTGCCGGGCTTCGACGGGCTCGAGGTGCTGCGCCGGATCCGGACGTTCGCCGACCCGTACGTCCTGATGCTCACGGCGCGCGCCGAGGAGGTCGACCGGATCGTTGGGCTGACCGTCGGCGCGGACGACTACCTGACCAAGCCCTTCTCGCCGCGCGAGCTCGTCGCCCGCGTGCAGGCGCTGCTTCGGCGTCGGCGGAGCGCACCTGTGAGCCAGGGCGATGCGGTTCTGCGTGCCGGCGACCTCGTCGTCGACCGGCCCCGCCGGGAGGTGACGGTCGACGGCCGGGCGGTCGAGCTCACCACCCTCGAGTTCGCGATCCTCGAGGCGCTCGCCCGCGATCCCGGCGTCGTCCTGACGCGCCAGCAGCTCCTCGACGCGGTGTGGGGCATGGACTTCGTCGGCGACGACCACGTCCTCGAGGTCCATGTCGGAAACCTGCGGCGCAAGCTCGGCGACGAGTCCGCCAGTCCACGCTACGTCGAGACAGTGCGCGGCGTGGGCTACCGCCTCCGGGCGCGCGGATCGATGACCCGTCCCGACTTCGGGAGCATCCGCTGGCGTCTGCTCGCGGCGAACCTCGCGGTCGCCGGGGCGGGCGTCGTCGCCGTCGCGGCCGGCGTCTGGCTCGCGGCGCCCTCCGCGTTCGAGAACGCGATGGGCATGGGCGGCGGGATGATGGGCGGCGGGGCGGGGGGCATGATGGATCCCCTCCTCCGGGCCGCCTTCGGCGACGCGGTCGGGACCGCGCTGCTGCTCGGGCTCGGTGCGGCGCTGGTCGTCGCGGTGGTCGTGGCGGTCCTGCTGTCGAGCCTACATCTCGCGGCCCCTGAGCGAGCTCGCGTCCGCCAGCCGGCGGGTCGCCCGCGGTGACTACGCCCAGCGGGTGCCGCCGGCGACGGGCGAGCTCGGCGAGCTGGCGGCCTCGTTCAACGAGATGGCGGCGACGCTCGGGGCGACCGAGCAGCGCCGGCTCGATCTCATGGGCGACGTCGCCCACGAGCTGCGCACCCCGATCGCGTCGGTGCGTGGCTACGTCGAGGGTCTCGAGGCCGGCGTGTTCGAGCCGGGCCCGGACGCCTGGCGGGTGCTCGATGAGCAGACCGCGCGTCTGGCGCGACTGGTCGACGATCTCGCGACGCTCTGGCGGGCCGAGTCACACGACCTGCGCCTCGAGCTCGAGACGCTCGACGGCCCGACGCTGCTCGCCGAGGCGCCGGAGCGCAACCGGCCGCTCGCCGCGGCGCGGTCCGTCGACCTCGTCCTGGGGCCGTCGCGCCCAGTCGCCGTGCCGCGCCGACCGGACGCGGCTCGGGCAGGTCCTCGACAACCTGATCGGCAACGCGATCCGCTACACACCCGCCGGCGGCCAGGTCGAGCTGAGCCTCGCCGCGTGACGGGCCGTATCGGCGGTCATCTCGGTCCGCGACGACGGGCCCGGGCTGACGCCCGAGCAGGCCGGCCGCGTCTTCGAGCGTTTCTACCGCGCCGACCCGTCGCGCTCGCGCGGACGCGGGCGGCAGCGGCCTCGGCCTCACGATCACGAAGTCGCTCGTCGAGGCGATGGGCGGCACGATCGCCGTCGCGAGCGCGGGCCCGGGGAAGGGGACGACTTTCACCGTTCGGCTGCCTCGAGCCTGACGGGCATGCGCTGGGTCTGAACGCGCAGCCTACGTCGAGACTTCGTCGCCGCCCTCGGCGACCTCGCACAGCCGATCCGCGTCGCGGATCACGACCTCATGGTGGGCGGTGTCGAGCAGGCCGCGGCGCCGGAAGTCCCCGAGGGTGTGGGCCAGCGTCTCGCGGGTGGTGCCGATCATCTCGGCCAGCTCCTGCTGGGTGAGCCGAGCCTGGATGAGCGTGCCGCGGACGGTCTCCACGCCGAACCGTCCCGCGAGATCGATGAGCTTGCGGGCCAGGCGCTGCCCGACGCGCTGGTAGGCCATCGCCTCGAGCTCGCGCTCGGCCTCGCGCAGCCGGCTCGAGAGGTAGCTGATGATGTTGACCCCGATGAGCGGATAGCGCTCGACGAGGCGGCGCAGCTCGTCGGGTGTGATCGTGCAGATCACCGCGTCGTCGAGGGTCTGGGCGTAGGCCTCCGGGATGGGATCCTGGCCGAGCAGGCTCATATCGCCCAGGACCGTGCCCTTGTCGTAGATGTCGAGCGTGAGCTGCTTGCCGTCGGGCGTGACCCGGTACACCCGGACCTTGCCCTTCTTGAGGATGTGGATCTGATCGGGTGGGTCGTCGGGCGACAGGATGACCTGGCCCGGGCGGCAATGGGTCATCGTCGTGGCGTGACCGATCGCCTCGATGTCGCCCTGCGAGAGGCCGCTGAACAGCTCGAGCTCGCGCAGCAGGCCCAGCTTCTCGGGCAGCGAGCGGGCGTGGGCCGAGGCCGGCGCGGTCACGACGCGAACCCGAGCCGGACGATCCGGCCGGCCGCGAACGGGACGCCGGGGTCGACTCCCAGTCGTCGGTACAGCGCGCCGGGCAGGCCGATGTCGCCGAGGTATGTTCGCCCGGCGTGCTCGCGGCCCGACCTCGTCATGAGGCCGAGCTTCGGCAACGCGAGCGTCAGGCTCACCGCGGCGCACACTGCGCTGCCCGGGGCATCGCCCGTGTCCGGGTCGATGCCGGACGGCAGGTCGAGGCTGATGACCGGTCCCCTCGCGGACGCCAGCCGCTCGACGAGCAGGCCGACCTCGCCGTGCGGTGCGCCCGTGGCGCGATAGCCGAGGATCGCGTCCACCGCCCCGTCGGCATTGGCCAGCTCCTCGTCGAGTTCGGCATCGCTGACATCGTAGATCGCGACACAGCACTCGACGGCCATCTGGAGCAGACTCGCCATCTGATGGCGTCCTGCCGCGGACAGTCGGTTGACCGGCCGCGCGAGAACGACCCGCACCGAGGCGCCGCGATTGGCGAGATGCCGCGCCGCCGCCAGGCCGCCGCCACCGTTGTTGCCGGGACCGACGGCGACGATCACCCGCCGTCCACGGAGGTCGCCGCCGAGCTCGAGGCGGACGAGCTCGGCGAGATGCGAGCCCGCCTGCTCCATCATCTGGAGCAGGTCGATGCCGAACTCGTCCACGGCCAGCCGGTCCACCTCGGCCATCGTTGCGGCAGAGACCGCCGGCACCGAGGCGGCGGCCACGATCGGCAGGGCGGCTTCGATCTCGATCACGGCAGGTCTTCCTTCAACAGCGACGCGAGCGCATCCGTGTGGGGCGGACGATGGCGCAGGCCGCCGCCGCCGGCTGTGATCCGCCTCACAGTCGCTTCGGTTGGGTCGAGCCAGCGTCGTCAACGCCACAGCCGCGACCGTGTCCGCGCTTACAGTACGCACAGGCGAGCATGCCTATCGTCGGAGCCATGAACCTCCTGCAACGTCTCCTTCCTTCGACCGATTCCTGCGAGCACGTGCCTGACGGGCTGCCGGAGCCCCAGGCCAACCAATGCCAGGAATGTGGCAGCGACTTCAACCTTCGGTTGTGCGCGACGTGCGGCCACGTCGGCTGTTGCGAATCCCAGCGGGGCGACGCCCGAGCGCATGCCCTGCGCGAGGGCCATCCGGTCATCTACCAGATGCCGGCGCCCAAAGGCTTCGCATGGTGCTACGACGACCGCCGCTACGTCGGCTGACCGGTTCGTCGGCCTTGTCCGCTCCATCGCCGCCGCCTTGAACGGCTCGCGCACAATTGACGTCGTGCCGCAGTACGAGGTCGAGCTGATCCTCGCCCGCCAGCTGGCCGGCGGGCTCGCGGTGCCTGTCCTGCTCGTCGACGAGACGCGGCGACACGGTGTTCTTCAACGAGCCGGCGGAGGTGTTGTTCGGCCGCCGGTTCGACGAGGTCGACGCGCTGTCGTTCGAGGAGCGGACCGACGCTCCTGGCACCGCGCCACGCGGACGGCCGGCCCCTGCCGGTCGAGGAGCTGCCGGGGATGCGCGCCGATGCGCGAGCGCCGGCCGGCACACGTCGCCTTCCACATGCACGGTCTCGACGGCGTCCTACGCCCGATCGAGGCCACGGCCATCCCGCTCGAGAGCGCCCGGGGTCACGTGCTCGGCGCGTTCGTGGTGCTGTGGGCCACGGACACGAGCGTCGCCGTGCGCCGAGCCGGAGCCGGCGTGAGGATCACGGTGTGGGGCTCGCGCGGCTCGATCGCCAGCGCGGGACCCGAGACCGTCCGCTACGGCGGCAACACCGCCTGCGTGAGCGTCGAGTCCGACGACGGCGATCTGCATCCTCGATGCCGGCTCCGGGCTGCGGCGCGCCGGCATCGCCTTCGCCGCGCGACCCGCGCCCGATCCACCTGCTGCTGACCCACCTGCACATGGACCACATCCAGGGGCTCGGTTTCTTCCGGCCGCTGTTCGAGACCGGGCGGACGGTCCACATCTGGGGCCCGCCGTCGACGACGCAGGATCTCCGGACGCGGCTCACGCGCTATCTGTCGCCGCCGCTGCTTCCCGGTCCGCATCCGCGACTTCGGCGCGCAGCATCGAGCTCCACGATGCGCCGCTCGAGCCGTGGCCGCTCGACGGTTTCGAGTGCACGCGCCGCGTCCGTGATCCACCCGGGCCCCACGCTCGGCTACCGGATCTCGTCAGATGCGGCGGTCGATCGCGTATCTGTCGGACCATGAGCCGGCGCTCGGCAGCTCGATCGATCGCGCCCGAGTGGACCTCAGGCTACGACCTGGCGGTCGGCGTCGACGTGCTGTTCCACGACGGCCAGTACACGGCCGAGGAGTATCAGCGAGCGGGTCGGTTGGGGGCACAGCAGCGTCGCGCAGGCGTGCGGCTTCGCGGATCTTGCCGGCGCCGAGCGGCTCGTCCTGTTCCACCACGAGCCCGGACCACGGCGACGAAGTCGTCGACCGGCATGCTCCAGGAGGCGAGGGCAGCCCGGCGGCGTGGGTCGGCCGATGCCGCGAGCGAGGGGTTGACGATCGAGTTGTAGGGCCGGTCGCGACTCATGGGCGCCGCCGGCCGGCGGGCAAGCATGTGCAATGCCGCATATGTGAGGCAAATTACGGTACCGAGCGAGGGTGCGGGCTAGGGTCGGACGACAGCTCCAAGGTCCATCACGAAAGGAGATCGGCCGATGACCACCCTTGCCGGCCCAGGGCGTCGCGCGGACGCCGGAGCATGGCTGCGCTACGGGATCGTTGCCGGGATCGTCGCCGGCATCGTGTTCGCGATGTTCGAGATGATCATGGCCGCCGTGCTCAACGGCGCCGATGCGTTCTTCATGCCACTGCGGATGATCGGCGGCATCGGACTGGGCACGTCGGCTCTCGGCCCGGGCACCTCGCTGCTCACGGCCGGTGGCGCCGGGCTCGTCATCCATATGATCCTGTCGATGATGTACGGGGTCGTTGTCGCGGGCGTGCTGTCGCTCGCTCCGGCGCTCTCGTCGAGTCGGACGGCGGTCCTGGTCAGCGCGAGCGTGGCCGGCTTCGCGCTGTGGATCCTCAACTTCTACGTGCTCGCCCAGGCGTTCGGCTGGATCTGGTTCCCCAACAACACCAACGCGGCCGTGCAGTTCGTGGCCCACACGTTCTTCTTCGGCACCATCCTCGGCTACGTGCTCGATCGGACATACCTGCAGCGCCTGCGCGGATGAGCGGCCGCGAGCTTCCGCCTGCCCCGATCCTGTTCCCGGGGGATCAGTCGCTGGCCGGCCCGGCCCCGACCCGGCCATCGATCACATTCGTCGACGGTCCGCTCGACGGGCAGCGCCGCGAGTCGGACGACCAGCCGGCCTCGCTGCCCGCGCGGGGCGGCAGGTACGTTCGGTCCGTTCGCTGTGCGGATGACGGCGACCTTCGGTACGTCTTCCAGCCAGCCGGCCGGTAGCCGGCGGCGTCCACCGGCCGGCCGACTTCAGAACTCGTTTGACCACGCGGAATCGGGCACGTACGCTTCCAAACACGGCGATGGTGTCCGCCGGGGACGTCTCCAGCCTGAGACGGCCTGAACTGCCCGCTCCGGGCTGATGGCCCCTGACTGCAACGGCAGTCGGGGGCCTTGTGGTCTCCGAGAAGCGGGGAGATCGACGTGGACAGCCACGAGTCCGGCGGCCTGGGGCATCCCCAACACGTGCACAGCGTCACGGCAATTCTGTCGAGACGGCCTGGCGCCGCGTCGGCAACACCACATCCGGCGCGCAGCCTTGATCCGTCTCCGTGAGGGCAGGCGCATGAGCCCGAAACCGCCGGATGCCAGGCTGCACCCGATCTACTTCCATCAGTCCGCCGGGGCGGTGGTCATGATCGAGGGACGTTGCCTCGCTCTTCGTCGCGACAAACGGGACGAATGGGTCTTTCCGAAGGGGCACATCGAGCGTGGTGAGGATGCCGCGGAGGCGGCGCGCCGCGAGGTCCTCGAGGAGACGGGTCTCGAGGTCGAGATCGTGCGCCCGCTCGGCGCGACCAGGTTCGCGTTCGGCCAGGACAAGCGCCATCGGAAGCGGGTCGAGTGGTTCCTCGCCCGGCCCGTGGCCGGCGAGCTCGCCCTGGAGCCCATCTTCGCGGAATCTGCGCTGCTCGACGCCGACGAAGCCCGGGTGCGATTGACCCACGCCGAGGACCGGCGCATCGCCGAACGAGCCTTCCGACCCGGGCCGGAGGTCGAATGACCGACTCCGAGCTTGCCCAACTCATCGACGGCCGTCTGCTCTGGCGGCGGCTCGAGACGGCTGTCGGTCGGGCGGTGGTGGGCGGCGAGGAGGCCCTTCGGCGCCTGGCGGTTGCCGTGCTCGCGGGGGGCCACGCGCTCGTCGAGGACGTGCCCGGTACCGGCAAGACCACCCTGGCCCGGGCGTTCGCCCGAGCAATCGGCCTGTCGTTTGCTCGAGTCCAGGGCACGCCCGACTTGCTACCGGGCGATGTCACCGGCAGCAGCGTCGTCGAGGCCGGCGCGTTCCGTTTCGTGCCCGGCGCGGTGTTCGTCAACGTCCTCCTGGTCGATGAGATCAACCGCGCGACGCCGCGGACCCAATCTGCGCTCCTCGAGGCCATGCAAGAGCAGCAGGTCACGGTGGACGGGGTCAGCCACCGGCTGCCCGATCCGTTCGTGGTACTCGCCACGCAGAACCCGATCGAGCTGGAGGGCACGTTCTCGCTGCCCGAGGCCCAGCTCGACCGATTCCTCGTGCGCGTAGCGCTCGGCTATCCCGACGAGGACGCCGAGCTGCGGATCGCGGCCCTGTATCGCGACGGGGCCGACCCGCTGGAGGCGGTCGACCCGATCATGACGGCCGACGACCTTGTGGTGCAGCGCGGCGCCGTGACCCGCGTCAGGGTCGGCGACGACGTTCGGCGCTACCTGGTGAGTCTCGTGCGAGCCACGCGCGAGCACGCCGACATTCGCCTCGGAGCAAGCCCCCGGGCGAGCGTGGCCCTGTACCGTGCGAGCCAGGCGTGTGCGCACCTCGAGGGCCGGGGTTTCGTCATGCCCGAAGACGTGTCTGGCATCGCGCCGGCCGTGCTCACGCATCGCTTGCTGCTCGACGTCGACCGTCAGCTTCGTGGCGCCAGCGCGGAACACGTCGTGGCCGACCTGGTGGCGTCGGTGCCCGTACCGCTCGAGGCGCCGAGATGAGCCCGGTCGCGGCGCTGGCGCTCGCGCTCCTCGCCGCCGGCGCCGTCGCTCGGGCGCCCGGCCTCCTCCTCCTGGCGCTGCTCATGCTCGTGACGCGCTGGCTCTCGACACTGTGGAGCAGGCGTGGGCTCCTGGGCATCCGCTACGAGCGCCGACTTTCGACGGACCGCGCGGTGTGGGGCGACGCGGTGGAGCTGACCGTCTCGATCGAGAACCGCAAGCTCCTGCCGCTCGCTTGGCTCCAGGCCGACGACTTCGTGACCGAGACTTTGCGGGTTCGCGAGCAGCGGCTCATCCCGAGTCTGCGCCCGGGCTACGCGATCCTGCGCAACCTGTGGAGCCTCGCTCCGTTCGAGGCCATCGAGCGACGAGTGCACATCGATACGAACCACCGCGGCCGATTCGCCTTCGAGTGGGTGCGCCTGTCCGTGGCGGACGTCTTCGGGCGCGACGCCGCGACCAGTGAGGACCGACGCGAGACGGCGTTACTGGTACGGCCGCGTACGGTCCCGGTTCGCAGCCCGAGCGGGTCCGTGGTGGCGAGCGGCACGCGCCGCGCGAGGCTTGGCTTGATCGAGGATCCTTCGCTGTTCGCCGGCGTGCGACCGTTCCAGCCCGGCGATCCGCGGCGGCGCGTCCACGAGCGCGCCAGCGCGCGGATTGGGCATCCCGTCAGCAAGCGATTCGAGCCATCGACGGCACAGACGGTCGTCCTCGCGCTCGACCTAACGACCCAGCCCGGACCGGTTTGGCTGTTGGCCTACGACGAAGAACTCGTCGAGTCGCTCATCGTCGCGGCTGCGTCGCTCGCCCGTCGGTTGCTGGCCGAGGGAGCGGCCGTCGGCCTCGCACTCAACGCCTGGACGTACAGCCGCTCTCGGTGTGGGATCGTGCCCACCCGGGCCGATCCGGATCAGCTTGCTCGAATCACCGACACGCTGGCGCGCGCCAGCCAGCACCCGTCGATGCCCTATTCGCAGCTGCTCAGCGAGCTGGCACCAACCCTCGCCGCAGGCACGCTCGTGCTGTCGATCAGCAGCCAGGACCCGGCAGCGTACGTCATGGTCCTGCGCAGGATGCGGGGCGGCGGGCATGAAGTCCGCCACATCGCACTCGGGCCTCGGGCGGCCGTTCATGCCGCCCACGTTCGAAGGCTGGCGATCGAGGCGAGCGCCGCAGCGCTCGATCCCGACTGGCGCACGAGTTCCGCGCTCGTGCTCACGAGCTGACCATGGAGCGCGTGCTCTCGGCTCTGCCCGCGACGGCGAGCGCGGTCGCCGAGGGCGCATGGGTCTTTGTCGTGTACGCGGCCATCCAGCTTTGGCCGGCCGAGGTGCCGTTGCATCTGGAACCGTGGATGTTCATGGCCGCGGCGGCGCTCGGCATCGCCGTCGCGCGCCGGCTGCGCGGTCGTCCGGGTGTCGCGGCCCGGATCGCGCTCGTGCTCGGCTGCGGAGCCGTCGGCTGGCTGGCGGCGCCCGCCGTCGTGCGGCTCGTCAGCGTCGGCACACCGGGCACGGCGGTCGCCCGCCACGCGGGCGGCTGGCTGCTCGGACTGGCCGCATGGCGCGGGGCGCGCCACGACGACGCCCCGAGCGACGATCGGGTTGTCGGCCGATTGCTCGCGGTCATGATCCCGGGCCTCACCGTGCCATGGCTGCTGGGTACGGCCGGCGCAGCACGCGCGACCTTCGCCGGCGCGGCTCTCCCGGCGACACTGCTGTTCGTCGGTGCGGGCCTCGTCGCTGGCGGCGTGACGCGACTCGACGCGCTGTCTCGCGCGGCCGGGCTCGATTGGCGACGCAACCGGACATGGCTTGGGCTCCTCGTCGCAGTCGTGTCGCTGATCGTCGTGGTAGACGTGCCATTCGCGTTCGCCCTCGGCTCGACGATCGGGGAGCTGCTCGCGATCGTGGCCGCCCCGGTGGCCGCCCTGGCTCCGGCGATCATCGCGCTGCTCGAGCCCCTCGTCGGCGCGACCCACGGGCTCGGCCCTGTTCGTGTGCCGAGCATGCCGCTTCTGCCTGCCGGACCGTCTCTGCCCGGGGCGCCGGACTGGCTCGGCAATGCGCTGGCGGTCCTGCTGGTGGTGCCGTTCGCGGCCGGGGCGATCCTGATCTGGCGACGCGTGCGTGGCGCACCGGCCGCCCGGATCTGGATGCCGTCGGGCGAGCGGCGCAGGTTCGAGCTACCCGCATTGACCCTCGACCTTCCTCGGCTGCGCCTGCCTGGTATCGGGATCTGGCGGCGTCCGGTGCCGGACGGCGCAAGCGCCGCCTACGTGTGGCTCCTCGAGCGCCTCGAATCGGACGATCGTCTGCGCCGCCGACCGGCCGAAGGCCCGGCTGCCCACGCCGCCCGACTCCGGCGAACCCTTGGCGGCGCGTTTGCGCTCGATCTGCTTGCGGCCGACTTCGGGCTCGAGCAGTATGCCGGCGCCACCCTCTCGGATCGCGAGACGGCCCGAGCGCGCCGGCGAGCCCATGCCGCTCGGCACCAGCTCGGACGGGAGGCCCCCTAGACAAATGGCGACGCATATCGCGGTGGAGGTGGAGCAGGCACGCGGTCCGGGCGTGGAGTTCGCAGGCGAGGCCGGGCAGCCCCTGATCGGCAAGCAGGCGCGCATCGGCGCCGGCTGGCTTGGCTTTGATCAGGCGGCGCTCGTCGACTCGGACGATGGCGCGGGTCGGCGCGTGGCGGTCCTCGTGGCCCTGCCGGGCTCCACGTTCGCCGGCGCGCTGCTCGAGGTCGAGCTGCTCGGCGGCTGGTCCGGGCCGGGGCAAACGGCGCTGCTCGCTCGCGTGCCGGGAGCCGCGATGCCATCGCCGGCCGTGGCGGTCGCCGCCGGCGGGATCGACAACGCCGCCGCCTGGCTCGACCCCGCCGGGGCCGAGCGCATCGTCCTGAGCGCGCGCCAGCGCTACCGCGAACGCGCGAGCCACAATCGGATCACGAGCGGCCGGGCATGGTATGCCCTCGGCAGCCTCGCCCCGGAGATGGCCCGTTTCGCGACACCCCACTCCGCGGCCGAGTACAGCCTGGGCCGGCTGCCACCACGCTTCCTGCGCGGGCTCGAAGGTCTGCTCGATGACGATGAACGCCTGTTGTACTGGGTCGAGCGCCCGATAGCGTCCGACCCTGGCTTGCTCGAGCGGTTCCGGAGCCGCATCGACCGACGCGCCGCCCTGCTGGCCCTGACCGACCGCCAGCTCCTGTGGATCGTCGATCACGCGCAGCCCGACAGGTACCTGTCGGACTGGGGTGTGGACATCGAGATCCTGCCCGTGGAGCGCATCCTCGGGGTGACCTGCGACCTCCGCGGAGCATTCGCGCAGCTCGTGGTGACGACAAGCGCGAGCCGGCGCCACTTCCATCTCCCGGTCGAGCTGGCTGACGAGGTTCGGGTCATGCGCGATCTCGCCGGGCGCTTCTGCCCCGACACGGCGGGCCGGCTGCCGCGGCGGCTGTACCCGATTGATACGGCGGCGTTCGACGCCGAGGCTGCGGGCAGGTTCGGGCAGGAAGCCGAGGCGCGGGCCCTGTTCGACGCTGCTGCCGATATCGGAGAGGGAGTCCTCGGATTCCTGTTCAGCCCGCGACGGCCGGGCCAGCGTGCGCCGGCTGCGATCGCGCTGACGTCAGAGCGTGTGGTCCTGCTCGGGCCGGCCCCGGCCGACGTCAGCCTGCGCGCCGCGGCCGAGGTCACCGAGACGCTGTCGCCGCTCGTCGGACGGATCGGCGTCGCGCGCGACGTACGCCTGACGTACCCAGCGCCGCTGGTCGACCGAGGAGCCCGGTTCGTCCGCAATGTGCGCCGGGCCATGGCCGCGATGCCCTGAGCCGAGCTGATGAAGGAACCGAGGGCCGAGCCGCTCCCCGACTTCGACATGTACGCGGTGCTTGGCATTCCGCACGACGCGCCGGCCAACGTCGTGGTCGCCGCTCACCGGGGCCTCATCCGCCGGAGCCATCCCGATCTGTCGTCCGATCCCGGTTCGTCCGAGCGGGCCAAGCGGCTCAATGTCGCCCGAGATTGGCTGCTCGATCCGCTCCGCCGCGCCCGCTACGACGAGGCCCGGCCATGGATTGCGCCCGTGGCCGCCGGCCCGTCGGGCACGCGGGTGCCCGTTCGCGCGGGCGGGTGGGCTTGGCAGGCTCGGCTCGAGCTGTTCGTGGCGCGTTGCGCCGACCTGACCCCGGCGGAAGGCCGGCGACTGTCGGGCATGACCGGTTCGACCGGAGCGGCCGGCGATCGCACCGCGGCAACACTGGACCGGGCCACGCGAATGCTTCGGGCTCGCGGTCGCGAAGCGCTCGTCGTGCTGAGTATCGGGAGCGTCCTCGCGGCGCTCCCGGAATCCCGGATGAGACTCGACCCCGACCTTGCCCGGATCCTGCGCCGAACCGCGATCGGCTTCGCCGTGTCCGACCTGGCCCCGCTCGACGCAGAGGGCCTGCTCAGCACGTGGCGCATCGCGATCGAGAAGCCCGATGCCCGGACGGATCGCCGCCGTGCTCGCCTACGTCGCACGCGGGCCATTCTCGGCCGGCTCGCGATCCGGGTTGGCGCGGCAGTCCTGGCAATCCTGGTGGTGCTCGGCCTCCTGGAGCTGGCTCGCGTGGCACTCGGTCAGCTGGCGATCGCGGCGCGGCTTTGATCGCTGTCCAAGCTCGATCGGCCCACGCCGATGTGCAGGCCCGTAGGACCGGCGAACGTCGCGGCGAGCCCCAGCTGCTCCTCGATGCGCATCAGCTGGTTGTACTTCGCGACACGCTCGCTCCGGGACGGTGCGCCGGCCTTGATCTGCGCCACCCCTGCACCGACGACGAAGTCGGCCAGGAGCGCGTCTTCGGTCTCGCCCGAGCGATGGCTGACCATCATGCCCCAGCCGCTCTCGCGCGCCATGCGGATGACGTCCAGGGTTTCGGTCAGCGTCCCGATCTGGTTCAGTTTGATCAGGATCGCGTTGGCCGACCGCTCCGCGATCCCGCGTGCGAGTCGCTCGGGGTTGGTCACGAAGATATCGTCGCCGAGAATCTGGATCCGCCGTCCGAGGCGGGCATTGAGCTTGGCCCAGCCGCCCCAGTCGTCCTCGGCCAGGCCATCCTCGATCATGACGATCGGGTAGCGCTCGACCCAGTCGGCCCAGAACTCGATCAGCTCGGACGTCCGCAGGCTCCGGCCCTCCTTGGCGAGGCGGTAGGTGAGCTCGCCGTCCGACGTCGGTGGGACGCTCGCATCGAGGATCTCGCTCACGGCCGGATCGATCGCGATAGCGACGTCCTCGCCCGGTCGGTAGCCGGCCCGCTCGATGCCCCGAAGGATCAGCTCGATGGCGGCGCTGTTCGAAGACAGGGACGGGGCGAATCCGCCCTCGTCGCCCTGGCCGACGGCGAGGCCCTGTCGGTGGAGCTCGGCTCGAAGGGCGGAGAATACCTCCGAGCCCGCTCGCAGCGCGTCGGCGAACGTGGCGGCTCCCACGGGCGCGATCATGAATTCCTGGAAGTCGGTCGAGTCGACCGCGTGGCGGCCGCCGTTGAGGATGTTGAACTGGGGCAGCGGCAGGCGACGAGCGCCAACGCCCCCGAGGTAGCGGTAAAGCGGAAGGCCATGCTCGGCAGCGGCTGCCTTCGCGGTCGCGAGCGACACCGCCAGGATCGCGTTCGCGCCCAGCTTCGCCTTGTTTGCGGTGCCGTCGAGCTCGATGAGTGTTCGGTCGAGGGCGGCCTGATCGTCCGCGGTCAGACCGACCACAGCGGGGCCGATGACGCCATTGACGTTGGTCACCGCCGAGAGAACGCCTTTGCCTCCGAACCGCCCGCGATCCCCGTCCCGGAGCTCGACGGCCTCGTGACTGCCGGTCGAAGCGCCGGACGGCACCGCCGCGCGTCCGGTCGCCCCCAAATCGAGGGTCACGTCGACCTCGACGGTCGGGTTGCCGCGCGAATCGAGAATCTCACGCCCGAAGACGCTGCTGATCGTGGTCATCGGAGACCTCCTGACAGATTCCATGTGGCGGGACGGCTCGGCTCGTCGCGGCAGCTGGGGTCGGGTGGGGCTCGGCATCCGGGCAATGCCTCGGGATCCGATCCCGGGGTCACGGTGCGAGGCCGATCACCGGTGCGGGCGGGCGGCTCGCAAGCGATCCTGTTCGGGACGCTTCTTCCGACGTGGATCTCATGCGCGAAGCCTCAACCGGCGACATGAAGCTTGTCTTCGCCAAGCGTGACCCCGCTCGGTACGCGTTCGCCCACCAGCTGGACGATCGCTCTCCGCCACGCGTTGCGTTCCTTGCCGTTGACGAGCGCGCGTCGTCCCGCGGCTCGCTTGAGGCCGAACGAGCGCAGGTCTTCGCCCAGTTCCCCGAGCCGGCGCTCCTGGTCGCGCACTAGCCACTCGGCAAGGTCTCGCGAGGGATCTCGGGCGAGCGCCGAGCGAAGATGTGGGAGGCACAGCCGCGGGCGCTCCTCGGCTCTCGCTCGGTCATCCCGGTCCGCAAGGCTGTCGAGGAAGGCGTCGAGGGCGGGCGGCGCCGCATCGCGGAGGACCCTGCAGGCAGCGCACGCCGACCACGACTGCGGCATGGCCGGCGCGGCCCGGTCCGGTCCCGCCTCCCGCACGTGCGTCAGCTCCATCCGCGTCGCCTCGACGAGCGGCGCGTATCCAGAGCTCAGGCTGACGGGTGCGGCGATCTGCTGGAACTGCCACGAGTGACCCGGACAGAAGCCGCCCGCCGCGGCGAACGCAGCCTGGATGGCGCGGTCGGTCGCGAGCTCGTGCTGCCAGCGCGCGAAGAACTCGAAGATCGCCTGACTCTGGGCGGCGCAGACGGGGCACGTGCCCGACTCCCGTGCCGGGCGGTCTACGGCCTCGGGCCCCGGTTCGGCGAGTTCCCTATGGATCAGCCCCGCGGCCCTCGCCGTATCGGCCGCCGGGCCTGTCAATGCCAGAGCGCGCAGCGGCCCGCCGGCCGCGAGTCGCGCCAGCTCGGCTCGGGCGCGCTCGGCGAGCGTCGCCCAGAAGACTGGTCGCTCGTGCGCGGGGGCGTCGCGGACCGCGCCTGTCGCGGTGTCGTCGCCCGCGGCCACGTCGGTGAGGTCGACCAGTCGCTCCAGCACGCCTGTGAGGAACAGACGGCCCTGCTCGTCCGCGAGCCACGATCCAAGCGCCGTCTCGAGTTCTGGCAGCCCGCTCGCGGCAAGGCCCGCGTCGCGTCGTGGTCGATCTTCGCGCGCAGGGCGTCGCGCGCGGACACGCCGAAGATCCCGACCGGCGGCGTTCGAAGGATCGCCACGATCTGGTCGCGGACGTAGTCGAGCGCTGCCGAGCGGTCCTCTCCGGACAGCAGATCGATCTTGTTCGCCACGACGAACATGCGTGGCTCGCCGCCGTCGAGATCCCGGAGCAGCGCAACCTCGGTCTCACTCAGTGGGGCGTCGATGCCGGTGACGAACACGAGCGCGTCGGCATCGGGCAGGAACGCGCGGGTCGTCGCCGTGTTGGCCTCGACCGCCGACCCGAGGCCCGGTGTGTCGACGAAGAACAGGCCGCGCCGGAGGAAGCTGGCGGGAACCTCGACGAGCGCCTCCTCGACCCGCTTCTCGTTGCCGGGGTTGCCCACTTCCGTGACGTACTCAACGAGATCGGCTGGGTTGATCTCCTGCTCCATCGCCCAGCCCGTGCGCCGCAGCCGGATGGCGAGCGGCGCTCCAAACGCGAGAGAGGTCACGACCGATGTCAGCGGCAGGACCCCGGTCGGCAGCAGATCGCGCCCGATGATCGCGTTCATCAGCGTGCTCTTGCCACGCTTGAATTGACCGACCACGGCCAGGTTGAAGCGACTGTCGGCCAGACGCCAGAGGATGTCTCGACAGCCTTCGGCCCGATCCGGGTCGCCTGTGAGCTCGGCGGTCCTGAGCGCGTCGGCCACGAGGTCGGTGAGCGCGTGCTTGGCGGCCACGTACGCGGCGAGTTCCTCGCGATCGCGAGACGATGGCTGTCCGCGGCCGGCGGGCGCCATCGGAGAGGGCTTCGAACGGGTCATGAGCGGGACGAATCCTTGACGTCTTCTGGATCGGTAGAAGCCGTCAGCGGCATGGCCGCAGGATCGGGAGCGCGTCCGCGGGGCGGGCCTCATCGCCTGTCGCCGAGTCTACCGCGCCGCGCTCGCTGGCACCCCGCCAGGCTCGCAGCCAGCCCCCGCCCTCGGCGCGAGTCACATGATCTTCGAGCCCGCCGGTGACGCGCGCCGAGGTTCGCCGCCGGAGGCCAAGCAGCCACACGGTCGAGGCGATCGGCCGCGATGGCTGGGTCATCGCGGAACGGCCGATCGACTCGCCGATCGCGGCGATCGTTGAGGCCGTCGCCGATGGGCTCCGGGCCGCCGTGCGGTCCGAGACGGGATGGACGCCGAGGATCGTCGTTCGCGATCCGCGTGGGCGCGAGATCACGCGACGGTATCGGGTCAATTGAGCGGGCGGACGGCCGTGAGTCCGAACAGCAGCAGGTACGGGAGCGCGACGATTGCGCCGATGATCAACCAGTCGCGCCCCGATCAAGCCCGGGTCTCGGAGCGTCGGGGCTGGGCCAGACGCCGTGCGGCTGAGCAGCTAGCGGCGGCAATAGCGGCGATACGGGCTGCGTCCCCCGGGCTGGTGGAGACGGGCCTCGAGTCGTCTCGGCCGACACGGCGAACCAGCCGGTCACGCTTCGGCCCCGGCCAGCGCGTCAAGCTCGGACCAACCGCTGCACCACCCGACCGCGGTCATGAGCGCCGCGCGATCCCCTTCGGTCTCGCTGTCGCGCTCCTCCCAGCGGAACGAGCGCGCGTATCGGATCAGATGACGCATGACGCCGCCGAGATCGCTCCGCTCGCGATGGAGTTCGCGCTCGAAGACGTCGGAGCTGTGTCCGACGAGATGCAGCCGACACAGGGGACCGCGGGCGCCAGTGACGCATTCGCGGCAGGCGTATGGCAGCCAGAACGGCCGCGTATGCGCTGCGAGCCCGAGGAGCTCGGCGGAATCCCGGCCTCGGTCCAGAAGCTCCTCGCTCGCGGCCCCGCCGCCCCGGGCGCGAAGCTCGCACATCAGGCACGGCCCCGTGGCCCGAAGGCGATTGCGGATGCGCCCGTTGGCACGCAGGCCGCGTGCCGTCAGCGCCTGCAGCGCGCGCTCGAGCAGATCCAGATAAAGGAGCGTGCTCGCGTGCACCCAGCCGTGGCGAAACGCTGCTTCCACCTGCAGTAGTCCAATTGCGTGCCGGGCACACATCCCCCAGGCCCGATGCAGCCGCTCCCGGGTCTCGGGATTTATGATGCTGCCCTGAATGAACCACCACAGAAAGTGGACCTCGGCGTCGGACAGCACGGGCGGGTCGTGTTCGGTCCGGCGCGACCGGTCCGTCGTCATCATCGACAGCCTCCTCACGAACCTGCGTGATAGAAGCTGTCAGCGGCATCGCCGCAGATTGTCGGGCCTCCGACGGGCGAGCTTCATCGCCGAGCGGCCATGATATCGCTCCCCGCGTGAATGCCCGGAGGCGGAGTCAGTCATGCCTCGCCCG
>CAWBQM010000006.1:0-84347 GCA_963790955.1 uncultured Chloroflexia bacterium
GGCGATGCGGCCGACGGCCTGTGTGGCGGCATGTGCTTCACCGTCGCCGACCTGTTCGCGGCCGATGTCGCCGTCCCCGCCGACGAGACGCCACCGCCCGCGTCGAGCGAGCGCTACGGCTACATCGTCACGCGACAGGTCGCCAGCCTCGACTGGCTCCGCCTGCCGCTGCAGTTCTACATGCGCATGCTCGCCGACCCGGGGGCACGTGCCCGCCGGCTCATCGATCGCGACTGGCCCGCGATCCGGGCCGACCTGGACGCCGGTCACCCGGCGATGATCGGCCTCGTCCGGGTGGGCGGCTCGAACCCGTTCCGATTGACGCGCAACCACCAGGTCATGGCCTGGGCCTATGACGCCCGACCCGACGCGCTCATCGTGCGGATCTATGACCCCAACCATGGTCCGCGCGACGACGTCACGATCGAGCTCCGGCTCAGCGACGATCGCCGCTCCGTGACGTCGCTCAGTCAGTCGACCGGGGAGACGCTCCTGACGTTCTTCCGGGCGCCGTACGGACCGCGCGATCCCGCACCGTACCGCTGACGGTCGGCCGGGCCGGCGCCTGGGACGCCCCGTTGACGGCCGGACCGGTCACGGCGCCACCATCCCGCGGCGCCGGGGAGTCCGCGGCCTCATCGAGATTTATCCTGCCGAGCCGGGAATACCAGACCGCGCCGACGAGGACCGCGACGATCGACGCCGCGCCGCTGACGAACATCGCGATCTGCGCCCCCGAACCCGACGCGATCGCACCCATGAGCAGGCCGCCGATCGGCGCCGTGCCGGCGAAGACCGTCGTATAGACCGCCATGACGCGCCCGCGCAGTGCGTCGGGCACGGCGAGCTGGATCGTCGTGTTGGCGGTGGCCATCATCGAGATGGCGCCCACGCCCGCGAGGAACATCAGGCCAAGATCCCCGAGATACGAACCGGACAGGCCGATCACCAGCTCCGAGACGCCGAGCAACGCGGCGCCCGCCAGCATCCGCGAGGGCCGCGTGCCCCGGAACGCGATGGCCAGAGCCGCGATCAGCGATCCGAGGCCCGATGCCGCCATGAGGAAGCCGAACCCGGTCGCTCCGACGTGGAGCACGTCCTCGGACAAGGGCGGCACGATGACGTTGAAGTTCATGCCCAGCGTTCCCACGACGCCGATGAGCGTCACGGCCAGCAGGACGACGCCCGTCCGCCTCACGTACGAGAGGCCCTCGGCCAGGTTCTCGACGACCGCCCCGATCGAACGGGCCTGGGCCATGCGTGGGGCGATCCGGAGCTCCCCTTCGTCCATGAGGTACAGGCCGATCAGGACGGCGAGAAAGGACACCGCGTCGATCAGGAATGCGAAGGCCACACCGAACGCCCCGATCGTGATCCCGGCCAGCGCCGGACCAACGATCCGGGCGCCGTTGAACATCGCCGAATTGAGCGCGACCGCGTTTCCGACATCCTCTCGACCGACCATCTCGACCACGAACGCCTGGCGCGTCGGCATGTCGATCGAGTTGCGGACGCCCATGACGATGGCCAGCACGAACACGTGCCACAGCTCGACGACGCCCGTCGCCGCGAGCACGAACAGGACGCCGCTGACGGCCATCGCGATGAGCTGCGTCGCGTACATCGTCGGGCGTTTGGGCAGGCCGTCGGCGATGAGCCCGCCGAACAGACCCAGGACGAGCACGGGCAGGAACTGGGCCGCCGTGACCAGCCCGAGATCGAACGGGTCGCCGGTCAGCTGCAGGACGAGCCACGCCTGGGCCACGGCCGTCATCCACGTGCCCGCCAGCGAGATGCCCTGGCCGACGAAGAACAGGCGATAGTTGCGGTGACTCAGGGCGGTCAAGCCACCGAAGACGCGCAGCGTGGGCAGGCCGTGCCGGATCGAGAAGGTCATGCCGCGCGCTCCCGCACCTCTGCCGGCTGCGCCTCCCAGCTCTGGTGCCCGCCGCGCAGCATCGACACGACCGCCCCGATCGCGGACGCGACGACACCCGCCCCGAACGCGATGTGCAGCGCGTTGATGAACGGCGCGAGGTTGATCCCGCCGGTTCCGACCTGGGTGCCCGAGAAGACCGCGACGAGGACCTTCGGGTCCATGGCCGTGGTCACGAGCCCGATCGCGAGCGCGATGCTGACGACGAAGCCGCTCTGCGTCAGCATCATCCGGGTGCCGGCACCGATGCCACGCTGGCGCGGCGGGACGACGCCCATGACCGCGCTCGTGTTGGGACTGGTTGAACAGGCCCGAACCCGCGCCGATGACGAGCTGCCAGCACGGCCAGCTGCCAGATACGGCGTGTCGATGCCGAGGGTCATCAGCCCGGCCAGGCCGAGGCCGGTCACGACCATGCCCAGCGTCGCCAGCAGGCGCGAGCCGTAGCGGTCGGCGAGCGCGCCGCTGATCGGCGACAACACGAGCAGCCCGACCGCGAGCGGCGCCAGCAGGATGCCCGCCGTGACGGGGTCGTCACCCTTCGCGCCCTGCAGGTAGAACACGAGCAGGAACAGCACGCCGTTGCGGGCGATGCCATTGAGCAGCCCGGTCAGATTGCCCATCGTGAACAGGCGGTTGCGGAACAGGGACAGGTCGAGCAGCGGCTCGTCGCGGTGCGCCTCGACCCACAGGAACACCGGCGCGCGACGACGAAGGCGGCGATGCCGCCCAGCAACCCAGGCCGTCGTCCAGCCGTAGATGCCGCCGAACGCGAGGGCCGTCATGAGCCCCAGCAGCCCGACGAGGTACAGGGTCGAGCCCGCCACGTCGAACGAGCGACGCCCGTCTGGGCGTCGCCTGCTCGGACAGCACGGACCAGGCCACGAGCGTGCCCACGAGCCCGATCGGCAGGTTGAACCAGAACACGGTGCGCCAGCCGAAGGTTGTCAGGAGACCGCCCAGGATCGGCCCCAGGATCTGCCCGACGCCGATGACCATGGCGTTGATGCCGAGCGCTCGACCCAGCTCGCGACGCGGGAACGCGTCGGTCACGAGCGCGGCCGAGTTGGCCATGAGCAGCGCGCCGCCGATGCCCTGGACGATGCGCGCCGCGATGAGAGTCAGGGCGTCGGGGGCAAGGCCACACAGGACCGACGCGAGCGTGAAGATCGCGAACCCGACCGTGTACGTGCGGGCGCGCCCCACCATGTCGGCCAGGCGTCCCGCGTTCAGGACGAGGACGGTCGCGACGAGCGTGTAGCCGACGACGATCCAGAGCAGCGCGAACAGGTCGGTGTGCAGGTCGCGCAGGATGTCGGGCAGCGCGATGATCAGCGTGCCGGCGGTCAAGCGAGGAGAGCAGGGCGCCCAGGCTCGTGACCGCCAGGACCCACCAGCGGTAGCGGTCGTCGTCGGCCTTGGGGACGCGCGGCCGTCGGATCTCGAGGACGCTCACGCGGCCGACCCGGTCGAGTCGCCGGCGTCGCCCCCAGCGCCCGCCTCGCTGCCCTCGATCGTCTCCTCATCGACCGGGCGCGGGCGGCGCTCGATGTGGACGTGGCTGCGCGTCTCGCCCCCGTCGATGCGCTCCACGTGATCTGTCAGGTGACCGCGCCGGACACGGGCCTCCGCCACCATGGCGCGCAGGCGCCGGATCTTGGCCTGCAACGTGTCGATCTGGCGGTCGATCCGGGCGATGCCCTCGAGCGCCAGCTCGCGTCGCTCACCGGGGTCGTTCGTCGCCCGGAAGCGCTCCTTGGTCCGAGCCCGAGCCGCCTCGTCCTCGAGCAACCGACCGATCTCGGCCAGGCTGAAGCCGGCGTCGTCGCGCATGCCCTTGATATAACGCAGGCGCTCGACGTCGTCGCCGTCGTAGAGGCGGTACGAGCCCTCGCTTCGGGCGGCCGGCTCGAGCAGCCCGATCTCCTCGTAATAGCGGATCGAGCGTGTCGTGAGGCCGACCTCGTCGGCGACCTCCTGGATGCGCAGCAGCCGCTCGGCGGCGGGCCCCGCCGCTGGCGTCTTGGTGTCGGATGGCTTCACGCCCGGAGTGTACCAAAACATTGACGTTAACGTAAAGGTTGCGATGACGAGACCCGGGGCCCCCGATCGGGATCGTCGTCGACGAGTACGTGGCCGGCTTCGCGTGGCGGAGCACGGCCGCTCCGGGATGCCGGAGCGTCGCCCGCGCGTCCGTGCGCGCTGCCAAGATAGGCGGACTGCGCGTCCGTCATGTCCGTCGCCGCGCGCGTCGACGGACCCTGGTCGGGAGGCCCTCGATGTTCGTCCCCCTGTCCGTGCTCGAGTTCCGGGACCGTGCCGCGTCGTACTTCGGCGATGCCCTGGGCGTGGTCGACGGCGAGACGCGGCTCACGTATCGCGCGTTCGCGGATCGCACCCACCGTCTTGCGAACGGGCTGCACGGGCTCGGCATCGAGCCCGGCGATCGGGTCTCGTTCCTGACCTACAACACCCACCATCTGCTCGAGGCGTACTACGGCGTGCTCGAGGCCGGCGCGGTGCTCAACCCCGTGAACATCCGCCTGTCCGCGCACGAGATCGCGTACATCCTCGATCACGCCGGATCGAAGCTCGTCGCCTTCCACCGCGACTTCACGCCCCTCGTGGAGGCGATCGCCCCGCAGCTCGCGGGCCGGCCGCGCTTCGTCATCCTCGAGGGCGAGCCGGGCGGGCTCGCCAGCGACGAGTACGAGGCCGTCCTGGCCGGCGGGTCGACCGACCCGCTCGAGCCCCAGATCGACGAGAACGACATCGCGGAACTGTTCTACACGAGCGGCACGACGGGCCTGCCGAAGGGCGTCGCGCTCACCCACCGCGAGCTGCACCTGCACGCCCTCTACGCCCAGATCGGCCTGGCCTTCGGCGAGGACGACGTGGTACTCCACGTCGTGCCCCTGTTCCACGTCAACGGCTGGGGCACGCCCCACTTCGTGACCATGATCGGCGGCCGCCACGTCATGCTTCGGCGGTTCGACCCGGCCGGGCTGCTCGAGCAGGTGCAGCGCGAACGCGTGACCCGGCTGCTGGCCGTCCCGTCGATCTTCACGGCGCTCATGAACTACCGCGAGCGTGCGCGCTACGACCTGAGCAGCCTGCGCCAGGTGATCATCGGCGGCTCGCCGGCCTCGCCGGCCCTCGTCGCCGCGCTCGAACGGGAGCTCGGCGTCCAGGCGATCGTCGGCTATGGGCTGACCGAAACGTCGCCCATCGTGACCCTCGCCCAACCGCGCCACGTCGTGAGCCAGGCCGAGCCGCCAGAGCGGCGGCAGAAGCGGCAGGCCATGACCGGCTGGCCGTTGCCGGGCGTGCGCGTCCGGGTGGTCGACGCGGCCGGACGGGACGTGCGCGCCGATGCGGACCAGATTGGCGAGATCATCGTCCGCTCGAACACGGTCATGGACGGTTATTACCGCGATCCGGAGGCGACCGCGACGACGATCCGGGAGGGCTGGCTGCGCACCGGCGACATGGCCACCATCGACGAGGCCGGCTATGTCGTCATCCGCGACCGCTCGAAGGACGTGATCATCAGCGCCGGCGAGAACATCTCCTCGGTCGAGATCGAGTACGCGCTCGCGGCTCACCCGGCCGTGCTCGAATGCGCGGTCGTCGCGGCGCCCGACGACACCCGCGGCGAGGTGCCGGTCGCGCTCATCGTGCTCAAACCCGAGGCAAGCGTCACCGCCCGGGAGCTGCGCGCCTTCTGCCGCGACCGTCTGGCCCGCTTCAAGGTGCCGCGCGAGATCCTGTTCCGTGACGCCCTGCCCAAGGGCGGCACGGGCAAGATCCTCAAGGCGGAGCTTCGCGAGCCGTTCTGGAAGGGCCGCGACAGCCGGGTCAACTGAGACCGCCGGCCATCGGCCGCGCGCCTGACGAGACGGTCCACCCGCCTGACCTTCGGCGCGTTTCGGCAGGGCCTTCGGCCCTGGATCGGGTGCGCCTGCCGCACGATGCTGTTCGTGCATTGCCCCGTCGGTTCCACCTGGGAGCCCGCGCGACGTCCGACGCCGCGCCTCGGGGACGACGCGATCTCGGAAGGGACGATTGCACGGATGAGAAGGACGAATTTGCACGTCATCGTGGCGCTGGCCGGGACGATCGGCGCGCTCGTCGCCATCGCCAGCGGCGCCGGAGTGTTCCTGCGCGGCGATCTGGCGACCCAGACGGTGACGACACTACGGGGCGTGACCGTGGACGTGCTGACCAACGGCGTGTACCGCTTCAACGGCGAGGCCATCGCGTCCGAGGGCATCGGCTGGGACCTCGTCACCCTGTTCCTGGTGGTGCCCGCGCTGGCCATCAGCCTGCCGTCTCTGTGGCGCGGCTCGTTGCGGGCCGGACTCATCGTGGCCGGCATCCTGGCCTATTTCACGTACCAGTACTTCGAGTACGCGGTGGCGCTCGCGTACGGGCCGCTGTTCCTCGTGTACGTCGCGATCGGCGGGCTCAGCATCTCGACCCTGGCCGTCATCGTCGGCTCGATCGATCTCGGCACGCTACCGGGCCGTTTCGGTCCGGGCTACCCGCGCCGCGGCCTGATCGGCTTCGGGATCTTCATGGCGGTGCTGCTGGCCGGCATGTGGCTGCCACTCGTTGCCAAGACGGTCAACCTCGACGCGGTCGCGGACCTGGGCGCCGGCACGACGCTCGTGGTCCAGGCCTTCGACCTGGGCATCCTCGTGCCGCTCGGGCTGTTCACGGCGCTGTGCGTGTACCGGCGCACCGCGATCGGCTTCGTGCTGGCCTCGGTCGTGGCCGTCAAGGGCGTCGCGCTGGGCGCCGGCATCGCCGCCATGCTGGTCGTCGAGGCGCTCGCGACCGACATTCTGCAGCCGGTGCCGATCGTGGCCTTCGCGCTGATCTCGCTCGTCTCGGCGATCCTGGCTGTGCGCCTGTTCGGCAGCATCGCGGGCGAGCCGGCGGCGCGCCCGGTTCCGCCGGTGAAGATCCACCAGGTCCTCCGACCAATGCGCTCCGCCGAGCGCGCTTGGTCGTCGGAGAGCGAGCGGCGCTAGGCCGTTGAGGGTGCGAATCCAGGATGCGATTAGCGGAGCGCGGGCAGCTCCTGCAGGTCGGTCTGGGCCGACGCGAACAGGTCGCCCAGCTCGGCCACGCGATCGACGATCGTCCGGATCGTCCAGCGGTCGGGTCGGAGGTCCGGGTCGTCGAGCTCGTCCCAGCGGATCGGGGCCGAGACCGGGGCGCCGGCGGCCGGCCGGACGGCGTATGGCGCCACGAGCGTCTTGATGTACGTGTTCTGGGTGTAGTCGAGGCGGGCGCGGCCCTTGCGGTCCTTGACCGACCACTCCCACGACACGAGGTCGGGCACGATCCGGCCGACGGTCCGGCTCACCGCCTCGACCCAGGCACTCGTGTCCTCGTACGTGTAGCCGGCAACGATCGGGATCCAGATCTGGATGCCGCGCTTGCCGGTCAGCTTCGGATAGCCGCGCACCCCCAGGTGCCCGAGGGCGGTCCGGAAGAGACGCGCCAGGGTCAGCGTCTCGTCCCACGTCGTGCGCTCGCCGGGGTCGATGTCGATGAGCGCGAAGGTCGGTTCCATCGGGTTCTCGAGGCGCGAGGTCCAGGCGTGGACCTCGAAGCTCGCCTGATTGCCGAGCCAGCACAGGCTCGCGGTCCGGTCGGCCACGAGATGGTCGTTGGCCTCGCGTGCCTCGACGCCGACCTCCCGCCAGCGCCGCAGCCAGCCGGGCGCCGACTCGGGGATGTCCTTCTGCCAGAAGCCCTTGGCTCCGGCGCCGTTCGGGTAGCGATGCAGGTTGAGCGGCCGGTCGGCCAGGTGGGGCAGCATCGCCGGCGCGATGCGCGCGAAGTAGGCGACGAGCTCGCGCTTGGCGATCGGTTGGGCGTCGGGCTCGGTCGGGTGCGGCGGGAACAGGATCTTGTCGAGGTTCGTCAGCTTGAGCTCCTCGTCACCGACGCGCCACACGCCCTCGGAACCGAGCCCCGCCAGGGCCTCGAGCTCTCCCGGCGTGGCCGGCGCGAAGGCCGGCGGCTGTTGGGCCGGGCGTTCGACGGGCCGGGCGCCGCTCGAATCGCGCCTGCTGCGCCGGCCGCGCCTGCTCGTACCGCCATTCGATCCGGCCGCCTCGTCCGCCGCGCTCGTGTCCATGCCGGCATGCCCGCCATGCGCGCCATCGGTTTGGCCGGCCTGCCTCGCGTCGGTCCCGGCCCGCTCGACCACCGACTCGGCGTCCGCCTCCGCCGTCCGCACGTCGACCGCGCGTTCCCGCGTCACCGACCGTGGCTCGCGATCGGGCTCGATGCCCTTGAACGCAGCCTGGCGCACCAGACCGTCGCGCGACCAGCCGCCGAGCTCAGCCCGGATGACGAGCTCCGGGCGGATCCAGCGCGCGGTTCGGAGCTCGCCCCTGCGCTCCGGGGCGGGCTCGAACGGGGGGCGGTCCGAAGCCAGGGCGTCGAGCCGGTCGCGGATCGCTCGCCGGGCTCGCCCGTCGAAACCCGATCCGACCTTGCCGGCGTAGCGCAGCCGGTCGCCCTCGTACACGCCGACGATGACCGCGCCGAGCTCCTTGGCGTTGCCCTCGCCGGGCGTCCAGCCACCGACGACGAGCTCCTGTTCCGGCCGGAGCTTGATCTTCAGCCAGGTCGAGGCGCGTCGGCCGGGCTCGTACGGGCTGCGCCGGTGCTTGGCCACGATGCCCTCGAGCCGTTGCGCCTCGGCAGCGCGATAGAACGCCACCCCGTCGGCCTCGACGTGGGTCGCGAGGCGCACACGGGGGCTCTCGCGAAGAACCATTCGGAGCAGCGCCTTGCGATCCTCGAGCGGCAGGCGGAGCAGCGAGCGACCGTCGAGATGGAGCAGGTCGAAGGCCATGTACACGAGCGGCGCGTGGCGTTCGTCGTCGTCGTTCGGGTCGCGCGCCGCGCCCTGGCGGCGCGATCCGTGCCGGCCGCCGGGAACGCGCGCGCCGGATTCGCTGATGCGCTGCTGGAGCAGGCTGAAGTCCGGCCGGCCGTCGGCATCGAGCGCCACCACCTCGCCGTCGATGACGGCCTCGCGGGCATCGATCCACGTCCCTGGCGGACCGAGCAGGCGGGGAAAGTACGTGGCGGCGTCATGACCGTTGCGCGTGAAGATCCGGACGCGCTCGTCCTGGACGACCGCCTCCACCCGGAAGCCGTCCCACTTGATCTCGAACAGCCAGTCGTGATGATCGAACGGCCGCGAGGTCAGGCTGGCGAGCATCGGTTCGACATACCCGGGCCTCGCCGGTGGGGCCGGGCGCAAGTCGATCTCGGCCCGCGGCGCGGGTGCGTCGGACAGCCACATGGCGTCCTTGTTGCGGGCGACCTCGTCGTTCGTGCGGCCGGTCTTGACGGACTGCGGTAGCTGCTCCGCGTCCCAGCCGGCTCGCGCCGCATCGTCGCGCTTCTTGATCAACAGCCACTGCTCGCCGGTGTCGTCCTCGAAGGCCTGGCTCGGTTGGCTGCCTGGCCGTCGCGAGGTGCGCACGATCGTGAATTGTCCATGCAGCTTCTGGCCGTCGAGCCGGAATTTCAGCTCGCCGTCGCGCACGGCCTCGACCGGATCGGGCGTCTCGGCCTCGGGCTGCCACGTGCCCCAATCCCACACGATGACGTCGCCGGCGCCGTACTGGCGGGCGGGGATGACGCCCTCGAAATCGACGTACTCGATGGGATGGTCCTCGACGTGGACGGCCATGCGCCGGACGCCGGGATCGAGGGTCGGGCCCTTGGGCACGGCCCAGCTCACGAGGATGCCCGCGATCTCGAGCCGGAAGTCGTAATGGAGTCGCGTCGCCCGGTGGCGCTGGACCGTGAAGCGCCCGCCGCCGACCGTGCCCGGCGCCGATCCTGGCGCGCCTGCCGGCTCCGGCGTCTTGCCGAAGTCGCGCTTGCGCTTGTAGCTCTCGAGCGGCATCGGCCGTCAGGCTGCCGAGCGGCCGATCCGCACCACGCCGATGGAAGCGCGCCTACGCCGTCTTGCGCCGGCGCGCAGGCTTGGTCTCACGGCGCTCGGCGTCCTCCTCGGCCTCGCCTGAGCGAGCGGCTTCGCCGGCACGTTCCGCCTTCTCGGAGGACGCGGCCTTCTCGCGCGTGGTGCGCCGGCGCTTCGCGTCGGCGACCGACACCGGGGCACTGCCCTGCCGGGCCTCCTTGGCGGCCGCCACGCTCGCCTCGAGCGCGGCCATCAGGTCGACGAGGTTGCCGGTCGCCTCGACCGGTACCGCCTCAGGCTCGCGACCCTCGACCTTGGCCTCGATCACGCCGCGCAGGGCCTCGCGGTACTCGTCGTGGTACTGCGACGGATCGAACTCGCCGGTCATGGCGCCCACGAGCTGCTCGGCCATGCGGCGCTCGGCGGGCTTGAAGTCCAGCTCCTCGTCGGGCAGGTCGAGATCGCCCACGGACCGGATCTCGTCGGGCCAGTGGAGGGTGGTCATGAGCATCGTGCCCTCGAACGGGTCCAGCGCGGCGAGCGCCTCACGGTCCTTGATCACGACCTTGCACACGGCCGTCAGGCCCTTCTCGGCGAGCACCGAGCGGAGCAGGTAGAACGCCTTGCGCCCGATCTTGTCGGGCTCCAGGTAGTACGCCTGCCGCACGAAGCGGACCGGGCTGTCGTCGGACGTGCCGTCGCGCTCGATGAACTGCTCGATCTCGATCGAGCGGACGGTCTTGAGCGGGACTTGCTCGAGATCCTCGTCGGTGATCACGACGTACTGGTCGGGCGCCCACTCATAGCCGCGAACCGTCTCCGAGCGGGAGATGATCTCCTCGTCCTCGGGGCACCAGATCTTCATCTGGATGCGCGAGAGGTCCTTCTCATGGAGCATGTGGAAGCTGATCTGGCTCTTGGATTCGGTCGCCAGATAGAGCTTGACGGGGATGGTCACCAGCCCGAACTGGATGGCCCCCTTCCACATCGCGCGCGCCACGGCAGGTCCTCGTACGAGCCCGGCGATTCCCGGTCGGCCGGGACGGTGACGATAGCACCACGCGCAAGACAGGACGAGGCTCGGGCGGCGTCGGGACCTGTCAGCGGGCTTGAAACGGTCCGAGCCGGGGCACAGCCGGTCCGGCTGGGTCCGTTCGCGCACCTCCGATCCACGCCCCCCGTGAATCGTGACAAGCCCTGGCAAGAGCCTGGCGATAGGGTTCGGGGCCTAAGGCCGAGCCGCATGTGGGAGGTTGCCGTGAGCCATCCGATCGAGCCGATGACGCCCTCCGAATTCGAGGCGTCGGATGGCCTCGGCGACTGGCGCGTGCTGGGCGATGGCGCCGCCGCCCATTTCCCGACGACATCGATCGCGCACGCCGCCCGGCTCGTGCAGGCCATCGCCGAGCTGGACGGGTCGCTCGAGCTGGCGCCGGCCATCGACGTTCGCCGTGATGGGGTCACGGTTCGACTGCTCACGCTCAGCGCCGATTACGCGGGCATGACCCGAGCCGACGCGGCACTGGCCCGAGCGGTCTCCGAGGCCGCTGCGGGGCTGGGTCTTCGCGCGGACCCGACTGCGCTCCAGAGCACGCTCATCGTTCCGGGCGCGCCCGACGTCACGGCGATCATGCCATTCTGGCGGGCCGTCCTCGGCTACGAGCCGCGGGTCGACAGTCCTGACGAGGATCTCGTCGATCCACGGGACCGCAACGTGCCGTTCTGGTTCGAGCAGATGCGGGAGCCCCGGGCCGACGGCGGAGGCGCGATCCACGTCGCCGTGTTCGTGCCGCGCGAGCTGGCCGAGGAGCGCGTCCGCTCGGTCCTGGCGGCGGGCGGGCGGCTGGTGCGGGACCAGTTCGCGCCCTCGTGGTGGACGCTCGCGGATGCGGCCGGCAACGAGGCCGACGTGGCCAGCGTCGAGGGACGCGACTGAGGCAGAGCCGCCGGTTGTCGTACACGACAGCGGTGCGCCGACGCCCGAGGCCTTCTTCGCGACCTGGTGGTCTTCAGGCCGGCCGGCGGTCCGCGCGCAGCTCGGTCTCGGCTTCCGTGACCTTGGTCAGCACACCAGATCTGAGCGTGTCGAGACCGGACCAGACCGCCTTCGTGGCGTTCATGATCGAGGTCAGCTGGCTCTTGAGCTTGGTGATGGCGTCGAGCTGCTCGCGGATGCCGGTCAACGCTCGCCCGATGACGGCCGGATCGAGCTCGACCTCATGCTCGTCGAGCGTGGCCAGGGCGAGCAGGCGGGCCAGCCGCACGGCCGCCTCGAGATAGGCCGGATCGGGGGCGTCCGGGTCGACGACGCAGTACACGTCGCCGCCGACGATCGCGAACGGCGCGATGCCCGTCGGCGCATGCTCCTCGCTGAACACCGCCACCGCCACCGCCGCCGCGCAATTCTCACGCGCCTCGCGCAGCTCGTCGCGGATGGCCCGCATCGACATCGCCCGGTCCTTCGCTTCGATCACGATGCGCACGTCGTGGCCGCGCGTAAGCGTGCCATCGAGCGTGAACACGAAGTCGCCCTTCTTGGACTTGAGGACCGCGCCCGACTCGTCGCTCGTGCGATCGAGCAGGTCGCCGCCGCCGCGCGCGATGACGCCCAGCAGACACTCGAGCACGTCCTCGAAGTCGGCGCCCTTGGCGGCGGAGCGGGCTCGCTCGGCGCCCCGGGCCTGGGCGGCGGCCTCGAGCGCGGCGATGCGCTCGCCGAGGTGCGCGAAGCCGGTCTGGATCTCGGTCCGGAACTGGTGCATGGGTGAGTTCAGCCGGGTCGGGTCGAGCAGTACGGCGAGCTTCGAGGCGTCGCCGTCGAAGTACGTCCCGAGCAGGCCGGCGATCCGCCCGATCGCGGAATCGCGCTTGGTGTCGTCGAACAGGTCGCTGACGAAGCGGCGCAGAGCGCCGCGGTCACCCAGGAAGGCGTCGAGGGTCCGCGGCAAACGGCCGTCGCCGTCGGCGAAGTTGACGCGGAGCGTCTGTTCCAGGGCCGCGACCGCGCGGTCGTTGGCCTGCTCGGTCTGGGCGACGAGCTTCTCGAACTCGCTGCGCACGAGATCGACGTCCAGGCTCGCGCCGACGTCCTGGAGTGCGAGCAGGCCGATCCGGAGGGCCCGCTCGACGAACGCAGGGCGCTCGGGCTCGGAACGGGCGGCCACGACCTCGGCCAGGGCCGCATCGGTGACGACGACCCGCTCGAGGATCAGCCGGTCGGCCTGGACTCGGATCGCTGGGCCGGCGTCGGAGCGCGCCGGGCGCTCGGCGGCAAGCGACGGGGGCGGTGGCGGGAGCTGGACGATTCGCGCTTCCATGACGTGCATCCTGCAGGCGGCGTGTGACAGCTTGGCTGTCACGGCAGCCGCCGGGCACCGGGCGCGTCCTGGCTACCGGCGACGGACCGTGACGTCGATCAGGCCGTGCGGCTCGGTCGTGGCCACGAACACCTCGCCGCGGTCGTCGACACCGAAGCGCCCGACGTCGACCGGCCAGTGATGGAGGTTCGGGAGCCGGAGCCGGATCTCGTCGATTGCACGGTGGCGCTCGAGCACGGCCCGCCCCATGAGCCACGCCGAGGCCTGCACGGACGCGCTGTCGTGCTCCGCGAAGACCTCGAGCAGGCAGTCGTGCACCGAGCCGAACAGCATGTCGTGGTCGAGATCGGCGGGCCGGCCAGCTCCGTCGCCATACCGCCATTGCGCGTCAAGGGCCGTGGCCATGATCCGGTCGTCGGCCTCCGCGAGGGTCGTGTATCGATCGCGCGCGAAGCCTCGGAAGGCCGAGCCCGACGTCTTCATGACGGTCAGCCCCTCGAAGCCGGATTCGATCGTCAGCTGCCCGGCGGTCGCCGCCACATGTGCCGTGCGCAGCGCATCGCTGCCCCGGACGAACGCGGCCGGTGCCGGCCCGTCGGGGGTGGCGATCGGCCGCCAGCTGTGCTCGTGCAGCTCGATCTCGGCCCGCTCGACAGCCGGCGCGTCGACGAAGTGCCGCGCCAGCGCGACGCCGAACCGCTCGATCGATCCGTCGAGGTGATCGACCGATCGGGCATACACGGTGTTCTTCATCGTGTCGGTGGTCACGACGGCCGCGTTGTCGCCCTCGAGATGGGCGGCCCGAAAGTCACCCTCGAGCGCGACGTCGACCGTGAGATCGCGCACCTGATGTGCGCCACGGCCGCGTCTGACCCGGACCAGACGGATCGTCTCCTTGCCGTAGCGGTTGGGGCCCAGCTCGATCACGTTGCCTCCTCCTGGCTCGACAGGCGCCGGTAGCGGTCGCGAGCGATCGCCACGGCATCCGTGACGGCGCGCCGGAGCTCAGCGTCGCGGTCAGAGCCGAGGGCCTCGCGGAAGCCGGGCAACAGGGCCGCGCGGGGTCGGCCGGCGACGAACACGCAGTACCGAAATCCGAAGCGTGCCTCGTACGCGTCGTTGAGCTCCTGGAGCTCCGCTTCGACCGAATCGACGCCATCGTGGCCGGGCATCGGCGTCGACATGCGCGGCGTCTGGTCGCGGTAGCCCTGTTCATGCAGGGACAGGCCGGACATGCCCGCCACGGATGCACCGAGCCGCGGATGCGCGTCGACGAGCTCGATCTGGATAGCCTCTGGCGCGGCCACGGCGGTCGCCCGCGCGCGATCGAACAGGTCGTCGGCGGTGACGAAGGGCCGCGCGTCGCAGACCAGGTGCAAGAACCCGGGGGCACCCTCGAAGAGCGGTGCCAGGGCGGCCACGAAGGCGTCCGCTGAGAGCCCGTTCAGCTCCGGCACGGACGGTTGCCGGCCGGCGGAGGTCGGCAGCGGGTCGGCGGCCACGCTCAGCTGCCGCGGTACGTGGTCAGGCCGTACGGCGACAGCAGCACCGGAACGTGATAACTGCGGCCCGCGTCCGGCACGTGGACGTCGACCGCGAGGCGCAGGAAGAACTCCGTCCGATCCGCCGGCAGACGAAACTCCAGCCGGTAGTCGCCCTCGGCCAGCGGTCGCTCGAGCAGATCCCGAATGCGTCCGTCCGAATCGGTCAGGACCTGGCTGAGCCGGGCCGGGCCATCGGCGAGGTCGAGCCGCCACAGTGTCACGTGGATGCCGCTCGCGGGCACCCCGCGCGCGGTGTCGAGGACGTGCGTCGAGATCGTCGGCCGGCCAGGTCCGCCGGTGGCAGCGGCCGGGCGGTCGGCCGGACCGTCGTGGGTGCCGTCGGCCACGCTATCCTCCGATGATGGGCGTCCTGGACATCCGGATCGGCGACCTGCACTTTACCGCGCGCTGGGCGGCCGACGCGCCGCGCAGCGTCGAGGCGATCCGCGCGATGCTGCCGATCCACTCGCGGCTCATCCACTGTCGCTGGTCGGGCGAATCGACGTGGATCCCGTTCGGCGACTTCCGGCCCGGGCTGGAATGGGAGAACCACACGTCCCACCCGGCGCCCGGCCAGCTCGCGATCCACCCGGGCGGCATCAGCGAGTGCGAGATCTTCGTGCCGTATGGCGCGTGCACGACGTCCTCCAAGGTTGGCCAGCTGGCGGCGAACGTGTTCGCGACGATCGATGCCGACGACGGCTGGGCCGACCGGTTGCGAGAGGTCGGGCGACGCTGTCTGTGGGACGGCGCCCAGGACATCGAGATCGTCGAGACGGCATGAATTCCGCGCGAGCGGCCACGGTAGGTGGTGCTGCGCGATCCGGGGTCCGGGGCTGGGTGAAGCGCGCCGGCCGCACACGACCGGGTCGCTGACGTGGTCGACCTGCTCGTCCGGGGCGGCACGGTCGTGACGGCTGGGGGTTCGACTCGCGCCGACGTGGCCGTCGCCGACGGGCGGATCGTCGAGGTCGGGCCCGAGCTGGGCGAGCGCTCCGAGAACGCGGCAAGCGAGATCGTCGACGCTAACGGACTGCTCGTGCTGCCGGGCATCGTCGACGTGCACACCCACATCCGCGTCGCGACCGACGACGAGCCCGACCGCTTCTATCGGGACACGGTCGCGGCCGCGTTCGGCGGCACGACGACGGTGCTCGCGTTCAACAATCCGGGCACCGGGTCGTCCGCGGCGGCGCATCGCTCGCTCATGACGGGCGTCCGCGAGTTCCGCGTGGCGACCGAGCATGATGCTGCGATCGACTACGGGCTGAGCGCCGTGCTGCTGGGCTCGATGGACGACCCGCTGGCGGAGCTGGCGGCGATGGTCGAGGCCGGGGTGCCGACCGCGAAGGCGTTCATGGTGTACGACTTCCGGCTCGACGACCGGCGCCTGTTCGAGGCGCTGCGCGCGCTCGGGCGGCTGGGCGGCATGCTCCAGGTGCATTGCGAGGAGGCGGTCCTCATCGACGCCGCCGTCGAGGCTGCGCTTCAGCGTGGTGACACGCTACCGCGCTACCACGCTGCCACGCGAACACGCGAAGCCGAGGCCGTCGCAATTCATCGCGCGATGGAGTTCGCCCGAGCCGCCGATGCCCCCGTCCACGTCGTGCACCTCTCGTCGCGGGCCGGCCTCGAGCAGCTCCGCCAGGCACGCGCGTCGGGCGTGCGCGCCCACGCCGAGACGTGCCCGCAATACCTCGCGCTGACCGAGGACGTGTACGACGAGCCCGACCCCGTGCGCTGCGCGGGGTTCGTCATCAGCCCACCGCCGCGTGCCGAGCGCGACCGCGACGCACTGTGGGAGGCCGTGGCCGGCGGCTCGCTCGACGTCGTCGCCACGGACCACGTGCCCGACCGGCTCGATCGCGAGAAGGGCGAGGCCGCGCGGGGCGTCTCGTTCGAGCGGATCAGCAACGGCGCACCCGGCATCGAGACGCTGCTCACGGTCGTGTGGTCGGAGGGTGTCGCACGCGGCCGGATCACACCCGAGCGGGCCGTCGCGCTGCTCGCGACGGGCCCGGCACGCCTGTTCGGGCTGCGCTCGAAAGGTGCGATCGAGACCGGTAGGGACGCCGATCTCGTGCTGTTCGACCCCACGGCTCGGGGCACGGTCAACGCGGCGGGCCTGCATCACACGAGCGACTACACGCCGTACGAAGGCCTCGAGACCCACGGCCGGGTGCGCTCGGTCTTCGTGCGCGGCCGAGCCGTCATCCGTGACGGCCGCCACGTCGGCGAGCGCGGCCTCGGACGCTTCGTGGGGCGCCGCCTGTCGTAGGCGGGCGCAGCCGGTCTCAGGGCGCGGCCGACGCCGCGGCGCCGGCCGCGCCGGTCGCGCCGGTCGCGGCCGGCTCGAGTGCCGGATTGGCGTTCCGCGCAAGCTCGAGTGCGAAGTCCGGAAACCAGGCTCCCGCCGGCGGATCGACCCCGCCCCGGATCGGATCTGCCGTGCCCGACGAGCCTCGTGTGCAGGCGCCGTCCGACTCGCCGGGCACCTTGATCCACAGGAACGCGTCCACGAGCGCGTCGCCGGTGGCGGCGGTCGGCCGCGGGCCAACGCCCCGACCGGGCGGGTTGCACCACTCCTGCGCGTCGGCCGTCGAGGTGCCGGCAGGGGGGACCCAGCGACCCTGGCCGTTGCGACTCGTGTCGATCACCATGTGACTGAGCTGGCTCGGCGCCACGGAACCCATGTTCGACACGTACCACGCCTCACTCCGAGCCCACGTCCCCGGATCGTCGACGGAGGCGGGCGAGTACTGGCTCGCGCAGCGGCCGAACTGACCGCGAGCGTCGGCCGGCCCACGGGTCCCGTACCAGATGCACATCGACACCCAGCGGCCCCAGACCACGCTCTCGGCGGTGGGCTGGAAGTTGGAGGTGTTCTCGAAGAAGCCGTCGACCTTGTCGACGCCGGCCCGCACCAGCCGGGCGGCGATGTCGCCCGTCGCGTGCCAGCGGCTGTGCCCGGCGTCGAGATACACGTGCGCATTCGGGTCGCGCGCCAATGTCCGACCGGCATCGGCGATCAGCGCGACCCGGTCGAACGGGTCGGGCTGTCCGCAGTCCGCGGGCAGCAGTGCCAGGCCGTCGGGTTCGACGAGCATGATCGCCTCGGTCGTGCCCAGGGCATCGGCCAGCGCGCCGATCCAGGCCCGGTAGTCGTCGCCCGTCGCCGCCCCGCCGGCCGAGTACGACGAGCAGTCGCGGCCGGGGACGTCGTACGTGACGAACACCGGGACCGCGTGCTCGGCGGCCGCACGCCGCAGGGCGTCCGTGACACGCGCCCGGACCTCGCCCTCGCTGCCACCCGTGAGCCACACCGCGGTCGGCGTCGAGACCACGGCCTCCAGGAGTGCCGCATCGCGCGAACCCGAGCCGCCCCGGGCGCGGAGCTCGTCGACCTGGCGTCGAGCGGCCGGATCGATGGGCGGGACGTAGAACCTCGTGCCCGGGTCGAGCGACCCGCCCGTTGCCGGAAAGCCCCCCGCGGCGAACGGCGCGCCCGAGCCGGACGAAGGGGGAAGGGACGGGCCGCCTGTGGCGCCGTTGCGCCACACGAGCGCAACCGCCAGCGCGATGATCGCGACGGCCGCGACGAGTGCGAGCCCGCTTCCGGCCAGCAACGCACGCCCGGCACGCCACGATTTGGAGATCGGCGCATACCCGGCCGAGGCTGGGAGGATCGCGGTTGCAGGCGGATGCGCCGCGCGGCGCGGGAGCTAGCGCGTGAGTGTCACCTTGCGCAAGTGGGCCGGCCGCTCGGGGTCGACACGGCGGGCCAGCGCGAGGTGGAGCGCGAACAGCTGCCCGACCACGATCGACACGATCGGCCGCAGCCACTCGGGCGGACCGGCCGGGACGCGCAGCCACTCGCCCAGCTCGGCGGCGCCCGGCTCGTCGCTCAGGACGAGCAGGCTGGCGCCCTGCTCGTCGCGCAGGCGTCGGAGCAGGTCGGCGGTCTCCGGCCAGGTCGGGCCGCTCGACACGACGCCGACGACCGGGAAGCCGGGCTCGACGAGGGCGCGCGGGCCGTGCTCGAAGTCGGCCGCCGAGTACGGGTCGGCCATGACCCGGCCAAGCTCCTTCATCTTGAGGGCGAGCTCCCGCGCGGTGGCGTACTCGAATCCCCGGCCGAGCACGACGCATCGCTCGGCGTCAGCGTGCCTCAGCGCCGCGGCCTCGATCTCGGGTTCGAGCGCGAGGGCCGCCTCGATCGCCGCGGGCAGGCTCTCGAGCGCGGCGCGGTCGCGCCCATCGCCGGCCAGCGCCGCGGACAGCATGGCCAGAGTCGTGAGCTCGGCGGTGTACGTCTTCGTGGCAGCGACGGCCATCTCGGGCCCGGCCCGCAGGTCGATGACGTGCTCCGCCGCGTCGCCCAGATCCGAGTCCGGCGCATTCGTGATCGCGACGGTCGGCGCTCCCGCCTCGCGCGCCGAGCGCACGACGCCGACCACGTCCGGCGAGGCGCCAGATTGCGAGATACCGATGACGAGCGCGCGCTCGACTCCTGGCCGGACTCCGTACAGCGACTGGATGGAGGGCGCCGCAAGCGCGATCGGCAGTCGGTGCCGGACACCGAACAGGTACTGGGCGTAGATCGCGGCATGGTCGGACGTCCCGCGCGCGGCGATGAGCACGAACGCCGGATCGGCGGACCGAATGGCGGCGGCGATGGCCTCGATACCCGGGCCGGCGCCGGCCACGAGCCGGCCCACGACGTCGGGTTGCTCGAGGATCTCGTCGCGTGTCGTCATCGGAGCCTCCGGATCGGGTGCCGCGCCGGGTCGTTCCCGCGCCAGTCCATCATGCCGGTTGCCGCTCGAGTCCGTGGCCGGGCCGATACCGATCGCCGATGGAGACCGGCAGCCGGCCGGTGACGGGCGCGTCGCCCCACAGCCCGGCGGCAAGGGCCTCGAGGCTGGCTGGAAGGATGCCGTACGTGCACAGGTACGTCGCTGCGGTCGGGTATGCGGTCAGGTCCCATGGCGTGCGCAGCGCCACGACGACCGTCGGCACGTCGAGCTCGAGCAGCGCCCGGACGAACGCCGCCTGGCCCGGGTCGAGCGCGGCACTGATCGTGCCCACCACGAGCAGGTCGGCCGAGCGCGCCCGGTCCAAGATCGCGCCCGTGTCCGGCGGCCGTGCGTTGGGATCGAGCACGACCCCTTCGACACCCGCGTGGCGACTCCGGATCGTACGGGCCAGGCCGCCGGCCGGTTCATAGGACGACGTGTCGGCCGGAGTGAGGTCTCGGGGTCGGGGCTCGACGACGACGATCCGGTCGTCGGCGGCGGGCCGCAGCGGCAGCAGCCCGGGGTCGTCGCGCACGAGGGTGATCGAGCGGCGGGCGAGCTCGGCGGCCAGGGCGCGGTGCTCGACGCAGCCGACCACCTGCAGCTCGGGCGGCTCGAACCGAGCCAGCCAGGTACGCAGCTCGGCGATCCGCCCGGCGGCGCGTGCGACTGCATCGGGCTCGAACAGGTCGCGCGTCGCGGCGTGGCGCAGGGCCGCAACCACTCGCGCCGAGGCCGCCTCGTCAGGGCCGCACAGGAGGAGGTCGATGCCCGCGCTGATGGCGGCCACGACGTCGATGCCCTGTTCCGGTCCCTGGACCAGGGCCGCCATGTCGAGCGCATCAGTGATCGACACGCCCGCGAAACCGAGCTCGTCGCGCAGCACGCCGTGCAAGACGGCGCGTGACAGGGTCGCCGGCAGGGAGCCGCTGCCGGTCAGCGCGGGCAGGGCGACATGGGCCGACATGACCAGCCGCGCACCGGCCGCGATCGCGGCACGGAACGGAGCCAGCGACACGTCCTCGATCTCGGTCCGGGATCGATCGACGACGGGCAGGACGAAGTGCGAATTGGTGCCCGCGTCGCCAAGGCCCGGAAAGTGCTTGAGGGCCGCCGCGACGCCGGCCGACTGGAGCCCTCGGACGAGGGCCCCGGCGTGCTTGCCCACGGCCTCCGGCTCAGAGCCGAACGTGCGGATGCCGAGCGCCGGGTTGGCCGGGTTGGAGGCCAGGTCGCACACCGGCGCGTAGTCGACGGTCACGCCGAGGGCCCGGAGCTCTCGCCCGATGGCCCGCCCGACCCGCTCGGTCAGCTGCACGTCATCGGTCGCGCCCAGTGCCATCGAGCCCGCGAACTGCGTCGTGCCCGTGCCCAGGCCGATGAGCTGGCCGCCCTCCTGGTCGACCGCCACGAGGGCCGGCCCCCAGCCACCGCGCGCGGCGGCAGCGTGGATCGCGTCCGTGAACGCCCGCACCCGCTCGGGGGGGCCGTCGTTCACGTGCCGGTACAGGCTGACGCCGGCGGCGCCCTCGGCCAGGGCGGAGTCAACCTCGGGCGACAGCTCGAGGCCCGGCACGTAGCGCAGGACGCGGCCCTCAACCGGCGCGACGCTGGTCACCGCCGTCGTCCGTCAGCCCTTGACCGCGCCGGCCAGCCCGCGCACGAAGTAGCGCTGGACGAACACGAAGAAGGTGAGGATCGGCAGGACCGTCATCGTGACGCCGGCCGCGATCGAGCGGAAGTCAGAGCTGAACAAGCCCTGCAGCGCCGCGAGTCCGACCGGCAGCGTCATGCCGTCCCGCGTGTGAAGCATGAGCGACGGCCACAGGAAGTCGTTCCAGGACGTGACGAACGTGAAGATCGCCACGGCCGCGAGCGACGGCCGCACGATCGGCATGAGGATTTGGGCCCAGATCCGGAGCTCGCCCGCGCCGTCGACCCGCGCCGCGTCGATGAGGTCGTTGGGCACGCCTCGGAATGCCTGGCGCAAGAGGAAGATGTTGAACGCGCTGGCGAGGCTCGGGAACACGAGCGCCGCGAGGGTGTCGTAGTAGTGGAAGACGTTGACCGCGAGGATGAAGCTCGGGATGTAGGTCAGCTGGGCGGGCACGATGAGCGTCGCCAGGAGCAGATAGAAGATGGCGTCCCGGCCCCGGAAGCGCATCTTCGCGAGCGGGTAGGCGGCCAGCGCTGCGACCAGGACGTTGAGCCCCGTCAGGGCGATCGAGACCGTGATGCTGTTGAGGAAGAAGCGCGCGATCGGCAGCTGATCCCAGACCTTGGCGTAGTTGTCGAGGGTCGGGCTGTTCGGGATGAACTGGGGCGGCACCGACGTGATCGCGTCGGTGGGTCCCTTGATCGAGGTCAGGAGCATCCATAGGAACGGGAACACGGTGATGACCGCGATCGCGGTCAGGATGACGTACCACACCGCCGACTCGACGACCTTCGTTCGCCGGCGCGCCGCCGGCCGGGCGATGACGCGGTGGACAGCGGTACCCACCAGCTCGGCTTGGCTCATGCCTCGGCCTCCTGTCCGCGCTCGAGCAGCCGGACGTTGGCGATCGAGAACACGAGCGTGATCGCGAGCAGGGCGATGGCCAGCGCGGAGGCGTAGCCCGCGTGTTGCAGCGTGAACGCCTGCTTCCACAGGTAGAACACCATGGTCGTGCCCGAATTCGAGAATGCCGCCGGTGCGGTTCGTGAGGACGTAGATCTCGTCGAAGACCTTGAGCGCGGCGAGGCTCGAGATGACGGCCACGAACACGATCTGCGGGCGCAGCCCGGGCAGGCTCACGTAGCGGTGCTTCTGCCAGCCGCTGCAACCGTCGATGAGGGCCGCGTCGTACAGCTCCTCGGAAATGTTCTGGAGCCCGGCCAAGAAGATGACCGAGTAGAAGCCGAAGCCGGCCCAGATCGTGAGCAACATCGCCAGCGGCAGGACCATGGTCGGATCGGCGAGCCATTGGATCGGCGTGTGGATGATGCCCAGCGTCTGGAGAACGCTGTTGACGAAGCCCGTCCGTTCGAACAGCCAGCGCCACGACAGCCCGATAGCGATCGAGCCGCTCACCGCCGGCACGAAGTACAGGGCGCGAAAGACGCTGATGCCGCGCAGGCGGCGGTTGACCGCGATCGCCAGCAGGATCGAGAAGAAGATGATGATCGGGGTGACGAGCAGGTACACGAACGAGTGCGTGAGCGCCAGCCAGAACACGTCGTCGCCGATGAGCTTGGCGTAGTTGTCGAGACCGATGAACACCGGCGGTCGAACGATGTCGTAGTCGGTCAGGCTGTAGTACACGACCGCTGCGATCGGGTACAGGACGAACACCCCGATCAGCGCCAGCGCCGGCGCCAGGAAGAGATATGGGGTAGCGGAGAAACGGCGTCTCAGGCTGCCGGTCATCGTGTCGCCTTCCGTCGCGGTTCAGGACGGTGTTGAGGGTACGTGTTGAGCTGACACCCTCAACACCGTCTTGCTATCTCGCTTTCCGACGGCCGAGCGCGCTCGGTGGAGCGCAACGGCCGGGGGTTACTTGATCAGGTCGTTCGCCTTCTTGACCGCGTCCGAGAGCGCCTGCTGCGCGGACACGTTGTTGAACAGCGCCGATTTGACGGCCTTGAGGACGACATCGTTGACGTCGGCCTTCTTGGGCACGGTCGGCACGATGTCGGCGTACGTGGAGACGATGCCCTTTGCGATCGGTCGGGCGCTGTCCTCGATCGCCGACGGCGTCGAGGCAAAGAACGGGTCGTCGTACGAGGCGATCACCGACGGATAGATGGCGACCTGCTTCGCGAACTCCACCATGCTGCGGGCGTTGGTGAAGTACTGGGCGAGGGCCATCGAGGCGTTCGGGTACTTCGTGTCGGCCTTGACCGAGATGCCCATCGAGCCCTTGCCGGTCACACCCGACTTGCCCAGCGGCGCCGGGACGACGCCGAGGTCGCCGTACAGGGTTGCGTTGTTGGACTTGACGTCACGGATCAGGTTCGGGCCGGTCTGGTAGAAGGGCGCCTGTCCGGCCGAGAACAGGAGCAGCCCGACGCGGTCGTCATTGGTCGTGAGCGTCGTGCTGTCGACGGTGCCCGCATTGACCATGTCGACGTACATTTGCAGCCACGCGACGCCCTCGGGCGAGTCGAACGTGAACGTCTTGCCGTCGTCGCTCAGGACCTTGACGCCACCCTCGTAGACCATCTGCGAGAGCAGGTCGTTGACCGTGAGCCGGATGTCGCACAGCGTGCCGGTCTTGTCCTTGATCGTCTGGCAGATCTGAGGCAGTCCGTCGATCGTCTTGGGGAAGTCGGCCACCGACAGGCCGGCGCCCTGCTCGTAGATGCGCTTGTTGACGAGCTCGACGGCGATGCCCTGGTACCACGGGAACTGGTAGTTCTTGCCGTCGACCAGTTGCTCCTTCCAGAGCCCCGGGAAGTACGTTTGCTGGACGGCCGCGGGAACGGCGGAGTCGAGCGGCAGGAGCAGGCCCCTGGTCGCGTAGTCGCTGACCCAGCCCTCGCCGACCGAGAGGTTGATGACGTCGGGGGCGTTGCCAGCAGCGAAGGCGTTCTTGAGGTCGTCCTGGAACGTGGCCTGATGGTCCTCCCAGTTGACCTTCACACCGGGATACGTCTGCTCGAAGCGGGCGATCGTGTCCTTGATGTACTGGTCGAATGTGGGCGACAGGTAGAACGTCCAGAACGTGATCTCGGCATTCGGCTCCACATTCGGGATCACGGCTTCGGCCGGATCGGCCGCGAGCGGCGTCGCGCTAGCCGGCGCGGCCGGGGTTGTCGCGGCACTGTCCGAGGGCGCGGTCGTCGGAGCCGTGCTGGGGGCCGTCGACGGGCTGGATGGGCTGGGCGACGCCGCGGCGCCGCATGCGCCCACGAGCAACGCCGTTGCCACGGCGCTCGCGAGAGTGTGCTTCAGATTCACCGTGTCTCCTCCTCTTGCCCGAGCTCTCGGGCACAACCGACCACACAATCCCGGCTGACGGGGCGACGGCGCGCTCGCACGTGGTCGGCGCACCTCGGCTGTGACGGCTTCCTCGTGCGATCACCTCCTCGGTTGGTCATTCCTCGGCTCCGCCGGGCACGGCGCCCGGCACGGCGTTCTCGGTCAGGGCGATGGCGCCCCACGTTCCGGCTTCGAAGTCGTGGGGCAGCAGGCGCACGACGGTGGCCGCGAGCACCTCGCGCGCGAAGGGCGACTCGTCGCACATCGCGTCGAGCGCGGCGACGATCGGCTGCAGGAACGTGTCGCCGGCGCGGCTCACGCCGCCGCCGATGACGATCAGCTCCACGTCGTAGGCGAGCGCCAGCTCGTGCACGCCCCGGGCGACCCAGTGCGCGGCGCGATCGACGACCGCCAGCGCCGTTGCATCGCCGTGCGCGGCAGCGCCGAAGACGTCGACGGCCGTTGGCTCGTGGACGCCAGCCAGCGCAGAGTCCGGATGGCCGATGGCCGCCTCCCGTGCGCTGTGGGCGATCGCCGGGCCCGCGGCCAGGGCCTCGAAGCAGCCACGCAGCCCACATGCACAACGCGGACCGTCGGGCTCGAGCACGACGTGACCGATCTCGCCGGCGATGCCACGCACACCCCGATGCAGTCGCCCGTCGAGCACCACCCCGGCCGAGATGCCGGTCCCGACGCTCAGGTAGGCGAGATTGTCAATGGGCCCGAACGGAGCCCGGCGATGCAGGCCGGCGGCCGCCGCCCGCACGTCGTTGTCGACGCTGCACGGCACGCCGAGCAGGGCTTCGAGGCGTTCGCCCAGGGCCAGGTCGTGCCAGCCCAGGTTGACCGCGAACCGGACGCGGCCGGTGGCGATGTCCACCCGGCCGGGCACGCCAACACCGACCGCATCCACGTCGCTCATGGTCGCCCCCGCCAGCGACAGCGCCGCGACGATCGCCGCACCAATATCGTCGACCGCTGCGTCCGGATCGACCCACGCCGCGGCGACCCGGTGGCGGGCACACACGTCGCCATCCGCGTCGACCACCAGGACCGCGATCTTGCTGCCGCCGATGTCGACGCCGATCCGCAGCCGGCGCTCGACTGCCGTCCCGGTGGCCCGATCCGTCGCCGCAAGGGCGGGGCTGTCGAGGGCGGTCATCGGGCCAGGCTCAGGCCGAGCTCGCTCGTGACGAGCAGGGCCGATGCGCCGAGGACGACGACGTTCGAAGCCGGCCGGCCGACCACGACCTCGGTCCGATCGGCGAGGAGGGCGAGCGCGCCCCGCCCGGCTTCGCGACGCACGGCATCGAGCCACGGCCGACCGAGATCGGTGACCGGGCCGAGGAGGACGATGCGCTCGACGTCGAGTGCCCCGGTCAGTGACGCGACGGCCCGCCCGAGCTGGGCGCCGGCCTCGGCGGCCACCTGACGCGCGATCGGGTCCTCGTGCTCGAGGGCGTCGACGACGTCCGCGAAGCGAAGCGCGCCATCCGTTCGAGCCCGCTCGTGAAGCCGCGATCCAGGCGTGGCGCGAGCGAGCTCGGTCGCGCGCGCCTCGATGCCGCGCGTTCCGGCCAGCGTCTCGAGACAGCCGCGCCGGCCGCAGCGGCACTCGGCCCCGCCCTCGTCCACGACCGTGTGCCCGATCTCGCCGGCCCCGAAGCTGTCGCCCTGGAAGAGGGCGCCACGCAGGATCAAGCCGGCCCCGATGCCGCGTCCAACCTTGATCGCGACGAGATTCGGGACGCGGTTCTCGCCGGCGTACGTGTACTCGGCCAGCGCGGCGGCCTGGGAATTGTTGGCGACGTACACGGATGTGTCGTAGCGCTCGGCGACGATGGCCGCGAGAGGCAGGTCGCGCCAGGCCAGGTTGACGGCCCACCGGATGGTGCCCGTCCGAGTGTCGATCAGACCCGGTGTTCCGATGCCGATGCCAAGCAGCGCCGGGCGCGGCGCGGCCAGGAGATCGTCGAGCAGCTCGAACAGGAGCGTCAGCGCGTCGTCGCCGTCTCGACCCTCGACCGGGAGCTCCACGGTCCGTCGGATCTCGCCACGGAGGTTGACGAGGGCACCGGTGAAGGTCTGCTCACCGAGATCCAGTCCGACGACCTGGCGCGCGTCGTCGTCGACCTCGACGAGTGTCGGCGCCTTCCCGCCGGTCGACGGTCCGCGTCCGATCTCCCGCACGACGCCCCCGTCGAGCAGGCCGGTCACCACGTCGGACACGGTCGTGCGGGTCAGGCCGGTCAGGCGTGCGACGTCGGCGCGGCTGATCGGCCCGAGGTCGTACAGGGTGCGCATGACCAGCCGCTCGTTGTGCTCGCGCGTCTCGCGATGGGTCGCCTTCGACGGCAAGGGCATCGTCGGCGTGCTCCTCGTGCTCCTCGAGCTCCCATGCCCTGCCCTGGGGACGGACCGCGCAGGACTTTGTCCGGTGAGTGGACAAAGCACAGGATAGCGAGGTGCGTGCCTTTGTCAATAGTCTGGACAAAGATTTCGGGGCAGGCCGCGACGCTCGTACTGCTCGCGGTCGAGCGCCAAGGATCCGGTGCCAGCTGGCCCCTTTGCCGCGTGACGCTCGTTTCCGGACGCGGTCGAGCCCCGGATCGCGTGCGGGCGCCGGATCGCGTCCGCGCGTCGGACCGCGTCCGCGCGTCCCGTCGCCGCCAGCCTCAGGTCAGGTGGTCGTAGGCCTCGAGCGTCAGAAACTCGGCCATGGCCTCGGCGAGCACGAGCCGGTCGAGCAACGCGGCCGCGTCGGTCAGCCGGCTCCCCCACTCGGCCGCCTCGAGCCGGGCCAGCTCCGCGTCGCGGATCGCCTCGTAGAGGGCGCCGTCAACGACCCGCCCGTCATCGAGCCGAGCGCCGCGGCTGCGCCAGTGCCACAGCAGCGAGCGAGCGATCTCGGCCGTGGCGGCGTCCTCCATGAGGTTGTTGATGGCCGCCGCGCCGTCGCCGCCCAACCACGACGTCAGGTACGCGAGGGCCACCGACACGTTGGCATGCAGTCCCGCCTCGGTCAGCCGGCCGCCCGGCACGTCGAGCGCGAGCAGGTCGTCGGCGTCGCCCTGCGGCTCGGCGCCGCGGCGGTCCTTCTGGTGGGGCGCCGCACCGAGCACCCCATCGAAGACCTCGGTCGCGAGCGGCACGAGATCCGGGTGCGCGACCCACGTGCCGTCGAAGCCGTCGCCGGACTCGCGCACCTTGTCCTCTCGCACCCGATCCATCGCGATCGCGTTGGCCGCGGGGTCGCGACGTGACGGGATGAACGCCGCCATACCCCCGATCGCCTGGGCACCACGGCGATGGCAGGTGCGCACCAGGCGCTCGGTGTAGGCGCGCATGAACGGCACCGTCATCGTGAGCTGTGCACGGTCGGGCAGATCGAGCTCGGGCCACGCCCGGAACTTCTTGATGATGCTGAACAGATAGTCCCAGCGGCCCGCGTTCAGCCCACAGGCGTGCTCGCCAAGGGCCCACAGAATCTCGTCCATCTCGAACGCGGCGAGCACGGTCTCGATCAGCACGGTGGCCCGGATCGAGCCCCGCGGCACGCCGAGCCGGTCCTGGGCGAACACGAACACGTCGTTCCACAGCTCGGCCTCGGTCGCCGCCTCGAGCTTGGGCACGTACAGATACGGCCCGCTGCCACGACGAAGCGCCTCGGCAGCGTTGTGGAACGCATACAGCCCGAAGTCGAACAGGCTGGCCGACACGGGCCGGTCGTCGACCAGGAGGTGACGATCCACGAGGTGCCAGCCGCGCGGCCGGACGAGCAGGGTCGCGATACGTTCGCCGAGCCGGTACGCGCGGCCATCCGGGGCGTCGTAGCGCAGCGTGCGCCGGACGGCGTCGGCGACGGCGGCCTGGCCGTCGAGCACGTTGGACCACGTCGGCGACAGCGCGTCTTCGAAATCGGCCATGAACACCCGCGCGCCGCTGTTGAGCGCGTTGATCATCATCTTGGGCTCGGCCGGACCCGTGATCTCGACGCGCCGGTCCTCGAGATCCGCTGGCGCCGCGGGGATCCGCCACTCGGCGGCCCGCAGGTCGGCCGTGTCGGCGCGCAGTGCCGGTCGCTCGCCGGCGTCGAGTCGGGCCTGACGCTCACGGCGGGCGGCCAGCAGGCGCTCTCGTGCCGGCCCGAAGCGCCGCTCGAGCTCTGCCACGAAGCTGACTGCCTCGGGCGTCAGCACGCGTCCCGCCGAGCCGACCGGCGGGCCGACGATCTCAACGCCGGGCACGGCGGGCACGCCGCTCACGCCGGTCACGATCGCGCCGCCGCCGGCGCCGACCCGCCGCCTACCACCCGCCCGCCTCGCGCAGCAGCCGGTGCAGCGCCCGCGCCGCGACAACCTGCCGATACGCCGCCGTCGAACGGACATCGTCGATCGGCCGCAGCTCGCCCGCCAGCACCTCGGCGGCCCGGTCCGCCGTGTCCGCCGTGGGCGCGGCGCCCTCCAGGACGCGCTCGGTTGCCTCCGCCCGGATCGGCGTGGGCGCCATCGAGCCGAGCGCGAGCCGCACACCGCGCCACGCCCGGCCGGCGCCCGAATCATCGCCGCCGTCCCGCCACGCCAGCGCGAGCACGACCTTGCTGATGGCCTGGGCGCGCCGCGTCCCAACCTTCCGGAAGCGTGCCTCGCGCCCGGGCAGGATCGGCAGCCGGACGCGAAGGATGAGCTCGTCGGGCGCCAGGCTGGTTCGTCGGTAGCCCGTGAAGAAGTCGGCTGCCGGCACGCTGCGTTCGCCGCGCGGGCCGCCGACGACGATCTCCGCGTCGAGGACGAGCAGGACGGGCAACGTGTCGCCCGCCGGCGAGGCATTGGCCAGGTTGCCGCCGATGGTGCCCCGGTTCTGGATCTGGGCGGCGCCGATCGTGGCAGCGGCCTCGACAAGCGCCGGGGCGACCTCGGTCGCCAGCGCCGACCGGCGCAGCTCCGTGTAGGTCGTGAGCGCGCCGATGACGAGCGCACGTGGCTCGAGCGCGATGCCGCGCAGCTCGCGCAGCCGCCACAGGTCGAGCACCCGGGCCGGCGCGGGTCCGAGCTCGCCGTTCAGCTGCACGAGCAGATCCGTGCCACCGGCCAGAGGTCGGTACGCGGGCCCGCCGTCGGCGAGCAGCCGATACGCCTCGGCCAGCGAGCGCGGCGAGTCGACCGGCGGCTCGGGCACGATGGCCATCAGGTTCCCGCTCCCGGCTCGGCGGCTGCCCGGCTCACGGCCTCCACGATCTTCGTGTAGCCCGTACAGCGGCACAGGTTACCAGCGATCGCCTCGCGGATCGCGGCCTCGTCGGGCGTGCCGCCGGCGTCGATATAGGCGGTCGCGGCCATGAGCATGCCCGGCGTGCAGATCCCGCACTGCGCGCCCCCGGTCTCGAGGAACGCTTGCTGGAGGGCATTAGGCTGCGCTCGCCAATCGCCCCCATGCGCGGCGACAGGCCTTCCACGGTGCGCACGACGTGGCCGTCGGCCTGGCACACGGGCACGAGGCAGCGATCGACAACCGCGCCGTCGAGCAGGACCGAGCAGGCGCCGCACTCACCCTCGCCGCAGCCCTCCTTCGTGCCCGTCAGGCCGAGGTCCTCCCGCAACACGTCGAGCAGGCGGCGCATGCCGGGCACGTCGAGCTCGACGGGATCGCCGTTGACGAGCAGGCGGACGGTCATGACGCCTGCGGGAACCCGTCGTGGGCCCGGCCGGCTCGGAGCGCGAGCGCGCGCTCGATCCGGGCCGGAGCGGCGCCGTGTCCAGGCCGGTCAGGGCCGCGAGGATGCGCTCGGGCGTGGCCGGCAAGTCGTGCATCCAGGCGCCGGTCGCATCGGCGATGGCTGCCACGACCGCCGGCGCGGCGACGTCCATGGGCAGCTCGCCGACGCCCTTCGCGCCATGCGGGGCGCCCGCGAACGGCGCCTCGACGAGGATCGATGTCGATGCGCGGCGCGTCGAGCGCGGTCGGGATGAGGTACGTCGCCAGGCGGTCGTTCAGGTAGCGGCCGTCGACGCAGCTTGATCTCCTCGATCGTGGCGTAGCCAACGGCCTGGAGCGTGCCGCCCTCGACCTGGCCCTCGGCCAGGACGGGATGGATGACGCGCCCGACGTCGTCGGCGGCGACCACGTTGCGCACGTCGACCTCGCCCGTGTCCAGGTCGACGTCGACCTCGGCCACGGCGCCGCCCAGCCGTACGCCGGATAGGCGTCGCCGCGGTACGTCGCGTCGTCGAACTCGACCCCGCGGATACGGCTCGAAGCGCTGGTCGACCCGGAACGGCCCGTGTTGACCGCGCGTAGGCCGCGGCACGGTCCGGCGAACGGGCCGGCCGGTGTCGTCCTCGACGCGGTCGCGCAGCCGCCGCGCGGCCTTGATGAGCAGGCCACCGACGACCATGGCCGTACGGGACGCGACGGTCGGGCCCGAATCGGGCACGAACGCGGTGTCCTGCGGCGCGAGCTCGACGCTCGTCACGGCGACGCCGAGTGCCTCGGCCGCGCCAGCTGCGGAAAGATCGTCTTGGTGCCCTGGCCCATCTCGGTCGACGCGGTCAGGATGCGGACATGCCCGTCGACGGTCGAGCTCGAGCGACGCGACGCTGGCCAGGTGCGACCTCGCCCCAGCCGGTGAAGCCAGCACCGTGCCAGGCCAGCGCGAGGCCGATGCCGCGCGCGCCGTGCCTGCCGCTCGCGGCCGTCACCGTGGCCGACCCGGCCGGCCGCATGCCCGGCCGCCGTCGCTCCGCGCGCCGCTCGTGCGGTTGCGCCGCGGACCCGCTCGAACTCGGCTCGCCTCGGCGGCCCGTTCGAGGACCTCCTCACCGGCCACGCTGTCGCGCAGGATCTGGCCGGTCGGCGTCTCGTCGCCCGAGGCGATAGACGTTGCGCCGGCGGATCTCGAGCGGGACTCAGGCCCAGACGCTCGGCAATGCGGTTCATCTGCATCTCGGCGGCGAATTCGGACCTGCGGCGCGCCGAAGCCCCGGAAGGCGCCATTCGGCGGGGTGTTCGTGGCCATGGCCCGGCCGCGAATCCGAACGCTCGGGCAGTCGTACGGACCGCCCGCGTGGATCGCGCCGCGGGACAGGACCACGGGGTCAGCGTGCAGTACGCGCCGCCGTCCATGACGACCTCGATGTCCTGGCCGACGAGCCGCCCGTCGCGCGGCGACGCCGGTCCGGTGGCGGACGATCGCCGGATGGCGCTTGGTCGTGGCCGCGATGTCCTCGTGACGGTCGTAGATCATGCGCACCGGCGGCCGGCCTTGAGCGCGAGGAGCGCGGCGTGCAGCCCGATGATCGAGGGGTATTCCTCCTTGCCGCCGAAGCCGCCGCCGGTCTCGGCCTGGACGACCTGGCCTGCGCGATCGTCGAGCAGGAGCGCCGCTTGAGGGCCGGGTGGACGTAGTACGGGCACTGGAGCGAGCCGTGGACGGTGACCCCGCCGTCGGGCTGGGGACGGCGATCATGGCCTGGCCCTCGATGTACAGCTGCTCCTGGTGGCCGACGCGGTACTCCCCCTCGATGACGACCGCGGCGCTCGCGAAGGCAGCCTCGACGTCGCCGCCGGCCAGGTCGTAGGCGCGAACACGTGTCGCCTGCGAGCGGATCGAACACGGCCGGGAGCGGCTCCGTGCGCAGACGGATGCGCTCGCGGGCGGCGGCGAGTGTCGCCCGGTCCGGCGCCGCGAGCAGCGCGACCGGCTCGGCGTGATGCCGGATCTCGCCGCCGACCGGCACGAGCAGGGCTGGTCGTCCTGGATGAGGCTGACCGGTTCTCGCCCGGGATGTCGGCGGCGGTCACGAGAACGACCGACGACCAGTCGAACGTCGGGTCGGCTCGACCGCGAGCAGCCGCGCGTGCGGCTCGGTCGAGCGGATGGTGGCGCCGTACCAGGCGCCCGGGAAGACCAGGTCGTCGGCGTACTTCGCCTCGCCGGTCAGCTTCTCGGGCCCCTCGCGGCGCAGCGGCACGGTGCGCGCCCGACCGGGCGTGATCGTGCCCGGCTCGACGACGAGCGGCGCGGGCGGCTCGAGCGCGGGCGGATGTCGGGCCTCCGGCCCCATCGGCGGCCGTCGGGCACTCGGTCGTTCACGGGGTCGTGGGCTCCTCCTTGCCATCCGACTGTGGCGGGCGCCCGGCCGGGCTGTCAAGCACGGCGTCGATCGCATGACGCGATTCCGCACCGGACCGCACCGAGACCGACTGCACCGCCAGCCTCGTTGCCGAGCGGCACCGACAATTCGTCCGGGCCGGCGGCATACGGTCGTCACGGCGCCGGCCGCGCCGGTAAGGTGCACGTGCGTCAGACACGGGGAGCCCACGGTGCCAGATCAGGCCATCATCGTCGTCCTCATCGCCGCCCTCATCGCCAATTCCGCCCTCATCGTCGTCGCCGTCGCCTGGTCCCGCCTGGGCGCGCGAACCACCGATCCGAGACCGTCGGCCTCGCGAGCGCCCGAATCTCGAACCGCCGCTGGCGGCGGCGCGCCCGGCGTCCGATCGGCCGTGCCCGACACGGCCGGTCTGCGGTCGGCAGCCGAGGTCCCCGGCCGACTGGACCAGGGCGCGCTCGACCCGACCGCGCGGATCGGCCCCCTCGGCGCCCGCGGCCGGGCACGCCGACGAGTCGCCGCCTGTCGCTGCGCCCGAGCCAGCTCGACTCGGTGCCCGTCGATGCCCAGACCGGTCTCCAGCGGCCGGCCACTTGGCAGCACACGGTTCGCCTCGAGCAGGCTCGCGTCGAGCGCTACGGGCGGGCGGCCACGGTCGTGCTGTTCGAGCTCGAGGGTCTGGATCGGCTGGTGAATCGCCTCGGCCAGGACGCCGCCGACCGGGTCCTCGTCCCGGCGGTCGCCGCGAGCCTCGCCCACACCACGCGCGACAGCGACAGCCCGACGCCGGCTGAGCGCGAGCCGAGTTCGCGTACTCCTGCTCACGGAGACGGACGAGGTCCAGGCCATCAACTACGTCGAGCGCATCCGCCTCGCCACGGACCTGTGGCTCGAAGCCGGGGCGGTCGCCCTGCGACTGGCGATCGGCTGGGCTCAGCTCACGGCCGAGGAGAGCCTCGACGACACGCTGCGCCTCGCGACCGAGCGCATGAACGCCGACCGGCGGACGCCGCGCGTGCGACCGATGCGCGATCGCGAGGCGATGGCGGCCGGGCACGTCCGGCAGCAGCGGCCGCCAGCCTCGGCCATCTCCGCGTAGGTTCCCCGGCTCGACGCGGGCCGGTCGCTCTTCCCGGTCCGCGGCCCTGCCCTCGCCGCCGTCCCCTCAGTCCGACCTGCCCGTCAATCGCGACCCCGGCGCAGCCCGCGGCCCGGTGTCGCGCCGGTGTGGACACCGCGATCGACGACGAGCTCGCCGCCCACGACGACATATTCGATGCCGTCCGGAAACCGGCGCGGCTCGTCGTACGTGGCCTTCGCGCGAACCCGGACCGGGTCGAAGATCGTGACGTCCGCGATCGCGCCATCGCGCAGCACGCCCCGATCGCGGAGGCCCAGGCGCGCCGCCGGCGCCGAGGTCATGCGCCGCACCGCATCCTCGAGTGACAGGAGCGCCTCATCGCGCACGAACTGACCGAGAATCCGGGGAAAGCTGCCGTACGTCCGAGGCGAGGGCTTGGCGCCGACGAACGTCGAGTCGGTGCCGACCATCGCGACCGGATGGCGATAGAAGCGCCGGATGGCGTCGATGTGGGGCCCCGGCGTGACCTCGTTCAGACCAAGGCGCTCGGACACCAGCAGATCGCACAGGACGTCGACGGGCTCGGCGCCGAGCTCGCCGACGACGTCGCCGAGCGTGCGTCCCTCCCAGCGCAGGTTGTCCGGCCGGCGGAAGGCCCCCACCCGCACGTCCGCGAGTCCGCCGGCGCCCGCGAACAGGACGCCGCGCTCGCGCAGGTCCGAGCGAATGCGCTCGCGCACCGAACGATCGGCGAGCCGCTCGAGGGTGGCTGCCGGGCCGCCGTCTTGGATCCACAGCGGCAGCATGATCAGGAGACGCGTGCTCGCCCACTCGTACGGGTACGCGTCGAAGGTGACGTCGAGGCCCTCGGCCCGCGCCTCATCGACGAGGGCGAGCATCTGGTCGGGGCTGCCGGGGAAGGTGGCCCGATGATAGAAGTGCGTGATGTGCGCCGCCACCTCGGCGCGGCGTCCGATCTCGATCGCCTCCCGGAACGGGTCGAGGAACCGATCCCCGAGGGCGTACCGGACGTGGCTGTGATAGATGCCGCCAAGCCGGCCGGCCTCCCGGCCAAGCGTCGCCAGCTCGTCGGTCGAGGCGTATGCGCCGGGCGGGTAGTCGAGCCCGGTGCTGACGCCGAACGCGCCGTCCTCGAGCGCCTCCCGCACCGTCGCCCGCATGTGATCCAGCGCGCGATCGTCGGCGACCACGTCACTCCAGCCGAGGGCGCCGATGCGGACCGGCGTATTGCCGACCAGCGCGGCGATGTTCACGCTCGTCCGCCCGTCGAACCGGCCCAGGTACTCTCCGACCGACCGCCACGTCACCGGTTCGTCACCCGGCCCACCGTCGAGTCCTGCGTTCATCTCGATGAGTGCCTCGAGGTCCGCCGCATTCGCGAACGGGGCATACGACAGGCCGTCGACGCCGATCACCTCGGTCGTCACGCCCTGGCGGACCTTGGGCTCGTGGCGCGGGTCACGGAAGATCTCGAGCCCGCTGTGGCTGTGGAGGTCGATGAAGCCCGGCGCCACGACCAGTCCGCGCGCGTCGATCATCCGGACGGCGCTGCCCAACGCGAGTGGCTGCTCGGCCTCACCCTCCGAGCCGTCCGCTCCCGCCGGCAGGATCCGAACGCGGCCGTCGGCGATGACGATCGTCGCCGGTCGAGACGGCGCACCCGTCCCGTCGACGAGCGTGCCGCCCGCAATGACGAGGTCCACGCTCAGGCGGCCTCCCGGCGACCGGCTGGCCCGCTCGGACCGCCGCGTCGGTCACGCTCGCCCGGCCCGGCCAGGCGCCGACCGCGCACCCAGGCGGCCCGGACCATGTCCGGGTGGGTCCGGAACATCAGCCGGCTCAGGAGTGCATGGGTCGCTTCGTCTTCGGTCGAACCGCCGCCCGTCGGCATGGCGTCCGTGACCCCGAGCAGGGGCGCCGTGAGGTCCGCGTCGATGGCGATGAGGTCGGCCTCCTTGCCGGTCTCGATGGAGCCGATGCGATCCTCGATCCCGAGGCAGCGCGCGCCGTCGAGCGTCGCGAGCCGCAACCAACCGGGCGGATCGAGGGCCGGGCGTCGCTCACCCATGAGCGTGACGGCGTTCTGGACGTACGCGCCGACGCGCATCTGCGTAAAGATCGACAGGTCGGGACCGGCCGCCACGTCCGAGCCGAGGCCGACCATGAGACCGGCGTCGAGGTAGCGCGCGAGGGGCATGGCACCCGATGCCAGGAACAGGTTCGAGGCAGGGCAATGGGCGATCCGGGAACCGGTCGTCGCGATGCGTGCCACCTCCCGGTCGGTCAGGTAGATCGCGTGCGCGAAGATCGAGCGCTCGCCGAGGCCGCCGGCCCGGTCGTACACGTCGGTGTAGTCGAGCGCGTCCGGATACGCCGCCGCCACCGCCGCCAGCTCGTTGCGATCCTCCGCGAGGTGCGTCTGCCAGTACGCACCCGTCGATGCCGCGAGGCGTGCGGACTCGCGCAGCATCTCCGGCGAGCAGCTGACGGCGAAGCGCGGCGTGAACGCGTAGGCGAGCCGGCCGTCGTCGACCCCGTGCCAGCGCTCACACAGCTCGGCGGATTCCTCGAGCGAGCGATCGAGCACCTCGGCGTCGGGCAGCAGCGTGTCGTACCGAAGGCGATCCATCATGACCTTGCCGATGACGGCGCGGATGCCGTGCGCCTCGGCCGACCGGAACGACGCGTCGAGCGACGCCGCGTACACAGCCCCGTACAGGACGGCGGTCGTCGTGCCCGCGGCCGCGAGGGCACGGAAGGCGGCCGGGGCGAGCCGCTCGGCCGTCTGCGCGTCGAAGCCGCGCTCGAGCGGGAACACGTAGCGCTCCAGCCAGTCGAGCAGGTGCAGCCCGGCGCCGAGACCCGCGTTCGGAAACTGCGGCAGGTGGGCGTGGAGATCGACCATGCCGGGCATGACCACCCACGGCCGGAGATCGAGGATCGGGCCGGATGGCGTGAACGCGGCGGATTTGCCGGCCTCGCGCCGGTGCTGCGATGGCGCCGCGTGTGGCGCGAGGGCGTCGAGCGCGTCGCGGCTGGCCGCTCGCATCGTCGCGATCCGCCCGTTCGCGTCGACCGCGACGAGCCCGTCCGGCTCATCGAGCGTGCCTCCGGCCGCCAGCGGCGTGACGACGCGGGCGCGCAGCACGAACGGTGGGCGCTCGGGCAGGGTCGGGCTCACGGCCACGAACGGTAGCACGGCCCTCGTCCCGCTCGGTCGGGACAGAACGGCCGCTGGAGCCTGGGCGGGTCGGTCGCTCTGCGGCCGTTGGTCGCGCTGCGGCCGCGAGCGTCGACCCGTCCAGGGACGTCAGGGTGCGGGGGGCACCAGCTTGCCGGGATTGAGGATGCCGTTCGGGTCGAGCGCGGCCTTGATCCTGCGCATGACGTCGATGACGTCCTCACCGATCTGCGCGGCGAGGTACTCGCGCCGGGCCGTGCCCACGCCATGCTCGCCGGTGATCGTGCCGCCCAGGTCCACAGCGGCGCGATACAGGTCGCCACGAGCGGCGTCGGTCAGCTCCGCCGCCCGTGGGTCGTCCCGGTCGAACACGAACGTCGGGTGCAGGTTGCCGTCGCCGGCATGCCCGAACGTGCCACACCGGATCCCGTGCCGCTCCGTGATGTCCTCGATTGCACGGATCATCTGCGGCACCCGTGCGCGCGGCACGCCGACGTCCTCCATGCGCGCGTTGCCGAGCCGCTCGAGGGCTCGGAATGCCATCCGGCGACCCTGCCGCAGCCAGTCGGCCTCCTGTTCGTTGGCCGCCCGAACGATCGAGGTCGCACCCTTGTCGGCACATGCCCACGAGGCTCGATCGAGATCGTCGCCCGCGGCCTGGCCGGGCAGGTCGGACTCGATCATGAGCATGGCGGCTGCCTCGCGATCGAGCCCGAGCTTGTGCCAGTCGTCGACGGCCGCGATCGTGAACCGATCCATGAGCTCGAGCGTGACCGGGTTGACGCCGGCCGTGGCGAGCTCGGCGACAGCATCGCCGGCCGATTCGAGGGTCGGGAAGAAGGCCAGCATCGTCGAGCGCGGCGGAGGCGCCGGTCGCAGCCGGAGGATCGCCTCGGTCACCAGCCCGAGCGTGCCCTGTGAGCCGACGAACAGCTGCGTCAGTGCGTAGCCGGCGACATCCTTGATGTTCTTGCCACCCGTCCGGATCACCGAGCCGTCGGCGAGCACGACCTCGAGCCCCAGCACCGAGTCCCGAGTCTGGCCGTACTTCACGCAGCACAGACCGCCGGCGTTCGTGCCGAGGTTGCCCCCGATCGAGCACATCTCGTAGCTCGCCGGGTCGGGAGCGTAGAACAGGCCCTCGTTCGCGACGGCCTGCTTGAGCTCGGCGTTGATGATGCCCGGCTGGGTCGTGACGGTCAGGTTTGCGCGATCGATCTCGAGAATCCGGGCCATCCGCGTGAACGCGATGGTGAGCCCGCCTTCGATGCCCGCCGCGCCACCGGACAGGCCGGTTCCGGCACCGCGCGGCACGACCGGCACCCGGTGGGCGGCGGCCAACCGGACGAGCTCCGCGACCTCGGCCGTCGTCTCGGGCAGCGCGACCGCGAGCGGCAGTCCAGTCGCGAGGTACGCGGTCTCGTCGCGCCGGTAGCTTTCGCGATCGACCTCGTCGGTCAGCAGCCGCAGCGCGGGCAGGCCGGCGCGCACGTCGGTGAGGAAGGCGGCGCCATCAGCCGACCGGCGGTCGGTGCTTTCGGTGGTCACGGATCCGGTCATCCTGCCCGGCAGTCTAGGCCGGCGGGAGGTGAGGCGCGAGTGGCGCGGACGTACGATCAGGCGCGATGCGTCGACGCCCACGTCTTCCGAGCGCGCTCGTGCTTTCCGTCATCGCGATCGTCACGGTCCTTGCGGTCGGCGCGGCGGGCATCGTCTCGATCTCGATCGCGCCCGCTGCGGGCGACACGCTCGCGACGGCGCTCGAGTCCCCTACGCCTGGGCCCACGGCCGTTCGGACGACTGGATCGGCGCGCCCGGTTCCGGCTGCGCCCGGTACGACCCCGGCGACGCCAGGCACCAGCTCGCCAGGCACCAGCCCGCCGGGGCCCAGCCCGACACCCGGCCTGCCGAGCTCGAGTCCAGGCGCCGGCGGCATCGTCGCGGGCAGCGTGGGCCGCTCGAGCCTCGCGCTCGTGGCGACCTACGACGCGTCGCTGTCGATCCACTGGACCGCCCGGACGATCGCGGTCAGCGAGATCATCCGCCTGCGCAACGCCTCCGGCGGACCGGTCGATCGCGTGGATCTCAACTCGGTGGCCGCGCGGCTCGGGTCGCTGCGGCTCCGCAGGGTGGCGGTCGATGGCCGATCGGTCCGCGCGACGGTCGACGATCAGACCATCGGCATCCCGCTCGGCGGCGTCCTGCCGGAGGGCGCGAGCACGCGCATCGACCTCGCCTTCTCGGCCACGGTGCGATCCAGCGTCGATGGATCGAACTGGCTGTTCACGCGTGCCAACGGCATCCTCGACCTGTATCGCTGGCTGCCGTGGGTCAGCCGTCCGACGCCCTTCGATCGACCCAATCACGGCGATCCGTTCGTGACGCCCTCGAGCCCACGGGTCACGGTCAGGATCCGAGCCGATCGCCCCCTGGTCTACGCAACGACCGGCGGTCGTATCGCAACCGACGGGCCGTGGCAGACCTTCCGCGCCGAGCGCGTGCGCGACTTCGCGATCCTGGCCGCCCCGGACTTCCGCGTCGCGAGCGGGTCGGTCGGCTCGACCACGGTACGCGTCGTGTACCGGCCGGGTCAGCCCGGCTCGACGCTGCTCACGTGGGCCAAGCGAGCCCTGTCGCGCATGTCGGCCCTCGTCGGGACCTATCCGTACGACGTGTACACGGTCGCCCAGTCGGCCGGCGGCTACGGTATGGAATCGCCCACGCTGTCGTGGCTGCCGTACGGGCTCGCACGTTCGCGCGTGCCGTATCTGGTCAGCCACGAGACCGCCCATCAGTGGTTCTACGGCCTCGTCGGCAACGATCAGGCCAGGGCGCCGTTTGCGGACGAGGCTGCGGCCGACTACCTGGCCCGTTGGACGCTGGCGGCGCGGCGCGCCTCGCGCTGCCCGATCACCCGGCTCGACCTCAGCATCTATCGCTACTCCGCTGCGTGCTACTACGAGGTCGTGTACATCCAGGGCGGCAACTTCCTCGACGGCCTGCGCCGGCGGATGGGCACGAGCGCCTTCTGGCGGGCGGTCAGGGCCTACGTGGCTGAGAATCGGGACGGCCTCGTGGGTGAGACGACCCTGCTCGAGGCGCTCGACGCGGCAACGGCGAGCGATCTCCGCCCGGCGATCGAGGCACGCTTTCCGTCGACTCGCTGACTACCGTCGTGCGCCGGTCCGCGGCGAGCGCCTGGGGCATCTGGCGGAAGCCCGGCGGGAGCAGCCTCCGCCACGCTCGCCAGCTCGTGACGAGCCAGGCCGACAGCAGGCGCTCCCCGGCGCCCCAGCGCAACCCGAACTCGCGCCGCTGACGCTCGGGCAGGAGGCCGACGGCGGGCCACAGCGACCAGTCGTAGAGCACCGGCGGCAGGCGGTCGAGCATGGGCGTGCGCCCGGGCCCAAACGGTGTCATCGGCGGGTGCAGGATGTGGCCGGCGAGCTCGCGCGCGATCGGACCGGGATGGACCGGCCCATCCGGTCCGAGCATCGACTCCATGTACGCCTCGAATGCGTCGAGATCCCCTGGCAGCACGGTGTCCGGTACGCCGAACGCGCGGCCGATGGGCCGCGTCTCGGCGTAGAAGCGCTGCCGCCGGTCGCGTGATAGGGAACCCAACCAGGCATCGACCGCGACGATGGTCGAATTGACAAGGGTCGCGTGGACCCACAACGAGAGGTCGGGGTCGCGTGCCGCGTACGACGGGCCGAGCATGGCGGCGGCGGCCGAATCCCGAACGGGCCCCGTGATGCCGCGATGGAGCTCGTTGAGGCGCCGGATCTCGGATCGGGCGGCGCTCGTGGTTCCGTACACGATGCGCAGATAGCTCTGGAGCGTGCCGCGCAGCCGCGCCCACGGGTCGCGCCGGAAGTCGGAGTGCTGGTCGACGCCCTCGGCGACGAGCGGATGGGCGATCTGGAGGAGTAGCGCCCGCGGTCCTGCGCCAAGCAGCAGCATGGCCTCCCGGTTCAGGCGCCACGCTTCGCTGTCAGGGCCGTACAGGCCCTCACGCTCGCGACGCGAGTCGGTCGCCCGCGGTGCGTCGCTGGTCCGGGCTGCCTCAGATCGCGCATCATGGTCGTGCGTCGCGACCAGGTTCGGGTCGGCCGGTTGGAGGGAGCGTGACATGCAGCCGAGGATAGCCCGATGACCAGCGCGACCCCGCCGGGCCAAGATGGAGTCCGGGCGCCCGGCGTCGCGGACCCATCGAGCCCGGGCGACCTGGCCAGGCCGGGCGGTGCCACCGCGCCGGCGGCTCCGGAATTGGCCGTGCCCGGCGGGCGCTGGGGCTCGGCCTTCGACCCCGACGAGCTGGCGCGCCTGGAGCTGCGCATGTGGAAGACCTACTACCGCCGCCAACCGGCTCGCCTGTTCGGGTGGCTCATGCTGGGGCTGCGGGAGCAGGCGCGGGCGTCGTGGCCGCGTGCCCTGGGCGCATCGTTGTTCCTGACCCGCGCGGCGGCCGGCTTCGCCCGCGCCGACGCCGACTACGACCGTTTCGCGCCCGACGTGGCGCGCGGGTACCGGCTACTCGGGCTGCCGGTCGACGTCGACGCCGAGGAGGTCGCGCGGCGCGAGCTGCGCTGGTGGGTCGTGCGGCGCGAGGTCGGGCTCTCCGCGGGCCAGGCGGCGGGCGACGCGATCACTCGACTGTACGCGGCCATCTACGACGTACCCGAATCGGCGGTCGCCGAGGCCGGTCGACTCCGAGGCCTGGCCGCCGAGGTCCGAGATCGCGGCGCCACGGCTGACCCCGACGGACCGACGGCCGCGGGACGGACATACTGGCCGGAGGTCGCGCGGCTGTTGCGGGAGTCGTACCGGAGCCTGTACGCGGCACTTCGCGGTTGAACGTGGCACCCGGCTGCCGAACGAGCGCCCGCGGCCGGACTATGCCGCGGCTGGACGATGCCGCCCCCGGGACGCGGCTGGACGGTGCCGCAGCCGCGCCGCGGCTCAACTCGATGCCGCAGCCGCGCCTGCTATGCGTCCCGCGAATGAACGGACCGTTCGTTGGCCGCTTCATGCGCCGGCCGACTCGTCCGCCAACGGTCGCTGGCGGTTTCACCCATCAGGAGCCTCAAACGGCCCATCGAACGGCTCGTAGAGTCGCCAGGCGCATGAGCGCCGGACGGTGGCCTCCACACCTCGAGCGGCATGGGGCGCGAGAGAGCGGCATGGGTCGCGAGAGAAACGATGCCGGCACTCTGCCAGAGGGGCCCGACCATCCGTGGATCTCCACAGGCCGACGCGGCGTCAGAACGGGATGAAGCGACTGCCTCGAGCAACAGCTGGTGCCGTTCTCACTGCCCTCGCCCTCATCGCCTGCTCCAATGCTCCGACCGTCGCACCGAGCGCGCCCAGGACCGCGTCGCCTCCGTCGGCGACGTCCGGATCGACAGCGGTCGGCACCGTTGCGGACGGCGCTAGCGGGATCTCGTTCATTCGCCCGGCCGCATGGGCGCGCGGCGTGCCCAACGCGCACGATCCGATCACGGATGGTCCGCTGGTCTACCTCAGCACGGATCCCCTGCTCGCCGGTTGCGCGGTGGCACCCGACGAACCGCCGCATCCGCCCGACGCGCGAGGTCGTGCCTGCGATTGGCCGATCGCGTCACTGGCGCCCAACGGCGTCCTGATCACGTGGCTGACGACGCGCATCCTGCAAACGCTGCCCACAAGCGGCTCGACGGTCGACGTCAACGCGACGAGCGCCCATCTGCAGGTGACACGGCCGGGTGGGTGCGCAGCCGTCGGCGCCGACGAGACGCTCGACGTGCTCGTTCCGATCGGGCAGCCTGGTCGCGTGTCGAACATCGCCATGGTCGCCTGTCTTCGAGGACCCAGCCTCGAGCCCGGCGAGGCCCAGGTGCGGGCCATGCTCGCTTCGGCCCGCATTCGGCCCTGACCGTCAGGCTGGGCAAGCCCCTCGAAGTCGGCTCGCACCCGGGTCGGCCGCGGCCTCGCACGGGTCGGCCACCGCCCCGCACGGGTCGGCCGCCGCCCCGCACCCGGGTCGCCGCCGGTCGCCCAGGGTCCGGACGCCGCGTCATGCGTCGCGCCGCCCCGTCATGCGACGAGCGAATGAACGGACCGTTCGTTGGCCGCTTCATGCGCCGGCCGACTCGTCCGTCCAACGGTCGCTGGCGGTTTCACCCATCAGGAGCCTCAAACGGCCCATCGAACGGCTCGTAGAGTCACCAGGCGCATAGAAGGCCGGACGAAGGTCGGGCGGGTCGTGACCTCAGCGTTCCTCGGGTCGACGGCCGACGATCCACCACGCGACAGGGAAGGCCGCGCCGGCCAGGATCAGCTTGAGCGCGTCCCCAAGCAGGAATGGCACGAGACCCTTCGCCACGGCCGTCGGGAGGTCGAGGCCGACCGCGGCCATCAGCCACGGCAGGCCGATCACGTACACGACGACGTTCCCGATGGCCATCGCGGCGAGCGCTCCGCCGATCCGGCGGTCCCAGCCCAGCTCGGCGAGGCGACCCACCAGCGACGCGGCCACGATAAAGCCGAGCAGATAGCCGCCCGTCTGGCCGAGGACGAGGTGGCCGCCGCTGACGGACACGAGCCCCTGGCTGCCCGAGGCATAGACCGGCAGGACGAAGCCGAGCGCCACATACAGCGTCACCGCAAGTAATCCGCGCCGGAAGCCGAGCGCGCCGCCAACGAGCAGCACGCCGAACGTCTGGCCGGTGACCGGCACCGGACTGCCGGGCACGGGGATGACGATCCGGGCGCACAGGGAGATGAGCAACGCACCGGCGAGGATGAGCGCGACGTGGCGTGCGCGCGAGCTCATGCGCTCGCCGACACGGATCGGGACGAGGAAGTCGGCGATGGTCAGGCCGCGCTGGTCGATCGGGACGCGAGCCAGCCTCGGGAGGGCGATCGTCATTGAGCCTCCAGCCCCGGCGCCAGACCGGCACCGCTTCGGGGCGGAGTCTACCAGCGGGCCGCGAGCGACGGCCGGGACTACTCGGCGCGGACCGCGCGCACGATCGACAGACGGCCGGCCAGGCGGGCCGGGTAGTAGGCGGCGAGCATGGCCACGCCGACCCCCAGCACGGCCGCGAGGGCGACCGACGGCCACGGCACGCGGAGGCCCGTCTCGGCGCCGCCGGCCGACGTCAGGCCGACCATCAGCGCCGCCGCGACCAACCCGGTGAGGATGCCCAGCACCGATCCGACGATCCCGAGCACGCCCGCCTCGACGACGACCATGCGCGAGACCTGACGACGCGTCATGCCGGCGGCCCGCAGGATTCCGATCTCGGGCACGCGCTCGAGCACGTTCATGCTGAGCGTGTTGACGATGCCCAGCGCGGCAACCGCGATGGCCACGAACGCGAGCGCGTCGAACAGTCCGAAGACCCGTCCGAGAGCGTCGCTGATCGCGCCCTCGACCGCATCGATCGTGGTCGGCTCGAGCGCGGCGTTGCGGGCCAGTCGCTCGAGACCCGCGCGGGCGCTCGCGGGCGCGCCGGGTGCAAAGCGGACGGCGAAGAAGTCCGCGCCCGGGACGTCGAACACCGTGGTCGCGTCGGCCCAGCCGACGAGGAGGGCCTCGCCCGCCCGACCCGGTAACGAGCGCTCGACGACGCCGGTGACCCGCAACTCGGCACGACTGCCCCCGCCGACCGCGAACGTCATCGTGTCCCCGACGCGCAGCCCAAGTCGATCGGCCATCGCTCGGGGAACGATCGCCGTCCCGGGCCGGTCCAGGCCGGTCAGCGCCGCGGTGCGGTCGCCTGCCTCGAAGACCAGCCGGCCATCGGCCAGCAGCGACTGGCCGTTCACGGCCGCCGCGTCGAGGCGGATGCCTTGATAGGCGACGTCGAACGTCGCGACGGGCGTGACCCGCTCGACGCCGGGCGCCCCTGACAGGTCGTCGAGCACCTGCTCGTCGAGAGCGACCGGGCGGATCGAGGTCACGACCTCGTCGCCCGGCACGACCGATGCCAGCCAGGCCGTGGCCGCGGCGCGCGTCGCCGTGGCGAGCCCGCCCAGGGCCACGATCATCGCCAGGCCCATCGTCAGCGCACCGACCGTCAGCGCGGTCCGACTTCGATCGCGGACGAGCGAGCCACGGGCCAGTCGCTCTTCGATGCGGAACATCAACGCGAACGGGATGCCGGCCACGCGCCCGAGCGGCGCCACGAGGAACGGCGATGCGAGCGCGACGAGCAGGAGGAGCGCATACACGACAAGCGAGCGCGCGACGCCCGCCGCGCCGGCCCCGGTCGGCCACAGGGCCAGCCCGGCGACGCCCACGATCACGAACACGCCGAGCAGCCAGCGCAGCTGCGCGGCCGTGCCGCCACCCGGCGCGAGACGGGCCTTGAGGGCCTCGACCGGGGCGACGCGCGACGCCCGGACGGCCGGCTCGAGAGCGGCGGCGATCGTGACGAGGATTCCGACCGCGACGGCCAGCACGATCCCGTCGAGCGGGGCCTCGATGCCGCCGAGGGTCACCGAGCCGACCTGACCGACGAACGCCGCCATGGCCGCCGCGAGGGCCACGCCGACGCCGATCCCGACGATCGAGCCAAGGACCCCGATCGCGACCGCGCCGGCGAGGACGAACGCGACGACCTGGCGCCGGGTCGTGCCCGCGGCACGCAGCAGCCCGATCTCGCGCAGGCGCTCCACCACCGTCATGGACAGCGTGTTGAAGATCAGGAACGCGCCGACGAACAGGGCCACCGCGGCGACGAGCGCGACGGTGCCACGGAAGTCGGCCGTCGAGGCGCGCAGGGACACCGCGAGGTCCGATGGCGACGAGAGCACGTACGGCTGAGCGGTCAGGCGGCGCTCGAGGGCGATGCTCACGGCATCGGCATTGGCCCCGTCCGCGAGCAGCAGGTCGAGGCGGCTCGGGCCGTCGAGCGCGAACGCGGCCTCCGCCCGGGCGATCGGCACGACGACGGTGCGGCCGAACGCACCCACGAGCGGTCCGTCGCCGGGCAGGATCCCGACCACCCGGAAGCGCAGGTCGTCCGGGTTGGCGGCGGGTCCATTGAGCTCGATCTCGGAGCCGAGACCCAGGCCCTCGTCGCGCGCGAGGCGTTCGGTGATGAGCGCCGACGGCTCGTTCGGGCGGGACAGCGCCTGGCCCGACGCGAGCGGCAGGTCGTGCACCCGTGGGTCGAGCTCCGGGTCGATGCCGAGCACCGTGACCGGCGCGCCGGGCAGCGGTGAGCCCTGACCCGGGACCGGCTGCAGGTACGTGCGCCGCTCGAGCTGCGGCGCCGCCGTCTCGACCCCGGGCGTCGTCGCCGCCGTGTGCACGGTGTCGGCCGACAGGCTCACGTCACTGAACGCGGCGATCCGCAGGTCGGCCCGACCGACGAGATCTCGCACGGTTCGATCGATCGAAGACTCGATGCCCGCGTCCGTCGCCAGTGCGGCGTACAGGACACCGACGCCGAGCGCGACCCCGACGATGGTCAGGGCCGTGCGAAGCGGACGGGCCGCGAGGCTGCGCAACGCCAGCCGGACGAGGCCGCGCACCGCTACAGGCCGAGCTCGGCCAGCCGGGTGATCAGCGGGGTCGGATCGTGATTCTCGCGCCGCCCGAGGCGGACCTCGTCGGTGAGCCGGCCGTCCTGGACGACGCACACCCGGTCCGCGTACGCGGCAGCTCGCGAATCGTGGGTGACGAGCACGATCGTCTGGTGCCGCTCGACACACGAGCGCCACAGGGCATCGAGGATCTCCCTGCCCGTCGTGTAGTCGAGGTTGCCGGTCGGCTCGTCGGCGAACAGGAGCGCGGGCCGTGTAACGAGCGCGCGCGCCACCGCCACCCGCTGCTGCTCACCGGCCGACAGCTCGTCCGGCCGGTGGCGCTCCTTGCCCTTGAGATCGACGAGCGTGATCGCGTCCGCCACCCGCTCCGCCAGCTCTCCACGGCGCGCATCGGCGCCGGCGATCGTGAATGGCAGCGCGACGTTCTCCTCGAGATTGAGCAGCGGGATCAGGTTGAAGGACTGGAAAACGAAGCCCGTCCGGTCACGCCGGAGCCGGGTCGCCTGCTCGTCCGAGAGGCGGCTGATCGTCTCGCCCTCGAGGACCACCTCGCCCGAGGTCGGGCGATCGAGACCACCGAGCAGCTGCAGCAGGGTGCTCTTGCCCGAGCCCGACGGGCCCATGATCGCGACGAACTCGCCGGCCTCGACGCTGAGCGACACGCGGCGCAGCGCTTCGACCGTGGTCCGACCGAGCTGGTACTGCTTGACGAGCTCGCGCGCCTCGAGGATGGCAGGCATCAGGCGCGCCGCTGACGGGGCGTCATCGAGGCCGAGTGTAACCGCCCGACCGTCGCCTGATCCGGCGACGTCGTGGGCGCCGCCATCGCGGCGCATTGAGGCCACACCCGGGATCCGGTCTGGTGCCCACAACGTATCCTGCCATCGTGGAGGTCCAGCCCCGGCATCCCGGCGCTGCCCACGCGTCCCGCGGGTCTCGGCGGCCGGTACGCGGCCGCGGCGCTCGTCTCGTCATCGCCGCCGGCCTCGCGCTCGTGCTGACCGCACTCGGCGGGACCGTGACAAGCGCCCGCTCCCCGGTCCAGAGCGCCGCCGCGTCTGGCGCGCGAGCGCCGGCCATCGCCTCGAGCTTCGGGCTCGACCTGTACCGGCGGGGCGACTTCGTGGCCCAGACAAACCTCGTCCAGTGCGTGGGCGCGAGCATCCAGATGATGATGAACATGGTCGCGCCCACGAACGATCGGTCGGCGTCCACCCAGCGTCGCGTGTTCAAGCTGGCCAAGGCATACAGCGACCGCGTCAGCCCGCGACCGGGTCGCAAGGGTGCCTCCGTGCGCGGTTGGGCGATGGCCCTCGACGAGCTCGGGTACGGTCCGTATCGCGTCATGGGCTATGACACGCTGCCGGCCGCGATCCACGCCGCGGCGCGCGCCATCCGGGTCACCGGCCGGCCCGTCGGCCTGCTCATGTGGCACGGTCGTCATGCCTGGGTCATGAGTGGCTTCCGCGCTTCGGCCGACCCGCTCGCCACGGACACGTTCACGGTCATGCGCGTGACGGTGCTCGATCCGCTCTATCCGCGTGCCAGCCCGACGTGGGGCGCGTCGCCGGCACCCGGTACGGAACTCAGCCTGGCGGCCCTCGGACGCGACTTCGTGCGACGCGGTCTGGGCTGGGACGGCGTCCTCGCCGGTCCGTACGTGATCGTCCAGCCGGTCGTGCTGCCGAGCATGCCTCCTGGAGCTCGCCCCAGCTGACGGCGCGCCGGTCGAACCGGACGGTGGGGGATCATGAAGCCGGCCCGGCGGCCTACGAGCCGAAGAAGAAGCCGGTCACGTCGCCCACGATGGTCTCGAGGAGGCCCTGTGGGGCGCCCGCATCGACGACCTGCAGGCCGGCCGCGTCGGCCGAGCCGGCCACGACGTCCGGGGCCCCCGTCGGGGTGTCCTGAGGGGCCGCCGGTGTTCCGCCGGCGGCCGTGCCGAGATCCGGCGTCGCCGCGTCCGAGGTGCTCAAGGCGGAAGGCTCGAGACTGGGCGACGGGCTCGCTGCCGGAGCCGAGCTCGCGCTCGGGGCCGCCGTCCGAGTCGGCGCGGCCGTCGGTCGTGGCGTCGGGCGGGGCGTGGGGGCCGGGGTCGAGCGCGGTGTCGGCCTGGGGGTCGGCTTCGTGGTCGGCCTGGGCGTGGGTTTGGGCGTGGGTTTCGGGGTTGGCTTGGGCGTGGATGTCGAGCCGCACTTGTCGGCGAACAGGACCGTCCACATCTTCTTGCCGTCGGCGCCCTTGTAGGCGCCCACCGCCATGACGTCCCAGGACTTGTTGAGGATGTTGGCCTTGTGGCCGGGCGAGTTCATGAATGACTGCTGGATGGCGGCAGTCGCGGCATCGTCCGGGTAGTTGTTCCAGCCGATGTTCTCGCCGGCAAGATGGAAGCAGTAGCCCTTGGCCTGCATGGTGTCGAACACCATCGGCCAGGAGGTCGGGAACGCGCTGCAGTCGCTCGGGATCTTGGCACCCGACGGCGGGATGCGGTGGCAGAAGTAGTCGCGCGTGATCATGTCCTTGGACCGCGAGCGGGCGATCGACGCGAGGGTGCTGTCCCAGCGCAGGGAGCGCAGGCCGGCCGACGCCCGGGCCTGATTGGTGAGCTGGTACAGCTGCTGCTCGGATGTCGAGCTGAAGGTGTTGGCGCTCCAGGCGAATGCCGATGCCGGAAAGACCAGCGCGATCACCGCCAGGGCGAAGACGATGGCGGTCGCTCCCGCGATGCGGCGTGGGGCGGCACGACCCGCGGCCGACGACATCGAGCGACCTGCCGCGACCCCGTCCGACCGTTGGCTGCTGCCGGACGGCCTGCCGATCGGCGTGCCGGCGCACGCGGTCCGGAATGGACCGAGGCCGGCGATCGCGTTCAGGAGGCGGCGCGGGTGGACGCCGGCTGGTGTCATCGGCGGAGAGGATCCTTGCTGTTCGCTGTTGCGGCCGCCGCACTGCACGAGGCGGCTCGTTGGCGCTCGGCCGTGGGCGGGTCGAGAACAGTTACCACGGTAGGCGTGCAGTGGGGTGCGGTCAGCCGGGCCGATGGTCCCGCCCGTCCCGACCGCAGGTACTCGCCCCGACTGGTCGCTTCTGCGGGTCACCGCATCCGACCACACCGGTCCGCCATGACGGGCGTCGAGACCGGTCGAAATTGGTCCGCTCGGCCCTGGTCCGCCCGGCCGGTGCGGCCCGAGCATGACCGGCGACGTGCACGAGGCCGGATGCCGGCCGCGGATGGCCGGAGAACCGGCCGGAGAACCGGCCGCCAGCCCCCCGGCCCGCCGGTCCAGGGAGGGACTCATGTTCGGGATTGCGCGCCTCAGGGGGCGGGTGATATGGCCCGCCGGGGCTGTTGCCCTTTCCGTCGTCGCGGTCGCCGCCTGCGCTTCGATCGGCGGCCAGAGCCTTCACCGGATCGGCTCCGCGCCATATGAACGCGGTTCTGGGACGGCGGCCAGCGAGACGCGGACGATGGACGCGTTCCACGCCGTGTCGGCAAGTCAGGGCGTGCGCGTGACGGTCTCGGCCGGCAGCGCCGCGACGGTCGTCGTGTCCGGCGACGACAACCTGCTCGCCCACATCACGACGGAGGTGCGTGACGGGACGCTCGAGATCGCGATCTCAGGCAGCGTCGAGACGAGCCAGGACTTGCGCGCCGAGGTCACGGCGCCGGGCAAGATCGATGCCATCAGCGTCGGCTCCGGGGCGACGCTGGACACCGACGACCTGCAGGCGGCAGCGCTGACGGTCGATGTCAGCAGCGGTGCGACCCTGCGCGCGGGCGGAACGGCCCAGAGCCTCGATCTCTCGGTGGATTCCGGGTCGACCGCCGATTTGCGCGACGTGACGGCGACGTCCGGACAGGTCCGCCTCGTGGCCGGCTCGACGGCGTACGTGCACGTGACCGGCGAGGCGCACGGGTCGTGCCTGGTCGGCTCGACGCTCCACGTGCGCGGCGCACCGGGCACGCTCGACGTGGAGGCCGACGTGAGCTCGTCGGTTCTGCGCGAGTAGCTACCGGGGCCAAGGTCGGGCGGACTCAGGCCGGCGGATCGTGCGGCGTCATCGGTCAGGGACCGGCCGTCGTCCAGATCGTGGCCGTGTTCCAATCCGGATAGCCCGTCCGCCCGACGGCGATCGTCGTGCCGTCCACGGAGGCGATGCCCGTGACCTGGCCGCCCGAGAACGAGCGCTCCCAGGCCGGACCCTGCCACGTCACCCCGTCGGTCGACGTCCAGGTCACGCCCGAGCCCTTGGCCTCGTCCGAGCGCCAGCCACCCGCGACGAGTCCGCCCGGCGCCAGTGCCACGGCCTGCATGCGGACCGGCATGGTGTAGTAGTGGAAGGCGGGCTGATCGGGCGCCGCCGTCCAGGTCGTGCCATCGGTCGAGGTCCAGCTGCGCGCCCCGTCGTCGGCCCGGTTCTGACCGACCGCCACGAAGCCGGTCGACGTCGCGACGACCGCTCGCATGAGCCCGCCGTCGTTCGGCTCGATGCGGGCTCGCTGCCAGCCGCCCGACGCCGTCCAGGACCAGGCGCCAGCCGGACCGCGGACGGGATCGCCATTGCTGCCGACGGCCACGATCGTGCCGCCCGACGCGGCGATGCCCAGGATGCGCCCGCCATCGAATACCCCACCGGGTGCCGGATCGGCCCGCCACGTCCCGCCGTCGGTCGAACGCCAGACCGCGGCCGACGCCGTGCCGTGGAGTGGATCGTCGCGATACCCGCCGGCCACGAATGTCTCACCGCTCGTCGTGACCGCGGTCATCCCGCCGGCCGCGTCCGGCACGAGCAGGTCAGCCTGGCGGGGGGCCTGGGCCCACGAATGCCCGTCGGTCACCCAGGCGGTCGCGCCGTCGTGCTCGAGGCCCACGACCACGGTGCGACTGCCCATGGAAGCGGCGCCGATGGCGGTCGTGGTCTCGGCGCCGGTGAAGCCGCCGGCCTCAGCCCAGTGCGCGCCGTCATCGGTGGAGGTGAATGCGATCGCCCGGGCCGGCGGCTGCTGCACGCCGACGGCGAGCAGAGCGTCGGGCGTTCGCGCCAACCCGAACAGCTGGTTCTCGGCAAGGAAATGGCAGGGATGGCACTGATAGCCGGGGGCGAGCGAGGGCGGGTTGGTGACCGCCGAGGGCTGGGCGATGTCGGCGACGTGCCACGCGTCGCCAGGGCCGGCTGCAGGGCTCGCGTTGCCGCCGCTGCCACCGCTGCCACCGGCCAGGCCCGGCGGGCCTTGGCTCGACGTGCCGGACGCCGGTGCGGACGCGATCGGTGCCCCCGCGGCCCCGTTCGGACCTGTCGCCGGGGCCGCGGCCCCGCATGCCGCGACGAGACAAACCGCGGCCGCGAGGGCCATCAAGAGCCGGATCTGCACCCGGAGGTCACCTCGACACAACGAACACTGCTGGACGACGAAGGCGCTCGCGTTCCACGATCGAAGCCACAACCATACCCGCGATCACGCGACAGGCGAAAGCGGGTTTCGCGCCCCACCTCAGATGACCACGCCGGAGTGTCGAGCGATCCCAGGGCGTCTCAGGCATGCTGGCCGGAATGGACAAGCAGACTCTCCTCGCCGAGATCCACGCGACCCACGGGGCGCTCACCGCCGTTGCCGGCGCCCTGACCGAGGACGCGTGGGTCGAGTCCCTCCCGGACATGAATGACTGGACCCGCAAGGACGTGCTCGCGCACGTTGGCTGGTGGAGCGACCACTCGGCGCGCGTGGTCAATGCCCTCAGGGCGGGCGAGGTGCCGTACGAGCAGGATCCGGACTTCGACATCGACGTGCAGAACCGGAAGATCCTCGAGGAGTCCCGCGATCGTGACCTGAGCGAGGTGCGAGCCTTCGAGGCGGCGGCATTCGAGCGGCTCGTCGCGGCGGTCCAGGCCGCGTCGGACGAGGACCTGTTCAATGCTGACCGGTTCACATGGCTGGGCGAGGAGACGCTGGCGACCGCCGTCGCCTGGGACTCCACCAGGCACTACCCGGAGCATGTGGCTCACCTCAGGGGCTAGCGGGATCCGCGCACATTCCGGGTGAGCGCCACTCGACGATCGGGTCGGTCGTCCGATAGAGGCGTCTCCGGTATCGAGAGGAGCGCGTCGATGCGAGGCCGAAAGGGCAGGATCGGCAGTGGCTCGAGACGCGGAAGCCGGCTGACCTCCGCCCGCCTCGTCGTGGCAACCCTCGCGAGTGCGGCCGTGGCTGTTGCGGCATGTGGCAATTCCGAGATCTCGATCAGACCGGCCGTGCCCGCGTCCTCGGTCGACCCGGCGGTGGGATCGGTGTCGAGGCCCGATTTCACGGTGTCGCCGGCCACATCGGTTCCGGCGGTCGTGACCGGGTCGCTCACGTGTGGCAGCCTCGATGTCGTCTTCCCGGCGCTCGTCCTCGGCCAACCGGCCGATGCCGAGCGGGGATCGAGTCCGGCGGCGGTTTCGCTGCGAGCGCTCCTCGGCTCCGAGCAGGCGGACGAGCTTGGCTTGCCGGATCGTGGCTGGTGGACGGCGATCACACGCGATGACTCGGTCACGTTCATCGCCCGCTCGGCCTCCGGTTGGGCGTTCACGACGATGACGAACCGGAGGGGCGCCGGCTGGGACTTCCACGAGGGTGGCGAGTGCGCCCTGCGACCGGCCCTGCCCGCAGGCTTTGGTTTTGCGACGTGGCAGCTCGATCCCGGCGACGCGCCCGATGCCACGGCAACGAGCGTCAAGGTCCTCGCCACGGAGCTTGCCTGCGCCAATGGCAAGCCTCCGGGCGCCCGAATGATCCCGCCGATCGTCATGGCGGTCGATGACGCGGTCACGATCGGTCTCGAGGTCCGGCTGATCCCTGGCGGGGCGGACTGCCCCGGAAATCCCGAGGTACCGGTCTCCGTCTCGCTCGATGGCCCGCTCGGCGCTCGTCATCTGCTCGACGGCAGCGCTTTTCCGCCCGCTCTGCGCCGATGAGGGCGAGCGGAATGGGTGGCGCGATGGACGCGGTGAGCAGAGATGCGTCGTAACGGGGTGGACCCGCTGAAGCCGCAAAACTGCACGTCCGCCAAGATGTGATCTGATCGAGAACTGGGGTGGCCTACGGGGCTCGAACCCGTAACCTTCGGAGCCACAATCCGATGCTCTGCCATTGAGCTAAGGCCACCGCGGGGCTCCCCTCGGGCACGTGCACTCGGCGTGCGATACGACCCATGGGGCGCACGGAGTGTACAGGCAATCGCCGCCCGGCACGAGGTCCGACGGCGGTCGCGCCGGCCCGGAGCCGCGGCACTCGCCCAGGGGCCACGGCCCCTCGGCCGCACCCGAAAATCCACGCGTCCGTCATGCAGCTGACAGACAAGGCGGCCGCGATGCGTCATCGTGCGCGAATGACGACCGCCTTCGAGCCGCAGTCAGCGGCCCACTCGAGCGAGCCCAGCGACGGACCTATCAGCCCCGAGGAGCTTCGGCTTGCCTTCCGGAACCGGGGCATGCCCCTCGAGGCGCTGCGTGACGAACGAACGCCGACCGGGCTGCACTACCTCGTCATCCATTTCGACATCCCGGCGATCGATCCCGCGGCCTGGCGCCTGCGCGTCGACGGCCTCGTCGCGCGCCCGTTCGAGCTCGGCCTCGATGAGCTGCGCCGCCGGCCGTCACGAACGCTGCCCGTGACCATGGAGTGCGCGGGCAATGGCCGCGGACTGCTCACTCCCCGACCCCTCAGCATCCCGTGGCTGGGCGAGGCGATCGGCACGGCCGACTGGACGGGCGTCCCACTCGCGCCGCTCCTCGACGAGGCCGGTCTGGCCGGCGACGCGCGCGAGCTCGTGTTCACCGGCGCGGATCGTGGCGTCCAGGGCGATGTCGAGCAGGACTACCAGCGCAGTCTCTCGATTGCCGATGCCCGACGCGACGAGGTCCTGCTCGCGTACGGGATGAACGGACGTCCGCTCGAGCCGCAGCACGGCGCTCCGGTGCGCTTGCTCGTCCCGGGCTGGTACGGCATGACGAGCGTCAAATGGCTGACCCGGATCGAGGCTGTGGCGCAGCCGTTCGAGGGCTATCAGCAGGGGGTCGCGTACCGCTACCAGGCCGACGCCGACGACCCCGGCGAGCCCGTCCGGCAGATCCGAGTTCGATCGCTCATGACCCCACCCGGCATCCCCGACTTCTACTCGCGTCGGCGCCTCGTGGCCGCCGGCGACGTCGACATCGTTGGCCGGGCATGGTCGGGCGACGGCGCCATCGAGCGGGTCGAGGTCGGCGTAGACGGTGACTGGTCCGATGCACAGCTCGGGCCGGTTGACGGCGCGTTCAGCTGGCGTGGCTGGACCTACCGCTGGCAGGCGACCCCCGGCGAGCACGAGCTGCGCTGTCGCGCGACGGATGCCGCCGGCAACGTGCAGCCCCTCGAGGCGCCCTGGAACTACCAGGGCATGGGCAACAACCACGTCCAGACGGTGGCCGTCACCGTTCGCTAACCGTCGACCGACGCACGGCGCTCACGCCATCCCGAACGCGAGCTCGACCTCGTGCCTCTCGGCCCGATCGGCAGCGAAGCGCACGAGTGCCCACGCCTCGGCTTCGATCGCCGCGCGATCCGCGCCGCCGATCCGTTCCGCGCTCGTGACGACCATCGTCGCCGTCGAGCCGTCGACGCGGATCCGCCAGCCACCGGCCAGGAAGCCGTCGAGCGTGAACGTGCCAGTCGTTGCACCGTTGCCAGCCGGGTAGACCAGATAGCCCCTGCGACCGTTCGGAATGATCCGGCCGCGATCGTCATGGGACAGAAAGACGTTATCGAACTCGGGGAAGAACCGGACCGGCGCAGGCGTGTCCGCCTCTGGCAGCGGTGCATCGGGCAGGTCGAACAGCTCCCGTCCCCGCTCGTCGCGGAAGGTCCGCAGCCGCGGCCGAAGCCGCTCGACCACCTCGCGCAAGCCGGTCAGCCACGACCACGTGCGGATGTCGCCCGTCCCCGCCGGGCCGAATGCGGCCAGGTAGCGCACGACCAGCTCGTCGGGCGTGCCGGACGCCGGCAACGGCATGCCCAGCCAGCTCTCCATGAGGGCGGCGGTTGGTCGGCCCGTTCGGCCCCACAGTCCGCGTGGCGTGGCCTGGATCGTCGGCACGAGGAACCTGGCCACATAGGCCAGCGCCGACGGCTCCAGATCGGGCCAGCGAGGCCCGAGCTCGTGTGCCAGCTCGGCCGTGGTCCGCGGCCGCTCGGCAAGGAGTTCACGCGCGGCCATCTCGACTTCGCGAATGTCGACGCCCGCCAGGCTCCGGGCAAACGGGCTCGACGTGAATGCACGTTCCGCCACCGGCTGGAGGGCGGCCCGCATCCACAGCGCGTCGCGCGCGCTCAGCAGGTGAATCGTCGTCCGGAGCATCGTGTTCGCTCGGACGGCCCCACGGGTCTCCAGCAGCTCCGACAGCTCGGCCGTTCGAAATCCATCGAGCCGCGACCAGAGCGCGACGTATGGCGCGAGCGGCGCCTGAGCCTGCAGGCCGACGAGGTGCTCGACCGCATCGAGCGCGGCCTGTTTCGCCCTGTCCAGCAAGAGCTGCCGCTCGAGCAGCGCGCGATTGAGACGCCGGTCGCTGAGGACCGGCACGACCCTTGCCCGTCCGGCGGCGCTCACCTGCCCGCCCCCAACTCGTACGTGCTACCGACGCCATGCCGCGGGCGATCTAGTCACGACGTCCGGCCGGCCAGCTGCCCATGACCTGCCGCAGGATCGCGAACTCGCCCGTGTGATACGAGTTGTGGTTGGCGACGACCCGCGCCTCGCGCGCGACGGTATGGCGGGGCGCGTGCGTCATCGGGCCAACGAGATCGGTCGCCGGATCCTCGATGAGGGCGCTGAGGGCGGTCAGGTCTGATGCGAAGCCGGCGAGCGAGGCCTCGAACTCGGCCCGGGTCGCCAAAGCGCTCGTGTCGGGCCAGTAGCCCTGTGGCCACGGCGGCGACACATGCCCCGGATCGCGCACGTACTCGAGGATGTCCCACTGGGTGATCCGCACGTGCTCGACGAGATGCCAGGGCGTATACGCCACATTCGGGGCGCGCTCGTTGATCGCCCAATCGGGAAAGTCGGCGGCCGCCTCGACCAGGCTCATGTGCGCATCGTCACCGCGCAACCCGTCGGCCAGTTGTCGTCGCAGGCGATCCAGATCGTTCATTCGCCAATCCTCGCGCATCGGCGGATCTCGCGCCCCCTCCCGGTCGGTGCCCTGCCGCGCCGCGCGTCAGGTCGAATCGGTGGCGTCGCGGGCGGACAAGGGCCGAGGCGAGTCCCAATCGTCCTGGATCGCGGCTGGGACCCGAGACCCGACACGTCTACGTCGGATGCCGGTGCGCTTCGGCACATGGGCCCTCCCCCGACGAACAGGCGATGGCTCCTCTGGGACCTTTGGCGTATTCCTTTGTCGCCGCATCCGACAAGCGTCGTGTGCGGCTCCACCCTCGGATGGCCGGGGGCCGCCGAACGGCGGCTGGTCGAGAGCGGAGGAAAGTTCGTGCTCCGTCCCGCGCGTGTTCGCACAGCCAAACTAAGCGGGTTGCTTGGAATCCTCTTGGCCCTGGGCCCCGCCGCCGCCGTCCTGCCGGTCGCCCGCGTGGCGGCGGCGAGTCCCGTCGCAACCTACGTCGATGTCACACCCGAATACGACGCCGGCCCACTCGGCACGACGTACATGCTGAGCGCCACGGTGTACGACCAGGACGGCAACCTCTTCGCCGGAACCGGTGCCGACGCATACGTCCGCTTCTATTTCCAGACCGGCTCCGCCAACGACCCGGGCAGCCCCGGTAACTCGTTCGATCTTTCGTGCCACACGGGCAGCTCGGGGTCGTGCAGCGTCTCCTTCATGGCAGCCGTCGAGGGCATCGACTGGATCTGCGGCCGAGTCGCGGGCTCGATCGACGCCTGCGACGGCCCGGTCGACGGCGCCGGTCTGAGGGGCTCTGACGTCGTCGAGCGCGACACGGGAGTCGGTCCGACCTCGAGCGCCACACCGACACCCGACCCGAGCGCCACGCCGACGCCGACACCCGACCCGAGCGCCACGCCGACGCCGACACCCGACCCGAGCGCCACGCCGACGCCGACACCCGACCCGAGCGCCACGCCGACGCCGACACCCGACCCGAGCGCCACGCCGACACCGACACCCGACCCGAGCGCCACGCCGACACCGACACCCGACCCGAGCGCCACGCCGACGCCGACACCCGACCCGAGCGCCACGCCGACGCCGACACCCGACCCGAGCGCCACGCCGACGCCGACACCCGACCCGAGCGCCACGCCGACGCCGACACCCGACCCGAGCGCCACGCCGACAGCCGACCCGAGCGCCACGCCGACACCGACACCCCTGCCGAGCAAGACGCCGACACCCACGGACACCTCTGCCCCGACGACCGCTCCGAGCGCCACGCCGGCGCCGACCTCGAATTCGGTTCCGACGCCGGGCCAGGACCCGACGCCGACCGCCAGCGGAACGGTCCCGACGGACGACCCAATCGGTTCGTTCTGGCCAGGTCTCGGTCCCTCGCTCCCATCGCGCCCGGCCGGATCGCCTGACCCGTCGCCGAACGTGGCCTGGGCCGATACGTCCAGGCCTGGGCCATCGCCGAGCGCGGACGCGGCCACGGCAGCCGTCCGCCCGACCGGCCATGGCACAGGCGGCGGACTGGTCGAGTTCGTCGATGACGCCGTGACGCGTGTCGCCGTCGCGGTCAAGCCGACGGCCGCGGCCGCGGTCGCCAGCTCCTTCACGTTCCCGCTCGCGCTGATGCTCGCGGTCCTGCTGTTCCTGCTGATCCAGCCGCGGCTCGACCGCCGGGATCCGAAGCTGCGCAATGCGGCCGACATGATCGTCCCGTTCGAGGAAGAGGTGTCCCTGTGAGCCACCTGCCAGATGGCGAGTACAGCGCGCTCAGTGACCGGATGAGCTGGCTGCTCGTCCTGCGCGTCGCGTTCGCCACGATCGTCCTCGCCTGGACGGCGCTCCGACCGGAAACCCTCGGCGCCCCATTTGAGAACGTCGCCGCGGTGACCGCCGGCTATCTCGTCCTGTCGGTCGCCCTCGAATGGAGCCGTCGCCGCTGGAGCCGGCCCGGCTTCGCCTTGCTCACGTCGCTGCTCCTGCTCGACGGCCTGTACCTGGCCGCGGCGCTGTACGGTACGGGTGGCACACAGAGTCCGATCCGCTTCCTGATCTACCTGCACCTGGTCGCCGTTTCGCTCCTGGCCTCGTATCGGACCGGACTCAAGATCGCCCTGTGGCATTCGCTCCTGTTGTTCGTCGTCCTGTACGCGCAGGCCGCGAAGCTCGTGCCGCCAGTCGATGTCCTGCCTGGCCAGGCGATCGAATTCGACCGAATGCCGGTCCTCAACGTGACTTCGTTCTGGCTCTTCGCGCTCGCCACGTCCGTGTTCTCGGCCATGAACGAGCGCGAGCTGCGCCAGCGACGCGCGGACCTCGAGGCAATGGTCGAGATCGGCACGCGCCTCGACGACGTGCGCGATCCACTCCAGCAGGCGCGAATTGTGCTGGCCGGCTTGGCCGAGCGATTTCGGATTCGTGCGCGGCGTAGTCCTCGGCACGATCGGTACACAGACAGTCGTCCTGGCCGGTCTTGGCGTCGACGAGCTGCCGACCGCCGCCGCGGAACCCGACTTCGTCGTGCGCCGCGCATGGGAGCGCCGTTCGCTGCTCGCAATCAGGCGGCTCGACAACGGGCTCGATCCCGTCCTGTCCGGCATCCTGCCGAATGCCCGCAACCTGCTCGTTTCGCCGATGGTCGTCGACGGCCGGCCGGTCGGCGTCATCGTGCTCGAGCATCGGGCGATCCGGCTGTTCGGGCTGGAGCGGCGGATCGCATCCGTCGTCGGCCAGTTCGCGTCGATCGCGGCCCTGAACCTGCGCAATGCCGTGCTTCTGCAGCACGTCCAGGATCTGGCGGAGCGTGACTCACTGACTGGTGCGGCGAACCGGCATATGTTCCAGCTCTCGCTCGAGCGCACCCTCGCGGTCGTGCGCCGGGCCTCCGAACCCATGTCGACCATCGCGGTGCTGTTCATCGACCTCGACGACTTCAAGGTCGTGAACGACAGCCTCGGCCATGCCGCCGGCGACGCACTCCTGGTCTCGGTGACTGAGCGCATCTCCGGCATCGTCCGCGCCGGCGATCTCGTGGCCCGCCTTGGCGGCGATGAGTTCGCGATCCTGACCGACGACTCCCCTGACCTGGCCCGCTCACGATCGATGGCCGAGCGCCTCGTCCGGGACCTGCGCGCCCCGTACCTCGTCGGTGACAAGCACGTCTCGGTGTCGGCCAGCATCGGTATCGCCAGCGCCCGCGACGCGGTCGAGGGCGCGACCGACGTCGTGCGCAACGCCGACGTTGCGATGTACATGGCCAAGGCCAACGGCAAATCGGGTTTCGCGGTCTTCGATCCGAGCATGCATGCCGCGATCCGCGACCGGCACGAGTTGGGGACGCAGCTCCAGCAGGCGGTCGAATTGCACCAGCTCCGGCTCGTGTACCAGCCCATCGTCGACCTCGCAACCCGACGTCTCGCCGGCGTCGAGGCGCTCGTCCGGTGGGATCACCCGGAGCGCGGCACGATCGCACCCGGCGACTTCATCGAGATCGCCGAGGAGAACGGCGCGATCCTGCCGATGGGTCGCTGGATCCTGCGAGAGGCGTGCGAGCAGACCGTGCGCTGGAAGGCGCACGGCGAGGGCCTCGCGTCGATGTTCGTCAGCGTCAACATCTCCGCACGGGAGGTGCAGCAGCCGGGCTTCGTTGAGGGCGTTCGTACGATCCTGACCGAGACCGGGGTCGAGCCAACCCGGTTGATCCTGGAGATCACCGAAACAGCCCTGCTCAAGGCCACACCCTCGACCATCGCCACGCTGGGCGCTCTGCGCGAGCTCGGGACGCGCATTGTCATCGACGACTTCGGCACCGGCTACTTCTCGCTCAGCCACCTCCGTCAGTTCCCCGTCGACGCGCTCAAGATCGCGACCGAGTTCGTGCAGGGCGGCCCGGCCACGAGCCGCTCGAGCGCGCTCGCCGGCGCCATCGTCGCGCTCGGCCGGTCGCTCGACATCGACACGGTGGCAGAGGGCATCGAGACGGCCGATCAAGCCGACCGAATGCGCGAGCTCGGCTGCACGTTCGGCCAGGGCCACTGGTTCGGGCGGCCGACGTCGAGCGCTGTGTTCGAGACTGTCTGGCGGGCGATCGAGACGGGATCCGAGCCCGAAGTCGAGCCCGAGGAAGTCCGAGCCGCGGCCGTCGTGCAGGAGCTCGACACAGCGCGCCGCGAGCGGCGTGAGCCGGCTACGCCTCGACCGATGAGCCTCGAGTCCGGGGCCGCCTGAGCCCTTCCGTGGTTCAGCCCACGGCCGGCCGCCGGCCGCGCCGCCTGAGCGCGAGCTGCAATGCCCTTCGGCGTGCGCCGACCGATGCCTCGCGAGCGTGCCAGACTGACGCTCCGAATCGGAGAGCCAGAACGTGAAGGATCAGCTCGACACGTCGTTCTCACGGCACCTGGCGGGCCAGACGTCGCACCTGGTGGGCTCGGCGTACCCGCCCATCGGCGCCTACGCCTTCCTGTCCGACTGCGAGGTGACCGCCCTCGTCGCGCCGTCGGGCAACGTGGAGTGGCTGTGCCTGCCGCGCATGGACTCGCCGAGCGTGTTCGGGGCGATCCTCGATCGGAGCGCGGGTGGATTCCGATTCGGGCCGGCCGACGTCCAGGTCCCGGCCGATCGACGCTACCTGCCCGGGACGATGGTCGTCGAGACGAGCTGGGGCACGCCGACCGGCTGGGCGATCGTGCGCGACGTCCTGCTCATCGGTCCGTGGGACAGTGCCGAGCCGCGCGCCTCGTACTACCGCCGGCCGCCGACCGATTACGCCGCCGAGCACGTCCTGCTGCGCCAGATCCGCTGCGTCAATGGCGAGGTCCAGCTGACGCTCGACTGCGAGCCCGTGTTCGACTACGGGCGGACCCTCGGGCGCTGGGAGTTCACCGGCGAGGGCTACCGGCAGATCCGATGTCGAACGCTCACGCCTACGAACGCTGGCCTCGCCGCCGCCACGGACGGACCCGACGGGAGGGACGCGGACGGGAGGTTCGGGGCCGACCCGGTCCCTGCCGATCTCACCTTGACGCTCACGAGCGACATCAACCTCGGATTCGAAGGCCCACGGGCTCTCGCGCGGACGCTGATCCGGGAGGGCGAGACGCGCTTCTGCGCCCTGTCATGGTCGGACGGGCGGGCCCCGACGAGCGGCGACGAGGCCTACAAGCGGCTCGTCTGGACCGCGCACCACTGGCAGCACTGGCTCGCGCGCGGTCGGTTCCCTGATCATCCGTGGCGGACGTTCGTCGAGCGATCGGCCCTGACGCTCAAGGGCCTGTCGTATGCGCCGACCGGGGCGATCGTGGCGGCCGCGACGACATCGCTGCCGGAGACGCCCGGCGGGGAGCGCAACTGGGACTATCGCTACACCTGGATCCGGGACTCGACGTTCGCGCTGTGGGGTCTGTACTCCCTGGGCTTCGATTGGGAGGCAAGCGATTTCCTGTACTTCATCTACGAGGCGGCGTCGGGCGGCAGCCTGCGTGAGCTGCAGGACCTCCAGATCATGTACGGCATCGGCGGCGAGCGGGACCTGACCGAACGAACGCTCGACGACCTCGAGGGCTATCAGGGCGCCCGGCCCGTCCGCGTCGGCAACGCCGCATTCGATCAGCGCCAGCACGACATGTGGGGTGCGCTGCTCGACTCCGTCTACATCCACACGCGATCGCGGGACCACCTCGACGAGCGGGTGTGGCCCATCCTCGTGCACCAGGTCGAGGCCGCGCTCGCCCACTGGCGGGAGCCCGACCGCGGCATCTGGGAGGTTCGCGGAGAGCCCCGGCACTTCACCTCGTCCAAGATCATGTGTTGGATTGCAGCCGATCGCGGAGCGCGCCTGGCCCGGCTGCGCGACGGGCACGAGCTGGCCGAGCGCTGGGAGGCTGCCGCGGCCGAGATCAAGGCCGACATTCTGGCCAACGGGGTCGACGAGCGCGGCGTGTTCACGCAGCACTACGACACGAACGCGCTCGACGCGTCGCTGCTGCTCATGCCCCTCGTGCGATTCCTGCCGCCCGATGACGCGCGCCTGCGCCGGACCGTGCTGGCCATCGCCGACGAGCTGACCGAGGACGGCCTCGTGCTCCGCTACCGGACCGAGGAGACCGATGACGGCCTGAGCGGCCATGAGGGCGCCTTCACGATCTGCTCGTTCTGGCTCGTGTCCGCCCTGTGCGAGATCGGCGAGGTCGATCGGGCCAGACGGCTGTGCGAGCGCCTCCTGTCCCACGCCAGCGCGCTCGGTCTGTACGGCGAGGAGCTCGATCCCCAGACCGGGCGCCACCTCGGCAACTTCCCGCAGGCGTTCACCCACCTCGCCCTCATCAACGCGGTCATGCACGTCATTGAGGCCGAGCGCGAGGGGCGGGTCCAGGCACCCTTGCAGCCCCGGACGAAGCACGAGGCCGGCGGGCCGTCTCGCGGCCCCGATCGATCCTCCGCGCTCGAGGGCCCAGGCCCGGTTGAGGGCGCGCCGTCAGGGGCCGAGCCGGCGACCCGCGACGGCGACCAGTGACGCCCAGCCGGTACGGCTAGCCGGCGACCGCGAGCCGCGGCGGCGCGCCCGGACCGTGGGCCGAGCGTCCCCATTCGGCCACCGGGCTTGGACCCGGTGCTAGCATGGCCGAACCGACGACGTCCGCGTACGGGGCCCGTCCAGCCCTCGCCTCAGGCGAACGGCAGATGCAAGGGCCCGCGACGGACGACGATGGGAAGGAGAGCGTCGATGGCGACGGTCACGTTCGAGCACGTCACGAAACGATTCGGCGATTTCGTGGCGGTCAACGATCTCGGCCTCGAGATCCAGGACGGCGAGTTCATGGTCCTCGTCGGTCCGTCCGGTTGCGGCAAGACGACGAGTCTGCGGATGGTCGCCGGCCTGGAGGAGATCACCTCGGGCGACCTCAAGATCGGGGACCGCGTCGTCAACGACGTCGCGCCCAAGGATCGCGACATCGCGATGGTCTTCCAGAGCTACGCGCTGTATCCGCACATGAGCGTGTACGACAACCTCGCCTTCGGCCTCAAGCTGCGCAAGGTCAAGAAGGAAGACATCGACCGGCGGGTCAAGGAAGCGGCAGGCATGCTCTCGCTCGAGAAGCTCCTCGCCCGCAAGCCGAAGGAGCTGTCGGGCGGCCAGCGCCAGCGCGTCGCGCTCGGCCGGGCGATCGTGCGCGAGCCGGCGGTGTTCCTCATGGACGAGCCGCTCTCGAACCTGGACGCCAAGCTGCGCGTCGAGACGCGGGCCAACATCGCGCGCCTCCATCAGCGCCTCAAGACGACGATCGTCTACGTCACCCACGACCAGGTCGAGGCGATGACGATGGGCGACCGCATCTCGGTCATGAGCGAAGGTCTGCTGCAGCAGGTCGGCTCGCCGCAGGAGCTGTACGACCACCCGGTCAACCGCTTCGTGGCCGGTTTCATCGGCAGCCCGGCGATGAACTTCGTCGACGCCAAGGTCACGGGCACGGGCGACGGCGCGGTGGTCGAGGGCAACGGCTTCAACTTCCACCTGCCGGCGAGCTTCCGTGATGCCGTCGGTCCGGTCTCGGGACGCACGATCGTGGCCGGCTTCCGGCCCGAGCACCTCGAGGTCGGGCAGGCCGGAGGAACCACCGTCGGATTCCAGGGCACGGCGGACGTCGTCGAGTACCTGGGCAACGACGAGCTGCTCCACCTCAACGTGAACGGCCAGGACATCGTGGCGATCGTCGATTCGGCCAACCGGATCAAGGACGGAGACGTCGTGTCCCTGTACTTCCCGGTCGAGAAACTGCACCTGTTCGACACCGAATCGGGCGCCTCGCTCGTCGCCACACGCCCGGCCGTCGCCGCCTGAGTCCTCCGCCCGATGACTAGCCGGAGCGTCGCCTCTGGCTCCGGAGCGCGCGGGCAAGTCCTGTTTGAGGATGCCTGAACAGGAGCCCGCGGAGACCGACGACCCGCTCGCCGAGCGGGTCGTCGAGTCTCGGGTGGTCCATCGCGGTCACTACATGACGTTTCGGGTCGACACGATCGAGCGCGCCGACGGCAGTCGGTCCGAACGCGACATCGTCGGTCACCCAGGTGCGGTCGCGATCCTCGCAGTCGACCCGGAGGATCGGATCCTGCTCGTTCGCCAGTGGCGTGTCGCCGCGGGCGGACCGCTGCTCGAGATCCCGGCGGGCACGCTCGACGTGGACGACGACGGTCGGATCGAGGATCCGGCCCTCGCCGCGCCGCGCGAGCTCGAGGAGGAGACCGGCTATCGCGCCGCCACCTGGCGCAAGCTCGCGTCCTTCTGGACGGCACCCGGCTTCGCAACCGAGCTCATGCACCTGTACCTGGCCACCGACCTCGTCGCAGCCGACCACGATCGGGTGGGCCCCGACGAGGACGAGCGACTCGAGCTGCGCCGGCTGTCGCTCGCGGACGCCCTGGCCGCCGTCGACGCGGGCGGCATCGTCGACGCCAAGTCGATCGCCGGGCTGTTGTGGCTCGCCCGCCTCCGAGCGAAGCCCTGATCGAACCCGGCTCCGGGGCGGCAGCCGGCCGGACCGGCGCGCGGACTCAGGCCGGCTCGTCTTGCAGGCCGAGACGGTCGAGCGCGCCTTCGTAGAGTCGGCTTCCAGGATGCAATGCCACGGCGATTTGCAGATGCGTGTACGCCTCGCGTCGGCGTCCGAGCTGCTTGAGCGACTGCCCGAGGGCGAAGTGTGCATAGTGCGCGGACGGATCGACCTCGAGCAGCGCCTCGAACGTGTCCCGTGCCCGATCGTGCTGGCCGGAGTTGTAGTAGGCCCGACCCAGCGCCTCGAGGATGGAGCCCTTGCCGGGTTCGAGCTTGGAAGCCCGCTCGAGCACGATTGCCGCCTGCGCGTTGTGGCGTCGACGGATCAGATCGTGCCCGCGCTGAAGCAGGCCATACGCCGTTTCACGCTCGGGATCCTCGGTCGCGCTGTCTGGCGCGGCCTCGGTCCGATTCGGGGCGTCAGTCGCGTCCGGGTCGTCGCCGGCCGGGACATCGTCGCCGGCTTTCGGGTCGTCGTCGAGATCGGCGTCGTCGGGCATCGGCTGGTCGACCATGTCCGAATCGTTGCACGCCCGGCCCAACCTGTCCGGGATGGGCAACCTGGTCCGGCGCTCGCGCAAGCCGCTGGAAATCGGCCGATGAGTTGGCGCCAATCGCGGGCCACCAGACTTGGACCATGCAGGACGTGGCCGTCGGGCTCGTCATCCGGGCGGTTCGCCGCCGTCGCCAATGGCGCCAGGCCGATGTGGCCGCTCGTGCCGGTGTGAGCCAGCAGGAGATATCGGAGGTCGAGCGCGGACGGCTCGAGACGGTGTCACTGCGGAGGCTGCGGCGGGTAACCGCATCCCTTGGGATCTCGCTGGCGTTTTCGGCGCGATGGCGTGGGGCCGAGCTCGATCGGCTGCTCGATGCCGAGCATGCCGCCGTCGTCGATCGCGTCGTTCGCGAGCTGCGCCAGCGCGACTGGGAGGTGTCAGTCGAGTGGTCTTTCGCGCATTTCGGCGAGCGTGGCTCGGCGGATATCGTGGCGTGGCATCCGATCCGTAGCACGCTCGTCGTGGTCGAGGTCAAGACGAGGATCGTCGATCTTCAGGACCTGCTCGCGAGCCTCGACCGAAAGGTGCGTCTGGCCCGAACCCTGCTTGCCGGCGAGCGCGGCTGGCGATCGTCGGCGGTCGGAAGGATCCTCGTCGTGTCGCACTCGAGCGCAAACCGCGCGGCGGTAGCGCGCCACGCCGCAATCTTCGGGACCGTGCTTCCGGCGAGGACGCGAGGGATCACGGCGTGGCTACGAGATCCGGCCGGCGACATCAGCGGTGTCTGGTTTGTTCGGCCTACATCGCTGTCTGGTGCAACGGCCCAACGCCAGCGGATTCGGTGCGCCGCGGGGAGGCCTGACGGTGTCGAGGGCGCACGAGGGGTCTTACCACATCGCTGACTGGTAGGAAGGGCATAACGCACGCGCACCGGCCCCGATTGCGGCCCGAAACGCCGGCGGCGTTCCGTTGCACATGTGTGGCTGGTAGGACGGACATACGCGCGGGTATGGCGGCGGGAGGTAGGTTCGAACGCGCGAAACGGTCGGCGGGCGCCGCGGAACGGGACGGGACGGCGGCCGCGGGACGGGACAGCGGCCGCGGGACGGGACGGCGGCCGCGAAACGGGACAGGACGGCGGCGGCGGCGCGGGACGGGACGGGACGGCAAGCCCGATCGATCAGCGCCAGTCGGCGAGATCGATCTTTCGCAGGCGTGGGCTGTCCGTGAGGCCGGGGATGCGGCCGCGCTTCGCGATCGGGCGACCGTCGATCTCCTTGATGTCGCCCGTGAAGTCGATCGGCGCGGCGCCCGAGATGTACGAACCGACCGCGAACGAATCGACCGGCGCTGCGAGGTCTTTGAAGTAGCGGATGCGCTCGGGGTTGAGTCCGCCCGAGGCGACGATCTTCACGTGCGCGTAGCCGGCCTGGTCGAGCCGGGCGCGGACCTCGGTCACCAGATCGGCGGTGACCCGGCCGCGCTCCGAAGGCGTGTCGAGGCGGACCCCGAACAGCCGGTCGCCCAGCGCCTCTGCGACCCGCAGCGCCTCCTCCGCTTCGTCCTTGAACGTGTCGATGAGCACGATCCGCGGCACATCGGCCTCGAGGTCCCGATCGAACGCCTCGGCGGCCTTCACCGTGTCGCCGAAGATGAGGACGAGCGAATGGGGCATCGTCCCGGTCGGCGACAGACCTGCCAACCGCGCGCCGGCCGGGGTCGAGGCACCCACGCAGCCGCCGACGATGGCGGCGTAGTCGAGGACGTCGGTGATGTCCGGGTGGACGTGGCGTGCGCCGAACGAGATGACCGGTTGGGGCGCCGCGGCCTGGACGCACTCGCGGGCGGCCGTTGCCCAGCCCGTGGACTGCGCGAGCATGCCCAGGATCGCCGTCTCGTACAGCCCGAATTCGCGATACCGGGCGCGGATCCGGAACACCACCTCTTTGGCCACGAAGGCGTCCCCGTCGTCGAGCGCGTCGATCGAGACTTCATCTGCTTTGGCGTCGGCGAGGACCGTGGCGAGCAGGGTCTTGGCCTCGTCGATCCCACACAGGATCCCGGACTCGCGGGCGAATACCTCCATCGCCACGAGTGGGTCGAGGCCCTCACGCTCCAGGATGCGCTCGGCTCGGGCGAAGTAGACGTCGGCCGAATCGCCGGAGAGGATCTCGGTCGACGGCTTGCTGCGCGCCAGACTCACGATTGCGACTGCCTCATCGGCACGGAACGGCCCATCCCGTCCGACTGCTCGTTGCCCGGGAGCTCATCGACGGTCTCCTCGCTCGGTCGGGAAGATCGAGCCCTCGGCGTGGGTGTCGCCCTCGATCCTCCCCTCGGGCGACCTCGGCGCGAGTGTAGCGTACGAATCGAGTGCCTCGGCGCCCGAGGACGGGCCACTCGAGGGATGCCCGGCCGGCACGGGCCGGCCGGCCGTGGCCGACCGCCCATCGCCATCCGGCCGGGCTTGATGCGCCTGGGCACCCCGCCCCGCGGTCGCCCGTGCCCAGCGCCGCGTCAGCGATCTCCGCAGCCGACGAACGCCGACCATGAGCAACGCCAGGCCGATGGCGATGGCGATGCCGATCGCCACGCCCGAGAGGACCCGCCCGCGTCCCACGTCGAGGGCCGTCGTCCACACGCCACGTGCTGCTTCGGCTCGCGTGACCGCGGCGCTGAGATCGCCCGACGCGAATGCCGCCGAGGCGGCCGCCAGGTCGGAATCCGGGGTCGTTCCCCACATCCCGAGCTGCTCCACGGGGTCCGGTGCCGACAGTCGGCTCGCCGCGGCCGAGTCGATTGTCTTGATCGCCGCCAACTCGGCGTCCGCCTCGCCCAGCGCGATGCCCGGCCCCTGGCCGCTCTCGAACAGCTGCTCGAGTGTCGTCGGCGGCCGGAGGCCGGCGGCCGTGGCCGCGGATTCCACCGCGGTCCGGCGAGCCAGCACGTCGCGCGCGTCGGCGAGCATCGCCTGCGCGGCATCGAACTGCCAGGCGGCCATCGCGCTGCGGATGCGTGCCGGCAGCGCCCAGTCCCCCGCCGCGCGAACTGTCTCCGCGTAGTCGCTGCGCGCGCTCGCGCGAGCGTCGAGCAACGGAGCGTCCTGAGGCCGGATGACCCACTCGCGCCAGAGATCCTCAAACGAACGCCCAGTCTTGGCCTCGAGCAGGTCGAGGAGTCCACGCCAGTCCACTGCGCCGGCATTGGACGGGGGTGATCCCGCGCCGCCAGATGTTCCGGACCCGTCGCTACTGGACGGCGTCGAGTCGTTGCCCGCCGGTGTCGGTGGATAGGGCGACTCGTGAGTCGCGGCCGCCTCCCAGACCTTCGCCAAGCCGTCCGTGCCGGCTCGCTTGGCGACCAGTCGGGCGAACGCCAGCGTCGCCGCATATGCGTAATCCTCGGTCGCCGCGTCCTCGCGCCCGACGGCGCCCCAGGCGTTGAGCGGGATGCGGGACGTGCGGAGCGTGTCGGTGAGCTCCGGCGGCGTGACGCTCATCTTGAGCGCGGCTGCGGCCTGCTCCGCGTAGTACGAGGCGAACGCCTCGTTCGCCCATCGATCGGCGAGCAGGGTTCCGTTGAACCACGCGTGCGCGGCCTCGTGGAGGACCACGAACGGGGACGCGTAGTAGGCGACCTCGATCTTCCCTGTCGTGGGATCGAACAAGCCGGCATAGCCCTGCAGCGAGCGGCTCACGGATTCCTGGACGATCAGGCGGTCGGTCCTCGGATACTCGAGACCGATCAGCGACCCGAGTCGGGGCAGGCCCTTCACGAACAGGCCGCCGACGCGTTTCGCCCAGGCGGCATCGTCGGCCCAGGCCCGGATCGCGAGGCGCACCGTGCGCTGCCCGACCGCGGCGGCCAGGGCCGTCTCGGCATAGGCGCCGGGCCGATCGGCCTGCAGGTAGGCGAAGAACGCGAACGGGTCGCCGATGTGCCCGCTCGTGAGAACGAGGCTGCCGTCCGCGGCCGTGCTCGGATCGTTCAGGTCGCCGACGTCGGGGTCGAGGGTGTAGCCGGCCGGGAAGGTGACGGTGACGCTGCTGCCAGGCGTCGACGGCGTCCCGAATGCCCACACCGGCAAGGACACGAGGGCGTCGCTGATACGGATCTGGCGCGTCGCCGAGCCACCCGGGTCGGGCAGGTCGAAGGTCAGGTGCAGCTTCGTCGACTGCAGCGAATAGAGCCGCTTGCCGAACATGATCTGGAGGATCCGGTAGCGGCTGGTTGACGCACTGACGCGGACGCTCGGGGTGGACCCCGACGCGGTGACCTTGTAGCCGCTCGTGCCGGGCAGGACCTGGAGGAAGAAGCGGTCGAAGTAGTAGCGCCGGATGGCGGTGTCCGTGAGGTGGTTCACGGCGCTGATGTCGACACTGATCCGGACGCGATGCTGCTCGGGTTGCACGTCGTATCGGGCGGCCGTGACGAGCGTCAGGTCCGAGCTCGCGGCGGCGACGGGCCGAGCGGCGGCGGGCGCGAGGGTGAAGCTCACTGCGGCCACGACCGCGACCATGGCAAGCACGAGCGGACGCGTTCGACGCATGGCGGCGGGGACGCGGTTCACGAGGCGATCACGAGCCGATCACGGCCCGATCAGCTCGGCGAGGCGAGCCGCGTAGCGCGCGAAGAGGCCAACCTGGCGGCTCACCCGATCGCGCCGGTCGGGAATCCGGCCGCCGATCCACAGCCAGCCGGCCGATTCCTCGAGCAGCTGGTCGCATATCGCGAGGAGTCGTGCGATCGCCAGACCGAGGTCGTCCGGGCCCACCGCGCCGACCGGCAGCTCGGTCATGAGGATCGGCCGGCCATCCTCGCCAAGCGCGAACTTCGCGAACGGGAACTCGTCGTTCCAGCGCAACAACATCCGATACGACTTCCGGAATCCGTCGCCGATGGGCGGCGCGAAATGGACCCACACGATGAGCGCGAGCGAGGGATCGAGGATCAGCGTGACGGGGATGTCGAAGCGACGGCGACCGTCGAGCTCAAGGTCCCACGACGAGACCCCATCGCGATCGACACGCTCGCCGGCCGGCAGGCCGAGCTCACGGAGCCAGCCCTCGACGTCGCCCGGAGCGACCGCCGGCAGGCCGGGTTTGGCGGGCAGCATGGCCGGGGTAGTCTACCGGCTCGAGCACGATCGAGGCCCGAACCGCCGCTCTGGACGGCCGACTACGCCCGACGCTCCGTGGCGGCCTCCGGCACGCGCGCGTCGGGCTCACCTGCGGCCCCACCGAGCACCGGCTCGCCCATGACCGGGACAGCACCCCGGGCACGATCCACCGTCCTCGCCCGCGCCCGACCAGCACCGACCTCGACCGACTCGCCGGAGCGGATGGCCCGACCGGGGAAGTCGGCCGGACGCACGTCGCTCGCGACCTTGACGTTGCGCCCGATGCGCACCGCGCGCGGAATGATCGCCCGCTTGCCGACGACGGTGATGCCGGCGTTGAGGCGCTGCGGCTCCTTCTTGTTCGGCGGGTCCGTGTCGGGCCCGTCGCCCACGATCGCGCCCGGCCCCACGACGACCTCCTTGTCGATGATCGCCCGATCGACGATCGCACCGGTGCGGATGACGGTGTCGAACATGACGATCGAGTTGCGCACGACCGCGCCCGTCTCGACCCGGACTCCCGGCGACAGGATGCTGTTGACCACGGTGCCGTTGACGATGCAGCCATGACTCACGAGGCTGCGATGAACCTGGGCCGTCTCGCCGATGCGGGCCGGCGCCCGCTCCTCGGACCTCGTGTGGATGAGCCAGTCCTTGTCGTACAAGTCGAGCTCGGGTCGCTCCGCCAGGAGTGCCATGTTGGCCTCCCAGTACGACTGGATCGTGCCGACGTCCTGCCAGTAGCCGTCGAACGGATAGCCGAACACGCGCGCGCCCGCATCGAGCATCGCCGGGATGACGTGCCGCCCGAAGTCGACGAGGTCTTCGTGTAGCCAGCGCTTGAGCGCCCGCTTCGAGAACACGTACACGCCCATCGACGCCAGGTCGCTCTTGGGCTGCTTGGGCTTCTCCTGCCAGTCGACGACCCGGTTGGCCTCGTCGAGCGCGAGGATGCCCATCCGCGTCGCCTCGGACAGGGGCACGTGCCGGACAGCGATGGTCACGTCGGCGCGGTGGCGTCGATGCGCGGCGATGAACGGCGTGTAGTCCATCTTGTAGACGTGGTCGCCGGCAAGGATGAGCACCGTGTCGGCGCGGCTGTGCTCGATCTCGTTGAGGTTCTGGAGGACGGCGTCGGCCGTGCCTCGATACCACTCGGCAACGCGTCCGCGCGCGATGTACGGCTGGAGCAGGCGCACGCCACCGTTGGTTCGATCCAGATCCCAGGGCCGGCCCAGGCCGATGTGGTCGTTGAGTGAGCGCGGGTTGTACTGGGTCAGGACGAGCACGTCGTTGATGTCGGAGTTGACGCAGTTCGAGAGGCTGAAGTCGATGATCCTGTACTTCCCACCGAACGGCACCGCGGGCTTGGCGCGCTGGGCCGAGAGGATGGACAGGCGCTCCCCCTCGCCCCCGGCGAGGATCACGGCCATCGTCGGTCTCACGGACGGTCCTCCGTGCAGCTGGCGACCTGGCGGGGCGGAACGATCCCCAGATGATCCTAGCACTCGCCTATCGACGGCCCGTGAACGAACGAGCGAGCGGACGACGGTCGGTCGGCGCCTCCCGGGTGGCCTGACGCTGTCGGGCTGACCGCCGAACCTAGAGGAACAGGCGCGGGTTCACGAAGTCGCCGTTGAAGCGCACGGCCCAGTGCAGATGCGCTCCCGTCGAATGGCCCGTGTTGCCTTCGTGGCCGATCACGGTCCCGGCGCGGACGGCCACGCCGGCGCGAACTGGGCAGCTCGGCTGGAGATGCGCGTACCACGTCTCGAGGGTCTGGCTGTGGGCGACGATCACGATCCACGCCGGGTCCGCTCCGTCCGCGTAGTTCCAGCCGCAGTACACGACCCGACCGGCACCGGACGAGGTCACCTTCGTGCCGGACGGCGCGACGATGTCGATGCCCTGATGGAAGTGGGCGCAGCTGCCGACCGCCGGCTCGAAGGTGAACCCGGTGCAGCCATAGTCCTGGCTGACCGTGCCGTTCATCGGCCAGCGCAGGGTGCCGTTGTACGCCGATGGGATGTTGCCGTGCTGGTACTGCGCCGCAATGAGGTCATCGATCTTCTTCTGCAGCCGTCGCTGCGCGGCCGCAGCGGCTTTCAGCGCCCGGGCCGCCGCCGCCTTGTTGCGGTTCAGCTGCTGATAGGCGCGACGCTGGGCAGCCAGTGCCTGGGCCGTGGCCTTCTGGAGCGCCGCGAGCTGCTTCTCGGCCTTCTTGAGCTCGACGAGCTGCTTGTCGAGCTCCACTTTCTGGGCCGCCGTCTGGACGCGCAGGTCGTCGGTCTCCGCGCGGGTCGTCACGACGGTCTCGTGCAACGTGCCCAGCTCTGCCTGCTCGACCTGGATCTGCTTCGCCAGGTCCTCGTCCCGATGCCCGACGTCCAGGTAATAGCCGACCTCGTTGAGGACGTCGGTGAACGACGCGCCCGACAGGAACGTTTCGAGGAGCGACGTCTGATCGGCCTCATAGGCCGAGCGGATCCGCGAGGCCAGGAGTGCCTTTCGGGTCGCCAGATCCTGGCGCGTCTCGTTCTCCTGCTCGACGACGCGGCTGATCGACTCGTCGAGCTGCGCGACCTGGGCGACGAGATCATCGTACGCGGCCTGGACCTGCCCGATCTGCGTCCGCATCTTCGTGACCTTGGTCTTCATGGCCTTGAGGTCGGTGTTGATGCCGTCCAGCTGGATGGCCGTGGAGCTGATCTCGCCACGCAGCGCCGATTGCATGTCGGCGAGTTTGGCGAGCGCCGCCTTCTGGGCCGCGATCTTCTTCTGGAGCTGCTCCTTCTGGGCCTGCGCCTGCGACAGGCTGTCGGCGCGCGTCAGGGGCACGTTGGGTGCGGCGAAGAGGCCGGCCAGGAGCGGGATGAGGAGGGCGAAGAGGAGGAGTCGCTTCGGCTTCCGGGAGGGACGGGACCCGGAGCTGGCACTCCACCCGGAGACACGGCTTCGCATCAGCGAGGCGTCGTCATCGCGCGAGCATTCTCCGTTGGCGACCGTTCCGACAGGGGGCTGTCGTGCGGCGTGTGGCGGTTAGGCCCGCCGGTGATGTCGCCGTCCTGGCGCGGGCACTACACGCAAGACGACACCGGCTGGCAGGCATGATACAGCCACGTTGCAGCCTAGTCACGGGCCGCACCCTGGCCACCCGCTCGATGGTCCCGTCCTCGAACCCGGACCCCCGTTCGGGTGATACCCGTGCCGGCCTCGGCGGACCCGTCTCGACCGCCCGCCGACACTGCCGGCGATGTGCTCCTGCCGGGCCTGTCGCCGCGCGATCCTTCAGCCGCCGAGGCGTCGGCCGTATGCAACCAGTGGATCAACGGACAGTCCGTTGACCGTTTGATGCGCCGACCGACTCAGCCGACCCTGCTCGCGCGCTGTTTCAGTCACCCAGGGGATGAGAATTGCCCATTGGATGGCCCGTTGAGTCGTCCGGTGACTAACGGCGGCATGCGGCGGCCCGGCCCGGCCGTCGGCACACCCTAGCCCGGACCCAGGATCCCCCACAGCGCGCCGACGATCAGGAACGGCCCGAACGGCACGTACGAGTGGAGCGTGACCCGGCGGGCGACGAGCAGGACGGCGATGACCGCACCCGACAGGAACGCACCCGAGACGACGCCGATGATCGCGCGCATGAAACCGGCCATGAGCCCGACCGACACGAGCAGCTTCACGTCGCCCAGACCGAGCGCGCCCTCGCCGAATGGGATCGAGACGAGGAACAGGATGGTCGGAAGTACGATCGCGGCGGCGACCGCGGGCCACAGCTCAGGACCGACCAGGGGGTTCCGCCCGCTCAGCGCGAACACGGCGGCGAGTGGTACGGCCGGCAGGGTGATCACGTCCGGCAGCAGTCGCTGGTCGAGGTCGGTCGCGAGGAGCAGCACGAGTGCTGCCACGAATGCGGCGAACACGGCCAGCGCCAGGCCGTCGAATCGGGACGGGAGCGCACCCAGCGCGATCGCGCCGATGAGTCCGACGACCACGGTCCGCCAGCCGATCGCGCGACCGGCGACGAACGGCTCCTCGTGCTCCGGCCAACGCACGCTGATACGGTCTGCCGCGATACCCCACGCGAAGCCCGCGATCGCGAGGGCGATGGCCAGCGGATCGGGCATGCGACGATCGAGGGCCTTGGTCGGGCCGGCGGCGTCGAGCGAGAGGCCGGGCGACGAGGCCCGTGACCTCGTCGCTCAGCCCGCGGCGCCCGCCAGTGCCAGCTCGACGAGCGTGGCCACGGACGCCCCGGTCGCGCCGCGCGGCGCATATGGCGTCGCCTTTCGGAAGTACGCGGTACCGGCGATGTCGAGATGGACCCAGGGCACCGTCCGGAACTCGCGCAGGAACAGGGCGCTCTTGACGAGTCCCCCATCGGAGCCGGCCGAGTTGACGACGTCGCCGTACCAGCTGTCGAGGTCGGCTCGATACTCGTCGACGAGCGGCAGCTGCCAGTAGCGCTCGCCCGCCCGCCGACCCGCCTCGGCCACCTGGTCGTACCACGGCTGTGGGACCCCGAAGCCGCCCGTGACGAGGTCGCCGAGGGCTCGCGCGACGGCACCGGTGAGCGTTGCCACGTCGACGAGGTGCGTCGCACCCAGCCGTTCCGCATAGGTCATCGCGTCGCCGAGGATGAGCCGGCCCTCGGCGTCGGTGTTGATGATGTCGACCTTCTTGCCGTTCAACGCGGTCACGACGTCGCCCGGCCGGGTCGAGTGCGGACCGGGCATGTTCTCGACCGCGGGCGCGACGGCGAGCAGCGGCGTCCCGGGTGCGAGCCGCGCCAGCGTCGCGATCGCGGCGATGACCGAGCACGCCCCGGTCTTGTCCATCTTCATCTCTTCCATCCGATCGGCCGCCTTGATGCTGATGCCGCCGGAGTCGAAGCACACGCCCTTGCCCACGATCGCGAGATGGCGGTCGAGCGCGTCGTGCTGGCGCTCGCCGCCGGAGCGCATCACGATCATCCGCGGCGGGTTGTCGCTGCCCCGCCCGACGGCCAGGAACATGCCCATGCCCAGGTCCGCGGCGCGCCGCTCGTCGATGACGTCGATCCAGAGGCCGCGCTGATCGGCGATCGCTCGGGCCTCCTCGGCGAGCACCTCGGGGCTGAGCTCGACCGCGGAGCGGTTCGCCAGCGTGCGGGCCAGGTTCGAACCCTCGCCGAAGATCACACCGCGCTCCCCGGCACGGACGACGTCGCCCGTGTCGCCGTCGGGGACGACGAGGACGAGCTCGTCGAGGGCGGGCGGGGTGATGTCGGGTGCGTCCGAATACAGGGCGCGCGGCTCGAACGAGCCTTCGACGACGCCCCGAGCGACCGCCTCGGCCGCCGCCGGGACACCACCCTCGAGCGTAGCGGCGAGCGGTTCGAGCCAGACCGCGAGGCTGCGCACCGGTCGACCGGCAAGGCGCCGCTCGGCGCTGGCGGCGACTCGGCGAACCGTCTCGAGATCGAGCTCGCCGGCCACGCCCGCCCCAACCGCGAGGATGCGCTGGACGGGCAGCTCCCCGGCCGCGAGAAGGCTGCTCGTGAAGCGCTTGCGAGCGGACCTCACCGAAACGGGCCAGCGTCGCCAGCTCGCCGTTCGCGCGCCGGTCGAGCTCGGCCAGTGCACCCTGGAACGTCGGCTCGCCCACGATCGGCACGACGAGAACATCGGCGACGGCGCCCCACGGCGCACCGCTCACGGCACTCACACGCATCGAGCGAAGATCCTCCCTTGGTCGGCGCGCCGAGGCGCCGGTGGCGGCGCGCGCCCGCCGTCGTCCGATCGATTGGGTGAAGCCAGTGTAGCGCTCGCATCGAGCGCTATCGGGCAGCAGCCGGACCGGCCTGGACGCGCGGGACGCGGGCCCGGCGCCACGACGCGGGCTCCACCCCACGGCCGTCGCCGGATGCGCTTGGAGCCAGCGGCCGGACGTGGGGCCGGACCTCGCCGGACCTCGCCGGACCTCGCACGACCCTCGGCTGCGTCAGTCTCCAGCGGGCGGCGACGCGTCGATCCCGAGCTCGATGGCAGCGAGCGCCTGAAGGGCCTCGTTGAGCCGGCCCTTGGCCTCCTCGATCGTGGTCACCGCCTGGTTGATCCCACCACGCGCGAGATCACCCATGATCACGACCAGGGCTCGCGTGTCTCCGGGCAGCCGGTCGTAGGCGGCCTGCTGTGCGACGAACGCATCGTGGACGGCGGCGGTGACCTTGCCCTTGGATCTGACCAGTGCCTGGTACAGCGTGCGCAGCGACGTGTCGTAGTCGGCGTTCAGGTTCAGCCACTGGTCGAGCGTCGAGACGTCGACCGTGGCGGCCAGCTTGTCACGCATGGCACGCGCGTCCGCGATGGCCTTGTCCGACGTGTCGAGCTGCTTGAGCGCGGCCGTCCACTTGCCCGAACGCCCGAGATTGGCCGCGGCAGCGGTCGAGGTGTCGTGGTCGGCGAGCAGGCCCGACAGCCGCCGCGCGGCGAGCGATCCGCTCGTGAGCCCGCTCCATGCCTCGGACAACCCGTTCGTCGTGTCGAGCGCGGACAGCAGGACGGCGTATCGGCGCTCGAGGTCGGGGCTCATTCGCAGCGCGAGCGTCGGCGGGAGCGGCAGACTGGTGGCGCCATCGACGCCGGGCAGCGCGCGCAGCTTCACGCGCAGCGCGTCGGTCTCGCCGCCGATCTGGAGCGCGAGGGTCGCGCCGTCGTCGATTGTGGACGCGAGGGCGTGCTGATTCGAATCGATGACGCTTGCGAGCGCTCCGCGGCCGTAGGCGCCAAGCGCATCCACGTCGTCGCGGATCTGTCCGAGATCGCCGGTCGCCGACTGCAGCCTCGGCAGCAGGACACTGTCGGTTGGGTACGTCAGCTCGGAGCGCGCGCTCGTGCCCGGCAGCCCGCCCACGCCGGACACGATCCCAGCCGAACCGAGCGCGAGCGCGAGCGCGGCAAGGAGCCAGCCGCCGGCCAGGAGCAGGCGCTGACCGCGACCCGGCGGCCCGGACTCGTGTTCCGCTAGATCAGAACCGATGCCGAGCTCGGGCGCCGGGTGGGTGGACACGCTGTCCGGTGACGGCATGCCATCCATTGTGGCCCGTGACGACCGACTCCCGTATGGCCCGTTCGGCCCGGCCATGCGGCTGGCGGATCCGGCGCGGGCCCGGACACGCGGGCCGAACCGGAATTCAGGCCCCGGCGGACGGCACGCCCGATCGCGAGGGGGCGGCCATCGTCACCTGTCGGGTCCATGGCGTCCCCAGCAACGGCAACAGGAAGCGATCCACGCCGTAGTAGCCAGCGACTCGCCAGGCGAGCATCAGGCCGACGGTGAACGCGAAGAGGATCGGGTTCGTGGAGGCGGAGCCGGCGAGCATGTACGACATGTTCATCGAGGCGCCGAAGAATGCCGCAATGCCGACCAGCGTGCCCGTGATGAGCCCGACGCCGACCGCGATCTCACCAATGGTGATCAACCATCCGAACCAGGTCTGCGCGTTGTTGTCGATCAGGAACTGGAGGAACGTGCGGTACCACTCGAACGAGACAGGCGGGCGGCCGGTCTGCGGGATCGCCACGGCGGTCTGCCAGAAGTGGAGCAGGCTCGACCCCCCGTCGACCCAACCCGTGCCCGTGAGCTTGTCCCAGCCGGCGGTCAGCCACTCGAAGCCCACGAACAGCCGGATCGGCAGCCAGAACAGGCCGGCGCGCGTGTTGCCGAACAGATAGCGCGAGAACGCCGGGCCCTCGACCTCGACGGCCTGCGCCTCGGGATTCCTCCGATCCTGGAAGAGCAGGACCACCAGGGCGATGGACGCGGCCCAGAAGACGATCGTGAGGGCCGGCCGAAGGTTGTCCGGCGGCACGATCCAGGGGTCGTACAGCAAGAAGAGCGCGACTGTGGCAATCGCGGCGATGGGGACCGAAAGGCCTCGATAGCTAGACACCGTGTCTCCCGTTGCAATGGGCATGCCTCGAACGACGGCGCAGACCCGGGGGACGACGAGGCCTGCGGCCTCTCGAGCTAGGCCCAGATTGTCGCGCTTCGCGCAAGGGCCCGGGGCGAGCTTCGTCGAGCCCCCGCCCATCGTCCCGAGGTGCCCGGGCGAGCCAACGGCTGGCGATGGGTCGGGTCAGCCCTGCTTCGAGGGTGGCTTCTCGAGGTAGCCGAGCTGGCCGTCGATGTCGCGTGGCCCGAACCCGAACGTACGCTCGACCGTGTCGAGCTCCGTGACATTGTCCAACCGCAGCTGGCGGAGCTGGTCGGTTGCGACCGGGAACGGGAAGCGGACGTATTCCGCCGCGCCGGCGACGAGCGCGATGACCGGCACGGGCATCGGAACGATCAGCCGCCTGGCGGCCATGCCGTGCAGAACCTCGCGCGTGATCTCCCGATAGGTGAGCCGGCGCGGCCCGCCGAGCTCGTACGTGTGGCCGATCGTGTCCGGCCGGTCGAGGATGTCGGCGAAGATTCGCGCGAGATCGTCGACGGCCATCGGCTGGAAGCGCGCGTCGCCCCGGCCCGGGACGGGGACGACGCCGGGCGACAGGCGAACCAGCCCCGCGATGATGTTGAAGAACCCGTCGCGCTCACCCCACAAGAGCGAGGGCTTGGTGATCGTCCAGTCGAGCCCCGAATTCGCGAACGAGGCGCTCGGCGCGGGCCTTCGAGCTCGCGTAGTGCAGGTCCGGATCGTCCTCGACCCCGAGCGCGCCCTGATGGACGAGCCGGCGGACGCCGGCAGAGCGCATGGCCGCGAGCACGTTGCGCGTGCCCTCGACGTTGACGAGCCGCAGGCTGGCGCCGCCATCCCAGTCGCGCGGCAGGGCCACGAGGTGGATGACGGCATCAACCCCGTCGAAGGCGTGCGGCAGCGAATCGGGGTCGGTGACGTCGCCGTGGCGCAGCTCGACGGCGGGTCGTTGCTCGGGCGCCAGTCGTTCGACGACCTCGAGGCCCGCGGCGTCGGAGCGGACGAGCGCTGCCACTCGATGGCCCCGGGCGACGAGGACCGGGAGCGTGTGGCCGCCGACAAAGCCGCTCGCGCCGGTGACGAGGATGAAGGCCATGGTTCCGGGTCTCCCGTGTTCGTGATACTCCACGGTATCACGTTTTGCGAAACGCCTGCGGATCTTGCTTCCGGCCGTGTTCCCCGCCGCCTACCATGCGCCGATGCACATCGGCCCCGACCCGGCTCTGCGACGGCTCGTCGAGGCCATGCCCAAGGCCGAGCTCCACCTCCACCTCGACGGCTCGCTCAGGATCGACACCGCCCTGGACCTGGCGCGCACCCGACGAATCGAGGCGCCGGCGGATTGGGCCGGCATGTACGGCGCACTCGTCGCGCCCATGCCGGCTCGATCCCAGGCCGAGCTCCTGCGCGCCTTCGACCTTCCGATCGCGCTCATGCAGGACGCCGAGGCGCTCGAGCGGGTCGTGGCCGAGCTGGTCGACACCAAGGCGGACGACAACGTGCGCTATCTCGAGATCCGCTGGGGTCCCCTGCTCCACGTCGCGCAGGGCCTCGCCCTTCACGATGGCATCGCCGCCGTCGTGCGCGGCGGTCGCGAGGCCGCGGCGCGGCGTGGCGTCACGGTTCGCTTCATCTGCACCGCGCTGCGCTCCCACGACCCGGTCGCCAACGTGCGCCTCGCCGAGACCGCCGCGGCATTCCTCGGGCAGGGCCTGACCGGCTGGGACCTGGCCGGCCCCGAGGAGGCGTTTCCGGATCCGCTGCGCCATCGCGCTGCGTTCGATGTGGCACGCGCGGCGGGCCTGCGGATCACGATCCACGCCGGCGAATGGGGCGGCGCCGGTCAGGTTCGGCGCGCGCTCGGCGTCGAGCCCGAGCGCATCGCCCACGGCCCGGGCGCGGCCGACGATCCGACACTCGTGCGCGAGCTCGCCGGGCGCGGCATCGCCCTCGACCTGTGTCCGACGAGCAACTGGCAGGCCGGGATCGTGCCCTCGGTCGCGGCGCACCCGCTCGCGCATCTCCACCGCGCAGGCGTGCCCGTGACCCTTTCGACGGACGACCGGACCGTGTCCGACATCGATCTCTCGACCGAGTACCTGCGGGCGCTGACCGAGATCGGGCTCACGCCCGCGGAGCTGTGGGCGATCGATCGACGGGCGCTCGACGTCGCCTTCGCCGAGCCGGCCCCCCTGGGCCGCCTCCGTTCGGCGTTCGATGCCTGGGCGTCCGCCATCCCCGAGCTCTCGCCTGCCTGACCTGAATGCCGGGGCCCGACCCGGCCACGACGCCCGGGGCAACGCTGTCACGCACCTGCAACGACAGTCGAGACGCGATCCTCAGGTTACTCAAAGAAACGACCGGTACGTTGGCGTCAATGGATCAGCGCGACCCGTCGCCCACCGGCTGGTGGGCCCCCGGCCAGATCACCGACCGACCAGCGAACCCGCGCGGCTGGATGCCACTCGAGCCGGCACCGACAGCGGCGCCGACTCGTATGCTCCCGCACGGCCCCGGCCGCCCGTCCCGGGCCGACATCGGACGCCACCTTGGCAGGCTCAAGCGCCTGTCGGTGATCGGAAGTGTCGCGGCCTTCGGCGCCGCGGCTGCGCTCGTCGTCGCCCATCCGGTGGGCAGCGCGGCGACGCCGGCGACGACCCCGCCAGACGCGACCCTCAATGGCGGCAGCGCCTCGGGTCAGGGACCGGAGGACGGTGTTGGCCTGTTCGGCAGCGACGACGACAGCGGGCAGGCGCAGATAACGAACCCGTCGCGGCATCATCGCGACCACAACGGCGGCAACTTCTTCGGGTCCGGCGCCCAGCCACCGACCACGGGCGGCTTCGGCAGCATGCCCAACCTCGGCTCCGGCGGCTCCTGACCGCGGCATCGCGGGCAGCGCACGTGGGTGGTGCAGCGGGCGGGGGCGCGATCTTCGCACGCCCGACGACACCGCTTCGGACCCCGCCCGGGCTCGAACGCCACGGGTTTGGCTCGATGGGCACGAGCGTGACGATCATCGTGCCCGCCGGATCGGCCGACGCGGTCGCGCTCGCGCGCTCCCTGTTCGAGGACTGGGATGCGCGACTGAGCCGGTTTCGACTCGACAGCGAGCTGTCGGCGCTCAACGCGAGCGCGGGGCTCGAGACCCGTGTGAGCCCGTTGCTGTACGAGGTTGTCGAGCAGGCGCTCCACGCAGCTGCATCGACGGACGGCGCGTTCGATCCGCTGATCCTGCCGCGCCTGATCGCACTCGGCTACGACCGGACGTTCGTCGAGGTCCTCGCCGGGCAGAACCCTGCCCCGGCCGCGGGCGCGGTGCCGGCCGGACCGGCCGGTGCAACCTGGCAGCCGGGGCGATGGCGTGAGGTCCGGCTCGATCCTGAACGCCGAACCATTCGCCTCCCGTCGGGTGGCGCCATCGATCCGGGCGGGATCGCCAAGGGCATGGCCGTCGACGCGGCTCTCGAACGGATCGTGGATCGCGTCGGTGGGCCGGCTGCCGTCGAGGCCGGTGGTGACCTGGCCGTCGCGGGCCTACCCGAGGACGCCGCCGGCTGGACGGTCCAGCTCGACGATCCCCCCGGCGAACCGGTCGGCATCGAGGGCGGCGCCCTGGCCACATCGAGCACACGCCGCCGGCGCTGGACGCGAGACGGCATCGAGCGCCATCACATCGTCGACCCCAGGACAGGCGAGCCCGCGGCCAGCGGGGTTCGAAGCGTGACCGTCGTGGCGGGCGGGCTGCCGAGAGGCGGACGTCGCGGCGACCGTGGCACTCGTGCTCGGGCACATCGACGGCCGCGCCCTGCTCGATCGCATCGGCGCGAGTGGCCTGCTCGTCCTCGACGACGGTCGAACGATCCGGTCGGCGAATGGGCCGGCGAAGCGCCGGCGGGGCTGGCGCCGGAGCCGGGCGGGTACGAGACCGCCTGATGGACCTCGGCACGCTGACCTGGACGGTGTCGCGGGCGGGCGGCATCGTCGCCTACTTGCTGGTGAGCCTGTCCGTCGTCGTCGGGCTGGTCGCTGAGCCTCAAGTGGCGCGGGCCGCTGTGGCCACGCTTCGTGACCGACGAGATGCACCAGTTCATCACGAACCTCGCGCTCGTCTTCGCGATCGTGCACGGCCTCGCGACGTGGATCGACCCGTTCACGGCGTTCGCGCCGGCGGAGGTTCTCGTGCCGCTCGCAAGCCACTATCGACCCATCTGGGTCGCGTTCGGCATCGTCACCGGCTACCTGCTCGCGGCACTCTGGATCAGCGAACGGATCAGGCCGCTCATCGGCTACGCGTGGTGGCGACGCTTTCATGTCGTCGCGTTCGTGGCCTATCTCCTGGCCACCGTGCACGGTCTCTCGACCGGTAGCGACACGCGCACGCCATGGGCGATCGGGCTGTACACCGCCAGCCTCGCCGCGGTCTCCATCCTCGTCGCGTGGCGCCTCCTTCCGAGCGGACCCAACGTGCGTCGCAGGCCGGTGCTCGCGGCGATCGGCGTGATCCTCGTCGCCGACCTCGCCCTGTGGGCCGCGCTCGGACCGCTGCGCCCGGGCTGGAACGAGGTCGCCAACAACGGCCAGGGCAGCGGGCAGGCCGGCCAGACGCTTCCGCCGACCGGCCCCTGATCCCGCCGCCCGGCGGCTGATCCGCGGCGAATGCCCGGGTCGGCACGTCAGCGAGTCGGTTCGGTCACCGTCTCGAAGCCGGCCGGGTCGTCGACGAGCGTCCGCAGGTCGCGCAGATCGGACACATGTGCATGGCCCTCGTCGCGGCACAGCCCGAACGGATCGAAGTGGACGCCGACGATGCCCGCGCCCTGGGCTCCGAGCACGTCCACGGCCACCGAATCCCCCACGTGAACGGTTCGCTCGCGCGCGACCCCCGACGCCTCGATCGCCAGCTCGAAGATCGCGGGATCCGGCTTGGCGACGCCGACGACCGACGAATCGAGCACGGCGGCCACGCGCAGCCCGTCGCCGGCACCCACCTGGCATAGACGCTGGAGCGCGAGGCGGGCCTCGACCAGCCCGTCGGCATTCGAAACCACGACGACGCTGATCGGAATCTCGGCCAGGGCGAGCAGCCCGTCGCGCGCCGTCGGTGGCTGTCGCGTCCAACCGTCCGGGTGGTCGAGTGCCACGCGGACCGCCTCGACTGTCTCCGCGAGGCGCTCCTCGGCGCAGACGCAGGGCGTGCGCGTAGCCGCGCCGATACGCAGCCGGGCGATCCTCGGGCGTGGCCGCGGCGTCGTGCTCGGCCATGGCACGGTAATGGGCCAGATCGAGCTCGACCGGATCGAGCTCGATGCCGATCGAGGCGAACACCGAGACGACGCGTGCGTGGGTCGGCAGCTGCAGCACGCCACCGGCGTCGAGGAAGACCGCCTCGACGCGCTCGGGCAGTCTCATCGCGCCGGCCGGAGCGTCTGCCGGCCGCAGCGGCTCATCCGGGCCTCGCGCCGGCCTCGCCGATCGGTACCGCGCCGGTCGCGAGCGCCAGCTCCTCGAGCGCGGCCGCCAGCTCGGTGGCGTCGGCCACCACGCGTGTCGGTCGATCCGCCGGATCGAGGCGCTCGACCTGGTCGAGCCGCGTGACCCCG
>CAWBQM010000007.1:0-160705 GCA_963790955.1 uncultured Chloroflexia bacterium
CGTCCTCCGCGACCGCTACGCGGAGGCGCTCAGCATCGCCGACAGCGAGGTCCGCGAGCGGACCCTCAGCGGCGATCAGGGACCGTCTGGCGCAACGGACGACGCGACGAAGGCAGGGCGCCGCGGATCGCGGCGTCGATGCGGCCGGTGGCCACAAGTGGGGACGCATGGGACCCGGATCCGTGGATCCTCGGTTGCGAGAACGGGCTTGTCGACCTCCGGACAGGCGCCCTGCGGGTCGGGCTATCTGCGGATATGGTGAGTCGGTCCACGCGCCTCGACTACGACCCGCGGGCGACCTGTCCGCGCTGGGACCGCTTCCTTCTGGAGGTCTTCGCCGGCGACGAGGAGCTCATCGACTGGTTCGCGAGGCTCATCGGAGCATCACTCGTCGGGACCTCTAAGGAGCTGCTCGCCGTCCATTACGGCTCGGGCAACAACGGGAAGTCGGTGGCCTTTCGGACGCTCGGGCGTGAAGTGGCGGGCGAGTACAGCGTCGAGATTGCCGTCGAGACGGTCATCAACGCGAACCGCTCCGCTGGCGCCCCGACCTCCGATTCCATGCGCCTTCGGGTGCGCGCCTCGCCTTCACGAGCGAACCCGAGCAGGGCGCCAAGCTCAAGGGCGGGACGCTCAAACGTCTGGCAACGATCGACCTGATGACCGGCCGCGAGCTTCACGGTCGCCAGGAGGAGTGGGAGCCGAGCCACACCCTCCACCTTGCGACGAACCACCTGCCCGTCGCTGACGACGCCTCCGAGGGGTTCTGGCGTCGAATTGCGCTGATCCCGTGGGCCGTCCGGTTCGCGAAGCGCGGCGAGTCAAGCGATGCGCCGGCCGAAGATCCCGGCCTCGTCGCGGTGGCCATCCTGGCTGGGGAAGCCCCAGGCATTCTCGCGTGGGCTGTGCGGGGCGCCGTGGCCTATGCGACCGCCGGGACGCTGCATCCGTTCCCGGCGGCGGTCGCGCGCGAGACCGCTGCCTACCGCGCCGAGGAGGACCCGCTCGGGGGGTTCCTGCGCGAGTGGGCTGTTCCCCAGGCGGACGCCGCAACGCCGGGGCCAAAGGTCTACGAGCAGTATGTGATCTGGGCGGGCCTCGTCGGAGCCAAGCCGATGACAGCGCCGGTCTTCGGACGGGCGTTCACCGAGCGCCATGATCGCCTCGGCTTCCCCGTGCGTCGACGCGTCGTCCACGGCAGCCCCGTCTACGAGGGGCTGATCGTGCAGAGGCCCTCCGAATGAACCGGATGGGTGAGCAGGGGGAGCATTTCGGCAAGATTCCGGGTCCTCTCCCCACGCGTACTAGCGAAGGACCCGAAGAAGCTGCGCCGTTGCTCACCCTGCTCACCCCCGCGTCCCGCCCGACCAGCGGGGACCATCTGGGCGGCGATCTCGGATGACCAGCCGGGCGCAACCGCCGGTAGAGCGCGATCCGCTCGTCGCCGCCCTCGCCCGCTACGTCGAGGCCCTCCATCGGCGGTATCCGGAGGGTCCCGAGCAGCTGCGCCGCGAGGGCTTGGCGCCAGAGCAAAGGTGTCCCAGATGGTCAGGATCCCGAAGGACCCCGCAGCGTGAAGCGCCTGCCGCGCTCGCTCGACGACATCCGCGGGCTGCGGGTCGCCCGCTGGATCCGCGAGTCGACGGCGGGCCAGTACGACCGTTATGGCCCGGCCAGCCAGCGCGAGCAGCAGGACCGCTTCATCGAGCGCCACGGCCTCGTCGACACGGGCCTCGTGTACCAGGTCGCCCACAGCGGGCGCACCGTCTGGCGCTCGGCGACGATGGCCGACGATGGTCGAGGACCTCCGGGCGGGCCGCTTCGACCTGCTCCTCGACCGGGTACTCCGACCGCTGGCAGCGCAACCTGCGCCGGACGCTCGAGCTGCTCGAGGACGGGCTGCACCGAATGGCGTCGCCCTGGTGATGTGCGACCGGAGGATCCTGAGCTCCGATCCCTCACGACTGGGACGAGCTGATCTCCGAGGCCGCCGGCGCCGAGAAGTACAGCCGCCGGCTGTCGGAGCGGATCACCGAGGGCTACGCCGCGAAGTTCGACCAGGAGCGACGACCCGGGCGGCCGCGCCGGCCTCGGCTTCCGACGCCTGCCGCGAGCCGCCGCACATCCTCGAGATCGACCCGGACCGATGCCGATCGCGGTCGGCCTGTTCGAGCGGTACGCCCTCGGCAACGTGAGCGCGAAGCAGCTCGAGGCGGAGACCGGCCTTGCCGCGACCCGCATCCGGATGATCCTCATGAACCCGCTCTACAACGGCTGGATCCGCCGACACCGTCGGGCCGAGCGAGACTCGCGGCCGGCGCCGTGGCGCTCGACCCACCCGGTCTCGGACGAGCTGTGGGCGCGGGTCGAGGAGGTCCGGCGGGCAAGAACCCAGGGCGGGGGACCCCGCCACCGCGGCCGGGTCGACCTGCTCGCCGGGCTCCTCGAATGCGTCTGCGGGAGGCGGATTCGGTCAGACGGGACGATGGGAAACTCGGACGGCCGGCACCGCAAGCTCCACACCGACGCCGTGCGAGGCGTGGGGTTCGAAAGCCCGCATTCCCGCGACGACGTGGGAGGACCCCGTCATCGCCCAGCTCGGGGCGATCCGAGTCGACACCGCCATGCGCGCCCAGATCACGGCGGTGCTGTCCGCGAGTGAGCGTCCCGTGACCATGGATCGGGCCCGGATCGAACGCCAGATCCGCGAGCTCGCCTTGGACCATGCCGCGGCTCGCCTCGACGACGCGGCCTACCTCGCGCGGATGGCACGCCTCCGCGGAGATCAGGAAATCGTTGGGGCGCAGCCGGCCCGGGACCTGCCGGCGCGTCGCGCGATCGAATGGCTCGAGGCCCTCGCCGAGACGTGGCAGAAGGCCGAGGTAGCAGAGGAGAAATCCGACGTGATCCACGCCATATACGAACGGATCGTCATCGCAGGGCCGCGGATCGTCGGCCGTCCGGCTCACTCCGGCGGCATACGCGCACGGATTGGCGCTCGCGCTGCCCGAAAAGGTTGCAATGGCGCGCCCGACAGGATTCGAACCTGCGACCTTCGGCTCCGGAGGCCGACGCTCTATCCACTGAGCTACAGGCGCGCGGGTCTCGATCATACCTGCTCAGCGTGGACAGACCTTCGGCTTCTGGTCTTGCGCTCTATGAAGACACCGATCCGCCGCACGCCCAGCCCGACGGCTCACGGTAGGCGAGGAGGGCGACGTGCTCGCATCATCGAGCGCCTGCGCCGGGATCGCCGAGCAGCGTGTCGACGGCCGGGCCGTGGCCATCGAGCACCAGGCGGAAGCCGTGCTCGGCGAGTAACCGAGCCGCGCCCTGCCAGTCCTCGGCGGCCTCGTGGTCGCGGAGCGCGTCGACGAGCTCGCCGTGCTCGGCATGCCCGTCGGCGGCGCGAGATGAAGACTCGGGACGAGCTCCGTGCTGGTCCGACGCAGCTCGAGGCGGAGCGGCACCGAACAGCTGGTGATGGCGGAATCACAGCCCTCCGGATCGAGCGCCGTGAGAAGGCGTTCGCCGCCCCAGACGGAGCAGGATCCGTTCCTGAGCTACTTCCGGCCCGAACTGGAGGCCTACCAAATCATTAACGCCCGGCGGGAGACGGCTGCCTGAAGTTCTCGCCGGCCAGTCCGAGGACGTACGCTCCCTCGGCACGACCTTGCACGACGGTTTGAAGGGCGACAGCCGCCTCGCCGAGGCTGTAGATGCCGGCGATCGGGACGGTAAGGCTTCGTCCGACGAGCTGACCCACGGCAGCCTCGAGCGCCGATCCATCAGCCGCCACGTAGGCGTTCACCATCTGGATGCCCCGTTGGCTCGGCGGCGGGTCGCCGGTGATGGTCGCGAGGCGGCCCCCATCGGCCACCAAAGGCAGCAGGGCAGCCGCACCCCCGCGCACTGCGTTGATGACCACAGAGAAATGCCGGGGGCTCGCGCGCAGAGCCAAGGTTGCCCAATCGCGCGCGTGATAGTCGACCACCTCGCTTGCGCCGTAACGACGGACGCGGCCAGCGGCACGCGGCGAGCAAGTCGCCACGACCCGACAGCCGGACGCGGCCGCGAGGGCAACGAGCAACCCGCCAGTCACTCCGCCGGCCCCGTGGATCAGGACGTCGTCGTTGCTCGCGCACCCAAGCCGGGTGACCACCTGGCTGGCGGTGAGGGCCGGCACGGGCATGGCGCCCGCCACGGCCCAGTCGAGGTCGGCCGGCTTGGCCGCCACATGAGCCCCTGGCGCTAGGAACCACTCGGCCCAAGCCCCCTGGTGGCGCAGCGGCACGCTGTGGACGAGGACCTCGTCGCCCGGGGCGAACCGCGCCTGCGTGGGGCCGATCGCACGAACCACGCCGGCGGCCTCCACGCCCAGAGCCATCGGCGGCGCAGTGCCTACATCCCAGGCCCCGGTCCGGACGAGGTCGTCCCAGTTCCCGATCCCGGCGGCTCTGACCTCGATCAGCACTTCGTTGCCGGTGGGTGGGGGTGGAGCCGGAAGCTCCAGCAGTTCGATCTGCCCACCCAGGGCACGGATCCCGGCCGCTCTCATCGCGACGATTATGGCCACCAGGATGAGCCGGGGACCGTCAGCGCCCGTCCCGCCGCGATTCCCGGAGCCTGGTGCGGAACCTGGACTCAAGGGCATACGGTCTGGCTCCTGTGCCGGCCTGCACAAGGACTGCGAGTTCACGGGATGCGGGACCGGAAACCGAGGAGTACGGTGCTGTCGGATCAACGGACTGGGGAGACAGGAGGCCACCGAAGGTGGCGAGCCATGGATATCCGCCAGATCGAATTCGTTGACGCGGTCGCCCGCCACGGCAACTTCACGCGGGCAGCGAACGAGCTCCATGTCGCGCAGCCGGCCGTCTCGGCCGCGATCCGGCATCTCGAGGACGAGCTCGGCGTCCGTCTCTTCGAGCGTACGAGCCGGCATGTCGCCCTCACAGACGCAGGCGAGGCATTCCTCTCTGGCGCGCGACGCGTGATGGCCGAGCTGAGGGGCCTCTCGGATGCGATGCGCGAGTTCGACCAGCGCACGCGCGGCGTGCTGCGGACATCGTGGTGGCACCAGACCGATCCTCAGATGGTCAGGTACCTAAGCGACTACACGACCAAGAACCCCGGAGTCGAGGTCTCGATCGTCGAGTGGTCCACGTCCGAATCGCTCGCGGGGCTCCGCCGAGGCGAGCTCGACCTCGCGATGGTTGCCCTGCCGGAGAGCATCGATCTGACGGGCTTGAGCCACACCGTCATCCGACGCGAACGGTATGCCCTCGTGGTCACGCACGATCACCGGCTGGCTGACAGGGATTCGGTCAGCGTTGGCGATCTTGCCAAGGAGCGTTTCATCGTGACCCGGCCGGGCACTGGGCTCCGGAGCTGCTTCGACTATGTCTTCGCCGGGCGCGACGTTGCGCCCCAGATCGCCATCGAGACCAATGCGCTGAGCGCGATGCTCGCACTCGTGGCAGATGGCGCCGGGAGCGCAATCCTGCCGCCAACGATGGCCCGACAGGCCCCTAAGGACCTCAGACTCGTGACGCTCGTCGATGCTCCCGACTTCGTGCTCGCTGTGCTATGGCTGGAGGGTCCCCATACGAAGATCGTGCAGCGGGCCATTGACCTGGTGCGCCCGCGGAAATCGGGCGCGTCGGCGGTGTCGGAAGCATGATCACCCGACGACGCATGGTTCCAACGCGCGAGCGGCGACGGGCCTGACGAGGCCGATCTGCCGAGCCACGACGCCAAGGCGCTCTCAGGGTCGTCTGCCCGGGTGCGCCGGGGGATCCATAAGCCTGGTGGCGTAGCTGCAAGCAAATCTACGTCTTGGACGTGCGGGGCCTCGGCGGCTACAACCTTGGATGTGACAGGGGCCCGCGTCTGCCTGGGCCCGAGCCCAGGCACCCTGCCTGCCGCCTCGAAGAGGCCGATGTCCCGCAAGTATGGGGAGTGCCATCGCGGATGACCGCAACGAAGCCAGCCGCACGGCCCGACGTTGAGAGCGCCCGTCCAGCGCCGAGCGTCGGATCCCTCCGTCCGGATGCCCCGCGCAGGCCGCGGATCCGGTTCCGACGGCTCGTCGAGCACGTGCCTGACGTCGTGTATCGCTTCAGGCTCAATCCTCCGCGCCTCGAGTTCGTCAATCGAGCCGTCGAGGGATTGCTCGGCGTCACGGCCGAGGAGCTCTACGCCGATCCCGAGCTCGCATACCGGCTCGTTGATCCGGCCCACCTGGGCGAGATGCGATCGACATCGACCGATCCGCGCGAGATCGGTCGCTCCACGTGGCGGTGGCGGCGGACCGACGGGACGTATGCGGCGCTCGAGTCCATTCCGGTCCCGGTTCTCGATCGCGCCGGCCGTGTCGTCGCCGTCGAAGGGATTGCCCGCGACGTCACCGCACGGGTGACTGCCGAGGAGGCACTCGAGCGGACGCGGCACGAACTCGACACGGTGGTGGGCGGCGCGCCGGTCATCGTCTGGGCGCTCGACCCGGCCGGGACGATCACCCTCGCCCGTGGCGCCGGACTGACGGCCGTGGGACAGACCAGCGAGGAACTCGTCGGACGGCGTTTGGACGAGCTGGGATCCGGCACCTCGCGGCTCCTCGGCCAGTTCGAGCGCGCGTTGCGCGGGGAGCGGCTCTTCGTCGACGTCGAGCTTGCGGGCCGTGTCTTCGCGACCGTGGTCGAGCCGCTGCGCGATGAGGCAGGGGCGATCTCGGGCCTGATCGGCGTGTCGACCGATGTGACGTCGGAACGCCGGCTCGAGGACCGAGCGGCGCGCGAACACCGGGAACGGGCCGTCGTCGAGCTCGCGCTCGAGGGGCTTGACCCGCGATTGGGGCTCGACGCCCAGGCCCGCGCGATCGCGACCGAGCTCGTGGATCTCCCTGATGTCGACCGCGTGAGCATCCTCGGCTTCGGACCCCGGGGCCTGGTCTTCGTGTTCGCCGCCGAAGGGCTCCCGGTGCCCACGCTGACACCGGGTGTTCGCCTGCCCGCAACGAGGGCGCGCTACCTGCGTCGTCGGGCCCGGCAAGGAGCGTGGGTTGAACCCTGGGAGCCGCGCGAGGCCGACGGAAGCTACGGGTTGGCGCTGAGCCGTGTGGGGATCACCGCGGTCGCATACCAGCCGCTCAGGACGGCCCGCGAGACCCGTGGGCTCATGGCTCTCTCGACACGCCAGCCGGCCGGGGTCACGGCGCTCGAGCGTCACCTGAGCACCTATGCCGAGGTCGGGGCCATCGTCTCGGCCCGTCTGGGACCCGACCTGCGCGAGCGGGAGAAGTCCGACGTTCTGCGGGCCGAGATTCGGGCGGTCATCGCCCATCACCGATTCCGGGCCGTGTTCCAGCCGATCGTCTCCCTCGATGATGGAGCAACCGTGGCGTACGAGGCGCTGACCCGGTTCGATGACAACGCCCCACCTGAACGACGGTTCGCCGAGGCGGCAGCAGTCGGGCTGTCACCAGAACTCGAGCATGCGACCCTCGCGATGGCGTTGAGGTCTGCCCGTGGGCTCCCGCCCGATGTCCCCGTGACCCTCAACGTCTCGCCGGCGCTCGTCCTCGAGCCGAATGGCCTTCGCGCTCTTCTGGGACGATGCCAACGATCGCTGACACTTGAACTCTCCGAGCGCGACCAGATCGACGACTACCGGGGGCTGCGGGCCGCCCTCACGAGCTTTCCGGGCATCCGCTGGAGCATCGACGATGCGGGAGCCGGATTCGCAAGCCTCCGCCACTGTGTCGAGCTTCAGCCGGACGAGATCAAGCTTGACCGATCCCTCGTTTCGGGCGCCGACCGCGATCCCGCGCGCCTGGCTGCCATCATGGGCTTCCATCAATTCGCGGCCGAGCTCGGTGCGCGCCTGGTCGCGGAGGGCATCGAGACCGACTCCGAGCGCTCCGCCTTGCTCGCTATCGGCGTTCGCTTCGGGCAGGGCTATCTGTTCGGCCGGGCCGCGTCGGTCGAGACATGGTCGACAGGCGACTCTGGCTGACTTCGATCGCGCCCGCTCGCGGTCGCGAACGGGGACGCGCACGGCTCCGATGACGGGTGCTAGCATCACGCATCATGATGAAGATAAGACGGACGACGGTCAGCGCATCCAGCGCCGCGCTCGGGACGCTCGAGGCGGAGGCGGACCGGCGCGGCGTGCCTGTTTCGGCCCTGCTCCGCGAGGCTGTCGAGGAGAAGGCGCAAGCGCTCCGCGCAAGCCGGCGGCCGCGTGTCGGCGTCGGGCGATCGACCGACGGGGCCAGCGCGGCAGACGTCACCGCTGAGCCGGTCGCGGAAGAGCCGCGCTGAGTGGCGCTCATCCTCGACACGGGCCTCCTCCTAGCGGCCCTCGACGCGGCCGACCCCGACCATGCCCGTTGCGCTGCCCTGCTTACGAAGAGCACCGAAGACCTTGTCGTGCCCGCGCTGGTGCTGGCGGAGCTCGACTACTGGTGCGCCCGGCGGCTCTCGCCGGACGCCTGGCTGATCTTCCTCGACGACGTCCTGGCGGGCGCGTATCGCATCGAGCCACCGACCACCGTCGATCTGGCTCGTTGTCGAGACCTGCAGGCCCAATACGGCGACCTGGCCCTAGGGGTGGTCGATGCGAGCGTGGTGGCCCTGGCGGAGCGGCTCGACGAACCGAAGCTCGCCACCCTCGATCAGCGCCATTTCCGAGTCGTGCGCCCCGCGCACGTCGCCTCGCTCGACCTTCTGCCGTGAGCTACAGACCCGCGGCCTCGATCACGGACTGATCCGGAGAGCCTGAGACTCCGATCCACCGTCGGTTCACGCGACCCATCGATCGAACGCACCACCTGCTGCTCGCGATCGTGAGCAGCAGCGATCCTGGCACGGGCGATGGATCGGCCCGCCCTGTGGGCAGGCGGTCGACGCCCCTTGTGATGTGGCACGGCCCGCCCGTTGCCAGGCGGGCCGTGCCGGTGGGTCAGGCGGAACGCACGCGGCTTGCGCGCGGGCCCTTGGGGCTCGACTCGATCTCGAACTCGACCCGCTCGCCGCCGACGAGGCGGTCGAAGTCAAGCGACGAATCGAGACCGCCGCGATGGAAGAAATACTCCTTCGCATCCTCGGCGACGATGAACCCGAAGCCGCGATCGGCGACGACCTTCTTGATGCTACCGGTGGCCATGAAACCTCCAACGCTTCCCGAACACGGATGGCAGAACGCACGGTCCGTTCGAGAAGGGGGGTCGACCACGCGGAGCGTCGCCGCGAAGCGCAGCGAGCGGCAACCATAGCACGAGCGACGAGGGCTCCGGACGCGTGCGCAAACGTGCGCCACGTTCATGACGAACATTCGTTCGACGTGCCGGTTGGGAGCTGGTACCATGCGCGCGACGCCAGAACGGCGTCCCAACCAAGACGCGGCAACACGACACTCCCTCTCCTCGGTTCTCGGCGAGAAAGGTTCGCTGAGGCCGCACGAGAAGGAGTGTTTCTTCATGTACAGCGCAACGACGGACAAGACGCTGAGCTGCGTCGACTGCCAGCAGGAGTTCGCGTTCACCGCGAGCGAGCAGCAGTTCTATGCCGATCGGCAGTTCAGCGAGCCGCGCCGCTGCCCCTCGTGTCGCGCGCTTCGTAAGAGTTCGCGAGGCACCGACACCTACGGTGGCAATGGCGGCAACGACCGCAACGGTGGCTACTCGAGTCGGACCTTCGATCGTGGTCCACGAGAGATGTTCAGCGCCACGTGCGCGAGCTGCGGTCGCGAGGCCCAGGTCCCGTTCCGGCCGAACGGCTCCAAGCCCGTGTACTGCAGCGACTGCTTCAGTTCGCAGCGGCGAAGCTACTAACCCCGTCATCCAGCGTCTGCACGAAGCCCGGCACCAGGCCGGGCTTCGCCGATTCAGGGCACGTCTCGCCTCGCCCCACGAGGGATGGCCCTTGGGGCCAGCGGCCCGAGATCTCGCCGTCACGCATACACTGTGGGTCAGCGTCGCGATACGACGCAGCGTGCGGTCGCCGTCTTCTCGAGCCCCGGCCCTGCGTCTTCCGGCAGGCTGTCGAGAGAACGGAGGGTCGGCATGGCGACCGGCACCAACAAGAAGGTCATCGCAGAGGATGGCCCGTCTCGCGGGTCACGCACTGTCAACGTTCGCGTGACCGCGGCATGACATCCATTCCCCTTCGGCCCAAGCCAGCCGTGACTCCGGACCAGCCGCCGAAGCACGTCATCGACGAGTATCGTCACCGGGCGCAGCAGGTGACCTGCGTGTGTGGTTGGCAGGGCAGCAGCGCAAGTGAGCTGGGTGCGCCCTCGCCATGGACGCTCCATGTCCGGCAGTACAAAGTCGGGAAGCGATGACCGGGGATCCCTTCGACGACCCGCCCGCGGAGAGCCCGACTGAGTTCGACTGGGGTTCGCCACGGTGGCGGGAGAACGAGCCCGGGCCGGGTGAGGTGGAGCACCAGCGGCGCTCGAGGATCGATGATCGGCCGCGTCAGCGGGGCGTCATCGACGAGCATGGAAGCGTCTCGCCATCGTCTGCATCTGGCACTCCGCCCGCGAACGGCCCGGTGTTCGACGCTGAGCCCGATGCCGGAGACAGCGTGCGACACGACGAACGTGGGCCCCGGCAGAACGAAGGCGACGGCTCGCTCGAATAGCCGACGCTCGGGCGGGTCACGCCGCGGGGCCCCTGAGAGGAGGAGTCGCGCGTGAACCTGGTCGCCAGGCTGGGAGCGATCGTCGTGGGCATGCTCCTCGTGTCGTCCGCGGTGGCTGCCGTCGCCGCCCTGTTGATGCGGCGGCGCCTCGTGCCGCTCGATGATCCTGAGGCCGACGAGGTGCGACTCGTTGCGATCTTCGAGCCGATCGTGTTCGAGTCGTGGGCGACGAGGTTCCAGGGCGGCACGCTCGATTGCTGGTTCGGCGGCAGCCTCGTCGACCTGCGCGGCGCCGTGCTCGACCCGGACGGCGCTACGCTTCGCATCCGCACGATCTTCGGCGGGGCTCAGATCATCGTGCCCGAGGGGTGGCGTATCAGCGCCGGCGTCCAGGCCATCTTCGGCGGCATCGGCGGGCCGGCCCCATCCGTGGAGCCGGCACCCGACGCTCCGGAGCTGCGTATCGAGGGTCTCGCGTTGTTCGGCGGCCTCGGGGTCTTGTTCGACCTGCCGGAGGCCGAGCGGGAAGCCATCGCGAAGGCGGTCGAGCGTCGCCGGTCGGGACGCGACCACAGCAGGACGGCGCCGGTCGGCATATGACCGGGCGTCGAACGGCGAGCGAGGGTCGGGACCTGAAATGACGGCTCAGAATCATCGAGCGTCGATGGCCCAGGACTCAGGCTGCAGCCATCTGGCGATGATCCGAGAGGTCACGCCGTCGGGTGCCGGCTGCCTGGAATGTCTGCGCATCGGGTCGGGCTGGGTCCACCTGCGCGAGTGCATGAGCTGCGGGCAGGTTGGCTGCTGCGATTCGTCTCCGAACCGGCACGCCTCGGCCCACGCACGGGAGGTCGGGCACCCCATCGTGCGATCGTTCGAGCCCGGCGAGCGCTGGTTGTGGTGCTTCGTCGACGAGGTGGTGCTCGCCCGGGAGGTTTGAGAGCCTGGATCGGCGATCAGCCGCCGGGCATCGCCCCGAGCTGACGGAGCATGGTCAGGTAGTCGACCTGATCCCAATGCTCGACGAGGCGCGCGCCTCGCACCCGGAAGATGTGGATCTCGCCGACCGTGTACGTCTTGCCGCTCGGCGGTATTCCCATGAACGGGCCGGTCTGGCGGGCGCTCGCGGTCAGGCGGACCGCGACGCGGTCGTCCTCGGCGATCATGTCCTCGATCGTGAACCGGGCATCGGCGAGGCCCTGGGCGACGCGGTCCATCGCCGCCTTGAGATCGGCCTTGCCGTTGCCCTCGCCGCTCGACGGCCAGGCGTGCGACACGAAGTCATCGGCGAGGAGCTCGTCGACAGCCTCCGGCCTGCCGCCGACGAACACGTCCTCGACGAAGCGTCGCACCACTGCCTTGTTGTCATCGGTGGACATGGAATGCGCCTCCGCCGATCGTGGGCCACCCTGAGATCAGTCGGTCGAGTCTAGCCGCGCTGACCGGATGTCGTCCCCCGACCGCCCAGTTCCCGGGAGCCGCTGGCGGCGAAATCGCGACCGGTGCAGACTCCGAGCATGGAGACGACCGAGGCGATCAGGCTCATCGACTATGTGTACTGGATGCGAGACCGGATCACCCGGCAGGCTGCCGCGCTCGAGCCCGGCGATCTCATCTCGGCCGATCCGGTCACCACGCGCGACCTGCGCGCGACGCTCGTGCACGAGCTGGATGTCGAATGGAGCTGGCGCGAGCGGCTGCGGGGCTCCTCGTCGGACGACTGGGGGCCGGACGCCGAGCTGAAGCCCGATGACTACCCGAACCTCGACGCGATCCTCGACCACTGGCGCCGCGACGAGGCGGAGATGCGCGACTGGGTCGCCGGGCTCAGCCAGGCGGACCTCCGCTCACCCGCGCCGCACGAGCGCGACCACGCATACCCGCTGTGGTACTTCCTCATGCATCTCGTCATGCATGCCGGGCAGCAGTTCAGCGACGCCGCGGTGCTGCTGACCGAGCTCGGGCTGTCGCCGGGCGATCTCGGCTTCCTCGAATACGCGGACGTTCGGGGCTGACGCGACTTCGTCGCGACCTCGCTCAGGTTTGCCCCTCGGCGGCCGCCGCCGCCCGAACCCGCCGCACGGCCTCGCCGACGCCGCCGGTCCAGGCTTCGCCGTGGCCCGGCAGCACGAGGCCCGCCTCGATGCCCTCGAGTCGGTCGAGCGACGCCAACGCCTCGTCGACGTTGGCGGTGAACGGCGCGACCCGTGGACCCGTCTTGCCCGTCGTGACCGCCTTCGTCGCGAACGCCTCGCCCACGAACAGCGCGTCGTGCGACGGCGAGTGCAGCGCGGCGCTGCCCGGCGTGTGCCCCGGCACGAGGATCACCCGCGGCGAGCCCGGCACGTCGAGCGTTGCGCCGTCCCCGAACGGCTCCACCTCGCCGAGGGTCGTAATCCGCAGGCCGCCGTGCACGGCGGTGTACACGAGGAACTCGACGAGCGGTCGCAGGCGGGTCGGGCCGAAGCCCTTGGCCGGGTTGGGCACCTCGCCCCGGGCCAGGGCGGCATCGAGCTCGTGCACGCGTACAGGGACTTGCCGCTCGCGCCGCATGCGCTCGGCGAAGCCGATGTGGTCGGAGTGGCCGGCCGACCCCTGCCCGCACGTCCCTCGACGCGATCGTGGACGCAGGCCGTCGAATCCTGGAGTCGGACGGCCTCGAAGGCCTCACCATGCAGCGGGTCGCGGCCGACGTCGGAGTCCGTCCTCCCTCGCTCTACAAGCGGGTCCGCGATCGGGGCCACCTGATCCACCTGCTTGTCAACGACATCGCGTCGGAGTTGGCCGAACGCCTCGATACCGTCGCCCGCGGCGACGACCCGAGCACCGACCTGCGGGCGCTCGCGGACGCCTTGCGTGCGTTCGCCCACGAGCAGCCGGCCGCGTACGGTCTCCTGTTCGCGCCACTGCCCGCAGCGCTCCGAGTCGATCCCGAACTGAACGAGCGAGCGGCGGCGGCGGTGCTCCGAACGGCCTCCGCTCTGGCCGGTCCGGAGCACGGCCTCGAGGCCGCACGAACCGTCGTCGCCTGGGCGAACGGCTTCGTGAGCATGGAGCTCACGGGCGCGTTCCGGCTTGGCGGCAGCCCTGATGCCGCCTTCCGCTACGGAATCGACCGGCTGGCACGGGCGTTGGCGCTGAGGCCGGAGGAGGCGCTCGAGCCCGCCTGAGCGGGTTTCGGCGCGGGTCCGGATTTCGGCCGCTCGATCGAGCCGCGGCGACGTCCCGGCGCGGATCGCCATCGTGTCTCCATCGCGGCTTCACATTCGGGCCCGAACATCTGAACCACGTCCGCCGTGGGGCCTGCCCCGAAGCGGCGACATCCTCGGAGGCATGACGCCATGACCACGCGCCCCACGAGCGATCCGGTGATCGCCGTCGAGCACCTGACGAAGCGCTACAAGAAGAGCCGCGTGCCGGCGGTCGACGCCATCAGCTTCGACGTCCTGTCCGGCGAGCTGTTCGCGTTCCTCGGTCCGAACGGCGCCGGCAAGACCACGACGATCTCGATCCTCACGACGACCCTCTCGAAGACCGCCGGTCGGGTGACGATCGCCGGTCATGACCTCGATCGCGACGCGACCGGCGTCCGCCGCAGCATCGAAATCATCTTCCAGAACCCGAGCATCGATCAGCACCTGTCCGGCGAGGAAAACATCCGCCTGCACGTGGCGATCTACGGGCTGTACGGCTACCGGCCGCTGTACCGAGCCATGCCGGCGGAGTACCGCGCCCGCGTCGAGGAGCTGGCGCAGGTTGTCGGATTGGGCGACGACCTGTTCAGGCCGCTCAAGCGGTTCTCGGGTGGCATGAAGCGCAAGCTCGAGATTATCCGCAGCCTCATGCACCGTCCGCGCGTGCTCTTCCTCGACGAACCGACGGCCGGTCTCGACCCCGTCAGCCGGCACTCGCTGTGGAGCTACCTGCGCACGGTTCGCAACACGGAGGGCACGACGATCTTCCTGACGACCCACTACCTCGAGGAGGCCGAGGAGGCCGACCGGGTGTGCGTCATCGACCATGGGCGGATTGCGATCAGCGGCACGCCGGACGAGCTCAAACACCGGCTCCTGGAGCGATCGGTGCAGCTCGACGCGCCGGATCGAGCCGCTCTCATCGCCGAGCTGGCCGCGAGCGGACTCGAGCCCAGGGTCGACGACGCCGGCCTCGTCCGTGTCGCCTACGAGGGCGCGACCGCCCAACAGCTCATCGCCCGGATCCGCGCGCCGCTGACGGTGCTGCGGGTCCGCGAACCGAGTCTCGAGGAGGCCTACGTGGCCTTCCTGCGGGAGCCCACGGAGGACGCGGCATGAATCGGGACCTCACCATGTTCAGGGCCGCGCCGCGCGCGAGCGACGCCTCGATGAACCTGGGCACGACGCTGCGCCGCGAGGCGAACGCGGTCTTTGCGATCGCCTGGCGCGAGGTGCTCCGGGCGGTCAAGAGCCCGGCGTCGATCGCTTTCACGGTCCTCTTTCCGGTGCTGTTCATGGGAGTCCTCGGTGGAAGCATCTCGGACAACCTGGGCGGAGCCCTGCGGTTCGCCTATCTGCCCTACATGCTCATCGGCATGATCGCGAACACGCTCTACCAGGGCACGATCACGGGCGTCACGAACCTCGTCGAGGAGCGCGAGAACGACTTCACGGCGGAGCTCTTCGTGGCCCCGATCTCGCGCTTCGGGATCCTGCTGGGCAAGATCGTCGGGTCCGCGATCGCGTCGATGATCTCGCTCGTCGGCATCCTGGCCATGATCGTCGTCATGCAGATCCCGATGGACATCGGCGATCTGCTGCGGGTGCTGACCATCGCGCCCCTGCTCGCGCTCGCGGGTGGCTCGCTCGGCGTGTTCTTCATCGGCTTCGTCCAGGACCCGAAGGTGGCCGGGATCGGGGTCGCACTGCTGGTCTTCCCGCAGATGTTCCTGGCGGGAGCGCTGGTGCCGATCTCGAGCTCGAGCGGGATCCTCGGCCTGCTCGCCAAGGTCATGCCCATGACCTACAGCATCGACCTCGCACGGAACATCTTCTACGCGGGCAAGCCCGAGTACGCGGCGGCGGTCCTGAACAGCCCGTGGCTGGACGCGGGCGTGAGCCTGGGCTTGTTCCTGGTCTTCACGATCGTCGGTACGGTCATGTTCGTGCGAGCCGATCGCAACCGCTAGCCGGCACGGCCGGCCTCGAGGCGGACAGGAGGCAGGTAGTCGCCAATGCGTTCGCGCGTCCACCACACGCCGGTGCGGCGCCGCTCGGTCCAGGTCGAATACCGGTAGCGGTACAGGACCGCGCGCACGAATGTCGGCCGGCGACCCTCGAACGGGTCGCCCGCGAGCAACCCGAGGACCAATGGATCGGCCCCGAGCAGATGCTCGACGAAGCGCACGAACCAGCGTTCCATGCGGTACGGCGCCAGGGGCAGGAACCACATCAGCCAGTCGAGTCGCAGGTGGTACGGCGCGACCTGCGGTGGGCGGCGGTGCGGATCACCGGGCTTGGCCTTGAACGGGTATTCGCGCCAGCGGGCCGATCCGTCCGGCTCGGGCGCGTCGGTGCCCTCGACGACGATCTCGTCGCGCTGCCGCGTCACGCTGCCGAACGCGCCGTAGGTGTTGACCAGGTGGAATGGGTTGAACGAGAAGTTCATGAGCTGATGGCCGCCCATGAGGTTGCGCACCGGCCAGTAGCTGAGGACCACCACGAGCGCGGTCAGCGCGCCGACGGCGAGCTCGAACCACGGCGGGCCGGCGGACGTGACCGGCGCCGCACTCGCGGCGAACGGCCAGGCGACCGCCACCGAACCGGCGCCGGGCAGGATCGCGTCGGGCAGCGCCGCCGCGGTGACGATGATCGTGACCCAGTTGAGCCAGGCGTAGTTGCCGGTCAGCACGAGGTACAGCTGGGTCAGGATCATGTAGCCCGCGGCGATCCCGGCGATCGGTTGGGGCAGGAGCAGCCCGATCGGCACGACTAGCTGGGCGAGATGGTTGCCGACGACCTCGACGCGATGGAACCGCCGCGGTGCGCGGTGTGCATACCAGCTCAGGGGATTGGGCAGTGGCTGGGTCTCGTGGTGATAGTCGAGGCATGTGAGATCGCGCCAGCATGGATCGCCCCGGAGCTTGATGAGGCCGGCGCCGAACTCCACGCGGAACGCAAGCCAGCGGAACAGCACGAGCACGAGCAGGGGCGCTGCCGTCTCGGCGTTGCCCAGGAAGATGGCCAGGAAACCCGCCTCGAGGAGGAGCGATTCCCAGCCGAACGCGTAGAACGTCTGGCCCACGTTGACGATCGAGAGGTACAGCAGCCACAGCCCGAACCAGATCGCCATCGCGACCGGCAGCGGCGCTGCCTCTGCCAGGCCTGACGCCGCGAGGACCGCCAGCCCGACGCCACTCCAGGCGACCATCGCGAGCCGCCGGTCGCTGTATCCGAGCTGGAACAAGGTCGGCGCGACGCGAAACGGCATGCGGCGCAGGAAGGCGGGCACCGGCAGCAGCCCGCGCTCGCCGAGCAGGGCCGGGAACTGGCGCAGGGCCACGACGAAGGCGATGAGATACACGATCGCCAGGCCGCGCTGGACGATGAAACGGGCCAGCGTGGCGTCCGACGCGACGAGCCAGTCAAGCGGCATGGAGCTCGACCCCTGGGCTACCTCCGGATTCGATGCTACCGCCACCGGGAAACAGCCGATGCAGCGGGCGATTCGGGCCCGGTTCGGACAGAGAAGCGTTTGCGGGGCAAAGAACGAGGCGGCTCCCGAAGGAGCCGCCTCGGTGCTGTCCCGGTGAAGGAGCGGTCAGCCGAAACTGATCGCCTTCTGCCACGCTACAAGGGCATCTATCACGTCGGCTGCACCGACTACCCTGACCCTACCTACCCATGACCTTGCAGCTGGGGCAGCTGGCTGACAAGCAGCGAAGCACAGTCTAGCCGCTCTTGACCGCGAGGCCAAGGGTTTTGACAAGTTCTGCGGTGTAAATTCCTTAACGTTCCTGGCAGCCTCGGCCCGACCTACTCCTCGTGCACGGTCACGCTCGTCATCGCCGCCGGCTCCAGCGGACGATCACCCGGTCCGGTGGGCCCGGCCGCGATCGCGTCGACGACGTCCATGCCCTTCGTGACCTGCCCGAAGATCGTGTAGTTCTTCGGGAGGCGCCCGGACAGGTCGACCAGGCACACGAAGAACTGGCTGCCGTTCGTGTTCGGACCCGAGTTGGCCATGGCCAGGGTGCCGCGTGCATAGTCGCCGGGAAACGCCTCGTCGGCGAATTGGTAGCCCGGACCACCCGTCCCGACCCGCCGCTCGTCGAGCCCTTCTTGCCGCCCGAACTGCCCATCGCCGCCCTGGACCACGAATCCCGGCACGATCCTGTGGAAGATCACGCCGTCGTAGAAGCCCTTCTTGGCCAGATCGATGAAGTTCTGGGACGCTTTCGGGACGTCGCTCGTGTACAGCGCGACCTCGATGTCGCCCTTGGTCGTCTGGATCGTCGCGTTGGTCACGTCGCTCTCCTTTCTTGCGGCCGGCGCCCTCGACGGCCGCGGCGGCGCGAGCGATGGCTGGTGATGCGGTTCGCGCCCGCCGTCATCGCCGCCAAGGTCATGGGCTGGCCACGGTGACGCTCGTCATGGCCACCGGCTGGAGGGCCTGGTTGCTGGGCGGCCCGCTGTTGGGCATGGCCGCGATCGCGTCGACCGTGTCCATGCCGGTCGTCACGTGGCCGAAGATGACGTAGCCGCCGGCCTTGTCGAGCCGACCCGTCAGGTCGGCCAGGCAGATGAAGAACTGGCTGCCCTGGGAGTTCGGCTGCGAGGTTCGCGCCATCGCGACCGCCCCGCGGACGTAGTCGCCCTGGACGGGCTCGTCCTGGATCGTGTAGCCGGGCCCGCCGCTGCCGGTTCCGGTTGGATCGCCACCCTGGATCACGAAGCCCGGGACCAGGCGATGGAAGACCACGCCGTCGTAGAGCCCGCAGCCCGCGAGCGCCACGAAGTTGCCGGCCGCGGTCGGCGCCAGCGAGCCGTCGACCTCGATGACGATCGTGCCCTGGCTGGTCGCGATCGTGACGTTCCGTGTCTGGCCGGCCGGTAACGGATCGGGCTGGCTCGTGGGGCAGGCCGTCGCACCAACGCTCCCGGCCGGGCTCGGGCTTTCCGGGAGCCCGGCGATCGAGGACGACGCGGCGGCCCCGGGTCCCTCGGCGGCGCAGCCGAGGAGCGCGACGGCGAGGCCGACAAGGCCAAGCACCCGGACCCCACCGGCGAGGATCGTCACGCGGCCGCCTCGCGAGCGACCGGGTAGTCGAGCCGGCCCGACAGCAGCGCCTCGCCGAGGATGACGCCCGCGACGCCCGCGTCACGCAACGTGCCGATCGTCGCGAGGTCGGTCACGCCGCCCGCGACGAGCACGTCGACGTCGTGCCGACGAGCGAGCGTGCCCAGGGCCTCGGCATCGGGCCGATCGCCGCCGTGCGACAGGATGAAGCGGCGGACCCCGGCCGAGGCTAGCTCGGCCACGACGCTGTCGAGGTCCGGCACGCCGGCCCGCCGCCAGGGAAAGGCCGAGAGCCGCTCGGGGCGCGGATCGAGGCCGACCGCGAGCCAGTCGCCGGCGATCGACAGGCAGCCGGCCAGTGCAGACGGATCGTCGGCGATCGCGAGGGAGAGCACGACGCGGGTCGCTCCGGCGGCGAATGCCAGGCGCACGTTGTCGGCCGCTTCGAGGCCACCCGCCAGCTGCAGCGGCGTCGCGACGCGGGCCGCGACGCGGGCCACCGCGTCCAGGTTCGCAGGGGCGCCCGATCGGGCGCCGTCGAAGTCGATCATGTGGACGAGCGGTGCGCCGAGCGCCACGAATTGGGCGGCGATCACCTCGGGCCGGTCCGTCGGTGCGCCGATTCCGGCCGCGGCGCCCGGCCAGTACACGATGCCGCGAGCGACCCCGCTCGAGCTCGATGGCCGGAATGATCTGCACGTCGGCGCCACTCAGGCGGGCTGCGCGGCGCTCGCCGGCGCCGCCTGCAGGAGTCGGCGCTGGAAGCTGATCGGCAGGCTGCCGTTGCGGAGCAGCGCGTCGTGGAAGCCTCGCAGGCTGAACGCCGGGCCAAGCCGGCGGCGCTCGTCCTCGCGCAGCTGCAACAACAGGACCTTGCCGAGCAGATAGCTCAGCTGATACGTGGGCGTGTACGTGTAGCGATGCACCTCGGCTCGCGCGTTGGCTTCCTCGAAGCTGGTTCGCTCGACCAGGAAGCGCACGGCCTCGTCGACCGACAGCTCGCCCCGATGCATGCGCACGTCGAGGATGATCCGGCACGCACGCCAGATCGCGTCGGTATGCATGTTCAGCCGGAAGTTCGCGGCGTCGTCGAAGCCCTGCTCGCGCATCATCTGCTCGGAGTACATGCCCCAGCCCTCCACGAACTCGGGCGCGTCGGTCAGGATCCGGGTCAGCGACGGGTGGCGCGAGCTGACCGACAGCTGGAGGTGATGGCCGGGGTATGCCTCGTGGATGCTGGTGTTGCTGATCGAGCTGAAGTTGTGCTCGCGCATCGCATTCGGATCGTCGCCCACGGATGGCGTGACGATGTAGATGCCGGTCGGATTGGCATCGAACTTGGGCGGCTCGAAATAGGCCGCGAAGGGCATGACGTTGCGCAGGTACTCGGGTGTCGCGATGACATCGATGCGCTCGTCGTCGGGCACCGTGACGATGTCGTGGTCGATCAGGTGCTGGCGCGAACGCAGCATGGCGTCGCGATAGGCCTCGAGCGCAGCGTCGAAGTCGGCCGGCTGATCTGACTTGAGGCGATCGATGACCGTCGCCTCGTCCGCGTTCGGGTCGATCTCGCGCGCGGCGGCGACTCGGGCCTGCTGGTTCTTCGCGAGCTGCTCCTCGCCGATGTCGAGGATCGCGTCCGCGTCGAGTCCGTCGAACGCGCGCAGCCCGACGAGCTCGTCGTAGCGCTCGCGACCGAGCGCCCACTCGTCGGTACCGCCGGCCAGGCCGCCCTGCAGCCACTCGCTGTAGCGACCGATCGCGGTCCGGGCGGTCGTGATCGCGGTCTCGAGGCGGCGGCGCTCCGCCGCGTCCAGGTTGCCGTCACCGGCGGCGGCGACCTCGTCGAGGAAGCTCGGCAGATCCCGCGCCGCGTCGATCTCGATCCGCTGCCACAGCCGAACCTGGGGCACGACCGCGCGCGTCTTGTGCTGCTCGAGGTACGCGGGCACCGCCTCGAGCCGGGCAGAGATCGAACCGAGCCGCTCGGCCAGTGGCGCGAAGTCGCGCGCGAACAGCAGGAACAGGGCGTCGCCGACGACGTCGAGCGCCGTCGAGCGCCGTTCCCAGATGCGCGCCCGGTCGGCGTCGAAGATCGCGCGCCGGACGTTGTGGAGCTCGAGCTCGCGCTCCAGACGACCCTCGGGCGAGAGTCCGCCCTCGTCGAGGGCCTCGACCGCAGTCAGGTGGGCCCGGTCGTCGGCGAGCTCCTGCAGGACCGCGTCGCGCGTGCCGTCGCCGAGCCGCTCGTCCTCGGTGTGGATGCCGAGGTACGTGCCGACCAGCGGATTGTCGCGGACGATGCGCCGGAATCGAGATCTCGACGAGGTCGTACAGACGGTCGTCGAGCGGACCGGGTTCGTTCGCGACCGGGCGGGTCAGGACGACATCGGACAGGTTCATGTGCTTCCTCGTGGTGCACGCCGGGGCGGGCGCGCGGCTGCTGGACGGCGTCAGGGAACCGTGACGGCGACTCGATCGGATGGCCGTCGAGGCGGCGTGGACGCCAACGCCCCGGCGACGGCAGACAGGGTCTCGTCGATGTCCGTGGCGGTGACGCCGTAGTGGGTCACCGCGCGGACCTGGTCGTGCGGGTACTCGACCATCAGGACGCCGCGATTTCGCAGCGCGTCGAGGAACGCCGCGCGTTCGCGATCGACCCGGAACACGACGAAGTTCGTTCGCACCCGTTCGGGATCGAGCGGTCCGTCGGTCGGCTGCGCGATGCCACCCGGCGACCGCACCCCGGCCATCGCACTGAGACCTTCGGCCAGCCGACGGGCGTTGGCGTGATCCTCGGCGAGCCGCTCGATCATCCCGCTCGGGCCGCCGCGCAGGGCAATCAGGCCGGCGGCCGCAAGGATCCCGACCTGGCGCATGCCGCCACCGACCAGCTTGCGTGCGCGGCGGGCGCGCCAGACGAAGTCGCGTGAGCCCACGACGATCGAGCCGACCGGGCAGGCCAGCCCTTCGACAGGCAGAACGTGACGGAGTCCGCCGGTGCGGCGAGCTCCGCCGGCCGGACGCCGAGGGCCACGGCCGCGTTGAACAGCCGCGCCCCGTCGACGTGGAGCGGGACACCGCGTTCGTGGGCAATCGCGGCGATCTCGGCCGTGTAGCCGACGCTCAACGGCTGTCCCATCGAATGGGCGTGCGTGTTCTCGAGCTCCACGAGCCCGGTGAGCGGCTCGTGGGGATCCTCGGGGTTGCGGAACGCCTGGGCGACGGCCGCGGGATCGATCGTCCCGTCGGCCCGCTCGGGCAGGGAGCGAATGCTGGTGCCAACCACGACGGCGTGGCCCGCGGCCTCGTCGATGACCATGTGGTGGGTCGCGCCCGCGATCGTCTCCTGCCCGCGGGCGAGGTGCGCCATCTGGCTCACGAGATTGCCCATGCTGCCGCTCGCAACGAACACGGCCGCTTCCTTGCCGAGCAGCTCGGCGGCGCGCTCCTCGAGTGCGTTGAGGGTCGGATCGTCGCCGAACACGTCGTCGCCGACCTCGGCCTCGGCCATCGCCCGGCGCATCTCGGGCGTGGGATGGGTCACGGTGTCGGAGCGAAGGTCGATCATCGGCATGGGCCGCGAGGATAACCCGGACGTGCCGTGGGTGCAGTGCCGAGCGTCCCCCACTCCGGGCCACGGCACCAGCCCGAAGCGGGCCCTCCCGGCCTCCTCGTGGTGGCCCACAATTGGCGGATGCGCAGCCGAGAACCCGCGATCCTCGCCATCGATCTCGGGACCAGTGAGGTCAAGGCCGGCCTCGTCGGGCTCGACGGGCGCATGCTCGGCGACACGAGGGCCGGCTACCCGATGGACGTCGATCCCGGCACCGGCTGTGCGGAGCAGGACCCCGACATGTGGTGGGCGGCGCTTGGACGGGCGTCGCGCGCCTTGGCGCCCGCGGATCGCTCGGACGTGATTGCGGTGTGTTGTGTCGGACAGGGCCCGACCCTCGTGCCCGTGGACGCCGGCGGCCGTGCGACGTATCCGGCAGTGACCTGGATGGACAGCCGGCCGGGGGCGGAGGCCGAGGCCCTCGAGGCGGCCACCGGCCTGTCCGGATGGAGCCTGGGAATCCTGCCCGCAGCGCGCTGGCTCGAGCGCACGCGGTCCGATGCCGCGAATGCCGCGCGCTGGTATCTGAACGCGTGGGAATGGGCCGGCCTGCGGCTGGCCGGCGTCGCGCGCACGACGCGTGCATTTGGCCAGGTCTTGCCGGACAGGACACGTGCAGCCGCCGTCGGCCTGCACGTCGAGCGTTTGCCGGACGTCGTGCCCGCATCGAGCCGCATCGGTGGGCTGACGACCGACGCGGCCGAGCACCTGGGCCTCTCCGCCGGTACGCCGGTGGTCGCGGGCACCGTCGACTCGTTCGCCAGCTTCCACGGCGCCGGCCTGCTCGACGCCGGGAACGCCGTGGACACCGGCGGCACCTCGGGCGGGCTCGCCGTCTACTGGGACAGCCCGATCGACGTGCCGGGCGCATGGGTGGCCCCCGCGCCGCTGCCGGACCGCTGGATCGTCGGGGGCGCGATGACGGCCACCGGCAAGGCACTCGACTGGCTCGACGCAAACGCGCTCGGCGGCGGGCCCGGCGTCGCAACATTGCTGGACGAGGCGTCGCGCGTGCCGGCCGGTGCAGACGGCCTCGTGTTCCTGCCGTACCTGGCCGGCGAGCGCTCACCGATCTGGGATCCGTCGGCGCGAGGTGCGTTCGTCGGGCTCACGCTCGCGCATGGTCGTGCCCACCTGGCCAGGGCCGTGCTCGAGGCGGCGGCGTTCGCGCTGCGCCACGTGGCGCAACCCATCCGTGCCGCCGGTGTGCGCATCGACGAGCTGCGGGTGACCGGTGGCACGGCCCGAGGCGACGTCTGGAATCAGATCAAGGCCGACGTCCTCGGGCTGCCGGTCGCCGTCCCGGCCGTGCGAGAGACCGCCGTCCTGGGCGCGGCCATCCTCGGCGCGGTCGGCGTGGGGCAGTCGACCGATGCGCGGGACGCGATCGAGCGCATGGTCCGCATCGACCACCGGCTCGCGGCCGATCCACACGTCGCGCCGACATACGACGCGCTGTTCGGCATCTACGTCGACCTCTGGCCGGCGCTCGCGCCGTCGATGCATGCGCTGCAGGAGCGGTCCGCGCCTGGCCGCGAGGAGGTCGCGCGGCCGGGCTGATGCCACGCGTATGGGCGGCTCGGGATGGGACGCGCGGAGTCCCACCTGCTACACTGCGCCCTCGGTCGTGGACCCGTGGTGTAGCGGCCCAACATGCCAGCCTGTCACGCTGGAGATCGCCGGTTCGAATCCGGTCGGGTCCGCCATTTTCGACCGATTTCCTGTGAATGCCGAGGCTCGGCCCAGTGTCGCCGGTTGCCTTCAGGCTCCCCGTGTGCATGCGCGGGCTACCTGACCCGGACGCGCGGCTGATACCTGCGACAATCCGCACTCGTGAAGCGAGTGCTGGCCGCGCTCCTGGGCGCGCTGATCGTCGTCGCCGTCGCCCTGCAGGTGCAGCTCGCGGGCGAGGCGCTGCCGACGCCGAGCCCGAGCGGTGGCGACGTTGCGGCCGTCTCGGCCCCACCGAGCGTCGATGGCTCCCGGTCCCCAGCTCCGTCGGCCTCACCGACCAATTCGCCGGCGCCGACGCCGGCACCGACCGTCGCGCCGAGCCCGATCGCGGCCGTGCCGATCGTGCCCGTCACCCAGTTCCGCTCGACGGCCACCAGGGCCACCATGGCTGACGTTCGTGCCACGCTCGACGGTCAGGGCCGGTATGCCGCCCTCGAGCTGGTCGGATCGGACGCGTCGGCGATCTTCGCGGCACTCGGCCTGGCGCAGCCGGGCGCCGGAGCGCCGGCTCGTGCTGGCCAAGGATGCGGCGGCCCTGTCGGCCGACCTGGCCGATCATCGAGACCGGCTGGCCTTCCTGCGCGCCGATCAGGTCGGCCCGTCGGTGCGTGCGCTGGCCTGGGGTCGCGACAGCCTGTTCGGCGTCGACCGGATCAAGAAGACGTCGAGCTGGCCGCTGAGGGCGCAGCTCCCGGGGCGTGTCTCTGGTGTCCAGCCGTTTGACGCGGCCAAGACGTACACGATCGTCGCCGGGGGCGACATCCTGCTCGACCGCGGCGTCTACAGGGCCACGGAGATCCTGGGCAAGGGTGCCAACTTCCCGTTCGCCGGCGGCACGGCCGAGATCACGGGGCACTGCAAGGATTGCTCGCCGCTCGGGTGGGACCTGCCATATACGAAACGTACGGGCAACGCCGGCGCGGTGCGGCACCTGCTCCAGAGCGCCGACGTGGCCATGGCCAACTTCGAGAATCCCGCGCCAAATGCCTACACGTACCACACGCACGGGACGCGCTTCTCCGCGGATCCGGCGCTGATCAAGGGTCTCGCCGACGCGGGCATCGACTACGTGTCGATCGGCAACAACCACATCGGCGACGCGGGCAGCACGGGCATCCTGCAGACCCGGGCCAACCTGGCCAAGTACGGGCTCGCGTTCAGCGGCGCCGGCGCGAACCTCGCGCAGGCGCGCAAGCCGGCGATGCTGACCGCGAGCGGCGTGAAGATCGCGGTCCTCGGCTACGACACCATTGCGAAGGACTACGGCGCCAGCGCGACCAGGGCCGGCAGCGCCCAGCTCACCGCCGCCCGGGTCAAGGCCGACGTGGCCGCCGCGCGCAAGGCCGGCGCGCGGCTCGTCATCGTGTACCCGCACTGGGGCACGGAATACGATCCGACGCCGTTCGCCGGTCAGCGCGCCCTGGCCCATTCGATCATCGATGCGGGCGCCGACCTGGTCATCGGCAACCACGCTCACTGGGCCGGCGCGATGGAGGTCTACAAGGGCCACGAGATCTGGTATGCGCTCGGCAACTTCGTGTTCGACCAGACCTGGTCCGAGCCGACGATGGAGGGCATCACCCTCGAGCTCACCTTCCGTGGCCCGACGCTCGTCCAGGTCCGGATGCGGCCGCACCTGATCCTCGACGGGGCGCAGCCGAACTTCCTCGATCTCGCAGGTGATGGGCGCGTTGTCATGGGCCAGGTGTTCAGCGCATCGAAGGGCCTGCTGCCATGGTGATCGAGCGCGACCAGGCGACTCGATCGACGCTCGAGCAAGCCCTCGGCCTTGACCTGTCAGTCGTCGGGTTCGAGGCCGGCGAACACGTCCGCCTCGGGCTTCTCGACGAGCTTGTGCGAGGAGCGCAGCACGAGCGCCTCCATCGTCCAGTACTCGCGCCACGCGTCGATGCCGCCGATGAGGAACGGGTTGTCGGGGCTCATCTGCGTGACATGGCGCTGCAGCGCGCGCCATTTCGCCTCGAGCGGCGTGCCGCTGACGTCGATCCAGGTCGTGATCTGATCGTCGGGCGTGAGCATCCGTCGGACGCCCTCCTCGAACGCCTCGAGCTCCTCGGGCGTGGCGTTCTCGGGTGGTTCGAACCAGAACTCTGCCGCCGAGCGCGCCTGATCGCTCGGCCATCGCCCGTCGCGTGGACTCCGGGATGGCCTGCTCGTACAGCTTCAAGGGCGTCCACGGTGCGAGCCCGCCGTCCGCCTCGGACGGCCCGCTGCCGCCGTGCTCCGGAGCGAGCTGCTCGGGATAGGCGCTGGCGTCGCCGGCGCGCTCGAACGGCCCCGACCGCGACGTAATGGCTGTTGATGTGGTCGGGATGGCCGTAGCCGCCGAAGTCGTTGTAGGTCGTGACGACGTGCGGCCGGTAGCGGCGCATCAGGCACACGAGGCGGCCGGTGGCCTCGTCGAGGTTCGCCCGCCAGAAGCAGCGCGGGTCGAGATTGGCGACACGGCCCATCATGTCCGAGTCGCGGTAGCCGAGGTTCTCCCACTCGGTGACGCCGAGCTCGCCCATCGCGTCCTCGAGCTCCCCCGCCCGGATCTCGCCCGAGACGGCGATGAGTTGGCCTCCGTGTCGAGCTCGGGCACGACGATCTCGCCCATCTCGCCGCGAGTGCACGTGACGAGCACGACGCGGTGGCCGGCCGGCGACGCTCTTGGCCATGAGCCCGCCGACGCCGATCGTTTCGTCGTCGGGGTGGGCGTGGACGGTCATGAGGGTGTGGCGACGTTCGGGCATGGCCGAATCGTAGCGGTGCCGGACGACACACCGGCTCGCGGCGATACGATCGACGAGATGAACGGTCGAGCCCGGCCGCCGACGCTATCCGGAGGCGGCGCTCGTCACGCTCGCGGGGCGACGGATCGGGCCGGCCGCGCTAGGGTGCGCAGAGTCCGACGCGCTGCGCACCCCCGCGACCGAGGCCCTCGTGGCGGCCGGTGTCCCGCATCGCGTCGTGCGCACGCGACCGGCCCACAGCGCCGAGGAGAGCGCCGAGCTGCAGGGCATCGAGCTCGGCGCGCTGCTGCGGACGATCGTCGTGCGCCGCGGCGATGACGACTACGTGTTCGTGCTCGTGCCCGGCGGCCGGCGCTTCGACTGGCCCAAGGTGCGAGCGTTGCTCGGGACGCGCCGGCTGTCGCTCCCGGACGCGGACGAGGCGCGGGCCGCGACCGGCTACGAGCGCGGCACGATCACGCCGTTCGGGGCCGCGCGTGCCTGGCCGGTCCTCGCCGAGGCCCGGATCGCGGAGCAGGAGGCACGGTCGCGATCGGGGGCGGGGCTCATGGCGTCAACATCCATCTCGCACCTGCCGACCTGATCGCCGCGACCGGCGCGACATTGGCCGATGTTCGCGACCGGACGAGACGGAGTAGCGGGATGTCAACCGAGGGGCTATGGTCACCGGGCCCTCGACGTGGCCGGCCGATCGATCTACGCTCGGCGGACCGTCGGGATGGCTGGGGAAGTTGGGGTGACGGCGCGTGATCTCCGCCGATACTGACGCCTGCTGTGAGGTCGGGATGAGGCGTGGCGTCCCTCGCGCCCAGTCGATGCCAGGCAAGCCGGTCCCATGAACTGCCCCAGCTGCGGCACGGCTCACCCCGGCCGGCGCCAAGTTTTGCCTCGAGTGCGGCACGCGGCTGACGACCGGCTGTCCGGCCTGCGGCGCCACGAACCCGCCCGGCGCCAAGTTCTGTCTGGAGTGCGGCACACGCCTCCAGTCAGGCGAGGGCGTGCCCGCTGCGAGTCCGTCGCCGGCCGCGGCGTTCGACCGCACGGGCGCTCCGATCCAGGGCGCCTCGGCAGCCACCGAGCGTCGCATCGTGACCATCCTGTTCGCCGACCTTGTCGGGTTCACGGCGCGTTCCGAGGGCACCGACCCGGAGCGGGTGCGTGAGTTCCTGGCCGCTTATTTCGACATCGCGCGCGAAACGATCGAGCGCTATGGCGGGACGGTCGAGAAGTTCATCGGCGACGCTGTGATGGCCGTCTGGGGGGCGCCGATCGCGCGCGAGGACGACGCGGAGCGCGGTGTCCGCGCGGCGCTCGACCTCGTGGATGCGGTCCGGCGCCTGGGTCGCGCGAGCGGCGACGGGGAGCTGGCGCTGCGGGCCGGCGTGCTGAGCGGCGAGGCCGCTGTCGCCGTCGGAGCTGTCGATCAGGGCCTGGTCGCCGGCGATCTCGTGAATACGGCCTCGCGGCTGCAGTCGGTCGCGCCCGCGGGCAGCGTGCTCGTCGGTGAGGGTACGTTTCGGGCCGCGAGCCGGGCGATCGCGTTCGAGCCGGCCGGCGAGCAGGTCCTGAAAGGCAAGTCGGCACCCGTTCCGGCGTGGCGAGCCCTGCGGGTCGTCGCGGAGCGGGGCGGCCTCGGTCGATCCGAGGCGATCGAGGCGCCGTTCGTCGGGCGGGACGACGAGCTCGGGCTGCTCAAGGACCTCCTTCACGGCACCACCCGCGACCGCCGGGTACGGCTGGTCTCGGTGACCGGCCAGGCCGGTGTCGGCAAGAGCCGGCTCGCGTGGGAACTCCTCAAGTACATCGACGGCCTGCTCGAGCCCGTCTACTGGAACCAGGGCCGCTCGCCCGCGTTCGGGGAGGGGGTTTCGTTCTGGGCCCTCGGCGAGATGGTTCGGCGTCGCGCGAAGCTGGCCGAGACCGACGACGAGGCCACGACCCGGGCCGGCATCGGTGCCGCCCTCGACGAATATGTGCCCGAGGTCGCCGAGCGGCGGCGGATCGAGCCGGCGCTCCTATCGCTGCTCGGCATCGGATCCCCACCGGCAGGTGGGCGCGAGGAGCTGTTCGCCGCCCTGCGGACATTCTTCGAACGGATCTCGATTCTGGGTACGACGGTGCTCGTGTTCGAGGACCTGCAATGGGCCGACGCCGGCGTTCTCGAGTTCATCGACCATCTGCTCGAATGGTCGATCGGCTATCCGATCCTCGTCGTGACCCTGGCCCGGCCCGAGCTGCTCGAACGCCGTCCGAACTGGGGCGCCGGCCGGCGGGACTTTGTCGCTCTGTCGCTCGGCGCCCTGTCCGAGGCGGCCATGCGCGAGCTCCTCGCGGGTCTCGCGCCCGACCTGCCCGAGCGTACTGTCCGTGCCATCCTCGCGCGCGCCGACGGCATTCCCCTGTACGCGGTCGAGATGGTGCGCATGCTCGTCGCCGACGGTCGCCTGGTGGAGGGCGAGGTCGCCTACCGTGTGGCGGGCGATCTGGGCGACTTGCGCGTCCCGGATTCGCTCCAGTCGCTCATTGCGGCGCGCCTCGACACGCTCGAGGCGGGTGACCGGCTGCTGCTGCAAGACGCGTCGGTCCTCGGCCAGACATTCGCCATCGCCACGCTTGCCGCGCTGACCGGAGAGTCGGCCGACGGGCTCGAGGGCCGGCTGCGCGCTCTCGTGCACCGCGAGGCCCTCCAACTCGACACCGATCCCCGTTCACCGGAGCGTGGCCAGTTCGGCTTTACCCAGGCGCTCGTTCGCGAGGTCGCGTACTCGACCTTGTCGAAGCGCGACCGGAGAACCAAGCATCTCGCGGCGGCCCGCTACTTCGAGGCGCTCGGGGACGAAGAGCTGGCAGGCGTCCTGGCCACGCACTACGTGGATGCGTACCAGGCCGCGCCCGACGGCCCCGAGGGCGAGGCGGTGGCGGCGCAGGCCCGTATCGCGCTGCGAGCCGCAGCCGAGCGCGCCATGGCGCTCGGCTCCCATGCCGGTGCCGTGGCATTCCTCGAGCGAGCGCGAGAGGTGACTTCGGATCCGGGCGAGCAGACGGAGCTCCTCGAGCGGATGGGCGAGGCAAACCGAGGTCTTGGCCACTACGACGCCTCGCTCGCGCAGTTCGAGGATGCGGCCAAGCGCTATCGGGCAGCCGGCGACCGCCTGGCGGCAGCCCGCGCCACGGTCGGTATCGCGCGAACGATGGGTGCCGTGTGGCGCGCGCCTGAGGCCGTGCCCATGCTCCAGCGCACGGAAGCCGAGGTCGCCGACCTGGCACCCGATCCCGTCGTCATCGCCCTGCGGGCGTCATTGGCCAAAGCGATATCGGATAGCGACGCGGACGCAGGGCTGGCCTGGGCCGACCGCGCCCTGTGGGACAGCGAGCGGCTCGAGCTCACAGACCTCACCGCGGACCTGCTCGCGACCAAAGGCAGCATTCTCGCGTTCCGGGGTCGCCGGCACGAGGGCATCGCCCTGCTGGACGCCGCGATGCGCCTCGCCGAAAGCCATGGCTTCGGAGCCGCGGCGGCCCGTGCTGCGAACAACCTGGTCGCCGTGCTGACGGACGAGGATCCGCGGGCCGGCGTGACCGTGGGCCAGCGAGGGATCGAGATGTCCCGCCGCTACGGGCTCCAGTCATACCTGATCGGGTGCCTGGCAAACGCGGCAGAGGCGTCGCTGGCGGTGGGCGACTGGGCCTGGACGGACGCCGAGTTCGAGTCGATCCGCCTGGACGAGCTCGAGCGGGCCGATCGGCTCACCCTGCTCGTCGGCCGGACCGAGATCGCGGCCATGCGCGGGCGCGACGTCGACGGCTGGGTCGAGGAGCTCGACGCCGGTCGTGAGCTTGCCGGAGATCCCGTGTGGGAAGCCGCCCTGTCGGTGGGCATCGCAATCGTCCGGATGGCCCAGGGCAGGTTCGATGACTGCTTTGGCTGGGCGGTGCAAGCCGCACGCGACCCACTCAACGCGCCCCAGGCGCTCCGAATCGCGACTCGTTCCGCGGTCCGGCTGCGCGACTCCGGGCGCGCCCGAGAGACACTTGCCCGGTTGTTCGAGCTCGGCGCCCGCGGGACGGCCCATCACGTGTCAAGAGACGCGATCGAGGCGTCGGTGCTCGGTCTCGAGGGCCGCTGGCCTGAGGCCGTGCTCGGCTTTGGTGACGCGTGGGATCGCCTGCGTGAGCTCGGGCTCGAACAGGAGCTGGCACTGAGCCAGCTGGACTGCCTGACCGTCGCGCCTGCGGGCGATGGGCTCGCAGAGGAGGCCGCCCGCGAGGCGCGCGAGACCTTGGAACGGATCGGAGCACGAGCCGTGCTGCGGCAGCTGGACGACCTGCTCGACGAACGCCGAGCCGAGGCGGCCGCGGTCGATACCAGGCATGCCCGCCAGGTGCGATCCGAGGCCTCGTCGACAGCCATCTCGGCGGACGCCACGGCCTCGACCGCCCTGCCCGGGTGAGGGACCCGGATCCAAGCTCGGCCGCGCCAGGCAGGGGGCCGCTCTCCGGCATCCGCCTGGCCGATCTCTCGACCGTGCTCGCCGGTCCGTACTGCACGATGCTGCTCGGCGACCTGGGTGCCGACGTCGTCAAGGTCGAGCCGCCCGAGGGTGACGCGACGCGCGGCTGGGGACCGCCCTGGGTCGGCTCCGAGGCCGACGGCACGCGCACGGCGGCGTACTACCTCGCCGCGAACCGCAACAAGCGCTCGATCCGCCTGGACCTCCGACGGGATGCCGGGCGTGAGGTGGTCCGGCGCCTGGCCGCTCGCGCGGACGTCCTCGTGGAGAACATGCGCCCGGGCGGCATGGAGCGCCTGGGTCTCGGCGACGCGGCGCTCGAGGCACTGAACCCGCGCCTCGTGCACCTCGCGATCTCGGGTTACGGGCGAACGGGCCCCCGGGCCGGCACGCCCGGCTACGACTTCGTCGTCCAGGCCGAGAGCGGCTTCATGTCGATCACGGGCTGGCCGGACGCCGAGGGCGGGCATCCGGCCAAGGTCGGTGTCGCCATCACCGACGTCGTGACCGGCCTGCACGGCGCGGTGGCCGTCCTTGCCGCCCTCGCCGGGCGCGAGCGGGTCGGGTCGCCGGCGATGGGCCGTGGCCAGCGAGTCGACACCTCGATCCTCGAGTCGGCCATGGCGGCGCTCGTCAACCAGGCCCAGAACGCGTTCGTGAGCGGGCGAGCACCCGGCCGGATGGGCACGGCCCACCCCAACGTGGCCCCGTACGAGACGCTCCCGACCGCCGACGGCGAGATCGCGATCGCCGTCGGCTCGGAGCGCCAGTGGCGGCGCCTGTGCGAGCTGCTCGAGCTGCCCGAGCTCGTCGCCGACGAGCGCTTTGCAACGAACGGCGGGCGGGTCGAGAACAGGCCGGCGCTCCGGGCGATCCTCTCGGAGCGGCTGTCGCGCGAGCCCTCGGCGGTCTGGCTCGAGCGTCTGCGCGCCGGCGAGGTTCCGGTCGGCGCCATCGAGGATGTCGTCTCGGCGTTCGCCTCGCCGCAGGCCGTGGCCCTCGGTGAGCGCGTGCCGCTCGAGCACCCGCGCCTGGGTCGCGTCGACCAGGTGCGGCCGGCGTTCGGCCTGTCCGCCACGCCGGTCTCGATCCGACAACCGCCCCCGCTCCTCGGCGAGCACACCGACGAGATCCTGCTCGAGCTCGGTTACCGGCCCGACGAGATCGCGCGGTTGCGAGACGACGGCGTCTCCTGACGGGCTGCCGGCACGATCGGTCACCCTATCCTGTGGCAATGCTCGAGGACCGCACGCCGCCGCCCTCCGCCGGCCGTCGGCCGGTGCCGGCCGCGGTGTTGTTTGATCTCGACGGCACACTCGTCGACACGGTCGGGATCCGCATCGAGGCCTGGCTGGCCGCGTTCAAGCGGTTTGGGATCCCGGCCACGCACGAGCAGATCGCGCCGCTCATCGGCATCGACGGCCGCAGACTCGCACATGACGTCGCCGCCGCCTCGGGCCGCGATCTCGACACGAGCGACATGGGCGAGCTCGACCGCGTGTCGGGCGCCGAGTTCGAGCGGCGGAACCAGAAGCCAACTCCGTTGCCCGGCGTCAGCGAGGTGGTGGCCGCGCTCGAGGGGCGCGGTATCGGCTGGGCGATTGCCACGTCGAGCCGGCGCGAGCAGGTGGCGACGTCGATCCGGGCCCTGGGACTCCGCGTCGAGCCGATGGTCATCGACGGCAGCCACGTCGAGCGCGCCAAACCCGAGCCCGACATGCTGCTCCTGGCCGCGCGCGAGGTGGGCGTCGAGCCGGCGAGCTGCTGGTACGTGGGCGACTCGACGTGGGACATGGTCTCGGCGGTGGCCGCGGGGATGCTCGCCGTCGGCGTGACCGCGGGCTCGGCCGTGACCGCCATGGTGCTCACCGGGGCCGGCGCGCAGGTCGTCGTCCCGACGCTCGCCGGCCTCGTAGCGCTGATCGTGGCCGTCGGCTGAGCGACATCACGCTTGGGTGCCGAGCCCCGGCACTCGAAGCCGCGGTATCCGAGCCCCGGCCCTCTGCCCCCGTACCCGAGCCCCGGCACCTGAGCCGGCCCGAGGACTACAGCTCCTGGCGGCGGAAGGCCAGCCACGAGAGGCCGGCCATGACCGCGACGAATGCGAGGACGGCGACGATGGGCCCCACGATCGGCTCGCCGCTTCGTCCGATCGCCAGGTCCATGGCCGGGGTGCCGAGCCCGGTGGGCAGGTACGGCCCCACATTCGGCAGGACGCTCAGGATGCCGAGCACGATGAACGCGGCCACGCCTAGGCCGGCCGCCGCGACCGCGGAGCGGGTGAGCGTGCTGCCGAGGAACGTCACCGACGCGAACGCAACGAGCTCCAGCCATTGCACGACCGCGGAGGCGGCGAAGCCGCCGACCGGCAGGAGCTCGAACAGCACGAGCGTGTAGAACCATGCGCCGGCGGCCGCGACCGCGACACCGACGCCGAGGGTCACGGCGATGGCCACGAGCTTGGCCGCCAGAAACGCCGCGCGCGAGGCCGGCTTGGTGAGCACCAGCCCTGCCGTGCCGCGGTCCTTCTCGGTGGCGACCGCGCCCATCGCCAGGATGATCGCCGTGAGCGCGCCGAACTGGCCGAGGTTCTTGAGCAGCTGGGCGACCGCGTCGGCCGCGGTCGGGATCGGCAGCTGGATGACGAACTGGTCGCCGCCGACGGCCTTGATGATCTCCGGGGTGAAGCGTGCCAGGAGCGGTGACGAGAGGCCCACGAGCAGGAACACGGCGGCCACGAGCGGCAGGCGCAGGGTCCGCCACTGCTCGAGGAGCTCCTTGCCCAGGAGGGCGCGAAAGCCGCTCATCCGCGAGGCTCCGGGGGGATCCAGCCCGCGGGACCCTCGACGGCGCCCGCGATCTGGCGGGGCCGGAGGAAGCCACGGCCGTCGAGCTCCTCCGTGCTCGGGGGCCCGACGAGCTCGAGGAACACGTCCTCGAGCGTGGGGCGCACGCGTTCGAACGACTCGAGGGCGACGCCGTTGGCGACCACGACGGGCAGGATGGAGCGGCTCGCGGCCGGTTCGTCGCTGACCATGACCCGGATCTCGTGCGGCTCGGCCTGAACCGCCGACGTCCACGGCGCGGCCTCGAGGGCCTCGATGAGCGCGGGCACGCCAGCCTGACCCGTTGTCGCTGGCACGAGGCGGAAGACCGGGCGGGCATGCTGGGAGAGGAGATCCTCGAGCGGGGCCTCGGTCACGAGCCGTCCGCGATCGAGGATTGCGATCCGGTCGCAGACGCGCTCGACATCGGCCAGGACGTGGGTCGAGAAGACCACCGTCGCCGTCGCCCGCAGGCCGGCGACGAGCTCGAGGACGTCGCGTCGACCCTCGGGATCGAGCGAGCTGACAGGCTCGTCGAGGATGACGATCTCGGGCCGGTGCAGGAGCGCCTGCCCGATGCCGAGTCGCTGGCGCATGCCGCCCGAATAGCCGCCGATGCGGCGGCCGGCGGCGGCCGTGAGGCCGACCTGCTCGAGGACCTCGGCCGTCCGCTGCCGGAGATCGTGCTCGTCGAGTCCGTACAGGCGGCCGACCAGCTCGAGCAGTTCGCGACCGGTCATCCAGGCGTAGAAGCGAGGATCCTGGTCGAGATAGCCGAGCTTGCGGCGCAGGTCGGGCCGGTCGATGCCCACCTCGATCCCGGCGACCGTCGCGCTGCCGCCCGTCTGGCGAGCGAGGCCGGTCAGGATCCGAATGGTCGTCGTCTTGCCAGCGCCGTTTGGGCCCAGGAGGCCGAAGATCGACCCGGCGGGCACGTCAAGGGTCAGGCCGTCGAGCGCGAGGACGGGCCCGAAGCGCTTGGTCAGGCCGTGCGTCGAGATCGCGGCGACGGGGGCCGTATCGATGGTCATGCTTCCTCGCGCCCAGCCACGAAGTACAGGATCGGCCCGATCAGGTTGACGAACACGATGATCAGGGCCCACACGAGCTTGTTGTCGCCCCGGACCCGTCGCTCCGAACGCTCGAGGTCGATCAGTGCCGCGATCATCAACCCGAACTGGATGACGACGATCGGCGCCAGCAGGGCGACGATCTGCTGGAACGACAGGTCGGCCATGATGCACCGAGGGTACCGAGTCCGGAGCGTCCGCGACCAGTGCCGAGCGGATCGGTCCGGAAGGCCCGACATTGCGCGGGCATGCAGGTCTGCATCGGCTGCCCGCGGTCGGGCTGCCGCCGCTGCTAGGCTGCGCTGCGCCCGAGCCACTCTGGAGGGTCGCATGACCGACACACGCGAGCGCTGGGCGCTCATCCTCGGCGCCTCGTCCGGCATGGGCGAGGCGACGGCCGTCGCGCTGGCGCATGCCGGCTACCGAATCTGCGGGATTCACCTCGACTTCCGGGCCGCGTTGGAGCACGTCGAGGACGTCAAGGCCCGCATCTCCGCAGCTGGATCCGAGGCTCTGTTCATCAACATGAACGCGGCCGACGATGCCAAGCGCGTGGATGCGCTGACGGCCCTTCGGGCTCGCTTCGAGGAGCGTCGTGCCGAGGGCGCGCAGCCGTACGTGCGTGTCGTCATGCACTCGCTCGCCTTCGGCTCCCTCGTGCCGTTCCTGGCCGATGACCCGAAAGGCGGCGTCGACCGCAAGAAGATGGAGATGACCCTCGACGTCATGGCCAACAGCCTCGTGTACTGGGTCCAGGACCTGTGGCGCGGCGGTTTCCTCGAGGCCGGCTCGAAGATCTACGCGATGACCTCCGAGGGCTCGTCGCGCATGGTGCCCTCGTACGGCGTCGTGTCGGCCGCCAAGGCGGCGCTCGAATCGCACTGCCGCCAGCTCGCGATGGAGTTCGCGCGCCGCGAATCGGGATCGCCGTCAACGCGATTCGGGCCGGCGTGACCGATACGCCCGCTCTGCGCAAGATCCCCGAGGCGGCGCGCATGGTCGAGATCACGCTCGCCCGCAATCCCCACGGGCGACTGACCACGACCGCCGACGTCGCCCAGGCGATCGTGTCCCTGTCCGATGGCGATTCGGATTGGATCAGCGGCAACGTGATCGGCGTCGACGGGGCGGAGTTCATCTCCGGGTAGCGGAAGCCACATCGGTCCCCAATCGGGCCGTGGTCGAAGTGCCCTCGGGACGGCTGGTATCCTTGGCCCGAATTCACCGTCGCATTCTCGGCGCGCGCTGCCGCCCACCCGGCCGAACGGCCCGTGGTGGGTGATCGCTCCGGCCCTGTCGGGCTTCGGGTGCGCCGTCGAGACTGACCGGGCGACGAGAGCAAGCCGCTCGGTCTCACCGAGGTATCCGACCCTGAGCCAGTCACGAACCCCCCTTCCGTCGGCAAACAGTCGCCGTGAGCGCCGTCGCGAGGAGCGACTGGCCCGCCGCGAGGTCGAGCGGCGTCGCGAGTCGACACCGGTCTGGCGCTCGCCGATGGTGCTCATCACGGCCGTGTTCGTCCTCGTCGGTGCAGTCATCGTCGGGGGCGCCGTGATCCTCAACCAGAAGCCCGGCGGCGCACCTGCCACGTCCGAGAACCCGTTCGGGCTCATCCAGCCGGGGTCGGCCACGCCGACCGATCTGGCCGACGGCAAGACCCTCGGTAAGGCCGACGCGCCGGTGACGATGGAGGTGTACGAGGACTACCAGTGCCCGATCTGCGGTGAGCTCGTGACGACCGTCGAGCCCAAGGTCATCGACGCGTTCGTCGAGACCGGCCAGGTGCGGATCGTGAGTCACGACGTCGCGTTCCTGGACCGCGGCACGAGCGAGTCCGTCGACGCGTGGGCGGCCGCGGCGTGCGCCGCCGATCAGGGCAAGTACTGGGCGTTCCACGACTGGATCTACGCCAATCAGAGCGGCGAGAACGAAGGCGGGTTCCGCGTCGAGCGCCTGCGCGCGATCGCGGAGGCGGCCGGCCTGGACATGACCCGCTACGACAGCTGCATGGCGACCGGCCAGAAGCAGGCCCAGGCGGCAACGGTGACGAACGCGGCGGTCGCGCAGGGCTTCACCCAGACCCCGACGCTCGTGATCAACGGCGTCAAGAACGTCGGCCTGCCCTCGTACGAGACGCTCGCGACCTACCTGCGCAGTGTCATCGCGTCGGCCGCACCGAGTGCCGGCGGCAGCGCTTCGCCGAGCGCCGTGAGCAGCCCGAGCCCGTCCGCGTCGAGCCCGTGATGCGGCGCGTCCCGGCGCGACGCCTGTTCGGCGTTCATCCGGGCCTCATCCTTGCGGTCCTGGACGTGATCGGCCTGGGTATCGCGTCGTACCTGGCGATCGTCGAGGTCGGTGGTGGGGTCCCGACGTGCGGCCCGCTGCACGGCTGCGAGACGGTCGCAACGAGCTCGTATAGCCGGATCGCCGGCATCCCCGTCGCGGTGTACGGCGTCGGGCTGTCGCTCCTGCTCCTCAGCCTCGCGCTGGCATGGTGGAAGACGGACCTCTACGCGCTCCTGCTCGCGCACTACGGCCTGTCGCTGGCCGGCGTGATCTTCGAGGTGTACTTCCTGTACCTGCAGGTATTCGTGATCAAGGCCGTGTGCGTGTGGTGCACGTCCTACGGCCTGTCTCTCGTGCTGCGCTTCGTGGTCGCGTTCGTGGTCTGGCTGCGGCAGCCACCGCCCGAGGCGTCCTAGCCACGCCGCGAGACCCTCGCGCCTAGCTCGTCGGATCGCCGTCGCCGGACTCGAAGATCCCGACCGCGCCGTGGCCCACGAAGTTGAACGCATGGCCCATTGGCCTCGTCGGGCGACGCCACGCCCGCTCGCGCGTCGACGCCAGGCCCGAGTTCAGGCGGTCTGAACCCCGGCCGCGGCGAGCTCCTGGGCGGTGTCGGCGATCGTCGACGAGGCGAGCTCATCGAGCAGCTTGTCCTGGGCACGCGCGAACACGTCGTGGACGACGCAGTAGCCGTCACGTCCGCATGGGCTCTGGCGCAGGACGCACTCGAGGCGACGTGCGTCACCTTCGGCCGCCTCGATGATGGCGAGCAGGTCGATGCTGTCGGCCGGGCGCGCGAGCTGGTATCCGCCATGCCGGCCGGCCGTGGCGGTCACGAAGCCCGCCCCGACCAGGTCGCGCATCACCTGCGCGACGAACAGCTTCGGGATCGTCATGTGCTCGGCGATCCGGCGGGCGCTGCGCGGCCGGGTCGGGTCGGAGATCGCGAGGTCGACCATGATCCGGATGGCATAGTCGGCTCGGCGGGTCAGTTCCAGTCGCATCGCCTGGAGTGTCCGTTCGGAATGCGCTGCGGTCAACGGGCCTGTCGCCCCGAATCGCGCGCCGGATGGCATGCTCGGCGCGGGCCGTCCGTCTGTCGGTCCTGCCCGCGTGTGGGACCTTCGTCGGGCTGATCGCCCGGGCCACCCTTCCTAGACTGCGATAACGGCCGGCTGCATCGCCTGGGTGCCATCAGGCCGCCTGTCGACCCTGGAGCAGCGCTGACGATGGCAATCTCTACGACCCGCGGCCGCGCCGCGTCCCGGCGCCGGAGCCGTGGACCGATCGACGAGTTGCCGGCGGAGCCGCTCCCGATCGGCGACCCGGACATGGTCGTGATCGGCTGCCCGGTCTGTGGTCGGCCGATCGTCGCCGGATCGGGCCGCTGTTCGGGCTGTGGCACGCGTTTCATCATCGGCGTGCCCATGCGACGGGCATCGACGTTCATCGCCCTCGGCGTGGTCCTTGGCATGCTCCTCGGCGCCGGTGTCGCGAGCGCGTTCCAGCCGGCGCGCACGACGGGCGGCGGTTCGGGATCAAACGGCGCCGGTACGCTGCCCGCGGAATCGGGCGCGACGAGCACGGCCGGCCCCAGCCCGACAGCCCCTGCGACGGCCCTCCTGACGCCCGCCGCACCCGGACCGGCGCTCGCCGCGATGTCCCAGCTGCCGGCCATCCACTTGCACCTGGCCACCGACGCGAGCGCACTGCGCCACCTCCTGGCCTCGAAGGCGGCCGACGGGATCGTGCTCGCGGACGCGGTCCGATCGGTCAACTCCGATGCGGCGATCGCCTCCGACCTGGCCACGCGGCTCGTGGGCTGGCCCGCCGCGGCGGCCATCCGCTCGGAGCTGCAGGGCTTCTACCAGGCCGTGCGAAGTGCCGCCACGGACGGTCTGGCGGCATCGGTCAGCAACACGGCGGCGTACCGGTCGGCGGGGGCCACGACGCTGGCCGTGCTCGACGGGCTCGACGCGATCGACGCAGACCTGCACGCGTTCGCCCGCGTGGCCGGTGTGACCCTGCCGGCAATGTTGGCCGCCGGGCCCTAGCTCCGTCAGCCGCTAGGGTCCGTAGCCCGTCAGCTCCACGTACGCCTGGCCGGCGAGCGGCTGAGCCCGCGTGCCCCCGAGGCGCGTCGCGCGGACGTCCTGCGAGCCCTCCCAGTAGATGACGCCGGTGGTCGGTCGCGTGTCGAGCTCCTGGCCGGGAACGGTTGGCGTGAGATCGATGCGCAGGTCCTGGCCCGGGATCGCGACCGTCCAGCCGGATGGGTACCGAATGCCGGTCGCGCTGCTCGTCCAGTGGTCGGTCACGGTCACGACGAAGGCGCCACCCGGCAGGTGGCTGGTCGCTCCGTTCGAGACGAGCGTGCCGTAGTCGAGGACCGCCCGACCGCGGTCATCGCGCACGATCGAGAGGGTGATGTCGGTGCCGTCGGCGAGGTTGACCGCGAACCAATCCCAGCCACCGCCGACCGCGATGAAGTCGCCCCACTGGTGATCGAACCAGGCCGTGCCCGTGACCGTGAATGGTCTGATCGTCGAGACGCACCTGACCGTTCGCCGCGAGTCGCGGACGGGAGTAGTAGTACGAGCCGCCGGACGTGCCGAAGTCGATCCAGCCGTTGGTGTTGTGGAGCACGGTGTCTCCGCCAGCGAGGCGCAGGTCGATGGCGAACCCGTCCGGGAGCCGGCTCGGGGGCTGCGTCGGAGGTCGCTGGCGGGCCGACGCGGGTCTCCGACGCGGTCGCGCCGGCCGAGAGGCGATCCGAGCCATGCTCGCGTTCCATCCGCCAGGGCGTCCCGAGCGCGAGCGTCGCCGGCCAGCGCGAAGCGGAAGCCGGAGGCACCCGTGGCGCTGCTCGGCGACAGATCGACCTGCGCGTCCCACCTCGCTTCGCTGCGCGTACACGAACCGCCGGCCGGCCTCGTCGGTGAGCGCCAGATGCGAGGCCCAGGTGACCGGGAACGAGCCGCGCTCGGCTCGGAAGATGACGAACTCGAATCCGAACCGGCGGCCGGACGTCGTGCTGACGTGGCCGGTGTAGTACCACCACTCGGTCAGCCGATCGTGCGGTGCGTCGTCGCGGGGAAATCGGATCGGCTGTGGATCGGCCGGCCGCGGGCTCGCCGACGGCGACGGCGGTGTGATCGGGCGCTCGACCGGTGGGTTCGCGAGAATCGGGCCGCCGGTACACCCGGCGACGGTCGCAACCACGGCGACGACGGCCAGCAGCCTGACGACGAGCGCTGCGCCGGCGGTGGGCGCGGCTCATCGGAGCGCCGCCTCGACCTCGGCCTCGGTCCGTGGCAGGCGTCCGGCCAGGGCCCGCTCGAGGCGCGCCGGCAGCCACCAGTTCCAGCGACCGATGAGCCGCATCGTGGCCGGCACGAGCAGCGCCCGCACGACCGTCGCGTCGAGGGCGACAGCGATGGCCATGCCCAGCCCGAGCGCCTTGATCAGGACGATGTCGGCGAACGCGAACGAGCCCGCCACGACGACCACGATGAGCGCCGCCGAGGTCACGATCCGGCCGCTCCGCTCGAGCCCGCGGGCCACGGCCTCGCGGTTGTCGCCGGTCCGGTCGCAGGCCTCCTTCATGCGTGTCAGCAGGAACACCTCGTAGTCCATCGACAGCCCGAACAGCACGCAGAACAGGATCACGGGTTGGCTCGTCTCGACGAACCCCAGCGGCTGGAAGCCGAGCAGCGCGGACAGGTTGCCCTCCTGGAAGATCCACACGAGCGCCCCGAAGCTGGCGACGATCGAGAGGCTATTCATGACCAGGGCCTTGGCCGGCAGGACGGCCGAGCGCAGCAGCAGGAAGAGCACGAGATAGGTCGTGATCACGATGAACAGCGCGGTACGCGGGAAGTCGGTACCGATGCGCGACACGACGTCGGTCACGTCGGCCGCGCCACCGCCGACGAGCACGCTCGTGCCGGCAGGGGGCGCGAGCGGACCCGAGCCCGAGCGCAGGTCGGCGACGAGGGCGCGCGCCTCGTCGCGGTTCGGACCGTACGGCGTCGTCAGCGTGAAGACCGTCAGGTCGCCGCGGGTCGTGGCCTGGAGCGCGGCCTGGACGAACCGGTCGGGCGGACCGCCTGGGTTCGAGTACAGGAGCTGGTACTGGTCGAGTCGCAGGCGCGGATCGACGTCGACCAGCCCGTCCACCCGTCGGATCCGCGGATCCGCCGCAAGCCTGCGCGAGTAGTCGTACAGGGCGGCCACGTTCGCCGCCGATGTGGCCGGTCCCTTCGTCCGAATGGCAAGCAGCGAGGGCGCGAATTCACCCTCGCCGAATTGCTGGGTGAGGCGATCGAACGCGGCTCGCGACGGCACCGACGGGCGGCAGGATCGTCGCGTCGGGCGCGTTGAAATGGACCCGCAGGAACGGCGAGCCCAGGACCAACAGCACGGCCAGCGTCGGCACGAGGACGGCGATCGGATGGCGCATGACCGCACGCGCCAGGCGCGCCCAGCGCCCCTCCCCGGTGTCGGCGGACGGTGACCGACCGGACGGCCAGCGCGTCGACCCGCGGACCGAGCACGGCCAGCACCGCGGGCAACAGGGTCAGGGCGGCGCTGACGGCACAGCCGACCACGACGGCGCCGGCGATCCCGACCGAGCGCAGGATCATGAACTCGAACAGGACCAGGCCAAGCAGGCCGAGCAGCACCGTCAGACCCGCTGAAGAAGACTGCACGCCCGGCGGTGGCGACGGTCACGGCGAGTGCATCCTCGATCGCCAGGCGCTCGTCGGGCCCGTCGCCGGCCGTATCCGATCCGTTCGGCATGTCGGCCGGACGTGCGCCCCGGGCCTGGCGGGTGAGGCCTCGGATCGCCAGCTCCTCGCGGAATCGACTGGTCATGAGCAGCGAGTAGTCGACGCCCAGTCCGAGCCCGAGAAGGGTCGGCCAGATTGAGCACGAAGATGCTCATCGGCGTCGCCGACGCGACGCCGAAGATGAGCGCGAGGGCCGTGACCACGGTCGCTCCGCCGACGACGAGCGGCACTCCGGCCGCCACGACCGACCCGAACACGAGCAGGAGCGCGAGGGCGGCGAGCGGCAGCGACACGAGCTCCGCACGCCGCAGGTCCTCCTCGGACACGAGCTGCACGTCGCGATAGAAGGTGGAACCGCCGGCCAGCGCGACGCTGATCCCAGCCGGATGCCGCAGCGCGGTCTCGAGCTCGGGCAGGGCCTGGGGTGAATTGTCGGGCGAGAGGTCGAGGGCCACCACGTCGTAGGCGGTATGGCGGTCGGCCGAGACCTGACGCGGGTCGGTGACATGCGACCGGATGCCGAGCACGTGCGGCAGGCCAGGAACATGGCTGACGGCGTCGGCCGCGGCCGCCTCGAAGGCCGCCGACCCGGCCAGGTCCGACCCGGTCGCCTCGTACATGACGACGACACCCGACGAGGGCAGCCCGAGCTCGTCCTCGAGCACGGCCCCGGCGCGCGAGGACTCGAGGTCGGCCAGGTTGAAGCCACCGGCCCGCAGGGCGCCCGCGACCCGCGGCGCGAAGAGGGCGGCCACCAACAGGACAGCGATCCATGCGCCGATCACCCGCCACGGGTGACGGAAGGCGAGCCGACCCAGCCGCTCGAAGGGACTCATCCGCTCGGGGTGTCGTGGGTCGATGGCACGCGGCTGGATGGGCCGAGCCTGCATCGGCCGGCCCGGGCGGCCGCGCGCGCCGGCATTCTGCGGGCAGCGTCGCACGACGGCGATCGGGACGGGAACATCACGATCATGGTAGCCGGGCGATGGACCGCGGGCTGGGACCGAGCCGTCCGCTGAAGCCCACCTGGCGCGATCGGCCTCCAGACCCAGACGGACCTGCTAGCATTCGGCCGTCTTCATCGGGTGTGCGGGAGGCTCCGACGCCATCCCGGGCAGCGCCCCAGCTCGAACGTGGAGGCCCTCGGTGCAGCTCCTCCTCGCGCCGTTCCAGAGCATCCAGACGATGGTCATCTTCGCCATCGCCGTCGGCATCTCGGCCGGCATGGTGTACCTGCTCCTCCGGTCGATGATGTCCGCGGAGGGCCGGCCGCGCGGCTGGGTCCGGATGGTGACCGGCGTGAATGCCAAGGTGGCGTTCGGGCTCGCCTTTGTCGGCTGGGCGGTCGTGTTCGGGATCGGTCTCCAGCTCGTGCCGCACGAGGGCGCCAACTCGCCTTACGGCGGCCTTGCCCTCATCGCCCTGTTCACGGGCGTGTTCATCATGATGGGCTTCCTCTGGGCGGTGATCGGGGAGTAGTCGCGTCCGGGCGACGCCGCAACGGGGCCGAAGCGACCCCGACGCCCGCCTCATGCACCGGGCGACTCTACGGATCGTTGACCGGGCGATTTCATGCACGAGCGGAATGAGACGACCACGGCGTCCATCAGTCTCAGTCGCGGGGCGCATCAATCGGCGAACGAGTGGCTCCTAGAGTCGATGGATGCATACGTGGCCGGGTGGAGGCTACGAGCCCGGGACGCTGGGCCCGGGCCCGGCGCCCACCACGAGTTCCTGCCGCAGCGGGCAGCAGTTCCGGCCTGGCATTGGGTAAGGGCCAAGGTCGAGCGCCCGTGCGGTGTTTGTGCTAGTTGTTGACAAATGTATGTGATACGCTCGCACAAACTAGCCGCGGCGGTCGCGAGCCGCGCCATGGCCGCGCGGGCACGGGAGGAGCAGGCGTGAGCGAGCAGTTCTTCGGTGACGTCCCGGGGCCGATCCCGTTCGGTGGGCTGGAATCCACCGATCCGCTCTCGTTCAAGGTCTACCAGCCCGATCGGCTCGTCCTCGGCAAGCGCATGGAGGATCAGCTCCGGATCGCCGTCTGCCTGTGGCATTCGTTCAACTGGCCGGGTTCGGACGTGTTCGGGTCGGGCACCTTCGACCGACCCTGGCTCGCACCGGGTCTCGAGCCCATGGCTGCCGCAGCAGCGAAGATCGACTCCGCGTTCGAGTTCCTCGGCAAGCTCGGCATTCCGTTCTTCTGCTTCCACGATCGTGACGTGGCGCCCGAGGGCCACACGTACGCCGAGACCCAGGCCAACCTCGATGCGGCCGTCGACCGCATTGCGGGGCACATGGAACGGACCGGCATGCGCCTCCTGTGGGGCACCGCGAACCTGTTCGCGCACCCGCGCTACGCGGCCGGTGCGGCGACGAACCCCGACCCCGAGGTGTTCGCGTACGCGGCCGCCCAGGTCAGGTCGATGCTCGAGGCCACGCATCGCCTGGGCGGTGTAAACTACGTGCTGTGGGGCGGCCGTGAGGGCTACGAGACGCTGCTCAACACCGACCTTCGCCGCGAGGACGAGCAGCTCGGGCGGTTCCTCACGATGGTCGCCGAGCACAAGCACAAGATCGGGTTCCAGGGCACGCTGCTGATCGAGCCCAAGCCCATGGAGCCGACCAAGCACCAGTACGACTTCGACGCGGCCACCGTCCATGGCTTCCTCGTTCGCCACGGCCTGGCGGGGGAATACAAGCTCAACCTCGAGACGAACCACGCCACGCTGGCCGGCCACAGCTTCCAGCACGAGGTCGCTACGCGGTGGCGAACGGGCATGTTCGGCAGCGTCGACGCCAACCGCGGCGACTACCAGAACGGCTGGGACACCGACCAGTTCCCGAACTCGGTCGACGAGCTGTCGCTGGCGCTGCTCGAGATCCTGCGTGGCGGCGGCTTCACGACGCGGCGGCTTCAACTTCGACGCCAAGCTCCGCCGCCAGAGCATGGATCGGACCGACCTGTTCCATGCCCATATCGGCGGCATGGACACCCTCGCGCGCTCACTCCTGGCCGCCGCGGCCATGATCGAAGGCGACCGGCTCGACCAGTTGCGCCGCGACCGCTACGCGGGCTGGCGAGGACGAGCTCGGGCGCTCGATCCTCGCCGGCGACGCGTCTCCTCGCACGCTCGGTGCGCGGGTCACCGCGGGCGAGATCGACCCGCAGCCCAGGTCGGGCCAGCAGGAGCTGTACGAGAACATCGTCAACGAGCACGTGTGGTCGGTGGAAGGGGCACGAGCCGCCGAGAGGGCCGGCAGCGGCCGCTAGCCGGCGACGCGAGGGGCACGCCATGGCGTACGTCCTCGGCATCGACGTCTCCACCACGGCCACCAAGGCCGTCCTCATCGACGGTGCGGGAGCCGTCGTGGCAGTCGGCGCCTCGGCCTATCCCTTCGACGTGCCGCGTCCGCTGTGGAGCGAGCAGGATCCCGGCCTGTGGTGGGACGCCACACAGGTGGCGATCGGATCCGCCCGCGTCTGGCCGCCGGCGTCGTCGGGCGACGACGTCGTTGCGATCGGGCTCACCGGTCAGATGCACGGGGCGGTCCTGCTCGACGAGGCCGACCGCGTGCTCCGTCCCGGCGATTCTGTGGAACGACCAGCGCACGGCTGCCGAATGCGACGCTGATCCGCGCCGTGCTGCGGTCCCGAGCGACTCGTCGCGATCACCGGCAACGACGCCCTGACCGGCTTCACCGCGCCCAAGCTCGTCTGGGTGCGCGACGCACGAGCCCGACGTCTGGCGGCGCGTCGCGCACGTGTTGCTGCCGAAGGACTACGTTCGCTCTGCGGCTCACCGGCGAGTACGCGATGGACAAGGCCGACGGCGCCGGGCACGCTGCTCTTCGACCTGGCCGCACGCGACTGGTCGCCCGAGGTCGTCGACGCGCTCGGCATCGACCCGCGCTGGCTGCCCCCGACATGGGAGGGCCCGGTGGTCACGGGCAGGGTCACGCCCGCGGCAGCGGCCGCGACCGGACTCGTCGCGGGCACGCCCGTCGTCGCCGGCGGTGGCGACCAGGCCGCCAGCGGGGTCGGCGTCGGAGCGGTGGACGTCGGGACCGTGGCCCTCTCGCTGGGCACCTCCGGCGTCGTGTTCGCCGCGACCGATCGACCCCTGTACGAGCCGCTCGGCCGGGTCCACGCGTTCTGCCATGCCGTGCCGGAGCGCTGGCACATGATGTCGGTCATGCTCTCGGCCGCCGGCAGCCTGCGCTGGTTCCGGGACGCCCTCGCGCCCGGGCTGCCGTTCGGCGAGCTGGCGGCGTCGGCAGCCGAGGTTCCGGCCGGAAGTGACGGCCTCCTGTTCCTGCCGTATCTCAGCGGCGAGCGGAGCCCGCACCCGGACCCGATGGCCCGCGGAGCGTTCGTCGGTCTGACGCTCGCGCACGATCGGCGCCACCTGACCAGGGCCGTGCTCGAGGGCGTGGCATACGGGCTGCGCGACGGGCTCGATCTGATGCTCGCCGCCGGCATGCCCGCGCCGGCCCAGATCCGGGCGTCGGGCGGCGGCACGGCGTCACCGCTCTGGCGCCAGATCCTCGCCGACGTGCTCGAGGCCGAGATCGCGACGGTCAGCACCACCGAGGGCGCGGCGTACGGCGCGGGGCTGCTGGCCGCCGTCGGCGCTCGTTGGCACCCCACCGTCGCGGCGGCCACCGCCGCGCTCGTGAGCGCGACACCGAGTGCGGCGCCGGGCCCCGACACCGCGTTCTATCGCGAGGGCCACGCCATCTACCGTGGACTGTATCCGGCCCTTGCGCCCGTCTTTCCGCGCCTGGCCGAGCTCCCGAGGGGCTAGCCGCGGATCTCGGCGAGCTCGGTCTCGGTGACCTCGCCGGGCTTCTTGCCCAGGATGATCATGGCCAGGATCGCATCCGTGTCGACGTCGCCCTTGTGGACCGTGTCGACGATCCGGCCGTGATACATGACGCTGATCCGATCGGACAGGTCGTACACGTCATGGATGTCGTGGCTGATGAGGAAGATGCCAAGGCCTTCGGTCTTGAGCTGGCGGATCAGGTTCCGAACCTGCGTGGTCTCGGCCGGGCCGAGCGCGGCGGTGGGTTCGTCCATGATCAGGATGCGGGCGTTGAAATGGACCGCCCGCGCGATGGCAACGCCCTGGCGCTGGCCGCCCGACAGCGACTTCACCGCGGTCTTGAAGTTCTGGAAGCGTGGGTTGAGCCGGCCCATCACGTTGCGCGTGGCCGACTCCATGCCCGCGTAGTCGAGCGAGCCCGAGACCGACGTCAGCTCGCGGCCGAGGAACACGTTGCCCGGCGCGTCGATGTTGTCGGCCAGCGCGAGGGTTTGGTAGATCGTCTCGATGCCGAGTGCCTTGGCATCTCGGGGGTTGCCGATCGAGACCGTCTTGCCGTCCACGACGATCCTGCCCGAGTCCGGGGGACGGGCGCCGGACAGCGCGCGCATAAGGGTGGACTTGCCCGCGCCGTTGCCGCCGACGAGGCCCACGACCTCGCCCGGGTGGAGGTCCACGGACAGTCACGACGGCATGGACACCGCCGAACGACACGCTGATGTCATGCATCTCGACGAATGGTGCCGTGGACGGGGCACCGACCTGGCCGGGGGCCGGCGCCGGCTGGGTCGCATCGGTCATCGGTTGCCCGCTCATGTGCTCGCCCTCCGGCGCAGGAAGGATCGAGCCCGACGGCCGCGACCAGGACCATGCCCACGACGATGTCCTGCTTGCGGCGAGTCGACGTTGAGCAGCAGCATCCCCGAGCGCAGGGATTGCATGACCACGGCACCAAGGATGGCGCCGGGGATCGTGCCCACGCCGCCCGAGAAGGACGTGCCGCCGATGACCGCCGCGGCGATCGTGTCGAGCTCGTTCTGGAAGCCCAGGCTCGTGACGGCCGAGTTGAGCCGCGCGGTCTGAATCGCGGCGCTGACGCGGCCAGGATGCCCATGATCACGAACGTCCCGACGACGATCCGCTTGGTATGATGCCGGCCTAGCTCGGCCGCCTCGGGATTGCCGCCATAGGCGTACACATAGCGGCCAAAGCGCCGTTGGCGTGGCCACGTACCACATGACGATCGCGACGCCGATCATGATGAACACCGGGTAGGCAATTCCGATCGGCGACGTTGAGGCCACCCGGAGGAACCGTGATGTTGTGGGCCTTTGCGTACGCGTGGGCGAGGGTCGTCGGCAGGAAGTAGTTGTTGGCGACCCACACCGCCGCCAGGGCGGCGAGACAGCCCGCGACCCGAGCGTCACCTCGGCCCACATCACCCGGACCGGAAAGCCATAGCGTTGGCGACGTCGACGGCTGTTGACGAGCGAGACCACGATCGCGACGCAGGCGACGAGACCGACGATCCAGCTCGCGAGCTCGCCGATCGAGCCGGTCGGCAGGCCGCCGCCGAGGGTGAAGAAGGTCCGGTCGAGCGGGGCGATGGTCTGCCCGGACTGGAGCTGGAAGATGAGGCCGCGCCAGATGAGGAGCCCGCCCAGTGTGACGATGAACGACGGCACGCCACCGTAGCCGACGATGACGCCCTGGATGCCGCCGACCAGCGCCCCGACTGCGATGCCCACGATGAGCGCGATGATCCAGGTATAGGGCTGGTCGAGCCCGAGTCCCAGCGTGGACGGGATCCAGACGGCCTGCACCATGGCCATCGTGTAGCCGGTCAGACCGAGGATCGACCCGATCGAGAGGTCGATGTTGCGCGACACGATAATGAGCACCATGCCGGTCGCCATGATGGCGATGGCCGAGCTCTGGACCGACAGGTTCCAGAGGTTTCGGGGTGTCAGGAAGCTGCCGCCGGACAGGATGTTGAATCCGATCCAGATGACGGCGAGCGCCACGATCATCCCGAGCAGCCGGACGTCGAACTCCGTGGCCGCCAGCAGCGAACCGACGGAGCGGCGACGCGGCTCGTCGCGGTTCGTGTCCTGACTCATCGTCGAGGCTTGGGTCATGGTCACCCCAACCTGATGAGGAAACGCCCTGCGCCGGGTGTTCCGGCGCAGGGCGAATAACGGGCTAGGCGAGTGCTAGCCGCAGTCCGGAACCTTGCCTGCGGGCACGCCCTGGCACAGGTCGGCCTTGCTGATCCAGCCCGCATCGAGGACGTCCTTGAGGTTGTCCTTGGTGATCGGGTCTGGCTTCAGGAGGATCGAATTGATGTCGTTGTTGCCCGGGGTGTGGAACTTGGCGGCGCCGGCGACGGCGTCGACCTTCGTCCCGTTGCACAGCTGGGCGGCGACCTGGGCGGCCGTCGTGCCGAGCAGGCGGGCATCCTTCCAGATGTCCACCGTCTGGGTGCCGAGGGCGACCCGGTTGAGGGCGGCCTGATCGCCGTCCTGGCCGGAGACCGGCACGGTGCCCGCGAGACCCTGGGCCTGGAGGGCGGCGATCGCGCCACCGGCCATGCCGTCGTTCTCCACGAACGCGATGTCGATCTTGTTGTCGTTGGCCGTCAGGAACTGCTCCATCTCGGTCTGGGCCTTCGACGGATCCCAGTTGTCGGTGTAGGTCTCACCGACGTTCTTGAGCTTGTCGCTCGACTTTCCGACGTCGGGGACACCGGCCTGGACCATGCCCTGGCGGAGGAAGTCGGCGTTGGCGTCCGCCTTGTTGCCCTTGATGACGACGTAGTTGCCGGAGTCCTTGACCTTCAGCAGGGCCTCGGCCTCCATCTTGCCGACGAGGACGTTGTCGAAGGTGATGTAGAACGCGCCCGGATCTTCGATCAGGCGGTCATAGGCGATGACCGGCACGCCGGCCTGCAGGGCGGCCGCGACCGACGGCTTGATGGCAGTCCCGTCCTGGGCCAGGATGATCACGACCTTCGCGCCCTGGCTGATCAGGTTCTCGACGTTGGTGGCCTGCGTCTCGGCCGACGACTTGGCGTCGTTCGAGATGTACTTGGCGCCCGCCGCCGTCAGGGTGTCCTTGATGGCCGGCTCATCCCACTTGGCCCAGCGCTCTTCCTGGTAGTTGTTCCAGGACACGCCGACCGTGCAGTCCTTGGCCTGGACGACGCTGGGGGCGGCACTCGCGCTGCCACCGCCCCCGCTGCTCGGGCTCGGGCTCGATGAGCCGCTACAGGCAGCAGCGAGGATCGCTGCTGTTGCGGCGAGTGCCGCAATTCGACGAGTGAACATGCGTTTCAACCCTCCTCCATTCCGGGAAGACCCCTCGACCGAAACAGGCGCTAGGCTAACACCCTCCTCAGTGCCAAATTCGCCTCCGGTAGTCGGGTGACGAGCGACGGCTCGCGGACACCTCGGCCGGCGGCAGTGCGCGCGCCACCGCCCGACCGATGCCCGACCAGCTTCGCCGTGGAACCCTCGGTACGCCTCCTCATGTGCGCGGGACGCCGGATCGGTGCGGCGACCCCGTCCCGTCCGTTGGAGGAGGACGCGGACGGAGCGAGATCGCCGCATGGAATGGTCGTCGACAGTGCGTGCATGACCGTCACGCGCTCGCGAGATGGGCCACAGGCGGGCGCGTCGCGAGCCACGCGGCCGGATCGGCGAGAACCGGCTCGAATGCGAGCTCGGTCGCGCCGATGAGTGGCGCGTCGAGCCCGAGCCTGGCCGGCACGACGCGAACGAGGCTACGCGGGGCGGCCAGGGCGTGTGCGTCGAGCTCGCGCTCCACGGTCGCGGCCACATACGGGTGAATGCGCCCCATCAGGCCCCCGAGCACGATGAGGCGGGGATTGAGCACGTTGACCAGGCCGGCGAGACCGATCCCGACCCAATGGCCGACGTGGTCCAGGGCAGCGAGCGCCTGGCCCGAGCCTGCCGCGGCATCGCGCAGGACCGCGTCGACCGCGCGCCGGCCGCCGTCCGGTGGATGGCCGGCCAGCGCCAGGAGGGCACCCTCGCCGATCTCGGTCTCCCAGCATCCGACCGAGCCGCAGCGACACGGCCTGCCCCCGGGATTGACGGGCAGGTGCCCGACCTCGCCGCCATAGCCGGCGATCCCGGTCAGGGGTCGCCCGTCGACGATAAGCCCACCACCGACACCGACCTCGCCCGAGATGAACAGCACGTCGTCGGCGCCCACGGCCGCGCCGCGCCGTAGCTCGGCGAGCGCGCCGAGATCGGCCTCGTTGGCGACCGAAACCGGCTCGGTCGGGCCCAGCACGTGGCTGAGCCGGTCTCCGAGCGGGACATCGATCCAGCCCAGGTTCGGCGCCATCGACACGAAGCCGTCCGTGCGCCGTACGACCCCGACGACCGCAACGCCAACGCCCACGAAGGGCCCGTTCCAGGATCGTCGGCGGCGGAGCCCGGCGGCCAGCTCGGCCAGGTCGCTTGCGATCGCGTCGACGCTCGAATGGCCCCGGGGCCGATCGACCCGCTTGCTGTCGAACAGCGTGCCGCCCAGGCCGACGGTCGCGGCGGCGAGCAAATCGACGGCAATCTCGAGACCGAGCGCCACGGCTGCGTCGGGTGTGGGATGCACGAGCGGCGACGGCCTGCCGGGCGTGCCCAGGGGCGCCGGCTGTCGCTCGCTGACAAGCGTCGCGCCGGCCAGCTCGCCGATCAGGCCGCGGATGGCGCTGCGCGTCAGACCCGTGCACGACACGAGCTCGGAGCGCGTCAGCGGCCCGTGTTCATGCAGCTCGCGGACGATGGCGCTCAGGTTGGCGCGCCGAACCGTCTCGCTCCGCTGTCCGATCTCGTCGCGGCGGATCATCAGGGGTTTGTGCACCTCTCCCACAAATGCCTGTGATAGGCTCCACCATGCGTGAGGCGGTGTCAAGCCGCCGCACGGGCGGCCGATCTGCCCGGCTGGGACGCCGAGATTTCCGGCCCCATCCAACCCGGGCAAAGATGTGCGTCGAACGCGACGCTGCTCGTGGAGGGGTGCTGCAGGCATGCCGGCTCGGCGCACGAGGCGCATGGCGCTGGTGGCTGCCATGGTGGTCATCGTCGTCGCCGCCTCCGGCCTCGCGATCGCCCGCCCGTGGCAGGCGAAAGCGTCCGCGTGTCCCGCGCCCGCCAGCCATCCCGAATGGTCCGTCGCGCGGCGCTGGGACGAGGCGCTGCTCGATGCAATCCGCCGCGCCCTGCCGGCGCCCACGGTCCACGCTCGCAACCTGTTCCACGTGTCGGCCGCGATGTGGGATGCCTGGGCGGCCTACGACCCCACGGCGGCCGGCTACTTCGTGAACGAGAAGCACACCGCGGACGACGTCGAGGCGGCCCGTGCCGAGGCGATGAGCTATGCCGCGTATGGGATCCTGACCGAGCGCTACATCAAGTCGGTCGGGGCGGATCAATCGCTGTCCGAGTTCGACGACGTGATGGACGAGCTGTGCTATCCGCTCCACACGACCACCACGAGCGGCGACTCGCCGGCGGCCCTGGGCAATCGCATCGCGGCCACGGTCATCGCCTATGGCAAGACCGACGGCGCGAACGAGGCGGGCGGCTACGCCCCGCCCGACTACAAGCCCGTCAACCCGCCCCTGGCCGTGGCCGGCACGACGATCACGATGAGCGATCCCAACCGCTGGCAGCCCCTCCAGATCGCGCACATGATCAGCCAGAACGGCATCCCGGTGACGAACGGGGTGCAGCAGGCTGTCGGTCCGCACTGGGGTCATGTCAAGGGTTTCGGCCTGCCTGACGGAGGCACCCGCGGTGTCCCGATCGATCCCGGACCGCCGCCGCGGCTCGGCGATCCGGCGACCGATGCCGAGTTCAAGGCGGAGGCGGTCGAGGTCATCCGCGACAGCAGCATGCTCGATCCGGCGCTCGGCCAAACGATCGACATCTCGCCCAGCGCCCGCGGCAACGACACGCTCGGGACCAACGACGGCCACGGGCGGGCCGTCAACCCGATCACCGGCCAGGCCTACGCGGCCGATGTCGTGAACCTCGGCGACTTCGGTCGGGTCATGGCCGAGTTCTGGGCCGACGGCCCCAAGTCCGAGACCCCGCCCGGCCATTGGAACGTGCTCGCCAACCTCGTGTCCGACGAGCTCTCGCCCAACCTGCGGATCGGAGGCACGGGGCCGGTCGTCGATCGGCTGGAGTGGGACGTGAAGCTGTACCTGGCCGTCAACGGCGCCGTCCACGACGCGGCCATCGCCGCCTGGGGCCTCAAGGGCGACTACGACTCGGTCCGGCCGATCTCGATGATCCGCTACATGGCCAGCCTCGGCCAGTCGAGCGACGCCGCCCTGCCGTCCTACGACAAAGAGGGCCTGCCGCTCGTGTCCGGGCTGATCGAGCTGATCACGAAGGCCACGACCGCGCCCGGGCAGCACCACGCCGCACTTGCCGGCCACGAGGGCCAGATCGCGATCAAGGCCTGGGCCGGCAACCCGTCGGATCCCAAGACCCAGGTCGGCGGCGTGGCCTGGATCCTCGGCACCGCGTGGGTGCCATACCAGCTGCCGACGTTCGTGACGCCGTCGTTTCCGGGCTACATCTCGGGCCACAGCACGTTTAGCCGCGCGGCCGCCGAGGTGCTGACCGGGTTCACCGGCAGCGAGTACTTCCCGGGCGGCGTGAGCGGCTACACGATCAAGGCGGGATCGCTGAAGTTCGAGGCCGGGCCGACTACCGACATCCGGCTGGAGTGGGCGACGTACTACGACGCGTCCGACCAGGCCGGTCAGTCGCGGCTGTGGGGCGGCATCCACATCCAGTCCGACGACTTCACCGGCCGGCAGATCGGGTCGCAATGCGGCAAGGTCGCGTGGGCGCTGGCGCAGCGCTACTACGCCGGCACGGTTGGTTCCTAGGTCGTGACCGGACGCGTGCCCGGCCGCCGCCTGGCGGTCGGGGTCATCGCCGTGGCCGCCCTGGCCATCGTCGCGATCGTGGCCGTCGCGCTCGGCGGTGGCGTGCTCGGAGGCGGGACGCCGACCGTCGCCAGACCCGCGCCGCACTTCGTGGACGAGGCCGCCGCGGCGGGCATCGATCACGTGTACGACGGCGGCGTGACGTCCGCGGTCGGCGGTGGGCTGGCGGTGCTCGACTGCGACGGCGACGGCCGGCCCGATCTGTATCTCGCCGGCGGTGAACGGCCGGCGGCGCTGTATCGGAATGCCAGCCCGACCGGCGGCGCGCTGCGGTTCGTGCCAGTGGACGACCCGACCACGGATGTTACCGGCGTGAGCGGCGCCTATCCGATCGACGTGGACGGCGACGGCCTGACCGATCTGGCCGTGCTCCGGATCGGTGGCGTGGATCTGCTGCGGGGCGTGGGCGGCTGCCGCTTCGAACGGGCAAACGAGCGCTGGTCGTTCGACGGGGGTTCGGGCTGGACCACGGCCTTCAGCGCCACCTGGGAGGGCGCCGATAGCCTGCCCACGATAGCCCTCGGCAACTACCTGAAGCTCGACGAATCCGGCCAACCGACGCTCGACTGCGACGCCAACGCCCTCCTGCGCCCTGATGCCGCGGGCTCTGGCTACGCGGCGCCGCTCACGCTCGCGCCGGGCTACTGCACGCTCTCGATGCTGTTCAGCGACTGGGCACGCTCCGGGCGGCGCGATCTGCGCGTGACGAACGATCGCAACTACTACGTCGACGGCGAGGATCAGCTGTGGCGGGTCGCCGCCGGCGAGACGCCGCGTCTGTACACGGACGCCGACGGCTGGGTGCGGATGCAGATCTGGGGCATGGGCATCGCGTCGTACGACGTCACCGGCGACGGCTATCCGGATGTCTTCCTGACGAGCCAGGGCGACAACAAGCTGCAGACGCTCACCGTGGGGCCGAGCCAGCCGACGTACCGGGACATCGCGCTCAAGCGCGGGGTGACCGTGGCCCAGCCGTTCACGGGTGGGGACGTCCTACCGTCGACGGCCTGGCACCCCGAGTTCGCGGACGTGAACGACGACGGCTTCGTGGATCTGTTCGTCTCGAAGGGCAACATCGCGGCGGAGGAGGGCTACGCGACTCGCGATCCGAGCAACCTCCTGCTCGGCCAGCCGGACGGGACGTTTGTCGAGGCGGCCGCCGATGCCGGAATCCTCAACTTCTCGCGCGGCCGAGGCGCGGCGCTGGTCGACTTCAACCTCGACGGGTTGCTCGACCTGGTCGAGATGAACGTCGGCGACGCGACGCGCGTGTGGCGAAACGTCGGTGCCGGCGATGCCGCGCACCCGGCCCCGATGGGCAACTGGCTCGAGCTGCGGATCACGCAACCCGGTCCGAACCGGGACGCGATCGGGGCGTGGGTCGAGGTCCGCGTGGGAGACACGACCCTGCGCCGGGAGCTCACGATCGGCGGCGGCCACGTCGGCGGGCAGCTGGGCTGGATCCCGTTCGGCATCGGTCCCGCGGGCGGCGCCGACGTCCGCGTCCAGTGGCCAGACGGCGCGACGGGTCCCTGGATCCACCTCGACGCGAACCGTTTCGCGGAGATCGAGCGCGGCGCCAGCCAAGCGACGCCCTGGTCGCCGCCCGGCGAGTGACCGGAGAGAGGTCGCCATGACCGGCAGCACACACCTCCGAGCGCGAGCGGCGGAGCGCGGCCACGACATCCTCGTCGTGTATGCCGATCGCGAGCACAGCGCGAACATGGCCTACCTGACCGGATTCGAGCCGCGCTTCGAGGAGGCGGTGCTCGTCGTCGCGGTCCACTCGGCCGAGCCGCCCCTGATCTTGGCCGGCAACGAATGCCGCGGGCTGGCCGCGGTCGCGCCGCTGCCGATGGACGAGTGGGTGAACTCGCCGGTCTGGCGCGGCTCAGCGATCGAGCTGCGGTCGGGCATGCACCTCCAGGTCGACGTCATCCTGGCCACGGGCGGGCCATATTTCACGGCTTGCCTGCCGCCGTTCCTCCTGCGACCCGACCGGTCGCTGGTCCTGGGGCGCTGACCGATCCCGGCAGGCGCCTGCGCGCCAGACCGGCTGCGACCACCAACGTACCGGTGGCGCCACGCCTCGCCTGGCGATATGATCGGGCAACATTCATAGTGCATAGGATTTATGCGATCGCGGCCCCTGATAGGGCCAGGCTTCGAGCGGATGAGCGGTCGTAGCAGGAGGTCGGACCCAAATGGACAGCCAGGAGAACGCGACGACGCGCGCCGCCGTATCCGGGCCCGCCCAGGCGCCCGCGGACGATCCGAGCGGGGCCGTGACCGCCGTCGAGACCGAACGACCCTGGGTCAACCCGCGCGATCCGGCGCGGCGGCTTGGCCCGGACGGCAGGCCGGCGGTCAGCCGGCGCGCGCCGCTGTGGGCCGACGTGCCCGACGAGAAGTGGAACGACTGGCGCTGGCAGCTCTCGCACCGGGTCAACGATCTCGAGCCGAGATCGAGCAGGTCCTCAACCTGACCGACGACGAGCGCGAGGGCCTCTCGGCGCCCGACAAGTTCCGGGTCGACATCACGCCCTACTTCATCAGCCTGATCGATCCCGACGATCCCGGACGACCCGATCCGGCGCCAGGTCATCCCGACCGGCCGTGAGGCGAAGGCGTTCACGGGCATGATGGAGGACTCGCTCGCCGAGGATCGCCACTCGCCGGTGCCCGGCCTCGTGCACCGCTACCCCGACCGCGTGCTGATGCTGGTCACGACGCAGTGCGCGTCGCTACTGCCGCTACTGCACCCGCTCGCGCATCGTGGGCGACCCGACCCAGAACTTCAATCGCCGGGAGCACGAGGCGCAGCTCGAGTACCTGCGCCGCACGCCGCAGGTGCGCGACGTGCTGATCAGCGGCGGCGACGGGCTGACCCTGGCGCCGAAGCTGTTCGAATCGATCATCCGCGGCCTGCGCGAGATCCCGCACATCGAGATCATCCGCATCGGCACGCCGGGTACCGGTCTTCCTGCCGCAGCGCGTCGACGACGAGCTGTGCGACGATGCTCGAGCAGTACCACCCGCTGTGGATCAACCTCCACTTCAACCACGCCAACGAGATCACGCCCGAGGTGGCCGCGCGGTCGACAAGCTGACCCGTGCCGGCATCCCGGTCGGCAACCAGTCGGTCCTGCTCGCGGGCGTCAACGACTGCGTCAACATCCAGCGCGAGCTCGTCCACAAGCTGGTCGAGATCCGCGATCCGGCCGTACTACCTCTACCAGTGCGACCTCGTCGAGGGCTCGGGCCACTTCCGGACGCCGGTCGGCAAGGGCCTCGAGATCATGGAGGGCCTGCGCGGCCACACGTCGGGCTATGCCGTGCCGACGTACGTGATCGACGCGCCCGGCGGCGGCGGCAAGATCCCGGTCATGCCCAACTACCTGATCAGCTACTCGGACCACAAGGTCGTGCTGCGCAACTACGAGGGCTACATCACCACCTACGAGGAGCCGCTCGAGTACACAGCAGCACGACAGAGCACGTGCAAGGCGTGCCAGCGGCGCCCGGCCCGAGCCCGGCCAGTCGGGCGTGCTCGGGCTGCTCGAGGGCGAGCGGATGTGGATCGAGCCGACAGGCTTCGAGCAGGTCCACGCGCGCGGCAACCTGGAGCCGCACCGCCTGCAGCGGCCGGACAAGTGGACGCCCTACGGCGTCGGCGCGATCGAAGGCCGAGCCGATGGGCCACGGGCCCTCGAGGCCGGTGCCGGCCCGACCGCGCCCGCGCCGCCAGCCGAACACCAATACGGCCCGGGCGAGGAGCCCCGGCCACGCGAGGGCGAGCCGACCGCGACGGCCAATCACGAGCTCCTCTGAGCGGCTGCGCTCTCGACTGACTGACTCCCGCCCTCGGCGCTCGCCACCCCGGCGTCCCCACCATACGAATCTCACGCGGTCGTTGCGCGCGGCGCGGGAGGCACGCGCGGGCGCCGCTCGCTCGGGGCGGAGCTCGGTTGTCGCCGCACGACCGGGTGAAGCGCGAGCGGCGGCAAGATCCGCTCGAACGACCGCCTCGGATTCATCCGGTGGGATGCGAGGTGGTGACGTGTTCAGCCCGCGCGATGCCAGGTGTTCAGCCCGCGCGATGCGAGGTCGCCGACCGGCAGGATCCGAAATCGATGGGCCGGGCCTATTTCGCCTGGAGCTGCTTGATCGCGGCGAGCAGCTGCGCGTCGGTCGAGCTCTTGACCTGCGCTGCGGACAGCTTCTCGATGTCGGCCGGCGTAAGGGGCGTGACGTCCGCGGGGAGATCGGCCTTGACGTCGGGCGTGATGCCGTGGTGCCAGATCTCGTGGCCGTCGGGTGTCAGCCACTGGATGGTGCCGATCCGGAGGGCCGAGCCGTCGGGCAGGTTGAACTGCGACAGGACCGTGCCCGTGCCGAAGGTCGTCTCGCCGACGATCGTCGCGCGATCGGCGTCCTGCAGGGCGCCGGCCACGATCTCCGAGGCGCTGGCGGTCTCGCCGTCGACGAGGACGACGAGCGGTAGGTCCGTTGCGAGCCCACCGGGCTTGACCTCGACCGGCGTCTTGTTGCCGTCGGCGTCCTCCTGCTGATAGACCACGCCGCCCGACAGGAACTGGCTCGCGACCCCGACCGCCTCGTCGACGCGGCCACCCGGGTTATTCCGCATGTCGACGATAAGGCCCGTCGCCGAGTCACCCTTCGCACCCGTGATCGCGGCCTCGAGCTTGTCCGTGGCGCCAGCCGAGAACTGGTCGATCTTGACGTCGGCGATCGTGGTGCCCGGGATCATCGACCACTCGACGACCGGCAGCTCGACCGAACGGCGGGTCAAGGTCACCCTGCGCTCGACGGTCGAGTCCTGGCGGCGGATGGTCAGGGTCACGCTCGTGCCCTCCGGCCCGCGGACCTTGGCCGTGACCTCGTCGACCGCCATGCCCGCGGTCGGCGTCCCGTCGACGGCGACGATCTGATCGCCCTCGCGCAGGTTGGCCTCGGCCGCCGGGCTGTTCGGGAACACGCCTTCGATCGTGGGCACGTCGTTCTCCGTCCCGACGAGCGCGCCGATCCCGACGTACTTGCCGTTGAGCGAGTCCTGCTCGGCCTTGAGCTCCTGGGGCGTCTCGAACGAGGTGTGGCCGGTGTCGCCGACGGCCGTCGTCAGCCCGTCGATGGCGCCGTATGCGAGCTGGCGGGAGTCGAGGTCGGCGCGATCGACGTATCGCTCATGGAGGAGATCCCAGGCATCGCCGATGAGCTCGAATTCCGAATTCGTCGGCATGCTGGTTCGTCGTGCTCGCGGCCGGCAGCGGCACCTGGCCGAGCAGGTCTGCCCGCTCCGCGCTCGCGCCGGCGAGAAACAGCACGACCGCCAGCAGCAGACCGAACGCGCCCTGCCCGAGGCGCAGGAGCATTCGACGCGGGCGCCGGCCCTCGGTCGCAACCGCCGGAGCGTGTTGGGCCGGTGCGGCCTGCGCCGAGCCTTGGGTTGGCATCGTACCGGGATCGGTTGTGGTCGGGTCAGCTGTCGCGGGACCGGGGCTCGGGACGAGCGAGTCCGGCTGCCGAGGCGAGTCGTCGAGAGGTTGCATCGAGCACCTGTGCAGGCGGCCGGAGGCGGCCGCGTTGGATGGTATGGTCGGATGCCCGGTCGTGGACCGGGTCCGCCTATGGTCGCCCATACGCCTCGATCGGTCGCCGAAGAGCCGATGAAGTTTCGTTCGCGTGCGCGCTCGTCCGGGCGAGCGATCAGCGGCGCGGCCTGTCGGCGCGATAGCCGAACGCCGCCGCCACGCTCTCGACCCGTTCGAAGCCCGCCTCACGAAGACGCCGCACGACGCCTCGCCCGACCCGCGCCCCGCCCACCGAATCGAGCCGGCCCACGTAATGGAACAGTCGCCCGCCGGGCCTGAGGACGCGCCACAGGTCTCGATAGAACGCCGATCCGTACAGCTCGCCGGCCAGGGCAAGGACCGGTGGGTCGTGCACGACTCGATCGAATGACGCGGCCGGCAGACCCGCGACGATCTCGGCGGCGTCGCCGACGAGCCCGTGGATCCGAGGCGAATCGAACAGCTCGCGCGACCACGGATTCCGGCGCGCCACGGCCAGGACGGCCGGATCGAGCTCGATGGTCGTGACGTCCACGGACGTTCGTGCCGCGCCGATGGCCGTGTACCCGAGCCCGGTCGCCGTGTCGAGGATGCGACCCTGGAGCGGCCGCACGGCGGCCAACTTGGCGGCCGTGTCGCGCATGGGGTCCGTGCCCTTGACCCGGTGCATGAAGAAGCCGGCCAGGAGCATGGTCGGCGCTCCTTCGGTGGGGCTGAGCTGGGCCAGCCGGTTGGTGACGGCCGAGAATTCGCGGATCGGCTCCAGGCGGCCGTCCCCGACGACGGCGAAGCACGCGCTGTCGGCCTTGATCGCCTCGTCCACGTCCGCCCACGCGATGAGCCGCTCGTCGGGCAGCCGCACGCCGCCCGGTTCGAGGCCGACGACGAGGTCCGTCCGTCCAAGATCGAGTGAGGTCGGCGCCGATCGCTCGCCGGCCGCGTGCGCGCGGACCATCGGCCGCAGCTGGACGTGCGACACGACGGCCTCACCGGTCGGAGGCGTGTGGTCGATCAGTTGCGCCGTCCGCTGAAGATGCCGATCACCTGGAGGACGTCGTCGGCGTCACCGGCGTCCGGGCGCTCGGCCAGGTACTGGTGCAGGTTCGCGATCGCGTCGGTGAAGCGCCCGCTCCGGCCCAGCAGCAGGCCGCGATCGCGAACATGGTCGGGCTCCGTCGGCTCGACCACGGCCAGCAGCTCGACGACGCCGAGCGCCGCGGGCCAGTCGCGCTCGGCAAGCCGGACCGTGCGGAGGTTGCGCAGCACACGATCGAGGATCGCGCGGCGGCTCACCGGCCGGAGCATGCCCGAGTGGAGCAGCACGCCGTCGCCGATCGATCTGGTCAGGAGCGCCTGACAGTCGTCGAGGCTCAGGCTGCGACCGCCGGACACGGGGTCGTGGAGCGAGCCCATCGGCCCGCCGACCAGGAAATGCCCCGGCAGCCCGACGCCGTTGAGCTCGAGCCCCAACCGGCCGGCCACCTCGAGCTCGACGATGGCGAGGCTGATCGGGAGACCGATCCGGCGCTCGACGACCCGATCGAAGAGGCTGTTGTCGGCCGCCTGGAACTCCGCCGCACTCGGCCCCCGGAACCGCAGCTCACGGTACAGGACGTCGTGGACCCGATCGAGCACGGTGCCCTCGCCATCGCCCGTGTCCAGGCGGATGCGGACGAGATCGCCGATCCGGTCGAGCTCGGCCAGGGTCACTGTCGGGTCGAGCTCGGGTCTGCCGTCGGTGGCGATGAGCAGCGCGCCGAGGGCAAGGTCGATCTCGGGCTCCGGGCGCGCGACCAAGCGCGCGAACCGGGCCCGATTCGCCGTCCGTGCCGCCTCGAGCTCCGACGGGATCATCGCCCGGCGATTGTACGGCCGCCCTTGCTAGAGTCGACACCATGCAGCTCAGGCCCTCGCCCGAGGGCATGCCCGATCCGGCCGTCACCCCGCCGACGATCGCGACGACAGGTGACCCGTTCGCCGCGCTGCGCGTGATCGACTTCGTGGCCCGGCTCGAGCGCGGCCGACCGGTGCGCCTGGCGGATGTGGTCGACGGCCTCAACGCCGCCTACCTCGACTGGCTATTCGACCAGGACGTCGTGGTCGACACGCTCGTCGCGCTCCAGGCGAACTGGATGACCGACTACCGGAACAGCTCGGGCATCGTGCTCGAGGACGGCCCGCATGGCGCCACCGTCCAGATCGAGGACAGCACCCGCGTCGATCCGTGGATCGTCCGCCAGGCCCTGCGCATGGCGGCCTCGTGTCGCGAGCAGCTCGACGCGTTCAGCCTCCGCGACCGGGTCGCCGGCGGCGGCTGAGATCGTGGTCGGGCGCACGACGTATCCCCGAGCGGGTCTGACTCAGGCGCGGCCGACGGCCCGTCCGTGGCGGCGCAGGCTGTCGAGCAACGGCTCGATCGGGATGGCGTGGGCGGTGATGCCGTCGCGGCCGGTGAGCGTCTCCGCCGCCAGGAGAGCGTTCACGATCGCGGCCTCGGTCGCCTCGACGGCCGCCTGGAAGAGTGGGCTGATCACCGCGTCGTGAACCATTCGGACGTCGAGCGTCGGTGGACCCGCGACATCGAGCTCAGGGCCCGGCAGACCCCGATTTCCCGTCGCGAACGCGAGGAACAGGTCGCCCGACGAGTTCGCCGCGATGCCACCCATGCGGGCGATCCCGAGCCCGGCCCGCTGTGCCAGGCGTTCGCACTGATGTGGCAGCAGCGGCGCGTCGGTGGCCAGGACGACGATGATCGAGCCCGATCCCGGACGGTGGGCATCGCGCGTGGACGGGCCGCGGGCCGGGTCCGGCGAAGGAATTGGGTCATCCCACGCTGACGGCACGAGGCTGGTCGGGATCTCCTCTCCGACGGGCACGCCGTCGACGCGCAGCAGCTCGCGCGTGCCGTAATTGGCCTGGACGAGGACCCCTACGGTCCACCCGCCGACGTCGGCCGGGACGACCCTGGACGCGGTCCCGATGCCGCCCTTGAACTCGTGGCAGATCATGCCCGTGCCACCGCCGACGTTACCCTCCTCGACCGCCGCACCGAGCGGGCTGTCGAGGGCCGCATGGAGGGCCTCGTCGAGATGCTCGGGACCGACGTGGAAGCCGTTCATGTCGCTCAAGCGCCCGTCGTACGTCTCGCCGACGACGGGCAGTGACCAGAACTCCTGCCCGGGCCGGTGGGCGCGTGCCGCATAGCGGATGATCGCGTCGCGGACGACGCCGACCGAGTGCGTGTTCGTCAGCGCGATCGGCGTCGAGAGGAGGCCGGCCTCGCGGATCCACTCCAGCCCGGTCAGCTCACCGTTCCCGTTCAGACGATGGCAGCCGGCGAACAGCGCATCCCCGAACAGGTCGCCGTCGTGCGGGACGATGACCGTCACGCCGGTCCGCACGGGTCCCTGCCCGACGACGAGCGGCCCGTCGCCGCGAATGATCGTCGCGTGGCCGACCCGGACGCCGGCGACGTCCGTGATCGTGTCCCCGGGACCGGGCGACAGGCGCCCGATCCGGATGCCGAGCTGACGGGCGCGCGTGCGGGTCATGGTGGCGAGTCAGGATGGGGCCGAGCAGGCGACATCGGGCTAGGGTAGCGATGCGTGCTCCCGATTGGGCGGGCGATAATCGACTCGTGCCCCTGTCAGCCAGCCCCGCGGCCCATCCGCGGCCACCTCGCGGAGCCGCCGTCCCGCGCCTGCGGGCGCTCACGCCGGAGCACGTCGCGTCCCCGGCCACCCTCGCCGAGGCTCGGTGCGCCGACGGCGACCGCCTCACGCTCCACGTCGGCGGCGGCATCACGTGGCGGAGCGACGCCGGAGCGGAGTGGGACGAGACCGTGGCGAAGGCGCGCGGGCCGCTCGGCGCGCTCGGCGCGCGAGAGGTCGATCACGGCGACCGCAGATGTTGAGACGGCCCGAGCTCGTGTGGGTCGACGGCCTGCTGCTGCCCGCGGGCATGCCACACCTGCTCGCGGCCGACCGTGGGTTCCAGCTCGGTGACGGGATCTTCGAGAGCCTACGCGTTCGGCGTGGTGTCCCGATCGAGTGGGGCGAGCACCTCGACCGCCTCCATGAGGGCGCCGCCGCGCTGCGTCTGCGCCTGCCAGCCGACAATGTGCTCGCCGGCGGGGTGCGCGAGCTGCTCGACGCCGAGCACCTGTCCGGCGCTGGCAACGATCGGTTTGCACCGGGCGACGCCGCCGCCCGGCTCACGGTCAGCCGGGGACCGATCGAGGGCCGCGGCACCCTGCCCGCCGGTTGGCTGGACGCGCCCGCCACGGTCGTCGTCCAGGCCTGGCCATACGAGCCGCCGCCGCCGCGCCACCTCGCGGGAGGGCCTGCGCCTCGTGACCTCGCGCGTCCGGCACGACCCCGCCTCGCCGCTGGCGGGTATCAAGACCACCTCGCGCGCCGATCATGTGCTCGCCAAGCTCGAGGCCCTCGAAGTCGGGGCCGACGACGGCCTGTTCCTGACGCTCGACGGGCGTGTCAGCGAGACCACGAGCGCGAACATCTTCGTGGTTCGCGGCGACGAGCTCCTGACCCCGCCGCTTACGTCGGGCGTGCTCGCGGGGACGACCCGCACGTGGCTGCTGGCCGCGGCCGTCGTGGCCGACCTCGCGCTCGTACGGCGTGAGGTGGAGCTGCTGCCCGAGGATGTGCTCGGTGCCGACGAGGCATTCGTCTCGTCGAGCGTGGCCGGGATCCTGCCGATCGCGGCCCTCGACGGCCGGTCGATCGGGGACGGCCGCCGCGGCCGGCGCACGGTTGCACTGCGGGAGTCGCGCGAGCGCTGGATCGACGAGGAATCGCTGAGCGCGCGAGGGTAGGCCGACGCCCGCGCGGCGTGGCCACACGCCACCTACACTCGCGCCGTGACACGCGACGAGCTCATCGAGCGCACCCGCCAGCTCATCGCCGAGGGCGATCGGCTCCAGCTCCAGCCGAGCATGGAGGGGCTGCGCACCTGGCTTAGCTTGTCGGATGACCTGCTCTCCGAGGCGTGGGGCACGATGGACCGCTACCACCTCGCGTGGCTGCTCGTCGGCAAGCCCAAAGACGTCATCCGCGGGCGCGCCATGACGCCGGACGAGGAATCGGCCTACGTTCGCGAGGTCGCCGTCCAGAAGACGGCGGCATTGCGCACGAGCCTCGACGCGGTCGAGCGCCAGGGCATGCCGTTCCGAGGCGAGGAGGGCGGGGTCGCCCGCGGCAGCGGCATGGGCGAGATTCCGCGATGAGCATGCACGCCGCCGCGCTCGGTGGGGCCCGCCGTATCCCGGCGCCCGATCCGATCGCACGTGACTACCTGCTCCTGGCGCTCCGGCTCGACCAGCGCGTCAGCGGCCTCGTCGACGCGTACTTCGGCCCGGCGGATCTGAAGGCCGCCGTCGACCTGGAGCAGCTCCCGTCGCCGGTGCGTCTCCGGGACGACGCCGCTGCGCTGCGCGCGCGGCTCGCGGCCGAGGTGGACGACCCCGCCCGCCGTCGCTGGCTCGCCGCCCAGCTGACCGCACTCGAGCGACACGCCTCAGTGCTCGCGGGCGAGGCATTGCCGTATGTCGAGCACGTCGCACGCTGTTTCGACCTCCGGCCCGAGCGACGCGACGAGAGCGAATTCGTCGCGGCGGCCGCCGATCTCGAACGGCTGCTGCCCGGCTCAGGTTCGCTCACGGCGCGCCTCGCCGCAGCGGACGAGCAGGTCACCATCGCGCCCGAGCGCCTGCCGGCGGTCGTGGGCTGGCTCGTCGAGCGGTTCCGTACGCGCGCGGCCGAGCTGTTCGGGCTGCCGCCCGGCGAGGCGCTGTCGGTGGCGTTCGTCCACGAGCGTCCATGGAGCGGCTACAACTGGTATGACGGCGGGCTGCGCAGCCGGATCGAGCTCAATCTCGACCTGCCCGTGCGGGCGTCCGAGCTCGTGTCGGTGATCGCGCACGAGGCCTTCCCGGGCCACCATCTCGAGCATGCCTGGAAGGAGGCGGATCTCGTCGATCGGGCCGGACGGCTGGAGGCCAGCGCTGCGCTCATCAATACGCCCGAGAGCCTGATCAGCGAGGGTCTGGCTGACGTCGGCCGGCGATTCGCGGTCCCCGACGGGTCCGAGCCCGAACTGCTCGTCGAGCTGTTCGAGCGTGCCGGTCTGCCCGTCGTGGCGGATCCGGCTCGAGCCACGGACGTCGCCCAACGGACGGTGGCGATCGCCGAGGCGCGCCGCCGCCTGGCCGGGGTGCGCGTGAACGCCGCCCTGATGCGCCACGCGGAAGGCGCCGGCCACGAGGAGACGCGTGCCTATCTCGAGCGGGTCGGCCTGTACCCGCCCAACCAGGCGGCCAAGCGCCTCGAGTTCATCGAGCACCCGCTGTGGCGCACGTACGTCTTCGTCTACAGCGAGGGCGAGCGCCTGCTGGCGAGGTGGCTGGAGCTCGCGGCGCCACGCGACCGACCGGCGCGCTTTGGCCGGCTCCTCCACGAGCAGCTCACACCGGGCGCCATCCTGCACGAGATCGCGGCCGGCGCGGCCTGACGGGGGCGCGGCCTGACGGCGCGCGGCCTGACGGCGCGGGCCTCAGCGGCCGCTCCACCACGCGGTGAGCGTCGCGGTCATGTACTCCAGGGGCAGGAGCGGGCCGTAGGTGTCGAGCAGGAACGGCCACGGATCGAGTGATCCGCCCTGGATCCGCGACCAGACCCAGATCGCGAGCTGCGCGATGGTCAGGCCGGCGAGGACGATGAGAATGGAGACCGAGACGCGGGTCGCAGACGACAGGCTGTCGAGGGCACCTGCGCGGACGGTGTAGCCGACGATCCGGCCCAGGAAGAAGGCCACGACCAGGAGCCCGACGCTGTAGCTGAACACCGCCCCGAACACGACCAGGATCGACACGCCGATGAGGGCTCCGACCAGACCGAACAGGACGCCGCGACCGGGCGATGCGGCGGCCGCCAGCTCCCGGCCGGCGTTGGCCTCCGCCTGCCCGTCGAGCTCACCGGACCGCGTGCGTCGGTAGCGCTCGGACGGCGCGCGCTCGAGACGCCGTCCGTCACGGTCGCCGCCGGGCCCGGGCTCGGTGCTCATCGACCAATGCTACGGCGCGAGCGGCACGCTAGACTTCGCCCTCGTGAGCCACCCGTCCCTCGGCCTCCCGCCACGCGACATGACCGCGGGCTTTCCCGATGCCGCCGCGCGGCTGATGGCCGCCCGTCGGCGACTCGGTGCGCGTGCCCTCGAGATCGCCCTCGAGCGCGACCCGACGCTGGGCGCGCGGTACGACGACCTCGCCCTGCGGCGCCTGCTGCGCGACACGGAGGCGATCGTCGAGCGCATCGCCCGATCGATCGCATCACGCGACCCGCACGTCACCGCGGCGTGGGCCGACCAGGTCGCGCCCGTGTACCGCCGCCGGCTCGTGCCCATGGACGACCTGATCAATCTGTTCGAGTCGATCCGTCAGTCGACCCTGACCGTGCTCTCGTACGAGGAGCGCGGCCCGGCGGACGCGGCGATCGACGCGGCGATCCTCGTGCTGCGGCGATATCGGCGCCTGGCCGGCGACGCGCGCAAGCGCAATCCGATCCTGGCCGCCCTGTACAAGGGCGCATGACGGCGGCGGTGCGAGCGTGACGATCAAGTGGGTCAAGGTGGACCCGCTCGTGATGAACGGCGAGCCCTTCCTGTACGGCTCGCGTCTGACCGTTCGACAGCTGCTCGAGGAGCGTCGCAGCGGCTACACGCTCGGCGATCTCCAGAAGGATCATCCCGAGCTGCGCACGCTCGGCATTGCCACCGCCTACTGCTACGCGGCCGATCACCGCGATCGCTACGCGGAGTTCTTCGACGCGGACGGCGGCTTGCTGGGCCCGGGCATGACCCCGCTCGACGCGACCCGGCTGCCCGACCACCTGCGCCGACCCGGGATCGTGCTGAACCGGACCGAATCTCCGAGCTGATCGGGCACTCCCTGGTGAGGCCGGTCGGCGGCCGACGGCGGAGCCTGGATCGAGCCGGTGGTACGCTCTCGGGACCATGACCGATAGCGCCCCCGATACCGCGACCCCCACGACCGCGACCGAGCCGACCGAGCCGACCTTCGATCCCGCCCGGAGGGCCCTCGAGCTGGCCGTGCTCGACTCGCTGCGCAGCGTCGTCGACCCCGAGATCGGCATGAACGTCGTGGAGCTGGCCCTGATTCGCCAGGTCGTCCTGGGCGAGACCGAGAGCGAGATCAAGATGCTCCTCACGACGCCGTTTTGTCCGTACGCCGGATCGATGATCCAGCAGGTGAAGGAGGCGGCCGAGGAGGTCACCGACCACCCCGTCAAGGTCACGATCCTTGCCGAGCGCTGGGATCCGCGCGAAGCGGGCCTGATGTGGTAGGCCCGTTCCGCTCGCGCGCATGGGTGCCACCCGGACGACCGTGACCCGCTCGCGCCTTCCGTTCGAATCGGCCGTCGCCACGGGCCGCGGCGACGACGGGTCGACCGGGCTCCTGTTCGGTGGCAAGCGGATCGCGAAGGACGATCCGCGGACCGAGGCGTACGGCACCATCGACGAGGCGGTCGCCGCGCTCGGGCTTGCCCGCGCCGAGCTCAACGTCAAGTCGCAGTACGGGGTCGTGCCGCCGCCACTGGCGGGCCTGGGCGACGTGCTGCTGCGGCTCCAGCGGGAGCTGTTCGTGGCCGGCGCCGAGCTCGCCACGAATCCGGAGGCCACCGATCGCCGGAGCGACGGCACCACGCGGGTCTCGGCCGACATGGTCGCCGGCATCGAATCGATCCTTCGCGACGCGGAGGCCCACGTCGTGATGCCGCGCGAGTTCGTCGTCCCCGGCGAGACCCGGACGAGCGCGGCGATCGAGCTCGCACGCACGACCATCCGTCGGGCGGAGCGTCGAGTCGTCAGCCTGGATCGCGAGGGCCGGCTGGCGGGCTCGCACCTGCTGCCATACCTGAAATCGGCTCGCCGATCTGCTCTGGATCCTGGCCCGCGCCGCGGAGCAGGGCGAATCGCGAGCCGCCACACCATCACATCCGAACGACGACCGGCGGCCATCGGGATCCGCCGGCACCGACATCGTCAATTGACCAACGGAGGCCCTCGATGAACAACTACCGCTATCCGTCACAGCTCGGGGTCCGGCCGACCACCCAGCTGGCGGCGGGCTTTCTCAGCCAGGCGTTCGCCTGGATGTTCGCCGGCCTGCTGCTGACGGCCGCCGTGGCGTTCGTGATCCAGTCCAGCGCGGCGGGCGTCCGGACCGCGCAGAGCCTGCTCCCGCCCGCGATCGTCGTCGAGCTCGGCATCGTGTTCGGGGTCAGCTTCGGTATCCGGCGCATCAACGCGACGCTCGCCCTTGGCCTGTTCTTCGTCTACGCGGCCGTCAACGGTCTGGTGTTCGGGCTGATCTTCACCGCCTACAGCCTGCCCTCGGTCGCGACCGCGTTCCTGAGCGCGTCGGCCGCCTTCGGTGGCGCTGCGCTGTATGGCGCGACGACGCGCCGTTCGCTGGCGTCCCTCGGCGGCTACCTGACTATGGGCCTGATCGGGCTGTTCGCGGCGCTGATCATCAATGTCTTCCTCGGCTCGAGCCTGATCGGCTATGCCATCTCGATCGGCGGCGTCGTCCTGTTCACGGTCCTGACCGCGTACGACGTGCAGCGCATCGGCAGTGGCGATCTCGCCGCGTGGACGGGCTCGATGGAGAAGGCGGCGGTCATCGGCGCCCTGCGCCTGTACCTGGACTTCGTGAACCTGTTCATCATGTTCCTGCGCCTGTTCGGCCAGCGCCGCTGATCACCCCGGCCGATGCGCTCTGCCGGGCGCGGCCCGGATTCCACGCGGTCGGTTCGGCCCGGCGGCTTCGCCGGCGAGGCCGGCGAACCGTGTCGGTCGGGTGCGCTGGCCGCCGCGAGGAGCGTGTCGATGGGCCGGTGTGGATAGCCCTCGACTGACGATCGCGCTGACGTTCGATCACGACGCGATCAGCCCCGAGGTCTGGCGCGACGGCGGGCCGATGCTGCGCTCGCGGGGCGAGTTCGGGCCCCGCGTGGGGGTGCGGCGGGTGCTCGACGTGCTGGCACGGAACGGGATACCGGCCACGTTCTTCGTTCCGGGCCATACGGTCGTGACCTTTCCCGAAAGCGTGGCCGCGATCGTCGCCGCAGGGCACGAGCTGGGCTGCCATGGCTGGGTGCACGAGGATCTGGCGGCACTCGATCCGGCCGCCGAACGCGACGTCCTGACGCGCAGCCGAGACACGATCGCCGCCGCGCAAGGCCATGCCCCGGCCGGCTTCCGCGCGCCGTTCTGGTCGCTCTCACCGCGCACGCTTGAGGTGATCGACGAGCTGGGCTTCACGTATGACAGCTCGCTCATGGACGACGATGTGCACTTGCATCGAGTCCGCGTCGGCGATCACCATGATGTCGAGCGCAGCGTCCTCGGGACCGAGGGCCGGCTCGTCGAGGTGCCCATCAGCTGGTCCCTCGACGACTGGCCGTACTTCGAGCCCGGCCGCACGGGTGTCGGTCCGCTGTCGGCGCCCTCGAAGGTCGAGGAGATCTGGATGGCCGAGCTGGGAGAGGCTCATGCGCGCGAGCCAGGCGGCGTGCTGACGGTCACGATGCACCCCGAGGTCGTCGGCCGTCTGTCGCGGATCGCGATGCTCGAGCGCTTCATCGCGGCCGCCCGTGCGCTCGACGGCGTGGTGTTCGATCGGCTCGACCGCACGGTCGGGCGATGGCTGGAGGCGAAGGGAGAGGCCTCGTGACTGCGTTGGACGTGCGATCCTCCGAGCTCCTGAGTGCCGCGCGCGGCATCCTGCCGGATCTGATCGAGATCCGCCGCGAGCTGCACCGTCACCCGGAGATCGGCTTGCAGCTGCCGCGCACCCAGGCGACGCTCGTCGCTGAGCTCCGGCGACTCGGGCTCGATCCGGTGCCCGGCCAGTCGGTCAGCTCCGTGGTCGCGGTGATCGAGGGCGGGCAGCCCGGACCGACGACGATCCTGCGTGCCGACATGGACGCGCTGCCCCTGACCGAGGACACCGAGCTCGATTTCGCCTCGGAATTCGCCCGGCGTGATGCATGCCTGTGGCCACGACACGCACATGACCATGCTGCTCGGTGCCGCGCGGCTCCTCATCGAGCGACGCGACCAGATCGCCGGTCGCGTGGTGCTCATGCTCCAGCCCGGCGAAGAGGGCTTCCACGGGGCTCGGTTCATGCTCGAGGAGGGCCTCGTCGACGGGCTCGACCCGGCCACGACGCGGGCATTCGCCATCCACATCAGCACGCGCTACCCGAGCGGCACGATCAACATCCGGCCGGGCCCGATGATGGCCTCCTCGGACACGATCCGGATCGTGGTCCGGGGCCGTGGCGGCCATGCCTCGGCGCCGCATCACGCCCTCGACCCGATCATGGTCGCGGCCGAAATCCTGCTCACCCTCCAGACCAGCGTCACGCGCCACGTCGACGTCTTCGATCCCGGCCGTCATCACGATCGCCCACATCGAGGCCGGCACGACGTCGAACATCATTCCCGATTCGGCCCGGCTCGAGGGAACCTTCCGGGCTGTCTCGGAACGGACCCGGGAGTCGATCCAGGACCTGATCACGCGCGTCGTCGACGGCGTCTGTCTCGCCCATGGCGCCATCGGCGAGGTCGAGATCGAGCCGGGTTACCCCGTGACCGTCAACGATCCCGACGTGACCGCCGACGTCCGCCGGATCGCCACGCAGCTCCTGGGTCCGGATGCCGTCATCGATCTGGCCGCCCCGGTCATGGGCGCCGAAGACTTCTCGTACGTGCTCCAGCGTGTGCCCGGCATGATGGCCTACCTGGGCGCTCGGCCCGATGGCGCCGACCCGGCGACGTACCCAGACAACCACTCCGACCTGGTCGTCTTCGACGAGCCGGCGATGGCGGCCGGGATGGCCATGTACGCGGCCTACGCTCTGCAGCGCGCCTGAGGCTAACCCCTGGCGCCGCCCGTGAAGTTCCAGCGGGCGAGGTGCAGGCTGGGCACGAGCGGCGTGCCTTCATCCCAGTCGCCCGGTAGCAGCGTGCGCTCGCGGCTGATGCCCAGCACGGCGCCAGGTTCGAGCGCCTCGGCGAATGATTGCGTGAAGCGCAGGTTGCGCACCGGCTTGACAATTCGGCCGTCCTCCACGAGCCATACGCCGTTGCGTGTCAGCCCGGTCACCACGAGCGTGCGCGGGTCGAGCACCCGCGTGTAGTGGAAATCGGTCACGAGCAGACCGCGCTTCATCGAGCTGACGAGCTCGTCGACCGAGCGCTCGCCCGCGCTCAGGACGATGTTCGAGGGCACCGCACCCCACGTCTCGGCCCCGGGCTGGAAATGGCCGGTGCTCGCGATGTCCGGTCCGGCGACGCGCGCCGTACGCCGCGTATGCAGCACGGCCATCGAGACGCCGTCGAGCACGACGTCGACGCGCCGCCTGGGCGTGCCCTCGGCGTCGAACCCAATGCCCACCTGGCCCGGATCCGTCACGTCGTCCCGTAGCTCGATCGAGGCGTCGAGCTGCTGCTCGCCCAGGCGCACGAACGAGCGACCTTCCTGGAGCGTGCGCGCGTTGTAGCCGTACAGGAACACGAAGTCGAGCAGATTGCCGACGCAGCCCGGCCCCAGCACCACCTCGTACGGCCCGGCGTCGATCTCGTCCGGCTCGGCCGCATCTCGCGCGCGGCGCGCCGCCGCCTCGCCGATCCGCCGCCCGTCGAGGGACGACAGCGTGCGTGACGCGGCCCGGTCGCTGCCGTCCGAGGTCTCCGTCCGGGCGATGCCGTCGAGCGCCGCCGTCGTCGCTCGCCCGGTCAGGCGCTGGCCGGCGCTGTTCGCGAACACGACGCGGATCGCGCTCGTCGAGCAGTAGCCCGCGGTCTCGAGGCCCCCTGCCGCGTCAACGAAGCCACGCACGCGTCGGGCCCGATCGCCAGGCGTCGCGCTGGCGGTGTCCTCGTCCCAGTGGTCGACCTCGGCCGCGGGCGCAATCGGCGCCACGCCCGGCCACGCGGGATCGACCGGCCGGACACGAGCCGCCTCGAGCGCGCCGTCCACGAGCCGGCGAAGTGCCTCGTCGCCGGGCCGGCCGTCGAGGTGGGCTGCCGACACGTGCCCGTCGAGGGCCACCCGCAGCGAGATCCGGTTGACGGCCTCGGCCACGTTCTGGTGGATGAAGCTGTTGGCGAAGCGGGTCAGGGCGCTGACGCCGCTCTCGACGGTCACCTCGGCCTCGGCGCCGGCAGCTCGCGCAGCCACGAGATCGAGGACGCGCTGGGCCGTGTCGAGCCCCATCTCCGGCGCGCCGGCTCCGGACACGGCCGCCCGGGTCTCGCCGGGCGCCACGCCGGTCACCCGCGCACCCCCACCCGGACGCCGCTGAAGCGGGCCGGCGCGGCGGATGGCCGGTGTGGCCGACCTGGCCGGGCTGGCCCTTGCCGCAGTTGGGCGTGCCCCAGGCCCGCCACTCGCCGGATCGCGCCGCCGAGCATGTCCATCGAGCGCCAGAAGCGCGGGCCGATGCCCGTGTAGGTGGGGTTGCGCAGCATGCGCCCCGGCTGGCCGTTCGTTGATCTCCCAGCCGATCTCGCAGCCGAACTGGAAGTTCAGCCGCTTGTCGTCGATCGACCAGGAGCGGTTGGTGTCCATGAGGACGCCGTCGTCGGTCGCGGCGATCATCTCGTCGAGGGTGTGCGGCGCCGGGCTCGCAGGCCCACGTTCGTCATCCGCACCATCGGCAGCCGGGCGTAGCCGTCGGCGCGTACCGAGCCGCCGTAGTCCAGGCCGGCCACGCGCCGCCGAGTCGCGGCCGGCGAGCACGCCCACCCACGATCCCGTTGCGGACGGCGTCGCGCGCGGCGCGCCGGCGTGCCCTCGTCGTCGAAGCCGAAGCTGCCGAGCGCCCCGGGATGGTCGGGTCGATGGTGATCGTTCATCAGCTCGGAGCCGAACCGCAGCGAGCCGAGCTGGGCGAGATCGAGCCAGGACGTGCCGGCGAAGGCGGCCTCCCAGCCGAGGATCCGGTCGAGCTCGATGGCGTGGCCGACCGACTCGTGGATCTGCAGCGCCATCTGCTCGCCGCCGAGGATCAGGTCGGTCTCGCCGGGGCGGGCACGGCGGCGCGGCGAGCAGCTCCCGCGCCTCCTCCGCGATCCGCGCGGCGTGCCGGGCAGGTCCAGCGCGCGCGACCAGCTCCCAGCCGCGTGTGCCGTACTGGCCGCGGAAGCCCGGGTACGAGCGGCGCTGCGTCTCGCCCTCGCCGACGGCAGGTGCACTGCATCGCCGGCGCCGCACTCGCGGATGTGCTGGTCGATCCGCGTGCCCTCGCTGGAGACGAACCACTTGCGGGTGTCCCAGACCTGCGTACAGCGCCTCGGCGACGGCCGACGCCGTGCGGCGCTGCATCGTGCGCCGTGACCCCGACGAGCAGGTCGCCCTTCTCGGCCAGGGCGACGGCGAACGGGTCCTCGAGGCACTCGCTCGACCACGCGCCCTGCACGGGCTGGACCGGCGCCAGCTCGATCGGCGGGCCGGGGACGCGCGCCGAGGCGCGAGCGACCGCGGCCGCCCGCGCCCGGCCGGCGCGCGGCGGCGGCGTCGGAGATCGGGCACGGCGTAGAAGCCCCACGAGCAGCCGACCAGGGCGCGCACGCCGAGGCCGCCGCGCTCGGTCCGGTCGAGTGACTCGACGTCGCCGTTGCGGGCCGCCATCGACTCGGCACGGCAGGTCCATCACCCGGGCGTCGGCATAGCGCGCACCGGCGGCGAGGGCGGCGTCGACGGCCGCCTCGGCGAGGTCGTACATGGCCTCCGATCCTACCCTGATTTCATAGCCACGGGGCTTGCACGCTGAGCGAGGCGCGGACGAGGGGCCAGGCGGCGACGATCCGATCGGCCTCTCGCTCAGCCGCGGCCGAACACCGGGATCCGCGCTCCGGTGATGCCGCCCGCCTCGTCCGAGGCGAGGTACAGGGTCGCGTTGACGATGTCCTCGGGCGTCGTCGCCTTCGAGCCGGGCGCCACCTCACGGTCCGGTGGCGATCGACCTGACGACCAGCACGTTCACGGTGATGCCCGATCCGGCCAGCTCGCGTGCGAGCGTCGAGAGCAGGGTCTCCTCAGCGGTCTTGGCGACGGCGTAGGCGGCCTGCTTCGCGACCGGCTGGGCGGCCACCGGCGAGGAGATCGCGACGATCCTGCCCCGACCGCGCTCCCGCATCGCGGGTAGGACCGCCTGCACGAGGTTGAGGGTCGTCCACAGATGCTGATCGAGCAGGCCGCGCAGCTCGTCATGGGCGAGGTCCGTTACCTCCGTGCCGCCCGACCAGCCACCGACGAATTGGAGCACCACGTCGATCCGTCCGAATCGATCGATCGGTGGCGGCCGAAGCCTGGCGTGCTGCCTCTGGGTCGCGCAGGTCGCCGACGAGCGGAAGCCAGCGCGCCTCGTCGAGGCCGGCCGCCGCGGCGACCTCGGCCAGGCGATCGGTGTTCCGTCCGGCCAGGGCCAGGCTCGCCCCGGCATCGCCGAACGCACGGGCGCACGCCCGACCCGCCGGGCCCGTCGCCCCGGCGATCAGGACGACCCGATCACTGAACGGCATCTCCATGTCGCGCATGGTGGGCCACATCGCCGCGGCCTGCTCGGCGTGGCCAGCCGGCGGGCGGCTCGTCGACCGGCCAATCCAGACGGGAGCGGGTCAGGCCCCGGCCTCCTGCGCGACGGGAAGGACGGCGACGACGCTGAGGTCGCCGCTCCTGCCGGCGATTGCGACCTCGCGCTCCGACGGCGGCTCGCCGGCATCGGCTCGATCCCATGCCGCTCGGCTCACGAGCAGCTCACCGGGCCCCGCCAGTCCACCCAATCGGGCGGTGATGTTGACCGTGTCACCCAATGCCGTGAAGTCGAGGTGTTCTTCGGTGCCGACGACGCCCACGAAGGCCTCGCCCGTGTGGACGCCTGCCCCCACGCGGATCCCGCCGCTCGAAAGGCCGGTGCGTTCCACGCCGGCGAGGACCTGGCGGCCGGCCTCGATTGCGCGCGCGGCATGGTTCTCACCCGTGAAGACCGGGATGAACAGGGCCATGATCCCGTCGCCGAGGAATTTGTCGATGATGCCGTCGCTCGCGTCGATGGCCTCGGCGGCCGACCGGTAGTAGGTCTGCAGGAGGCGGCGGAACTCGGCCGCCGACGTCCGCTGGGCCAGCCCAGTCGACCCTCGCACGTCAGCGAACAGCACGCTGATCTGCACCTCGGCACCTCCCGGACGCCGCGACAGCTTCCCGAAGCACGCCTTGCACAGCATCGGGTTGCCGTGCATGGGCCCGTGCCAGACCAAGCGCGCGACGGCGCCGCCCACGCCATGGAACGGTGATGCGCATACCTTGCACCGGGGTGCGGACGGAACGTGACGCCACCACCGCCGAAGTGCGCGGAGGGTCGCATCCTCGCCCGTCAGCAGCGAGCGCCAACGACGCGTATCGGGATCCTCGCCGCCCATGGATGACACTCAAACGATCATACCGACTGCTGATCTGGTCGGCGGTCTCCCTCCGGCGCGGTCCTTGCGTACACATGCCCGACCCCTCCGGGCGGGTCGCCGACTCGGAGCGCCGCCGGCGGGACCACGTGGTTCGGAGGTAGCCTCTCGAAACCCAGGTGCCCGGCAACTTGGACCGCCTATCTACTACCCCGCACGTCGATTGACGCCTCGGGCCACGGTGCTAGACTAATTCCGACGGATTTGCTCGGAATTCAGCCCCGCGACGCGGCCGCGGCCGGTCACCATCCCGGCCCGGTGCCCGCGGCCCCGCGATCGGCGCCCGGGCAAGCCGTCCGTTCATTCGACCGGCCGACGCGCCCGCTCCGAGGATGATCCCCTGACCACTCGCACACCGTTCCACGGCAGTGGCGCCGTGTCCTTCAGCACGAAGGGTGAGTACGGCGTCCGGCTCATGGTTCAGCTGGGGCGCCACTACGGCCGCGGCCCGGCCAGCCTGACCGAGATCGCGAGCGAGGAAGATTTGCCGCGGGCGTACCTCGAGCAGCTCGCGATGGGGCTGCGAGACGCGGGCCTCGTGACCAGCACCCGGGGTGCGCGCGGGGGCTACGAGCTGACGCGGCCTCCGGCCGACATGGCCATGGTCGATGTCCTGCGGGCGCTCGAGGGCCCGATCGCGCCGATGCTGTGCGCATCCGACGACCCCGAGCACGCGACGATCTGCGACCGTACCAGCCGCTGCACGGTCAACATCCTGTGGGTGCGCATCCGCGACGCGATCGCGGGCGCGCTCGACACGATGACCCTGGCCGACCTCGTGCCGGCCCGACTGCCGGACCCGACCCTCGCGTCGGCCGCCGGCTCGATCGCGGCGACCGTGCCGATCGCGGCCACGTCTCGCGGCGATCTTGCGGCCCTGACCACGCTCGACCCATCCAAGCAAGGAGCGCTGACCAACTCGTGACCGACCAGGACCAGCATCTCGTCATCCGCGGCCTCAAGGTCGCCCCCGTCGCCCACCCCGAGCGCGAGATCCTGCAGGGCATCGATCTCGACGTCGGCAAGGGCGAGGTCCACGCCATCATGGGCCCCAACGGCTCGGGCAAGACGACGCTCGCCTACGCGCTGATGGGCCACCCGTCGTACGTGGTCACCGCCGGCACGGTGAGCTGGAAGGGCCGCGACGTGCTCAAGCTCAGCCCCGACAAGCGGGCCCGGCTGGGCATGTTCCTGGCGTTCCAGTACCCGACGGCGATCCCGGGTCTCAGCGTCGCGAGCTTCCTGCGCTCCGCACTCAACGCCAAGCTCCAGGGTGTCGACAAGACCGGCGACGTCGATCCAACCGATCCGGCTCGCGGTGGCATCTCGATGCGCGACTTCCGGCTCAAGATGCGCGAGAAGTTCGGCCTGCTCAAGATGGACGAGACGCTTCGCCTCGAGGTACGTGAACGAGGGCTTCTCGGGCGGTGAGAAGAAGCGCCTGGAGATGCTCCAGATGGCCGTCCTCGAGCCCGAGATCGCGATCCTCGACGAGACCGACTCCGGGCTCGACATCGACGCCCTGCGGGTCGTGGCCGAGGGTGTCAACGCGATGCTCAATCCCGAGCTCGGCGTGCTCCTCATCACCCACTACCAGCGCCTGCTCAACTACATCACGCCCGATTTCGTGCACGTCCTCGCCCAGGGCCGGATCATCGCGACCGGCGGCAAGGATCTCGCGCTCACGCTCGAGGACGAGGGCTACGGTCCGACCTTGCGCGCCGCCGGCCTGACGCTCGACGTGTCCGACGAGGCCCTCCTCGTACCGAGCGGGCCCGAGCTGGCCGAGCCCGAGCCGGAGCCGGTGGAGGCCGCCCACTAGGGCGGCGCGGCGATGGCCATCGAGACGACCTCAGCCGATCCCGCCCCGGACGGCGCGACCGATCGCGAGCCGGTCACCCGGCCGCCGCTCGACCCATACGCGCTCCGGGCCGACTTCCCGATCCTCGAGACGGAGATCCACGGCCATCCGCTCGTGTACCTGGATTCCGCGGCGACATCGCAGAAGCCGCGGGTCGTGATCGACGCCCTGGACGACTTCTACGAGGGCTACAACGCCAACGTCCACCGCGGGATCTACGAGATCGCCGAGCGGTCGACGGCCGCGTACGAGGCCGCGCGGGCGATCACGGCACGCTTCATCAATGCCCCCGACGCCCACGAGATCGTGTTCACGCGCAATGCCACCGAGGCCATCAACCTCGTGGCCAACACGTGGGGCCGGCGCAACATCGGCCGGGGCGACGCGATCATCCTGACCGAGATGGAGCACCACGCGAATCTCGTCCCGTGGCAGCTCCTCGCCCAGGAGAAGGACGGCGACCTGGAGTTCATCTCGATCACCGACGACGGGCAGCTCCGCCTCGACGTGCTCGACGTCCTGTTGCGGACCAAGCCCAAGCTCGTCGCGTTCACCCACGTCTCGAACACGCTGGGCACGATCAATCCCGTGCGCGAGCTGGTCGAGCGGGCGCACGAGGCCGGCGCGCTCGTGCTCGTCGACGGCGCCCAGGCCGTGCCCCACCTGCCCGTCGACATCCAGGATCTCGGGGCCGACTTCTACGCCTTCAGCGGGCACAAGATGCTGGCCCCGACCGGCTCGGGTGTGCTGTGGGCCCGGCGCGAGCTGCTCGAGGCGATGCCGCCGTTCCTGGGTGGCGGCGAGATGATCCGCGAAGTCCACCTGCGTCGCTCGGACTGGAACGACGTGCCCTGGAAGTTCGAGGCGGGCACGCCCGACATCGCCGCCGCGATCGGTCTCGGCGTCGCGGCCGAGTACCTCATGGACCTGGGCATGGACCGGGTCCGCGCGCACGAGCGGGACCTGGTCGCCTATGCGCTCGAGGCACTGCGCGTCGGCGTGCCCGGGATCGAGCTGTACGGCCCGATGTCGCCCGACCGGCGCAGCGGCGTCATCCCGTTCAACCTGCCGGGCGTCCATCCGCACGACGTCGCCCAGGTGCTCGATCGCTCGGGTGTCGCGGTGCGCGCCGGGCATCACTGCACGATGCCGCTCCACGAGCGGCTCGATCTGTCGGCAACGGCTCGCGCGTCGTTCAGCGTGTACTCGACGCGCGAGGACATCGACGCCCTCGTTGCCGGCCTCAACGACGTGACGGGGCTGTTCGGGACGGGCAGCTGACCTCGGGTCAGCCGGGCGCTCGGGAGCGACGGTGCGCCCCGGCGCCCGGCATCGGCTAGATCGACGCCTGGTAGGCGCGGAACGTCCGCGTCGCGAAAGCCGTGGACACGATCGTCAGGACCGCGAGCAGGCCGACCCGGACGAGCACGAACGACCAGTCGGGGTCCGCGCCGAGCGCGGCCCGGCCGGCCTCGACCGCCCAGTTCACGGGGTTGACCATCGCGACCGTCGCGACCCAGTCGGGAGCGAGCTTGAGCGGCATGAACGCCGCGGACAGGAACGTCAGCGGCAGCGTCATGAGCGTGTTGATGCCGATGACCGATTCACGCTGGCGCAGGATGAGCGCCATCGCGTCCGAGAGCGCCGCCGCGATCGCGCCGATGAGCAGCGCGCAGGCCGTGAGGACAGCGAAGCCCAGGACGCCGCCCTCGAACCGCGCGCCGAGCAGGAGCGCGAGCGCGCCGATGATGAGGCCCTGGAGGACGAGCGACACGAGCGCGTACGCGTTGAGGCCGGCGATGATCGCGCTCCGGTGGATGGGCGTCGAGAGCAGCCGATCGACGATGCCCCGGTCGAGGTCCTCGATGATCGACATACCGCTCCAGCCGCACGAGAACAGGGCGGTCATGACCAGCACGCCGGGCACGAGGTAGTCCAGATACGACGCCGCGCCGGCAAAGCCCGGGATCTGCGCGACGCTCTTGAACAGCGCCCCGAACAGCAGCAGCCAGATCACGGGCTGGACGAGGGACATCAGGATGAACCACGGCTGGCGGGCGAAGAACCGCAGGTGGCGACCCGTCACGTAGACGGTCTGGGCGATGGCGGTCATCGGATCGACTCCTGGCTCTCCGGGCGGTAGGCCCGGCCGGTGTAGCGGAGGTAGACGTCGTCGAGGGAGGGCCGGGCGATCGTGACCGACGCAACCGACAGGCCGGCGCTCTCGAGCGCGGCCAGGACGCTGGGCACGGCGCTCGCGCCGTCGTCGACGCGCACGCGCACGCTTCGGTCCTCGATCACCGGCTCGCGCAGGCCGTCGATGCGGCCGAGCACGCGCGTCGCGCTCCCGTTGCGGGCGGGCTCGTGGAGCTCGACCACGATCGCGTCGCCGCGCATCTCCGCCTTGAGCGACTCGGGCGTGCCCCGGGCGACGATGCGGCCGCGATCGATGATCGCGACCTCGCCGGCGAGCCGGTCGGCCTCCTCGAGGTAGTGCGTGGTGAGCAGGATCGTGAGCCCGTCGCGGGTGAGCCGTTGGATCTCCGCCCACAGCTCGGAGCGGGCCTCCGGATCGAGCCCGGTCGTCGGCTCGTCGAGGAACAGGACCTGGGGCTCGTGGACGAGCCCGGTCGCGACGTCGAGCTTGCGCTGCATGCCGCCCGACCAGGTCCTCACGATCCGGTCCGCGGCCTCGGTCAGCCCGAAGCGCTCGAGCAGCTCGTCGGTCCGGCGCCGAAGCGCACGACCACCGAGGCCGTACAGGCGGCCTTGCAGGATGACGTTCTCGCGACCGGTGGCGTCGGGATCGACCGCGCCCCGCTGGCCGACGACGCCGATCACCCGCCGGACGCGGTCGGGCTGGCGGACGGCGTCGATGCCCAGGACCCGGGCGGCGCCCGAATCGGGCCGGGACAGGGTCGTGAGGATCCGGACCGTCGTTGACTTGCCGGCGCCGTTGGGCCCGAGCAGCCCGAAGATGGCGCCGCGCGGCACGTCCAGGCTCACGCCGTCGAGCGCGCGCACGCCGCCCGGATAGGTCTTGACCAGATCGATGGCCGTGATGGCGTTCGCCGGCTCGGCCGGGGCAGCCACCGGCACGAGCGCGTGCTGCTCAGCGAGCATGGTCCGAACCGTCCCATCCCTCGAAGGCGGATGCGACGATGGCCGTGACGTACGCTCCGCCTACCGCCACGTCGAACTGGTGTCGGATGAGCTGCATGGACTGGTGCCTCCGCTGCCGGGCCGGCGCGACTGGGCGGCGCCGCTCGATCTGGTTGCGCTATGATGTGTTTGCGCAGTGCAACCATATCCACGGAGAATAAGCATGTCAACCACTCGCGATTCGGCGGCCGCCGGCGATCGGCCCGCCCTCGTCGCCCGAACCGGCCGCGAGGTGCTCCGCCTCGGCGATGCCGCCGGCCGGTTCGTCGAGCGCGTCGCCGATGCGACCGGGCTGGCACCGACCGATGTGCAAAGCCTTGTCTACCTCGCGTCGGAAGGCGCCGCGCCGTCCGGCAAGCTGGCCGAGATCGCCAGGCTGTCGCCCGGTGCGACCACGCGCATGATCGACCGGCTGGAACAGGCCGGCTACGTGCGCCGGAGCCCCGATGCCGCGGACCGTCGGGTCGTCGTCGTGGACCTCGTCCCGGGTCGGATCGACGAGATCACCGCCCACTTCGATGCGCTCGACCAGGCCATCGACGGGGCGACCGTGGACGTGCCGGACGAGCGGCTGGGCGACCTGGCCGCGGTACTCGGCCGGATCGTCGATGGCGTGCAGGTCGAGACGGCCCGACTGCAGGAGCATCCGGCACCGGGCCCGGCCGCAGGCTCGGCCTTCTCGGCGCCGCTCGGCGGCGTGACCGCGGCTCGCCTGGTGTTCGTCTCGGCCGTGCCGACGATGGCGATCGACGGCGATCCCGCGCTGCCCGACCTGTACCGGGCGAGCTTCGAGGGCCCGGTGCCGCGCGTCCGCGTTCGGGCCGGGATCGTGACCGTCCGCTACGCGCGCTTCGCGTGGTTCGACTGGCGCGCACGCATCGGCGATCAGATGATCGACACGTCCGTCCACTGGCGCTCGGACCGCGGCCGGATCTCGCTCAACGTGGGCGTGCCGTGGGCGATCGAGCTGCGCGGCGGCGGGTCCCGGGTTCGGGCGGACCTCGGGGCGCGTGGATCTCCGGAGCTTCGAGCTCGCGGGCGGAGCCAGCCGGGTCGAGCTGAACCTGGCGCCACCGCATGGCCTCGTGCCGGTGCGCCTCGCGGGCGCGTTGAACGACCTCACGATCCGGCGGCCGCAGGGCGGGGCCGCCAGGCTCGCGGCTGTCGGGGCCGGCGAGTCGGGTCGAGGTGGATGGCCAGGTCATCGCACCCTCGAGCGGGGAGCTGGTGCTCGAATTGCCCGGTGCGACGCGGGCCGCCGATCGGTACGAGATCGAGGTCCGGGGCTCGGCCCACTCGGTGTCGATCGGCGCCGGCCCTGGCTAGCGGCCAGGCTGCGTGTATACCCGAGCGGCGTGGTCGGAATTCAAGCCTCGCGCTACACTCAGCCCGAGCCATGGACGACCTGTACCGCGACTACATCCTGGAGCACTACCGGAGCCCCCACAACTTCGGCGTGCTCGACGAGCCGAGCGTGAGCCTCGAGGGCTCGAACCCGCTGTGCGGCGACCGGATCACGCTCCAGCTCGGGGTCCATGACGGTGTCGTCGACCAGGTCGCCTTCACCGGCCGCGGCTGCGCCATCAGCCAGGCATCGACGTCGCTCCTGACCGACGAGATCAAGGGCAAGCAGCTCGCCGACGTCGAGGCGTTCATGGCATCGGACCTGCTCGACCTGCTCGGTATCGAGGTCAGCCCGGCGCGCCTCAAGTGCGCGATGCTCAGCCACGAGACGCTCCAGAAGGCGCTGGCCGAGGTCGGGGCCGGGCGTGCCACGTCGTCCCCGGCCGCCGCCGAGGAGGCGACCGGATGATGGTTCGTCTGGTCGTGCGCGGAACGCATGGCGCGGAGGCGCTCGACGGCTGTAGGTGTCGTCGGCCGGCCTGACCATGCCGGCGCACGTCCGCAGAGCGAGGCTCGATCGCCGGCGGCGACAGCCATTCGCAGCCGCTCTCATCCTGCCGTCCCAGCGGCAGCCCGTCGATCATCGGAGCAACGACACCAGATGCCAACGTCCTACAGCGATCTCCTGAAGCAGGCCCGTGCCGACGTGCCCGAGCTGAGCCCGGGCGAGGTCGACCTCGCCCGCGGCGACGACATCGTCGTCATCGATGTCCGCGAGCCCGACGAGTGGGAGCAGGGCCACGTGCCGGGTGCGATCCTCCTGCCCAAGAGCCGCATCGAACAGCAGGTCGAGAACGCGGTCCCCGACCGGGACCGCAAGATCGTCCTGTACTGCGCGAGCGGCATCCGCTCGCTGTTCGCCGGCCAGACGTTGCAGCAGCTCGGCTACGCGGACGTGGCCTCGATGACGGGCGGCTTCCAGGCCTGGAAGGGCCAGGGCTTCGATTGGCAGGCGCCGACCGTGCTGAGCGCCGAGCAGAAGCTCCGCTACAGTCGCCACCTGCTCATGCCCGAGGTGGGCACGGAGGGTCAGGCCAGGCTCCTCGACTCGAAGGTGCTCCTCATCGGCGCCGGCGGCCTCGGCAGTCCGGCCGGGCTGTATCTCGCGGCGGCCGGTGTGGGCACGATCGGCATCGTCGACTTCGACGTGGTCGACCTGTCCAACCTGCAGCGCCAGATCATTCACACCAACGATCGCGTCGGCGAGCGCAAGGTCGAGTCCGCGCGGCAGTCGATCAACGCGCTGAACCCGGACGTGCGCGTCGTCGCCCACGAGGAGATGCTCACCGCGGCCAACGTCGAGCGCCTGATCGCCGGCTACGACGTGATCGTCGACGGCACGGACACGTTCGAGACGCGCTACACGCTCAACGACGCGGCTGTCGCGGCCGGCATCCCGGTCGTGCACGCATAGGTGTTCCGGTTCGAGGGCCAGCTCTCGGTCTTCAAGCCGTACGAGGGCCCGTGCTACCGCTGCCTGTATCCGACGCCGCCGCCGCCGGAGCTCGCACCCGGTTGCTCCGTGGCCGGGGTCCTGGGTGTCGTGCCCGGGATCATGGGCCTGCTCCAGACGAACGAGGCGATCAAGCTCCTGCTCGGGATCGGGGAGCCGCTCGTCGGACGGCTGCTCCTGTTCGACGCGCTCGACATGTCGTTCTCGGAGCTGCAGCTGCGGCGCGATCCGAACTGCCCCGTGTGCTCGGATGCCGCGGTCGCGGCGCGCGCGGCGGGCCGGCCGTTCGAGGTCGCGGCCGTGGGCGCCGACGCGCCGTTCGCCCTGGGTGGCACGATCGGGACCGCTGGAGGCCAGGCGTGAGCACGGTCCGGATCCCGCCGGTGCTGCGTGCCTCCGTCGGTGGCTCCAAGCAGGTCGATGCGCCGGGTACGACCGTGGGCGAGGTGCTCCAGTCGCTCGTGGCCGAGCATCCCGGGTTGCGCGACCAGCTGCTGACGACGGACGGCGAGCTCAACCGCTTCGTGAACGTGTACCTCGACGGCCAGGACATCCGCTACCTCCAGGAGCGGGCCACGCCGGTGTCCGAGCAAGACACGATCATCATCCTGCCGGCCATGGCCGGCGGCAGCTGACGGCGGCGACGCGCAGGACGGTCAGGCCATGACCGCCATCCGTTCGGTCGACGATCGGGCCCACGTGCAGGTGCACGCCCACGAGGGAATGGCACCCCATGGCGGGCGCTACGCGGACATCCTCGACGCGATCGGGCACACGCCGCTGGTCGAGATCCCGCGCATGAGCCCCAACCCTCGCGTCCGGATCTTCGCCAAGCTCGAGATGGACAACCCGACCGGCTCGGTCAAGGATCGCCCGGCGAAGTACCTCGTGGAGGACCTCGAGGCGCGCGGCCTGCTCGCGGCCGGACTCGATCATCCTCGAGCCGACGCGCGGCAACACGGGCATCGCGCTGGCGATGATCGGGCGGCGGAAGGGCTATCGGGTCGCGCTCGTCATGCCCGACAACGTCACCGAACGAGCGCCGCCAGATGGCCGCGCTGTTCGGCGCGGAGATCATCGATTCGCCGGGCGCGCTCGGGTCCAACGGCGCGATCGCGCTGGCCAAGCACCTGGTCTCGAAGGATTCCCGCTTCGTCATGCCGTACCAGTACGGCAATCCCGCCAACCCGCGTGCCCACGAGGAGACGACCGGGCCGGAGATCCTGGCCGACTGCCCGGAGATCGACGCGTTCGTCGCCGGCCTGGGCACCGGCGGCACGCTCATGGGCGTCGGTCGCTACCTGCGCGAGCTGAAGCCGGAGGTGAAGATCTACGCCGCCGAGCCGCTGCCCGGCGAGAACGTCCAGGGCCTGCGCTCGCTTGACGAGGGCTTCGTGCCCGAGATCTTCGATCCGTCGGTCCTCGACGGCAAGTCCTCGTCTCGAACCGAGACGCGATCGCCGCCCTGCGCGAGCTGGTCTTTCGCGAGGGGATCTTTGGCGGGCCGTCATGCGGCGCCGTGCTCGTCGCCGCGGCACGGATCGCAATCGAGATGGACGCCGGCACGATCGTCGCGCTGCTGCCCGACGGCGGCTGGAAGTACCTGTCGGTCGGCACGTTCAGCCGTGAGCTGGGCGAGATGGACGATGATCTCGAAGGCGGCGTGAACTGGTGGTAGGTGGCGTCGGCGATCGCGGCAGGCTGGCCGTGGAGCTGCCCGCCGAGATTCGTGCCGCGATCATCGCCCACGCGCGACGCGAGGCGCCCAACGAGGCGTGCGGGATCGTCGTCGGCGATCGCCCGGCGGCCGACGGCGGCCATCCGCTGCGCTTCGAGCCGGCCCGGAACAAGGCCGCCTCACCGTGGCGCTACGAGCTGCACCCCGACGACCTGCTCCGGCTGACCATCGCCACCGACGACGCGGACGAGGTGTTCTGGGCGATCGTCCACTCACACGTCCGCACGCCCGCGGTCCCGTCCCAGACCGACGTCGGGCTGGCGTTCTACCCGGACGCCCTGTACGTGCTCGTGTCGCTCAGCCCCGCCGAGACCGACCCGATCAACGGCGAGCCGTCGGTCCGAGCCTGGCGGATCCGCGAAGGCGCGGTGTCCGAGGTGGTCATCAGGGACGCTCCCGAGCGGGCCTCGACGATGCCGCCGGCGTGATGGCGATTCGGGCGCCGGCCGAGTGTCGGTGCAGCCTCGGCCGGCGCCCTTGGATCGTCGGGTCGGATCAGACAGCCGTGGGTTGCCGCTCGCGACCGGTGGCGCGCTCCTCCTCAAGCGGCCCCTCGCCGCTCGAGTGGGCTACCTGCCGGACGATGAGAACAGATGCGTCGGCATGCAACAGGACCTTGCGGGCAACGCTGCCGAGCAGCAGTCTGGCCACACCCGCGTGGCCCCGCGTCCCGGTCACGATGAGGTTCGCCTCGTTGGCCGCGGTGGCTTCGAGGATGCCGTGCGTGACGTCGCCTTCGCGCAATTCGTAGCGAGCGTCGAGGCCGGCTTCCTGGAGACCCTCGGCCGTCTGGCGCGCGATCGCGAGCGCGTTGTTGCGGGCCTCGGAGACGTCCTCCTCGTAGGAGTCGAGGACGGGGCCGTAGCCTCCACCGAGCCCGATCTCCCAAGGCAGTGCCACGTCCGCGACCGACACGACGCTCACCCGCTGGCCCTTGCCCAGGCCCGAGCTCGCCAGGAACTCCGCGGCTCGTTTGCCGCATGCGGAACCGTCCACGGCCAGCACGATCCCGCGGACGCGTGGGTGGCGAACGACAAGGACAGGACATTTCGCGTGATCGACGATCTCGCTCGAGACGGAGCCCAGCAGCAGGCGCTGGAAGCGCCCCAGGCCGCGGCTGCCGACGACGATGAGGTCGGCCGCCATGGCCTTCGCCTCGTCGACGATCGCACTTGCCGGCCGGCCGTGCAGGAGCAGCCGCTCGGCACGGATCCCTGACAGCCGGAGCGTGCTCGTGGCGTTCTCGAGCGCATCCTCGAACCACCGGATCTCATCACTCGCGCGCTCGGTCGCGTCGCCGCTGACACCCGGAATGCCACCCGCACCACGGGTCGCCGGGGGCACCACGAGCGGCAGACCCATCATCTCGGATGGCTCGTGGACGACCGCCACGACCCGCACGAGCGAATTGGCCGGCAGGTGGCTAGTCGAGACGAGGGTAACGGCGCGCCACGCCGCGTCGGAGCCGTCGATGGCAAGCAGGACACGCATCGGATAGACCTCCGTGTCCCTCATCGTGACGTGGCGACGGACCGGCGAACCGTGCCGGCCGGCCCGATCGAACGGGACGAACGGACGCTGCGGTCGCGCGCCGGGCTGCGGGCCGGGCCGCAGGGCGGGGACGTCGGGACGGGGCCGCCGGACCCTTGACGATTGCTCGCGGCTGCGTCAGGTTGCGGCCGTGGACAACAGCGGCTGCCTACCGTCGTTCGGCGCCCTGCTCGTCGTCGCGTTGCTCGTGGCGTGCCTGCTGCTCCTTTGACACCGGACGCCGGAGTCCCGGCCCCGGCCCGTCCGGCCTGGACGTCACGCTGATCGGCCCCTGCCGCCGGTCCAGGGACCGCAGCGCGTCGACGAGCGCCCTCTCCGTGGCGACGTGCGCCAGCCCGAGGCGCGCGGCCACGACGGCCGGCAGCGGCGGTTCCAGGTACGTCGACGCGAGCGTTGGCCAGTTGGGCTCGGCGAACACCGTGGCCGGCTCCGCGTCGAGGACGATGCGACCGGCGCGCATGACCACCACCCGCTCGAAGTGCTCGGCGACGAAGCGCATGTCGTGGCTGATGGCGATCACCGTCCGGCCTTCTGCGGCGACCGAGCGCACGATGTCCGCGACCCGCCGTACACCGCGCAGGTCCTGGCCGGTCGTCGGCTCGTCGAGCACGAGGATGGGCGTCTGCATGGCCAGGATCGAGGCCAGCGCCAGGAGCTTGCGGCGCGAGAAGCCGAGGTCGTACGGATTGGTGTCGGCCTGGTCGGCCAGGCCGACGGCCTCGAGCGCGGCGCCGACGAGCCGCTCGAGGTCGGCGCCCCGCCGGCCGAGGTTGCGAGGCCCGAACGCCACCTCCGAGCGGACCCTGGCCGCGAAGATCTGCCGGTCGGGATTCTGGAACGCGAGTCCGACGCGCGCTGCAAGGCGCGCCACGTGCTCGCCCGAGGTGGGCGCGACCGTCGAGCAGCACGCGCCCGTCCGTGGGCCGGAGCAGGCCGTTGAGCTGGCGGACGAGCGTCGACTTGCCGCTGCCGTTCTGGCCGACGATCGCGACCCGCTCGCCAGGGCCGATGCGCACGCTCACGCCCTCCAGGGCACGTGTGCCGTCGGGATAGGCAAACCCGACGTCCTCGATGGCCACGGCCGGGCTCGGCTTGTCGCGATCCTCGATCACGACAGCGCCTCTTCCACACGACGCCGGAGGTCGGGCCGCTCGAGACCGGCCTCGTCGAGCCTGCGCCGGAGGCGAACGTCGGCCGGCGGCTCGACCCCCATATCGGGCAGATCGGGATCGGCGAGCACCTCGGCGACCGCACCGACGCGAGCTACGCGCCCGCCGTCGAGCACGACGATGCGCGTCGCCGATCGAGCGAGTAGGTCGGTCTTGTGCTCCACCAGCAGGATGGCGGTCTCGGCCTCCTGCGCCAGTCGGGCGAGCACGTCGCCGATCAGTCGGGTGCCCTGCGGATCGAGCTGGCTCGTCGGGCTCGTCCAGCACGAGCGACGTCGGTCGGAGCGCGAGCACCGACGCCAGCGCGACCAATTGCGTCTGGCCACCGGACAGCCGGTTCGGGTCACGGGCCGCGATGCCGCCGATGCCGATCGTGTCGAGCGCCCACTCGACGCGCTCGATGACCGCAGCGGGCTCGAGCCCGAGGTTGCGCGGGCCGAAGGCGATCTCCTCGAAGACCGTCGGGCTCGTGCCTGACAGCTGCGTGTTCGGGTTCTGGAACAGGATCCCGCAGCGCTGCGCGAGCTCGTGCTGGGGGAGCTCCACGGTCGGTGTGCCGTCGAGCAGGACCCGACCGGCCAGGCGGCCCGCGATCGAGACGGGGGCGAGCCCGGAGGCGACGAGGCACAACGTGCTCTTGCCGGACTCGTTGGCGCCCGACGACGCCGACGACCTCGCCCGCATCGACGGCCAGGTCGACGTCCTCGAGCACGTTCCGACGCGTGCCGACGTACTGGTAGGCGACGCCCTCGAAGCGGATCGTCACGTCAGGGCAGGTTGAGGACGCCGGCGATCGACGCGGCGATGATTCCGATTGTCGCCAGACCCAGCGCCCAGCGCAGGGATCGCTGCACCGCGTCGTCGGGCAGCGTGCGCAGGATCGTGCGCCGCCCGGGCGCGGAGAAGGCACGCGCCTCGAGGGCCATGCTGCGCTCCTCGACCTCGGACAGCGAGCCGCCGATCATGGGCCCCGCCAGCGGCACGATGCCGCGAATGCGCCGCCAGATCGCACCCTCGGTGTCCATGCCGCGGGCTCGCTGCGCGTCCGATGATCTCGGCCGCTCGCTCGGCCACCGCGGGACCATACCCACGGCGGCGCCGATGACGAACATCGCCGCGCCGGCCGAAGCCGCGTCGCTCGAGATCGCTCAAGCAGGTCGTCGACCGGCGTGGTGAGTGAGAACACCGCCACCGACAGGGCGAATGCCACGACGCGCAGGGTCGCCTGGAGCGCGGCCGTCGAGGCCCGTCCAGGTCGGCGCCAGGGGACCGATCCGCACCATGACGTCGGTCGCACCCGGAAACAGGAACGTGTTGACGAGCAGGATCGAAGCCACCAGCGGGATCGTGGCCAGCACGAAGGGCAGCATCCGGCGGCCAAGTCTGGCGACGAGCGCCGTGAGCGCGACGGCGGCGAGCGCGACGAGCGGCCCGGTCCAGCCGCGCACGGCGAAGGCGATCGCGGCCTCGACGAGGGCGAGCACGAACTTCGTGCTCGGGTTGAGCGGCGCGGAGCCATGCCGGACCGGCCGGGCGACGTAATCAGGCAGGCCACCGCCCGCGATCGCCCCGGTCGGCTCAGGCCGGCTTCCGTCGCGGGGTCCAGGGCGAGGTCCGAGCGGTCACGCGTCAGGTGGTCGCCGCGACGGTCCGCTCGCCGAGTGGGAAGCGGGCGATCAGCCGCGCTGACAGGCTGCTCAGGATGATGAACACCACGAAGCTCGTGATCGTCTTGTCGATCGGGTCGCTGAAGAAGCCCTGGCCGAGCGAGGCGGCTAGGACGTCGGCGCCACCCTGGCGAAGGGCCGCGACGATGACGTCGGTGCCGGAGCCCGTCACACCTCCGAACGCGTACGCGGAGATGGGTGCCGAGACGGCGGCCGCGATCAGGCCCGTGAAGACGCCGGCGACCGCGACCCAGAAGCCCGCCAGGTCTCGGCGCAGCATAGATGAACCCGGCCACGACCAGCGCGGTGATGATCGCGATCGCGATCGCGGCGGGGACTGCCCAATCTGGAAACCCGCCGACATTCGGGTCGATGTACGTCTGATTGTTGATGATCGGCAGGACGACGAGGATCACGAGCGCGGCGGCGACGATCGCCGCGAGCAGCAGCTGGTTGCCGCTTGCCGGTCTCGAGCGGTACACGCCGAGGTAGCCCCACAGCCCGGCCAGCAGCCCGATGACCCCGGCGGTGATCGCGAACGGTCCGATCGTGCCGCCGCCGATGCCCGGCGCGTACTGCCAGATGAGATTGGACAGGATGCCGGTGAGGGCGCCCGCGATCGGGCCGGCGAGGACGCCGACCAGGATGGTGCCGATCGAATCCAGGTAGATCGGCAGCTTGATCACTTCTGGACCGTGTAGCCGAGCACGATGTTGATCGCGATCGCGACGGGCATCAGCACGATGACCCGAGTCGTGAACTGCCGCGACAGGAAGTTCATGGCGTGTGGTGCCCTCCTCAGCGCTCGCCCCTGTTCAGCTTGCCACGCCGGAGCGGCGCTCGGCTAGCCCTCCGACCCGGTCGATCCAGCGCTCGCAGGAACTCGTCAGCGTCGGCTTCCACGGCCACGTCCACGTTGGCCGGCCGGCCCCAGACCCGTCGCCAGTCCGTCACGGTCTCGCCGGTCGTGAGTGTGCCGCCAAGCTCGACGTCGACCGTGAGCGCCTCGGTCCGGGCGAGCGACGGGTCGAGCGCGGCGGCGACCGCCAGGGGATCGTGGATGAAGGCGCCGTAGAAGCCGTCGTACCGGCTGTGGAACTCCATGTAGAAGCGCAGGGCGTCGGCCACGTAGCGGACGACCGGGTTCGAGGCGATCGAGCGGGCGCCTCCGGGCCGTCGTCGGGCGCGAGGCGCTCGTCAGGGCGGCTGCCGGCTCGCCGCGCGAACGCCACCATGTGCTCGGGCGTGAACTTCGCGCGCTCCGTAACGTCGAGCCCGAAGGCGGTCGGGTGGGCGATCGAGCGATCGCCATCGATGGCGGCGGCCCAGGCGGCGAAGCACAGACTCGGCGGCCTCCGGGTCGACGTGCGATGTTCCACTCGGTCGTCGGGGCTGTGTTGCCCGGGTGACCGGTACGAGCCGCCCATGAGGACCCAGCGTCTGAGCAGTTTCGGTAGCGCGGGCTCGCGCAGGACCGCGACGGCCAGGTTCGTCAGTGGGCCGAGCGTGACAAGGGTCATCTCGCCCGGTCGCGAGCGCGCCGTCTCGACGATGACATCGACGCCGTGGCGCTGGCTCAGCGCGCGCCGGGCGGGCGGCAGCTCGGCGTAGCCGATGCCGCGTGGGCCGTGGGTCTCGGGCGTGGTCTCGAGCGAACGCACGATGGGCACCTCTCGGCCGAGCGCGACCTCGACGTCGTCGCGGCCGGCGAGCTCGAGCACGGCCAGCGTGTTCTCGGCGACGAGGCGCGCCTCGACGTTGCCCGAGACGCACGTCACCGCGACGATCTCGGCCTCCGGTGAGGCGCACGCGTACAGCAGCGCCAGGCTGTCGTCGATGCCGGTGTCGACGTCGAGCAGGAGCGGAACGCGTTCGGTCACGTCCCGATCGTAGCCGACAGTCGCAGGCGCCAGGCGGACCGTCCGGCGCCGCCGCCCGACGCGAGACGCTTCGCCCAGGCGGAGCCCGTATTGGCCAGGTCGGCGATGGTCAGGGTCTCGATCGCGTGAGCCCGCAGGCCCCGTGCCTCGAACGTCGTGCGAGCGGCGGAGACCGGATCCGCCACCGGCGGGTTGTCGCGCTCGGCGACCGAGAGGACCAGCTCGAGCACGGCGCCCGGCCTGAGCAGCGACACGAGACCGTCGGCAACCCGGTCGTCGAGGCCGGCCACGCCGCGCAGGAGCGAGCCCCACGGCAGGATGACCGTTACGAGGTCGGCGCGACCTGGGAGCTCGGGCGGCGGCGCCTCCGCCGTTGCGACCGCGAAGAGCGCGTTGGGCCGGCCGCCGCGTCGCACGGAGCGCGCCGCGCAACGCGACGATTTGGCCATCGCGGCCGCAACCGGATCGAGTCCGATCACCAGGCTTTCCGGCTCGATGGCCGCGCGGCGCAGGACAGCCCGCCCGTCACCGGTGCCGACGTCGACAACGACGCGGTCGTGCCGAGCGGCGAGTTCGGCGAGTTAGCCGACGTCCACCTCGAGCAGGCGACGTCCGACGACGATCTTCATACCGGACAGTCTGTTCGAGCGCAGAAGCGTTACATCCGGCCATCCATGCATCCAGCGACTCTAGGAGCCACTCGTTCGCCGTTTGATGCGCCCGGCGACTGAGCCTGACGGACGCCGTGGTCGTCTCATGCAGCGCAGGCATCAAATCGCCAGGCCAACGATCCGTAGAGTCGCCTGGTGCATGAGTCGCCCGGTGCATGAGACGCCCGTGAATGAGTCGCCCGGTGCATGAGGCGGCCGGCCACGTACACTGCGGCGGGTGAGCGACACGGTGATGCGCAAGACGGCCGATCTTCGCGCGCTCCTGCCGCCGGCCACGATCGGCATCCTCGGCGGCGGGCAGCTCGGACGGATGCTGGGCTTCGCGGGGCGGGCGCTCGGGTACCGGATCGTCGTGCTCGATCCCGATCCGGAGTGCCCGTCGGCGGCCGTCGCGGACAGGGTTGTCGTGGGCCGCTATGACGATACTGCGGCGGCCCTGGACATGGCCCGCTCGGCCGATGTGATCACGCTCGAGCTCGAGCACCTGTCGGCGGACATGGTCCGGCGTCTCGAATGGGACTGGCCTGTGCGACCTGGTCACCGCGCGCTTACCGTGACCCAGGATCGGCTCGAGGAGCGGCGGTTCTGCGAGGCCGAGGCTGTGCCGGTCGCACCCTGGCGGGAGGTGGCGACCGACACCGACGTGCGCGACGCTGCGGTCGCGCTCGGCCTGCCGCTGCGGCTCAAGGTCCGCACCGGTGGCTACGACGGTCGAAGCCAGATCCGGATCGCGGCGCTCGACGAGATCGACGGTGCGCTGGCTCGGCTCGGGCGCCCCGTGGGCGAATGGATCCTGGCGGAGCGTGAGCTGGACTTCGAGATGGAGCTGTCGATCGTGTGTGCGAGGGGCATCGACGGCCGCGTCACCACGTTTCCGGTTGCTCGCAACCGCCACGACGACGGGATTCTTGTCGAGTCCGTCGCGCCGGCACCGATCGCCGACGGCGTGGCCGCGTCCGCGCGCTCGATCGTCACCCGCCTTGCCGAGGGCCTCGACCTCGTCGGCACCCTGACCGCGGAGCTGTTCCTCATGCCCGACGGCTCACTCGTCGTGAACGAGCTCGCGCCACGCGTCCACAACACCGGCCACTGGACGACCGAGGCGTGTCGGACGAGCCAGTTCGAGCAGCACGTTCGTGCGATCACGGGGCTGCCGCTCGGTTCGACCGAGCTCTCCACGTCCGTTGCGCTCGTGAATCTGCTCGGCGATGGGCCCGAGCGGCCAGCCCGGCTGGCCGGGCTCGCGCGCGCTCTGGCCGACCCGGCGGTGTCGGTGCACGTGTACGACAAGCGGCGCGTGTTCGAGCGTCGCAAGATGGGTCATGTCGTGGCCATCGCGGCGAGCGTCGACGAAGCGCTCGAGCGGGCCCGGTCCGCGCATCGGGCCCTGTCGTGGGAGGCGTGATCGAGGCGTGATGAAGGATCGCGGCGGCGCCAGGACCAGGGTCCTGGTCGGCGTGGTCGGCGGCAGTCGCTCGGACTTTCCGGTGCTCGAGAAGGCCGTGGCGGTCCTCGACGAGCTCGGCATCCCGAACGAGCTCCGGGTCGTGTCCGCACATCGCACGCCCGACCTGCTCTTCCGGTATGCGGAGGACGCCGCCGGTCGCGGTGTGCAGGTGATCGTGGCCGGGGCCGGCGGAGCGGCGCACCTGCCGGGCATGCTCGCCGCCAAGACGGCACTCCCGGTCATCGGCGTTCCGATCCCGACCCAGCACCTGGGCGGGCTCGATTCCCTCCTGTCGATCGTCCAGATGCCGCGCGGCATCCCGGTCGCGACCGTTGCCATCGGCAACGCCGAGAACGCGGCGCTGCTCGCCGCCGCCATCCTCGCCTTGTCCGACCTGGCCCTCGCCGAGCGGCTCGTGGCCTACCGCGATCGCCAGTCCCGGCAGGTGCTCGACGACCCGACCAACGCGGCGGACTCGCCATGAACGCGGATTCGTCCGTGCCGCTAGCGAGCGCGCAAGGGAGGTAGATCCGGTCCGACATCGCGCCGACATCGGACCTTCGCGCCACGCGGTGCGACCGGCTCCCGCGGGCCGACATCGGGCCGGCGCGCGGCCCGGCCGTACACTCAGGCCATGGCCGACGAGCGTGCCACGAGCACGGGCACGAGCGATCCCCGCTGGGAGGCGGGCATGCCCATGCTCGATCGACAGCAGGTGCGCGACGCGAACCTGCCGCCCAGCCTGCGTGCCCTGCCACCGCGGTCCGTTCCGGAGCAGGCGCCGACCCCGCTCCAGAAGCACTACGTCCTGCTGTCCGTGCCCGTCCTCATCGCGGGCACGATCGCGATCACGCTGCTCGAGCTCGGGCTGGGCCTGGGCAGCCCGCTCGTCAAGCTGTGCGCCCTCGTCGGTGCGCCGCTGCTGGCGCTGACCACGCTCGACGCGATCGTTCGCATCTGGCGTTCGGCGTGGGCGTGGATGCCGGTCGACCGCGGCCGGGCCATGTTTCGATTGGCCTGGGTCGTCGTCGCCACGATCGGCCTTTCGGCGTTGCTGGCCGGCGCGGTGCTGGTGCTGCTCGCATGACGCGCGAGCCGATCGGGGAGGCGGGTGCCTATCGGCCGACCGACGACGAGCAGGCCCTGGTTCGGGCGCTCGGGCGTGGACGGGATGGCCGCTCGACGGATGTCGCCTCGGGTCGAGGCGTGCCCGGCTGGCTGGCCGCCTCGCTTCGCCACTGCACGCGCTGCGGCACGCAACTCGAGTTCGGCCCCGTCGAGGGCGAAGAGCGGGAGCGCCTCGCCTGCCCGTCGTGCGGGCTCGTGTCCTACGTCAATCCGCGCCTCGTCGTGACGGCATTTCCGGTCACCGCCGACGGGGAGCTCGTGTTGCTCCGACGGGGCATCGAGCCCGCCGTCGGGCTGTGGGCCCAGCCCGGCGGCTTCCTCGAGGTCGACGAGACCGTGACCGAGGCGGCCATCCGGGAGACGCTCGAGGAGATTGGCCTGGTCGTCGAGCCGGGCGAGATCATCGGCCTGTACAGCCGTCTGGAGGCCGCCGTCGTAACGGTTGCATTCGAGGCCCGTATCGTCGGCGGCGAGCTACGCCGCACGCCGGAGGCGACGGAGGTGCGCGCCTTCGCTCCCGAAACCATCCCGTGGCCGGAGATCGCGTTCACGACGACGTACTGGGCGCTTCGTGACTGGTTGCGCCGCCGCCGCCCGGATCTTCCGCCACCGGAGCAGCCGCCGACGGGCTGGTAGGGCGAGCGTCGGGCCGCCTGCAGGTCGATCCCAATCGGCACAGCGGCGATTGCGGTAGGGTGTGCGGACCGGGCGTGCGGCGGTCGCCCACGGTGGGCAGCCACGTGAGGCGCCATGTCCAGACCGCCGAACATCATCTTTGTCGTCGCCGACGATCACGCCGCGCATGCGATCTCGGCCTACGGCAGCCGCATCAATCGCACGCCCAGCTCGCGACTCGATCCACAACGTCGCCGCCCATGCGCGCGAAAGCTCGCGCTGATCGAGCCGGGACGCTCAGCTCGCGGGGCGAGGCTCAGGAGGCCGGCGCGCCCTTCGGCTGGACCCCGTTGGTCGGCGCCGTCCCGTCGGGCGGGGTTGCCGACACGCCGTCGTTCGCGCCGTCACCGGCCGGCCCATTGCCCGCGGGCTCCGACGGCTGAGACACGCCCGGCCGCTCGACGCGCCGGGCACGCTCGGCGGCCACGAGTGCGGCGCCGATGATCCCGGCGTCGTTGCGCAGCGCGGCGGGCACGACCTCGGCCCGGACGGTGAGCCGCGGCACGAACTTGTCCGCGTTCTTGCTCACGCCGCCGCCGATGACGAACAGCGACGGGGAGAAGAGCTTCTCGATCGCGAGCATGTGCTCGTCGAGGTCCGATGCCCAGGCCTTCCAGGACAGGCCACGGCGCGTCCGCGCGGCGGCAGCCGAGCGGCGTTCGGCGTCGCGACCGCGGATCTCCATGTGCCCGAGCTCCGTGTTCGGCACCAGGCAGCCGTCGACGAAGATGGCCGAGCCGACGCCGGTCCCCAGGGTGAGCACGATGATGGTTCCGGAGCGATCCCTTGCGGCTCCGAATCGAAGCTCGGCCAGGCCCGCCGCATCCGCGTCGTTGATGACCCACACTTGGCGGCGCATCGCGCGCTCGAGCATCTCGTCGGCCCGGTAGTCGACCCACGCGGCATCGATGTTGGCGGCAGTGCGCGTCACGCCGTCGACGACGACCGACGGCATGGTGACGCCGACGGGGGCCGTCGGCACCTTGGCCGACTTGGAGATTCGGACGACGAGCTTCGCGATCGACTCGATGACCGCCGCTGGCGCGGACGGCTGCGGGGTGAGGACGCGGATGCGCTCCGATGCGAGACCACCCGTCGCCGTATCCACGGCCGCGACCTTGATGCCGCTGCCGCCCACGTCCACACCGATCGCGACCTGCGGACGCTCACCCCTTGTCATGCTGCCCAAACGCCTTTCCGCGTGACGATCGCCTGGTGACGGCGTCGGCCGATGCCGGTGCCAATCCGCGATCGGCGCCCATCCTACGCGCAGGATCGAGACCCGTGTGCGAGGGCGCCATCGAGAGCGGCGGTCGCGGCCAGGTCAGTAGATGGTCGTCGTGTCGCTCGGGAAGTTGAACTCGAATGCCGACGGGACGAGCGGGACATCCGGGCCGAAGTCGACGACTTCGGCGTCTCGAGTCACGAGGCCACCGACCGTCTCCACCAGGCGGAGCATGCAGCCCGTCTCGCGATCGACCCAGATGGTGACCTGGAAGTCGGGCCGATCCGCCACGCGCTCGACGCTGCGCGGGTGGTCGCACTCGAGCACGAGGGCCTCGCGTCGCCCGACGGCGTCGGTGCCCGAGACCTGGCAGCGTCCCGTGGCAAGCACGTTCTGGCAGTAACCGGCCGGATGGACGAACAGGTCCGGGAGCGTCTCCATCGGCAGTGGCGTGAGTGGCCAGTAGACGCGCGACATCCCGGGCAGGTCGCTGCTCTCGAGACCTCGAACGGCGGGTCGCACGGGGCGCTGCGTGCCGAGCTTGTGGATTGCCGAGTATGTCCGCACGATCTCGCCGTCGGAGATCCAGATCTCGTAGTTCCCGCTCGTGCCACGTTCCGGCTCGGTCGTCGTGACTCGTGCGTCGCCAGGGTGACGCACGACGACGTCCATGACGACGAGCTGCTCGCCCCGTGCCGTCGACGTGCGTTCCTCGATCCGCATCCGCAGCGCGCCAAAGCGCAGCTCGGCGTCGCGCATGAACGTGAACAGCTCGTCCACGGTCGGCAGCTCGGCGGCCGGGAGCGCGGCGACCTCGGCACGGGCTCGGTCGGCGGTCGCGACGGGCAGGGACCCCGCGCGGTCCCAGAGACGGCTGGCCATCGCCGGGATTGTAGCCCGCTGCCGCATGGGTCGGCCGTGCCGTCCCACCGGCCGGGGGCTGTCCGCACCGTTGACGCCCGCTCAGCCCGCCCCGGATCCTGCGCCAAGCCCCGGCTCGGTCATCGCCGCCGGATCGAGCAGCTCGTCGAGGCGCGCCGCGTCGAGTCCACGCTCGAGCGCCAGCTCGCGGATCGTGCGTCCGGTCTTGAGCGCGTCCTTGGCCAGCGCCGCCGCCGCGTCGTAGCCGATCTCCGGTGCCAGTGCGGTCGCGAGCATGAGGCCCTGCTCGACGAGCGCTGGGCCGCGCTCGGTCGCGGTCAGCCCTTCGACGAGCCGGGCCGCGAAGTTGCGGGCCGAGGCCGCCAACAGGTCGATCGATTCGAGCAGCGCGACGGCCGTGACCGGGAGCATGACGTTGAGCTCCAGGAACGAGCCGGTCTGTGCGAAGCCGATCGTGGCGTCGTTGCCGATGACGCGGGCGACGACCATCGTCAGCGACTCGACGATGACCGGGTTCACCTTGCCCGGCATGATCGACGAGCCGGGCTGCGTCTCGGGCAACGCCAACTCGCCGATGCCCGCGCGCGGGCCCATGCCCATGAGGCGCACGTCCGAGGCGATCTTCCAGAGCGAGAGCGCGATCGTCCGCAGGCCGCCGTGGGCCGCGATCGGCACGTCGAGGCTGGCCTGCGCGTGGAAGTGATTGGCCGTCTCGCGCACGTCGAGTCCGGTCAGCGACGCGAGCCTCGCGCAGGTCCGGAACGCGAACTCCGGGTGCGCATTGATCCCGGTCCCGACCGCGGTGCCCCCGAGGGGCACGACCAGCAGCTCACGCTGGGCGCCGCGCGCCCGCCGGGTCGATTCCTCCAGCTGTCCGACGTAGCCCCGGAACTCCTGGCCGAGACGGATGGGCGTGGCGTCCTGGAGATGCGTTCGACCGGTCTTCACGATCGGCCAGAATTCGGTCGCCTTGGCATCGAGCGCGGCCCGCAGGCGCTCGAGTGCGGGCAGGAGCTCCTCCTCGATTGCGATCGCGGCCGACAGCTGGAGCGCGGTCGGAATGACGTCGTTCGATGACTGACAACGGTTGACGTCGTCGTTCGGGTGCACGCGCGCGGACGCTCCGTCGGCGCCAGTGTCGCGCAGGCGTGCCGCGGCGAGATGCGCGATAACCTCGTTGAAGTTCGTGTTCGTGGACGTGCCGGAGCCGGTCTGGTACACGTCGATCGGGAACTGGTCGTCGTATGCGCCCTCGGCGACGACCGCCGCGGCCTCCCCGATCGCGAGCGCCCGTGCCGGAGCGACGAGGCCCAGCTCCGCGTTCGTCTCGGCCGCGGCCTGCTTGATGAGCGCCATGGCGCGCAGGAACCGGCGCGGGAACCGCCGGCCGCTGATCGGGAAGTTGAGGACGGCGCGTTGGGTCGAGGCCCCGTACAAAGCGTCGGAAGGCACCTCCATGTCGCCCATGGAGTCATGCTCGACGCGCGTCCTCGAATTCGGGATCGGTCATGGTCTCGCCTCGCGCTCGCAGCGCTTCGTCATCGTGCCCTCGCTCAGCCGCGATTGTATGGCCCGGGGCCCGGCCCGCGATCCGGTCCCGGAGCCTTGCGGCGATCGGCCGTAGACTCCGCTGCGTGGATCTGAACCCAGAGACGTACCGCAAGGTCATGGGTCATTTCGTGAGTGGCGTGACCGTTGTGACGACGTTCGAGGACGACGGCCGCAACGATCTTGCCCCGGGCGACCGCCGTCCGCACGGCATCACCGTCAACGCGCTGAGCTCCGTCTCGCTCGATCCGCCGATGATCCTCGTGGCCCTCGACCGGCGGCGGCGCATCACGCCGGTCGTCCGCGGTCACCGGCGTTTCGCAGTCAACATCCTGGGCGAGGACCAGCAGGCGTTGTCCGACTGCTTCGCCGGAGCGCCCGTGACACCGGACCGCGAGGCGTTCTGCGGTGCCGCATGGACCGCGGGCACGACCGGCCTGCCACTCATCGACGGTGCGATCGCCAGCCTCGAGTGCAGTACCGTCGATGTCGTCTCTGCCGGCGACCACGACCTGTTCATCGCCCGGGTCGACGCCCTCACGAACGACGAGCACCATGCCATGCCCTTGCTCTACTACCGTCGGCGCTACCTCCAGATCGATCAGGCGAGTAGCGTGGCGGTGGCCGGCAAGCCCGAGGAATAGGAGCGCCGCCGCGAATGCCCAGCGTGTCGGCCAACGGCCTCGAGATCGGCTACGACGTCCGCGGCGCCGGGCCGCCGCTCGTCATGCTCCACAGTGCGTCGTCGATCGGCAGCGCCGATTTCGCAGCCCAGCTGCCCTCGTTCTCGCGCGCATTTCGCATCTACCTGCCCGATGCCCGGGCGCACGGCCGGACGCGCTGGGACGTCGCCAGAGGCTTTCGCCAGGTCGATCTCGCCGAGGATCTGCTCGGGTTCGTCGACGCCCTGGGCCTGGAGTCGTTCCACCTCCTCGGATTCTCGATGGGCGGCATGACCGCCCTCCAGTTCGCAATCCGGCATCCGGCACGCGTCCGGACACTGGTCGTGGCCGGCATCACGACCTCCCGAGAGCCGCGAACGTCCGTCGCGCGGCGGGCGATGGACCCCGAGCGCATCGAGCGTGAGGATCCCGTCTGGGCCGGCCGGCTGGCCAAGTTCCACGATCCAAACCAGGGGCCGGACGCCTGGCGGCGACTGCTGCCGGCGATCGCCGCCGACGTGGCCAGCCAACCCTTGATCGGACCGGGCGACCTGCGCCGGATCGAGGCGCCGTGCCTGGTCGCGGCTGGCGATCGCGATCCGTTCGTCCCGGTCGACCACGCCTGGGGCCTCATGCGGCAGCTGTCCGACGCACGGCTGCTGATCGTGCCCGACTGCGGTCACGAGGTCGTCAACCTGCGCCCGGGCCTGTTCAACGAAGCGTGCGCCGTGTTCTACCGCTCGACCGAGGCCCGGGTCCGCGAGCGGCTCGAGCGCCTGTCCGCGCGGACGACGGTTCCGCCAGTCGGCCGAGCCCCTGCCGCATCCGAGCGCGCGCGATGACCCAGCCCGAACGCGTCGCCGAGGGTCTGCCCGCAGCCGGCGCCGTGCTCCCGGCAGCGCACCGCGTCGTCATCGTCGGCGGCGGGTTCGGCGGCCTGTACGCCGCCAAGAACCTGGGCAACGACACGCGCCTCGACGTGACCCTCGTCGATCGGCGCAATTTCCATCTCTTCCAGCCGCTGCTGTACCAGGTCGCCACCGGCGCCCTCTCGCCGGGCGAGATCGCACAGCCGCTTCGCGCGATCCTGCGTTCCAAGCACAACGTCAGCGTGCTGCTCGGCGAGGCGATCGGCATCGACCCCGGGCGCGCGAGGTCCTGCTCTCGGACGGTGGCCCGATCGCGTACGACAGCCTCGTCGTGGCGACCGGCGCCCGCCACGCGTACTTCGGCCACGACGATTGGGAGGCGAACGCGCCCGGTCTCAAGACCGTCGAGGATGCGATCGAGATCCGGCGCCGGATCCTCATCGCGTTCGAGGCCGCCGAGCGTGAGGCCAGTCCCGAGCGGCGCCGGGAGTGGATGACGTTCGTCGTGGTGGGTGGTGGCCCGACGGGCGTCGAGCTGGCCGGCGCTCTGGGTGAGATCGCCAACGACACGCTCACGCGCGACTTCCGCGCGATCCGGCCACAGGATGCCCGCATCGTGCTGGTCGAGGCGATGGACCGCGTCCTGCCCACGTACCCGGCCGGCCTGTCCCGGTCGGCGGCGCGCCAGCTGGAGCGGCTCGGGGTCGAGGTCCGCGTCGGCTCGCCGGTCGTCAGCATCGACGACCACAGCGTGAGCATCGGTGCCGAGGAGCAGCGCGAGCAGATCCCGGCGCGAACCGTCCTGTGGGCAGCAGGCGTGCGTGCCTCCACGTTCGGTCGTCGCGTCGCCGCCGCGCTCGGTGTCGAAACGGACCGCGCCGGTCGGATCGAGGTCAGGCCCGACCTGACGGTGCCCGGTCATCCCGAGGTGTTCGTCATCGGTGACCTCGCGATCGCCACGCGCCGCAACGGCAAGCCCGTGCCGGGGGTGGCCCCGGCCGCGATCCAGGAGGGCACATACGTCGCGAAGACGATCCGGCGCCGAGTTGGCGCCGAGGCGGCCCCGCCATTTCGCTACCGCAATCGAGGCGACGTGGCAACGATCGGGCGGCTCAAGGGCGTCGCCAACCTCCCGTGGCTCGGGCCGTTCGGACACCTGGGCGGCTTCGTGGCCTGGGCGATGTGGCTTGGCATTCACATCTTCTACCTGATCGGCTTCGCGAACCGGATCGTCGTCATCGTCCGCTGGGCGTGGTCGTTCTTCACCCGCGGCCGGAATACCCGGCTCATCACCGAAGGCGCGCTCCTGCCCCCGATCGAGGAGCCCGAGCCACCGGCCTGACGCGCTCAGCGACCAATGCGGCTGGTCGGCGACGGCCGCTTCCATGGATACTGTGCCGGCAGCGAGGAGACGGCCAGCGTGAGCGACGATCCGCGTTCCATTCGCGTCGAGTGGCCAGCCGCCGGGCCGAACGGCCGGCTCGATCACGTTGCGCTCGTCACCCTCGATCGACCCGATGCGCTCAACGCGATCGACGCACGGCTGCTGGGCGAGCTCGTCGATGCGCTGGAGCGGCTCGATGCCGAAGCCGACTGCCACGCGATGGTGCTGACGGGTTCGGGCGAGCGGGCCTTCGCCTCCGGCGCGGACATCCGGGAGCTGGCGGTCGCGACGCCGGTGAGCCTGACCGTTGAGAACACGTTCGCCGGCTGGGAGCGCATCAAACGGATCCGGACGCCGCTCATCGCGGCCGTGCGTGGCGTCGCCTTCGGTGGCGGTCTCGAGCTGGCGATGACGTGCGACATGATCGTGGCGGCCGATGACGCCCGGTTCGGGCAGCCCGAGATCACGCTCGGGCTCATGCCCGGGGCGGGCGGCACGCAACGGCTGACGCGAGCGATCGGCAAGGCCCGCGCCATGGAGCTCATCCTCACCGGACGGCCGTTCGACGCGGCCGAGGCCGAGCGTATGGGCCTCGTGACGAAGGTCGTCCCGGCCGACGCGACACTGGCCGAGGCGCTCGCGCTCGCCGCCCGGGTCGCGGCCATGCCGCCACTCGCGGTCATGGCCGCCAAGGAGGCCGTGGAAAGAGCCGACGAGCTGTCGCTCACGGCCGGGCTCGAGTTCGAGCGGCGAACCTTCTACATGCTGTTCGCGACCGAGGATCAGCACGAAGGAACGAGCGCATTCCTGGAGAAGCGGCCGCCCGCGTGGCGGGGCCGCTAGAGCGAGGCTGGGAGGCGGAGCCATGGGCTGGGACCCGGAGATCGACGATCCGGTGGCCGCACGTCGGCGATTGATGACGGAGCACGCGCTGGCCGAGCTCGGTGAGGCACCCGACGGGGGCAACGGCAACGCGGCTGACGATGCGCCGGATGCCGGCCTCTCGGCGCCGGATGCCGCCCCGGCCGACCGGCTGGCGCCGATCGACCCGGACGCGCCCGTGAGCGGCCATCGTGTGGCCGCCGCACCCGCGGCGTCGATCGCCGAATCGCCTGAGCACGACTGGTCGACGGCACGCGGCCTGCTCTACCCGGCGTTCCGGCCGGTGGGCATGCAGGGTCTGGCGGTCGAGGGCCTCGACGCCGATGCCCTCGCGGGCGAGGGACTCAAGAGCCACTCCCAGCCACTCGTCGACGAGGGCCCGTGCGGCCTGCCCGTCGTGTACGTCCTGGCCTCGGGCGGCTTCGACGTGCTGGTCAACGCCGATCACCTCCTGACGTGGGGCGTCGGGGCGGCCGACATCCAGGATGCCGGACTGGCCAACCTCGCCGCCTGGTCGGCCGCTGCCGCGTGGTCGGCCGAAGAATCGGGCGGACGCAAGCTCCTGAGCTCGGCCAGCGGCGATGGCTGGGATGCCGTGCGGATCCTCCTGCCGGATGCTTGCAGCCATCTCCAGAATGAGCTTGGCGTCGGCGGCGCGCGAGTCCTCGTCGGCCTGCCGGAGCGTGATCTCCTCGTCGCGGGCGCGCTCGCGCCGGAGGACGCCGAATTCGCGGCCCTGTTCGGCGAGTTCGTCGTCGAGCAGTCGGGCGGCGCGGATGAGCCGATCGATCGACGCGTCTTCGAGCTCGTCGACGGTCGCCTCGTCGAGTTCGGCGCCTGACGCGCCGTCGCGCGGCCATCCGATGCCCGACCCCAGCCCGCACGCCTTTCGAGCGCTGCGCTACGAGGTCGACGGTCCTGTCGCGACCATCACGCTCGACCGGCCCGAGGCCCTCAACGCGTTCGATGCCACGCTTCGGGCCGACCTCGCGGCCGCCCTGCGCGCCGTCGCCCGCGATCGCGCCATCCGCGCCGTCATCCTGACCGGCTCCGGCCGCGCATTCTCGGCCGGCCAGGACCTGCGCGAGGTGGGGCAGGGCGAGGAATCGAGCGCGCCCGACTACGGCACGCTCCTGCGGACCGGCTACAACCCGCTGGTCCTGGCGCTGCGCCGGCTGCGACAGCCGGTGATCGCCGCGGTCAACGGCGTGGCGGCGGGCGCGGGTGCGTCGCTGGCGTTCGCGTGCGACCTGCGCGTCGCGGCCGAGGGCGCCTCGTTCGTGCTCGCCTTCGGGCGCGTCGGCCTGGTCCCCGACAGCGGCGCCACGTGGCTGCTGCCCAGGCTGGTCGGATCGGCGCGGGCCGCGGAGCTGATCCTGGCCGAGCGCTCGCTCACCGCCCAGGAGGCCGAGCGGCTGGGTCTCGTCAGCCGCGTCGTCCCCGCGGACCGCCTGGCGAGCGAGGCCCGAGAACTGGCCGAACGTCTCGCAGCCGGGCCCCCGCGGGCGCTGGCACTCGCCAAGCGGACGCTCGATCGGTCCCTCGAGGTCGGGCTTCCGGAAGCGCTCGAGTTCGAGGCCGCGGCGCAGGATGTGGCCGGTCGGACGGCCGATCACCGCGAGGGCGTGCGCGCCTTCCTCGAGAAGCGCCCGCCCGATTTCCGCGGGGAGTAGCGGGCATCGGCGCGGCGCCCGTCGATCGACTGCGCAGCCTCGCGCGCCTTCGAGGGACGTCGTGGCCGCGGCACGGCGACGCACTGGCCATGGTCGCCTTCCTGGCGTATGGCTTCGTGGCCATCCGACTGTGGGACGTGCCCTCGGCCGGGGGCATCCCATTTCCGCCGTTGTGGATGGCGGGCACGATCGCGTGGATGGTCGGCTGGCAGCTCCGTGTCGGACCGGTCACGCCCACGACCGTCATCGCGGGCGCCACGATCGTGGGCGCACTCCTGACCGATCTCACGTTCCTCCCGTCCCAGGGCCTGCGCGACCTCGGCATCTACGTCAAGGCCGGTCAGCACTTCCTGTCGGGCGAACGTGTCTATCTCGATCAAGTCCTGACCTCGGTCCCGGTCGACCGCACGAACTACCCGTACCTCTATCCGCCGCTCACCCTGCCGGTGCTTGCGGTCCTGGCCAGCCTGCCGGCGCCGCTCGTTCAGGTCCTATGGGCGGGGGCCTCGATCGGGGCCGCACTTCTGACGTTCCGTCTCGTCGGGATCCCGGCGCGCTGGTGGATCGTGCTGCTGGCCTGGCCGCCCGTGTTCCAGGGCGTGTATGTCGGCAACGTCGTGCTGTTCGCCGCGCTGCTGTTCGTGGCTGCGCCGTGGTGGGGCGCTGGGTTGATCGTCGGCGGCGTGTTCAAGGGCTACTCCGCGCTTGCCGGGCTGTGGCTCGTCCGGGAGCGCGCCTGGCGGGCCATCGTCGTCGCGGTGGCCGTGCTCGGTGTCTGGACGCTCGTCACGCTGCCGTTCACCGGCATCGGCCAGTGGCGGGACTGGATCGACGGCCTGCAGCTCTACAGCCGCTCGCAACCGCTCGTGCCCGGCTATCTGTACGGCAACGGGCTCGCGCGGTACGTCCCGGAGATCGTGGTCCTGGTGCTCGGTCTGGCCGCCTTGGCCGGCGCCTGGCTTGCGCGCGGTCTCACCTCGCTGGCCCGGTTCGGGATCGCGACGATCGTCATCTCGCCGTCGCTCTTCGCGCACGGCTTCATCGTCGCCCTGCCGGCGTTCCTGTCTCTTCGACCGGTGCTGGCCTGGTTGTGCCTCGGCCTGACGACCTTCGTGCCCGGCGCGAACTGGTTCGCGGCCCTGGCCGTCGCAGTCGTGGCGTGGTTCGTTCCGTGTTTGGGCCGTTCGGCCTCGCCGGAATCGGAGCCTGAGGACCTGCTGGCCGGAGCCGCGCATGCGTGGCCGGCGTCCCGAAGCGTGCGGGCCGGGGCGCCCGAGCGGCGCGCTTGACAGCCGGCGCGGCGCGCTTGACAGCCGGGCGCAGCGCGCCTAGCGTGAGTCTAACGATCGTTAGTTAGGATGCCTGTGCTCGAGACTGCCCGACGACGCCAGATCGAAGATGCGGCCTCCGGCCTGTTCCGGGAACGCGGCTACGCCGCGACGAGCGTACGCGACATTGCCCCGCGCTCCATCCGCGGGCCGAGCCTGTATGCCCACGTCGCCTCGAAGGAGGACGTGCTGTGGGCGATCGTCGATCGCGTCGCGGCCCGCTTCGAGTCGGCCGCCGCGGTGGCGATCGAGACCGCGCCAGCAGATGCCCGCAGGCGCGTGGCCGCGCTCGCGCGCGCCCACGCCTCCACCGTGGCCGCGGCATCCCGAGGATGCGTCCGTGTTCGTGCACGAGTGGCGCCTTCTCACGGGCGAGCGGCGCGAGCGCATCCTCGAGCGGCGCGATGCGTACGAGGCCCGCCTGCGCTCAGATCGTCGGCGACGGCATCGCCACCGGTGAGTTCGCCCTGGTCGACCCTGCCATCGCGACGACGTTCATCCTCGGCGCGCTCAACGACATCGCGACGTGGTTCCGCCCCGACGGCCGGCTCTCGCCGGACCAGCTGGCGGACGCAGCTATGTCGACCTGGCACTCCGATCGCTCGGTGCCGATCCCGCCTAGGGTCGTGCCGCGCGGCGTCCCGCGGAGGACACGACCATGACCGACCCCCTCGCCCTGGCCCCGATCCTGCCCGAGCAGGAGCGTCGTGCGCTGCGCTTCGACGACGAGCGGCTCGACGCACGACGCGCGCCACGAGGCGTTCGTCGAGCACGTCCAGGCCGGCGGCAAGGTCGAGGCGAGCGACTGGATGCCCGACGAGTACCGCACGAGCGTGCTGCGCTTCGTCGAGATGCACGCCAACAGCGAGCTGATGGGCGTGCTCCCCGAGCGCGACTGGATCATGCGCGCGCCGACCCTGCGGCGCAAGCTCGCGCTGACGGCCAAGGTCCAGGACGAGGTCGGGCACGCGCAGCTGCTCTACCGCGTCGCGGAGGATCTCGGCAAGCCGCGCGAGCAGATGTATCGAAGACCTGCTGGCCGGCAAGACGAAGTTCCACAACGTCTTCCACTACCCGACCCGCACGTGGGCGGATATCGGCGTGATCGCGTGGCTCGTCGACGCGGCCGCCATCGTGGCCCAACAGGCGTTGCGCGACTCGTCCTACGCCCCGTACGCGCGCACCATGCGCAAGATCTGCTGGGAGGAGTCGGTGCACATCATGCATGGGCGCGACGTCGTCGTGACCCTCGCGATGGGGACGGCCGAGCAACGCGCCATGCTCCAGGAGGCGCTCGACCGCTGGTGGCCGCCGCTCATGCAGATGCACGGCCCACGCTCGCCGCGGGACAAGGATCGCGATCTGTTCTGGCGGATCAAGGCCAAGACCTCGGAGGAGCTGCGCCAGGAGTTCCTGGGCATCTACGTGCCGCGCGTGTGGGAGCTCGGCTTGACGCTGCCAGACCCGAACCTCGGGCTCGATCCGACGACGGGTGACTGGCGCTATAGCGAGCCCGACTGGGACGAGCTGCGGACCGTGGTGACCGGCCACGGCCCGGCCTCCCAGGATCGGCTCGCATTCCGGCGTCTCAACTGGGACGAGCAGGCATGGGTCCGGCGAAGCGTGTTCGCGCCGGCGGCCGCGGCCTGACGACGCCATGACCGACAAGCTGGCGGGCGCTCGATCGCACGATGACGCCGACCGATCCGGCACGCTCGAGCCATACGAGGTCTTCCGGCAGGAGAAGGAGGGTGATGCCATGCGCCACGGCGGCTCGGTCATGGCGCCCGACCCGGAGCTGGCCGTGCACTATGCGCGCGAGCTCTACGGCCGGCGCCAGGAGAGCGTGCGGCTGTGGGTCGTTCGACGGGCCGATATCGCCGTCCTCGACGATCCGGACATGCTCCAGCCGCCGCTCGATCGGTCGTTCAAGAAACCGGGCGGCTACGTGATGCGCGACAAGCTGGCTGCTGCGAGGCGACTGGCCGGCGACGCCGGCCAGCCCGGCGATGAGGCCGAGCCGTGAGCTCGGAGAACAGGGCCGCGCCCGCGCACGATGCCCTGGCTGGTCTCCTGCTGGCCATCGCCGACGACGAGTTCGTCATCGGGTTCATGGAATCCGAGTGGACCGGGATCGCGCCGATGCTCGAGGAGGACGTGGCGATGAGCTCGCTCGCTCAGGACGAGCTCGGCCACGCGACTGCGTTGTACGGCCTGCTCTCGACACTGATCGGTCGCGATCCTGATGCCATCGCCTACGACCGACCACCCGAGGCGTTTCGGCACGCGCGACTGCTCGACCACGCTCGCGGCGATTGGGCGACGACGGTTGCCCGCCGCTACCTGTACGACACGGCCGACGCCGCACGCCTCGATGCCCTGGTCGACTCCTCCTGGCGGCCGCTTGCCGAGCTCGTGGCCAAGATCCGACGCGAGGAGCGCTATCACACGTTCCATGCCGGCGCGTGGCTCGAGCGCCTCGCCCAGGCCGGCGGCGAGGCGCGTCGACGGCTCGTCGAGGGCTTCGAGCGGCTCGCGCCGGACGCCGCGTCGGTGCTCGTGCCCGTCGACGGGGAGCCGGAACTGGTCGCGGCCGGCGTCGTGGCACAACCCGCGGCCGAGCAGGAAGCCGCCTGGCGGAGGACGATCGAGCCGCGACTGCGATCGCTCGACCTGCCGGTCCCGGCGCCGTTCACGGGCGGTGAGGCGCGCACCGGTCACTCCGCCGCCTTTGGCTGGCTGTACGGCGAGTTCACCTCGGTGCGGCGCCTCGATCCGGCGGCGGTCTGGTGACGCAGCGGATCATCGCCGGTCTCATCCAGCACAACCCACCGGCCGCGATCCCGGTGTCGGTTGTCTGGTCGGCCCTCGAGGACGTGGCCGATCCCGAGATCCCGAGCGTGTCCGTCGTCGATCTCGGGCTGGTCGGGCGCGTCGAATCCCGCCCGGGCACGATCGCGGTCGACATCCTGCCGACATTCGTCGGCTGCCCCGCGATCGACCTCATGCGCACCGAGATCACGCAGCGGCTGGCGCCGTTGGCTGCCGAGGTCGACGTCCGGGTCACCTTCGCCCAGCCGTGGACCTCCGATCGGATCACGCCCGAGGGTCGCCGCAAGCTCGCACGGAGCGGATTCGGTCCGCCGGTGCCCATCGAGGCCGACGCTGTCGGCCTGTCCCTGCCGGTTGCCGTGACCTGCCCGTTCTGCGGCTCGCGCCGAACCGCGCTCGAGAACGCCTTCGGCCCCACGCTCTGCAGATCGATCTACTACTGCGCCGAGTGCCGCCAGCCGTTCGAGCAGTTCAAGACGGTCTGAGCCGGACCCCGCCGCTCGGGCCGACGTCGCAACGCACGATCAGGCCGGCCGGGCCCGCAACCGCATCGCCACGGCGATCGTGAGCAGGCCGATGGCGAGCGCACAACTATTGGGAACGATGAGCACAGGGCGGGCTCAACCAGTCGTCGCAACACTGCCTTGTCCCGCCGAGTGTAGGAGTTCCTCGAGCGCCTCGGCGGGTGTCTTCCAGACCAGCGTCTTGCGGGGCCTGGTGTTGAGCGCGAGGGCGACGGCGTCGAGATCGGCTCGGGAGTGCCGGGCAAGGTCGGTGCCCTTCGGGAAGTACTGCCGCAGCAGACCGTTGGTGTTCTCGTTGGAGCCGCGCTGCCAGGGACTGTGTGGGTCGCAGAAGTAGATCTCGACGCCGGTGTCGATCCGCAGCTGGACGTGCTGGGCCAGCTCCGCTCCCTGGTCCCAGGTCAGCGACCGCCGGAGCTGGTCGGGCATGGTGCCGATGGCATTGGCGATCGCGTCCCGTACCGCCTCGGCGCCATGGCCAGCTGTAGCCGGACCGTTCCTGAGCCGCACCTGGCTGCCGTGGCCGTCCATGGGCGGCAGGTGCAGCAGCAGCGTGAATCGGGTGGTGCGCTCGACCAGTGTCCCGATCGATGAGCCGTTGAGGCCGATGATGAGGTCGCCCTCCCAGTGGCCGGGCACGGCGCGGTCTGCGACCTCGGCGGGCCGCTCGCTGATCAGGAGCTCCGGGGTCACGAAGCCCTTGCCGCGCCCCGCGGTACGGGCACGGGGGACGCGCAGCGCCCGCCCGGTGCGCAGGCACGAGACGAGCTCGCGCCGCAGGGCGCCGCGGCCCTGGACGTAGAGCGCCTGGTAGATCGCCTCGGGCGAGACCCTCATCGATGCATCATCGGGGAAGTCGATGCGCAGCCGGTGCGAGATCTGTTCGGGACTCCACGCCCTCGCCCAGCGTCGGTCGGCTCGGCGCCCGTGACGGCGGCCGATGAAGCGCACGGTGGGGCCGGCAATGTGGACTCCGTCGGGCCGCTTGATCATCCCGGCGAGCCGGTCTTGGACGTAGTCGCGGAGCGCAGGGTTGGCGGCGAGCTTGGCGACCTTGGGCCGGCTGGCACGCCGCTCGGCGTGCCACTGGGCCGTCGTCGCCCGATACGACACCTGGTAGCCGCGGGTCGACGCGTTGCGCCGCAGCTCGCGGGAGATCGTCGAGGGTGAGCGACCCAGGCGGCGGCCGATCTCGCGCACCCCGCGCTGCTGCGCGTGCAGGATCGCGACCTCCTCCCGTTCGGCGAACGTCAGGTAGCGAACGGAGATCGGGAGGAGCGACAGGGACGGCATGCCGCCAGCCTGCCTGAACCAGCGCGCTCCGACCGAAGGTGAGACCCTCGCCTCGGCAGCGGCCTCCTCCGTGGTGACGCCTCGGGCGATCGCCTTCCAGAACCGGACACGGTCTTCACGCCGCGCGATCGATGGCCTGCCTGGCGACCAGATCTGGCCTCGCATTGCCTGGATCGCCAACCGCCGCTCTCGAACGCCCATCGCAGCACCTCCATGTCGAGGTGTTGCGACGACCGATGGAATCCGCCAGGATTCCCGGACGCGATGCCATAGCCGACCCACAGCACGAAGCCGACGATCAGGATGCCGAGGTAGGCCACGGACACGTCTCGGCTCGAACCGGTCGAGAGCATGCGCCGGATCTGGAGCACCGGGGAGAGCGCCATCAGCACGCCCCAGCTTGCCGCCGCAACGGCGAGGACATCGGCCATCGGAATCCACCAACGCGCTGCGCTCTGACCGATGACCACGCTCGCAGGGTCGCGGGAGCGCCAAGCGCGGCAGGCGGATTCTACTCGCCACAGTTTCGCGGACGGGCTGCCCGCGACCCGTGCCTCCTTCCGTGGCGGCTCGCCCTTCGCCGCGCCATCCCGCCGAGTGGCCGCCCGTCGCGCCAACCACCCCTGTTCGTCTCCCCCTCTTTCCACCGCGCGAATCCCAGGAAGTCGTTATGCAGGCCGTTGTCGCCAGGCGAAATTCAGGCGGTCGTCCGGCTGGATATTTCCCCGGTGGCGTGCGTGACCGCGATTCGGCGCACGCGTTTCCGCCGTCGAAGGATCGGCTGGGATTCATTCGGCAGGATCCATAGCCCGCTCCACGAGCTGCCGGCCAGCGGTCGCCGAAGCCAGCGTCGGACCGAGCGTCCACGATCCGCAAACGCCGCCATCAACGTGGCTTCGACGAGGCCCAGCCGGCGCCGGGTCGTGGTCGATTCGGCGATCACGAGCAGGCGAGCGGTCGTGCGCGTTCGCCAGCCTCGTGCCGCGGCGACCTGGGCCGCGAGGCGAGCCTTCCGATCCAGGGTCATGAGCATGCTCCCGATATCCGGGACCACGGTCTTGACCTCGACGACGAGCACGATCTCGTCGGTCGGGCGGTAGGCGAGCACGTCGATCGAGCCCCGTTCGCCCCAGATGCTGAACGTCACCTCCGTGGCGACCGACCAGCCCATGCCGCTCAGTTCCCGCACGACCCGCTCGACGAGTCGTGCATGGCCGGCGTCGAGGAGCCGATCGAGCTCCTCGCCGTGTGCGTCGAGGCGGACGCTGACCTTCGCCCCGAGCGCCCGGGCGACGCGATCGAGCGTGGCCACGGTCACTCGATCGGCGCGACCCTGCTCGATGCGCGCGATCGGCCCACGCGACAATCCCGCGGCAGTCGCGAGATCGAGCTGGCGCCACGCCCGGCGCTGTCGCAGAGCTCGGATCCCGCGTCCGAAGCGAACGGCGTCCATCCCCGCATCCTGCATGCGGCTGGTTGCTCGTCCATCAACGGCCCATGCACGTGCCCGCTCCACGTTCCATGCCGCCCGAGGAAGCGATGGCTAGGCGCCGGGCGGTTGGGGCTCAGGCGGCCCAGGGTCGACCCGTTTGCCGAACCAGCCCCATACGATCGGCACATCGAGTCGCGGCCGGACACGTCGGGCGCCATTGACGAGGACGTAGCGCGCGTAGCGCTGGGACTGCAGGAAGGCGTTGCGCGCGTCGAGCGGGATCGCGTCCCAGTCAGGGATCGTGAAGGTCACGATCGGGGGCGAGAACATCAAGCCGCCGCGACCCACGCCTGCCTCAGCGAGGGTCCGCGAGACGACGAACCTGGCGAAGATGCCGGCCCGGGCGGGATCGAAGTCCCCCGGTGCGAACGAGCGGAGGAACTCGACGCTCTCGAGCTCGGCCTCGCGCCCGGCGGCCCGGGCATCGGCCCGGACCTTGTCGGGCGGGTCGCCGACGGCCACGACTCGATGATCCGGGGTCACGACCACCAGGTCCAGCCATTGCCGTGACCAGCTTCGGCTCGGCACGCTGACCGTCACGTCTTCGCCCGAAACGACGACCTCCACCAACTCGCTCATGGCGCAACTGTAGCGGGGCGCGACCAGCGAGAATCCCGCAACAGCTCCGGGCACATGCGGCCTGCGGCCGACCGCTGCACGCGGCCTAGAATCGCCATCGTGACGGTCGATGGCACGCGGGCAGTCGGGGCGATCCAGATCGTCGGGGTCGTCGGAGCTGGCACGATGGGCGCCGGCATCGCTCAGGTCGCGCTCGAGGCCGGCAACGAGGTCGTCCTGTACGACGTCGACGAGGCCGCCCGGGACCGGGGCAGGGCGAGAATCGGCGAGGGCCTGACGCGGCGGGCCATGAAGCTCCAGCTCGACACGGCCTCGACCGACGACTGGGTGGCTGGTCGTCTCGAGCGCCTTCGAGATGCCACCACGTTGGAGGCGGTGGCGGACGGCTGCGACCTGGTCGTCGAGGCCGCGCTCGAGGATCTCGCCCTCAAACGCAGCATCTTCCGGGCCCTCGACGCCGCGGCGCGGCCGCATAGCCCGCTGGCCACGAACACGAGTGCGCTCTCCGTCGCCGCGATCGCCGCCGAGACAGGGCATCCGGAGCGCGTCCTCGGCCTGCATTTCTTCAATCCCGCGCCGCTCATGCCGCTCGTGGAGGTCGTGGTCGCCCCGCGGACTTCGACCGCGGTCGCGGCGTCCGCTGGCTCCTGGGTCCGCTCGATCGGCAAAACGCCGGTGCGCTGCGCGGATTCGCCGGGCTTCATCGTCAATCGCGTCAATCGTCCGTTCACGATCGAGGCGCTGCGGCTGCTCGAGTCGCGCACAGCATCGGTCGAGTTGATCGACGCCGCGCTGACCGACGCGGGCTATCCGATGGGCCCGTTCGGGCTGATGGATTTCATCGGCATCGACGTCAACCTCGCAGCGGCCACGAGTCTGTACGAGGCGCTCGGCCGCCCCGAGCGGTTGCGACCGTCGCCCATCCAGGAGCGCCTGCTGGCCGAGGGCCGGCTCGGGCGCAAGACCGGCGCCGGCTTCTACGAGTACGACGCGGCCGGCCGGATCGCGCGCGTCTCGCCGGAATTCGCGGAGGCGCCCGACGCCAGCGCGCTCGCCCAGGAGGCCATCGCGGACCGGATCGTGCTCGCGGTTGCCAACGAGGCGTTCCACGCCATCGGTGATCGGGTCGCCTGGCCCCGCGAGATCGACCAGGCGCTGCAGCTGGGTGCCGGGCACCCGCACGGACCGATCGCCTGGGCCCAGGCCCGCGGCCTGGGACTCGTGACCGACGCGCTCGACTCCCTGCGGCGGACCGAATCCGATCGCTTCGCCCCGGCCACCGCCCTGCGCGAGGCTGCAGCCGGCGGGCGCTGAGCCCGAGTGTCGGAGGCTGAGCCCGAGTTTCGGGCGCCGGCCCGGCAGGCGTTCCGGCCCGCTACGGCACGTCCCGCCGACTTGCCGGAGAATGCGGCGGTCATGACCGCGAAGCGCTCCGTCCGTGGATCAGCTATGTCGCCGGCCGCCCGTGCCGCGCTGGGCTTGCTCTTCGCCGTCGCGGCCCTCGCTGCGTGCAACACGTCGCGGGCCGATCCGCTCGCGTCCAACCCCGCCGCCGCGGCCAGCCCAACGCCCGAGGTTACCGCCTGCAACCATTGCGCGACGGATCTCGAGGCACGACTGCCGACGTCGATCGGGGGCACCGCACTCACCGCCTTCAGCTTCAACGGCGAGGGCTTCCTGTCCACCGGCAGCAGTGCCAACCAGCAGCAGATCTCGAACATGCTCGCGAAGCTCGGCAAGTCGGTGAACGATCTGTCCGTCGCGCAGGCGTCGGACCCATCCGGCGAGCTCGTATTCAAGGAAGGCATCCTCCGTGTCGCCGGGGCGAGCGCCGAGCCGCTCCTGAACGCCTGGCTCGAAGCGCAGCGGCAGGCCGTCTCGGATCTCGTCGTCACGACGGTCGCGATCGGCGGTCAGAACGTGACCCGCCTGACGGATCGGACCTCGACGACCTCGCAGAGCGCGGGTGCCAGCACGTACGTCGTGCCCAAGGGCGACGCGCTGTTCCTCATCCTGGCCGAGGACACGAAGCTCGTCGATCAGGCGGTCGCCGAGATCCACTGAGGGGCGCGGGCGGCCGACTTACAATCGAGTCATGAGCCGTGACCCTCAGCGGGCGCTGCGTGAGGCGTGGATCGTCGATGCCGTTCGGACCCCGATCGGGCGCTACGGCGGGGCGCTGGCGGCGGTGCGACCGGACGATCTCGCCGCGGCCGTGATCGTCGCCCTGGTCGAACGCACCGGGATCGAGCCGGCTCTCGTCGAGGACGTCATCCTGGGCTGCGCCAATCAGGCCGGTGAGGACAACCGCAACGTCGCCCGGATGGCCGGCCTGCTCGCGGGCCTCCCGATGGAGGTCGCCGGACAGACCGTCAACCGGTTGTGCGGCAGCGGCCTGCAGGCGATCAACTCGGCCGCCCAGGCCATCGCGTTCGGTGACGGCGACGTGTTCATCGCGGGCGGTGTCGAATCCATGTCGCGTGCCCCGTACGTCATGCTCAAGCCCGAGACCGGATTCGAGCGCGGGGCGCGGGAGCTGGCCGACACGACACTCGGCTGGAGGTTCGTCAACCCCAAGCTCGCCGAACGACATCACCCGTATTCGATGGGCGAGACTGCCGAGAACGTGGCCGAGCGCTGGGAGGTCGGTCGCGACCTGCAGGACGATTTCGCGCTCGCCTCGCAGCGCAAGGCGGTGGCCGCCATCGAAAACGGCCGCTTCGAGACGCAGATCGTGCCCATCAACGTCCCGCAGCGCAAGGGCAATCCGGTCGTCGTCTCGCGCGACGAGCATCCACGGGCCGATACGTCGATCGAGGCGCTCGGCCGTCTTCGCCCGGCGTTCCGAAGCGGTGGCACGGTCACCGCCGGCAACGCGTCCGGGATCAACGATGGCGCGTCGGTCGCGCTCGTGGTGGAGGCCGGGCGGGCGCGTGGCCTCGGCCTGCGACCCATGGCCCGCATCGTGGCCACGGCGGTCGCCGGCGTCGACCCCGCGCTCATGGGCATCGGGCCCGTGCCGGCGACACGCAAGGCGCTCGAACGGGCCGGCCTCGGCGTCGACGATCTCGATCTCGTCGAGATCAACGAGGCGTTCGCGTCGCAGTCGATCGTGTGCGTGAATGAGCTCGGCCTCGACCCGGACAAGGTCAACGTCAACGGCGGGGCGATCGCCCTCGGCCATCCCCTCGGCATGAGCGGCGCCCGCCTGGTCACGATGCTCGTCCACGAGCTGGCACGCACGGGCGGGCGCTACGGGCTGGCCACCATGTGCATCGGGGTCGGGCAGGGCATCGCCACGGTGGTGGAGCGGAACGAGGCATAGTCGCGCCGTGGTCACCGTGGTCACCGTGGTCGCCGTGCGCCGGCACATGAATCGCATGCCGCGCTACTGCCGCGGGAAAGGACAGATCCGAACGGGGGATGGATTTCGACCCGGCGCTTGTCGAAACTGGTTGCTATGCGTACAATTCACGCACGACCGCACCGCGAGCGAGCGGCCCGCAGCGTCTCATCGAGGTACAACCCGGCATGATCGAAGCTCAGCCCAATCTGGTCAGCCTGACCGATGCCGCCGCGTCCAAGTTCCGGCAGGTCACCGAGGCCGAGCCGAGCCCGAACATCGGGCTGCGGGTGTACGTGTACTCCGGCGGCTGCTCCGGGTTCCGGTACGGCATGATGGTCGAGGACGCGCCGACCGCCGACGACCAGGTCGTCGAGTCGAACGGGGTCAGGGTGTACGTCGACACGAACAGCATCCAGCACCTCAGCGGCAGCCAGATCGACTACGTCGACACGCTCATGGGCGCCGGCTTCACGGTGAACAACCCGAATGCCGTCGCCGCCTGCGGCTGCGGGTCGAGCTTCCGGACCGCCGACGACGCGGGCGCGCCGCGGAGCTGCGCGCACTGACGGCGGGTCGCTGTCGCCGCCCTCCTCGGCCGCCGAGTGATCGGCGGCCGTTCAATTCCTAGGGGCCTGCCATCAGCGCCGGTCGCCCCAGGTCAGTGCCGACTGTGGGCGATCGATGCGAGGCTGGACGTCGAGAACGATCGCGAACGCGACTAGGGGGTGGCGACCGCCAGAAGCATCCGCGCCATGAGCGCCGCCGCCTGGTCGGGAGCCAGGCCGGCGTCGTCAAGGGAACGCCAGGCCCGAAAATCCAGGGCATGGCGCACGGCCGCGGCGAACTGCGCACGATCGGGCAGGTCGTCCGGCCACGCTTCGAGGAGCGCCGCGTGCAGGGCCGCGAACCGCGAGCGGATCATCTCTCCGACGAAGGCCGGCATCACGTCCATGTCGCGATTCGAGTTGCCGAGCATCAGCTGGTTGGCGTCGTAGTACCGGTACAGGTTCCGCAGCCCGTGGCGTAGCCGATCGGCGGGGTCGGCGATCGTGCGCCAGTCGTCGGGCGAGGGCCACGGATGTGCCGCCAGCCAGTGGCTCGTGCACGCTCCGAACAATGCCTCCTCGTCGGCAAAGTGCCGGTACAGCGTCGACCGCTGGACACCGGCACGCTCCGCCACGAGCGAGAAGGTGGTCTTCGCCGGGCCGACCGTCCCGTGCAGCTCGACGGCCGCCTCCACGATCCGGCGACGCGTCTCGGCCATGTCTTCGCGCCGCTTGCGCAGCTGATATCGGCGGTGCGCCAGTGCTTCGTCGGGGTGGCTTGGTTTCAGGGTCATCGGACCTTGATCATACACCAGTGTCTCGTGAACCTAACCCTGGCGGGAAGCCCAACCAGCCGGCAGATGCTTGGTGCAGACAACGACCGTGTTCGACGAATATTGACATCTGCTCGCGACCGGAATATGGTTTATTCGTCATACACCCCTGTACGCCGAAAGCGGTCGACAGTCGCGGGACGTCACGGACAAGGAGCATTCGATGAGCTTCATCAACCTGAGCCTCGACCACCCAGTCGTCCGGCAGGGCGAAACCGAGACGGGTGCGCTGATCGCAATGGGCGCCCGGTTCGTCATGGACGGCTCGGATGCCGAGCGCCGCTTCGGTCTGATCGAGCACCCGATCGTGCCGCGTGGGCTGGCTGCGCCGATGCACCGCCACAGCCGTGAGGACGAATACTCGTTCGTCCTCACGGGACGCTGGGGTTTCCAGCTCGGCGACGAGATCGTGTACGGCGAGCCGGGCGATCTCGTCTTCAAGCCACGTGACGTCTGGCATTCGTTCTGGAACGCGTCGGATGAGCCGGCCAGCCTGCTCGAGATCATCTCGCCGTCAGGCTTCGAGCACTTCTTCGTGGAGCTCTCGCGCATGCTCGAGGAGCACGGCATGAGCCGGCCCGATTTGTTCGCCGCACTGAACGCCCGCTACGGCCTGGACATGGACTTCGGCTCCATCGACCGGCTGGTCGAGGCGCATGGGCTTGTTGCCAGCGCCTCCCGCGATGACATCCTGGCCCTCGGCCGGGCCGTCGACGTGGTCCGAGCCTGAATCGCCTGCCCGAGCCGGGATTCCGGCTGGAACCGAGCCATGCCCCGCGAGACGATGAATCCCGTCGGAGGCGAGGTTGCGGTGGTGCCCGCACCTGGAACGCCGGCTCCGGGCGGCAGCTGTCGCCTGGCTGTCGACAACCGGCGCGGACGGCATGCCGTCGCTCGTGCCGACATGGTTCGTTTGGGATGGCCGGTCCTCCGTCATCTTCAGCAAGCCGCACGCGCGCAAGGTCCGGGGCGGTGGCGGCCGCGCTATTCATCCAGTGGATGAACGGGCGGCCGGTTGGCGGTCTCATGCATTCGCCGACTCATCCGTCGCAGGTCGGCTGCCGTTTCAGTCTTCAGGTGACCGAGTTAGCCCGGCCAAACGCCCGTAGAGTCGCCGGTTGCATAAGGGTCGCCGGCTGCATAAGGGCCGCGGGCAGCATAAGGGTCGCCAGCTGCATAAGGGCCGCGGGCGATCGGGAGCCACCGCTCACTCGGAGAAGCGCTCTTCCTTCCACGGGTCGGCGTCGTTGTTGTAGCCGTAGCGCTCCCAGAAGCCCGAGCTGGTCGTGGTCGAGGAACTCCAGGCCGCGGATCCATTTGGCGCTCTTCCAGAAGTAGCGCTTCGGGACGACCAGCCGGAGCGGGTAGCCATGCTCGGGCTCGAGGGGCTCGCCGCCGAACGTGTCGGCCAGGAGACGTCGTCGTCATCGAGCACCGACAGGGGCATGTTCGCGGTGTAGCCCTGCTCGGCATGGGCGACGACGTGGCGTCGCTCGGGTCGGACTTGCGCCGCTCGCAGGATCGTCCTGGATCGGCACGCCCTCCCAGTCGGTGTCGAGCTTGGACCAGCGCGTGACGCAGTGGATGTCCGTGTGAACCGTCTTGCGAGGCAGCGTCTTGAACTGGTCCCAGGTGAGGGTCAGCGGGCTGTCGACCTCGCCCCAGACCCGCAGGTCCCACGTCGCGAGGTCACTGCGCGGCACCGAGCCGTAGTGCAGGACCGGAAACTTCTCGGTGAGGTACTGGCCGGGTGGGATGCGGCTGGCCACCGCCGGATCGACCTGGCGGTTGCCGAACAGACGCTCGAACATGATGCTCTCCGTGGAGGTGTGCTCCGTCATTGTCGCCCGAACGCGCGAAGTCGTTACGCCCCCGGTATTCCGCTCGCCTGCAACGCCTGGGACCTTTGGCCGATCGAGCCTGTTTCCGCCAGGGGGGTACGCTGCGCACGTGCAGTCGCCCGAGTCCGCCCAACCGGAGCCGCGTCGTCCCCGCACGGTCGTGGTCATGCCCGCGTACAACGCGGCGCAGACCCTCGAGCGCACGTACGCGGACATCCCCCACGACATCGTCGACCAGATCATCCTCGTCGATGACGTCTCCCAGGACGAGACGGTCGAGATCGCCCGCCAGCTCGGGCTGACGGTCATCATCCATCGCCAGAACCTGGGCTACGGCGGCAACCAGAAGACGTGCTACGACGCGGCGCTGGCCGATGGGGCCGACGTCGTCGTCATGCTCCATCCCGATTACCAGTACGACGCGACGCGACATGCCGGCGCTCATCGAGCCGATCCTGGCCGGTCGAGTGCGGACCTCATGCTCGGCAGCCGGTTCCTGGGCGATCCGCTGGCCGGTGGCATGCCGCGCTGGAAGTACGTCAGCAACCGTTTCCTCACGAGTGTCGAGAACGTCGCATTCGGGCTGCACCTGTCGCGAGTACCACACCGGTCTGCGAGCCTACAGCCGGCACCTCCTCGAGACGATCCCGTACCGCCTGAACTCGAACGACTTCGTGTTCGACCAGGAGCTCATCGCCCAGGTCGTCGCGGCCGGCATGCGCGACCGGATCGGCGAGATCGCGGTGCCGACGCGGTACTTCGAGGAGGCCAGCTCCGTCGGCCTGCGACGGAGCATCGTGTACGGACTGTCCACGCTTCGTGTCGTGGCGCGCTACGTGCTCCATCGGATGCGCGTCAGGCCCTCGACCAAGCTCACGGCCCGCCGTCCGAGAAGCCGCGTCGTCGCCCACGCGCCAGGTTCGATGCCCGGCCCGGTCCACGCCCTCGCGGGGCGGGGAACAGGTCGCGGGTCGGACCCGACAGACAGGCAATCGTGAAGCGGTCGGTCGGCACCCTGCTGCGAGCGGCGATCGGCATCACGATCTCGGTCGTCGCGCTTGCCATCGCGCTGCGCGGCGTGGACGTGGCGCAGCTCGGCTCGGTCCTCGGCGCGGCGGCACCGGGATGGTTCGCGCTCATGGTCGTGTTCTCGTGCGTCGACATCAGCCTTCGGGCCGTACGCTGGCAGCGCCTCGTGGCGCCCATTCGGCTCGATCGGCTACCTGCCGATGCTCGGCTACCTGCTGATCGGATACCTGGCCAACAACGTCCTGCCGGCGCGCCTGGGCGAGCTGGTGCGTGCGCATACCTGGGCGACCGCGAGGGCGTGTCGCGCACGACGACCCTGGGCACGGTCGTCGTCGAGCGCGTCATCGACACGGCCGTCGTCGTCCTCATCGCCGCGGCGCGCCATCGTCCTGATGCAGGTTCGCGGCGGGATCGCGCCCGATGCTGCTCGATCGGGCTGGCCGTCGTCGGCCTGCTCGTCATCGCGCTCGTCGTCGGGATCTGCGGCGCACCGGCTGCCCGGCGTCGATCGGCTGGCCGCCACCGCGGGGCGCTGGCCGCGCGTCATCGACATCGCGGCAAAGCTCCAGACCGGTCTCGCCGTGGCGCGTCGGCCGCGAACGCTCGCGTGGGCAGTCGCCCTCACGCTCGCCGCATGGTTCGCGTCGCTGCTCGCGTTCGCGGCGGCCGGCCAGGCGATCGGCGTGCAGCTGACCATCGGCGAGGCCGCGCTCATGGCCTCGGGCGTGGCCCTCGCGACGGCGGTGCCATCCGCGCCGGGATATCTCGGGACGTTCGAGCTCGCGGGTGTCACGATCACGACCGGATTCGGTATCCCGGTGAACGAGGGTTTCGCGATCGCGCTCCTGGCGCACGCGAGCGTGCTCGCGACGACATCGCTCGGCGGCGCGGTCGCCCTGGCGCGGATCGGCTGGCTGCGCTCGACAGAGCAGCCGCTGACCGATCTGCCGCCGACCCAGCCCTCGCCCACGGCGCCGGACCTCAACCGGTCTCGATCGAGCGCGGGTCCGGCGTCCGGCTGACGTTGAGCCCGGCACGGTGCGCCAGCCGTGCGAAGACGACCGCGTCCCGGAGCGCCATCGCACCCGGATCGTTGTTGAAGTAGGCGTACGTCATCTCGACGCCATCCAGTCCGGCCAGCCGTTCGAGCCATGTGGCGAGCGCGGAGCGGCCGTAGCCGGGCCAAGCCTGGGCGCGACCCTCGTGGAATCGCAGGTAGGCCCAATCGGTCGTGGCCCACACTGGCGTCCGTGGTCCGCGCCGATCGGCCAGGCACAGCGCCGCGCCCCGAGCCTCGAGCACGCGCCGGGTCGCGTCGACGAACCAGCTCGGATGACGGCACTCCACGGCGACGCGCGTGGCGCGCGGGAACGCGGCCAGCGTGGCGTCGAGACGTTCGGCATCGAGCCGCATCTGCGGCGGCAACTGCAGCAACACGGGTCCGAGCGCCGGCCCGAGCCCGTGCGCGGCCCGCATGAGCCGCTCGACCGGCTCGTCGGGATCACGCAGCCGTTTGACGTGCGTCAGGAAGCGGCTCGCCTTGACCGCGAACACGAAGCCGGGCGGGGCCGACTCGGCCCAGTGTTCGAAGGACTCGCGCTCGGGCAGGCGGTAGAAGGAGTTGTTGAGCTCGACGCTGTCAAAGCGCGTCGTGTAGAACGGCAGCCACGCGCGCTGGGGCAACCCGGGCGGATAGAACCGTCGCCGCCAATGCGCGTACTGCCAGCCCGATGTCCCGACCAGGAGCCGCATATGGCAAGGCTATGACCAGCGCTTGGAGCGCGTCGTGGCGGGCTCGAATCGAACGAGCCCCGGGCGTTGGACCGGGCTCGTGGGACGCGCGGGGAGATCGACGGCCTACTGCACCATGCCCTTCGACTGGAGCCAGGACTTGGCCACCGCGGCAACGTCCTTCTGGTCGATCGCGATCTGCTTGTTCAGGTCGGTCAGGGTCGCGGTGTCCATGGCCGCGGAGACGTCGTTGAGGATCTTTTCGAAGCCGTCCTTGTCCGCGAGCTTGCTCAGGTAGTCGTCTCGGATCAAGGGTGCGATGTTGTCCGCGGGCTGTGTCTGCTTGTCATCCTGGAGCACCACCCAGCCGTTCACCGCGATGTCCGGCTGTGTCGAGCACAGCTCGCCGACGTCGATCGTCTTGCCGAGCAGCGCCTGGGCCATCGGCGCGTCACAGGCCGACAGCTTCGTCGCGTTGGAAACATCGAGGCCGTAGGCGTCCTTCAGGGCCTTGGCGCAGACAGGGTTGGTGGGGCAGTCCGTGGCCACCCCGAACTTCAGCTGGGCCTGGACCGGCGTCAGGTCGCTCATCTTGCTGAGCTTGAGCTGGTCGGCTGTCTCCTTGCGCACCACGAACGCGTTCTGGTCGGCTGCCGGCGAGTAGTCGAGGACGGTGATGCCGCCGCCCTTGGTCTTCAGGACGGTCTGAAGCGCCTGCTGATTCGCGGCCGGGTCGCCAGTCTGTTTCCCGGGGTCGTAGAACGCGAGGCCGCTGCCGATGTACTCGGGCTTGAGCTCGAACTGACCGCTCTCGAGCGCCGGCGCCGAGACCTTGCGGGCGCCGATGCCGATGCCGGTCCGATCGATCGTGAAACCGTGCGCTTCGAGCGCCTGGGCGTAGATCTCCGCCATCAGCTTGGCCTCGTAGAAGCCGTCGCTGCCGACCTTGAGCGTAGGTGCGCCGGCCCCGATCGGTGAGGCTGCTTCGCTGGTCGATGGCGTCGGGCTCCCGCCCCCTCCCGTCGAGCACGCACTGAGCAGCGCGAGCAGCGACGCCCCGAGGGCGAGTGTGCGGGGAATCCGCATGGGTTCTCCTCCTGCTTGTCGCCGCGCGAGCACGCGACAGGGTCGGCCGACTATAGCAGTCGACTCTCAACCAACCTTGTCAAGATTCGGTACTCGGGCGTTACCCGCCCGAGCCGGTGACCCGTGACCCGATACCGGAGGTACGAGCGCAACCCGGGGTCGGGTTCAGGGCCGCGGCTGTCCTGCCTCAACGGTCAGGCCCGTCGTCTGTGGCACGAGCCCGAACGACGAGCGCCGCTCCGGAGCGAGCAGTCGTTGCGCCGCGGACAGCGCGGCTTCGCTCAGAATGGCCAAGGCGGCCACGAGCAGGACGCCACTCCAGAGCTGTCCGTCGTCGTTCTGGGCGATCCCGTCGATGATGAACCGGCCGAGGCCGCCGAGGCCGAAGATGGCGCCCAGGGTCGTCGTGGCGATCACCTGAACGGACGCCGAACGGATGCCGCCGATGATGACCGGCAACGCCAGGGGGATCTCTACCCGGGTCAGGATCTGCGGCTCCCGGAAGCCCATGCCGCGGGCCGCCTCGACCAGGTCGCGCTCGACCTCGCTGATCCCGGCGTCCGCGTTGACGAGGATCGGTGGGATCGCGAGGACCGCCATTGCGATGAGGGTCGGGTAGAAGAAGAAGCCGAGGTTCGGGTCGATCGGCTGGGTGAACGGCACGATGAGTCCGATGAGGGCGAGCGACGGGATGGCCCGCCCGATGTTTGCCAGGTTCACGGCCAGCCCGACCCAGCGCCGGCTGTGCCCGATGTACAGCCCGACGGGCAGCGCGATCGCGAGCGCCACGAGCATCGCCGCGGTGGAGTACTCGACGTGCTCGATGAGCCTGTTGGCGATGCCGTTCGGGCCCGACCAGTTGGCCGGGTCGCCGAGCCAGACGAAGGCGGCCTCGACGGGGTTCATCCCGTTGCGCCGACACGCGATGCGGCGCGCGTCCAGGGTGTCACCCTGGCCTGGAGCCACACGAAGAACCGATCGGCGATGAGGGCCAGGATGATCGTCGGGACCGCACCGTAGAAGATCTCTGTCGGGAAGAAGCGATGGATCCCGTCGAAGATGAAGTAGCCGAGCCCACCGGCCCAGTCGCCGAGGATGCCGCTGATCGTCACCAGCCCGATCGTCGAGACGCTGGCGACGCGCAGCCCGGCCACGATGAGCGGGACCGCGAGTGGCAGCTCGACCCGGGCCAGGCGCGTCGGGCGCCGGAAGCCCATCCCGTCGGCCGCCTCGAGCACGTCGGGCGACACGGCGTCGAAGCCGGCCACGACATTTCGCACGAGGATGACCAGCGTGTACAGCACGAGCGGCACCTCGGCCGTTACGACCGAGCCGATCCCGGTGATCGTCGCGAGCGCGGCGAACATCGCCAGGCTGGGGATCGTGTACAGCACGCCCACGACCACGGTCGTCGGCGCATAGAGCGGTCGCCAGCGGTTGGCGGCGATGCCGATCGCGAACGAGATGGCAAACCCGACGACGACGGCGATGGCCGCGAGGTACAGGTGCTGGCCGATGCGGAACGCGAGCTCGGGCACGTGGTCGACCATCCAGCCAACGTTGAGATCGACCACGATTCAGGCTCGGACCGCAGCCGCGCCCGCTTCGTCCGAGACCGCGGCTTCGGCAGCCCTGGCTCGTTGTGAGCCGTCGCGGAACCAGTCGGCGATCATGCCCGCCGTCACGAGACCCTGTGCGGCACCACGACGATCGACGAGGATGCCGGCCTGGACGTCGGCGTCGAGGAGCATCGCCAGCGCGTCCTTGAGGGTCGCGCGCCGGTTGAGCAGGGGCGACATCGGGATGGCGCGATCGGCATGGAGCTGGCCCTCGCTCGGGATCTCGTCCTGATCGAGCCAGCCCAGGGGCCTGTCCGCCGCGTCGACGATCAGGAGGTACGGGAACGGATCGGCCAGGATCCGCGCACGGGCCGGGCCCGCCGGATCGCCGTCGCGCCCGGTGATCGGTGCCCGGACCGGCAGGTCGTCGACGCGCGCGAGCGACAGCCGCTTGAGACCGCGGTCGGCGCCCACGAATTGCGCCACGAATTCGGACGCCGGAGTGGCCAGGATCTCGGCCGGGGAGGCGAACTGGGCCAGGTGACCGCCGGCCTGCATGACCGCGACGAGATCGCCCATCTTGATCGCCTCGTCGATGTCGTGGGTCACGAACAGGATCGTCTTGGCGAGATCCTCCTGGAGCCGCAGGAACTCGTTCTGGAGCCGTTCGCGGACGATCGGGTCGACCGCGCCGAAGGGTTCGTCCATGAGCATGATCGGTGGGTCCGCGGCGAGCGCCCGGGCGACCCCGACGCGCTGCCGCTCGCCGCCCGAGAGCTGGCTCGGATAGCGCGCGGCGTAGAGAGCGGGATCGAGCCCGACGAGCTGCAGCAGCTCGGCCGCACGCTCGCGCTGGCGGGCTTTCGGCCAGCCGAGCAGCCGTGGGACGGTCGCCACGTTCTCGGCGATCGTCTGGTGCGGGAACAGCCCGACCTGCTGGATGACGTAGCCGATCTCGCGCCGGAGCTCGACCGGGTCGCGCGTGGCGGCATCGACGCCGTCGACGAGGATCTGGCCACCCGTCGGTTCGATCAGCCGGTTGACCATCTTGAGCGTTGTCGTCTTGCCACAACCGGACGGGCCCACGAGGACGCAGATCTTCCCGGCCGGGACCGTGAGCGACAGGTCATTGACGGCCCCCGGCGTGTTCTTCGCGCCCGGGTCGTAGCGCTTCGTGACGTGCCGCAACTCGACGGTCGCGGCGCGCGCCCGGGCCGCGGGTGTGGACGGCTGATCGGCCATGGTCCTCGAACCGTACGGCAACATGGCGGCCTTTGTCAGTCGCGGCGGGCAAGTTGCTATGCTCCGACGCCCGAGCGGGCGTCCGGGTCCACTGCCGTGGCACCGACGAGCGCCGGATGGAGGGCCGAGGTGGCGATCACCCTGACCGGCCGCGACCTGACGCGCGAGCAGGTGGTCCGCGTGGCCCGCGGGCGGGAGCGAGTGGAGCTGTCACCGGCCGCGCTGGCGAGGATGCAGGCCTCCCGCGACGTCGTCGGTCGCTCGCTGGCGCGTGGCGAGTCGGTGTACGGCCTGACCACCGGCGTGGGCGTGCTGAAGCGCGTCGGGGTGGAGCGATCAGCCGCCGCCCGCTATGGACGCCGGCTCATCGGCGATCACCGGATCGCACAGGGCCCGCCGGCGAGCAAGGACCATGTGCGGGCCATGATGGTGTGCCTCGCCAATGCCTACGCGGGCGGCTCGACGGGCGTCCGGCCGGTGCTCGCCCAACGTCTCGCGGCCGAGCTCAACGACGATCGCGTGCCGACGATCCGCAGCCTGGGTTCGGTGGGTCAGGCAGACCTCGCCCAGATGGCCGACCTCGCCGCGTGGCTCGTCGACGACCTCGAGCTCGCGCCGGGTGAGGGCCTGGCGCTGCTCAGCGGCAACTCGTTCTCGACGGCAGGCGCAGTCCTGGCGGTCGCCGACGCGCTGGTCCTCGTCGAGACGACGGAGAGCACGGGCGCCCTCAGCCTGGAGGCGCTCGCGGCGAACCCGGGACTCCTCCATCCCGCCATCGCGATCACCCGTCCGTATCCGGGATTGCGCACCTCGCTGGCGCGCCTGCGGGCGCTGCTCGAGGGTTCGTATCTATGGTCCGGTGACCGCGCGCGGTCGCTCCAGGATCCACTCACCTTCCGGAACCTGCCGCACCTCCAGGGTGCCTGTCGCGACGTGCTGGCCCACGTCGATGCGGTCCTCGGCGTCGAGCTCAACGCATCGCAGGGCAACCCCATTGTGGTCGCGGATGAAGACCGGCTCGTGTCGGTGGCGAACTACGAGATCGCGCCACTCGCGGCGGCGCTCGACTACGCGCGCATCGGGCTCGTCCCCGCCTTGAGCGCGTCCGCCGAGCGTGCCGTGAAGCTCCTCGAGCGGGCGTGGTCGGGTCTGCCGACGGGCCTCGCCGCGCGGGGCGACGACGGCGTGACACCGGCCCACGGCGTCATGCCGGCCGAGGACGCACCGTCGTCGCCCCTCGACGCGCCGGACGCGGGCCTGTCATTCCTCGGGATCGCCGTCCAGAGTCTTGCCGCCGAGGCGCGGCTGCTCGCCGCCCCGGTCTCGTTCGAGATTGCTTCGACCGCCCACGCCGAGGGCATCGAGGACCGGACGACGATGGCGGCGCTCGCGGCGCGCCGCCTGTCCGAGCTCGTGGGCCTCGGCCGGCGGATCGCGGCCGTGGAGCTGACGGTGGCGTGCCAGGCCGTCGAGCTTCGAGGTCACCATCCGCTCGGCCAGGGCACGAGCGCGGCGCTCGCGCTGGTGCGCGCGTCGCTGCCCTTCCGGCGGGCCGGGAAGCCGATGCCCGACGTCGAGCGGCTGCTGGAGCCCATCGAACGCGGTCTGTTCGGAGCCGACGCCCTGTCGAGCCGAGTCGGGCCGGGGTAGGCTGGGTTCGTGACGAGCGTGCCCGAGCTTGCGCCAGAAGAGGCGGTCGATGCGACCTCGTTCGCGCGCGGTCTTCGGCTCCTGCTCACGATCGCGGATCGCGGCGAGGTGCGAGCCGAGGAGCTGGGTGTTGCGCTCGACATGCCGACCTCATCGGTGTACCGATACCTTCGGACCCTGACCGACTTCGGCTTCGTCGATCGCCACGAGGGCCGCTATCGGCTGGGCTCGCGTTTGCGGATCGGCTCCGGCTCACGGGTGACGAGCGAGCAGCTCGTCCGTATCGCCGATCCAATTCTCCGGATGCTGGCCGAAGAGACCGCGGAGACCGCGCTCGTGCTGCGTCGCATCGGCCTGTCGGCCGTGTGCCTGCATCAGATCGAGGGCCCGCAGCGCTTGCGGGTCGCGCTCGAGCCCGGTGCGATGGTCCCGCTCTACGCCGGCGCCGGGAGTCGCGTGCTGCTCGCCTTCGCCCCGCCGGAGGTCCAGGCCGAGACCCTCGACGGCGGCGTGCAGGCCGTGACCCCGGGCACCTTGTCCGATGCGGTCCTGCGCGACGGCCTGGCCGGCATCGTACGGACCGGAAGCGCGACGAGCCAGGGCGAACTGGTATCCGGAAGCGTGAGCGTTGCCGTTCCCATTGTGCAGGACGACGGCATCGTCGCCGCGCTTGTCGTGATCGGGCCCGAGGAACGCTGTGGCATCGCCTGGCAGAGCCGCACGCGTCGGCTTCTCCGAAGCGCCGCCGAGACGACGTGACCGCCCTCGGGGACGATCCGCGCTCCTGAGCCCGCCTCTCGCCACACGGATGACGGAACTATCAAGATATGGAAATTTCCCCCCGGAAGCGGCTATGCTGCCCTGGCGTGGACACCCGTTCGGCACCGGTTTTCGAGCGCCTCAGCCTGAGTGGGCTCGACTACGCCACCCGCCCGATCGCGGAAGCATTCGACTGGGCAGCCTGTGCGATGGACGGCGCGTCCGGTTCCTGGTACCTGGTGTGCTTCCGCTCTCTCCGCCGACCGGGCGCCGACGAGGAGCGACTAACGCTGCTCGACGATCGGGCGCACGCCGAAGCCGCCGCGGCTCCCGGCTTTGTCCACTACTTCAAGGGCCCCAGAACGACCGCGGCGAGTGCCTCTCGTTCTGCATCTGGGACAGCGCGCGCAGCGCGCGGGCCGCCGCCGGCCGACCACGCCACGTGGAGGCCGCGACGATCGTGCACGAGACGTACGCGTCCTATCGCCTGGAGTTGTACACGGTGCGCAAACAGGCCGGGCGCCGCGAGTTCGAGTTCGAGCCGTACCGACCGCGCTCCCGGCCCACGCTGGCAGCCTGAGTCGCGACCCCATCGCGCGCGTGACCGGGTCTGGACGGCGCTGGTACAGTCGCCGAGTCGCGCGTTCGCCGGTGGGGCGAGTCCGCCACCGTGCATGCGTCCGGACCCATCCGGGATCGACCGTCAGCCCTCAGCCGTACAGGAGCAAGCCATCGTGCCACCGCGCAAGCGCAGGGTCAGCTATCCGCCACCACGAACCGCCAACCGTCCGAACACGGGTGATGCGCCCGTCCGGCCGAGCATCCCATCCGCCGTTTCGATCAACCTCGCCGCCGGCGGCGGTCGGACCGGGTTGAGCATCGGCGACCGCGTGCGGATCGCCGGGAGCGGCCTGTACGCCGGTGAGGCCGCCACGATCGAGCGCTTCGCCGGTGGCGTGATCCCTGCCGCGCTGGTGCGGACGGACGCCGGTCACCGGCGCACGGTGCGCACGATCGATCTCGAGCCGATCAGTCGCGAGGCGTCGCCCGACTGACGCTCAGGGGACGCCCCCTCGCGGCGACGCGAGGGGCCCTTCTCAGCCCCGCTCGACGAGCGGCTTCACCTCGCCCACGAACCGCTCCAGGGTCTCGTGGTCGTACGGCGCCGGCTGCTCGGAGATCACCGTCCGGAAGCCGAGCTCGACATACGGCCCGAGGCGCTCGGCGATCTGCTCGGGTGTGCCGTTCCAGAACGTGTCGTCATCCTCGACGTCGGACAAGCGACGTCCGGTTGTGCTCCATGGCGGCCTGCCAGACGCGGACCGCCTCGGCCTCGCTGTCGCGGATCGTTACCTTCAGCCCGAGCGTGAACTCGATCTCGGACGGGTCGCGCCCGACGATCGGCGCAGTGTTCGCCGCAGGACCTCGACCTTGTGGCGTCATGAGCTCGAGGGAGCCCATCGCGTTCCACAGGTCGGCGTAGCGCGCGACGGTGCGTAACGTCTTCCTCTCGCCCGAGCCGCCGATCATGATCGGCACGTGCGGCTGGAACGGTCGCGGGCGCTGCGCGGAGTCGACGAAGCGGTAGTGACCGTCGGGCGCCGAGGTCACCTCGTCGCCGTCCAGGAGCATGGCGGATGGCACCGACGGACTCGTCGAGCCAGTCAAGCCGCTGGCCGAAGCCCGACCCGAAGTCGATGCCGTGCGCCTCGTGCTCGAGACCGAACCAGGCGCCGCCGAGACCCATGATCGCGCGGCCGCTCGAGATGTGGTCGAGCGTCGCGATCTGCTTGGCAACGAGGCCGGGATTGCGGAACGTGTTCGCGCCGACGAGCAGGCCCAGGCGGACGCGCTCGGTCGCCATCGCCCACGCCGCGAGGCTCTGTAGCCCTCGACGATGGGCTGGTACGGGTCGCCGAAGATGGCGTACAGGTGATCCCACGTCCACAGCTGGTCATAGCCGAGTCGTCGACGCGACGCGCACCGTCGAGCAGCTCAGGCCAATCGGCGGCCTGGCTCCATAGCAGGATTCCGAGCTTCATCTCGGGCATGCGGTCCTCCATCTCCGTTGGTCGCGCCTGGCGCATCCCCTCAATCGAAGACAACGGTACCCCGACGGTCGCCGGCGAGGGGAACCCAGCCGTCGGGCTATCCTCGGGACACGGACGAGACGAACGGAGGCGCCGCGTGGATGTCGGACTGATCGTGCCGCAGGGCTGGACCGGCGAGTACACGGGACTGGGAGCCGGCGCAAGCCTGGCAGCGATCGGTGGCCGTTGCCCATCAGGCCGAGTCAGCTGGGCTTCGAGTCGCTCTGGCTGTTCGACCATGTCCAGACGGATCCGAAGCCGCTGCCGAGATCACGTTCGAGGCGTTCTCGGCCCTGGCGGCCCTCGGCGTCGGACCGGCGCGTCCGCCTCGGCCACATCGTCCTGTGCGCGGGTATCGGAACGCCGCGCTGACGCCAAGATGATCGCGACCCTGGACGCGTCAGTGGCGGCCGGGCGAGCCGGGTCGGAGCGGGCTGGAAGGAGGACGAGTGGCTCGCGTACGGCTAGGGACTTCCCCGAGACCGCGAACGGTTGGCGATCCTGAGGACGCCTCGAGATCGTGACCCGGATGCTGGCCGCTCGGCCACGAGCAGCGACGTTCGACGGGGCTCAGGCTCGCGTCCGCGCGCGCCTACAACGTCCCAAGGGCCTCCAGGGGCCGAGCCGCCGATCCTGGTCGGCGGCAACGGTCCGAACGTGACCTGGCGGCTCGCGGCGCGCTTCGCCGATGAGCTGAATCTCGACGGTCTGTCGCCGTCCGAGGTCGAGGCCGCGCTGCCCACCATCCGGCAGCGCTGTGAGGAGATCGGGCGGGACCCGGCCGACCTGCGGGTCTCGGTACACCTGTGGTGGGGCGACCAGCCGACGCCCGGTGCGGCACGAGTCGAGCACCTGTCGCGCTACCGTGAGCTGGGGGTCGCCCGCGTTCAGACGCTGCTCCAGTCGAGCGTCGACGGTGACGAGGCACTGGCGTCCTTTGCGGCGGATGCCCGTGCCGCGGGCGCTTCGATCCTGTGAATGGCCAGCCTCATCACCGAACCGGCACACGCTCTCCGAGGCCCAAGCGCGCTCTGCGGAGCGCATTGGGCCGAGGATTTCAGGCGCTGTCGAGCTCGCGCGAGATCGCGCGCAGGATGAACCGGGCCGCCTCGGCGCTCTTGCCGCCCAGCTTCTGGCCCTCGTCCTGCTCCAGCGCGAGCCGAGGTCGGCGAGCATCCGGGTCGAGGGCCGGCGTCCGCGCGCAGGCGCCCGCCGCGAACGCCGCGTCGAGCCCCGCCACGGCGCCCGGCGCGCGTTCTCGACGGCATGCCGCTTCGCCTCCATCTGCGTCCCGGAACGCTGCCGGGCGGCATCGGCCGCCGGGCCGCTCTGGCGAAGTCATCAGCGTCCGGCCGCGGCGCGATGCCGCTTCCGCCGCGGACGCCACGGCGACCGGCACCTCGGCCGGCACCGGTCGGCCGCGGCGCGTCCGGCCTCGGGGTCACCGTCGCGGCTCGCCCGTGCCGCGGCTCGGCGCGCTCCGCAGCGGCTCGGGCACGCCCGCCAGTCCGACTCGAGGATGCTCATCGTGGAGCTCGTCCCACCAGCGGCCGTCGCGCCAGATCGCCTCGCGCGACCGGCCCTCGACCACGAACCCGACCCGCCGGTACGACCGGATCGCGCGCTCGTTGAACGCGAACACCGACAGCGCCACCCGGTGCAGCCCGAGCGAGCCGAACGCGTGGTCGACCATGAGCCGGGTCGCCTCGGTGCCGTAGCCGTGGCCCCACGCGTCCTTCTCGCCGATCGTGATGTGGAACAGGGCCGACCCGTTGTCGCCGTCGAGCTGGGAGAACGCGCACGTCCCGATGAGGCGATCGGTGGCCCGGACGTGGATCGCCATCGCGAGCGAGTCCGGGCCCGACGACGCGGCGCTCGAAGAACCGCTCGATCTCGTCCGGCCGCATCGGCCCGTCCTGGTAGCGGGTCAGGCGCGCCACCTCCGGGTCGCTGTACCAGCGCAGGAAGGCGGCGAGGTTGTCGCGCGACGTGGCGTCGGAGGACGACCCGCTCGCCCGTCGAGGCGGTCCGGGAACCAGCGCCGATGGAGCATCGGCGGCGAAGCGTATACCATCGCCGCCATGCGCCGCTGGAGCGAGGTCGCGGAGCGCGTCGCCGCGACGACCCGGACCTCGGAGAAGACGTCGCTCCTCGCCGAATACCTGCGCGCGCTCGTCGGCCGCCGAGCTGCCCGATCGCGGCGGTGTTCCTCACCGGCCGGCCGTTCCCCGAGGCGGACCAGCGGGCGACGGGCCTCGGCTGGGCGGCGATCGCCGGCGGCGGTGCGCGCACGCTGGCCGGCGCCGGGCCGCGATGCGCTCGGCGCAGGCCTACGACCGCTCGTCGGACCTCGGACCGCGCGTGGCCGACGTGCTCGACGAGGCGGCCGCGCAGCCGACCTGCCGCGTGACGCCCGAGCCCGTCGCTCACCGAGGTGGCGCGGCGTTCGCGGCGATCGAGGCGGCATCCGGGCCGGCGGCGCAAGGGCGCCATCTTCCGGGACCTCCTCGCGCGCTGCGATCCGCTGACGGCCCGTACGTCGTCAAGGTCCTGACGGGCGAGCTCCGGATCGGGCTCCGCGAGGGGCTGGTGGAGGCGGCGATCGCGAAGGCCTTCGACCGGCCGCTCGAGGCGGTCAAGCGGGCCGGCGATGCTCACCGGCGACATCGGGCGGACGGCGAGCCTGGCCCGCGACGACCGGCTCGCGCGACGCCGCGCTGGCGCTGTTCCACCCGATCAAGTTCATGCTCGCCTCGCCGGCCGAGGACGCCGCCGAGATCATGCGCCGCCTGGGCCCGACGCGTGTGGGTCGAGGACAAGTACGACGGCATCCGCGCCCAGCTCCATCGCGCCGGCGGCGAGGTCCGCCTCTACAGCCGCGACCTCCACGACATCACGCGGCCAGTTCCCGGAGGTGGTCGAGGGCGCGCCGCGACCTGACCTGGGACGGGATCCTCGACGGCGAGATCCTGGCCTGGACGCGACGGCGCGGTGCTGCCGTTCCTGGCGCTCCAGGCGCGCCTCGGGCGCAAGGCGCCGTCGGCGGCGATCCGCGCCCGAGGTGCCGGTGATCTACGTCGCCTTCGATCGTCGCTCGGCCTCGGGACCACGACGGCGGCCCGAGGACGACCGGTCGAGCCGCTGCTCGACGCGGCCGCTGGCCGAGCGCCGCCGGCGGCTCGAGGCGCTGGGCCTGCCGCTCGCCGGCGAGGGCGGCCGCTTCGCGCTCTGCCACCTCGCCTCGGTCGCGACTCGGTCGCAGGCGCTGGAGGCGGCGTTCGTCGAGGCGCGCGCGCGGCGCAACGAGGGGCTCATGGTCAAGGACCCCGACAGCCGCGTACTCGCCCGGCCGGCGGGGCCTGGGCTGGCTGAAGATGAAGAAGGCGCTGGCAACGCTCGACTGCGTCGTCGTCGGGCGTCGAGGTCGGGCACGGCAAGCGCCACGGGGTGCTGTCCGACTACACGTTCGCGGTCCGCGACGACGGCGAGCGGCGAGCTGGTCACGATCGGCAAGGCGTACAGCGGCCTGACGGACGCCGAGATCGCGGAGATGACGGGCTGGTTCGAGGCGCACACGATCCGGCGCCAGGGGCGGTATCGGGTGGTCGAGCCGACGCGTCGTCGTCGAGGTGGCATTCGACGTGATCATGCGCTCGACCCGGCACCGGTCCGGCTTCTCGCTCCGGTTCCCGCGCATCGCCCGGCTCCGCCCCGGACAAGCCGGTCGACGAGATCGACACGCTCGGGACGGTGCGCGCGCATGTACGAGGGCCTGCAGCCGGGGCCGAGCAGCTCGTGCGGCCGGCGCGCGACCGGGCCGACGCTGCCGGTGAGCTGCCCGGCGGCATGCCAGCGGGGCGACGATGGAGGGCGGCGATGTTCGCAGCGGCCGATCGGGGACAGGTCGAGGTGCACGCATCTCGGAGCTCGACGGCATGTACCCGGAGCTCGTCCCGCTCGTGCTGTACACCGACGCGACGTCGATCCGGGGAACGATCCGACGCCAGCGCCGCGTCACCGACATCCTCAACCAGCGCGAGGAGCCGTTCCTCGTGATCGGCGACGTGCTCGTTGAGGAGTTCGGATCGCGCGGCGAGCCGCTCAGGCGAGTTCGCGCAGCTGAACCTCGACGACCGTGCTGTTCGCCGTCGGGGACGTGCCCGTCGAGCCGACTGCCCGAGCTGCGGACTCCCAAGATCCCGGGAGCTGGCGCTCGTCTCGGTGCCGCCGTTCTCGGTGGTCGGGACGATCCACCTGCTGCCAGACCGGGCGCGATCTCCGGGAGGCGCTGCGCGAGCTACACGGGGCGGTTCATCCCGGTGACCGACGCGACGTTCTGGTCGGACGGGTCGGCGAGCCCGACCAGTCCGCGCTCCTCGTCGCCATCAACCACGGCCGCGCCCAGATCCTCGCGCCGTACCACGCGCTGGACCCGTGGGGCGAACGGGGGGCGTGAGCGCCCCGGGGATCCGTCAGCGGTCGACGGGCAGGTCGAGCCGGTCGCCCCACTCGGCCCAGCCCCCGTCGTACACCGCCACGTCGTCGTGGCCGAGCAGGCTAGGACGAACGCGAGTTGCCGCCGCGATGCCCGACCCGTCGTAGCAGACGAGCCGCCGATCGCGGGTGACATTCGCGTGCAGGAGCAGCGTCCGCAGCTCGTCGCCGTCGCGAAGCTGCTGGGCGCCGGGACGGTCATCGCCGCCACCGGGACGTTGATCGCGCCCGGGATGTGGCCCGAGCCGCCGCGCGTTGCCCTCGAAGCCCCGGTACTCGGCCGGGGCCGCGCGCGTCGAGGAACATCACGTCGGGCGAACCCGAGGATGCGCGCGGACGTCCGCCGTCGTGAGGCGCAGTGCGCGACTCGGCGCGCGGCGTGAAGTGCGCCGGCGTGAGGTCGGCGCCGGCGTACGACAGGGGCCGATCCTGCGCCGAGCCATGCGGGAAGCCGCCGTCGAGGACCCGGCACGAATCGAAGCCGTACGCGCGCAGGCTCCACCAGCACGCGTGCCGCATACAGGCTGACGGTGTCGTCGTAGACCACGACGGTGGTGCCGTCGCCGATGCCCGCGCGCCCGAGCGCCGCGGCGAGCTGGTCCGGCGGCGGCCAGCAGGTACAAGCCGCGTTCGTCCTCGGGATCGACGAGGTCGGCCGACCAGTCGATGTACGACCGCTGTCGGGATGTGGCCCGCGGCGTGCACCAGTCGGCCGGTGCCGTCGGGCCGCCAGCGTACGTCCAGGACGCGCAGTTCCGGCCGACCCAGGTGTTCGGCAGCCAGTCCGTGGAGGCCAGCAGCTCGGGCCGATAGGCCGTGTTCATCGCTCGCTCCCGATGCCACGCCCGCCCGAGCGGGCGCGAGCCTCGCCCTTCTGCACACGGCTCTCCGGCCTTCGGAGCGAGCCGGGGGGCGATGCCGGCTCTGGCCGGATGGCGCGGGCTGGCTGGTGACGGCTGCATTCGCGGGTCGTGACGGGCATGGCCGGTATCATACGGAGCCGTGGTGTCGCCCTTCCTCCCGGACGCGGACAAGCTCCACGCCGTCAGGGCGGCGCTGCCGGCCCTCGATGCCGGCATCTACCTCAACACCGGGTCGTGCGGGCCCCTGCCGGCCGAGACCGCCAGGGCCATGGCCGAGGTCGCCGACTACGAGCTGCGAACCGGTCGCGCGCATGTCGCGTACTTCGAGGAGTCGCTGGCGCGGATGGACGAGGCGCGCGCGGCCGTCGCGTCCGTGATCGGGGCCGATCCGAGCTGCGTGGCCCTGCTCCACGCAACGACAGACGCGATGAACGTGGCGACCTGGTTCCCGGACTGGCGACCGGGCGACCGGGCCGTCACGAGCAGCGTGGAGCACGCCGGCGCCTACGCGCCCTTGCTCGCGCTCGCCGCCCGCGGCGTGGAGGTCACGCGGGTCGAGGTCGGGACCGATGCCGACCCGGATGCAGTCGTGGCCGGATTCGAGGCGGCGATCGACCGGCGCACGCGGCTGGTGTCGGTGGCGCACGTGTCATGGATGACGGGGGCCGTCCTGCCCGTGGAGCGGATCGCGGCGATCGCGCACGAGCACGGTGCGCTCGTCGTCGTCGACGGCGCGCAGGCGGTCGGCGCGATCCCGGTCGAACCGGCCGCGCTCGGGGCAGACGCGTATGCGGTCCCGGCCCAGAAGTGGCTGCTCGGACCCGAGGGCAGCGGTGCGCTGTGGCTGACGCCACGCTTGGCGGCCGAGGGTCGGCCCGCCTTCGCCGGCTGGTTCTCGCTCGAGCGCCACGAGCCCGTCGACGAAGCGAGCTGGTGGCCGGATGCCCGTCGCTTCGAGTTCTCGAACTACCATCGACCGTCACTGGTCGGGTTCGCGCGCAGCATCGGCTGGCTGGCGATGTTCGTCGGCTGGGAGTTCGTGCATCGCCGCGGGCCGGCCTTGGCACGGGCCACGGCCCAGCGACTGGCCGCCATCCCGGGCGTGACCGTCCTCACCCCACCCGACGGCATGGCCACCCTGGTGACGTTCCGGATCGCGGGCTGGCGGGCCGATCCCGCCCTCGAGCAGCTCGCCCGACGCACCTTCGTCGTGGCTCGGACGGTTCCGGTTCTTGACGCGATCCGAATTCAGCGTCGGGTTCTTCACGAGCGAGGCTGAGCTCGATCGATTCCTCGAGGAGGTCGAGCTGCTGGCCCGGCACCGGCCCGAGCAGCTGCCACCGCTGCGCCAGCTGACGATCCTCGGCGACGAGTCGTGACCGGCGCCGATCGCACCGACCCGGATGGCGTCAGGCGTCGCGGTTGGATCGAGATCCGCTGGCGTCAGTTCCGCAACGCGCCGCGCCCGGTCGTCCGCGCGGTCGCCAGCAGTGGCGCGGTTGCGGTCGTGCTCGGCGCCGTGTACCTGGCCTACGACGTCGCCCTGACTCGCGGTGCGTCGCTGCCGGGCGGCGACCTGCGTCCCGCCGCCGTGGCCGCGTTCGTCACGATCGTGCTCGCCGGGGGGGCCGTGCTCACGTACCTGCTGGTGCCCCAGCCGAGCGGATCGGGCGAGCCGGCCCGACCGCGTCGCAGCGCCTGGAGCGCGGCCCTTGGACTGTTCGCCGCCGTCCCGATCGCCTACCTCGTGCTGGTGGTCGTCGCCCAGATCCTGAAGCCGTTGTTCGTCTGAGTCTCCGCAAGCCGGCTGGCGTCGAGGGCTGGGCCGGCCGCCGCCCATGAGGCCGCCCCGCTCCCTCCGACCATCTCCGGTGGGCTGGACGCGGTGACCGGAGGCACCGCAACGACCACCACTGACCCGATCGCTCTGCACAGGACTGCAACGTCCGGCGCGCCGGGTACTAGCCTGTCGGTACTGTTCCGCGCTACGCTCCGATCGCTATCATCGAGCCCGTCGCCGGAGTGCCGGTGCCGGGACCCACGCGATCAGAGGCTCCAGTGGCAACGACCGAAGAACAGCACGTCGCCCTGCCCAAGCTCTACGGCGCCCCGGCGTACGCTCGTCCGCCGAGGTCCGTGGAGGATGCCCAGCGTCCTTTCGATCCGGATGATCTGCCGCTCGAGGCGTTCCGGACGGAGGAGGAGCACGAGCTCGCTCCCGCCGAGGGGAGATCGGGCGACGGCGACGGCGGCTACCAGCCGCGTCTGCAGCCGCGTCCGTTCCGGCTCCGTGCGCTCGGGCGGCTGCTCGGCAACAACTAGCCGACCTGCCGGCGCCCGTCGAGGTCGCATCGGGCGGCGGCACGCCCCGACGGATCCATCCCGCATCGCCTCCGATCGTCTACAGTCATGCCCGTCGCCGTGGCGTCCGGATCGAAGGCGGCGGCGCCGGCGGGGGAGTAGCTCAATTGGTGAGAGCAGCGGTCTTATACGCCGTATCGTCTGGGTTCGAGTCCCAGCTCCCCTACCATTGCTCGCCCGGAGGACCGCGGCCGGGTTGCTCAGACGCCTTCCCGGATCAGCTCGAGCACGTGCTCGCGGCGCGACTCCGTGAGGCTCCGCTGCCCGGGTAGCGAGGCCAGCCAGGCGGGCAGTTGCGCGTCGGTCACGACGGCGCAGCCCGGCGTCCGCTCGAGCGCCCCGTCGGGCGCCATGATCGCCGCGTAGACCTTGACGACGAAGTCCTGATCCATGCTGCTCAGCCAGCGCCGGACGCGCTCCGCGTCCCGGGCGCAGCGGTCGAGCGGGTTCTCGAGTGGCGCCCAGCGTCCGTTGCGAACGCGGACCTCCCAGCTGGTCCCGCGCCGGCGGGTGGCGCCGACCGGCGGCAATTGCTCGATCACGGCCACGCCGAACGGCCCCAGCACGAGCTCCGGGATCGAGCGCCCGTCCGGCAGCCGGACGCGTGCCGCGGCGACGTAGTCGTCCGGCAGGCTGGCGGCAAGGCGCCGGATGGGTGTCGGTCGGGGCCGCAGGCTGGCCATGCGTTCGGCGGTCCCGAACAGCTTGGCGACGCCGACGATCATGAACAGGGCAGGCGCGCTGAACGCGAGGGACCACGCGACCGCGCCTTCGGCCATCTCGATCGGGGACGGCCGGCCGTGCGGCGCGAAGCGGTCGAGGAATGACGTCCCGAGTGTGAGATAGCCGAGCAGCAGGCCGCCGCCGAACAGGACCATCCCCACGGCGACACCGATCGCGATGGACGGCAACACGCGCCCCGAGCGGGCAGGTCGGGACGGGACGAGCACCTGCATCTCGTGATGGTGCCGCCGCCCGCGGGCGATGGGAATGGCCCCATCGGCCTAGCGCACCGCGACGATCGGTGTTGGCCCGGGCTCCGAGTCGCCACACCGGGCGCCGCTCCCGACCCATCTGGACCACCGCGCTCCGGACGGGACCGCCGCCGGACCGCGAACCGACGGACCGTCGCGGGGGGAGGTCCGTACCATTGCGCGCCGGTCCGGGCATCGGGATGCTGGCGAGGCATCGGGTAATTCGGCCCGCTGCGGAGGCAATCATCCGTGTCCGTCTTCCGCTCCACCCGGGTAGCCGGGAATGCTCGCGCCGCCATGACCGCCGTCGCCGCGGCGCTCGTCATGCTGGCCGCCCTCGTCGGGACGGCCGGCGCGGTCGCGGGCCCGACCAGGTTGCTCGACCCGTCCGTCTCGTCGCGCAGCGTCGTCGCCGGCAGCGCCGTGACGTTCGCGGTCACGTATCGCAATCGCGAAGGCTCCGCACCCGACCGCGTCAGTCTCCTGGTCGACGGCGCAGCCGTCGCGATGCACGCGCCAGGCAGCGATACGAGCTGGAAGGACGGCGTCCGCTACCAGGTCTCGCGCGTCCTCGTGGTGGGCAGCCATGTGGTTGCCTTCGAGGCGGCGGACACCCGCAAGTTCAGCGATACGCTCGGCGCGGGCAGCGTCGTCGTCCAGGCCGCCGGCGCCGGGGGTACGACCGGTTCGACGCCTCCGCCCAGCACGACACCCAGGCCCAGCCCGAGCCCCACGAAGAGCCCCGTGACCACGGCCGGCGGCGCCGGCTCGGGCGGGACGTCGCCGACGCGTGGCACAGGCGCGACCGGCGGCGATACCGGGAGCTCGGGCGAAGTGGGCGACACGAGCGGCGCCGGCACCATCGGCGGGAGCGGGTCGAACGCCGGGACCGATTCGACCGACGCGAGTGGCTCCGCCGGCCCAACGGATATCGACAGCACACCGGGCCTGACGACGCCCGCCAGCCAGGGCGACCGCGCGATCGCTCTCGGATCGACGACCGTCTACCCCCGCGTCGGCGATGCCTCGCTCGAGCTCGGCCTGCCGACCGATCCGTCAAGCACGGTCGCGATCCCCGGCCTGGCCGCGGAAGGCCGCTGGGCAGGTGGCTCCGGGGCCGGCGACTCGGGGCCCGTCGGCGCGGGTGGCCAGGCTGGGCTCGACAGCGCCCTGCCCGCCGCGCTGGGCGGACCGGCGATCCCGGCCGAGGTCCGCCTGGCCGTCGCGGTGATCGGTACCACGGGTGCCGTGACGATCGCGATGGCGTTCATGTTCTTCGGCAAGCGCCGCCGTGACGAGGAGCAGACGGCGCCCGACGAGGTCCTGGAGGCCGCCGCCGCACGTGATCCCGGTCTGCCCGCGAGTGCGGCGCTCGTGCCGGCCACGCTGACGCCGACACCCGCGCCCGAGGCGGAGATGCTCATGCCACGCTGGCGCCGGCCATCGCTGCTCGAGGCGCGCAAGAGCGATCCGATCCGCAACGGCGCCTCGGTCACGACCCTGTCCTTCGAGCACGGTGTCGTCCGAGCGATCGACGGGCTGGAGCGGCGCCGGATTCGCTACCGTCTCGTGAGCCTGCTCGACGGCCCGGACGAGTTCCACAGCCGCGAGCTGGGTTTGCTCGACCAGGGCGACGAGGTCCAGCTCGTCGAGCGCTCGGGGCTGTACTGGTCGGTCCTGTGCCCGGATGGTCGGCGGGGCTGGGTGCACAAGATGGTGCTCGGCGAGATCGTTGCCACGCCGAGGGACGACGACCCCGCACGCACCGCCGAGCAGGACGATTTGTCGAGCCTCGACGATGTCGACAGCGATGTGCTCGAGGCGTACCTCGCCGCCCGACGCGGGGTCGCCTGAGTCGTCGGACCGGTCTCGCGCGGTGCCTGCCGGCGTCAGCGGCCGCTGCGGAAGACCAGGATGTGCTGGTGGGCGATGTTGGGCACGAACACCTTCGGGTAGCCGTACGGCCGCAGACGCGTGCCGGCCTGATACCAGATCAGGTCGCCCTTCGCGACGAAGCCGGCGCGGGCGGCGCGAGTCGCGAGGTCCGCCGCGGTGAACACGTAGTGACCGTCCTGGTAGGCATCCCGGACGATCACGACAAGGTAGCGTTCCGAGCGGAGGACCCGGTACAGCTCGACGAACGCCGCCTCCATCCGGTCGAGGAAGGCGTCGTACGTGGGCGCGTTGGCGAGATCGGCCGGATGCTCGGTGATCATCGCGTAGTCGGTTCGCCGGTTCGCGTGGGTCTGGGCCAGACGGCCACCGGCCATCGTGATCGGCAGCTGCACGTTGTACGGCGGGTCGGTCACCACGAAATCCACGCTCCGATCGGGCAGGCCGGGCAGGGTCGTGAGCGCGTCGCCGACCCGCAGCTCGCAGCGCGACGGGTCGAAGCGGCGCGTCCCGCCGGGGTCGAGCGGCCCGAGGTCGGCAAGTGCGGGCCCGAGCCCGTCTCGCTCGGCCAGCGCATCGCGCACCACGGCCTCGTACACGTCCGCCCAGCGCGGCTCGAGCTCGATGCCCAGCGCGGCGCGCGGCCGGCGCGCGATTGCGGCGCCCAGGAGCGTGCCGCCGACACCCGCGAACGGATCGAGGACGAGCTCGTCGGATCGGGTGAAGAACTCGATGAGCCGGGCCATGAGTCGCGGCGGCTTGTTTGCGCCGTGGGCCTTGCGGCGGGTGTGTCCGAGCTCCGAAGGATAGGCCGTCGACCAGACCGACTTCGTGAAGTACAGCCACTCCTCGCCGGTCAGCTCGTTGAGGGTATTCGCCGGATGGGGCGCCCTGCGCTCATGGGTCACCGGTCCAGGGTATCGCCTCGGCACGTCGGCGCTGACGCGCACAGCATCGGACCCCCGGTGAGGGGACCGGGGGTCCGATCGGGACAAGCGTGACACCGTCAGCGGCTCATTCGCTGTGCGCAGCCTATTGGATCCCTGTCTCTGGGCCGTTCCGACACAACGACGGCGCCTAGAATGCGCCCATGCCCAGGTTCACGAGCGACGGCTTCGTGGGCCGCGAGCGGGAGTTCACCCGCCTCGCGACGGCCCTCGGGACCGCAGCCGACGGCAGGCGCACGACCGTCCTCGTCGCCGCGGGGACCGGGCTCGGCGCGTCCCGTTTCCTGTCCGAGGCCGAGCGCCGGATCGGCTCGCTCGAGGAGCCGTTCACGATCCTCCATGGCTCGCCGCGTGGGCCGCGGGCCGGTCACCCGTACGCAGCTGTGCTCGACGGCCTCGTGCCGCTGCTCGAGCGCCTGACCGACCCTGAGCTTGCGGACGTGGTCGGGCCCGCCGGATCGGAGATCGAGCAGCTCGTGCCCGCCCTCCGCCCGCGTCTCGTGGCGGCCGGCCTGCTGCCCTCGAGGCGCTGGATCACGGACCCCGAGCGCCGCCAGGCGCGACTGCTCGAGGCGCTGCTCGGGATCGTGCTCCGAGCCGGTCGCGGCCGGCCCGTCCTGCTGGCGCTCGAGGACCTGCACCGGGCGGACGCGGCGACCAGGGCGTTCGCGTCCTTCCTGAGTCGTGTCGGGCGACCGGGGCGGCTGTGCCTCGTGGCGACCTACCAGCCCGATCAGCTGACGCGCGAGCACCCACTGGGCGTCACCCTGGCGGCGATCGCCGACAGCCAGCGACCGCCGATCGCGATCGACCTGCCGCCGCTCGAACGCGACGAGCTGGCGGACCTGATCGAGGGCATCGAGGGTGAGCGCCCGTCCGCGTCCGTGCTCGTCCTCGTCGCCGAGCGCTCGGGTGGCAGTCCGCTCGTGGCCGAGGAGCTGCTCGCGGCTCGGCGCGAGCTCTCGAGTGCGACCCTCACGGGTTCGTTCGAAGCCCTCGTGGCGGCCCGCCTGGCGCTGCGCTCGCCCGAGTGCCGCCGCGTGCTCCGGCTGATCGCCCTGGCGGGCACCCCGTTGACCCGACGCCAGCTCGTGCGCACCGCGGCGGCGTACGAGGCCGGCCTCCTCCGCCAGCCGCCGCGCTCGACCACGGGACCCCGGCGCGGCGACGGCGTGCTCGATCCCGATCTCGCCGCCGGTCTCGAGGAGGGCCTGGAGCACGGCATCCTCGCGCTCGTCCCGGCTGCGGGATCGCCGGCGGAGCGCGGCATGTCCGAGCCCGGCGACGAGTCCGCATCCGACGCGGACGATCCGCAGGCCTCGATCGTGCACGATTTCCGCCACGAGCTCATCGGCGCGGCCGTGGCGACGGACATCCTGCCCTTCCAACGGCCGCGCCATCACGTCGCCCTCGCGATCGGACTGGCCGGGCGCCCGGCGGTCGTCGCGCGGCACCGACTGGCGGCGCACCAGCCACTCGATGCCCGCCAGGCCGCGCTCGAGGCGGCGGCCGAGGCGGAATCCCTGGACGCACCCGATGACGCGCTGGCCAGCCTCGAGCTCGCGCTCGAGCTGACCTCCGCCGCGGATTCCGCTCGATCGCGATCGGCCGGCCTGTCCGGGGACGAGCTGCCGGCGCTCGTCGACTTGCAAGTCCGCGCGGCGGAGGCCGCGTTCGCAGCCGGCCAGCCGACGCGTGCCGCGGCCTTCATCGAGGTCTCGATCGGTGCCCTCGACGAGCGCGCCGACCGCGTGCGCATGGGACTCCTGTACGACCGGCTCGGGCGCTACCGGCGCGCGGCCGGCGATCATGACGGAGCCGTCGATGCCCACCGGCGCGCCGTCGAGCTCGTTCCGCCGAGCCCGTCGCCCGGGCGGGCCCTCGTGCTCGCGAGCCTGGCCCAGATCAAGATGATCGAGGGCACGTTTTCCGAGGCACGGCGCCTTGCCGAGGAGGCGATTCGGGTCGCGCGGGCGATCGGCGAGGCGGGCCACGCTCACGAGATCCATGCCCTCACCACGCTGGGCGTCGTCGAGGGCTGGGGCACCGAGCCCGAGTCGGCCGTCGAGCGGCTGCGCCGCTCCCGCTCCATGGCTGAGCAGGCAGGCCTCCTCGACGAGGTCTTTCGTGCGATCGCGAACCTCACGACGATCCTCGACCTGCAGGGCCGACGGACCGAGGCGGTCGAGATCGCGCGCGAGGGCATCGCCGCCGCCCGCGAGGTCGGCCAGGAGGCCGTGTACGGCAACCTGCTGCGGGGCAATGCCGCCGACTCGCTGTTCCTGCTCGGCCGCTGGGACGACTCCCGCAAGATGTCGGAGACGGCCCTGGAATGGACGCCTGCCGGGATCAACTTCGTGAACTCGGCAGTCAACCTGGCGATCGTCGAGACGGAGCTCACCGCCGGCGAGGAGGCGGGCCGCATGATCGGCCGCCTGCTGCTCGAGCTCGAGACCGTTCGCGACTCCCAGTACGCGGTGCCGGTCTACCAGGCGGCCGCCTCGCTGGCGCTGTGGCGAGACGATCTCACCGACGCCCGGCGAGCCGTCGATCTGGCCTGGGAGCGAGTCCAGTCGACCGAGGACTGGGTGCTCGTGTCGCGCCTGGCGGCGACCGCACTCGAGGTCCTGACGGCTGCGGCCTCGGATGCGCAGGTCCGGCGCGACTTCGCCCGATTGGCCGAGTGCCGCTCGCGCGGCGGCGCCATCCTCGATGCGGCAGAGCACGCGGTTCGATCGTCCGGGGTGGATGCCTCGATCGGGTCACGGCGGCAGGCGGATGCGCACCTCGCCGCGGCGCGGGCATTCCGGGGCCGGCTCGACGCGGTCGACGATCCCGCCACGTGGGCCGCGCTGGCCGCGACGTGGGCCGCACTCGGCGACCGCTATCAGCTCGGCCGCGCGCGCTGGCATCAGGCCGAGGCCGCGCTGTCGGCCGGGGAGGGTCGGGCCGGTCGCGCATCGGCTCGGGCACCCCTGGCCGAGGCCGCGACGATCGCGGCCGAGCTCGGGGCGCGGCCCCTGCTCGGGGCCCTGTCGGCGCTCGCGTCGCGCGCTCTCATCCGGCTGCCCGAGACCGCACAACGCGCGCTCGATGCCGGGAGTGCCGCCTTGGTCGCGACCGACGACGAGGCGGCCTTCGATGCCGTGCCGGCCGGAACGCTGTACGAGGATGGAAACGGGGCGAACGGCCCGGACGGCGAAGACGGCCATGGCCCGAGCGGGAAGGCCGGCGCGGACCTGCTGCGGCGGCTCGTCGGCGAGTCGCAGCCGCACCGTCCGAACACCTTCGGGCTCAGCCCACGAGAACGCGAGGTGCTCGCGCTCATCGCCGAGGGACGCACGAATCGAGAGATCGGCGAGCGGCTGTTCATCAGCCAGAAGACGGTCGGCGTCCACGTCGGCAACATCCTCGCCAAGCTCGCCGTGTCCGGTCGCGTCGAGGCCGCGGCCGTCGCGATCCGCCTCGGGCTGGTGGGGGAGTCGTAGGTTCGGGCGGCGGTCAGGGCGCCGAGTCGAGATCGGCCAGGCCCGCGGCGGGCGTGTAGTCGACCAGGATCCGCCGTGTCGGGCGGCCGGCCATGTATGGGGCGGCGATCGTTCGGATCGCGAACATCGCCTCGTTCGCAGCGTACGCATCGAGCGCGGCTCGATCGCGCCAGACCTGAAGGTAGAGGTGGGTGCCGGCCTCGAAGTCGCCAAAGAACCTGGCGCCGAGCATGCCCGGGATCCTGCGGTACTGCTCCATCGTCTCGGCCGCCAGCCGGCGCGCGGCATCGAGATCGAGGCCCTTCGTGGGCCACTCCACGAGGCTCACGACCGGCTGCCCGGCCATCGCATCGTCGCTGGGGTTCATGGCGCTCCTCCGTGTGATCGAGCCGCGCCCGCATCATCGGAACGGGCGATGCGCGCGCGATCCTCCCGCGTCGCGTCGAGCGCGCGGATCCAGCGCTCGGTATCGCCGGAGACGACGACCGGCCGCCCGCGCAGCTCGGCGATCGTCGCGGAGCCCGTCAGGAACATCGCGGCCTGAAGGCCGTCGGCAAACCGTCCGATCCAGGCGTCGACCGCGGCGTCGCTCTCGAGCGCGGCCTCCAGGAGCGGCCGCGCCACGCCGACTGCGGCCGCACCGAGGGCGATGGCCCGGCCGGCGTCCAGCCCGGACCGGACCCCGCCTGTGGCCACAACCGGCAGACCGGCGCGAGCCGCGACGGTCACGCTCGCCGCGGTGGGGATGCCCCACTCGGCGAGCATCTCCGCCAGGGCGACACCACGCTCGTCGCCGCGCTCGCGGGCACGCATGCCCTCGATTGCCGCGAAGCTCGTCCCACCGCGCCCGCCGACGTCGATCGCCGAAACGCCGAGCTCGGCCAGGCGCCTGGCGACCGCTTCGGTGATCCCGCCGCCCGTCTCCTTGGCCACGATCGGCAGCCGCAGCTCACGCACGAGCCGCGCGATCGCGTCCGACCAGCCGGCCGCGTTGCGATCGCCCTCCGGCATGATCAGCTCCTGGACCGCGTTGAGGTGCACGACGACGGCATCGGCACGGATCATGTCGGCCAGGCGGCCCACCTCTTCGGGCTCGAGCGCCGCGTCGGCGCCCTGCCGGACGAGCTGTGCGGCGCCGACGTTCGCGAACAGCAGCGCCGAGGGTGCCTCCCGGCGGGCCACGGCATACGTGTCGGCCAGGCCCGGATCCCGGAGCGCCGCGCGCTGGCTGCCGAGGCCCATCGCGATCCCGTGCCGCTCGGCCGCGCGCGCCAGGGTCGCGTTGATTCGACCGCCGTCGGGGTGGCCGCCCGTCATCGACGAGATCACGAGCGGTAGCGCCAGGGTGCGGTCGAGGAGGTGGCAGCTCGTATCGATCCGCTCGAAGTCAACCTCGGGCAGGGCGACGTGGACGAGCTGGACCTCGTCGAAGCCGGGCCCGCCGGCGAACCTGGCCTCGGGCGTGAGGGCCATGCGGACGTGATCGGCCTTGCGACTCGAGATGCCCGACATCAGGCGCTACCGCCTGCGCGCCGGCGCACGACGATGCCATCCTCGTCCGCGTGGAGGGTCGACCCCGGCCGGAACTCGACCTCGCCGAATGCCACGGGCACATCCACCTCACCGGCTCCGGTCTTGCCGCTACGTCGGGGATTCGAGCCGAGCGCACGGATGCCGATGGGCAGTCCGCGCAAGGCGACGACGTCCCGGACGGCACCGTTGATGACGATCCCGTGCCAGGCGTTGCCGGCGGCAAGCCGGCCGATCATGTCGCCGACGAGAGCGCTGTGCAGCGACCCGCCCCCGTCGACGACGAGGACGCAGCCGTTCCCGGGGCCCGACAGAAGCTCGCGGACCAGGACGTTGTCGTCGTGGCAGCGGACCGTCCGGACCGGTCCCGAGAAGCGGGCGACGCCACCGTAGTCGCGCAGCTGGCTGTCGCACGACTGGAGATCGTCGTCGAGCTCGTCCATCAGGTCGGCCGTCGCACGGGTCATCGCTTCTCCTCAGCTCGCGCCGTCCAATTCAACCGCACCCGGGACCTGGCCGCCAGCGCGCGCCGACCGGCCCGTCAGCGCGCCCGTCCGCGGCCGGCGGGCGACTCGCCACTGACGTCGGGCTCGGCTGTCGCCTGCCGGCGTTGCGGACCTGCCTTCAGCCCGCGACGGTGTAGTCGCGCCGGACCGGTCGGAAGCCGCGCTCGAAGTCGGTCGACTCGAGAACGAAGCCGGACAGCTCGCCGGGAACAAGATCGGCCAAGAACAGCACCGGCTCCACCGCCAACTCCGGGCTGCGCAGCCCGGTCATACCCCGGCCGAGGTTGGCGCCCGATGCCGTCCGGCCGGGACGGAAGCCATTCACGTTGATGCCTGTGCCGCGCAGCTCGACGGTCAGGCCGTTGACGAGACCCTCCACCCCGAACTTCGAGATCTGGTAGGCGAGGCTGCGCAGCTTCGGGCGCGGGATCGCGTGGCCCGCGCCGGACGAGAACAGGACCAGGTTGCCGGCAGCCTGGCGGCGCATCGCCGGCAGGACGCGCGCGACACGACGCGATCATGCCCACGACGTTCGTGGCCAGGACCTCCTCGAAGGCCTCGAGCGGGGTCTCGTCGACCGGCGTCTCGGGGCCGTGCGCCGCCGCGCAGGCCACGAGCGCGGCGATCCCGCCGAAGCGATCGACGGCCTGGCCAGCGATCGACTCCATCGCGCCGAGGTCGCGGACGTCGGCCGGCGAGGCGAGCGCGTCGGCCCCGGCGCGAAGGGACGCCTGCGTCTCGGCGAGCCGTGCCCCATCGCGACCGACCATCACCACGGGTGTGCCCCGGCTGGCGAGGCCCCGGGCGATGGCGGCACCGATACCCCCGCCCGCCCCGGTGACGATCACAGCGCCCGCCGGGGGCGCGCCAACTTCGTTCGTCATCGCACCAGCCTCATCACAGCCGCACGCCCATCACAGCCGCACCCTCGTTCCCAATCCGAGCTCCTGGGCCCGATCCACGATGGCCCCCGCGACGAGCACGTACTCGCTGCCCAACCCGCCGGACAGGAAGACCGTCACGTCATCGGCGGACCGTCGCCCCCGCGTCGTGCCGGCCACGACCGACGCGAGCGACGTGGCCGCCGTGCCCGGCTCGAGCGTGCCGTCGGCGATCGCGAGGGCGAGCTCGCCGTCCTCGAGGTTGCTGCGCTCGGGTTCATCCGCGAACAGCAGCGCGCGGGCGATCGTCGGCCCGTCGATCTCGCGTCGATCCGGATAGTGGGCCCCGATCGCGTTGACGTGCAGGCCGGCGTGCACGGCGGCCGCGTCGAAGACCGGCTCGCGGGCGGTGGTGGCGGTGGACACGATGTCCGATCGCGCGACCACCGCATCGGCGGAATCGAGCGGCTCGACCTCGACGCCCGTGGCCCGAGTCATGTCGCGGGCGAAGGCCTGCCGCCGCTCGGCGGTCGGGCTGAATACGTACGCCCGGCGGATCTGGCGCGACGCGGCGATGGCTTGGAGCTGGGCCCGGGCCTGCCTGCCGGCGCCGATGATTCCCAGCACGTCGGCATCCGGACGGGCCAGGTGGCGCGTGGCGACCGCCCCCGTCGCGCCGGTGCGCGCCCAGCTCAGCCAGCTCGATTCGATCATCGCGCGAAGCGCACCGTCCTCGGTGCGGAACAGGACCGTGAGCTTCTGGGGCACATCGGCTCCGCGATTGCCGCCCGTGTACACGTGGACGCCGGCAATGCCCGCCGATCCGCTCATCGCGGGCATGAGGTGCAGGAAGGTCCGGACGCCGGCCTGCTGCAGGGGAACCCGTGGTGGCTGTTCGAGCGCGCCCGTCCCGGCCAGTCGATAGGCATGCTCGACCGCGTCGATGACGAGGCTCAGCGGGATGGCCTCGGCCAGCTCGTCGCTGCCGAGCACGAGCACGTCCCGGCCGCCATCGGAACGGCCTGCGCCCGCGTGTCGCCGGCGTGCCGAGGTAGCGCCGTCCGTCACGGCCACGTGGCCGATCGCGCGTGAGCGCACGGGCCGAACTCGGGAGCCATTATCGGGCCGCCCAACGGGTCCAACGCGTGTCCAGGACGCGGGTCACGATGTCCAGAACGAAGGCGAGCGCGACGATGACCAGGATCACCGCGAACACCTTGTCGGCCGCGAACTGGCCGCCGTACTGCTGGACGAGGGCGCCGAGCCCGAATGTCGCGATGAACTGCTCGCCGTTGATCATGCCCTTGACGGCGCGGCTGAGGCCGACCCGGATCGTCGCCATCACCAGGGGCAGCGCCATGGGCAGGATCAAGAATCGGATGCGCTGCATCCGGGTGACCTGGAACGAGTCCGCCATCTCGACCAGGTTCTGATCGCGCTGGATGAACGCCGTGTGGAAGTTGAGGGTCATATAGAACAGGCAGTACGTGACGATCACGGCAATGCGTGCCTTCGGATCGATACCGAACAGGGCCAGGAAGACCGGCACGAGGGCGATCGAGGGCAGCAGGAACAGGGCGTAGACGTACGGCCCGATCGCCAGGTCGACGAGCTCGAACTCGGCCATGAGGAACGCGAGGATCAGGCTCAGGACGAGGGCGATCGCGAATCCGATGGCGAGGGACTGGATGCTGTCGATGAGGTCGGGCAGGATCCGGCCTTGCTGCCACAGCTCGACCAGGGCGGCCAGGCAGGCCGAGAACGGTGGCAGCCAGGGCAGCGCCAGGACGTGCCCGGCGATCTCCCACATGATCAGCCCACCGACGAGGCTGCCGATCTCTGTCAGGCGGGCGGACCGGCGGCTCTGCTTCGGCCGAGGACCGTGGTGGCGCACGCGGCCGAGCACCGCGCCGCGCGGCTTCGCCAGGCTCACGCTCATGCCGAGGCTGGCGCCGCGACGTTGTCGGACTGGTTCTGCCGGAGCTGCTCCCAGAGGTGTTCGCGCAGCCTGTGGAACTCGGCCGACGTCGTGATCTCGCGCTCACGGGGCCGCCCGAACGGCACCTCCAGGACCTCCTGGACCACGCCCGGCCGGCCCGTGAGGAGCAGGATGCGATCGCTCAGGAGCAGCGCCTCTTCCATGCTGTGGGTCACGAACACGACGGTCTTGCGCGTCTCCTGCCAGATCCGAAGCAGCTCCTCCTGCATGAGCATGCGGGTCTGCTCGTCGAGTGCCGCGAACGGTTCGTCCATGAGCAGCACGTGCGGGTCGACCGCGAGCGCGCGGGCAAGCCCCACGCGCTGCTGCATGCCGCCCGAGAGCTGGCGCGGGTAGTGCTTCTCGAAGCCCGTCAGACCGACCAGTCGGGCGAGCTCCGCGGCGCGTGCCGACCAGGTCGACCTCGGAACGCCGCGCAGGCGCAGGCCGAAGCCGATGTTGTCGAGCACGGTCATCCATGGCAGCAACGAGAACTGCTGAAACACGACGGCGCGTTCGGGACCGGGGCCGGAGACTTCCTTGCCCTCGACCTCGACCTGGCCGTCGTCGTAGTCGACGAGTCCGGCCAGGATCCGTAGCAACGTCGTCTTGCCGCAGCCGCTGGGGCCGAGCAGCGAGACGAACTCGTTGTCGGCGACCTCGAACGAGACGTCCCGCAAGACGAGGGTGCCCTCGCCCTGACCGGCGAAGGCCTTGCGCAATCCGTTGACCGTGATCATGGCTGTCGTCGTGTCCTCATGAGGCGGGAGCCTGAAGCCTGCGCTCCACCCAACGCATGCCGAAGCCGAGGGCGATCGCCTCGACGAGCAGGACGAGCACCATCGCGAACAGCGCGTCGTCCTGGAACAGACCGCGGTACCTGAGGATGAGCTTGCCGATGCCCGAGGCGAACAACAACAGCTCGCCCAGGATCATGCCCGCGAAGGCGCGTCCGAGTCCGATCCGGAGTCCCGTGCCGATGGCCGGCAACGCGCCCGGGATGAGCACGTAGCGCCACACGTCCGTCTCGCGGGCGCCGTACGAGGTCGCCATCTCGATGAGCTGCGGGTCGATGCTCCGGATGCCGGCGCGGGTGTTGACGAGGATGTACACGACCGAGAACAGGACGACGACGAGGACGCCGGCCTGGAGGCCGAAGCCGATCATCATGACCACGATCGGCAGCAGCGGCGCGATGGGGACCACGACCAGGAGGGCCACGTACGGAGCGACGACGTGATCGAACGTCTCACGACGCCCGGTCAGCAGCCCGATCGGCACGCCGATCGCGACCGAGATCACGAAGCCGACAAGCATCGTGATGTTCGAGTTCAGGAGTGGGCCCCACAGGCTGCCGTTCGTCACGATGTCGACGAACGCGGCGATCGTCGCGGTGAACGTCGGCAGCAGGATGTTGTTCGGGGCTGCCACCGCCCCGACCTGCCAGATGACGGCGACGATGGCCAGGAATACCAGCGGAGGAAGCACCCCCCGGAGCCCGGCGGGGTTCCGGGGGGTGCCGATGGGCCGTGGTCGGCGAAGGGCTACCTGCCGCTGGGTCACCGGTCAGTCAGGGCTATGAGCCCGATGCCTGCTGCAGGGCATCGAAGTTCGCCACCTGGTCGACCGTCAGACCGGGCTTGAGGGAGCTGTACTTCGTATAGAACTGCAGGTTGAGGTTCATGCTCTCGGGCGTGATCGAGAGCGTGGGGTCGAGCGCGCCGCTGGAGAACTCGCCGACGACACCCTGCCGGACGGTGTCGTTCCATTGCACGTTCTGCGAGGCGGCCGCCGCGTCGAGGATCGTCGGGTCGGCCTTGGCGTCCGCATAGGCCTGCGACAGCGCCTTCAGGTAGGCCACCACGACCTCGGGATGCTGGCTCCAGTAGTCGTCGTTGACCGAGATGATCGAGCTGTTGAGCTGCTTCAGGGTCGGGTCCGCGGCCAGATCCGCGATGACGTGGAACTTGCCGGGCGCCTTGGCGTTGAGGTCAGCCCAAGTGCCGGCATCGAGCAGCGTCGCGTCGATCTGGCCGGCGAACAGTGCCGCCTCGCGGTTCTCGGATCCCGGAATGTACACGGGCTCGATCTTCGATTGGGAGTCGGCCGAGCAGTTGTTCTGGATCCAGAACGTCGCGTAGCCGGTCGTGACGCCGGCGGGGCTGTGCAGCGCCCAGCGCTTGCCGACGAGGTCGTCGCACTTGGTGACGTCGTTCGTCCCGACGACCGACCACGCGACGCCTTCCTGGGTCCCGATGACGTGGAACTTGCCGCCGGCCTGGATCGCCGCGAGCGCGGCCGATGTCGAGCCGATGGCGATCTGGATGTCACCCTTCGAGACGGCCGCGAAGTCCGTCTCGGGTTGTGCGAAGAACGTGGGCTTGATCGTCCAGCCGGCCTGGTTCAGGCGGTTGATCGCGAGGATGCTCGGCGTGTCGCCAGAGTCCGCCTCGGATGGGTAGCCGATCCCGATCGAGCCCGTGACTGCCGTGGCCGATGGTGCCTCGCTCGCCGCCATGCTCTCGCCGGCGCTGGCCGGCGGCGCCGTCGGCGTCGGGGACGGGGATGGCGAGGCCGTGCCGGAACAGGCGGCGAGCACCAGTCCGGCGGCCACGAGCAGCGCGGGGAACGTACGCTTGCGCGACATCGCGCACCTCCTCCTCAGCGGCAGCGCGGTCAGGCGACCGGCCTGCCAAACTCACCCGCGACGTCGCGCCGGATCCATGCCACCGGATCGGGCGCGTAGTCCCGAGCGTAATCCCCCTCGTAATTGATGCCGGGTATGGCCGGGACCCAGTCGTACGACAGGAGATCGTCGGGGTTCGCGATCAGCGAGGCGAGGCGCTGGACCGCCGGGTCGTCGAGCACGGTCAGCCGACCCCGATCGATGACCTTGAACCACTCGCCCGACGTCCGGTCCTTGATCTCGTAGGTCGGGAAGTAGGAGTGGACGTGGGCCATGTGCTTGATCGGAACCTGGTTCTCCCGTCCGAACTTGATGAACTCCGGATCGTCGTGCTCGGCCCCGAAGCCGAAGTGGATGACCCCGGCCCGGTAGCGCTCGTTGCCGCCGCCGTACCACGGCGTGGCGGTGTGCCAGAGCGTGTCGATCTCGCGGAACGTCTTGGGGTTCGAGCCGATCGTGGCGTCGTTGATGAAGTGGTAGCCGGGGCCCGGGTAGGCCGGATACTGGACGTTCTTGAACCGGTCGACGATCTCGGCGAAGCGGCGTCCGTACTCGCCCCCGCCCTCGATCGACGAGATCTTGCCGCCCGTGACGCGGACCACGATCCGGGGAAAGAAGCCGGTGTGGTTCACGGTGCCGGCGACGACCCCGTTGATCGTCGGATAGTGCTCGGCCGCGATCGGGGCGAAGCGTCGCAGGCTGTCGATCCGATTGCCGCCGAAGGCGGGCCGGACCTGGGCGAAGCGCACCGCCTCGATCGTCGTGCCGATGATGTGCCACGGGATCCATGAGCCCTGCTTCCACAGGCGCGCCTCGTCCTCGGACACGTCCCAGCTGAGGTCGGTGCCCTCCGGGTCGGTGATGTGGACCGCCGCCGCCCGGGCGAACATGTCGATCAGCTTCTGCTCGAGCAGGCGCTGGATCTGGACCGGAAAGTTGGTGTAGCGCGCGAGCAGGTCCTCGCGCCGGCGGTACATCCAGTTCGCGCGGAACTTGTCGCCGACGGCCATCTTGAAGTGGCCCTCGCCCGCGTCGCCGGCGTAGATGTGGTCGTACTCGGGGTGCTCCTCGAGGAGCTTGAGCAGGGCGTCCTGTTCGACGCGCTCGCCGGCGGCGATGACCGTGTTGACGTGATCGTCGGATAGCTCGCGCCAGCCGTCCGCGGCCGAGTAGTCGCCGGTCGGCATGCCCAGCGACGACCACTTCATGCCGGTCACGCTGGCGGCACCGGCGCGGCGCATGGCCGCGGCGATGATCTCGAACACCTCCTCGTCCTGATCCTCGGTGGTCAGGATGAGGGCCTTCGCGCCGGGCTTGATCGGGCCCAGCACGCCCCGCCCTCCGGTCCGCTGCACCGCGGCGTCGGCCACGGCCTCGAACTCACCGGGTCCGATGGAGTCGATGCGCATGTACCCGGGATAGCGTGGGGCGGTGTGCCGGTCGTCGCCCTGAAGTCGGGTCGGGGAAACGTCCGATACCGTGGCAGAACCTGCGTCCAAGGGAGTCCTCCAGACCGGGATTCAGGGAGCGTGATGCGCAACGGTATGCCGCTGCATTCTATTGGCCCCGTGACCGGCGAGTCAAACTCCGTCGCACCTTCCGGCCGGGGCGGTTCGCTCCCGGATCGTGCTCGTTCTGGGACGCCCGGCCGGGACCGGCGCCCAACTGCCACGAACGCCTGCGCGGGGGACCGTATACTGTCGAATGCAGAGGGCGAGGAATCCGGCAGCACGCCGGACGTGCTCCGAACCTGAGGACGATATGAGGGCGAGACAAGCAGCTCGACCTGACGGACTGCCGAGCAGCGAGTATGTGTATCGCTCGCTGAAGGACCGGATCATCTCGGGCGAGCTGGCACCCGACACACGCCTGATCGAGCTGGCCATCGCGGCCGAGTTCCAGGTCAGTCGCACGCCGGTTCGCGAGGCGCTGAAGCGACTCTCCGCGGAAAGCCTCGTCCTGGCCGATCCCGCCCGTGGCATCGTCGTGCACGCGCCGGACGCGGCCGAGATCGAGGACGTCTTCGTCCTTCGCGAGGCGCTCGACGGTCTCGCCGCCCGACTGGCGGCACATCGCATCACCCCGTCCGAGATCGGACGGTTGCAGGTCATCGTCGACTCCATGGCCGAGGCGATCGCGGAGGGTCGTCGCGAGCAGGTCGTGATCGCGAACATGCGCTTTCATGACGTGATCTACAGCGTGGCCGGCAACGCCAAGCTCGAGCAGGTGGCGCGCGACCTGCGCGAGTTCGTCCGCCGGTTCACGACCCTGCCGTTCGCCAGCCCCGAGCGCGTGGAGGACGTGCTCAAGGAGCACATGGCCATCCTCGCCGCGATGAAGGCGCACGATCCCGAGGCCGCCGAGAAGGCGTCGCACGCGCACCTCGGCGCGGCGCGCGAGTATCTCGTTCGGCTACAGCTGCGCGAGTATGCAGAGCACGCCCTGCGCTGAGATCTCGGCCCGCCAATCGCGGCGGGCGCCCGCTGACCGCGAGGGCGGATGGCACCATGCCGGGGCAGACGCGGCCCCTGGCGTCGCCCGATATCCATCTGCATACAATTGCGCTCACCTGGTCCCGATGGCGCGTGCCCGGTGACCCGCGACGGCCGTCCGCCGTCAGTCTGGCCAGCGACCGGCATGAAGCTCGAGGTGGAAGATGGCTGAACGCGCTCGCGTCGCCCTGATCGTCACCGGCGGGACCATCGACTCGGTCGGCGTCGACCGTCTCGATCTGGCGTGGTACATCGAGGCGGGCAAGCGCCTCGAGGCCGACGAGCTGGTGGCACGCGTGCCCGAGCTCTCGTCCGTGGCGGACGTGGCGGTGGTGCCCTTCCGGCGACTGCCGAGCCAGGCCATCACCGATCGCGACCTGCTCGACCTCGTCGAGGCGATCCAGGGCCTGTTCGCCGAGGATCGGGCCGACGGCGTGGTGATCACGCACGGCACGAACACGCTCGAGGAGACGGCCTATTTCCTGCACCTCGCGCTCAAGACCGATCGACCCGTGGTGGTCGTTGGCGCCATGCGGCCGGCGTCCGGGTTGAGCGTCGACGGGGATCTCAACCTGCTCAACGCGACGCGGGTGGCGGCCTCGCCCGAGGCCCGCGGCATGGGCGTCCTGGTCGTCCTCAACGACACAATTCTGAGCGCGCGCGATGCGACCAAGACCGCGACGTACCGGGTTCAGACGTTCCAGGGCCGTGATCTCGGCCCGCTGGGATACGCCGACAACGACGGGCGCGTCGTCTTCTACCACCGTCCCGCGCGGCGCCATACCTCGGACACCGAGTTCGACCTGGCCGGGGTCGATGCGCTGCCGCGCGTCGACGTCGTCATCTCGTATCTGGGCGCCGACGGGGTGATGGTCGACGCGGCGGTCGCCGCCGGAGCGAAGGGCATCGTCAACGGCGGGACGGGCTCGGGCCGGCCCACGCCCGGCGAGACGACAGCGCTCGATCGTGCCGCCGGCGCCGGCGTGATCGTGTGTCAGGGCTCACGCGTCGGCTCGGGGCGATCGGTGCGCAGCCCGGGCCTCGTGCGGAAGGGCTGGGTCGCGGCCGACAACCTGCAGCCCTGGAAGGCCCGGATCCTTCTGTCGCTCGCGCTGACCAGGACGAGCGATCCGGACGAGATCCAGAGGATGTTCGACACCTACTGACCCGCGGTCGCGACGAGCCGGTCGGTCAGGGATGGGCGCGCACGCTCGGGCCCGCGGCCGCGGGCTCGGGCACTCCCTCGAGAAATCGTCTCGGCACGAACACAGCCCCGTCGAGGATGTGCCTCGCCGTGCGGCCGACCGCGATGCCCCCGATGTGTGGCTGCGCGCCGTCGTCGCCATCCCGGCCGTCGTGCCCGTTGCGAGCCTCGGCCGAGCTACGTGTGGATGTCGCCGCATCCACAGACACGCGCGTATCCATGACCCCGTATGGATGCGCGATGCGCACGACGTCGGCGCCGGGGCGCCGTTCCGCGGCGCGCGCCGCCTCGTGCACGAGCGTGCCCGGGATGAGCGCCGCCGCGGCCGTCGCGATCGCGCCCGTGACCATGTACGAGCGATGGGCCGTCTGCATCGACATCAGGCGCCCCGCGACGTCGGCGGCGTCGGCCTCGACCCGGCTGCCCGTGCTGGTGACGTACGCCGACGGCGGTGCGACGAAGCCCACCTTGGGCAATCCCGGCGTGCGGGCCGTGGCGAGACTCGGCTGTGAGACGAGACCGAGCCAGACCGCGGCGATCGAGCGTGCCTCCTCGAGGATCGTCGTCGCGCCGGTCGCGGCTTCGATCGCGGCCGGAAGCTCGGTTCCGTCGAAGCCCAGGTCGGACGCCCGCAGGAACACGACCGGGTTGCCCGCGTCGACCAGCGACACCTCCATGCGCCGACCGCCCGACAGCTCGAGCGTGTCGCGCGCCCGGCCGGTCGGCAGGGCGCGATCGGCCAGCGATCCCGTCGGGTCCAGGAAGTCCAGGTCGATCCGGGCGCCGGTGCCGGGCACGCCGGGGATGGCGTAGTCGCCCTCGACGATTGCCCGCCCGCCGGCAACGGGCACACGGGCAACGATGATCTTGCCGGTGTTCGTGTTATGGATCCGGACGACGGTCTCGGGCTCGCGGACCGACACGAGCCCGGCGTCGATCGCGAACGGGCCCACCGCGGACGAGATGTTGCCGCAGTTGCCGCCCCAGTCGACCAGGGGCGCCGTGACGCTGACCTGGGCGAAGGTATAGTCGACGTCGGCATCGGGCCGGCTCGGCGGACCGATGATCGCGGCCTTGCTCGTCTGCGAGGTTGCGCCGCCCAGACCGTTGATCTGGCGTACGTCGGGGCTGCCGAAGACGTCGAGCAGGATCGGCTCGATCGCCCTGCGCTCGGATGGCAGGTCGCCGCCCCGGAAGAACACGCCACGACTCGTGCCGCCGCGCAGGATCGAGCATGGGATGGGACGAACCCCGCCGGTCATGACGCACCTCCTCGGTTCCCGACGCGCGGAGCACCGGCGTAGCGCGCTGCCAGGGCCTCCAGCTCGGGCAGGCCCACGAGCGACTGGCGCTCCTCCCAGCCGAGCATGCGATCGGTCAGCCCGCGCGTGTCGCCTCGGCTGCGGAGCTCCCGCAGGGCGTCCCGCGTGGCTGCCGCCGCCACGCGCAGCGCGGTGTTCGCGTACAGCACGACGCGGTAGCCCGGCGCCCCGAGCTCAGCCGCCGAGAGCACGGGCGTGACGCCGCCCTCGACCACGTTCGCCACGAGCGGCGCGCCGACGCGCGCCGGCAGGGCCGCCAGGTCGTCCCGCGTCCGGGGCGCCTCCACGAACACGAGGTCGGCGCCGAGCTCGGCGAAGGCCGCCGCGCGCTCCACGGCCGCCTCGAACCCGTCGACCGCGATCGCGTCGGTTCGGGCGATCACGACGAGATCCGGATCGACTCGCGCGTCGAGCACGGCCGCGAGCTTGCCCAGCATCTCGTCCAGCCCGATGACCGACTTCCCGTCGAAGTGACCGCACCGTTTCGGGAAATCCTGGTCCTCGATCTGGACCCCGGCCGCCCCAACGCGCTCGATGGAGCGCACCGTGCGCCGGGCGTTGAGGGCGTTCCCGAACCGGTATCGATGTCGGCGATCACGGGATGTCCACGGCATCGCACAATCGGCCGACCTGATCCACGATCTCGGTCATCGATGTCAAGCCCACGTCCGCGACGCCGAGCAGAGCATTCGCGATCCCGGCTCCCGTCGCGTACACGCATTCGAAGCCGGCCGCCGCCGCCAGTCGCGCGGTCAGGGCATCCGCGCAACCAGGCACGACCAGGGGTGCGCCGCTCGAGCGCGTCACGCAGACGAGCACCGGGGGAGCGTGCGGCGACCGGGCCGCTTCCGGCCGCACCCGGCCGTCGTCGCCACCCGTCGCGCGTCGGCTGCCGTCCGCTGCGCGCGTCCCGTGATCGTTGTTCGTCGACGCCATGGTTCGGCCACCGTAGCACCTACCGAAACCGCGACGACCACCGTCCGATCCCGGTTTGCGTCCTGTCGCCGTCAACAATATGCTGATGTATGCGATGGCGTACGTCATCGCGTCCCATCCGGCATCCGGCACCTGGAGAGAGCGTGCGGCCAGAGGTCACTCGTGCGGTCGTCGCCGGCCTGAAGCAGGCCGGGATCGACTTCGTCACCTACCTACCCGAATCGTGGCTCCACGACGTCTACGACTCCATCCTCGCCGACGAGGACTTCGACGTCGTGCTCGGGACGAACGAGGGCGAGTGCGTCGCGATCGCGGCGGGCGCCTGGCTGGGCGGCCGGCGCGCGGCGGTGATCATGGAGAACTCCGGGCTGCGCGTCGCGGCCGAGGCCCTTGCCAGGCTGGGCATGGGCCACGGTCTGCCGGTCCTGATGATCATGCCGTTCCGGGGCGATCTCGGCGATCCGGACTGGTGGGCACAGGCCCACGGCGTCACCCTGCGCCCACTGCTCGAGGCGCTGCACATCCCGTATCGCGTCGTCGATCGGGACGAGGACGTCGCGTCCTCCATCGCGGGCGCCTGGACGACGATCCATGCCTCGAAGTATCCGGCCGCGGTGGTCCTCGGCCAGCGTGTCTGCCAGTGATGGAGCGGAGCCGCCGATGAAGCGCATCGAGTGCCTGCGCGCCCTCGCGCCGCACGTCACCGACGAGGACCTGGTCATCGTGTCGCTGGGCGGGACCGGCCTCGAGTGGCACGCCGTCCGGCCCGGCGACAACAACCTGTTCCTGGTCGCCATGGGCTGCAACACGCCACTTGCCCTGGGCCTGGCGCTGGCCCTGCCGCACCGGCGGATCGTCCTGCTCGAAACCGACGGCAGCCTGCTGCTGACGCTCGGAGCCCTGGCCACTGTCGGCAACGTGGCGCCAGCCAACCTGCGCATGTTCGTGTTCGACAATCAGGGCAGC
>CAWBQM010000008.1:0-44585 GCA_963790955.1 uncultured Chloroflexia bacterium
TCGATCCGCGGCAGATGACGAGCCAGGTCCTCGATTCCATGGACCTGGAGCGCGAGAAGGGCATCACGATCAAGGCCCGGGCCGTGCGCCTGAGCTACACCGCCGAGACGGTGAGACGTACGAGCTCAACCTGATCGACACGCCCGGCCACGTCGACTTCAGCTACGAGGTCAGCCGAAGCCTCGCGGCGTGCGAGGGCGCGTCCTCGTCGTCGACGCGGCCCAGGGCATCGAGGCGCAGACGCTCGCCAACGTCTACCTCGCCCTGAGCAGGACCTCACGATCATCCCGGTCATCAACAAGATCGACCTGCCGACCGCGCAGCCCGAGCGTGTCAGGAGGAGATCGAGAAGGTGCTCGCGATCCCGCGGAGGAGGTGATCCTCGCCTCGGCCAAGGAGGGCCGGGCGTGCCGGAGATCCTCGAGGCGATCGTCGCGCGGATCCCGCCGCCGGGGGGCGACCCGGCCGCGCCGCTCCAGGGCGCTCGTCTTCGACTCGCCACTACGACCCGTACAAGGGCGTCGTCGCCTACGTGAGGCTCGCGCAGGGCACGCTCCACGAGCACGACGCCATCCGGCTGATGGCCATCGGGCGCGGAGGCCGAGCTGCTCGAGATCGGCTACTTCCGCCCGCAGCTCGTGCCCGTCGAGCCAGCTCGTCGCGGGCGAGGTCGGCTACGTCGCCACCGGGTTCAAGAGGGTCCGGGACGCGCAGGTCGGCGACACGCTCACCGACGCGCGACGCCCGGCGACGGAGCCGCTGCCCGGCTACCAACCGGCCAAGAGCCTGGTCTTCGCCGGCCTCTACCCGGTCGCGTCGAGCGACTACCCGCTCCTGCGCGACGCGCTCGAGAAGCTGCAGCTCAACGACGCCAGCTTCACCTACGAGCCCGAGAGCTCGGTCGCGCTCGGCTTCGGCTTCCGGTGCGGCTTCCTCGGCCTGCTCCACATGGAGATCGTCCAGGAGCGGCTCGAGCGCGAGTTCGACCTCGACCTGCTCGCCTCGGCGCCATCGGTCGAGTACGAGGTCACGTCACGAACGGGCGCGGCGACGAGTCGCGGTCGACAATCCGGCGCAGCTTCCCGACGTCGAGCGAGATCGAGGAGATCGCCGAGCCCTGGGTGAAGCGTCGAGCATCGTCACCCCGAACGAGCTACATCGGCCCGATCATGGAGCTCTCGACGAACCGTCGTGGCGAGTACGTCGCGCATGGAGTACCTGGACCCGCAGCGCGTGCTCCTGCACTTCGAGCTGCCGCTCGCCGAGCTCATCGTCGATTACTACGACCAGCTCAAGAGCCGGACGCAGGGCTACGCGTCGATGGACTACGAGGTGGTCGGCTACCGGCCGGCGAACCTGGTCAAGCTGGACGTGCTGGTCGAACGGCGAGCCGGTGGACGCGCTTGCGCTGATCGTCCATCGCGACACGCGGCCATCGACGGGGCGAGCAGCTGGTCGAGAAGCTCAAGCAGCTGATCCCGCGGCAGATGTTCGAGGTGCCGATCCAGGCGGCGATCGGCAGCAAGGTGATCGCACGGGAGACCGTGCGCGCGATGCGCAAGAACGTCCTCGCCAAGTGCTACGGTGGCGACATCACGCGCAAGCGCAAGCTGCTCGAGAAGCAGAAGGAGGGCAAGCGCGGATGAAGCGTGTCGGGTCGGTCGAGATCCCGCAGGAGGCGTTCCTGGCCATGCTTCGGATGAACGAGGCGTGAGCGCCGCCAGCCCGCCCGCGTCGCGGGCGATCTCCCTGGCGCCGGTCGCGTCTCGCCCCCCCGCGAGCAACTGACCGGAGGGACCGCCGACGATGCCCGACATCGGCTTCCCGGAGCTGCGCATCCTGGTGGCGCTGGGTCTCGGGCTGTTGCTCGTGCTCCTGCGGCTCGACGCCGAACGCTTCGGCGCCGCCGAATACGACGAGGCGGAGCCCGACGGCCACGTCCCGTCCCTGCGTCGTCGGATCGCCTGGTACGTGATCGGCTTGGGCCTCGTCATCGGCGCCGCCCTCGTGCGGCCCGAATCGGGTCCCGACCTGCGCCTTGGCGCGGGCGACCGAGTGCTCGCGATCGTGGTCGGCTTGGCGTACGCCGCGATCGGCACGATCCAGGCCGCGGCGATCGCGTACTACCGCTACCGGGCGTTGCGCCTGCCACCGACATGGTCGTACCCGAGCGCGGTCCTCAACGGCCTCGCGACGGCGTTCATCGACGAGGCCGCGTTCCGGGGCATCCTGCTCGGGTTCCTGCTCGCAGGCGGCCTCGACGTCCTGCCCGCGATCGTCATTCAGACGCTCGTGTACGCGCTCGCGACCCGCACCGGGGCGCCCGGCCGGGGCCTGTACGCACTGGGCCTGTCGGTCGGGATCGGCCTCATCGGAGGCTGGCTCACATACGCCACGGGCGGCATCGGGGCGGCATTCCTCGGCCATGCCGTGACCCGGTTCGCGGTGTTCGTGTGCACCGGCCATCCGGGCCGGCTCACGCTGCGTACGGTCGAGCCCGAGGAGATGGAGCGCCGCCGCCGTCCGCCGAGCGGCTGGCGGGTGGTCGGAACGCGCGACCCGGGCCAGCGCGAGCGGTGAGTCGCCCGGTGACCGCGGCAGCGTCGGTGCCGGTGACCGGAGGCACGCGTGCGGCACGGCCCGCGCGGTCCACCGCATCGCGTCCCGATGGCTCGGGCGGGCGGACCACGGCGAGGCTGCCCGCCGGCCCATGGCCCGTCGGTGTGGCCATTGGGACCCTGGATTCGCGGCCGGCCGATGTGGCCGTGAGCGTCGCGGCACCGCCGGTCGGGCTGTACGTGCATGTGCCGTTCTGCGTGAGCCTGTGCCCGTATTGCGATTTCGTGGTGTACACGGGTTCCGCGACCCGCGGCCGAGCCGCGCGGATCCCGGCCTTCCTCGACGCGCTGCACGCCGAGATCGACCTGCGCGCCGACGTCGCGGATCGGGCCCATGGCGCCGTCGGCGGCGCCGGCCGCCCCGCGCTCGACACGCTGTATCTGGGCGGCGGCACGCCGTCTCTCCTCGCGCCGCGCGAGCTCGCGGCCCTTGTCGACCACGTCGCCCGGCGCTTTGGCCTGGCCGGGAGTGTCGAGGTCAGCCTCGAAGCCAATCCGGGACCGGACGAGCGGGGCGATGCGCACGCCCAGCGCTCCGCGGGTGTCACGCGCATCTCGTACGGCGCCCAGAGCATGACGGTCGACGAGCTCCGGCGACTCGGTCGCCGTCACACACCGACCGACGTCGGGCTGGCCGTGGAGGCCGCTCGCGAGGCCGGGATCGAATCCGTGAATCTCGACCTGCTGTACGACGCGCCCGGCCAGACCCTGCAGTCCTGGATGGACGGCCTGGAGCAGGCGCTCGACCTCGCCCCCGATCATCTGTCCCTGTACGCCCTCTCGCTCGACGACCCGTCGGCGGAGGGCTTGACCGGTCCGGACGGGGACCACCTGCCGGTTCGCGACGGTGCCCGGCGCTGGCGTGAGCGGGCCAGACCCGAGCAGGACGACGATCGGGCGGCGGCGATGTACCACCACGCGGTCGTGCGCCTCGACGAGGCCGGCTACCGTGGGTACGAGATCTCGAACTGGGCGCGACCCGGCCACGAAAGCCGCCACAACCGCGCGTACTGGGAGCGCCGTGCGGTGGAGGCCGTCGGCCCCGGCGCCCACGCGTTCGATGGCCGCGCGCGGCGCTGGAACGCGGCACGGCTCGATCGTTACGTGGCCGCCCTGGCGCCGCCGGACGGCCAGCCGCGCCTGCCACCGGGCGCGGCCGAGGTTCTCGACGGCAGAACGGTCGTGACCGAGGAGCTGATCCTCGGGCTGCGGACCCATCACGGGGTCCCGATCGAATGCTCCCTCGAGCCGCCGCTGGCGGACGTGTTCGGCTGGGCGCTCGCGGCCGGCCTGGTCGAGGTCGACGACGAGCGGATCCGGCTCAGCGTGCGTGGCCGGCTGCTCTCGAACGAGTTGTTCTCGCTGCTCGTGTAGGGCGCGATCCACCCGTCGCTGGGCACCCGCCAACGGGCGCGGTCCGAGCGCGTTGACACTGTCACGGCCCGACTGCTAGGATGCGCTCACGATTGGTTAGCACTCTCACAGGTAGAGTGCTAACGGAGAGGAGCCGGGCGTGCCGCGTCGAGTGCGCAGAACGAGCGGCCCACTGGACGTTCGCGCCCAGGCCATCCTGCGGGCCGTCATCGAGGATTACGTCGCAACCGCGACTCCCGTGTCGAGCCAGGCGCTCGTCGAGCGCTACGGACTCGGCGTTTCGAGCGCGACGGTTCGGCATGTCCTGGCCGAGCTTGAAATCGGCCGGCCTCCTCACCCACCCGCACACATCGGCGGGGAGAATTCCAACCGATTCCGGCTATCGCCTGTTCGTCGAGTCGCTCGTCGATCAGGTGCCGCTGACACCCGTCGAGCAACTCATGATCCGGCACCAGTTCGGGCAGGTTGAATTCGCCAGCGAGCACTGGTTCCGGCTGGCGGCGACGACGCTCGCCAGCGTCACGCGCGCCGCCGGGCTGGCCACCGCCGCCAAGCCGCGCGCCGCTCGAATCCGACGCATCGACCTGGTCTCGATCCAGGACCGCCTCGCGAGCCTGATCCTCATCCTGCGCGAGGGCACGATCAAACAGATCCTCGTGTCCCTCGAGGAGTCGACCGACCAGGACGTGCTGAGCCACGTGGCGGTCCGCCTCAACGCCGAACTGGCCGATCTGTCGGCGGACCAAGTGGAGCGCCGGCTGGGTCGCTTCGCCGGCGACGACGAGGTGGCTCGGCTGGCTCGCCCGATCGCCGCGCGGATCGGCCGGATCCTGCGCGAATACGACGCGGCGGCGATCGAGGAGCTGTTCAGCGACGGCCTCCTCAACGTCATGGCCGCACCGGAGTTCGCGGAGACCTCGAAGTTGCGGCAGGTCTGGTCGGCCCTCGAGAACCGGACCTACCTGGCCGAGCTGATGAGCGTGATCGTGGGCGCCGGCCCGGGCCAGGTCCGCGTGTTCATCGGCCACGAGAACGATCCGGCCGAGATGGCCGACGTGTCGCTCGTGCTCGCGCCATACGGGCGGCCCGGCCGGGCGATGGGCGTCGTCGGGGTCCTCGGCCCGACCCGGATGCATTACCCGCAGGCCATCGGCACGGTCAGCTTCGTGTCCGGCCTCATGAACGAGCTCGTCGATCATCTCGATGCCTGAGCGGCCCACGAACGGTCAGCCGCACGAGCCATACCCGCACGCCAACCAACCCGCCAACGCAGTCCCGAAGGAACCCATGTCACAGCACCGCAGCCGCGCGCAGGAGCGCGCCGACGAGATCGACGTCTCGCCCACACGATTGCTCGGCCAGATCGACGAGCTGGCAGCGCAGCTGTCCGCCGCCCGCGCCGAGAGCGAGGAGTACAAGCTGGCCCTGCAACGCGAGCGGGCCGAGTTCCTCAACTACAAGCGCCGCACGGCCGAGGAGCGCGAGGCCACGCTCGGCCTGGCAGCCGAGAGCCTGATCGGCAAGGTCCTCGCCCTCGCCGACGACTTCGACCGGGCGATCGAGGCGCAGCCGGCCGAGCTCGCCGGCACGGCCTGGGTCGATGGCATCGCCGCGATCGACCGCAAGCTCCGCCTGCTCCTCGAGAGCGAGGGCGTGCGGGCGATCGAGGCGCAGCCCGGCCAACCGTTCGATCCGCGTGAGCACGAGGCCATTGCCAACGTGCCCGGGACGGGCCGACCCGAGGGCCACATCGTCGAGGAAGTCCGACGGGGCTATCGGCTCCGGGATCGGGTCCTGCGGCCGGCCCTCGTGGCGGTGGCGGGACCGAGCCAGGCGTCCGGACCGCGCCGTCCACCCGGGCCTGGGTCCGGGGCCACGACCTCACCGCCCGGCCACGAGACAAACACCGACACCACCACCGACTGACAGGAGCCATCAATCACCATGGGAAAGATCATCGGCATTGACCTCGGCACCACCAACTCCGTCGTGGCCGTCATGGAAGGCGGCGAGCCGACCGTCATCGCCTCGGCCGAAGGCGGTCGGACCGTGCCCTCGGTCGTGGCCTTCACAAAGACCGGTGAGCGACTCGTCGGCCAGCTGGCCAAGCGTCAGTCGGTCACCAACCCTGCCAATACGGTCTATTCGATCAAGCGCTTCATGGGTCGTCGTTGGGATGACCCGGAGGTGAAGCATTCCCGGGAACTGGTGCCGTACCAGGTCGAGAAGGACCCCAAGAGCGACGGCATCCTCGTGAAGCTCGCCGATGGCAAGACATACTCGCCACCGGAGATCAGCGCGATGATCCTCCAGAAGCTCAAGACCGACGCCGAGGCGTATCTCGGCGAGAAGGTCACGGATGCCGTCATCACGGTCCCGGCGTACTTCGACGACACGCAGCGCCAGGCGACCAAGGACGCGGGCCGGATCGCCGGGCTCGAGGTCAAGCGGATCATCAACGAGCCCACGGCGTCGTCGCTGGCCTACGGCCTCGACAAGAAGACCGACGAGAAGATCGCGGTCTACGACCTGGGCGGCGGCACGTTCGACATCTCGATTCTCGAACTCGGTGACGGCGTGTTCGAGGTCAAGGCCACGAACGGCGACACGCACCTGGGCGGCGACGACTTCGACCAGCGCGTCATCGACTGGCTGCTGGCCGAGTTCAAGAAGGACCAGGGCATCGACCTCTCGAAGGATGCCCAGGCGATGCAGCGCCTCAAGGAGGCCGCGGAGAAGGCCAAGATCGAGCTGTCGTCGACGTCGACGACGGAGATCAACCTGCCCTACATCACGGCCGACCAGACCGGTCCCAAACACCTCGTCGTGTCGCTCACGCGGGCGAAGCTCGAGGACCTCGTCGCGGACCTCGTGGACAAGACGAAGGCGCCCGTGACGGCCGCGCTCAAGGACGCGGGCCTCAAGCCGGCCGACATCGACGAGGTCATTCTCGTCGGCGGCATGACGCGCATGCCGGCGGTCGTCGAGGCTGTGAAGTCGATGTTCGGCGGCAAGGAGCCGCACAAGGGTGTCAACCCGGACGAGGTCGTGGCCGTCGGCGCCGCGATCCAGGCCGGCGTCCTGGCCGGCGAGGTCAAGGACGTCCTGCTCCTCGACGTGACGCCGCTGTCGCTCGGCATCGAGACGCTGGGCGGGGTCATGACCCGGCTTATCGATCGCAACACCACGATCCCGACCTCGAAATCGCAGGTGTTCTCGACCGCGTCCGACAACCAGAACCAGGTCGAGATCCACGTGCTCCAGGGCGAGCGCGATTTCGCGAACGACAACAAGACTCTCGGCCGCTTCATTCTGGACGGCATCCCGCCCGCTCCGCGCGGCATCCCCCAGATCGAGGTCACGTTCGACATCGACGCGAACGGGATCCTCGACGTGAAGGCCAAGGACCGCGCGACCGGCAAGGAGCAGCAGGTCCGGATCACGGCGTCCTCGATGCTCTCGAAGGACGACGTCGACCGGATGGTCCACGACGCCGAGTCGCACGCCGCCGAGGACAAGGAGCGGCGTGAGGAGGTCGAGACGCGCAACCAGGCCGAGGCGCTGGCGTTCCAGGCGGAGCGCACGCTCAAGGACCTGGGCGACAAGGTCTCGGCCGAGGACCGCGCGGACGTCGAGTCGAAGGTCTCCGCGCTTCGAGAGGCGCTCAAGGGCTCCGACCTGTCGGCGGTGCAGTCCGGCGCGACGGCACTCGCCGAGGCGCTCCAGAAGGTGTCGATCGCCGCGTATCAGGCGGCTGGGCCCAGCGGCCCCGAGGGCGGCGACGGCACGGGCCCCGAGGGCGGGGAGCCGGCCGGCGAGGGCGGCCCGCAGCCCGAGGGCGAGGAGACGGTCGAGGGCGAGTTCAAGGAGGTCTGACCTCGGGCTCGTTCATCGAGCGTCCACGGATAGTGCAATGGGCCCGCCGGAGCGATCCGGCGGGCCCGTTTGTACGCGCGTGCCACGCTCCGGCGGGACGTGCCCGCCCCAGCGGCCGTGCTTGATCGGGCCGCTCGCGGCGCTTGCCCCGATTTCATGATCTCGCCGCCGTTCGACGCTGCGTTCGTGGCCAATTCGTCAGGGAGCCACCATTCGACTACCGCGCGCTCGTCCATCCCGGCGGGCCATGATCTTCGTGCTCGTTCACGCTCGGCGGCGCCCAGTGCTAGATCGGTGGGGGTCCTTCCTAGTCACTATTCGGCTAGGCGACAGAAACACGAGGCCGCAGTTGACGGCCTCGTTCGCCGGACAGCCATCGCGTACCCACGAGCGGGCGGGAGCGCCGCCGATCGGGAACGCCGCTCCGAACGTGCCAGCGTGCTCCGCGAGCCGGCGGCGATTGGTCGAGGTCTCTCCGACGACCAGTAACCGGGCCACGGCGCTCGGGTTCCAGTCGCGCTGGCGGGCGATCTGTCGGGCCAGACGCGCTTTTCGGTCGAGCGTGGCGATCAGATCCTGGACGTCCCCGATCGAGGCCTTGACCTCGACAACGAGGGCGATTCTCGTGCGCGGGCTCCAGGCCAGCAGGTCGACCGAGCCACGCTCACCGTAGATCGCGAACGACACCTCGGGCGCGGCGTGCCAGCCGGCGCGCACCAACCAGCGGACCGATCGCTCGACGAGTGCCGCATGAGCCTCGTCGCGCAAACGGTCGAGCGCCTCGCCCTGCCACAGCACACGCAGCGTGAGTCGTGCCGCCAGAGCGGTCACGACCCGCTCGATCGTCTCGATCGAGACGAGCAGACCGTCGCCACGCTCGATCCGGCTCACAACGGTCTGGGACGTTCCCGCCACGATCGCCAGCTCGGCCTGGCGCCATCGCCGCCGGTGCCGCAGCAGTCGGACGTCCGCCCCTACGCCTCGAAGGTCCACCGTCCTATCGTGATCGGCCGCCCTTCGCTGGCGATTTGCGCGTCTGGGATCTCCGGACCGGTCCGGAGATCCTGACAGCCTCCGCGCCGAGGCTGGGGTACCATGCCCGGGCCCATGAGCCAGACGTCGACCGGAGCGCCCGAGGTCGAACGGGTCGCTGCGTCCCCCTCGCCACCGCCGGGCCGACCGCCCTCATCCCATCGTGCCCAGACGGAGCCCGCCAACGACGGACCCGGCTCGTCGACGATGCCCTTGATCCGTGCGCGCGGGCTGACCAAGAAGTTCGGTGAGTTCGTGGCCGTCGATGGCGTGGACTTCGACGTCGCGTACGGCGAGGCGTTCGGCTTCCTGGGCCCCAATGGTGCGGGCAAGACGTCGACCATGCGCATGATCGGCTGCGTCTCGCCGGTCAGTGCGGGCAGCCTGAGCGTCCTCGGCATGGACCCCGTAACCGACGGCCAGCAGATCCGTGCCCGGCTCGGGGTCGTGCCCCAGCAGGACTCGCTCGACATGGAGCTCACCGTCCGCGAGAACCTCATCATCTACGGACGCTATTTCGACCTTCCGCGCCGGGAGGCGCGACGCCGCGCCGACGAGTTGCTCGACTTCGTGCAGCTCCTGGATCGGGCCGACAGCGAGGTCGAACCGCTCTCGGGTGGCATGAAGCGCCGCTTGACGATCGCGCGGAGCCTGATCAACGAGCCCGACGTTCTGCTCCTCGACGAACCGACGACCGGTCTCGACCCGCAGGCCCGGCACCTGCTCTGGGATCGCCTGTACCGGCTCAAGCAGCAGGGCAAGACCCTCATCCTCACGACCCACTACATGGACGAGGCCGAGCAGCTGTGCGACCGGCTGGTGGTGATGGACAAGGCGCGCATCGTGGCCGAAGGCTCGCCTCGCCAGCTGATCGAGCAGTACGCGACGCGCGAGGTCGTCGAGCTGCGCTTCCCGGTCGGCATCCAGGACACGCTCGACGGACAGCTCGAGGGCCTGGCCGAGCGCGTCGAGCGCCTGCCCGACCGGGTCCTGCTCTACACCGATGACGGCGAGGCGGCCATCGCCACCGCCCACGGCCGCGGTCTTCGGCCCGAGACCGTGCTCGTCCGGCGATCGACGCTCGAGGACGTGTTCCTGCGGCTCACCGGCCGCTCCCTCATCGAATGAGGCCCGGCCCGGAATGACCGCTGCCGCGCGTGTCTTCGAGTACAACGCCCGCGTCTATCGGCGCAATTGGCGGGGCACGCTCTTCGTCACGTTCGTCGGGCCGATGCTGTTCCTGGCCTCGATGGGCTTCGGGCTCGGGCGCTTCGTGGACCAGGGCCAAAATGCCGCCGGCGCCCTGGGCGGCGTGACGTACGCGATGTTCCTCGCCCCGGCCTTGCTCGCCGCGCAGGCGATGCAGACGGCGGGCTTCGAGTCGACCTACCCGATCATGGGCCGGATCGTCTGGGACAAGATCTACCACGGCATGCTCGCAACCCCGATCACCGTGTCGGGCATCGTTCTCGGCCAGCTGGCGTGGATCGCGGTACGCCTGTTCATCGTGACCGGCGCGTTCTTCCTGGTCATGACGGCGTTCGGCATCGTGCGCTCGCCGCTCGGCGTGTTGGCCGTGCCCGTGGCCGTCCTGACCGGCCTCGCGTTCAGCGCGCCGATCGTGGCCTTCACCGCCACGCAGCGCAACGATCAGGGCTTCAACGCGATCTTCCGATTCGGCATCACGCCGCTGTTCCTGTTCTCGGGCACGTTCTTTCCGATCGACCAGCTGCCCGGCATTCGTCCGGCCCATCGCGTACGTGACGCCCCTGTGGCACGGCGTCGAGCTGGCACGTGGGCTGTCGCTGGGCAGCGTCGAGCCTGTCGGCGTCGTCGTCCATCTCGCGGTGCTGTGCGCGTTCATCATCGCCGGCACGCTCGCGGCGCTGGTGACGTTCCGGCGAACGCTGGTCACGTAGCGATGACCGAGCTCGCGACCCGCATCGCACCGCCGTGGGCGTTCGGCAGCCGTGCCGGACGGCTCATCGAGCGCAACGTCATGGTCTACCGGCGGACCTGGCTCGTGCTGGTCTCTGGCTTCTTCGAGCCGCTTTTCTACCTGCTCGGCATCGGGTTCGGCCTGGGCACGCTCATCGGCAACGTGCCGGGACCCGACGGCCAGTCGCTGCCCTACGGCGTGTTCGTGGCGCCCGGCCTGCTGGCGACGAGCGCGATGAACGGCGCGATCTACGACTCGACGTTCAACGTGTTCTTCAAGCTCCGCTACGCGAAGACCTACGACGCCATCCTGTCGACGCCGATGAGCATCGGCGACGTCGCGCTCGGCGAGGTCACCTGGGCGCTCATCCGCGGCTCGCTGTACGCGACCGGCTTCCTGGTCGTCGTCGCCGTCCTGGGCCTGGCCAGGTCGCCGCTCGTCCTGCTCGCGCTGCCGGGCGCGGTGCTCATCGGCTTCGCGTTCGCGGCCGTGGGCATGGCTGCCACGACGTTCATGCGCAGCTGGCGCGACTTCGACCTGATCTTCGTGGTCACCCTGCCGCTGTTCCTCTTCTCGGCCACGTTCTATCCGATCACGGCCTATCCGCCGGCGCTCCAGTTCGTCGTCCAGTTGACCCCGCTGTACCACGGCGTCGACCTGCTGCGGTCCGTCGCGATCGGTGATCTCGGGCCGGTGCTCCTCGTCCACGTCGCGTACCTGCTCGCGATGGGCGTGGCCGGGCTCGCCGTCGTGGCGCGCCGGCTCGATCGACTCCTGCTCAAGTAGGGCACGGGCCGAAGGTGCCTGAGAACATCGCCTCGGGTCTGTGTCGGCGAGGACCGAGTTGAGCGCCGAGGTCGCCGGCACGACGGCCGAACGAGCCGCCCAGGCGGGCGACCTTGCCGACCTGTCGGGCGCGATCGTCGACTGCTTCGCCTGCCCGCGCCTCGTCGCCTGGCGCGAGGAGGTGGCGCGCGTGCGCGTGGCGCGCTTCCGCGACGAGCCGTACTGGGCGCGACCCGTGCCGGGGTACGGTGATCCCGCCGCGAGTATCCTGCTCGTGGGCCTCGCGCCGGCGGCGCACGGCGGCAACCGGACGGGTCGGGTCTTCACGGGCGACGCATCTGGCGACTTCCTATGGTCCGCCCTCTATGCGGCCGGCCTGAGCAACGACGCGACCGGCCGACGCGTGGACGACGGACTCCGGCTGCGGGACGCCTACGTCGCCGCCGTGGTCCGCTGTGCGCCGCCCGGCAACAAGCCGCTTCCGGACGAGCGTGACCGTTGCTTGCCGTACCTGACGCGAGAGCTCGAGCTGCTGCCGAACGTCCGCGTCCTGCTTGCGCTGGGTGCCTTCGCGTGGGCCGGCGCCCTGCGTCTGCTCGCGTCGCGGGGCCACGAGGTTCGGCCACGACCCGCGTTCGGGCACGGCGCGGAGGCGCGCGTCGGGCCGTACGTCCTCCTCGCCTCGTACCATCCGAGCCAGCAGAACACCTTCACCGGTACCCTCACGCCGGCGATGTTCGCGGACGTCCTCGAGCGCGCGAAGGTGCTGGCCGCCGCGGGCTGAGTGCGCTTCCGCGACGACCGAGCACGTCGCGGGCGATCGTGCCGGCCGGCGACGGCAGCGGGATCTGCCGCCGGCAAGCGGGACTTGCCGTGGGCTCCTGAGCGCACGGTTGCGTATCCTTGCGGCCGAATGGTGACCGAGCGCGACTACTACGAGATCCTGGGCGTCGAGCGGGGTGCGTCCGACGCCGAGATCAAGCGCGCCTTCCGTCGCCTCGCGCAGCAATGGCACCCGGACGTGAGCGGCGATCCGGCGGCGCACGAGCGCTTCAAGGAGATCAACGAGGCGTACCAGGTCCTATCCGATGCCCAGCGACGGCAGGCGTACGACCTGTTCGGGCGTGCCGGTGTGGGCGAGGGCGGTGCCGGCGGGGCCGACTTCGGCTTCGGCGCCGGCTTCGGCGGTTTTGGCGACATCTTCGATGCGTTCTTCGGGCAATCGGCCGGCGGGGGTGTCCGGCGCGGCCGATCGCCGGCGGGCTCGGACCTGCGCTACGACTTGCGGATCTCGTTCGAGGAGGCCGTGCACGGCGCCGAGAAGGAGATCGAGTTCCCGGTCCTGGGTCGGTGCGACACCTGCGCCGGCTCGGGCGCCGCGCCCGGTGCCGAACCCGTGACCTGCCCGCAGTGCGGTGGCCGGGGCGAGGTGCGCATGGTCCGCCAGACGATGCTCGGGCAGATGGTCAATGTCTCGACCTGTCCGCGCTGTCACGGCGAGGGCCGGATCATCGAGACGCCGTGCGAGACGTGCGCGGGTGACGGGCGTACCGAGCGCCGGCGGACGCTGCGCGTGTCGGTTCCGCCGGGCATCGACGAGGGCCATCAGATCCGGCTCTCGAACGAGGGCGAGGTCGGCCCCCGGGGCGGCCCCGCGGGATCGCTGTATGTCGCCGTCCACGTCACGCCCCACCCGTCGCTCAAGCGCGACGGGACCGAGCTCTACCACGAGCTGTCGGTCTCGATCGCGCAGGCGGCTCTCGGGACGCGCATGACGATCCCCACCGTCGAAGGCGACGAGGAGATCGAGGTCAAGCCCGGCACCCAACCCGGGACCGAGATCCGTCTCCGCGGCCGGGGCGTCCCACACCTGCGTCGGGGCGCGCGCGGCGATCTGCACGTGCTCGTCGACGTGGCGGTGCCGACGAAGCTCAGCAAGCGCCAGCGCGAGCTGCTCGAGACGTATGCCAGCGAGTCGGGCGAGGTGGTCGAGCCACACGCGGGCCTGCGGGACAAGCTCCGAGACGCGCTCGGGTGATCGACGGCGCGGATCCGGACTCGGACGACGCGTCGCCTGAGATGGCGTTCCCGGAGGAGGACGGCACGTCCGCCGACGGCACCTGGCTCGAGCTGTCGGTCGTGGCCGACCCGGAGGCCGTCGAGGCCGTGGCCGAGATCTTGTCCCGGGTGGCGACCGGCGGGACGGCCGTCGAGCCCGCGTTCGAGCTCGTCGACGAGGGCCTTGGCGCGCGCATCGACCCGACCCGGCCGGCAGTCGTCCGCGGTTACGTCCCTGCCCGCGAGGCGCCGGTCGCCCGTGATGCGGTTCGACGCGTTCGAGAGGCGCTCGGGCATCTGCAGGCGTTCGGGCTGCGGGACATCGGCGACCTCGAGACACGGGTCGTCCACGAATTGGACTGGGCCGAAGCCTGGAAGCGCCATTTCCCCGTGCTGCGCATCGGTCGGCGCCTCGTCATCCGTCCCACCTGGCGCCGCTATCGACGGCGGCCCGACGACGTCGTCCTGGCGCTCGATCCGGGCATGGCCTTCGGCACCGGCCTCCATCCGACCACGCGGCTGTGCCTGGCATCGATCGAACGCCTGGCCGACGCGGGGCTGCTCGTGCGCGGCGCAGGTGAGGCTCGGTCGCACGTGCTCGACGTGGGCTGTGGCTCGGGGATCCTGTCCATTGCGGCCGCCCTGCTCGGGGCCGGCGAGGTCGTGGCCGTCGACACCGACCCGATCGCGATCGAGTCGACCGTCGCCAACGCCAGCCGCAACGCCATCGGCGACCGGCTCCAGGCGCAGCGGGGTTCGATCCCGAGCGGCCGTGGCCAATTCGACGTCGTCCTCGCGAACCTGATCGCGAGCCTGCTCGTCGGTTTGGCCGCGCGGCTTCGGGACGAGCTGGTGCCGGGCGGCACGCTCGTGGCCTCGGGCATCTTCGTCGACAGGGAGCCGGAGGTGCGGATCGCGTTCGAGTCGGTCGGGCTGGAGGTGACCGGTCGGGACGACGAGGGCGACTGGGTTGTGCTCGAGGCGCGTCGTCCATCCTGAGCTCGGCGTTCGCCCGGCCCTGTCGGGCCATTCCGGCCGGAGCCATACAATCGGTCTCGATGCCGAGCCCGCTTGCCGTCCTGATCGCCGTCCACGTCGCACTCGCGATCATGCTCCTGGTGCCCTCGCTCGCGCTGCCCTTCGCGCTGCGCTGGGGACGGCCCGTCAGTCAGTCGCGGAGCGTCGTCGTGCGCGGGCTGCTTCGACTCCAGGATCGTGGCACGCCGGTCGTCGGAGGCGGGCTCGCGATCAGCGGCGTTGGCGTGCTCCTCATCCTCGGCGGGGACCTGCTCGGTCGACCATGGCTCGTGCTTGCCCTCGCGGTCTACGCCGCCAACCTCGCGCTCGCGTTCTTCGTCCAGCGTCCGAGCCTGCGACACCTCGTCGGCCTGCGGAGCGCGTGGGACGACACGGTCTGGCAGACGCGGGCTCGCCGGCAGCGCTATGTGAGCTACGCCATGGCCGGTCTGACCGGCGCGATCGGGTTCCTCATGACCGCGAAGCCCGAACTGTGGTGATCGAGGCCCGGCGGCCGATCCGGACGGCGGCGATCAGCAACCTCGGCTGCAAAGTGAACCAGGCTGAGATGGAGGCCGCCGCGCGCCTGCTCCGGGCACGCGGCGTGACCATCGTCGACGACCGCCGGGCGGCGGACCTGTACCTCGTGAACACGTGCACGGTGACCGGTGTCGCCGACGCCAAGTCGCGCCAGGCCGTGCGCCGGGCGCGGCGCACCAATCCCGACGCCGAGGTCGTTGTCACCGGCTGCTCCGTCCAGATCGATCCGAGCGTCTTCGCCGCGGCGGATCCTCGGGCCCACCTCATCGACAACGACGACAAGGATCGGCTGCTGGCCGAGCTGGCGGCGATCGAGGCGTTGGCCGGTCCCGGCGCAGGCCTACCGGAGGGCGCGGGCGGGCGCGACGACCGTGCTCCGTCGCGGCGTCCCCTCGATCGATCGCTGCCGACGCTGTCCGGTGTGGAGCCTGCGGCACCGGTCGGGGCCGTCGCCGGCATCGCGATCGACGGCGTCGTCGACGGGCGCACGATCGCAGATCGAACGCGCGCGTTCGTCAAGGTCCAGGACGGCTGTTCGTTTTTCTGCACGTACTGCATCATCCCGCGGGCCCGCGGGCCGGAGCGCTCACTGGCGCCCGACGAGGTCCTGGCCGACGTCGCGCGGGCGCTCGAGCTCGGCCATCGGGAGGTCGTCCTGACCGGGATCAACATCGGCACGTACGACGGCGGCCGATCGGATCGCTCGTTCCGGGGCGGGCATCGGAATGCCGAGCTGACGCTGGCCGGGCTCGTCCGGCGTGTCCTGGCCGAAACGCCGGTCGAGCGCCTGCGGCTGTCGTCGATCGAACCCCAGCACGTCGACGACGAGCTGCTCGAGGTCTGGCTCGAGGGCGGTCCGCGGACGCTGCCCCACTTCCACCTGCCCCTGCAGTCCGGGGACGATGGCGTGCTGCGCCGCATGGGGCGGCGCTACGACGGCGCGTTCTATCGCCGGCTGGTGGGACGCGTGCGGGCGCGGATCCCGGGCGTGGGCGTGTACGCGGACGTGATCGTCGGCTTTGCGGGCGAGGACGACGGTGCGTGGCGGCGGAGCGTCGCGTTCATTCGATTCGCTCGAGCTCGACGGGCTGCATGTGTTCCGCTATTCGGAGCGACCCGGGACGCCGGCGACGCGCAAGGCGGGGCGGGTCCCCGAATCGGTGCGCAAGGAGCGGGCCGCCGAGCTGCTCGCACTCGCCGGGCGGGCGCGCGCGCGACGCGCCGCGGCGCGGATCGGTGGCACGGCCGTCGTCCTGTTCGAGACGCGTCTGCCCGACGGTCGCTGGACGGGTCATGCCGAGGACGATGTCCGGGTCGTGGCGGCATCAGCCGACGGGCGACCCCTCGACAACGTCATCGCCCCGGTGCGCATCGTGGCCATCGACCCCGATCAGAGCGATGTGGTCGTCGGCCGGCTGGAGCCGGGGCCGAATGGTGCGGATCGAGCGCCCCGGGGTTCGCCGATGCTGCAGGTGCTGAGGGAGGATCATGCCCGCTGACCCCGACTGCCTGTTCTGCAAGATCGTCGCCGGGACGGTGCCGTCGGATCAGGTCCACGCCGACGATGCGGTCGTGGCGTTCCGCGACATCGCGCCGCGTTCGCCGACGCACATCCTCGTCGTGCCGCGCGAGCACATTGCGTCGGCCGCGCAGCTGACCGAGGCGCATGGCCTGCTGCTCGGGCACGTGTATGCCGTGATCAACGACATCGCTCGCTCGGAAGGCATCGCCGAGAACGGCTTCCGGGTCGTCACGAACGTCGGTCGTTACGGCGGTCAGACCGTCGACCACCTGCATTTCCACCTGATGGGCGGTCGCTCGTTCTCGTGGCCACCCGGCTGACGTGCGCGTCGCGGGGCAGGCCTCGACCTCGACGGCTGGCGTTCGCGGTCGTCGCGGCCCTCACCGCGATCGCGACGCTCGCGGCGGGCTGCGGGTCCTCGGCGTCCGTCGCCCCTTCACCCACGCCGCAGGTGTCGCTGTCGGCCGCCATCGCGCAGACCCGCGGCCAGATCGCCGACGCGCTCGGGGCACGGCGCATCGAGCTGCGGACCCCGCAGGCGTCGTACCTGCCCGCGGAAGCCGAGGCCGTGCGTGCCGCGCCGCGGGCGATCGTCCAGGCCGTTCTGCCCGACGATCCGGCGCACGGCTACATCGTCGTCTACGACTTTGCGGACGCCGCCGCCGCGAGCGCCGCGGCACACGAGCAAGCGGCGTACGTCGCCAGCGGTCCGGGTCGCGTCCAGTTCCCGCTCGACGCCCAATTTGTGCTGCGCCAGCTGGGCACGACGCTCATCTTCTATGCCTGGTCGCCCGGATCCTCGACCGATCCCAGGGCGCCGGACGTCGCGGCCGCGCTCGAGACGTTGGGCCTGGCCGTTCCGGTGGGATCATAGCCGTCCGCCGCCTTCGCCTCGCGTCGGGCGCCGGGATCGGCGCGGCGTTCCGACAGATACGCGTGCCACAGCAGGCGGGCGGCCACGGCTCGCCATGGTCGCCAGCGTTCGGCCAGGCCGGTGAGCTCGGCAGGTGACGGGCGCGTCGCGAGTGCCATGACACGCTGCGCGGATGCGGCCAGGGCGATGTCGCCGGATGGGAACGCGTCCGGTCGGCGCAAGGCCATGAGCAGGTACACCTCGGCCGACCACGGACCGATGCCCGGCAAGGCCGTGAGTCGGACCCGGACGTCGTCGTCGTCGAGCGTGGCCAGCCCGGCCAGGTCCAGCCTGCCCGCCGACACGGCCTCGGCCGCGGCCACCACATAGCGCGCCTTCTGGCGAGTCAATCCGGCGGCACGCAACAACGCCTCGCCCGTGCCTGCGATCGCGGCCGGGTGGATCCGACCCGCCGCCTCCCGAAGCCGTTCGTATGCGGCCTCGGCGGACCCGAGCGAGACCTGCTGCTCGAGGATGATGCGCACGAGCGTCTCGAAACCGGGCGGCCGCGGCCAGAGGGGCGGCGGGCCGTGACGCGCCACGGTCGCCGCGAGGTCGCGATCGCGCGCGACGAGCTCGTCGACGCCATGGCGCAGCGCGACCTCGTCGAGAGGCGTGATCATCCTGTCCCTCGAAACCACGACCGAGGGAATTCGGTTGCATGCCGTGCTCAGGGCCCGCGTTCGCCGGTTGCCCATGCGCGAACCTCGCCGCGGCGGACCTTGAGCGTGTGGGTGCGCGGAAAGTCGCGCTCCGGCCAGGCCCGCCAGTCTGCCACGCGCTGGTTGGGGCCGAGCTGCGCGTTCGCGGACCGGATCGCCGCGTCGACACGGGCGCGGACTGCCTCGGTGAGCGTGCCCTGCGTGCTCGGTTGGGCGCCGTCCGGTCCCGGCCGTGGGGCGCCAGCGGGCGCGCTGGCATCGCCCAGGGCGGAGTCGAGGGTCGTGGTCAGGATGACGGCCTCGAGCCGGCCAGGCCTGGTCTCGACCACCACGGCGTCCCGGATGCCGGCGTTACGAAGCGCGTTCTCGACATCCTCGGGGTACACGTTGAAGCCGTTGGGCAGCACGATGCGGTCCTTTGTCCGGCCCGACAGGACGAGGCGGCCGGCAGCGTCGAGATGGCCGATATCGCCGGTGTGGTACCAGCCCTCCGGATCGATGGCCCGCGCCGTCGCCTCGGGGTCACGCCAGTAGCCCTTGAACAGGGTCGGGCCCCGGAACAGGACCTCACCGTCGTCGGCGATCGACAGCTCGACCGGGGCCACCGGACGGCCGACCGTGCCCAGCCCGTGGTCCTCACGGCTGTTGCACGTGCCGAAGCCGTTCTCGGTCGAGCCATAGCCCTGCATGACGATGACCCCGAGATCCTCCCAGGCCTGTTGGAGTGCCGGCGGCAGGAACGCACCCGACGACACGAAGAGCTGGAGCGACCCGCCGAACCGCTCATGGACCCGCCCGAACGCGCGACGGCGGACCGCGTACGGCAGGTGCCGCGCGATGCGCCGCAGGCGCTCGAAGGTCGCCGCTCGGCCGGAGCGATCCGCCTCTCGCTCGATGGCGCTCCAGAACAGGTCGAGGACCTGGGGCACGACGATCATCGTCGTCACGCGCTGTTCGCGCATGGCCTCGGTCAGCACGCGCGGGCTGAGGCTGCGGACATACAGGATGTCGGCGCCCACGGACAGGGCATAGGTCAGCCCGATGCCCTGCTCGAACAGGTGCGACATGGGCAGGATCGAGAGCACGCGGTGATGCAGGTGGGGAATGATCCGGTCGATGGCCGACATCGTCGCCAGCCAGTTGTCATGCGCGATCATCACGCCCTTCGGGGCGCCCGTCGTACCTGACGTGAAGATCAGATCCCAGATGTCGCTCGGCTCCGGACGTGGCCATGCGTCGAGCTGCGCCTGCCAATCGCTCGGGAAGGTCTCGTCCGGCTCGGCGCACAGGCTTTCCACCGGGCTCGCCGGAAAGCCCTCGAGCCCACCGCGCGCAGGATCCGGCCCGTCTCGACCGCCGCCGAGCAGGAGCCGACGGGGCGCGGCGCGCGCGAAGATGTTCGAGATCGCCTCGGGACTCATGCGCAGATCGAGCGGCACGAGGATCAGCCGCGCGCGAATGGCGCCGAAATACGCGGCCGCCAGCTCAGGCCCGGACGGCGACCAGGTCAGGATCCGGTCGCCCGGCTCGAGGCCCAAAGCGTGCAGTCGCCAGGCGGCCAGCCGGCTGCGTCGAGCCAGCTCCCGGTACGTCCATTGCATCCGACCGCCGTCGTCGCGCCGAAGCGCCAGCGCGGGCTGGTCGGCAAAGCGCTCGAACGCGGTGTCGAGCACGTCGACGATCGTGTCCATCAAATTCGAATAGTAGGGGTCGGGCGAGTGACCACCGGATCCTCGGCCTTGGGGCGTTTGACCGGTCCGGACCCCTCGGCTATGCTCCGCCAGCCCGTCGCCCGGCCGCCTAATCGGTCGCGGCGGTCGTGATCGCGCACCGCGCCGGTGGGCTCCGAGCCGGATCGCGCAGGCAAGACGAACGCCCGAGGAGGTGAATCGGGTAGTGGCAGAAGTCCGAGTGGGTGAGAACGAGACCTTCGAGAGCGCCCTCCGCCGCTTCAACAAGAAGATCCAGCAGAGCGGCATCCTCGCCGAGGCTCGCCGGCGCGAGCATTACGAGAAGCCGTCGGTGAAGCGGAAGCGCAAGGAAGCCAAGCGCAAGAAGGCCGCCCGCCAGGCGCAGGGCTAGTCAGGCAGACGCCGACCAGCCTCGGTGAGGCCGGGCCGGTCGATCGACTGACGTCCAACTGATCGCCGGGCCACCCACCACCGCCGGGCTCAGGCCGCCCGAGGTGCCATGCCCGTGACCCTCCGCGAACAAATCAAGTCCGAGCTCACGGCCGCCATGCGGTCGGGTGACGTGCTGCGCCGCGACACCCTGCGCCTCGCCGAGAACGCGCTGTACGGCGCGGAGAAGGTCCAGGCCCGGCCGCTGACCGACGAGCAGGCCCTGGCGATCCTGACCCGCGAGGTGAAGACCCATCGCGAGTCGATCGAAGGCTTCGAGAAGGGCGGTCGCACCGAGGCCGTCGCGCGCGAGCGGGCGCAGATCGAGATCCTCGCGGCATTCCTCCCGCAGCAGCTTGGGGAACCGGAGCTGCAGAGCCTCGTCGACGAGGCGATCGCGGCGACCGGGGCCGCCTCTGCACGCGATCTCGGCCGGGTGATGGGCTGGCTGTCGCCGCGAACGAAGGGCCGGGCCGACGGGCGCCACGTCGCCGAGCTCGTCGCCCAGGCGCTGGCCAGGCGGGAGTTGGCTGCCCACGACGCGGCCGCGGCCCGGACCACCGGTTCGCGAACGTAAGGAGGACGGCACACGACGCGCGATGCGCGCGTCACACGCCCACGATGCTCGCACGATCCGCCGCCACCGCCGACCGCTTCGACGCCGGCGATGCACGCCGCCTGCTGGTTGCTGCCAGCGTGCTCGTGCTGGCCATCGCCGCGATCCTCTCGATCGATCTGCTCCCCGCCGCCCAGCTGACCGTCCAGGTCGGCGACGTGGCCGGCGCCGACGTGATCGCGCCCCGCGCCGCGTCGTTCGACAGCCCGATCCAGACGGCCGCCAAGCAGCAGGCCGCGCGCGAAGCCGTGCCCGACCAGTACGACTACTCGGCGGCGAAGGCGGACGCCGTCGCCACGACCCAGAACACCAAGCTCGTCGCCCGGGTCCGACCCATCGACACGTTGTTCGACTCGGACCTCACGGCGGCAGATCGCCAGGCGGCCCTCGCATCCGCCGAGCCCGACCTGTCCGATTCGGCCACCGCCACGCTGGTCGGGCTCACGGCGCAGCAGTGGATGCGGGTGCGCGACGAGAGCGTGCGCGTGCTCGATCTCCTCGAGCGCCAGGAGCTTCGAGACTCGGATGTCGCGGTCACGCAGGCCGGACTCGCCGGCCGGATGAGCGGCGCTCTGTCAGGCGGCCAGCGTGGCCTGGCCGCGGAGCTCGTGGCGCCGCTGCTCGCGCCCAACAGCTCGTTCAGCCAGGCCCTCACCGATCAGGCCCGCGAGAAGGCCGCTGCCGCGGTACAGCCGGTCGTCGTCCGCATCCCCCAGGGCGCCACGATCGTGCGCAAGGGCGACGTCGTCACCGAACAGGAGTACGAGACCCTGACCAAGCTCGGTCTCGATCAGATCCAGCCCGACATCTCGCGCCTCGCCGGCTGGTTCCTGCTGGCCGTCCTGCTCGTGGCGCTGCTGCTCGCCTGGATCTGGCGGTTCCGCCAGGACGTCTGGCACCGGACCAACGTCATGGTCTTGATCGGGCTGATGATCACGCTCGCGACGCTGGCGCTGAAGCTGACCGCGGGCCGCTCGATCATGCCGTTCTTCGTGCCGACGGCCGCGGTGGGCATGCTCATAGCGATCCTGCTCGACGCGGGCGCGGCCGCGATCGTCATGGCCATCCTGGCCGTCGTCGCGGGGACCACGAACGGCACGACCCTCGAGCTCGCGACGTACGTGTTCCTGGGTGGGCTGGCCGGGATCATCACCATCCGCCGCGGCGACCGGCTGCACGTGTTCCTCCAGGCCGGGATCGCGGTCGGGATCGTCAACCTGGTCGTGATCATGATCTTCACGCTGCTCGGAGCCCGGGCGGTCATCGACGTGCGGGGAGCGCTCGAGCTCGTGACCGCGTGCCTCGTGGGCGCGGGCGGCGCGGCCGTCGCGGCGGTGGGGACGTTCGCCGTCCTCGGCAACGTGTTCGGCATCCTCACGGTGTTCCAACTCCTGGAGCTGGCCAACCCGTCGCAACCACTCCTGCGCCGGCTGCTCATGGAGACGCCCGGCACGTATCACCACTCGATCATGGTCGGCAATCTTGCCGAGCGCGCTGCCGAATCGATCGGTGCCGACCCGCTCCTGGCGCGCGTCGCCGCCTCGTATCACGACATCGGCAAGCTCGCCAAGCCGATGGCGTTCATCGAGAACCAGGCCGGCGCCGAGAACATCCACGATCAGCTCCCGCCCGAAGTCTCGGCGCAGGTCCTCAAGCAGCACGTCGCCGATGGCATCGACCTGGCCTACAAGAACCACCTGCCCAAACCGCTCATCGCGTTCATCCCGCAGCACCACGGCACGGCGCTCATGAGCTACTTCTACGCCAAGGCACGGGAGGAGGCGGCGGCGCCGTTCGGCGGCCTGACCACCACGGATGGCCGCGCCGCCGCGGACGCCGTCGACGCGAGGCGCTTCCGGCACGCAGGCCCGAAGCCGCAGTCGAAGGAGGCCGCCATCCTCATGCTCGCCGACGGCGTGGAGGCATCCGTCCGATCGCTCTCGTCGCGTGACGAGCCGGCCATCCGGGCCATGGTCGGGCGCATCATCGAGGAGCGCCTGGCCGACGGCCAGTTCGACGAGTGCGACCTCACGCTGCGCGACGTCGAGCAGATCCGGGAGGCCTTCGTCGGGCAGCTGCTGGGTATGTACCACCAGCGCATCGCGTACCCGCAGAACAAGATCGTGGAGCTCGAATCGCGTCGGGCGGCCGGCTCCGGCGAGGCGAGCCGCTAGGCGACGCTTCCTGGGCCACGCGCAATGGCGACCCGGTATGACCCTGTCGTTCCCACCATCGGGATCTCACGCGGTCATCGGGCACATGCCGCGGCCCGGTCCGAGCCCGACTCGAGCACGCGACCCTGATCGAATCCCTCCAGGCGACCTCCTGGGATCCGCCTGGCAGGATCGGGACCGCCAACGACCGGCTGAATTCGTCTGGCGGCAACAGGGCCGGCCCGCCGCGAAGGGCCCGGCGCGGTGGTCCGCCCTCCCCGAGCGTGCGTCTGCCGTACGATCCGAGCGCATGCCAGACGTCGACGCCGCGGGGACGGAGCGAAATTCGCGCCATCTATCGGCCGCCATGGCGGATCGACGTGGTCGTTCGGAGCGGCGTGTCGATAGCGATCGCACCCGGTCGTCTTGCCACGGCGGTCGCGCGGGCCCTGGACGCGGCCGGCGCACCCGAGCCGGCGTCGGTCGGCCTCATCCTGACCGACGATGCCGAGATCACGGAACTGAACGAGCGGCACATGGCGCACGCGGGCCCGACCGATGTCCTGTCGTTTCCGCTTCTGCCGCCCGAGGCATTCCCAGCCCGTCACCGTGCGCTCGACCCGATCCCGGCCATGCGCATTGCCAGTGCCCCGCTGCCGGCCGGCCCGGCCCATCCTGGCACCAGCCGGGGGTTCGGCTTCGTCGTGCCACCCGGCCGCCGCCTGCACCTCGGAGACATCCTGGTCTCGGTCGAGCGCGCAATCGCCCAGGCGACCTCCGGCCAGGGCGGGCAAACGGGAGACGTCCGCTGGTCGCCCGCGCGCGAGCTGCGACTGCTCGTCACCCATGGCGCGCTCCATCTGTGCGCCTGGGACCATGCCGACTCGATCGACGAGGCGACGATGCGCGCCCTCGAACGGCGGCTCCTCGCGGAAGGCCGATCCGCAGCGGACTGACCCGCCTCGAGCCGTTCAGCCCGGCAGGAACAGGCGGGCGGCCCAGTACGCGAGCGCGACCGTGACGAGCAGCGAGTCGATGCGATCGAGGATGCCGCCGAAGCCTGGCAGCCACGAGCCCGCGTCCTTCACGTGTGCCTCGCGCTTGATCGCCGACTCGAGCAGGTCGCCCCAGACGGAGCCTGCCGCGACGAGGGCGACGAGCAGGATCCAGAACGGCCAACCGAAGGCGGGCACGACGGCCGGCACGAAGACGGCCATCCCGAGCAGCGCCCCGAGCCCATTGCCGACGAGGCCGGCGCGGGTCTTGTTCGGTGAGAGATGCGGCGCGAGCGGTGTGCGCCCGAACCTGCGCCCCACGACGAAGGCGGCCACGTCCGATGCCGCGCAAGCTACCGCCAGGGCCAGAACCAACGCGATTCCGGAATCGCCGCGTTCGATGGCCAACGCGACGGCATGCACGAGGAGCACCGGAATGAGGGCGCAGCCGGCCGCCGCCAAGCCCAGGTCCCGCACGGCGCGACCCGTGTCGGCGCGGATGACCGGCCAGCTGGCGCCGACGAGGACCAGCCCGCCGACCAGCCAGTCCGCGGCGGCCACACCACCGCGAGAGATCGCGACCACGATCACGACATCGGCCACGAGCAGGCCCACCTGGTGATGCGCAGGCAGATCGAACAGGCGCGACCACTCCAGGAGCCCGATCGCACCGAGGATCGCCACGAGCACCGCGATGCCCGGCAGGCCGAGACGTGCCGCCGCCAGAAGGATCAGCGCGAGGCCCGCGTAGCTGGCCGCCCGGGCGATCACGGTCGAGGAGCGCAGACTGCCTGACCGACCTCGGCGAGCCACGGTGAACGCGGACGCCCCGACCATGCCGCCGCCCGCGCCGGTCACGAGCACGACCGAGGCGATGTCGATGGCATCCATGCGGTCAGGCCAGGCTTCGCATGGCCACGTAGATCCGCTCGGCGAGCGTCAGCAGCGCGCCCACGAGGAGCACCGGTCCGAACGCGGTCCAGGCCCCCGCGCCGACGACGAACGCGCCGATGGACGCCACGGACAGGAGGACCATCCGGCCGGGCTTCGACAGGACCCCGCGGTAGCCGCGCTGCCCGCCGGCTGCCTTGCTGGTGATGCCAACGTAGCTCGCGAGGAGCGCCGCGATCACGCCCAGCAGGACGATCGATGCCGACGCGCCGGGCAGCGCGGCGACCGGTGCGAGGAATGCCACGTCGGCCACTCGATCCCCGAGCTCATTGAGCAGCTCGCCCCGCGGGTGAATGCGCCCGGTCTCGCGGGCCAGTGCCCCGTCGAGCAGGTTGAGGCTCAAACGTGCGCCCGCGAGGATCGGGACGACGAGGAGCAGCACCGGCATGGCCGGCGACGCGAGCAGGCACACGCCGGCAGCCACGGCGACGGGGATCGCGAGCAGTGTGATCGTGTCGGCCGCAACGCCACCGTCCGCAAGCGCGTGGACGAGGAAAGCCAGGCGCGCCGACGTCGCGGCCTTCGGTCCATACAGGTTCACGGGATGCCCTCGACTGGGTGACGGTCTGCTGCGCCGATCGTGTTCGTAGCCCGGCGGCCGCGTCAATAGCCGCACGTCCCCATCGGCGGCCGCCGGTGGGGCCCGCTGGTACCATGGCCGCGAGGCCCTCCCGCACCGGGATCGGGCCCTTTATGCGTGCCCGCCCTGCAGTTCGGAGTCCCGATTGAAGCTCGTCGTCGGTCTCGGCAATCCCGGTGGTCAGTACGCCGAGACCCGCCACAACATCGGTTGGATGGTGCTCGACCGGGTGGCCGACCGTGCCGGCTGGAGCGGTCGCGGCCGCACCCGCGACGCGTCCGCCATCGCCCAGGGCCAATTCCACGGCCTGGACCTGATCCTGGCCAAGCCCCTGACGTTCATGAACGACTCCGGGCTCGCGGTCCGCAAGCTCCTCGCCCGCGAGCACGCGCCACTGCCCGACCTGCTCATCGTGTGCGACGACTTCAACCTGCCGTTCGGCAAGCTGCGCTTCCGCGAGGGCGGTGGACCGGGCGGCCACAACGGGCTGCGCTCCATCATCGACGAGCTCGGCAGCGAGAAGTTCAGCCGCCTGCGGGTGGGCATCGGCGCACCGGGGCGCGGCTTCATCGACCATGTCCTGAGCCGGTTCGAGCCGGACGAGCGCCAACGACTCGAGGAGCTGCTCGATGCCGCGGCGGATGCGGTCGAGGCCTGGGCACGTGAGGGCACGAACCGCGCCGCGAACCGCTTCAACAAGTACGAGCTTCGGCCGGCCGATGCCGAGCGCACCGCGCCGGCGGGCGAGATCGAGGGGCCACCCGGTCCCGACGGCATCCGGCGCACCCGAACGGGCTGGCGGAAGGTTCGCCAGGAGGAGGCGTGAAGGACCTCCGTGGGCGATCGACGCGCGAGCGCCGGCTCGCGGAGAAGGTCGCGCGCGAGTGGGCCGAGCGCCACGCCGCCCGGCTGACCGAAGAGGCCGCCGCGGACGACGTCGATCTCGATCGGGCATCGGCCGAGGCCGAGGTCGAGCTGGCTCGGGACGCGAGCGCGGGCATCGACCGTCGCCGCGGCGGAATGCGCCAGACCGCCGGGGGCAGGCAGACCCATGATCGCCAGCTCGCCGTTCCCGGCTCGGCACCGGTGCGTGCCGGCCGGCGCCTGCCCGACCTTGCGACCTTGCCGCCGTTGCTCGCCCAGACCGGCTCGTTCGGGAGCCTCCGGGAGCGCCTCGGTCGCCCGACCGACGAGCCGCGAACGCGAGGTCGCCACGTGGCGCTCGCGTCGATGCCGCACGGTGCCAAGACGTACCTGGCCGCGGCGCTCGTCCTGTCCGCCGGCGAGCGGCTGTGCTGGGTCGCCCGGGACGCCGAGATCGGTGACCGGGTGGCGGAGGAGCTTGGCGCGTGGCTCGGCGACGCGGAGTCCGTGGCGGTCCTCGAGCCGCGCGGCGCGCTGGCCTACGAGCGCAGCGAGCTCGTGCCGGACGAGACCGCCGCCCGGGTTGCGGCCCTGTCCGCGTGGCGCGGCGGCCGGGCTCGGATCCTGGTCGCGAGCGTCCAGGCCCTCCTGCAGCACACGATCGCGCCGGCGGATGTGCCCGTCGAGCCGCGCACCCTTGCGGTCGGCAGCCGGCTCGACCAGTCGGCTTTGCTTCGTGCGTTGTTCGACCTGGGCTACTCGCCGGTCGTCGAGGTCGCGGGTCGCGGCGAGTTCGCGCGCCGGGGCGGCATCGTCGACGTGTTCCCGCCATCAGAGCCGCTGCCGATCCGGATCGAGCTGTTCGGCGACGAGATCGACTCGCTGCGGGTGTTCGACCCGACCGACCAGCGCACAGTGCGATCGGCCGACGCGATCACGCTGCTCCCGGCCTCGGAGTTCCTGCTGCCCCACGACGGCGTTGCGGCGATCCGCGCGCGGCTCGGACGGCTGGCGCTCCGGTTGCCCGAGCGCCTGGGGGCCGACCTCGAGCGTTTCGAGCGCACGTCGGGCGATGACGGCCAGGCGTCCGATCGTGCCGGTGGGCCCGGGTCGGATGGGCGCCCGGACGGGACGTCGGCCGGTCGAGCCGTTGGCGTGGGGGACGCGGCGGAGGTCTGGGCGGGCGTGCTCGCGCCGTCGACGGGCATCGACCACCTTGGCCTCGAGACCGGCACGCTCGTCGTCCTCGACGAGCCCGGCGATCTCGCCGACGCGTCGGAGTTCCTGTGGCGCCAGGCCGAGGAGCGGCGAGCCGAGCTCGAGGCGGCCGACGAGCTGCCTGCACGCTGGCCGTCGACGTATCTCGGCTCACGGGAGTGGAAATCGGCGATGCTCGGCGCCCGGACCCTCGAGCTGACCTGGGAGAGCGAGCTGCCGGAGCGCGTGGGCCTCGCGGGCGGAGGGCTGAGCTCGGGCGACCTGTTCGGCTGGCGCGAGCCGCAGTTGCCACCCGGGCGGACGGCATCGCTCGATGAGGCGATCGACCACTGGCGCCAGGACGGAAACCGGATCGTGCTCACCTCGGACCAGGCCGCGCGGCTGGCGGAGATCCTCACGGACGCCGGCCGACCGACCGCGGTCGTGCATCGGGTGGCCGAGCCGCCGCCACCGGGCGCGATCGCCCTTGTCGAGCGGTCGCTCAACGGCGGCTTCGCCGGCGGCCCGGAGCGGCTCACGTTCGTCACCGATCGCGAGCTGTTCGGGTCGGTTCGCGTCCGCCGGCCGAAGGCCCTCCGCAGGGTCGTTCCGCGCGACATCCTGGAGCGCCTGTCGCCGGGCGACCTGGTCGTCCACGTCGACCACGGCATCGCCCGCTACGAGCAGATGCTGCGGCGCTCGGGCGGCACCGGCGACGACCGTGACTTCCTCGAGCTCAGCTTCGCGGGCGGCGACAAGATCTTCGTCCCGGTCGAGCAGATCAACCGCCTGTCGCGCTACAGCGGCGGCGAGCATCCGCAGCTTTCGAAGCTGGGTGGCACGGAGTGGCTGCGCACGAAGCAGCGCGTGCGCAAGGCTGTCGATGACCTCGCCGAGGAGCTGCTCGAGCTGTACGCGGCGCGCTCGGCGGCGCACGCCCACGCGTTCGGCGAGGACACGCCCTGGCAGGCCGAGCTCGAGGCGAGCTTTCCGTACGAGGAGACGGTCGATCAGCTGCGGGCGATCGCCGAGGTCAAGGTCGACATGGAGGCCGGCCGGCCGATGGACCGGCTCGTCGTCGGCGACGTCGGCTACGGCAAGACCGAGGTCGCGTTGCGGGCGGCGTTCAAGGCCATCCAGGACGGCCTGCAGGTCGCCGTGCTCGTGCCAACGACCGTGCTCGCCGACCAGCACTACCGCACGTTCACGCAGCGCTTCGGCGCGTTCCCGATCACCATCCGGCTGCTGTCCCGGTTTGTGGCCCGGGCGGATCAGGAGCGCACCGTGGCAGGCCTCACCGACGGCACGGTCGACCTCGTCATCGGCACGCACCGGCTGCTCTCGAAGGACGTGTCGTTCCGCAACCTGGGCCTCGTCGTCGTCGACGAGGAGCAGCGCTTCGGGGTCGCGGCGAAGGAGCGCCTGAAGCGACTGCGTCGCGAGGTCGACGTGATCACCCTCTCGGCGACGCCCATTCCGCGGACGCTCAACCTGGCCCTGGCCGGGGTGCGCGACCTGTCGGTCATCGAGACGCCGCCCGAGGACCGTCTCCCGATCCAGACCCGCGTGGCCGAGGCGTCGGCGGGTCTCGTGCGCGACGCCATCCTGCGCGAGCTCGATCGGGGCGGCCAGGTGTTCTACGTGCACAACCGGGTCGAGACGATCGAGGCCCAGGCCGAGCAGCTGCGGCGGATGCTGCCGGACGCGGGCATCGTCGTGGGCCACGGCCAGATGGTCGAGACGGCGCTCGAGCGGGTCATGCTCGCCTTCGCCGACGGCGAGGCCGACGTGCTGGTGTGCACGACGATCATCGAATCGGGCCTCGACATCCCGAACGCGAACACGATCATCATCGACCGCGCCGACACCCTCGGCCTGGCCCAGCTCTACCAGCTCCGCGGCAGGGTCGGGCGGTCGTCGCGGCGGGCGTACGCGTATCTCCTGTATCGCCGGCGGGAGCGGCTCTCGGACGAGGCCCGCAAGCGACTCCAGGCGATCTTCAACGCCTCGGAGCTTGGCGCGGGCTTCCAGATCGCGCTGGCCGATCTCGAGATCCGCGGCGCGGGCAACATTCTGGGTGCGGAGCAGTCGGGGCACATGGCCGCGGTCGGCTTCGACCTGTATTCGCGTCTCCTGGCCGAGGCGGTCGAGGGCCGCAAGGCGTCGCTCGAGGGTCGTGAGCCGGTCGTCGAGACGCCCCAGGCGGTCGTCGACCTGCCACTCGAGGCGCATCTGCCCGACGCGTACGTGCCGGACGTGGCACAGAAGCTCGAGCTGTACCGGCGCCTGGCGAGAGCACGCTCGGCGGGCGATCTTGCGGCGTTCCGGCAAGAGGTGACCGATCGCTTCGGCCCGATGCCCGATCCGGTCCTGCGCCTGGTCGAGGTCGCGGAGCTGCGGCTCGCGGCCGAGGGTGCCGGAGTATCGTCGATCTCGCGCGAGGACGGCCTTCTCGTCGTGCGCTTCGGCGCCGGCCTGTCGCGGGCGACCGCGATGCGCCTGCTCGGAGCCGGCGGCACCGCCCTGCCGGGTGTCAGCGCAGGCGACCTCATGTTCGGGTCGAACCAGGTTCGGATCCGGCTGCCACGCGACCCGGTGCGCGTGTGGCAGCTCACCCAGGCGGTTGTCGCGCACCTCTCGAATGCGGTCGATGTCGTCGATTCGGGTTGAGCCATACTCCATCGATGAGCAGCAGGCACATCAGCGTCGCGGGTCTCGGCCAGTTACCAGCTTTCAGCCACGCTGTCGTGGCGGGCGACTTCATCTTCGTCTCGGGCACCCTGGGCACGGTCGGACCTGGGCTCGAGCTGGTCGAGGGTGGCGCCGGTCCCCAGACCCGGCGTGCCCTCGGTCACATCGCCACCATCCTGGCCGAGGCGGGCGCCGGTTTGGCCGATCTCGTCAAGGTCAACGTGTACCTCGCGGACATCGGCGATTTCGGCGCGATGAACGAGGCGTACCTGTCGGTCATCGAGGGCGAGCCGCCGGCGCGGATCACGGTCGGACGAGCCGAGCTGGCGCTGGGTGCCGCCGTCGAGATCGACGCGGTGGCATATCGCGCCTCCGACCCGCACCGCCCCGAAATCTCGGGAACGCAGTAGCGTAGGTGGGCGGCCACTGCTGACGGCCGCGCGCACATCGCTGCCCGGAGATCCGCATGCGACCCTGGTTCGGCTATCACATCCCGTACTACACGTACCCGGACGTGCCCCGGGAACGCCTGTTCGACCACATCGTCGAGCTGGCCTGCGCGGCCGAGCATGCCGGCTTCAGCCTGGTCACGGTGATGGACCACTTCTACCAGATCCGCGGCGTCGGCCAGGAGACCGACCCGATGTTCGAGTCGTATTCGCTGCTGTCCGCGATCGCGGCGCGAACGAACCGCGTCCGCCTGGGGACGCTCGTGACCGGTGTGACCTACCGCAACCCCGCGGTCCTGGCCAAGATCGTGACGACGCTCGACGTGATCTCGTCCGGCCGCGCGATCCTCGGCCTCGGGGCGGGCTGGAACGAGGACGAGCACCGCGGCTATGGCATCCCGTTCCCGCCTGTCGGGGAACGAATGGATCGCCTCGACGAGGCGCTCACGATCGCGACGCTCATGTTCACCGAGGAACGGCCGAGCTTCCAGGGCCGGTACTACTCCATCGACCACGCCCTGAACGTCCCGCGACCCATTCAACCCGGCGGGCCGCCCATCCTCGTCGGCGGCGGTGGCGAGCAGCGCACCCTTCGGATCGCGGCGAAGCACGCTGACATGACCCACTGGTTCCCGCTCGGGATCGAGACCCTTCGACACAAGAACGAGGTGCTCGAGCGCCACTGCGAGGCGGTCGGGCGCGATCCGGCCACGATCGAACGCACCATGGCCAGCCCCGTGTTGCTCGCGGCGGACGAGCGCCACGCCCGAAGCCTGCTCGAGCATCTGCCGCCCGAGCGTCGGGCGTCGATGACGCCGGTGGGGCCCGAGCAGGCGGCCGAGGCGCTGCAGCCCTACATCGCCATGGGCTTCACCGGCTTCACGATCAACAACCCCATCCTGCCCACGGTCGAATCGCTGCACGTCGCGGGCGAGCTCATCCGGCTGCTCGTCTGACGCGCGTCCGATGGGGTCGGTAGCGCCCGCTGGCCCGCCGCCTCGCGCTCCGATCGCAGAGGGACCCGATCACGGCGGCCTGCCACGGTTTCGAGTACGATTCGGGTGCCTTCGGAACGACCGGGGGTGTGTGCGTGGTCGATCCCCTCTTCTCGACGGGCCGTGCGTACAGACCCGACTTCGAGAAGAGACGTGGAGGTCACAGTGGCCACCGGAACCATCAAGAAGGTCATCGCCGATCGCGGCTTCGGCTTCATCACCGCCGAGGACGGTCGCGATTACTTCTTCCACCGCGACGGCGTCCAGGCGTCGCTCGATTTCGACCGCCTGGTCGGCGGCGAGCGCGTCGAGTTCGACACCCAGTCGAGCCCCAAGGGCCCGCGCGCGGTCAACGTCCGCACCATGAGCGGCGTCGCCGGCTGACCGGCGTCGATCACGGATCGAAAGCCCCCGGTTCGCCGGGGGCTTTTCGTTTGCCTCGCGACGCGCCGGTTGGTTGCCCCCGACGGACTCGTGCCGGCGTGGCCCGAGCCGATCCCGAGTCCTTCGGAGACAATCGCGCCGTGCGCCCATTTCGATTCATCGCCGAGGCGGTCGCCGTCACCGGCCTCGCCGACCTGACCGAGAAGGCTCGCCGCGCCGAGGGCCTGGGCATCGACGTCCTGTCGATCACGGACCACCTGATCGACCAGCTCGCGCCGATCCCGGCCATGGCCTCGATCGCCGCGGTCACCGACCGGCTCCGTGTCGGCACCTTCGTGCTCAACAACGACCTGCGGCATCCGGCCATCCTGGCCCAGGATCTGGCCAGCATCGACGTGCTCAGCGGGGGCCGACTCGAGATCGGGATCGGCGCCGGCTGGAATCGGGCCGAGTATGACGCCATCGGCCTGGCATTCGATCCGGTCGGGACACGGGTTGCGCGGCTGGCCGAATCGATCGCCGTGCTCAAGGGCCTGTTCGCGGAGGGGCCGTTCACGTTCAAAGGCGAGCACTATCGGATCGCCGGCTATGACGCGCGGCCCAAGCCCATCCAGCGGCCGCATCCGCCGCTGATGATCGGTGGCGGCGGGCGGCGCGTGCTGTCGCTCGCCGGGCGCGAGGCCGACATCGTGAGCCTGGCGCCACGAACCCTCGCCAATCAGCGCACGGACCCACGCAGCCTGACATTCGCGGCCACCGCCGAGAAGGTCGCCTGGGTGCGCGCGGCGGCGGGCGACCGAATTCGATCAGCTCGAGCTCAACATCTATCCCTCGGCCGCACCGGTCATCGTGACCGACCACGCTCGGGCCGAGGCGCGCACGGTCGCGGATCGGCTCACCGCCCGGACGGGCCACGAGCTGAGTGTCGACGAGGTTCTCGAGTCGCCCCAGATCTTCATCGGCTCGATCGACGGCCTGGCGGACAAGTTCCGGCGCGCTCGCGAGGAGCTCGGCATCTCGTGCTTCATGATCGGCGCGGTGGACGAGCTGGCTCCCCTGGTCGGCAGGCTGCGATGAACGACAGCCTGTGGTCGCCCGAGCGGCGCGCGCTCTCGATCGGGCTGATTCTCACGATCACGCTCGTGGCATTCGAGTCGCTCGCGGTCTCGACCGTCATGCCCATCGTCGAGGGCGAGCTGGGCATGCCCGAGCTGTACGGCTGGGTGTTCAGCGCGTTCTTCCTCGGCAACCTGATCGGCATCGTCGTGGTCGGCGGGCTGATCGACCGCGGCTCGCTCGTGCCGCCGTTCCTGGCCGGACTCGGCCTGTTCGCGATCGGCCTGCTCATCGACGGACTGACCCCGTCCATGCCGGTCCTCGTCGGCGGCCGGCTGCTCCAGGGCCTCGGCGGTGGGGCCATCCCGCCCACGGCGTACGTGGCGATCGGTCGCTCGATGCCCGAATTCCTGCGGCCGCGGATGTTCGCGACGCTATCCACCGCATGGGTCCTGCCGGGCATCGTCGGGCCGGCCATCGCCGGGCTCGTGGGCGAGCACCTGCACTGGCGTTTCGTGTTCCTCGGGCTTGCTGCCGCTCATCGCCCTGGCCGGCGCCCTGACCCTGCCGTCATTGGCGGCCGTGCCCGCGGCCCCGAGCGCCGGCGAGCACTCCGCCGCCCGCGCCTCCTACCGGCGCCTGCCATGGGCGATCATGGCCGCCCTCGGAGCCGCCCTGGCCCTGGCCGGGCTGTCGTCGGACTCGCCGGTCGGCCTCGCCGTCGGCCTGGTCTCGGGGGTGCCGCTCGGGCTCGTGGCGGTGCACCGGCTCACCCCGAAGGGCACGATTCGCGCCGCGAACGGGCTGCCGGCGACGATCCTGCTGCGGGGCATGCTGACGTTCGGGTTCTTCGCGACGGACGCGTACGTGACCCTGGCGCTCGAGCAGTGGCGAGGTCTCGACGCGTCGGTCGCCGGGATCGCGCTGACGGGTGCGACCGTGTCGTGGACGTCGGGGGCCTGGCTCCAGGCCCGCCAGATCGGCCGGCTCGGTGCTCGGCGACTGGTGCGTGCGGGCTTCCTGACGACCGCGCTGGGGGTCGTGCTGTTCGGCAGCGTGCTCGTCCGCGACCTGCCGGTCGCGGTCGGGCATGGCCGGTTGGGCTGTCGCCGGACTGGGCATGGGCATGGCCTACGCGCCGTTGTCGCTGACGGTTCTCAAGGAGGCCGCGCCCGGCGAGGAGGGGTCGGCGACGTCCGCCCTGCAGCTGCTCGATGTGCTCGGAACCGCGCTCGGCACCGGCGTGGGCGGGGCGATCATCGCTGCCGCGGGTCGGGCCGGGGATCCGGGTTGGGCAGGGCTGGCGGGTGCGTTTGCTTCCGGTGCCGTGGTCCTCCTCCTCGGCCTCGTCCTGACGCGCCAGATGCACGGATCTGTCCGCGAAGGCGAGCAACGTCGACGCGTCCGCCGCGGCGGCCTGAAGGCCGGTCGCGCGCGCCGGCCAGAGGCACGGCCAGGTCGTCCGACAGGTGGTGGTCGGTCAGCCCGACGTGAAGCGATAGCCCAGGCCGTACACGGTCTCGACGAACTGCCGGCGCCGCCCGTCGGAGCCGAGCTTGGCCCGCAAGGTTGCGCATCGTGACCTGGAGGAGATGCGTCTCGTCGCGGTATGCGGCGCCCCACACCGCCTCGAGCAGGTCCACGTGGCGCACGAGCGCACCGGGTCGCGCTCGCGAGCTGGTGCAGGAGCCGGAACTCCGTCGGCGAGAGGTGGACCTCGGCGCCGTCGACGCTGACGCGATGGCGCCCGACATCGAGCACGAGGCTGCCGCGCCGGACCACGTCGAGCGATTCGGCCCGATCCGGCGCCGGCGCGTCCGGATCGCGCGGGCCGGCGACGTCGGAGGGCCGCCTCGACCCGCGCCACGAGCTCCGGGAAGCTTAGCGGCTTGGTGACGTAGTCGTCCGCACCGGCAGCGAGACCGCGCAGCTTGTCCTGCTCCGACCCGCGGGCGGTGACGAGCAGGATCGGAACATCGCTCAGGCTGCGGATGCGGCTCAGCACCTGCCAGCCGTCCGGGGCCGGGATACCGACGTCGAGCAGGACGAGGTCGAACGCATGGGCATCGGCCGCGGCATGCTCGAAGGACGGCGAGCGCCGTCGTGCCGCTCGCCGCGTAGGCCGGGTCCCAGCCGCGCTGGCGCAACCACAGCCCGACAAGCTCCGCGAACTCCGGCTGATCCTCGACGATGAGGATTCGGGCGGACAGGTGGGGCGCGCTCATGTCGGGAACTGTCGGTTCGGCGGATCGTCGGCGCGAGCCGCGGGACCTTCGCGATCGGTAGGGCGAGCGAGATCGCCGTGCCGTGCTCGCGATCCTCGAGGCGGATCCACGTCCCGTGCGCCTCCACGAGCCGGCGCGCCAGGTACAGGCCGAGGCCACTGCCGGGCACGGCCGAGGCGCGCGCCGCCCGGCCCCGATAGAAGCGCTCGAAGATGCGCTCGCGATCGGCCGGCTCGATGCCGGGTCCGTCGTCCTCGATCGTCACGACCACCACGCCCTCATCGCGCCGGGCACGAAGGCGCACGCTTCCGCTCGGGCCCACCCCGTACTTGGCCGCGTTCGCGACCAGATTCGAGAGCGCGCGCTGGATCCGAGCGGGATCGACGTCGACCACCGGCAGCTCGGGCTCGAGGTCGGCGTCGAGACGCGGCATCCCGATCTCGTCGGCAAGTTCGGGCGCAAGCGAATCGACGAGCTCGGCCACGTCCGTCGGCCGTCGCGAGAGCACGAATGCGTCGCTCTCGAGCTCCGCGATCCGCACGATCTCGCCGACCAGGTCGCTCAGCCGGTTGACCGTCGTCGCGGCGCGCTCCAGGTAGTGTCGCCGGGTCGCCTCGTCGAGCTCGAGATGGAGGAGTGTCTGGACGTAGCCTGACACGATTGCGAGCGGCGTGCGCAGGTCGTGTGAGATGGATGTCACGAAATTGGTCCGGAACTCATCCTGCGCTCGCGAGGGCCGGAGGTCGCGCATGACCGCGACGGCGCCAAGTCCCGGGTCCGACATCCGGGCGTAGGACGCCCCGACGGGTACGTCGCCGAGCGAGCCGCGCAGGATCTGCTCACGGCCGATCGGTTCGCCGTCCTCGAGCACCTCCGCGAATGGACACCTGGCGCCGCAGCGTGCCGCTGCGTCCGGCTCGTCCTCGCTGCCGCCGCAGCCCAGGAACTCGCGACACCGGGCTCCGATGGCCGCCTCCACCTGCGCGCCCGTGACGTCCGAACCCTCGAGCAGCGCCAGGGCAGCGCGGTTCGAGCGCACGACCCGCCGCTCGGCGTCGACGGCCACGATGGCGTCGCCCGCTCCGTCGAGGATCGCGCCCAGGGCCGCGCGCTCCCGTTCGAGCGCCGCTCGAAGCTTCGCCGTCCGGAACGCCATCCCCAGCTCGTGCCGGACGCGGCCCAGGAAGCGTTCGGCGCCCGACGCGAGACGACCATCACTGCCGGCTCGAACGGCGACCCAGCCGAGGACAGGAGCGCGCTCCGTCCGACCCTGGCGGGTCGGGGCGCCGGCCGCTCCGGGACGTCCATACGGACCGTGGTCGTCGGCCGGATCGGGATCGGGCGCGTCGAGTGCCACGCCGGCCCAGCCGCTCGTGCGGGCCCAGGCCTCGACCGAGCCCGCGTCCGCGTCGTCCAGGAGACTCGGGGGCGGGGTCCATGACGCGTCCGCCGGCACGGCCGATCTGCGCAGGCTGGCCGTGAGACGTAGCGTCGCGTCAGTGTCGGATCGGAGCCACAGGGCGGCGGCTTCGGCATCCGTCGTCCGGACGAGCTCGGCGAGCACGACACGGGCCAGTTCGGGGAGGGTGTCCACGCCGGCCAGCAGCTGACTGAGCTGGTACTGCGCGAACATGACGTCGGCCTGCCGCTGGGCGTCGTCGAAGATGCGGCGCTGTTCGGTTTCGAGCTCGATGATGCGCGCGGCGAGCCGGGCCTCCAGGCCCGTGTCGGCGACAGTCGACGGTGGTCGTGGGTCGGTCGCGAGGCCGGGTGCGGGATGGGTCCGCCGGGCGTCCTCCGCGCGCCTCGCCCGCGTGTCGTTCATGGCCGGCGGCTCACGGTTGCCGAGCCCTGGCCGGCCGAGCCATAAGCGGTCATCGTCGTCGAGGGGATGGCGGCGCGAAGGAGCAGGAAGCACGACGTGGCACCCGGGTCCTGGTGGCCGCGCGACCGCTCCCCGAGGCGCAGTGCGAGGCCGCGCCGCGCGACGAGCGGGGTCGTCGAGCGCATGCCAGCGTGTGCGGCCCGGATGGCCGCCACCAGGCCGGACCGTGGATCCGCTCCGTGCTCGGCCGCCTCGCGCAGTGCTGCCGCGGCCGGCTCGAGGGCGTCGAGGATCGTCTTGTCGCCGCGCGCGCAGTGGCCTCGGCGGGCGAGCCCGGCAGCGGCGGCCTCGAGCGCAACGGCCAGATGCTCCACGTCGAGGGCCGGGCTGCCGCGGACGCTGAACCCGGCCTCGATGAACGCGGTCCCGTACAGCGGCCCGCTCGCGCCGCCGACGCTCGCCACGAGGACGCTGCCGACGTGCAAGAGGAGGCCGGAGATCGACGTGTCGAGATCGGACCCGCCCTCGTGACCCGGATCGTCCATCGCCTCCAGCACGGCACCGAGCCCGGTCACCATGTTCTCGCCGTGATCGCCGTCGCCGAGCGCCGCGTCGAGTCGGTCGAGCAGGCGGGCGTGGCGTTCCACCGCCCGCGCCGCGCGCCGCAGGTAGGCGACCACGTCGTCGCGTGTGACGTCGCGAACCGGCACGGATGCGCCTATGCTCATCGGCCGTCAGTGTAGGCGTCGGCGGTGCACGTCGAAGGGAGGGCGGGGCTCAGGTGATCGCCATCGTGCTGATCGCCCACAGTCCGGACGTCGGGCGTGGCCTCGCCACCATGCTTGGCCAGACGGCCCCGAACGTGCCGGTCAGGGTCGCGGCCGGGACCTCGGGCGGCGGCCTTGGGACGAGCGCACCCAGCGTCGAACGCGCGCTTCGCGACGCGCTCGAGGCATCTCGCGGGGAGGGCGCGGTGGTCCTGTTCGACCTGGGCAGCGGGTTGCTGGCGTTCGACATCGCGGTCGAGGCCCTCGACGCTGGGCAGCGCTCGAGGATCAGGCTCAGCGTCGGGCCGATCGTCGAGGGCGCGATCCTGGCGGCGATCGAATCGGCCGGCGGAGGCACGCTCGCCGGAGTCGCGGCGGTCGCCGATACGGCGTCGAGCGCACCCAAGATCCCGGGCCCGTGATCGGGTCGCGGATGTGATCGGGCGCGGCGATGGACGCCTCGCGGATCGGGCGCGTTTCCGGGGTGCGCCGAGCCCATGACTGACCGGCCGCCTGTACGGGGATCCGTCGTCGAGGCCTGGCTGCGGTCCGCCGCACAGCGAATTCATGACGCCCGCCCATGGCTGACCGAGCTCGACGCGGCCATCGGCGACGCCGATCACGGAATCAACCTCGATCGCGGCTTCGGGCTGATCGTGGCCCGTCTCGACGCGGGGGACCTGGTCGCGCCGGTGACGGCGGCCCCGCCGGCCGAGCGCGAGTCGGGCGTGACCGGGCCCGATGCGGATGCGCTCGCGACCAAATGGGAGGCCGGCGGGTCGATGGTGCTCGCCGCCGGACGCCTGATTCTCGGGACAGTCGGCGGTGCCAGCGGCGCCCTGTACGGTCGTGCCCTCATGCGCGGCGGGGAAACGCTGGTTGCGGCCCCGTCGGCCCCGTCGGCCCGGTCGCCCCTGGCCCGCGAGGACGACACCCGGCGAAGCGGGGTCAGGCCATTGGTCCCACCGACCGACCCGATCGTCGAGGCGCTCGCCGAGGCGACCCGGGCGATCGCGGCGCTCGGTCGATCGGCGCCCGGCCAGAAGACGATGCTCGACGCGCTCGAGCCCGCGGTTGCGGCGGCTCGCTCAGCGATCGCGGATGGACGTTCTCGGCATGCGGCACTCAGCGCCGCGGCGGACGCGGCCGACGCCGGGGCCGACTCGACCGTCCCGATGCTCGCGCTCCGGGGTCGCGCAAGCTATCTCGGCCCGCGCTCGATCGGCCATCGCGATCCGGGCGCCTCCTCCGCCGCCATCCTGATCCGGGCACTGGCCGACGCCGTGTCCGGCGACTCGACCGTCTGATGCGGCCCGAGCCGACCGCGGGCCCGGCGCGGTCCTGACCAGCAGGAGCGACCGATCGGCGCTGCCCGCGACCCTTTCGGCCCAGGCGGCACACGCGCCGCCGCCTGGGATCGGGCCGGACAACTTCGACGATCCTTTGATGATTCGTGCCCGATTCGGCGACTAGCCTGAGCGTAGGCCAGCGCGCCGATCGTGCGCGCGAGAGGGACTCCGGGGTCGGCGCGACGGCGACGTTGCCGCGGCGCGCGTCATCCGGGCCAGGAGGGCAGCGGGAGCGAGGGACTGCCGAGCGAGCGACCGGTCCGCCCCTGCTGCGGACGCGTGCGCGACACCACCTCTGGAGGAGCCACACATGGTGGAGAAGTTCCTGGCGGAAGTCTTCGGCACCGGCACCCTGATCATCCTCGGTGACGGGGTCGTGGCCGGTGTCCTGCTCAACAAATCCAAGGCCCAGAACAGCGGCTGGATCGTCATCACCCTGGCGTGGGGCCTGGCGGTCTTCGCGGGCGTGGTCGTGGCCGGCCCGTTCAGCGGCGCCCACCTCAATCCGGCGGTGACCCTCGGCCTGGCCACGTGGAACACGCTCGACAGCACCAAGGGCACGCCCTGGGATCAGGTGCCGTGGTACCTGGCCGGTGAGATGGTCGGTGCGTTCCTGGGCGCGGTCGTGGTCTTCCTGCACTACTACCCGCACTGGGCCGAGACCGACGATCCGGGCCTCAAGCTGGCCGTGTTCAGCACCGGCCCGGCCATCCGGAGCATGAGCTGGAACCTCGTGTCCGAGATCATCGGCACGTTCATGCTCGTGTTCGTCATCCTGCTCTTCGGCGCGAATGGCAACGCGGCCGGCCTGGCCTCCCTCGGCGCCCTGCCGGTGGGCCTCCTGGTCGTCGTCATCGGTCTCAGCCTGGGCGGCACGACCGGATACGCGATCAACCCCGCCCGAGACCTCGGGCCGCGCATCGCGCACGCCGTCCTGCCCATCCCGGGCAAGGGCACGAGCGACTGGGAGTACAGCTGGATCCCGGTCGTGGGTCCGATCATCGGTGGTGTGGTGGCCGCGATCGTGTATCAGGCCGCCTTCGCCAACTTCATCATGAAGGCCGCCGGCTGACGGCGGCGCTTCGGGCCGAGCGTCCTGCGTGAGTCAACATAGGGGAGCATCGATGAAGAAACTCATCAACGACCCCGAGCACCTCGTCGACGAGGAGCTCGCCGGAATGGCGGCGGCCCACGCCGACCTGATCCGGATCGAGGAGCCCAACATCGTCGTCCGGAGCGACGCGCCGCGGCAGGGCAAGGTCGGTGTGATCTCCGGCGGCGGCTCTGGGCACGAGCCGATGCACGGCGGCTTCGTCGGGCGCGGCATGCTCGACGCCGCCTGCCCCGGCGCGGTGTTCACGTCGCCTGTGCCCGACCAGATGCTGGCCGCGACGCGGGCGGTGAACGGCGGCGCGGGGGTCCTCCACATCGTCAAGAACTACACCGGCGACGTCATGAACTTCGACCTCGCGGCCGAGCTGGCCAGGGCCGACGGGATCGACGTCGAGGCGGTCGTGATCGCCGACGACGTGGCGGTCAAGGACTCGCTGTACACGGCCGGCCGGCGTGGCGTCGGCGGGACCGTGCTGGCCGAGAAGATCGTCGGTGCGGCGGCTGAGGAAGGCGCCGATCTGGCCGCGGTCAAGGCACTCTGCGAGAAGGTCCAGGACAACGTCCGCTCGATGGGCATGGCCCTGACCTCGTGCACGGTGCCGGCCGCGGGCAAGCCGACGTTCGAGATCGGCGACGACGAGATGGAGATCGGTATCGGCATCCACGGTGAGCCGGGTCGGGAACGCCGCAAGCTGGCCACGGCCGACGAGATCACCGAGATGCTCGCCATGCCGATCATCGACGATCTGCCATTCCAGCGCGGCGATCGCGTCCTCGCGTTCGTGAACGGGATGGGCGGCACGCCGCTCATCGAGCTGTACGTGATCTATCGCAAGCTCAACGAGATCCTGTCCGGCCGTGGCATCACGATCTCGCGCAACCTGGTCGGCAACTACATCACCTCACTCGAGATGGCGGGTTGCTCGATCACCCTGCTCAGGCTCGACGACGAGCTGACGCGGCTCTGGGACGCACCGGTCCACACCCCCGCGCTGCGCTGGGGAGTCTGACCGATGGGCATCACGACGCCCGAACTGGCCTCGGTTCTCGAAACGTTCGCGGACCGGATCCACGCCGCCCGCGAGGAGCTGACGGCGCTCAATTCGGCGATCGGCGATGCCGACCATGGCATCAACATGGACCGCGGGATGACCGCCGCGCGCGAGCTCCTGCCGGGGCTCGCGGACGGCGATGCCGGCACGCTGTTCAAGCAAGTCGGCATGAAGCTCATCTCGACGGTGGGCGGGGCGAGCGGGCCGCTCTACGGCACGCTCTTCCTGCGCCTGGGCACCGCGCTCGGCGACGCCCGCGAGATCAGTGGCCCGCAGCTCGCACAAGCGCTGCGGGCGGCACTCGAGGGTGTCGTCCAGCGGGGCAAGGCCAACCTCGATGACAAGACGATGGTCGACGCGATGACGCCGGCCGTCGAGGCGCTCGAGGCCCGCGCCGAGGGCGATCTTGGCGCGGCGCTGTCGGCGGCCGCGACCGCGGCGGCGGCGGGCCGCGACCGCATCACCCCGCTTGTCGCACGCAAGGGTCGCGCGAGCTACCTCGGCGAGCGATCGGCAGGACATCAGGATCCTGGTGCGACGAGCACCACCATCCTGTTCGAGTCATTCCGGGACGCCCTCGCGGCCGCGAGCTGACCGGGACCACGTCGCGAAGCGCCGGGCCGATGCCCGGCGCTTCGTGGCTTCAGCACCGGGCGGCGACCCATGCGCCGGCCGTCCAGCATCGGAGTGACCACATGAGTCAGGAGCCGCCGCTCGTCGGCATCGTGATCGTGTCCCATTCCCGGCGCATCGCCGAGGGCGTCGTCGAGCTTGCCCGCCAGATGGCAGGCGAGGACGTCCGGATGTGGAAGGCGTCGGCGGACAGCCGGACGGCTCGATCGGCACCGACGCGGACGGGATCGCGGCGGCGATCGGGCGCGCCGATGCCGGGGCCGGGGTGTCGTCGTGATCGGTGATCTCGGGCAGCGCCATCCTGGCCGGGCGGAGAGCGCGATCGAGATGCTTGCCCCACCGCTTGCCGGGCCTGTCATCATCTCGTCGGGACCGCTCGTGGAAGGCGCAGTCGTGGCCGCGGTCCAGGCCAGCATCGGCCAGTCGGTCGCAGAAGTCGTCGCCGCCGCCGATGCGGCGCGCGACCTCGACAAGGGTGTCAGTCGATGAGCTCAGTCCGTCTTGTTGTTCGGAATCCGTCCGGGCTCCATGCTCGACCGGCGGCCCTGTTCGTGAAGACAGCTGGCCGGTTCGGCTCGAAGATCACCGTCCGCAACGTCACCCGCGACGGGGCTCCGGCCGACGCGAAGAGCATCCTGGGCGTGCTCACGCTGGGGGTCACGAAGGGGTCCGAGATCGAGGTGACGGGCCGACGGGGACGACGCCGACGATGCCCTGACCACGATCGGGGAGGCCGTCGAGGCAGGTCTCGGCGAGGCCCTCGCACCCGAGGCGTGAGGCAGGCTGCGGTCCGAACGATCCTGATCGACCCGTGATGACCGACGCAGGAATCCCCTCCGACCGCGCTCGATCGACCCGGGCCTACCGGGCACCATCGGCCGCCGAGTTCGTGTCGCGCCTGGCCAGGGCGCCGTGCTGCGCCGCCGTCGTCGCCGATCGTCATCTCGATGCAGCCATCGACAGCCGGGCGCCGATCCTGTTCATCCTCCGCGGCAACGGGCTCGAGCTGGCGCCCGTCGTGCGCCGCATCCACGCCGCGGGCAAGCTCGTGGCCGTTCACCTCGACCTCGTGGCGGGCATCCGGGACGATCCGGTCGGCGTGGCCTGGCTGGCGAGGTCGGAGGTCAACGCGATCATCACCTCCCACGGTCGGCTGATCTCGGTCATCCGCCATGAGCGGGGGTCGTTGCCATCGAACGCCTGCTCCTGTCCCGGCGCAGCCATCTCGACACCGCGCTTGTCCGCCCTGTCGCGCTCGAGCCCGGACATCGTCGAGGTGCTGCCGGGCGTGGATCCTGCCGTCGATCGCGCACCTCATTCCGCACTTCGCCGTGCCGGTCCTGGCCGGAGAGTTCGTCCGTACCCCGGCCGACGTGCGCGCCATCCTCGCCGCCGGCGCGACGGGCGTGACGACAAGCTCGCAGGGGCCTGTGGGAGTTCGATGGCCGGTAGGCACGTGCCACCCCGGCTGCCGCTGGGTGCTCGGGCGTCAGCGCGCGCGAGCCCGTCCGACTGCCACCGATCCGCGATGCCGGGGTGCTGTTCCGGGATATCGACCTGCCGAACCTCCTGGCGGCCGCCCTCGCCGCGGGTGGGCCCGAAGGCGGTCAACCTCGAGACCGTCCATGGCCTGCGTGCCGACGATCAGGGCGGTCGACTTCGTCATGGAGCGCCTGGCATCCGGATCGTGCTCACGCGGCGGCCGCAGGCGGGGCAGCCGGGTGACGCCGATCGGGGGGCTGGCTCTTGCTCCACACGCTGGCGTTCGACTCCACGGGCGTGGCGCGAACCCTCAACAGCCACCCCCGCAGCCTGGGCATCGGATCGGTCGTCTCGCCCGGGCTCGTGCTGCCGCACATGCTGCCATCCGAGGTAGGGCTCGCCTGCCACGGCCGGTGCTCGCCTACGGGCTGATCGTGGAGGCCGGGCGACGCCGTGGCGTGCCTGTCGCTCGCCGACGGACTTGGTCCTGGGGCTCGATGCCGCGAGCGAACCTTGCGCCGATCCTGGCGCGGGCGCTAAGCGATCGAGCTCTCGCGACCACAACCATTCGGCATCCCCTTGACAATGGTAGGAGGCAGGGAGTAGAACGTTCATCGACCTACCTCGGGACGATGAATTGACAAGTCCCGTCTCGGCAGTGATGTCGAGACGCGGAGCTTTTTCATGTGTGCCGCGGTGTGGTAGCCCCAAATGGGTATTGGATTCCTGGCGAGGAGGAGCCACACATGGT
>CAWBQM010000009.1:0-62452 GCA_963790955.1 uncultured Chloroflexia bacterium
CTGGCGGCCCGATCGCGAGCCAGCGTGGGTCGGGTCAGGCCGGCGGTCGCCGCGCTCGGCATGGACGTCGGCCGGAGCCGGTACAGCCGGTGCCCGAGTGCCGGCAGGCTGGCCGGGAAAACCAGGCGACGACGCCAGCCGGCAACCGTCGCCTCCGACGTCGTGCGCTGGAGCGGCACCGGCGTGCCGGCCGCGTCAACGAGCTCCGCCTCCTCGCGGAAAGCTCCGAACTCGAGCTCGACGTCGGTCTCGACCGGCCACGGCAGCGAGTTGAAGACGAGCACCGGCGCGCTCCCTCGTTCGACCCGGACGTCAACCCGGCCGCGATGGCCTGCAGCGAGCGGTTGCTCACGCGGGCCGCGATCGACGCCGCACTGCCAAGCTGATCGCGCGCGTCCTCGTAGGCCAATTCGATCGCCGTGCCGGCCAGGACGTCGTGGAACTGGTTCACGAGCACCTGGCGCCAGGCGTCGGACAGGGCGTCACGTGGAGACCTCCACCCCGCACAAGCGGCTCGCGACGACCGCCCACGCCTCGGCCTCGAGGAGGGCCTGCTCCGCGCGCCGGTTCCAGCGTTTGATGCCCGAGTGGGCGGCGTAGCAGCCGACGGCGTGGCGCTGGAGCTCATCCGCGACGAGTGGCAGATCGGCCGCGCCGCCCGACGCGTCGAGCGCGCCGAGGAACCGCTCGGGACTGCTGAGCACGAGATGCGGCACCCGTTCTGCGCGTCCAAGCGCCGGATGCTCGCGAGGTTGGCGCGCGTCGGCCCACCGCCGTGATTGCCGACGCCGTAGAAGCACATGAGCAGCGAAGTGCCGGCCGGCACCTGCGCGAGGGCCTTGTCGACGTGATAGCCGAGGTCGCCCTGCGGACGCGCATACTCGTGCGGGATCCGGTGGGCAACGACCTCCGAGCCGTCGGGCGATCGCCACCGGAACAGGGGGCCGGGCAGCGGCCTTCTCGTGCGGGCCCGGGCGCAGGAAGACGTAGCGCCTCCAGGCCCAGGCCGCGCGGAGGATCTGGGGCAGCATCGCGCGTGGCCGAAGGGATCGACGTTCAGCCCGACGCGGGCCGGTCGCCCGAAGCGCTCGATGAGGTAGCGCTGACCGTGCAGGCCCTGACGTACGAACAATTCGCCACTGGGCAGGTTGCAGTCGGGCTCGACCCACCAGCCGCCGGCCGGCTCCCAGCGGCCCTCCGCGATCCGGTGGCGCATCCGCTCGAACAGCTCGGGCTCGCTCTCCTCGATCCAGGCGTAGTACGCGATCGAGTTGCACGTGAACACGAAGTCCTCGTCCTCGTCCAGGCGGTCGAGCGCCGACCGGAACGTTGCGCGGATCTCGGCCTGGCCCTCCTGCCAGCGCCACAGCCAGACCGGATCGATGTGGGCATTGCCGACCATGTGCAGGACCCGCCGCGCCTGCCCGTCGGTCATCGGGCCTCCGAGGCCACCGTCCGGCGCCGCCGGCCAGGCTCCGCGCGGACCGACAGGCGCACATCGCTCTCGTGGGCGGCCTCGACCTCGCCGGCGGCCCACACGTCGACCTGCTCGCTCAGCAGGTGCAGGAGCAGCAGATGCATCTCCTGGATTCGGGCGGTCACGTCGCTCGGGACGCGCAGGACGTGGTCCGCACTGTCGTTCGCCACGCCGCCCGCTCGACCCGTGAACAGGACGCTCGTGGCGCCGCTCCGACGCGTGGCGTGCATGGCCTCGACGACGTTCGGCGATCGCCCGCTCGTGGAGAATGCGATGACGACGTCGCCCGGCCCGGCCAGCGCTTCGACCTGACGGCCGAACACGTGCGCGTAGCCGTAGTCGTTCGCGATGCAGGTCAGGCTCGAGGGGTCCGTGGAGAGCGCCACGGCCGGAAGCGGCCGTCGATCGCGCCGGTAGCGCCCGATCAGCTCCGCCGCCAGGTGCTGAGCCTCGGCGGCGCTGCCGCCGTTACCGAGGGCGTAGACCCGGTGGCCGTGGCGAAAGGCCTCGATCAGGAACTCGCCGACGGTCCGCAGCTCGGGCAGCAGCGCTTCGGTCGCGCGGGCCACGGCGACATGATCGCGGAGCTGCAGTTCCGGCGCGACGCCGGGCAAGCGTGGACTGGCGTCGGGACGGTCAGGCATCGGCGCCAGCCGTCCGCGGGACGCCTTCGAAGTGCTCGAACGCCACTGCGGCCGCGGCCACGACCGACAGGTGCTGCCCGAGCGCGGCGAGCTCGATCGGCACCTCGCGCGCGGCGGGCGTCATCGCCTCGGCGTGGGCAATCGAGCGGACCGGTCCGAGGAGCTGGTCACCCACCTTGGTCACGCCACCGCCGAGCAGCACGATGTCCGGATCGAAGACGTCGAGCATCGTGGCCAGCGCGGAGCCCAGGATCGCGGTCGTCTCGTTCCACACCGACATGGCCAACGGGTCGCCGGCCGCGGCCGCCGCGGCAACGTCGGCGGCGCTCGGCGCGGGCAGCAGCGAGAGCGGCGATCGCCGGCCCTGGGCGACCCACTCGGCGAGCGCGTCCCGCGCCCGCGCGGCGATCGCGGTGCCGCTCGCGTACGCCTCGAGACAGCCCCGTCGCCCGCAGCCACACTGCCGGCCGCCCTAGCGGACGAGCAGGTGGCCGAGCTCTCCGGCGTTGCCGCTCGTGCCCCGATAGGGCCGGCCGTCGAGCACGAGCCCGCCACCGATCCCGGTCGAGATCGTGAGGTACACGAGATTGCTCGTCCCACGGCCCGCTCCGAAGCGATGCTCGGCGATGGCGCCCGCGGTCGCGTCGTTGTCGAGCGCGATACGTCGCCCGAAGGCGCGTCCGGCACGCTCCACGATCGGGACCGCGTCCCACCCGGGCAGGTTGGGCGGCGACACGGCCGGCCGCGATCAATGTCGAGCGGCCCGCCGCACGCGATGCCGACGGCCGCGATCCGCGACCAGTCGAGCTCCGACTCGGCAACGGCGTCATGGCCCATCTGGAACAGGCGCTCGAGGATGCGATCGGGGCCGTCGACGACGTCCGTCGGGCACGACGCGAAGGCGCGGATCGCGCCGTCCGGGCTCACGACGCCGGCGGCCAGCTTCGAGCCACCGACGTCGAGGCCGAGGACCAACTCGGCGTCGGGCGCCGGCCCGGGAGGTGGCGACGTGCCGGGAGGCTCGACGGCCACGCGCATCCGGCTCATCTTGCCATTCTCGAAGGAAGAACGAGGCTTTGCGCCGCGTCGAGGACCATCACGATCCGACTCTGCCCGCCGCCGGCGCGCGGGTCGCCTATCGATCCGGGCGGTCGTCTTGCCGGTTGCGTTGCACCCGCTGCCCTGTAGCCGGCCTGCCAGCAGTCGCGGTCCGAAGCCGGGCGCCGCGGCAACCCGTGCGCGCGCCGCCAGGCCGACCACACGCGTCGGAGCGCGGCATAGTCCGCCGCCTCGAGACCGTCGTCGGTCAGGTCGAGCCGATCGACGTAGTAGAACGCCGGGACGCCGAGCTCGGCCTTGACCGCCAGGTAGGCACGCCATTCGCGCCAGACGGGGGCGCACCAGTCGTCGGTGTCGACCAGCAGCTGCGGCGGGCGGCGGCCGCGATCCCGCGCGATGGCGCATCTGGGGCACGACCGGCCCGAAGCCGCCCCGATCGTCGAGTCGCAGCAGCGTCGTTGAGCCGGACCATGTCCGCGACGTCGGCGAAGACCGGGTTCGGGGCGTGGGCGACGATCAGCGCGTCCGGCCGCGCGACCTTCGCCGCCCGGTACACCGTCTGGAGCAGGTCGTGCAGGAGCGCGATGCCCCAGGCCCGGCGGGCCCGCGCGCCACGAGGGACTCGCCGCTCGGTGCCCCGGCCCGTGAAGTCGAGCTTGAGCCCGTCGGCGTCGAGTCCGTCGGGGCCGAGCAGCGCGCCGACGGTCCGTTCGAGTCGACGGCGGTACGAAGGATTGGAGGGATCGGTCGTGATGGCCGCGCCGGCGGCGTTGCGCACCGTCTCCTCGACCGGGATGCCTTCGGGATCCCACGCCTTCCACCACAGCAGGACCCGCTGGCCGCGCGCGTGGCGGTCCGCGATCCAGCCCCGGAGATCGGGCCACGCACCGGCGTCCGGCTCGGCGGCGCCGTAGCTTGCCTGCCACTTGTCGTCGATGACGATCGTGCCCGGCACGAGGCCCTGGCTCTCGAGCCGCCCGAGGAAGGCGTCGTAGCGGCCCTGGCGGCTGTACGACGCCGGCGAACCACCGTGCCGTCGGGCGAGGCGCGGCCTGGGCGCCCCAGCCGCAGAACATCGGCTCGAGCCACCAGTCGGGTCGCGACCGGGTCCCGTCCAGCGCGACGTGGCCGCAGGCCTGGAGGTCATGCCGGTTGGCCTCGATCGCGGCATAGGGGTCCGCGAGACCCGGACGAAGCACGAGCTCCGGGCTGCGCCAATGGCCATCGACGCGGGTGTGGCCCTCGTATGCGAGCCGCACGTGGAACGCGTCGCCGCCGGTCTCGTAGTGGAGGGCCGCGAATGTGTGCGCGGCCGGCTCGGCGACCAGGTCGAGCCCGAGCCACGGCCCGGCCGGGAGCCGCGATCCGTCACCGACCGGCTCGCGGTTCATCGCCAGGCACAGCGGCGCTGGCGTGAAGAACCAGTGGCCGCGGGCCGGCTCGCTGTCGCCCGACGCTCCGATCATGAGCGGTGCGACGGCGGGCTCCACGAGTCGCGACGGTCGACCGGGATTGGCGCTCACGACGCTCCGGAAGGCGGGCCGGCTCGGGACGATTCCGGTCGGCAGGCCGGGCACGGTCAGCCGACCGGCCAGGAGCCGGACGTCGGTCAGCTCGCCCCGGCCCTCGAGCTCCAGATGCACAGCCACCGAGGCCGGTCCGGCGATGACCACGAACCTGCTCGAGCGCCAGCGGCTGCCGGCGAGGTCGACGATCAGGCGGACCGCCCCGACGCCGGCGGCCCGCGCTCCGGATCGATCCTCGAGTACGTGCGGCGCACCCAGGGCGAGCGTCTCGTCGAGCCCGTCGCGTGTGTCCGCGGCGCCGAGCAGGCGCAGGTCGGCCCACGCGCCGCCGTCCCGATCGGCGAGCTCCGCAATCCGGCGCTCGAGATCGACCACGAGTCGATAGGCATCGGCGATGACGACGATGCGCCGCTCGTCGCGCTCGACGCGTGGCGCGCTCCCCGGCCGAGGCTGGCCTTGCCGCCGCGTGCCGCGCCCTACGGGAAGATCGAGCGAAGGGCGTCGCGAAGGCGACCGATCCCGCCCAGGGCCGGTGCCGATTCGTAGCGCAGCGGCTCCGTCCCGAGGCTGGCGGCACCCCACGCGAGCAGCCCGATCGAGGTCGAGTAGGCCGGCGTCAGGAGGGTCTCGACCAGCCCCCCGATACCCGACGGGGCGGCCACTCGGACGGGGATCTGGAGCACCTCGCGGCCCAGCTCGGCCGCACCCGCAAGCTGCGCCGCGCCACCGGTGAGCACGATCCCGGCCGGCAGCATGCCCGAGCCACCGGATGTCATCTCGGAGCGCAGAAGCTCGAACGTCTCACGCATCCGGGCCTCGATGATCTCGCACACCTCGCGCCGCGAGACCGTCCGGCCGGCCTCCTCGCCGAGGACCGAGACGCTGATCTCGTCATCGTCGTCGACCGAGCGCAGATCGCACGTCCCGTGCCGGATCTTGAGCTCCTCCGCGACGTTGAGCGAAGTCTTGAGCCCGATCGCGATGTCATTCGTGACGTTGTTGCCGCCGACCGGCAGGACCGCGGTATGAAACGGCTCACCCTCGTTGAACAGGGTCAGGTCGATCGTGCCGGCGCCGATGTCCGCGACGGCGACCCCGAGCTCCTTCTCGGTGTCGGTCAGGACCGCCTCGGCGGAGGCGAGCGACGAGGCGACGAGCTCGTCGATCTTGACGCCCGCCGCGAGGACGCACTTGGACAGGTTCTGGATCGCGGTCGCGGAGCCGGTCACGATGTGCGTCTCGACCTCGAGCCGCAGGGCGCTCATCCCGATCGGGTCCTTGACACCTTCCTGACCGTCGACGACGAAGCCCCGGCGCATGACGTGCAGGACCTCGCGGTTGGACGGAATCGAGACCGCCCGGGCGACCTCGATCGCACGGTTGACGTCCTCGCGCGTCACCTCCCGGTGGTGAGCGGTGACCGCGACCTGACCGGTCGAGTTCTGGCTCTCGACGTGCTGGCCGCCGACCGACACGAAGGCCCGGTCGATCTTCCAGCCCGACAGGCGCTCGGCGCGCTCGACGGCGTCGCCGATGGAGCGCACGGTCTGGTCGATGTTGACGACGACACCCTTCTTGAGGCCGGATGCCGGCACCGTCCCGTGGCCCATGATCGTGAGCCTGCCCTCGCGGCTGACCTCGCCGATCAGGGCGCACACCTTGGACGTGCCGACGTCGATCCCGACCAGGACCGCTTCTCGTTCCACCGTGTGGTTCGTCCCTCGCGTTGCGTGGCTGCCGTTGACCGCGATCGAGCTACAGGAAGTGCCGCCGGATCAGCGCCACGTTGTTGAAGATCCGGATGCCGAACGTGATGAGAGCGACGAGATACAGATCGAGGCTGAGTCGATCGCCGATGAAGGTGAGGATGACCGCCAGGATCGCGTTGGTAACGAAGCCCGAGATGAAGATGCGATTGTCGTAGACGCCGTCGAGCTCGGCCCTGACCGCTCCGAGCACCGAGTCGAGTGCCGCCAGGATCGCCACCGCCGAGTACCGGCTGAGCTCGAAGCCGACGTTGACGTTGAGCAGGAGCCCGGCCAGGACGCCCACGAGCAGGCCCACCAGGGGGAGCAACACGTGGCGACGACCTCTCTCCGGTGCGTTTTGGCAAGGCTACCCGACCGGCGGACGGCGCAGCAAATCGCGGCGCGTCCCGCGCTCGCGTTCGGCCCGCCAATTCCAGGCGCCGACCGTCGAGGTCGCCACCGGTTCTCTGGCCGTGGGTTGATCACGGCTTGGCGCTGGCCGACGGTCGAGCCATGGCCGAGGCGCTCGGCCGGGGCTGGTACGTGCCGCCGCCGCCCGTGGCCAGGACGACCCGGCTGACCTTCGTCTCACCCTCGGCGAGCAGGTCGTGGAGCAGACGCACCTGGTCGGGGATCAGAGCCGGCGGTCGCAGGGTGGGCGTGTAGAAGCCGAACACCGCCGTCCAGGCCGCGGGCGACGGGCGCATGACGAAGCCGTCCGCGTCGGTGACCGTGAGTCGAAGCGCGGCGGCGGCGCTGCCGATGTCGACCGGTCGGAGGGAGCCCAGCCGGCGCGCCACGTCGAAATCGATCGCGTCGACCGACGAGCCCAGACGGAGCTCGGCATCGGCCGCCCGTTCGTCCGTCACCACCGGCAGGGCCGGGGTCGCGCCCGTGGCCGTATCGGGTTGCTCGGCGAAGAGCAGGCCGTGCGCGTCGGCGAGGAAGCGTCGCCCGCCGACCGACCACACAAGGATGGGCCGGCGCTCGGTCACGTCGACGACGACCGTGCTCGGGAGCCCGATCGCGACGTCGGCACGATCCACCGCCGGCAGCGCCTCGACCCGGGACGCCAAGGTCGCGCTCGAGACGAGGAACAAGTTCTGCCCGTCATGGACGCCGATGGCGCGCCTGATCGTGGCGTCCGAGGTGAGGACCGAGCCGTGCACGGTCAGGTTACGGAACCCGAAGGCGCCCGAGGCGCCCGCGCCATAGACCGCCGCCGCCGAGACGAGCATGGCCAGCAGGGCGCCGGCACGGGCCGGGCTCAGGCCCGCCGAGCGGCGCTTGACGGTGCGGGTCCGCCGGGCGTGCCCGATCGGACGCGGCCGGCCTCGGACGCCGCCCGTCATCGCGGCAGGTCCGCCGGGCGGAGCCGGCGGCGCACGCGGCCGGCATGGCGTTCGCGTGCGAGCTCGATCACCCGCAGGCACACGGCCGCGAAGTCGTGCCCGTGTTCGGCGGGCAGACTCGGGAACAGGCTGATCGGTGTGAAGCCCGGAATGGTGTTGATCTCGGACACGTACAGCTCGTCGCCTGCGAGCAGGAAATCGACGCGCGCGAAGCCGTCGGCCCCGATCGCCCGGAACGTGTCGCGACTGTACTTGCGGATCAGCGCGCGCAGGCGCTCCGGGATCTCCGCGCGCATCGACGTCTGGGACAGCCCGGGCGTGTACTTGGCGGCGTAGTCGTAGAACTCGTGCCCGGACAGGATCTCGCCCGGTCCCGAGAGCTCGAGCTCGCCCGGCCCGTTGCCGATGACCGCGACCTCGAGGTCCCGTGCGCCGGGCAGATAGCGCTCGACCAGTACCGTCGTGTCGTACCCGAAGGCAGTCTCGAGCGCGCCGGCCCGCTCGGCCCGGGTGTGGGCCAGGGTCATCCCGACCGAGCTGCCGAGGCCGGCCGGCTTGACCATCAGGCGCTCGTCGCCGGTCGCCGCGGCGAACGCCTCGAGCTCGGCCAGGACCGCGTCGCGATCGGCCTGCCAGCGGGCGGCGTGGACTTCGCGCCACTCGATGATCGGCAGGCCAAGGCCCGTGCACAGGCGCTTGAAGAGTGCCTTGTCCATGCCGAGCGCGGATGCCAACACGCCCGAACCGGTGTACGGGAGGGCGGTCGCCTCGAGCAGCGCCTGGATGGTGCCGTCCTCCCCGAACGGTCCATGCAGCGCCACGAACACGATCGGGGCCGGTCGCGCCGCACGCAGGCGTTCGAGCGCGGCGCCGTGCCCGAAGGGTCCCTCCGCCTCGAGGCGATGCGGCTCGTCGTAGTCCGACGGGCTGCGATCGCCCCGATGACCGGCCGGCAACCACCACCAGCGTTCGTCGAGGTCGATGAGCACCAGTCGGACGTCGAGGCCGAGGTCCAGCAGGGCGTCCGCGATCGCCGTGCCCGAGACGACCGACACGTCGTGCTCGGCCGAGGGGCCGCCGAACACGACCACGATCGGCTCGACGGGTAGCGAGCGCTCGCTGGGCGGGGTCATACTGCTCCTCCCCGCTCGCCTGGCGGCGCGATCGGCGGCCTGGCCGCGGCACCCCGGTCCGGCAACTCGTCGTCGGCCGCCTCGCTCGACCCGTCCCGCCCGGCTCGCCAGCCCGACCAGTCACCCACGAAGACGATCTCGAACCGGAGCCGGAGGCCGGCATGGCGCTCGACCTCGTCACGGACGAGCTCGGCCAGACCGCGCACGTCGGCCGCCGTCCCGTGGCGGTCGTTGACGATGAAGTTGGCGTGCTTCTCCGAGACCGTCGCGCCACCCATCCGGCGGCCCTTGAGTCCGGCCTCGTCGATGAGGCGGCCGGCCGAGACGCCCGGTGGGTTGCGGAACACGCTGCCGGCCGAGGGCAGGCCCAGCGGCTGGTGCTCGCGGCGCCAGCGCCGGATGTCGTCGAGCCGGGCCTTGATCACGTCGGGCTCGGCCGGCGCGAGGCGGAACCGGGCGCCGAGCACGAGCGGGCCCGGCGCGGCCGGTGTGATCGGATCGAGCTCGTCGAGCGGCTCCTGCTTGAGCCGGCTCTCGCGATAGCCAAGCCCGAGCTCTGCCGCCGGGACCTCGCGCTCGGTTCCATCCGGCGCCAGCACGGTCGCCGATTCGAGCACGCCCGCGATGTCGGCGCCGTGTGCGCCGGCGTTCGCCCACACCGCGCCGCCGACCGTGCCCGGGATCGCGAGGCCGAACTCGAGACCGGTCAGGCCGGCCGACTGTGTCTCGGTCGCCGCCCGCGCCATGGGCATACCCGCGTCGGCCCAGTATTGGTCGCCGTCGACATGTGAGCCCTCGGCTCGATCGAGGATGACGAGGCCGCGAACCCCGGCGTCGGCGATGACCACGTCGCTGCCGCGACCGAGGACGAGGAACGGCACGTCCCGTGCCCGCGCGAAGCGGACGAGCGCCCGCAGCTCGAAGCGGTTGTGCGCGGTCACACACAGATCGGCCGGGCCCCCGACGCGCATCGTCGTGTAGCGCGCGAGTGGATCGTCGCGCACGGTCTTGACGCCGATGCGGCGCTGGATGTCGGTGCCGAGCGCGACCGCGTCGAACCCGGTTGCCGCAGCAGTCACGAGACGAAGCCTCGCGCGCGGGCGGTGAGCGCCTCGGGATCGGGCAGCGAGCGTCGCTCGGCCACGGCGAGGACGAGCTCGGCCACGGCGTCGGCGGCGCCCGGACGTCCGAGGCCGCGGGCGGCGGCCGACATGCCGGCGTGACGGCTCGGGTCGTCGAGGATCTCGAGTGAGCCAAGCAACGCGTCACCGTCGAATGCCTCGTCGTCGATCAGGACGGCTGCCCCCGCGTCGGCCAGCGCCGCCGCGTTGGCGCGCTGGTGACCCGCGGCGTGCGGATACGGGACGACGACCATGGGCAGCCCCAGCGCGGTCACCTCGGCCAGGGTCGACGACCCGGCGCGGCCCACGATGAGGTCGGCCGCGGCGAGCGCGGGCAGCATCTCGTCGCGCAGGAACGGATAGGGTCGGTAGCGCTCACGCAGCTCGGCCGGCAGGCCCGCCTGGGCTGCGAGCGCCGGCGCGTACCCGTCGTCGCCGGTCACGTGGACGACCGCGACCCGTTCGACGAGCCGCGGCAGCGCAGCCGCGACGGCCGTGTTGAACCGGCGCACGGCCTGCGATCCGCCGAACACGAGCACGGTCCGCAGGCCGGTGGGCAGGCCCAACTGGGCGCGGGCCGCCTCGCGATCGATCTCACGGGTGTCGCGGATCGGGGTCCCGGTCACGTAGCACGGGCGGCCCGTGCCGGCCAGGGCCCGACACGTCGCCTCGAAGCTCACGGCCAGGACGGCCGCCAGACGGGCCGTCGCCCGAACACTCCGCCCGGGTACGACGTTGCCCTCCCAGAGCACGACCGGGATGCCGAGCGGAGCCGCGGCGAGCAGGACCGGCACGGCGACGTAGCCGCCGGTGGTGAAGACGGCGGCAGGTCGGAAGGTCGCCAGCCGGGCCGCCGCCTCGGGCACCGACAGCGCCAGGCGCAGCGGATCCGCCACGAAGTGCACGTCACGCCCGGTCGAGCGCAGCGAGCGCAGGGCCAACCGCTCGAACCCGATGCCCGACGCGGGTACGAGCCCCGCCTCGAGCCCGCGCCGGCCGCCGAGCCACCGTAGCTCAGCCTCGGCGTGCGTCGCGTGCAGGGATCGGGCGACGGCCAGCGCCGGGTAGATGTGTCCGCCCGTGCCCCCGGCCGCGATCAGCAGTCGCATCGTTCCAGGTGCCTCGTTCCACGGTCTCGCGGCTCACCGACAGCAGGATGCCGACGGCCGCGAAGCTGATGAGCAACGACGAGCCGCCGGCGCTGATGAAGGGCAGCGTGATGCCCGTCACCGGGAACAGCGCGACGACGACGCCGATGTTGATGAACGCCTGGCCACACAGCCAGGCCGTGATGCCGGTCGCGAGCAACGCCCCGAAGGTGTCCGGGGCCGAGAGCGCGACGCGAATGCCTTGATACGCCAGGACCATGAACAGCATGATGACGAGGCCGGCCCCGATGAGCCCGAATTCCTCGCCGATGATCGCGAAGATGAAGTCGTTGCTGGCGTTGGGCAGGAACAGGCCAGCGGCCTGGCGGCTCTCGCCGAGGCCGGCGCCGAACACGCCACCGAGGGCGAGGGCGAACAGGCCCTGGATCGTGTGGAACCCGGCATGGAGCGGATCCGACCACGGATCCAGCCAGGCGCGGATGCGCTCGGCCTGGTAGCCGCGCAGGCCGAACAGCAGGACCACCGGCGCGGCCGCCACGACCGTACCGATGAGCAGGGTGAGATTGGCGCCGGCCGCGAAGAACATCGTGAGGCCGGTCAGCGCGATCACGATCGTCGTGCCCAGGTCGGGCTCACGGAACACGAGCGCGACGACGGGCACGAAGATGACCAGGAACGGCAGGGCGCCCGACAGGATGCCGCGCACGGCCGTGCCGCGCTTCGCGAACCAGTGCGCGAGATAGACGATGAGGGCGATCTTCGCGACCTCGGCCGGATGGAACAGGGGCAGCGGGCCGATGTGGAGCCAGCGGGCCGATCCGCCGACTCGGACGCCGAGCGCCGGCACGAACACGAGCAGCAGCAGGCCGATCGCGACGACGTACAGCGGCACCGACACGAGCCGCAGGTAGCGGTAGTCGACGCGCATCATGACGACCATGGCGATGACGCCCAGGACCGCCCAAACGAGCTGCGGCCCGACCGTCCCGAACGTGTCGTCGGTGGCCAGGTACTCCTTCATCGCGGAGCTCGAATAGACCATGAGGATGCCGATCGCGGCGAGCGCGACGACGGCGACGAGGATCGCGTAGTCGGGCTCGTGCCGGTCGCGCCGGAGCGTGCCCGTTCGGCCCCGCCCGGTCGTGGCCCCACCGAGCAGCCTGTTCGCGAGCAGCGCGGTCATGGATCCTCCCTTCGCTGGCTGCGACCGGACGCGAGCGTCGCGACGGCCGCCTTGAAGGCGCGACCTCGCGCGGCATAGTCGACGAACATGTCGAAGCTGGCAGCGGCCGGGCTGAGGAGCACCGTCGCCGGGCCACGTGCGCCGCCCGTGAGCAGCGCGCGCGCGATCGCGTCGGCCCGGTCGACGGCGTTCTCGAGCGTCGCCGCGTGCTCGACCCTGGCCAGTCCGGCGGCACCCAGCAGGCGTCCGAGGGCTGGGCCGCTCTCGCCGATGAGGACCGCTGCCGAGGCGCGTTCCGCGGCGACGTTCGCGAGCTCGCCCATGTCGACGCCCTTGTCGCGGCCACCGGCGATGAGCACGAGGGGCGGCTCGAAGGCGCGCAGCGCCGCGATGACCGCGTCCGGCTGCGTGCCCTGGGAGTCGTTCACGAAGCGCACGCCCTCGAGCACCGCGACGGTCTCGAGCCGGTGCTCGACGCCCTCGTACGCCGCGGCGGCCCGGCGGATGACATCCGGGGCGACCCCGAACAGGAGGCCAACCGCGACCCCCGCGAGGGCGTTCGAGACGTTGTGGCGACCCGGGATCGCGAGCTCGTCCACGGGCATGACGCGCCCGCCCGGACCGACCCCGGCCGCTCCCCCACCGGCCACCGGCAGGCGCTCGACGCCGGCCGCCACGATCCAGCCATCGACCACGCCGACGCCGCCCGGCATGGGCCGTTCGGTTCGGTACAGGACGCTGGGCGTCGCGCCCAGGCCCGCGTACGCGGCCACGACCGGGTCCTCCGCGTTGAGCACGAGCGCGCCGTCCGGATCGACGAGCTCGGCCAGCCGGCGCTTGACCCGGCGGTACGCCTCGAGGCTGCCGTGCCGATCCAGGTGATCGGACGTCACGTTCGTGTACACCGCCACGGTCGTGCCGCGGGACAGGGTGGGCAGCTGCAGCTCGGACAGCTCGATCACGACGCGCGCGTTCGGCGTCAGCTCGGGCAGGCGCTCGACGAGCGGGATGCCGATGTTGCCGCCGAGCACGACCGGATGGGACGGGTCCGCACCGAGGATCGCGGCCGTGAGCGAGCTGGTCGTGGTCTTGCCCTTCGTCCCCGTCACACCGACGGTCGGCGCCGGGCACAGGCGCAGCACGAGATCCGCCTCGGACACGAGCGCGGGCGCGCTTGGATCGCCGGCTCGCCGACGCTCGACCAGCGCCCGGAGCGCCACACGCAGCCGCGGCTCGGTGGTCGGGTAGTCGGGGTTGATCGATGGCGAGGTCGCCACGAGGGCGGCGTCCTCCCAGGCGCGTGCCGGATCCACGGCGGGTCCGAGGGCGAGCGCGATCGGCCGTCCACCGAGCTCCTCGATCGCGTTTGCCAGCTCGGCCTTCGTCCGGCCGTCATACACGGTCACCCACGCCCCGGCGTCGGCGAAGAACCGCGCCAGCGCCAGCCCGCTGCGGGCGAGGCCGAGCACCGTGACGGGCCGTCCCTCGAGCGCGCCGCCGCGCACGGCGTCGAGCGTCAGGCGATTGAGGTCGATGGGTCGGTCGGTGGTCATCGTCCGCACCGCATCACCCGAGCTGGTTGATCGAGGCGAGGAAGAACGTGACGCCGAGCAGGCCCGCCAGGATCGCGATGATCCAGAACCGCAGGGTGATCTTCTCCTCATCCCAGCCACCGAGCTCGAAGTGGTGGTGGATGGGGCTCATCCGGAACACCCGCCGGCCGCCGCTGGCCTTGAAGTAGCCGACCTGGATCAGGACCGAGGCCGTCTCGACGACGAACACCAGCCCGATCAGCGGCAGCACCAGGATCTGGCCGGTGATGAGGGCCATGACCGCGAGCGTCGCCCCGAACGCCAGCGAGCCCGAGTCGCCCATGATCACCTGGGCCGGGTGGACGTTGAACCACAGGAAGCCGAGCAGCCCCCCGATGAGCAGCGCGCACAGGAACGCGATGTTGGGCTGGTTCGAAAGGGTTCCGTCCGGCTGGGGCACGACGTTGAGGAGCGAGATGAGCAGGAACGACACGAACGCGAAGATCAGGGTCCCGCCCGCGAGCCCGTCCAGCCCGTCCGTGATGTTCACCGCGTTCGAGGCGGCCACGATCGCGAACGCCGCGAACGGCACGTACACGACCGTCGGCACCGGTACCGCGCCGATGAACGGGACGGCGATCTCGTCGATGCCGTACGTGCTCTGGATCTGGAATGCGGCGACGACCGCGAAGACCGTCTGCCACAGGAGCTTCTGCCGGGCGCTGATGCCCTCGCCGGTGCGGGCATTCAGGTAGTCGTCGAGCGCGCCCAGCGCGCCCACGCCGGCCAGCGCCGCGAGGGGCGCGATGATGCCGCGCACCGGCTCGCCGCGGAACAGCAGGTAGATCGCGAGCACGACGAGGATGACCAGCAGGCCGCCCATCGTCGGCACGCCCTCTTTGACGAGATGCGTCTCCGGGCCCTCGCGCCGGATCCGCTTGCCGAAGCCGGTGTGGCGCAGCAGGCGCAGATACGGTGGCATGAGGATCACGACGAGGGCAAACGACAGGAGCAGGCCCTGAATAAGCTCGATCGTCATCGGCCAGTTTCCGCTCCGTCGGCGTCTGTGGCGGCCCGGCCCGTACCAGGCGAGCCCGTGCCGGCCGCCGCCGATCGGCCGCGTGACGCCGGCGCCCGGCGCCCGGGCTGGGCCGACCCCAGGTCGGCCGCGAGCTCGTCGACGAGCACGTCCAGCTCCACGCCACGCGAGGCCTTGACGAGCACCGCGTCGCCCGGCCGAAGCCGGGCCACGGCCTCGCGGCGCGCCTCCTCGCGGTCGCCGACACGGATGACACGATCGGGTGCGATACCCGCCTCGAGGGCACCCTCGGCGATGCCCGCCGCGTGGCCACCAGGTCGGCCGTCGACCACGATGAGGAGATCGAGGCTGGTCGCGGCCGCCTCGCCGACGAGCCGGTGCCCGTCCGCGGCCGCGGAACCCAGTTCGAGCATCTCGCCGAGGATCGCGGCATGGCGGCCGGGCAGCCCGGCCATGAGCTCGAGCGCGGCGATGACCGACCCCGGCGAGGCGTTGTAGCTGTCGTCGACGATCGCGATCCCGCCTGCGGGCACGACCGTCGCCCGATGGGGCGCGCTCCAACCGGCGGCGAGAGCCGTCGTGATCGACTCCGTCGAGAGGCCCGCCACGTGGCCGACCGCGGCCGCGGCAAGGGCGTTGTGCACGCTCAGCCGACCGAGCGTCGGCACGTGGACCGTCGTCCGCTCCCGATGAGCGCGGGCATCACTGCCCGGCAGCCGCAGCTCGAAGCGCATGCCCTGGAAGCCGGCCGACGCGACCCGCTCGGCGCGAACGTCGGCATCGTCCCCGAACCCGTACGTCACGATCCGCGCCGCCGTCCTGCGGTCGAGCCGGCGTACACGCGGGTCATCCGCGTTCAGCACCGCGGCACCGCCATCGCGTGCCGACGGCAGCGCCTCGACGAGCTCGCCCTTGGCCTGCTCGATCGCGTCGATGGACCCGATGCGAGACAGATGGACGCCCTGGATCGCGGTCACGACGCCGACGCGTGGCCTGCCGAGTCGTGCCAGATCGGCGATCTCGCCGCCGACGTACATGCCCATTTCGAGCACCGCGGCCTGATGCTCCGGCCCGAGCCGAAGGAGCGTGAGCGGCAGGCCGATCTCGTTGTTTCGGTTGCCTTCGGTGGTCAGCGTCACGAACGACCGGCCCAGTACGGCCGCCACCGCCTCCTTCGTCGAGGTCTTTGCGATCGAGCCGGTGATGCCCACGACGAACGGATCGAAGCGCGCCCGCCACGCGGCGGCGACGGCGCCGAGGGCGTGCACCGGGTCACCCACCCGGACGACGGTGACGTCGCCCAACGCCGCGACACCGGCGGCCTCGAGTGGACGGGTCACCAGCAGCGCGGCGGCGCCGGCAGCGACGGCATCGGCCAGAAAGCGGTGCCCGTCCGTACGCTCGCCCGCGAGGGCCACGAACAGCTGCCCGGGCTCGACGCGGCGCGAGTCGACCGCGCCGCCGCGAATGGGTCGCTGGGATCGGGCGAGCAGGACGCCGCCCGTGGCGGCGACGAGACCGTCGGCCGTGAGCGCCGGCGCGGTGATCGTCGGTCGAGACACGCTCATGTCGGGGCCGGCCAGCCCGACCTGCCGACGCCCGAGGCCGCGCCGCGGCGCGCGTCGGGCCGAGGATCGAGCGCGTCGGCCCGAGGATTCACGGCGCAGAGTGTCGCACAAGCCGTGGCCACGATGCCCCGTCAACCATTCGGCCGGTGGGCGGCGGCCTGGTCCCCGTCAGGGGTTGTGGGCGTGCTCGGAACGCCGCGAGACGGATCGAGATCGAGGGTCGTGATGGCGTCCGTCGCGACGCGCCGGAACAGCTCGAACGACATGACCGGCATCTCCAGCTCGCCGATACGCGCGATCGTCGGCGTGCCCTCGTGGATGCGCACCGCGATCATGAGCTCGGGTCGAGTCTTGCCGATGTAGCCGACGAACGAGTAGTTGAACAGGTCGCGCTTCCAGGCGCCCCGGCCGCCGTTCGCCTTCGGATCCCAGATCTGGGCCGTGCCCGTCTTGCCACCGACGAGATAGCCCTTCACGAGCGTCCGATCGCTGTAGAACGGCACGGTCGTGACGACGTGGCGCATGAGCCCAATCAGCTGCGGCGTGAGCGACGCGGGGAAGACGCCCTGGGCCTTGGGCGCGGGCTGGATGGTCTGCTGGCCGACGGCCGCCGCGACGTGGGGCTGGACGATCGTGCCGCCGTTGACCATCGCCGAGAAGGCCACCGCGAGCTGGAGCGGGGTCACCGCGACGCCCTGCCCGAACGCCCCGTTTGCGAGATCGATCTGTTGCCATGTGCTGATGGTCGGGTCGTGGACGATGCCCGCCACCTCGCCGGCCAGGTCGATGCCCGTCGTCGAGCCGATGCCGAGCGAGCGCCACGTGTCGTACAGCGTGCTCGCCGCGTCCGCCGTCGACGAACCGAGCGCGAGCGCGACCTTCGCCGCGCCCACGTTGCGCGACCAGGCCACGATGTCCTCGAACGTCATCCAGCCGCGCTTGTGATGGTCCGCGTCGTCGACGTGGGCCCGGCCGCCGTCGAGGCGGAGCGTGCCGGTGTCATTGATCTTCGTCGACAGCGAGACCGTGTTCGTCTTGAGACCGGCCACTGCGGTCAGCATCTTGAACACGGAGCCGGGCTCGTAGACCGAGCTCACGACCGGGTCCAGGAACCGGCTCGGGTTGTGGGCCGCGATGTGCGCGTAGTCGTTCGCGTCGTACGACGGATAGGTGGCCTCCGCGTACACCTCGCCCGTATACGGGTCCATGACGACGACCGACGCGTCGACGGCCTTGTCGGCGACCCACGCGGACAGCAGCTCCTGCTCGACCGCCAGCTGCAGGCCGGCGTCGATCGTGAGCCGCAGGTCGACGCCCGGCGCACCGGGGTCGACGACACGTCGCGTATCCGGTAACGGGTTGCCGCTGGCATCCTTCTGTGCGGTGACCACCTCGGGCCGGCCGGCGAGCACCGTTTGGTAGTACTGCTCGACGCCGTACTGGCCCTCGCCATCACGATTCACGAATCCGAGGAGCTGCGCCGCCAGGGTCGAATCCGGCCCGCCGCCCTTCTGCGGGTAGACGCGCGTGGGCTGATCCTCGAGGGACAGGCTGGCGAGCTCGTCGTCGGCAAGACCCTTCCGGACCTGCTCCGCCTGCGATTCGTCGAGATCGTGCGCGAGCACGACGTACGGCTTGCCGCTCGCAAGCTTGTCGGCGAGTGCCGCCTGGCCGGTCGCGTCCAGGGCGAGGATGGCCGCCAATCCGCGCACGTCGTGCGCCTGCTGGTCGACGCTCAGGTGCTCCGGGGCGCCGGCGAGCAGGTATGTGTCGATGGACGTGGCCAGCAGAACCGTGCCACTGCGATCGTAGATCGCACCGCGCCGGCTGGGGATCTCTTCGCGCAGACCGGTCTGGGCTGCGGCTGCGGCCGCGAGACCATCACGCTGGAGGACCTGCCACCAGGCCAGCCGGGCGAGCAGGCTGGCCGCGACCGTGACGAGGCAGACCAGGACGACGAGCAGGCGGCGGCGCGAATCGGTCCGTCCGAGCATCGGTCGATCGTTCCTCCGGGACGCTCAGCGCGCGGGTACGACGAGGACGTTCGTGAGCGGCGTCATGCCCAGGTCGATGGCCTGCTTGCGGATCGCCGACACCCCGCCGAGGCGGTTGAGGTCGGACACGAGCTGACGCTGCTGCGCGGCGAGCTGGTCGTGGGTCGCGGCCAGGCGGTCGATCTCGTACCCGGTTGCCGAGACGCGCATGGTCTGGGCGAGGGAGAAGAACGCGAGCAGGAACGCGAGCACGATCCCGCCCAGGATGATTCCGACCCGGTTGGAGTGGCGCCGCGCCCGGACGGTGCCATGCATGCGCCGGCGAGGCAGCGCCGGCGCCTCGATGGTGCGCGCGGCCGGCCTGCCCAGGCGGACCGGGAAGAGGCCCGTCGGTCGTGCGCCCTGGTAGACAGCCATCAGTCGCCCATCGCGAGGCGCAGACGGGCGGACCCGAAGTCGAAATCGAGGAAGCCGCTCGGGTCCGAGTCGTCGAACCCGTACGACTCCGTCCGGACGTCGAGGCGCTCCGGCAGCTGCCGCAACGTTCGCTCGCGGACCTCGTGTTGGCGGCGGCCGTACACCTTGCGGCGATTGGCCTGATGACGCTTACCCATCGGCGCTGCTCCTCCTTCGCCGGTGTCGGGCTCGACGGCCGGTCCGTCGCCCCTGTGTGTCGGCCTGGGCTCTGGGACCCCACCAGAACCGGTTCAATCGCTCCGACCGCCGAGACGACCCCTCCCGATCGCTCTCGGCGCGTTGACTAGGCGGCCAGCCGCTCGGCGGCACGTAGGCGGGCGCTCCTGGCCCGGGGATTGGCGGCGACCTCGATGTCGCTCGGGGTCAGCGACGGTCGGGTCACCAGGCGCAGCCGGGGATTCCGGCCACACACGCATACCGGAGCCTCGGGCGGACACGTGCAGCCCTTGCGCTCCGCGCTGATGAATCGCTTGACGATGCGGTCCTCGAGGGAGTGGTAGCTCAGGACGACCAGGCGGCCACCCGGTCGCAGGAGATCGACCGCGGCGGCGAGGCCGGTCTCGAGGGCGCCGAGCTCGTCGTTCACCGCGATACGCAGGGCCTGGAACACGCGCGTCGCGGGATGGATGCGGCGCCGCGCCCGTGGGTTGACCGGCACGCTGCGTTCGACGACGGCGGCGAGCTCCTCTGCGGTGCGGACCGGGGCCGTCCTGCGAGCCTCGACGATGGCGCGCGCAATGCGGGCTGCGAACGGGTCCTCGCCGTAGCGCCGGAACAGCGCACCGAGCTCGGCCGCGTCGAGCGTCTCGAGCAGCTCCGAGGCCGGCACGCCGCGACGGGTGTCGAAGCGCATGTCGAGGCTGCCGCCGGCGCGAATCCCGAACCCTCGTGCTGTATCGGCCAGCTGGTAGCTCGACAGGCCGAGGTCGAACAGGCAGCCGTCGACGGCGCCGAAGCCGGCCGGTGGCGCGACGTCCCCGAGCTCGCGGAAGTTGGCCTGTCGCAGCACGAGACGCTCCCGAACCTGGCCAACCGCTCCCGGACTCTGGCGATGGCCGCCCCGTCGGCGTCGAGACCGAGGAGACGGCCATCAGGCGTGGCGGCCTCCAGGATCCGCTCGGTGTGCCCACCGCCCCCGACCGTGGCATCGATGTGAAGGCTTCCGGTGACCGGCGAGAGCATCGAGATGACCTCCTCCGCCATGACCGGCGTGTGCCCGTCCTTCACGTCTCCTCCACTCATCGGGGACGGATCCCGAGCGGACCCTGGAAGCGCATGTGGTGTGCTCGCATGACCGCCCTCAGATGCCGAGGTTCGCGATGGCTTGGGCGAACGAATCGGCATCCGCCAAGCCGGCCTGATAGGCCGACCAGCGGTCGGGCGCCCAGATCTCGGCGTGATCGCGCGAGCCGACGATCACCGCCTCAGCGCCGAGCCCAATCTCGTCGCGCAGATACGCCGGGATGACGATCCGGCCCTGGCGGTCGAGCTCCAGGTCGAACGCGCCCGAGAAGATGTTTCGCTCGAACTTCCGAGCGTCCGGATCAGTCGTGCGCAGCGCCGCCACCTTGGTCGCCAGCTCCTCCCAACCGGACGGGGTGTGGATGGCCAGGCAACCGTCGATCCAGCGCGACACGAACGCGCCCTGCGCGAGCTGCGCGCGGAACTTCGCGGGGACCGCGATGCGGCCCTTGTCGTCCACCGAGTGCCGGTACTCGCCGGTGAACACGTGTCGGGTCTTCCCCTGGCCTGTCGGTCATGTCGCCGCGGCGTCCCGAGATGGAAACGGCGCTGCGCTGGATGAGTCCGTGGCCTGGCGAGCGGTGGGGTCCCGAGCCGGATCGAGGCTCGAGCTAGATTCCCCACTCCTCACCACTTTGTGCCACTTCAGCGCATTCTAGCGCCGCATCGGGGCGCGTCAATGGTCAACCTGCAGTAGTGGGGAAGCAGCGGTCAGCGGCTATGTCCGCTCTCAGGAGAGCGCAGAGGGCCAAGCGCTCGGTAGGCGCGCGCCGCCTCCCCAAGCGGGGGCATCAGCCCGGGACGGAATCGGCCGACCGTTCCGGCGGCGTGCCCCTCGATCGCGCCGGCGGAGCTCCCGACGCGCTGCCGCGGCCACCCGGAGGAACTCGCGCACGTGGCGGCCCGGCGAGATGTGGCTGGGCCTGCCGGCATAGATCGTCCGGATCGGGACCCATGCGATGGGCCAACCCGCACGGAGGCAGGCCGTGATCATCTCGACCTCGACCTCGAAGCCGCTCTCCTTGCCGTCGACGAGCCTGGCCATGAGGCGTGCGCTGATCAGCCGGTAGCCGGACTGGTTGTCCGGGATGGGCGGCCGACCGCCCACGAGAACACGAGCCGGCCGACGACGTTCGCGATCCTCCGCGAGGCCGGCATTCGGGCGAAATCGCGGACGCCCACGACGAGGTCGGCGTGCGTTTGGCGCCATGCCGCGACGAAAGCCGGGATCTCGACGGGATCGTGCTGGCCGTCTCCGTCGAGCACCGTCGCGGCCGCGGCGCCGTCCTCGAGGGCGGCCCGGAAGCCGGCCCGGAGCGCAGCGCCCTTACCCTGATTCACAGGCTGGCGGATGACCCGCGCCCCTGCGGCCTCGGCCAGCTCGGCGGTGGCGTCGGTCGAGCCGTCATCGACCACCAGCACGGGCAGGTGCGGCACGATGCCCCGGACGACGCGCTCGATTGCGGCCGCCTCCTGGTACGCCGGGACGACCGCGACGATGCCCTCGGCAGCAGCGCCGGCCACAGTCGTTGCCAGCTAGCTCGATCGGGCGGGTGCGCTCACCGCGTCGGCGGCGGCAGCGTGATCCTCTGGCCCGGTCGCAGGCCGGTCGTGCGCAGCCACGGATTGAGGCTGTACACCGTGTCGAGCGGGATCCCGAACCAGTGGGCGATGCTGAACAGGTTGTCGCCGGACCGGACGGTGTAGATGTAGCAGGCCGGCCGGTCCTGGCAGGCGGTCAACACCTGGTATCGGTTGCTCGTCGGCGAGGCAGCCGGCGACTTGGCCGGGACGGGCGTCGGTGCCGGGCTCGGGGTCGGCGCCTGGGTCGGCGAGGGCACCGGTGTCGCCCCGGCCGATGCCGAGGCTGTCGGTCGGCTCGTGGCCGAGATGGCCGGAGATGGTCCACCGACCGATGCCGCCGGAGCGACCTGGGCGACCCCGCTCGGGCTCAGGCTGGTCACGGCCGCGGCCGGCACCCGGAGCCCGCCGTTGGTGACGACAAAGGCAACGGCGACGATGGTCGAAATCCCGAGGATCGCGGTCGCGCCGAGTGTCGCTCGTGGTAGGGGCCGGCCGGTCGACGCCCGTGAGAGTGTCTCGCGCGAGACGAGCGCGCCGCGCAGGTAGCGCGGGCAGTTCGCGTGGGCAACATGCAGGCACACGAGCTCCTGCTGCCGCCTGGACTGCGGGATGGGCTCGCCGAATGCGGCACAGCGGTTCCGGACGTCGGGGAATTCGAGCGGGACGCCGAGCGGGACGCCGAGCGCGCCTGCCGCTTCGGCCCGCAGGAACGGGCAGATCTCCGGCCGTGGCGAGCGGAGCTCCGCGTCCGGGATGGCCCAGGGTTCGACGGTCCGTGCCATCTCCGACTCGGCCACGCGGGCCTCGGTCGGCTCGATCGGGGACCGCCGCTCATTCGCAGCCGCCCCGATCGCGCGCGAGCTGGTCTCGGCGGGAGCGATCGTGCTCGTGCCGGGAGTCGACCTGCGCGGCCCGACGACGTCCGCCGTCTGACGCACGGCACCCGGCCCGGACGAGCCGTTGGGGTGATCGTTCCAGGCGCTGTCCAGCCACGTCCGAAGTCGATGGAGCAGGCCCCGGACCAGGCCCGAGAGCGACTGGCCGGCCGACGGACGACGTCCGGCCGACCTCGCACGAGCCGATCGGTCGACGGCAGACATCGGTCGGCCATGAGCGCTGCCCGCGGTTCGTGCGCCATCCCCGGCCGCCCGTTCCTCCACCGGCAGATCCTCGTCCTGCACGCACCCTCCATGCCGCCCCGGCAGCCGGCGCGGAGTCTAGTACCTTTCGCGGCTTGCCGTTCGAAGGATCCCAATGCTAGGCTCGCTCACCGAGCAGCCTTGCGCTGCACGGAGTCCGGGATTGCTCCGCACGAGAGACGACGCCGGCATGGCTCTGCCGCTTCCGACGATCACGCCAGAACCGGGGGAGTACGGCCTCGCCGCGGCCCGAATCAAGCGCTGCACATTCCGGCGCCTGATTGCCGTCGAGACGACCGGGGAGCGGCTGTACGACGTCGAGTGCCTCTACCCGGATCGGCGTCGACCCATCCCGCTCGGCGACCTCGACTGCGCGGCGCCGATCTGCAACACCTGCACGGCGGCCCACATCTTCCGCCCGGACGAGGACTGAGCCGGCGTCGTTGCCCTCGGCACGACCCGCTTCGCCGTCGGCGAGACCGGGTGCTCGATCGTCTCCGCCACAACGTCGGCCAGGCGACATCCCTGGCGTCGCATCGGGGCTAGCCGCCGCGGGCTCGAGGTCGTACGGTGTCGAGCATCGCTCGGCCAGTCCGGTCGGGCCAGCGGACGGAGCACATTCGATGGGCAAGCACCGAGCGATCGACGATCCCGAGAGCGCCGAAACCGGACGGCCCGGGCCGGCCGACATCGAGTCCGACCAGGACACCGAGGGCCATTCCCTGCTGGCCGGCGAGCTGGCACGCCAGTCGGCACGCGACCACGCCCGGGAAGCCGACCGAATTCAGCGCAACGCGGCCCTCAGCCGTCAGGTCAAGGGCCCGCAGCGGTCGCTCCGCAACCGGCTGCTCGGCCGATAGCACGATCCCGCTTCGTCAACGATCCAAGACACAGCGCGGCCGGGCTGATTCGGACCGAGGTCGCCAGCGAGAGCGATCTGTAAGCCGAGTTCTGTACCGCCGCGCTCGGCGGCGGTGATGACCATCCATCTGTGGCCGCCGGTCACCCGACGGCTCTTGCGGCCGACCCGAGGGCTGGGCAGCGCACCTCTCCCCCGGCGAACCGGGTTGCGCCCTCCTATTTGGCCTTGCTCCGGGTAGAGTTTGCCGCGTTTCACTCCGCCGGCCGAAGCCGGCGGCATCGTCACTGTGGCACTGGTCCTCGCCTCACGGCGGACGGGCGTTACCCGCTACCCCGCGCTGAGGAGCTCGGACTTTCCTCGCGCCGGCCACGGTCTCCCGGGCGGGCGCGCAGTCATCCGATCGCCTCGCTGGCGGCATGAAGTGTAGCCTCCACTCGGCCAGGCGTCGATCACAAACCGACCGAATGTTCGAAGCGATGCGCCCCGATCGCCGGCGCTCCGCGGTCGTGCCTAGGCGGCCGAGTCCGGCCTGCGCACGACCACCGGCGGGCCGCCCGCGCGGACCCGATCGATGGCCTCGTTGGCGAGTGCGTCGGCGGCGGAGTTCTCGGACCGCCGAACATGCCGGGCGGACCAGCGCGCCAGTCGCCGGAGGCGACCCTGGGCCTCGATCAGCAAGGGAATGAGCTTCGCGTCCTTGGCCCGCCAGCGCCCGTTGAGCTGCTCCACGATGAGCATGGAATCGAGCAGCAGGTCGACCTCCTGGGCCCCCAGCTCCTCGGCCAGCGCCAGGGCGCGAACGAGACCGGTGTACTCGGCGACGTTGTTGGTCTGGGTGCCAAGGTATTCCGAGATCGTGGCGTCGGGTCGCGCCAGGGGGTCGAGCGCGTCCGGCCGCGAGGCATCGATCAGCGCCGCGCCGCACGACGCCGGGCCGGGGTTGCCGCGCGCGGCCCCGTCCGTCCGGATGACGAAGCGCCGCCCGGGCGATGCCGCCTCGTCGTCGAAGAACCCCGCCTGCGCGTTCAATCGCCGATCAGGCCGAGGATTCGACGATCGCGGACGACACCTCGAGAATCGCCTGCGTGATCTTGATCCCGCGCGGGCAGGCGTCGGTGCAGTTGAAGATCGTGCGGCAGCGCCAGACGCCATCCTTGTCGGCCAGGATCTCGAGCCGCTCGTGGGCGGCCTCGTCGCGCGAATCGAAGATGAACCGGTGCGCGTTCACGATCGCGGCCGGCCCGACGTAGTCACTCTTCGCCCAGAAAGACGGGCACGACGACGTGCACGCGGCGCACAGGATGCACTTGGTCGTGTCGTCGAAGCGGTGTCGCTGTTCCGGTGACTGTCGCCGCTCGCGTTCCGGCGCCGGGCTGTCGGCCACCAGATACGGCATGACCTTGCGGTACCGGTCGAAGAAGCCGTCCATGTCCACGACGAGATCCTTGACCACCGGCAGGCCGGGTAGCGGCGCGACGGTGATCCGGCGCCGGCCGAGCTGATCGACGCGGATCTTGCACGCCAGGCGGTTGCGCCCGTTGACGAGCATCGCGTCCGAGCCGCACACGCCGTGCGCGCACGAGCGCCGGAAGGTAAGGGTTCCGTCCTGCTCGTACTTGACCCGGTGCAGCAGGTCCAACACGCGATCCATGGGACCTGCCTCGACGGCGTACGCCTCCCAGTGCGGCTTGGCGTCGCGCTCGGGGTCGTAGCGGAGGATTCGGAAATCGACCTGCATCGGGGACTCCAGGTCAGTACACGCGGGGCTTTGGCTGGAAGCGCGTGATCGAAACGGGCTTGTACGTCAGGCTCGGCTCGCCCTCGGTGCGGGTGGCCAGGCTGTGCGCGAGGAAGTTGACGTCGTCGCGCTCAGGGTAGTCCTCGCGCGAGTGCGCGCCCCGGCTCTCGGTCCTTGCAAGCGCGGCCGTGGCCGTCGTGTGCGCGCAATCGAGCAGGTAGCCCGCCTCGCGCGCCTCGAGCAGGTCGGTGTTGAATGTCGTGCCCCGGTCCGCCACACGAATGCGGGTGTAGCGCTCGCGCAGCTCGCGGATGCGCGGTAGGGCCGCCTCGAGCATCGCCTTGTCCCGGAACACGCCGACCTCGTCGAACATGACGTCCGCCAGGTCGCGCCGGATCCGGGCGGCGTTGTCGGTGGTGGCCGGGCCCTCGGTGAGCCGCGCGAGCTCCGCACGGGCCGGCTCCTCGGCGTCGGCCGGCACGTTGGGCATGTCGAGGCCCCGGATGTCGGCGGCCATCTGGCGACCGGCCCGCCGGCCGAACACGAGCAGGTCGACGAGCGAGTTGGTCCCGAGCCGGTTGGCGCCGTGGACGCTGACGCAGGCGCATTCGCCTGCCGCGTACAGCCCGGGCACGACCGTGCTCGTGGCGTCGCGAGTCACCTGCGCGTGGATGTTGGTGGGAATGCCACCCATCGCGTAGTGGGCGGTGGGCTGGATCGGGACGGGCTCGTTGAGCGGCTCGACGCCGAGGTACACCCGTGCGAAATCGGTGATGTCGGGCAGCTTCTCCTCGATCACCGCGCGCCCCAAGTGGCGCACGTCGAGGTAGACATAGTCTTTGCCCTCGACGCCGCGGCCCTCACGGATCTCCATCTGGATCGCGCGGCTGACCATGTCGCGCGGCGCCAGATCCATGAGCGTGGGCGCGTAGCGCTCCATGAACCGTTCGCCCTGGCCGTTGAGGAGGATCCCGCCCTCGCCCCGGGCGGCTTCGGACAGGAGCACGCCCAACCCATAGATCCCGGTCGGGTGGAACTGATAGAACTCCATGTCCTGCATCGGCACGCCGTGGCGGTAGGCCAGCGCCACGCCGTCACCGGTCAGCGACCAGGCGTTCGACGTGATCCGGAACATCCGGCCGAAGCCGCCGGTCGCCAGCAGCACGGCTTTGGCGCGCAGGGTGTGGAGCTCGCCGTCCATGATCCGGTAGGCCACCACGCCGGCCGCCCGGCCGCCGTCACCGGCGTCGCGGCCCTCGAACAGCAGATCGACCACGTGATACTCGTCGTAGAAGCGCACGCCGGCCTTGACGCACTGCTGGTAGAGCGTCTGCAGGATCATGTGGCCGGTCCGGTCCGCGGCGAAGCAGCTCCGCCGCACGGGCGCCTCGCCGTAGTTTCGGGTGTGGCCGCCGAAGCGCCGCTGGTCGATCCTGCCGTCGGGCGTCCGATTGAACGGCAGGCCCATGTGCTCAAGCTCGACGACGGTCTCGATCGCCTCGCGCGCGAGAACCTCGGCGGCATCCTGGTCGACGAGATAGTCGCCGCCCTTGACCGTGTCGAACATGTGCCATTCCCAGTGGTCCTCCTCCTGGTTGCCGAGGGCGGCACACACGCCACCCTGCGCGGCACCGGTGTGGGACCGGGTCGGGTAGAGCTTGGTCAGGACGGCCGCGTCGACACCGGCCTTGGCCAGCTCGAGGGCGGCCCACAAACCGGCGCCGCCGGCGCCGACGATGAGCGCGTCGTGATCGATTCGCACGTTCCTCCCCTACTGCGGAACGATGCCGGGCAGGGTCAGGACGACGCTCGTGCCGATGACGAACAGGATGATGGCCACCAGGTACAGGCCCATCATCACGATCGTCCGCGTCCCGCCACGCGAGTAGTCGGCGACGACGGTCCGGACGCCGAGGAAGGCGTGGAACAGGACCATCATGAGCAGCAACCAATCGAACGCCCGCCAGAAGAGACTGTTCCAGCGCATGGTGGTGATCCAGTTGGCATTCTGGTCGGCCGGGTCGCTCAGCAGGTGCAGGATCAGGAAGTGGGTCAGGGCGAGGACGAACAGGGCAACGCCGGTCAGGCGCATCAGGTACCAGACGCCGAGCTCGAGTCCCCACCCTGGGGCCTCGTCCGGCCGCTGCGCGAGTAGATGCTCACCGTCAGCGCCTCACCGGAAGAACTGCGGCAGCCCGAAGGCCGGGGCCATGATCTGGTACGCGACCGGCACGCCGACGGCCACGAAGATCACCCAGTTGGCGTACCAGATCACCCGATGGAAGCGCGTCAGCGGCGGCCAGAAGTCCATGACGATGATGCGCAGCCCGTTCAGGGCGTGATACAGGAGCGCCGCGCCGAGCAGCGTCTCGAGCACCCGCCCGATCGGGCTGGCGTAGATCTGCAGGATCTGGTTGTACGCCTTGGGGTCGCCCCCGACGAGGTAGATGTCGATGACGTGGAGGATGACGAAGGCCCAGATGGCGATCCCGCTGATGCGATGGAACGCCCATGCCAGCATCCCCTCACTTCCTCGATATCTGAGCAGCATGGACCCTCCGAAGTGCGCGGCCGGGGTCTCGATCAGGACGTCGGCGCGGATGCGCTCGCCGCGGCGGTCGCGCCGAGACGCTCGATGATCGCGTCCGCAAACTCGCTCGTGCCTGCGCTGCCGCCCAGGTCATAGGTCACCGTCCGGCCTTCGGCGATGACCGCCCGCAGCGCGGTTTCCACGCGTTCCGCCGCGTCCTGCTCGCCGAGATGTCGGAGCATGAGCGCGCCCGACAGGATGAGAGCCGTTGGATTGGCCTTGTTCTGACCCGCGTACTTGGGCGCCGAACCATGCACGGGCTCGAACACCGCCGCCTCCGTGCCGATGTTGGCACCGGGCGCGACGCCCAGGCCGCCGACGAGCCCGGCCGCGAGGTCGCTCACGATGTCGCCGTACAGGTTCGGGAGGACGAGCACGTCGTACAGGTCGGGCTTCTGCACGAGCTGCATGCACATGTTGTCGACGATCCGATCCTCGAACTCGATCCGGCCTTCGTAGTCCGACGCGACCGTGCGGCAGCTCTCGAGGAACAGCCCGTCCGACAGCTTCATGATGTTGGCCTTGTGGACGGCCGTGACCTTGCGCCGGCCGTTCGCGACCGCGTACTCGAACGCGAACCGGGCGATCCGCTCGGACGCCTCGCGGGTGATGATCTTGATGCTCTCGGCCGCGTCTCGACCGACGCGGTGCTCGATGCCCGCGTACAGATCCTCCGTGTTCTCGCGAACGATGACCAGGTCGACGTCCTGGTAACGCGTGTCGAGGCCGGTCATCGAGCGGGCGGGCCGCAGGTTCGCATACAGGTTGAGTGCCTGTCGGAGGGCCACGTTGACCGAGCGGAACCCCTCGCCGACGGGGGTCGTGATGGGACCCTTGAGGGCGACGCGATTGCGACGGATGGAGTCGAGGACGTGGTCGGGCAGTGGCGTGCCGTACTGGGCCATGACGGCCTCGCCGGCATCGACGGTCTCCCACTCGAAGCTGACGCCGGACGCGTCGAGCACGCGCCGGGTCGCTTCCGCCAGCTCCGGCCCGATGCCGTCGCCAGGGATCAAGGTCACTCGGTGGGACATGCTCCGATTGTAGCCACACGAGGCGCCTGCCGGCGGCGGGCGTGGAACGCCGCGCCCGGACGCCGTCACCGCGTACGTTTCGAGCTACCCAGCCCTATTTGTTTTGGATGATGAGCTTCCACACGTCGATTCGCACCCATTGCCATCCTGAATTAGCGGATAGTCTCGTTCCACACCGCCTCATTCCTGGTCAGCCTGACCGCTCGACCCGACGCCTCGCGATCCCGATACTGGTCGGGTGAACCCCTGGCTCCTCCTGGCCGGTGCGATCGCGAGCGAGGTCACGGCAACGCTCGCCCTCAAGGCGTCGGACGGTTTCAGCAAGGTGCTCCCGAACGCCATCGTCGTCGCCGGCTACGTGACGTCCTTCGCGTTGCTCGCGCTCGTGCTGCGTGAGCTGCCGGTCGGCGTCGTGTACGCGATCTGGTCGGCCGTGGGCACGATCGGCGTTGCCGTGCTCGGCCTGGCCCTGTTCGGCGAGACGATGAGCCTGGCCAAGGCCCTCGGCATCGTGCTCGTCGTGGGCGGCGTGGGCGTGCTCTACTCGTCCGGCACGAGCTGAGGCGATCCGGCGACCCAGCCGCCGGTCGCCGGCGCGGTACCATCGCAGCGTCCCGATGCCGACGCGGAGCCAGGGCCGCCCTGCCACGAGGATTCGAGCTGCGTGAAGATCCAGGAAGCCGACGCAAAGTCCCTGCTGCTGGCCCAGGGCCTGCCCGTGCCGCCGTACGAGGTCGCGAGAACCGTCGCGGAGGCACGCGCCGCGGCAGAGCGCGTACTCGCGTCCGGCGCGGAGCGGGTGGTCATCAAGGCCCAGGTTCTCGTGGGCGGCCGCGGCAAGGCCGGTGGCGTGAAGCTCGCGAGTGACGCGGGCGAGGCGGAACTGGTCGCCGGCCAGATCCTGGGCATGCGCATCAAGGGCATCACCGTCCGCAAGGTCCTCGTCGCGGCCGCCGCGGACATCGTCGGCGAGTTCTATCTGTCGGCACTCGTCGATCGCGCGGCCAGGCGGATCCTGCTCATGGGGTCGGCCGAGGGCGGAGTCGAGATTGAGCAGGTCGCCGCCGAGCGACCGGACGCGATCGTCGAGCGTCCACGCCCACCCCCAGCTCGGGCTCCTCGACTGGCAGGCACGCCGGATGGCGTTCGCCCTGGGCCTGGGGCCCCACGTCCGTGAGGCCGCCGCCGTCGCGCGCGGCCTCGTGTCGACCATGCTCGCCTACGATGCCGATCTGGTCGAGATCAATCCCCTCGCTGTCGTGCGCGAACGCGGCGAGGACGGATCCGAGCTCGAACGCCTCGTGTGCCTCGACGCCAAGGTCACCCTCGACGACTCTGCCCTGTTCCGGCACCCGGAGCTCGAGGGCCTGCGCGACCTCGACGAGGAGGATCCGACGGATCTCGCCGCGCGCCAGGAGGGCATCAGCTTCATCAAGCTCGACGGCACGATCGGCTGCATGGTCAACGGCGCCGGGCTGGCGATGACGACGATGGACCTGGTCAAGCGCGCCGGCGGCGAACCCGCGAACTTTCTCGACATCGGCGGCGGGGCGCGCGCGGACAAGGTCGCCGCCGCGATGCGCCTGATCCTGGCCGACCCCAACGTGTCGGCGATCCTGGTCAACATCTTCGGCGGGATCACCCGCGGCGACGAGGTGGCGCACGGCCTGATCGAGGCGCGCGCTGCCCAGGAACGCGACGTGCCGATGGTCGTCCGCATCGTGGGCACGAACGCGGAGGAGGCAGGCCGGCTGCTCGAGGCCGCCCGTTTCGAGACCGCGACCTCGCTCGACGAGGCGGCCGCGAAAGCCGTCGCCGCGGCGGCCGAGAGCCGGACCGCGGGCGCGATCGCCGCGGAGGCCGAGTGATGAGTGTCCTGATCGGTCGTGACACGCGGCTCGTCGTGCACGGCATCACGGGCCGCGAGGGTCAGTTCCATTCCGAGGCGATGGTCGAGTACGGCACGAACATCGTGGCCGGCATGACGCCCGGCAAGGGTGGCCGAACGACCCTGGCCGGCCGAGTCCCGGTATTCGACACGATCGCCGATGCGGTGCGCGAGACGGGCGCCAACACGAGCTGCATCTTCGTGCCGGCGCCCGGCGCTCCCGATTCGATCCTGGAGGCCGTCGGCGCCGGCATCGGCACGATCTTCTGCATCACCGAGGGCATTCCCGCCCTCGAGATGATCCCGGTCGTCGAGGAGGTGCGCCGCGCAGGGGCTCGACTCATCGGGCCGAACTGCCCGGGTGCCACGTCTCCGGGACGGGCCAAAGTCGGGATCATTCCGGGCTCCGTCCATCGCGAGGGCCGCGTGGGCGTCGTGTCACGCTCGGGCACGCTCACGTACGAGGCCGTCCAGGCCATGACCGATGCCGAGATCGGGCAATCGACGTGCGTGGGCATCGGTGGCGATCCGATCATCGGCTCGACGTTCACGGACATCCTCGAGCTGTTCGCCGCGGATCCCGAGACCGAGGCCCTGGTCCTGATCGGCGAGATCGGGGGCACGGCCGAGGAGGACGCTGCCGCGTGGGCGGCCGAGCACCTCGCCGAGGTCCCGAAGGTCGCATTCATCGCGGGCCGCACCGCGCCGGAGGGCCGCCGGATGGGTCATGCCGGCGCGATCATCTCGGGCGGACGGGGGACCGCCGCGTCGAAGGTCGAGGCCCTGGAGGCCGCGGGCTTCCGGGTCGCGGGCTCACCGACCGAGATCCCGGCCCTGCTGCGCGAGGCCGGCTACCGCGAGTGAACCTCGCGACCGGGCCGAATCAGTAGCCCAGGGCCCGCCAGGTGGGTCCGCCCGGTGCCTCGATGAGCTCGACCAGCACGCCGTGGCATGAGCGCGGGTGGAGGAATGCGACCGGGCCTTCGGCGCCGCGCCGCGGCGAGCTGTCGATGAGCTCGATCCCGTCGATCGCCAGCCGGGTCAGCTCCTCGGCGAGGTTGGCCACCTCGAAGCACACGTGATGGAAGCCCTCACCCTTGTTCGCCAGGAATCGGGCCACGCCGGTCGTGTCGTCGGTCGGCTCGACCAGCTCGATCTTCGACTCCCCCACTCCCAGGAACGCGATCCGGACACGGTCGGGGGCGATGTCGATGGTCGTCTCGAGCTCCAGCCCTAGCAGGTCACGGTACAGCGTCACGACCGGAGCGAGGTCCGCGACGACGAGCGCCACGTGATGGATCCTGCCCGTGCGCCGGATCCGATCCGGGACGCCGCTGACGGCGCGCGCCGCCCTGGCGCGCGGCCGTTCCGGCGTGGTCATGGTCGGCCTCCCTTGTCAGATCGTGATGAGCTCACGATGCTCGCCCCACACCTCGCGAAGGCAGTTGCTCATCTCGCCCACGGTCGCGTAGGCGGCTACCGCCTCGATCAGGGCCGGCATGATGTTGTCGCCGCCGCGCGCGGCGTCCGAGAGACGCTGCAACGAGCGCGACCAGACGCCGGCATCACGCTCGGCGCGTACCGCCCGCACACCCTCGACCTGGCGGCGCTCGGCTTCGGGCTCGATGCGCTGGAGCGCGATCGGCGGCCCCACGGCCTCTTCGGCGTACCGATTGACGCCCACGATGATGCGCTCGCCGGCCTCGATCTCCTGCTGGACTCGATATGCGGATTCCTGGATCTGGCGCTGCTGGAAGCCGGTCTCGATTGCCGCCAGGGGTCCGCCCAGGACATCGATCTCGGTCAGGTACTCGTTGGCTGCGGCCTCGAGCTCGTCGGTCAGGCTCTCGACGAGGTAACTTCCGGCAAGCGGATCTGGCGTATCGGCGACGCCCGTTTCGAACGCCAGGATCTGCTGGGTCCGCAGCGCGAGCCGGGCGGACGCCTCGGTCGGCAGGGCCAGGGCCTCGTCCCGTGCATTGGTGTGCAGCGACTGGGCGCCGCCTAGCACCGCGGAAATGGCCTGGACAGTCGTCCGGACGACGTTGTTGTCGATCGAGCTGGCCGTGAGCGATGAACCCGCGGTCTGGACGTGGAAGCGGCACATCATCGAGCGGGCCTGCGTCGCTCCGAACCTGTCACGCATGATGCGCGCCCACATCCGGCGCGCGGCCCGGAACTTTGCGACCTCCTCGAACAGCTCCGACCACGCTCCGAAGAAGAACGACAGGCGTCCGGCGAAGGCGTCGACGTCGAGACCGCGGTCCACGGCCGCCTGGACGTAGGCAATCCCGTCGGCGAGGGTGAACGCGAGCTCCTGCGCCGCGGTCGCTCCGGCCTCGCGCATGTGGTAGCCGCTGATCGAGATCGTGTTCCAGCGCGGCAGCTCCTTGGCGCAGAACTCGAACACGTCGGTCACCAGGCGCATCGACGGCCGCAGCGGGTAGATGTACGTACCCCGCGCGATGTACTCCTTGAGGATGTCGTTCTGGGTCGTTCCGCTGATCCGGTCGCGGCCGACGCCGCGCTTCTCGGCGACCGCCACGTACAGGGCCAGCAGGATCGGGGCCGTCGCGTTGATCGTCATCGAGGTGCTGACCTCGGCCAGGGGCAATCCCTCGAGCAGGATCTCCATATCGGCCAGCGAGCTGATCGGCACCCCCACCCGTCCGACCTCGCCCTCCGCCTCGGGCGCGTCGGAGTCGTAGCCCATCTGGGTGGGCAGGTCGAACGCGACGGACAGCCCGGTCTGACCATGCTCGAGCAGATAGCGGAAGCGGCGGTTCGTGTCGGCCGCGGTCGAGAAGCCGGCGTACTGGCGCATGGTCCACAACCGGCCCCGAAACATCGTGGGCTGGACGCCGCGGGTGAACGGAAACTCGCCGGGCCGGCCGAGATCGCGCTCCTCGTCGAGCTCGGCGACGTCGGCCGGGGCGTACAGATCGGCGAGCTCGATGTCGGACGTGGTCGCGAAGCGCGAGCGCCGCTCGGGCGCGTTCTGGATGGCCTTTGCCCGGGTCGTCGCGCGCCAGCGCTCGCGCCCGGGATCGAGTGACGGTGGCATCGGGGCTGAAGCCTACTCGATGATGAACAGGAGGTCACCGACCTCGATCGTCTGCCCGACGGCGACCGCAACGCTCCGGATCGTGCCCTCGCGCGCCGTTCGCAGCTCGTTCTGCATCTTCATGGCCTCGACGACGAGCACCTGCTGGCCGGCTTCAACCGCGTCTCCGGCGGCGATCTCGACGGCGGCGATCCGACCCGGGATGATCGCCCGGACCTCGGTCGGACCGCTCGCCGAGGCCCGATCGCCGCCTCTCCTGGCACGCTCGCGCAACGCCGCCCGGCGCTCGGGCTCCGTCTCGATCTCGAACCGCCAGCCATCGACGACGATCTCCTGCGTCGTCACACCGTCGTCGCCCCGGCGCCGCGAGCCAAGGCGAACCGCGAACGCGTCCAGAAGCCCGTCGCGATCAATGACGAGTCGCGCCTCGACGGCTCCCCGGTGCTCGAGGCGGGCGCGGATCGCCTGTCCACCGACGTCGAGGTCCTCGAGACTGGCGACGGCGCGGCCGGCCTCCGCCCGGTCGGCAGCGTCGCGCGCGTCTGGGACGGGATCCGCGCCCGCAGCGGCCACCGACGCCACCGGGACGGGGTCGTGCACGACGCCGCCCAACACTCCCCCACCGGTCGTCGGGTGCAGCGCGGCGAGCCGCAGGCCCGCGACCGGGGCCACGACGACGGTCGGGTCCCCGTCGAGACGGCTGACCGGCGCGAGACGAACGCGAACCGCCCGATCGTCGCGCGCGGCCGGCTCCAGCCTTCGGTCGCCGGCCGAGCCATGGCCCGCGCGATGTGCCCCGGCCGGAGGCGTGCTCTCCCGCGTCACGCCTGACGGCCTCGGAGCGCGGCCGCCCGACCGGCAGCGCGCCAGGCGGGGCTGTGACCGTCCCGGTCTGTCGAACCGGCCCTACCGACTGCCGCCGGGGCCGCAGCCTGCGCTTCGGCAGCGCCGGCCCCCGATCGAGCGTCGTCTGACCCGCCGGTCGACCCAGCGTCCGGAGCCGCCCGGGCGGAGTGGTGCCAGTGCCCCGAGCGCGGCCGCGATCTGCCCGGCCTGAAGGGCTCGAGCGCGATCGGCCGCCGCGTCCCAGTGCTGCTCGACGTAGTCCGTCGAGAGCAGGCCGGCCCGGAAATCCGGCTCGGCCGCGACGAAGCGGTGGAAGGGCAGCGTGGTCTGGACGCCGGCGACGTCGAGCTCCTCCAGCGCGCGCGCCAGACGGGCGATCGCGGCGGTCCGGTCGTGGCCGTAAGCGAGGACCTTGGCCAGGAGATTGTCGTACTCGGGTGGGATGCGATCGCCGGCCTCGATCCCGCTGTCGACCCGGACTCCGGGACCCGAGGGAGCCCTCCAGCGTGCGACGACGCCGGGCGCCGGCGCGAACGCCCGCGACGGATCCTCGGCGGCGATTCGAACCTCGATCGCGTGCGAGCCGGGGCGACTGGCCGCATCGGCGGCGGCCCGGGCCGCGGCTGACAGAGGCTCCCCCATCGCGAGCTGCAGCTGCTCGCGCACCAGGTCCACGCCGGACACGAGCTCGGTGACGCCGTGCTCGACCTGCAACCGCGTATTGACCTCGAGGAACCACATGCCACCCGACGGGTCGAGCAGGAACTCGGCCGTTGCGGCGTTGCGCAGCCCGGCAGCCCGGCCGAGGCTCACCGCCAGTGCGTGGAGCCGGGCCCGGCGCTCGGGATCCAGGGCCGGTGCCGGCGCCTCCTCGACGAGCTTCTGATGGCGGCGCTGGATGGAGCAGTCGCGCTCGCCCAATGCGATCACGTGTCCCATGCCGTCTCCGAGCAGCTGCACCTCGACGTGCCGCGCCGGACGGATGACCCGCTCGAGATAGACGGACCCGTCACCGAACGCCGAGGCGGCCTCCGCCGAGCCGGCGGCGAGCGCGGCCGGCAGCTCCCGCTCGTTGGCGACGAGACGCATCCCGCGGCCGCCACCGCCGGCCGCCGCCTTCACCATGACCGGGAAGCCGATCTCCCGGGCACGGGCGACGATGCCTGCCACCTGATCCGGTCGTCCCACGGGAGCTGGTTCGATGCTGCCCGGCACGACAGGGACGCCGGCATCCGTCGCGAGACGCCTCGCGGCCAGCTTGTTCCCGAGGGCTGCGATGGTTGCCGACGACGGACCCACGAAGATCCGGCCCGCGGCCTCACAGGCCCGCGCGAACTCGGCGCGCTCCGAGAGGAAGCCGTAGCCCGGATGGATCGCGACGGCGCCGCTGGAGCGGGCCGCCGCCAGGATCGCGCCGATGCGCAGATAGCTCTCCGATGCGGGAGCGGGACCAATCCGCACAGCCTCGTCCGCGAGGCGAACGTGGAGCGCCGTCGCATCGATGTCCGAGTACACGGCCACGGAGCGCAGGCCAAGGTCCCGACAGGCTCGAATGATTCGAACCGCGATTTCGCCGCGGTTGGCGACCAGGACGCTGTCGATGACGGTCATGGTCAGCGCGCCCGTCGCCGTGTCTTTGCGCAAAGACGCGGCATGCCCGCGGCAGACTCGACGGCCGGAGCTTGGTCACGCTGCGCATCCAGAACCGCGACCGGCGAGGGTCCGATCCTCATGGTCGGCAGGTCACAGCGGGATGTTGCCGTGCTTCTTGGCCGGGTTGACGTCGCGCTTGTCGGCCAGCATCTCCAGCCCACGAATGAGCCTGGGCCGGGTCTCCGAGGGCTTGATCACCTCGTCGAGGTAGCCGCGCGAAGCCGCGACATACGGATTGTTGAATTCGAGGCGGTACTCGTCCACGAGCCGGCGGTGCTCCGCGTGGGGATCGTCGGCGCGTGCGATCGCATCCTTGAAGATGATGTTGACCGCGCCGTCGGCACCCATGACCGCGATCTCGGCCGTCGGCCAGGCCAGATTGAGATCGCCCCGGATGTGCTTGCTGCTCATGACGTCGTATGCCCCGCCGTACGCCTTGCGCGTGATGACGGTGAGCTTGGGCACCGTGGCCTCGCAGTACGCGTACAGCAGCTTCGCGCCGTGTTTGATGATCCCGCCATGTTCCTGATTTACGCCGGGCATGAAGCCGGGCACGTCCACGAGTGTCAGCAGTGGCACGTTGAACGCATCACAGGTTCGAACGAAGCGCGCGGCCTTGACCGATGAATCGATGTCGAGTGCGCCGGCAAGGACGGCGGGCTGTTGCGCGACGACGCCGACGCTGCGCCCGCCGAGATGCGCGAAGCCGACGATGATGTTCGTCGCCCACGCGGGCTGCATCTCGAGGAAGTCGCCGTCGTCGACGATGTGCGAGATGACCTCGGCCATGTCGTACGGCTTCTGGGGGTCATCGGGCACGATACCGTCGAGGATCTCGTCCATCCGGTCCTGTGGGTCGCGCGTCGCGCGGAGGCGTGCATTCTCGAGGTTGTTCTGCGGCAGGAACGACAGCAGGCGGCGCGCGAAGGCGAGGGCCTCGGCCTCGTCGACCGACGCGTGATGCGCGACCCCAGACTTCGTCGTGTGGGTGATCGCACCGCCCAGGAACTCCGCGTCGACGTCCTCGTGGGTCACGGTCTTCACGACGTTCGGGCCTGTCACGAACATGTAGCTCGTGCCCTCGACCATGACCGTGAAATCGGTCATCGCCGGCGAGTACACCGCGCCACCGGCGCACGGACCCAGGACGACCGAGATCTGGGGCACGACACCGGACGCCATCACATTGCGCAGGAAGATGTCGGCGTAGCCGCCCAGGGACGCAACGCCCTCCTGGATCCGGGCTCCGCCCGAATCGTTGAGACCCACGATCGGTGCACCGACCTTGAGGGCGAGGTCCATCACCTTGCAGATCTTCTCGGCGTACGCCTCCGACAGCGAGCCACCGAAAACCGTGAAGTCCTGGCTGAAGACGAAGACCAGGCGGCCGTCGATCGTGCCATGACCGGTGACCACGCCATCGCCCAGGAAATGCTGCTCCGCCAACCCGAACTCCGTCGCGCGGTGGGTCACGAAGGCGTCGAGCTCGACGAATGAATCGGGGTCGAGCAGCAGCTCCAGCCGTTCGCGCGCCGTCAGCTTGCCCCACGCGTGTTGGCGCTCGATGCGAACCGGGCCGCCGCCGAGCCGGGCTTCGGCGCGCATCCGCTCGAGCTCGGCAATTCGCTCCTGGTTCGTCGGCACGCTGTTCGTCCTCCTGCCGCATCGCAATCGGTCGCGTTGCGTCCATGCGCACGTTTCCGTCGGGTCGCGGACCGTCCTTGCACAAAGACGCCGCGCGGGGAGCCATCATAAGTCGCCCGTCGGCGCGAGCTCGCGTCGCCGACATATCCACAGATCCGGTGCACAACTCCCGAATCCTGTGGAAAACGTGGTCGGTCACCGGGGCCATGGTGGGGTAGCATCGGCGCAGTCCCCCTGACCGGCCGTCGCCCGTCGCGGCCCGCACCCCAGCCGACACGAGGTGCTCCTTCGGTGACACACGTCATCGCCATCGCCAACCAGAAGGGTGGCGTCGGCAAGACCACGACGACCATCAACCTTGCCGGAGCGCTGGCGGAGGAAGGCATCCGCGTCCTGTGCGTGGACATGGATCCGCAGGCCAACCTCACCGCCGGACTCGGCATCAACCTCAACACCGTCGAGCGGTCCATGGCAGACGTGCTTTCGGACGGCCGCGCCACCCTCCGGGACGTGATCCTGCCGACCGAGACGAACGGCATCGATGTCGCGCCCGCGCACATCGATCTGGCGTCGACCGAGGGCGAGCTGTTCACGATGCTGGGTCGCGAGGCGGTCCTGAGGGATGCGCTGGAGGGAACGGTTGAGGCGTACGACTATGCGCTCATCGACTGTCCGCCCAATCTCGGCCTGTTGACCGTGAACGGGCTGGTCGCGGCCGATTCGGTGATCATCCCGGTCCAGACCCAGTTCTACGCGATGAAGGGCCTGAACAACCTGGTCAAGGTCATCAACACGATTCGGCTCAAGCTGAATCGCAACTTGCGCATCCTCGGGCTCCTGCCCACGTTCTACGACGGACGCACGAACCTGGCGCGCGACATGCTCGACGAACTGCGCGTCATCGGCGATCACCACGTCTTCGGCAGCGTGGTCCGCAACACCGTCAAGCTCGGCGAGGCGCCGCTCGCGGGCCGGCCCATCACCTCGTACGCCGGCAGCTCCGATGCCGCGCGCACCTATCGCGATCTCGCTCGGGAGGTGATCGATCTTGAGCAGGCCTGATTTTCGTGCCGCCGCCGTTCGACGCCTGTCCGAAGAACGCGAGCTGAGCCCGGCCATCGTCAGCCTCCTCTCGCCGGAGGAGGCGGGCCGGACCGCCGGCGTACGGACCATCCCGATCGATCGAATCGAGTCCAACCCGGACCAGCCACGAATGGCGTTCGACCAGGAGACGCTCGACGAGCTCGCGGCCTCGATCCGCGAGCATGGCGTCCTGCAGCCGATCCTCGTCCGGCCCCTGGGCGGCGCTCGCTGGCAGCTCATCGCCGGCGAGCGCCGGTGGCGTGCCTCGAAGCTGGCCGGCCTGGAAACGATCCCCGCGCTCATCGAGGACATCGACGACGACACGGCCCTGGAGATCTCGATCATCGAGAACCTCCAGCGCGAGGACCTGTCGCCGCTCGACGAGGCGGTCATGTACGACCGCATGGTCCGCGAGCACGGGTACTCGATCCGGCGCCTGGCCCAGAAGCTGGGCAAGGACAAGGGCTACCTCGAGAACCGTCTTCGGCTTGCGGACGCGCCAGACGAGATCCGCGAGCTCGTGTCTGTGCGCAAAGACACCCTGTCACACGCCTATGAGCTGCTCAAGGTCGACGACCCCAAGAAGCGCCGGCGTCTGGCTGGGCAGGTTGCCCGCGGCGAGCTGTCGCTTGTCAAGCTGCGGGAGCGGATCGAGGGCCGGCCTCGAGCGGTGCCCGGCATCGACGTCGATCAGGCCCTGGCCGGGCACGAGCCCGACGGCGACGATCAGGTCGAGGTCGATGCAGCCGCCGCATGGACGGGTCGTCGGCCGGTCGCCCCAATCACAGACGACTCGCTGGTCTCCGCCAAGCAGCATCTGTCGGAGGCGGTCGAGGATCTGATCGGCGTCCTGCGTTCGCCGGACGTCCTGCACACGATCCCCGAGGTGGACCGAAGCAACCTCGCGAAGTACCTGACCATTGCCAAGCTCCGGATCGAGAACGCAATCGCGATCGTTCGGACCGGAGACAGCCTGGACTGACGCGCAGGCGCCGGCCCGTCGAATCAGAGACCGGTCCGGCGTCAGCGCCGCGTCCCGCGGTCGTCAGTGGCTGGGCGGCGTCGAGGGCTTGGCCGACGGAGCCGGTGGCGGCTGGGTGTCGGGCTTGCCGTGATCGCCCCGTGCGGCAGCAGCGGTCGTCTGGCCGACGTTGGACCGGGCCACCGAGGACACGTACTCGCCGTGGTTGGCGGCGCTGTCAGGCGTGGTCGCTCGAGCCGCCTCGGACACGCTCGCCCCGTGGTTGTCGGGATGGGCCGATGCGTCCGGGCTCGGCTCGTTCGATGACGTGGGCAGCTCCGGCGGCATGGCGGACGCGTCAGGCACGTTCGACTGGCTCGGCGTGGGGGCCTCGTTTGCGACCCCGGTGCTGACCGGGACCGAGCGGCCGGAGGCATCGGTGGCACGCGAGAGACCATCGGTCGCGGCGGAGGGTGGGACGGAGCCGGCGAGGGCAGCGCCCCCGCTGAGGACGAACGCCGCGCCGGCGATGGCGAGGCTGCGCACACGCTTCACGATGCTGCTTCTCCTGTCGGCCCCGGCGGTGCGCTCCTGCCGACCCGTTCGTCGGCGGACTCGGCGGCAACAGGAATAACGGCGCGATCCGTGGTGCGTTAGGGGTTCAGACGCGTCCGGTCCCGAGGATGGCGGCCAGCCATGCCAGGCCGGCAATGCCGACCCCGATGGTCTCGAGCTCCCAGCCCCGCTCACGGTTGGCGGGATCCCCTGCCCGACCGAGCGCCAGCCCGGCCGCGACCGCGGCCAGGCCGAGACCGATCGCGGCCGCGGCCTGCCACTGCAACCCTCGCTGCACGACCAGGCTGACGATACCGATCACGAAGACCCCGATGAGCAGGAACGCGCTGACCCTCCACGCCCGCTCGCGGCCCAGGGCCGCGACCGGGCTGCCCAGCCCGGCGTCGATGTCGCGCTCGAGGTCGACGAGGCTGTTCGCGAGGGCCAGGCCGGCGCCGGCCATGACAGCCAGCAGCGCCAGAGCACCGACCACCGGCGCCAGACTGCCGCGGGCACCGATCCAGGCATACACGGGCAGGAGGGGGATGCCGACGGCGAACGGCAGCCATGACCAGGCCGTGCCCTTGAGCCACAGGTCGTAGCCGAAGCCGACGAGCAGCACGAGCACGCCCAGCGCCGCCAGCGCGGGACCACTGGCGGCCGAGAGGAGCAGCCCGGACGACGCCTCGAGCGTCATCAGACCCCGCGCGGCGGCCGGACCGACGAGGCCGGCCGGAATGGGCTTGCCGGGCTTGCGGCCGGCGTCGCTCGGGGCGTCGACGGTGTCGTTCAGGCTCCCGATCGCCAGTTGCAATGCGGTCATGCCGAGCCCCAGCCGAAGTCCCGTGCCGAGATCGGCACCGGCGACGAGGGACAATCCGCCGACAACGAGACCGTCGAGGACGGACGGGAACGGATGACCGAGCCGGACGAGCGCGACGAGGCGAGCCAGGATCGAGATCGCTCGAGGTGTGTCGGGTCTCGCCGGGCGTCCCTCCGGCCGCCGAGGCGGCCGTGCCCCGGCGGGCAGTCGGTCAGACGTACACGAGCTCGTCGAAGTTGGAGACGAGGTATTCGACGAGCTTGTCGCGACCGTCGGCGGCGACGCGTCGGATGCCCGGGACCAGGGCCCACAGCGTGATCGCCGGCACCATCAGCCGCCCCTGGCGATCGCGACCGACGGCCGCGGGCGGACCGCCACCGGAAGAGAACACCCGTTCGAATTCACGTTCCGTCAGGCCAGCCGACCGCAGGAAGTCGGCGATGACCGTGAGCACACCTCGGCGAATGGCGACGTCGCGCATGAGCTCCGACGCCCAGGCATCGATCTGCTCGTCGCTCTGCTCAACGAGACGCGCTCGATACTCCTGGGGATCCGGCGACAGGCCGCTCGCTGCCATGGACCTCCTCCTCGATTGGATCGGAGGTCAGTATGCCAGAGGGCCCGGCCGGATCGTTCCCCCGCTCCCCGAGCTCGTGCATGCCGGGCTGCGCGCCGTCGGTGTCCGGATCGCCCTCGCCGCCAGGCGCATCAGGCTCGGGACGAGCGCCCTCCGGCCACTCGTTGAACAGCTCCGTGATCCGCCGCCCGATGGGACCCGGCACCCGCGTGTCGGGGAAGTCGGCGACGAGCGCCTGCAACGCCCTCCAGGCGCTTCCGGTCAGGGCCTCGACGGCCTCGCGCGTGGGCCGCTCACGGCTCCGGATCGGGTGGCCGATGCGGACCCGCACGTGGCGCCCGAACGACAGCCAACCGATGCCGTTGATGGCCAGCGGCACGAGTGGCACATCGGAGCGCAGTGCGAAGTACGCGGCACCCTCGTTCAGTGGCAGGAGCACGCGCTCGCCAGCGTGGATTCGACCTTCAGCGGCGATGGCCAGGACCCCGCCGCTCGCGAACACGGCATCGACCCGACGCGTGGCCTCGATCAGGTCGCGCTTGCCGGGCCGATATGGCACTGTCGTGCCCGTCCAGCTCATGATCCGGTTCCGTGCACCGCGAGCCATGTCCTCCTCCCTGGGCCCGAAGAAGAACAGACGCGGTCGCCACGGCAAGGCGGCCATGACCACGAACGGGTCGGCCCAGCTCTGATGGTTGAAGCAGATCAGGGCCGGTCCGGGCGGCAGGAGCTCACGACCTTCGACGCGCAGGTGCAAGTAGCAGCGCACGAGGAACGCCGCGGCCACACGAGCGACCACGTACCGCACGGCGCTCCGAAACGGATGCACACCGCTGCCAGGCAGCAGCCCACCATCCGGCGGTGACGTCGAACCCGCCCCGCGGTGCAGCGCCAATTCGTCCGCTACGCGCGTCATCCGGCCGAGTATCGCAGTGCAGCGTCTTTGCGCCGTGCCGGACCCCTCCGGCCCGGGCCGCGCGCGACTCGCGTGTCGCGGATTCGCCCGGTTCCCCGGTCAGCGCCCCGCCGATCGGCGCCGGGTCGTGGTGGCCGGGGGCGTGTCGCCGGTGGCGGCGCCCAGCCCCGCGATCGGAGGACGACCCCTCGAGCCCGAACCATTGGAAGCGGGCTGTCTCGTACCGGGCTTCTTACCGCCGTTGCCGGCACCGTCCCGAACGGCACCGGCGCGGGCCGCGCGGCGCGGCTTCGGCGACACCGGCACCGGGCGGCCGTCCTGGGCGGCAAAGACGGTCAGGACGAAGGCCGCGATCGCGTCGGCCTCTGCATCGACCCCGCGCAGGACCTGGCCCTCCAGCTGGAAGCTCAAGATCCGATGCTGAGCCTGGGTCTCGATCGCCAGCTCGCCGATCTGAACACGCGGCCAGCGGGTGACCTTGCCGGCGGCACGCGGCCCTTCACCCGGCACGTTCACCCGGACGCTCACGGACACGAGACCCGCCTGGGTGGGGACGAGCACGACGTACCGGACGGCCGGGTCGTCGCCCCACGCAATCCAGCACTCAGGATCCGGCCCGGCGCCGAGCACCGACAGCACGGACTGGACGGCCGCCGTGACCGTCGAGGACATCGACTCCCGACGTGGGGCATGGCTTCGCCACTCGCTCAGGCGCATGCGATCCTCACTCGCAGTCCCGATCGCCTGTCGACATCGGCGGACGGCACGGCGCGACCGGACGACGGGTGCGAGGCTAGCACGCACACGACTCGTCGCGGCCTCGTGGCGGCGGTCCGGTGTGGCCAAGCCGCGGTTCGGTGCGGCCAGAACGCCATGCGGCTCGCCGAGGCGATGATGTGCTCGACGAGCCGCGTGGGTCGTGCGGCGCGACCGCGTGTCGCGCCGCGCTGATGCGATTGCGGCTAGACGGTCTCGGCGGATCGACCGGAACCGAGGCTCAGGACGGCGAGGACGAGGGCCTCGATCAGCGTCCAGCCGATCAGGGCCACGCCGGCGGCGACATCCAGGACGGAGCCCTGGCTGCCACGCACGCTATCGAGCGCGAACATGCCCCGGAACGGCTCGACGAAGTAGTCGGTCACGTCGAGGATCCAGGCAACGAGCTGGTTGTCTCGGTTGGCGATCAGGAGCAGCAGGATGATCCGCAGGACGAGAAGCGCCTGCAGGATCCCGAACAACAGAGCCACGAGACGCCGGGCCACCTGGGCCGGGCCCGGGCTCGAGCGCACGACCTCACGCTCGGACCTGGTATAGCTCGCCGGACGGGCGACGGTCGTGTCTTCGACGTCGTCGGTTCGGACCGTGGTTCGTTCATAGTCGGTCATGGACGGATTCGCAGCCTCCTCCGCTTCGAGCAGTCACCGTGGCCGAAACCTGCTCGCGAGCGCGCCCACATGCTTGCCCGTCGCGCTACAGTCGGCTTGCACGCGTCCTGAGGGAGGTCATGGGTGCGGTTCGATCGACGGTTCCTTGGTTGGGGCGTCTTCCTGATCGCCGTGGGGGCGGTCCCGCTCGCGATGCGCGCCGGGGTCATCGCCACGGGCTTCGACTGGGGCGGCCTGTGGCCGCTGCTGGTGGTCGGGGTCGGTCTCGGCTTCGTGTTGCGCGCGACGCCCGCGGAGCCGCTGGGCGGCCTGCTCGTGGCGCTGACGCTGGGGCTCCTCGTCGGTGGGGCCATCGGCGGGGCGAGCTTTGCCGTCGGCTGCGGCTCTGGGAATCGACCCTTCCCGGCCCAATCCGGGACATTCGGGGCGCAACGCGCTTCGGTGACGATCGAGCTTGGCTGCGGTGAGCTCGAGGTAGCCACGATCGCCGGCCAGGCCTGGTCGCTGAGCGGGACGACCGACAGTGGCAACACGCCTCGGGTCTCGAATGCCGCCGATCGGCTCGAGATCCGGCCCGAGCGCGATGGCGCGTTCGGGTTTCTGGGCGAGGGCGGCCAGCTCAACGTCGGCCTGCCGCAGTCGACGACCATCGATCTCGAAACGACCGTCAACGCCGGCCGGGCGCACCTCGATCTCGCCGGCGCCGACGTCGCCGCCGCGTCGCTCACCGTCAATGCCGGGGACGTCCGACTCGATCTGTCGGGCACGCACCTCGCCTCGCTCACGAGCACGATCAACGCGGGCTCCGCGAAGATCGCGCTGCCCGCCGGTACCCTGTCGGGCAGCGTCACCGTGAACGCGGGCTCGCTGAGCGTGTGCGTCCCGGCGGGTGCCGGCGTGCGCATCCAGACCGGTGGCGGAGCGCTCGGCTCGTACCAGTTCTCGGCCGCCGGGCTGCAGCAGTCCGGTTCGACCTGGCAGACCCCGGGCTTCGACGCGGCGGCGACCAGGATCGACCTGTCGGCCACGGCGAATGCCGGGAGCATCACCCTCAACCCCTCGGAGGGCTGTCGATGAACGATCGCCTCTACCGCTCGCGCCACGATCGCGTCCTGGCCGGCGTGGCGGGCGGGCTCGCGGAGCGCCTCGACCTCGATCCGTCGGTCGTGCGGATCGTGTGGGCACTGCTTGCCATCGTGTCCGGTGGCGTGCTCTTCCTCCTGTACATCGTCATGGCCATCGTCGTGCCCGAGGCACCCGACGGGTACGAGCCGTCGCCGGGCGCCCGTTGGACGCCGGAAGGCGCTTGGCAGCCGCCGTCGGCGGCGCCCGACGACGCGACCACAGTCGGTCCGTCGGGTCCCGCGGGGTCCGCAGAAACCGGGCCGGCCGGCGCTGGTTCGGCGTCGGTACCCCTCGGTGCGGCCGGCACCCCGGGCGGTCCGCCCTCATGGACGGCGCCGCCGACCCGCGCCGAGTTGCGGGCCCAGCGCCGAGCCGCCCGGCGCAATCGCCGGAGCGGTGATGGAGCCCTCATCGTCGGGCTCCTGCTCGTGCTCGTGGGCGGCTACTTCCTCGTGCGCCGCTACGTTCCCGGCATCGATACGGACCTGCTCTGGCCGATCGCGATCGTCGCCCTCGGGATCGTGCTCCTGGCGGCCGCCGTGCGACCCGGGCCGGGGCGTCCGCCGGGCCCCTGACGCGTGCTCCTGTCCGACCCCGTCGTCCTCGCCTTCTCCGCGGCCGGCGTGGTCGGTGGTCTCGTCCTGCTCGCGCGCGGGATGGCCGGCTACCAGAACGCCAGCCGCATCGCGGACACGTCGACGTCCCGGATCGGCGGCATCGCCCTGGGCGAGGTTCGCGTGACGGGCAGTGTCGAGCCGGCCGAGCTCACACTGGTCTCGCCGCTGCAGAGTGCGACATGCGTGTACTACCGGGCGAAAGTCGACGAGCAGGACGGGCGTTCGAGCCGGACGGTCATGGCCGAGGAGCGCGCCGTCGGCTTCCGGGTGCGTGATGCGACCGGGACCGTGCGGATCTTTCCGCGCGGCGCTCACTTCGACGTTCCCGCGACGTTCCATGACCGAACCGGGCTCGCCGGCGACGAGCCGACCGGTCTCGAGCCGCGCATCGGCAGTGCGATCGGCCAGGCGCAGCCGTCGCGCGCCGACCAGATCGCGGCGCTCCTGACCGTGCATGGCGGGAGCGGTGACGAGAGCCTGTTCGCCCGGAGCATGACCGGCGGTGCCGAGGCGGGAACGACGATCGGCCGTGGGCCGGGCTTCGGCTCGCTTGGGCTGGGGGCCGTCGGACTGGGCGGCGCCCGTCGGACGTACGACGAGGCACGCATCGAGCCCGGGGCGCTGGTGACCGTGCTCGGGCGTGTGCTGCCCTTCGACGAGCTGCCCGACCCAATGGGGGCGGACGCGGCGAACGCGGGGTCGGCCTTGCCATCCGACCCGGAGATCGTCGCCGACCTGGCCGACGCCCGAGCGAGTGGCCTGCTGGCGCCCGACGCCGCCGCGGCATGGGGCAACGCGGCGATCCCCGGCTTCGGGATCGGTCGGCCGGTCACCACGCCGAGCCTGGACCCCCGGGCACAGCCCCTGGCCCCGGCCGACGCCGAGCAGCGCGAGCGAGCACGACGAACGTTCGATCTGGGGCCCGACACGCTCGTGCTTGCGGCGAGCGACGACGTGCCCCTCGTGATCGCGCTCGGACCCCCGGCCGCGGCCGCGTCCCGGCAGGAGAATCGCTTCTTGCTCGGACTCCTCGGGGCCGTCCTCGCGATCGGCTGTGCGGTCGTGCTCGCCACCGGGCTGTCGAGCGCGTTGTGAACCGCCCGGCAGTCGGAGCCTCGCCATCGGCTGCGGACGAAGGTCGGCCCCGGTCCGGAGCTCGGCCCTGAGTCCGCTGGCACTCGCGGCCGCGTTCGCGATGGTCGTGCTCGTCGCCGTCGCGGTGTTCCTCGCGCTCGCGACCTACAACGCGGTCGTCGCGCTCCGTCAGCGCATCGACAAGGCCTGGGCGAACATCGACGTCGTGCTCAAGCAGCGCCATGACGAGCTGCCGAACCTCGTCGCGGCGGTGCGCGACGTCATGGGCTATGAGCGGAGCGTCCTGACCGAGGTCGCGCGCCTCCGCGCGGCCTACACGCCCGCCGCGCCGATTCCCGAGCAGGCGGCGACCTCGGAGGCGACCACGGTCGCCGTCCGCTCGCTGTTCGCGGTCGTCGAGCGCTACCCGGAGCTACGAAGCCAGCGCAACGTGCTCGACCTCCAGAACGAGATCGAGCGCCTCGAGGAGGTGCTCGCCGACCGGCGCGAGCTCTACAACGACGAGGTGTATCGCTACAACACGCGCATCGGACAGGTGCCGGCCGTCCTCCTCGCGGCCCTGTTCGGGTGGCGGCCGCGTGCGTTCTTCGCGGCCGAACCGGACGCGCTCGGGGTGCCATCGACGAGCGTGACGATGACCTGAGCCCGAGGGCTCGCCTCGGCCGTCCATTCGGACGCGAACGGTGCCGGGCCTCACGCTTCGGGGCGAGTCCCCTCCCCTGCCGAGCCGGCTCGATCGAACAATCCGGGTGGTGCGTCGGACTCGGGCACTCGGCGTGCGGACGCGGCCGCACGGCGCTCGTCCGAGGCGCCCATCCGCCGCCGGGTGAGGACCTCCACGCGTGCGTCGTCGGCCTCGTTGGCCGGATGCTCGACGAGGGCGATCAGGCGGCTGGCCATGAATTTGCCCGTCCGCACGGGCGTGCCGCCCCGCGTGACCTCGGTCACCTCGACGACGCCACGAGCAGTGGTGACCTCGATCCGGCGGCCGGCCCGGCTGGCCACGATGTCGAACGTCTGTGTGCCCTGGCCGGTGTCGACGACGACCTCGACCCGATCACCCTTCATGGCCGAACGGTAGCACCGGCGGTCGGCCCGCGGACGGCGACGGCGGTGGATCGCGAGGCTGTCACCGATCGTCATCGCCCCGGGATGGAATCCGGAACTCGATGGTCGTGCCCTCGCCCACGCGGCTGTCCGCCCGGATCGTCCCGGCGTGCGCCTCGACGATGGCGCGGGCGATCGCGAGACCGAGACCGCTGCCCCGAGACTCGACCGACTTCGCAAACCGGTCGAACACATGCGCCAGCAACCGAGGCTCGATGCCCGGGCCGTCGTCGGAAACGGCGACGACGATGTCGCCCTGGCCGAGGGCGTCAGGCGAGGTCGGCCCGACGCCGTCGGGACTGGCCGGCGACTGGGCCACGGACACACGGACCGAGCCGCCGCGCGGGCTGTAGCGCAGCGCGTTCGCAACAAGGTTGCCGATCACCTCGCGGATGCGGATCGGATCGACGTCGACGAGCGGCAGGTCCTCGGCGACATCGGCCGCGATCCGGACGCCCTCAGCCTCGGCGGTCGCCGCAAACGCCGTCGTCGTCTCGCCCACCAGCACGCCGACATCGCTCGGCTCTCGATGGAGCGGCAGGCTGCCCGATTCGGCGAGGGCGATCGTGCGCAAGTCGTCGACCAGGCGGCCCATGACCCGGACCTCGTCGAGAACGGGGGTCAGATGCGCCTCGTCGGCAGGGTAGATGCCGTCGACGAGTGCCTCGACATGGCCCTGGATGACGGCCAGGGGCGTGCGCAGCTCGTGGCTCACGTCCGCCAGGAGCTTGCGGCGGTTCGTCTCGTCCCGTTCGAGCCGGGCCGTCATCGTGTTGAACGCGCGTGCCAACCCCTGGAGCTCTCGGGGCCCTCCGCGCCGCTCGGCGACGCGAGCGCTGTAGTCGCCCGACTCAACCCTGCCGGCCGCCTCGATGATGTCCCCGAGCGGCCGCCCGATGCCGGTGGCGATCCGAACGGACGCCAGCAGCCCGACGACGCCGGTGATGGCCAGGACCGCGATCGCGGCCCCGCCCAGGTTGCCCAACCCGGCCGCGGGCGCGATCAGGCCGATCGCACTGCCGACGACCCACAGGACGGTGACCGAGAAGGCCGTGGCGACGAGCAGGACCGCGAACACGAGGCAGCCGATCCGCCTCGCGACGCTGCGCCGCTGGCCGACCCACGGCGGCGGACCCCACGGCGGCGGACCCCAGGGCCGCTCAGGATCCCAGGGCCGCTCAGCATTCCAGCCAGGACCCCACGGCCATCCGGCGCGGGGGCTCCCGGCGCGCCCTGCATCGGATGCGTCCCGGGACCCCCGGCCGGCATCGGTCGACCAGCGCTGGGCCCACCGTTGGCTGCCCCGATCCCGAAGGACGGCGCGCTGCAGCTCACGCCTGCGACCCGGTCCAGGCGGCCATGGCTCATCCGCCGGCCACCAGGTCGGCCTCGAGGCAGAGGCCGCGTCGCCGTCCTCAGCTCTGGAATCGGGCCGTTGATCGCCGGAATTCGGGCCGGACTCGTCGGTCATGTCGGGCCCGTCACGCCGGGGGTTCGGCGAAGCGATAGCCGACCCCGTACACCGTTTCGATGTAACGCGGCGATCGAGGATCCGGCTCGAGCTTGCGTCGAATGTTCTTGACGTGGGTGTCGATCGCACGCTCGTACGACTCGAACGCGACGCCGCGGACCGCGTCGAGGAGCTGCGAGCGGGTGAAGATCCGTCCCGGGTGGCGGGCCATCGTGGCCAGCAACGCGAACTCGGTCGCGGTCAGATCGACTAGCCGGCCGTCGGCCTCGACCCGCATGCGCGGGACATCGATGCTGACCTCGCCGACGACGATGACGTCTGCCGGCGGCTCGGCTCGCTCCGCGCGGCGCATGACCGCGCGAATCCGGGCAACCAGCTCACGCGGGCTGAACGGCTTGGTGACGTAGTCGTCGGCACCAAGCTCGAGCCCGAGCAGCTTGTCGAGCTCATCGTCCCGTGCGGTGAGCATCACGATCGGCACGTTCGAGGCTCGTCGGACCTCACGCGCCACATCGAGCCCGTCGAGCTCGGGTAGGCCGAGATCGAGCACGATGAGGTCGGGCCGACGCGTCCGCACGGAGTGCGCCGCCGATCGACCGTCCGCCGCGGTAATGACCTCGAAGCCGGCGTGCTCCAGGTAGTCGCGAGCCAGCTGCACGATCTTCGGCTCGTCGTCGACGACGAGGATGGTCTTCACGACGGCCACCCCAGCCTGCCGTCCGGTCCCGGACCCCAGGCGGGACCGGGACCGGACGTGCCTCGCGTCATCGGGAACACGGCCCGCGATCGCTCACGGGCGCGGCGGGTCCGTGGGATGTGGCGCGCTCCCGGGATCGGATCGCGTCGAGTGGGCGGCCTCGTCGTCATGGAGCTGGCGATGCAGCTCGGCCAATTGGCGCTGGCGCTCGGCCCGCCAGCCTCCGTCCGGGCCATCCCAACGGCCGCGGCCGCGACCACCCCACAACGCCGCCCGGATGAGGATGAACAGGAAGGCAAAGAACAGAATCGGGAAGATCAGGCCGAAGAACCCGAAGCCGAAACCGAAGGGGTGCCAGCCGTAGCCATAGCCGGCGTACGGAACGGCCGCCCCGGCGGGCACGCGTCCGGCCTGCACGACGCCCTGGTCGACACCGGCGTTGTACAGGCCGATGCCGAGGCCGACCAGGGCGACCACGACGATGAGCCCCAGCACAACCCGGAGGATTGAAGGTCCACGCATGTCATCTCCATGTGAGGTCATGAGGTTGATGACACGAGTCTCGGTGCGGGTTGTGAAGGAATGATGGACCGCCCGCGGAAAGGAAATGAAGCGGCGCCGGCGTTGACGCCGGCGCCGCTTCCACGGTGACGCTGGTGTGCGGTCAGGCTTTCGCGCGGCGACGGCCGCGCCGACCCGGGATGTCGCCCTTGCTCAGGAAGATGGTCGTCCCTCGAACCGCGAAGTTGACGCCACGCCGCTCCGCGTCGTGAATACGTTGGATCGCCGCGCGAAGGGTCGGCAACTTCTGGCCTTCCTTCAATTCGATGGCCACCGCTTCTGACGACGGCAGGGTGGCCGCCTCGTCGAATGCCGCCCGGATTTCATCGTCGCGTTCGGCGATGGCGCGCTGACGCGGTGTGAGCGCCTTCTCCTTGGGCTTCACGGCGATGTCCGAGAGATTGATCTTCTTCACGGCGAGATGCCGGTATCTGGCCAACGACGTGACCTCCACCTTCAAACGATCGATGCACGGGTTGCTGGCGTGATAGTAGATGGAAAAGGTCGCGTTCACCAGGGATTCTGCGCACGCGTGGCCGTGTTTCCAACACTGCTGCCATTGATGGCTCGTTGCATCGAGACGGCGACGTCATTGGATGGCCCGGCCGGCCTGACGGGGCCTGACCGCGAGGGCCGCCTCCGACCGTTGACGATACGCGGCAGCCAGCCGGCCGACGGGCATCGACGGGCGGGCAGGATGGCGCCGGAAGGAGACGCGGCCGAACCGCCCTGGAGCACGGCTGCCGCTTGGCGGAACATGTCGCTATTGCATGATTGTGCAATAAGGACGATGATCCCTGAGTATTCGCCCTGAGGACGACAATTGCACATCCCCGACGGCTATCTGAGCCCGATCATCTCGGTCGGCATGGGCGCCGCCGCCATTCCGGCCTGGGCGGCCGCGACGCGCCGCGTCCAGCGGGTGCTGACAAATCGGACGGTCCCGCTGCTGGCCGTGTTCGCGGCGATGTCGTTCACGATCATGATGTTCAACATCCCGGTGCCCGGCGGCACGACGGCGCACGCCGTCGGAGGAACGCTCGTGGCAATCGTGCTCGGACCGTGGGCCGCTGTCGTGTCGATCAGCGTTGCGCTTGTGATCCAGGCCCTGTTCTTCGGCGACGGTGGCATTCTCGCGATCTTCGCCAATTGCCTGAACATGGCAATCGTCCTGCCATTCGCGGGCTATGCGACGTACCGCATCGTCGCTGCCCGCTCCCACATCGGCTCGAGCCGGCGGATATGGGCGGCGGGCATCGGTGCGTATGTCGGCCTGACGTTGTCGGCCCTGGCCGTCGGCGTCGAGCTCGGGATCCAGCCCGTGCTGTTCAGCGCCGACGGCCATGCGCTGTACAGCCCGTACGGCCTGACCGAGGCGGTCCCGGCGATGCTCATCTCGCACCTGTTCGGCGCCTCGATCGTCGAGGCGCTCGTGACGGCCTTTGGCATCGCCTATCTACAGGAGCGCCATCCCGAATACCTGGCAGTGCGCCCCGTATCGAGCGACGACGCGATCGACCGGGCCGTCGGCGCGGACGCGCGGCACTCACCGCCCGAAGCGCCGACGCGACCCCGATCGCTACGACGCACGGGCCTGGCGATCCTCGGGCTGGGCCTGGCGGCGCTCGCCATCGCCGGTCTCGTGAGCGGCGGCGGCGATCCCGGCCATGCGTTCGGAACCGACTGGTCGCGGGTGGACTGGCCTGGCGTGGCGGCGATGCTCGCGGTCGTCGCAATCATCGGCACCGTGCTCCTACCCCTGGCCTGGTTCGTGCTGCCGCGGCGGGTTCGGGCCATCGGCACGGGACTGCTCGCCGCCGCGATCCTTGCCCCCCTGGGCCTGATCGCGCCAGGCATCGCCTACGGCGAGGGGGCAGCGGGCGACGTCGCCGGCACGTTCGGCTACGTGCCGCGCGGCCTGCAGGAGCTGTCGTCGATCTTCAGCGCTCCCCTGTCGGGGTACCAGCTGCCGTTCCTCGACGGCACACGGACGATGCTCTGGCAGCGGGCGCTCGGGTACGAGGTCGCCGGCGTGCTCGGGATCGCGCTCCTCGGCGCGCTCACGTACGGTCTTGCCCGGCTGCTCCAGTGGGCGCGCTCGAGCGGCGACGCCGAGCCGGACCGCGCCGGCCATGCCGGGCATGGCGGCTGGCTCGAGCACACGCTGGCCGGTATCGCTGCCTCGATCGAACGGGCGGTCTTCACCGAGGAGCACGCGCGCGGCCGTGGTTGGCTGCAGTCGATCGACCCCCGCGCGAAGCTGGGGATGTTCCTCGCCGTTGTGCTCGCCGCCAGTCTGTCGGGCTCGATCGTCGTCGAAGCGCTCCTGTACGCGGTCGTACTGGCGGCCGCCGTGGCGAGCCGCGTCCCGCTGGAGCTCTTCGTCCGGCGTGTATGGCTCGGCATTCCCTTGTTCGCAGGCGTCGTCGTGCTGCCCGCGATCTTCTTCGTGCCCGGCCCGCGACTATTCGACCTGGCCATCGGGCCGCTCCAACTGGCGCCCTCGGTCCCGGGCCTGGTCGGTGCCGCGTTGTTCGTGACGAGGGTTGGCGTGAGCGTGTCACTGGCGGTGCTGCTCGTGCTCACGACACCCTGGGCGCAGCTCCTCCGGAGTCTCCAGGCGATGCGCGTCCCGCGCCTGTTCGTCCTCGTCCTCGCGATGGCCTACCGCTACATCTTCCTGTTCCTGCACCTGGCCAACGGCTTGTTCCAGGCGCGCAAGAGCCGCGTGGTAGGCCGAACGAGCGGCGGCGAGCAACGCCGCTGGATCTCGGGCACGATGGGCAACCTCGTGAACCGGTCAGTCAAGATGAGCAACGACGTGTACGCGGCCATGGCCGCGCGCGGCTTCAGCGGCTCGATCAGGGCGCTCGACCCCGAGCGTATGCGCCGGCTCGACTGGCTGGCCCTCGTCGGCGCGGTCATCGTCGCAAGCCTGGCGCTGCTTGCCGCCCAGACCGGACGCGTGGCATGACCGGCGCGGCTGACGCGGCTGACGCGGCTGACGCGGCTGACGCGGCCGACGCCGCGGATTCCTCGATCACGAGGCCGCCCGGTCCGGTCTTCGAGTTGCACGATGTGCGCTACGTGTACAACCGTCGCCAGGTCGCCCTCGACGGTATCGACCTACGGATCGACCACGGCGAGCGGGTGGTCCTGCTCGGCGCGAACGGTTCGGGCAAGTCGACGCTGCTGAAGCTCCTCGACGGCATCGTGGCGCCGACCTCGGGCAGCCTTCGAGCTCTGGGCAGAGACATCGCAGCCGTCGCGGATGGCGCCGATGCGTACCAATTCCACCGCGAGGTCGGTCTGGTCTTTCAGGATCCCGATATCCAGCTGTTCAGCGCCACGGTGTACGACGACGTGGCGTTCGGGCCGCTCCAGCTCGGCCTGCCGGCCACCGAGGTCCGGGCCGCATGCGTGGACGCCCTGCGCCAGATGGACATCGAGCATCTCGCAGACCGGGCGCCGTTCGAGCTGTCGGGCGGCGAGAAGAAGCGCGCGGCGATCGCATCCGTCCTGTCGTTGCGGCCCGAGGTCCTCCTCCTCGACGAACCCACCGCGGCGCTCGACCCGCGCACCAAATGGGTCCTCGTCGACCTCATCCGTCGACTCGGCGAGGGTGGCAAGACGCTGGTCACCGCCACACACGAGCTCGACATCGTGCCGCTCATCGCCGAACGCGTGATCGTCCTCGGGGAGAACCGTCGCGTGCTCGCCGACGGCGCCCCGGCCGACGTTCTCGCGGATCGCACCCTGCTCGTCCGAGCGAACCTGATCCACGAGCATCTCCATGAGCATCGTGGGATCCGGCACTCGCACGATCACGACGTCGACCATCACGAAGGTGATGGCGCGACGGGCCCGAGCTGATGGCCGCCACCTGGGCCGGCGTCCGTGACGAGCTCCACGCTCGCGGTCTGCGCTGGACGCCACAGCGCCGGCTCATCCTCGACGTGCTCGCCTCAAGCCGCGGCCATGTCACGGGCAGTGAGATCGTGGAACGCTGCCGGACGCGAGATCCCGAGACGAGTCCTTCCACCGTCTATCGAACGCTGGACGTGCTCGAAGAATTGGGGTACCTGCACCACAGTCACGGGGCCGACGGGCGCGAGGAGTTCCATGTCCTGCCGGCCGGCGTCCATGCCCACCTCCGGTGCGAGGCATGTGGCCGCTCGTGGGAGATCTCGCCCCGCGACGCGGCTGACCTGCTCGCCGGCCTCGAGCGGACGCATGGCTTCCGGGTCGATCTCGGACACCTCACGATCGCGGGCACCTGCGCGGACTGTGCCGCTGTGCCGGCGTCAGGGCCCGGTCCGACGAGCGGCCGGACCGGGCCCGTGCGGGTCGGTCGAGACAGGCCTACGGCAGGTAGTAGTTCGGGTTCGGCATCTTGAACATCTTGTCCGCCTCGGAGCACCTCCTCGCCGGCTCATTCGTGCCGCCCGTCATGAGGCCGGCAAGCCGGAACGGCATTCCGCCGCGCGAACCTCAGCCGGTCATTGGAGCCACATCGTCCACCAAGGGAAATCTGAGTCGGTCATTCGGCAGGAGCGGCGGGTCGGCCTGAACGTCGCACGTCGCCAGGGCGGATCGCCGTCCAGCACAACGACCATCTCAAATTCACATGGCGGCTGGCTCCGACGGTGACCGCGGAAGGCTGCGTCAAACGGCGTATTGACCGCCGCCTTATTATCAGACCGACAGTCGGTCGGTTAATGGCCGGCGGGGATTGGACGAGGCACGACAGGCTCGACGATGGCCCGAACAGTGGACCCAACGGCGCGCGGCATCCGGCGCGATGCATTCATCGATGTCGGCCAACGCCTCATCGAGACGAAGGGCTACGAGCAGATGAGCATCCAGGACGTGCTGGATGCGCTCGAGGCCTCGCGTGGCGCCTTCTACCACTACTTCGCGGGCAAGGCCGAGCTGCTGGAGGCCGTGGTCGAGCGAATGGTGGACACGGTCCTGGTCGCCCTCGGGCCAATCGTCGAGGACCCCGATCGCTCGGCGATCGACAAGCTCCAGACCGTGTTCGTGACGATCGGCCGAACGAAGACCGCGCGCGAGGACCTCGTCCTTGCGCTGCTCGAGGTCTGGATCTCGGACGACAACGCGATCGTCCGGGAGAAGTTCCGGCGCATGGCGGGCGAGCGGCTCGGGCCGGTGCTTACCCGGATCATCCAGCAGGGCACGCTCGAGGGCACGTTTCGGGCCGGCTCGCCCGAGGGGACCGCCAGCATCATGGTGTCGCTGATGATGGCCTTGAACGAGCTCGCCACCCGCCTGTACCTGGCTCGCAAGGCAGACACGATCACGTTCGAGGCGGTCGAGTCGCTGTTCGGCGCCTACTCGGTCGGCCTCGCCCGCATCCTCGGCCTGGCGGATCACTCGCTGATCCTGGCCGATCCAGAGATCATTCGTCGGTGGTTCGGGTAGCCGACTCGAGACAAGGAGCCCAGAGCGTCACGAATCAAGACCCGTCGAATCCATCCCACCCAGAAGGAACCGTCCCAATGACAGCGATCATCCAGACCGAGAAGCTCACCAAGTCATACGGCGAACAGCGCGGCATCAACGATGTCGACCTGCAGGTGAACCAGGGCGAGGTGTTCGGGTTTCTCGGTCCAAACGGGGCCGGCAAGACGACCACGATCCGCACGATCCTCGACCTGATCCGCCCGACCAGCGGCCGGGCGCTGGTGTTCGGGATGGAGTCGAGCGCCAACCCCGTCGCCATTCACAAGCGAATCGGCTACATCCCGGGCGAATTCACCCTGTATGACCGGCTCACCGGCAGCCAGACGCTGGCCTACTTCGCAAATCTGCGCGGTGGCGTCGATCGCGCCTATCAGCAGTCGCTGATCGAGCGCTTCGATATCGACCCGAGCCGCCGCTTCAAGGAGCTCTCGAAGGGCAACAAGCAGAAGATCGGACTCGTGATCGCGCTCCAGCACCGGCCCGAGCTGTTGATCCTCGACGAGCCCACGTCCGGCCTCGATCCGCTCGTCCAGCAGTCGTTCTACGCGCTCGTCCGCGAGGCCAAGAACGAGGGTCGTACGGTGTTCCTATCCAGCCACATCCTGTCCGAGGTCGAGCGCACGTGCGACCGCGTGGCGATCATCCGTGACGGCCGCCTGGTGCGGGTGGATCGGACCGACGCCCTGCGCGACCTCGCTCACCACCAGGTCGAGTTGCGCTTCAGTGACGGCGCACCGGCCGAGGCGTTCCGCGGCCTGCCCGGCGTATCGGACGTGATCGTCGATGATCACACGATCCGCATGCGCGTGTCGGGCCCGATCACGCCCGTCGTCCAGGCAGCCGCCCGCTACGAGCTCCTCGACTTCGTGAGCCGGGAGCCGACCCTCGAAGAGACCTTCCTCGCGGAGTATGCCCACGCCCCGGCGGAGGTAGCCAGTCGTGACCGCTAGCGCCGGCACGCCGCGCCAGGCCGCGGCGCCCACGTTCTCCCCCATCCCGCTCCGCCGTCGCCTGTACGGCTTCGGGAGCGTCTACGGCAAGACGATGCGCGACTCGCGTCTCGCCTTCCTCATCGCGGCGGGCCTGCTGGGCGGGCTGTCGCTGGCCATGGGCGCCGCGATCCCGAGCGTGTTCCCGACACCCGCGTCTCGCCTCGAGATCGACCAGCTCATCGGCGGCATGCCCGCGCAGATGGTCGACTTCTTCGGCAAGCCGGTCGGTCTGGGCACGTTCGGCGGCTACCTGACTTGGAAATACGGCCTCGTGTTCGTGCTCATGACGTCACTCTGGTCGATCCTCGCGCTATCCGGCACGCTCGCCGGCGAGGCCAGCCGGGGCAGCCTCGACATGGTCGCCGTCGCGCCGTTCGGAAAGCGCCGGATCGCGCTCGAGAAGCTCGCCGCCCACCTCACGGCGCTGGTGCTGGCGCTCGTGTTCATGACGATCATGATCACGATCAGCTCGAACACGTACGGCAATGCCGCCCTCGGCGATCCGCTATCGCTGACGTCGTCGGTGGGGTTTGCCCTGTGGCTCGGCTTCATCGCACTGTTCTTCGGTGGCCTCGCGTTCGCGCTGGGCCCGATCCTCGGGCGCGCCGGGTCGGCCGGCGTGGCCGGCATCGCGCTGGCCATCGCCTGGTCCGTCAACGGTCTGCACCTCGACCCACTGACCGTGTTGAGCCCGTTCAGCTGGACGGCCAATCACGTCGCCCTGGCCGGCGAGTACGACTGGGCCGGCCTGGCACTCGTGGGCATCGGCGCGGCGGTGCTGCTGGCGATCGGCGTCGAAGCATTCGCGCGGCGCGACCTGGGCATCACCGCGGGCCTCGGGCTGCCGACCCTGCCGGGCGCCGTGCTCGGTGTTCGGGGTCCGATCAGCAGGGCCTTCGGCGATCAGCTGCCGCGGGCCCTGGCCTGGGGTCTCGGGTTGGGCGTGTTCGGTGTCATGCTGACCTCGCTCGTGGGCGAGATGTCGGACCAGCTCGGCAGCGACGCGAACCTGCTGAAGGTCCTGCAAACGGCCTTCCCGGGCCTGGACCTCACGACGGCAGGCGGCTTCCTGCAGCTGTTCATCGAGCTGTTCTACATCGTGGCCGGATTCGCCGCGGCCACATTCGTGTCCAGGTGGGCCTCGGACGAGACCGGCGGCCGGCTCGAGGAGATCCTGGCCACGCCGCTGCCGCGCTGGCAGTGGGTGATCGCGGGCAGCCTCGCGGCGCTCGCGGCGGACGCGCTGATGACACTCGTGTTCGCAGCTTCGATCGGCCTCGGGGCCAGCTCGGGCGGGGTGTCCGCGGGCGAGGCCATGCTCGGCTCGGTGTCGCTCGGCCTGTACGCCGCCGCCCTGATCGGGATCGGCGTCGCGATCGGCGGATTGTGGCGGACGTCGTTGGCCGCGGAGCTCGTCGCCCTGTTCGTGGTGGCGACGTACCTCGTCGGCCTGCTGGCGCCACCGCTCGGCCTGCCGGACTGGGTCCACCAGCTCGCGCTGACCTCGCACTTCGGCCAGCCGATGGCCGGCGCCTGGGACGCCGTGGGCGTGGTCGCGTGCGTCGCGATCTTCGTCGGCGGGGTCGCCATCGGCGCCATCGGGATCGGCCGCAGAGACGTGGCCCGCTGATCCACGTTCGGTCTGGCATTCGCACCGGCCGCGCCCTCCGTCATCGCGACCGGCCGGTGCGCCCTTTTCAGCTGGCCTTGCGCGCGACGAGCTCGACCATGTGCAGGTGATGCGGCTCGCCGAGCGCGGTCTGGCTGTCTTCCTCGCGCTCCGTCCAGTGCTCGATCTCGAAGCCGTCGAGGCTGGCCCTGATGGCATCCGGTGACGGGCAGGTCGTGCCGACCTCGGCGATGAGATCGTCGCGGTCGAGATAGAGCATGGCCGCAATCCGCCCACCTGCTCGCAGGGCATCCTGCGCGCGACGCCACGTCGCCCAATACGTGTCGGGCACCAGGAACGGCAGGCTCACGTTCGCGTTGACGAGATCACAGGCCGGGATCTCGACGGTCGCCAGGTCGGCCACGAGCGTCTCGAGCGCCAAGCGCTGATCCGCGAGCGTGTGCTCCTCCAGGGCCGCGATCGCGGCCGGCTCGCGGTCCACGGCGAGGACGTGCCAGCCCGCTCGGAGCAGTTCCCTGGTGTCGCGGCCCGCCCCGCAGCCCAGATCGACCGCAAGCCGATCCATCCCCCGGCCGGCATCCTCGTCTCGGAATTTGTCGATCGCGAGCCGAACCGTCTCCCAGGCCGGGCGGTCGACGGTGACCTTGTAGTAGCGCTCCCAGTACTCGGAATCGGTCACCGCTCGAGCCTAGCAGGCAGGGCGACCGATCGCGGAGGGACGCTGCCGCAGGGGGCCGCAGGCGGGCCGCAGACACCGGCCGCAGACTCGTGCCACCATCCTCGTTGTCGACGAGCCACCCGACGCGCCGAGGAGGACGACGATCACCCCCGATCGAGCATGCCTCGCCAGTCGCACAGGTACCTCCCGCGGCACCGGAGACGGCGGGTCGCGCTGGGCCCCGGCCCAGCCGGGCATGCCATGAGCGTCACGCTCGTCCTGATGGGTGTCGCCGGATCGGGCAAGTCGAGCGTCATGGACATCCTCGCGGAACGACTCGGGTGGGTTGCCGCCGAGGGCGACGCCTTCCACTCCCCCACCAACGTGCGCAAGATGCGCGACGGCCATCCCCTCGACGACCGCGACCGAGGGCCGTGGCTGACGGCAATCGGGGCCTGGATCAGCAGGCAGGAACGGGCCGGGCTGAACGCAATCGTCACGTGCTCGGCACTCAAGCGCGCTTACCGCGATCGCCTGCGCGACGGCCGGCCGTCGGTCTGGTTCGTGCATCTCGTCGCGCCCGCGCCGGAGCTCGCCGAGCGAATGCGTCATCGCGTCGGGCACTACATGCCGTCGTCACTCCTCGCCAGCCAGCTCGCGGACCTGGAGCCGCTCGACCCGGACGAGCCCGGGGCGACGCTCGAGGCCACCACCTCCGCAACCGACGCCGCCGAGCGCATCGTGGCACTGCTCGACGCCGTTGCCAGCCGCCCTCAGCCCGAGGAGTGAGGCCTGGCTCAGGCGGCCTGCCAGACGCCCACGCACTTGCCACACATTCGCGCGCTCGGCGGCTGTGATCCGGGCGCGATCGTGAGGCGTCGCGCGCGTCGATAGCCATGCCACCGGGCTGGACCGGCAGGCTGCCGAGCGACAGGAGGGCTGTGGACGCGTGACGATCCTCGGATTCGACGTCGGCAAGGCGCTGATGCCGGACGTGAGCCTGTTCGAGACCGTGATCCGTGGGGCGGCGATGTACGCCGTCATCTTCGTGCTCCTGCGGATCGCGCTGCGGGGGCGGACCGGAGGCGCCACGACGAGCGATCTCCTCGTGCTCGTCCTCATCGCGGATGCGGCCCAGAACGCGATGTCGTCGCAGTACAACTCGTTCACGAACGGGGTCGTGCTCGTGGCGACGATCATCGGCACGAGCTTCGTGATCGATTGGGTCGGCTATCGCGTGCCGGCCATCCAGCGCTACGTGCACCCCGAGCGTCGCCCGCTCATCGTCAAGGGCAGAGCGGTACGCAGGAATCTCGAGCATGAGCTGATCACCGAGGAAGAGCTCATGACCCAGCTCCGGCTGAGCGGCCTCGAGCGGATCTCCGACGCCAAGGCGGCCTACCTCGAGGGCAACGGCGAGATCAGTGTGGTGCCGTGGGGCGAAGGCGAGGCCGACCGACACAAGGGGCCACCACCCGCCATCTGATCCGGCACCGGCCGAGCCGACAGCCCGTCGGCGAACGCCCCGTCTGACGCGCGGGCCGTCGAACGCGCCGGCGCCGCCGCCCGCTCAGACGTGATGCGCCTCCTCGACCGCGCGCCGGTCCGATGGCTCGAGCTGGAAGGTCGAGTGCTCGATATCGAAGTCGCCGGCAAGGCAATCGGACAGCTCGTCGAGCACACGCGGTGGATCGGCACCGTCGTCGAGCACGACGTGCGCCGAGACCACATTCATACCCGACGTGATCGTCCACGCGTGGAGGTCGTGGACGTCGGCCACGCCATCGGCTGAGACGATGTGGCGGCGCACCTCCGCCAGATCGATGCCCCTGGGCGTGGCTTCGAGCAGGATCTCGGTCGCGTCGCGCAGCAGGCGCACCGTGCGGGGCACGATGAGCAGGCCGATGACGACCGACGCGACGGCATCGGCCGGGGTCCAGCCGGTCAGCTCGATCACGGCGGCCGCGACGATGACGGCCCCCGACCCGGCCAGGTCGCCCATGACCTCGAGGTACGCGCCTCGGACGTTCAGGCTCTCGCGCTGGCCGGCGTGCAAGAGCCCGAGCGACGCTCCGTTCGCGACGAGGCCGACGAGCGCCACGCCGAGCATGAGTCCCGACCCGATCTCAGGTGGCTGTGCCATGCGCCGCCAGGCCTGGAACAGCACGACCCCTGCGATCCCGATGAGCAGCACGGCGTTCACGACCGCCGCCAGGATCTCGAGACGCAGGTAGCCGAAGGTCCGGTCTGTCGTGGCGGGCCGGCCGGCGAACCAGATCGCGGCCAGCGCGACGCTCATGCCCGCGACGTCCGTGAACAGGTGGCCCGCGTCCGCGAGCAGGGCCAGGCTGTTTGCCATGAGACCGCCCGCGAGCTCGATCGCGAAGACGCCCAGGGTGATCGCGAGGACGGTCGCCAGACGGGCCCGGTGCTGCCCAGCGGCGGTGCCGTGGCCGTGTGCCATCAGGC
>CAWBQM010000010.1:0-357413 GCA_963790955.1 uncultured Chloroflexia bacterium
CAACGCGGATGCCCGGAGCCGGTGGACCCTCCCACCCGGCTCCGGGCTCCCGCAGCAGAGAGGAGCCCGAACGCCATGCAATCGCGCACGTTCCTGCGCATCGAGGGCGACCTCGTGAGCCTGGTCACGGAGGTCATCGACCGGGAGGTGACCCTCCCGGACCTCCTGACCGAGCTCACCACAGCTCAGGTCGCCATGACCCCTCGGCTGCCGACCGGCTGCCGCTTCTGGATCCGCTCGGGGACGACCGACCGTCAGGTCTTCGTCGTCGAGCAGCCCCCGTCGCGGCGGACGATCGAGTACCACGCCAGCCGACGTCACGACAGCGAGCCGACCACCTATCGGCTCGCCGTGCCGTACGTCGTCTTCGTCGTCTGGACGATCGGCGAACAGGTCGAGGGACTTCCACGTACTTCCGGACGCAGCCGATCGCGTCGCTCGACGCGACGCTCCTCTGCTCGACCCTGCCGAACACGAACGACGACGGCGTCGTCTGTCTCGGATCGGTCCGGGTCAGCGGGGCGAGCGTCGGCGAACGAGTCGACGCCCTCATCGGCGCGTTCTGGGCGAGCCGCTTCAACCAGGACCTCCGCCGGCACCCGCTGCCCTTCAGCGGCGGCTTCCGGGCCTGGGCGTCCCGCTCCCGGCGCGATCCGCTCGCGGCCCTGTCCCTGCAATACGACCCCTACTGGCGGACCCTCCGCCAGGTCGTGGCGCAGCTGGCCGGGCTGGCGATCACGGATCTGCCGGCCGGGACACCCATTCCGGAGGAACCGGCGGAGGCCGAGGTCCTGACCCCGGAACCTGTCGGCGGACGGAGGTGAGACCGATGCCATCGCTTCGTGACCACCTCATCCGGACGCCGGAGGTCCGCTATCGGAACCTCAGCGCCTGGATGGCTCCCGCTCTCGGCGAGCGGGCGACACCGCTGCCCGATCGATTCTTCGAGGAGGCCGCACTGACGGTGCTCGCCCACGTCTTCCGGGAGTCGGGTCCCATCCGGGAGCAGCTCGTCTACGAGCGACGCCGCTTCGAGCGACTCGGTCCAACTCATCCACCGCCTGCCCGAGCGGGGAGGAGGTGGCTGATGTTCCCGATCCTCGAAGCCGGTCCATCGCTCGAAGGGGCGTCCCTGCCAGCCTTCGTCGTCGCTCGCGACGGGCTCTACCTGCGGAAGCGAAGCCTCCTCGGGTTGAGCCAGACGAAGGTCGGCCGGATCGCCCACCTGCCGGAAGGCCGGGAGTTCGTCGACTACGCGCTGCCCAAGGTCCCAGCGGACCTGATGGCACGCGCGGTCGGCTTCTTCCGCGCCGTCTACCGGCTCCACCGGACCGAGGCCGCGGTCCTCCTGGTCTGGCGCGACGCAGGTTTCGACCTCGTCGTGCCGGCCCAGAAGGTGTCGAGCGTCTCGGTCAAGTTCGACCTGGCGGACGGCGACGTGCCGTCCGGCGGTCGGCTCGTCGGGACGATCCACTCGCATGGGGGCTTCGGCGCCTACGCGAGCTCGATCGACGAGGACGACGAGGCGGAGCTCGATGGGCTCCACATCGTCGTCGGCGACTTCGATCGGCGACGACTCGGCTACTCGGCCGCGATCGTCGTCGACGGCATCCGCTTTCACCTGAAGACCGGCCAGCTCATCGAGCGGCCTCGGCGCCTCGCCGAGCCACCCGACGAGTGGCTCCGGAGGGTGAAGCTGGCGCCGCCGCCGCGACCGAAGGGCAAGCCGTCGATCGCCGAGTACCTCGCCCGGGGCTTCAAGCCCTCGGACGAGATCTCGAAGCCAAGCCGGCGGGAGCTCGACGACGCGATCGAGAAGGCGAGCAAGCTCGCCACGGCCCTCGGCTACCGCCTCTCCTACTGGCTCGTGCCGGTCTCCGGCTCGAGCGAGAAGGGAGGCACGGCCGATGGCTAGACCGGATCGTCCTCGTCGGCTGCGGCGGGATCGGGAGCCAGCTGCTCCCGCCGCTCGTCCGCTACCTCTCGAACCGGCCCGAGCCGCGCTCGCTCCTCGTCCTCGTCGACGGCGACGTCTTCGAGCCGGGGAACCGATCGCGACAGGCCTGCTCGAACAGCGATCTGGGCTCGAACAAGGCCGAGGCCCTGGCCCGGGTCGCCCGAGACGATGGGCTCGCCGTCCAGGCGATCCCCGAGTTCCTCGACGAGACCAACGTCCGGTCGATCGTCCGCGAGGGAGACGTCGTCCTCCTCGCGGTCGACAACCACCGGGCGCGGGCCCTCGTCGATCGACATCTCGGGTCGCTCGAGGACGCGACGCTCATCAGCGGCGGCAACGACGAGACGGACGGCAACGTCCAGCTCGTCCGCCGCCGCGACGGCTGGTCCGTGGACGGCCATCTGACCGAGATCCACCCGGAGATCGGCATGGCCACTGAAGAGGAACCGCGCGGCGACGGCTGCCAGGTGATGGCGGCCGAGCGCCCGCAGCTCCTCGTGACGAACCTGATGGTCGCCAGCGCGATGCTCAGCTGCCTCTGGCAGATCAGCGAGCGCGGCAGCGTCCCCTACAGCGAGGTCTACCTCGACGCGATCCAGAACGCGGCCCGCAGCCGCTCCTGGTTCCGCGTCCCGGCCGGCGCGCAGTAGGGGAGTGTGGATTTCAGGTGCACAACCCGGCCGAGGCGGCGCCCACTGGCGTCCCTCGGCCGAACAACTCACGAATACAGCCGATAAATGGCATCGACCAGTGGCCAAGCCGACAGCCCAGAACCGAGCAGACTCGCGAACCCGTTCCGCCCAGGGAACGGCGTTGCGCCGCCGTACCTGGCCGGGCGCGACCGGCTGCTCGTCGAGTTCGATGCTTCCTCGCGCGAAGCACCCGCTCCACGCGAACTGGACGCTGACTGGCCTGCGCGGCACCGGCAAGACGGTCCTGCTCGCCGAGTTCGCGGCCCGCGCGGAGCGAGCCGGCTGGCTCACCCTCCAGCGCGAGCTCGGCGATCGCCATCGCGATGACACCTGGCTCGCCGAGGCGATCGATGAAGACTGTCGACGCCCTGGCGCGACGGTGCTATCTCCGCTCGCCGGCGTCGGCCAGGCGATCGAAGGAGGCGTCCGGTAGCTTCGCCCACGACGGATCATCGGTCGGAGAGGTCGGCTATCGAGCCAGCCTATCGAGGGTCGGCCGTCGGGTCCGGCCGATCGAATGCGTGCGATGCCTTCGCGAGCCTCGACGAGGCGATCGCGCGACTCCGACCGCGCCCGGCGCGCTTCTGCTCTACGACGAGGCCCACATCCTCGCCGACGATCGGCCGCGCGAGCGGTTCCCGCTATCGGGCCTCCTCGCCGCCCTGGCTCAGTCCAGCGCGAGTCGCCCCGCGTCCGCGTCATCCTGTGCGGTCTGCCGACGCTGAGCCTCAACCTCAAGCGCGCCCGCACCTACGCGGAGCGGATGTTCCGCCACGTCGTGGTCGGGAACCTCGAGCGGGGCGACGCATGGGACGCCCTCGGCATCCCGCTGGCTGGCAGCGGCCGGTCGTTCGCGCTGTCGTTGATCGGCGAGATCGTCGAGACGACCGGCGGCTACCCGTACTTCCTGCAGTTCGTTCGGCGCCTATCTATGCCGGAGCGTCACGACGCCTGACGTGTCGGCGGCCGACTATCGGGCGGTCGAGCCGGCACTCCTCCACGAGCTCGACCTCGCCTTCTTCGAGGACCGGTTCGAGGGCGCGACGCCCGACGGAGCAGCGTGTCCTCGAGGCGATGGCTCGCGAGCCAGGTCAGATCCGGCTAGCGCGCCTGCGGCCGCACGTCGGCGATGTCCCGAGCGTCGATCTGGTGGTCCGGCGGCTCGTCGAGCGTGGCCTCATCTACCGCGCCACGCGCGGCACCTACGACTTCTCCCTGCCGATGTTCCGCGCCTACGTCCGGCGTCGGCAGGGGAATCTTTCGAATGTTTCACGATCCGAAAGATTGGCGGCCGACTCCGGTCCGGCCGGGGATGCGGCGAGCCAATGAGGAGGGAGCGTGACCCCCGCGAGCGGGCGCTGCGGGCGCGCGTTGCCGCCTTCAGTCTGCACGCTCGGTACGACCCTCGGCAGACGACGGCGAAGGCACGGGCGACTTTCGCGAGCTCGTTCGAGCGGCTGGTCGATCCCGACAGAAAGCTGCCCCTAGCTGAACGACTCCGTCGCGCTGAGGCGGCCCGTCGAGCCCACTACGCCCGACTTGCGCGGCTCAGCCACTTGACCCGCCAATCACGTCGCCGCACCGAAGACAATACGGAATGAGCGCCCTACCTGGGGCCGATGGGCCGTGGTTGCTTCAGGGGATCCGGAGGATTTGACAGGACACATGGCAATCAAGCGGATGGACAACGTTGGCATCGTCGTTGAGGACCTCGCAGCGACGGTCGAGTTCTTTCGCGAGCTCGGCCTGGAGCTCGAAGGGCGAGGGACGATCGAGGGGGAGTGGGCGGGGCGCGTCACTGGCCTGGGCGACCAACACGTCGAGGTCGCCATGATGCGAACGCCGGATGGCCACAGCCGGCTCGAGCTCTCGCGATTTATCGCGCCGCCTGTGGTCGCGGATCACCGGACCGCACCAGTCAACGCCCTTGGGTACCTGCGCGTCATGTTCGCCGTTGACGACGTCGACGAGACGCTTGCCCGGCTCACCAAGCACGGCGCGCAGCTCGTGGGCGAAGTGGTCCAGTACGAAGAGACGTATCGGCTCTGCTACGTCCGGGGACCCAAAGGAATTCTCATAGGGCTCGCCCAAGAACTCGGCTGAACGCCCCTATGAGTGACCTACCTAGCGCGCCGACACGTCACCGCGTCGAGGACCTCACCAACTCCAGCGCCGCGCACGCTAGAGCTCCTGATTCCTCTGGTTCTGAGCGTGGTAGAGCCGATAAGTATCCACGTCGAGTAGAGGAGAAGACCGCTGATGCGAGCGTGGAGCGGACATGAATCGGCCGGATTCAGGTCGTCCAGGTCAGCTCGGAGAGGATCGGGCCGCAGCGTCCGTCTGTCGCCGGCAGGTTCCCGCGGCGAATAGCTGATAAGTGTGCCCGTTTGTATCGGGCCTCCACGCTTGTAGCACTGCGCAGAGGGCTAGAGACTTACGAAACAGCTGCTCTACCGCTGAGCTATGTCGGCGCCGCATCAAGTATAGGTGCTGCTCACAAACAGCAGCTGTCCCCTCCAGCGGCGTTTGAACAGCCTCGGCGATCGGATCGCCTGTACAACGCTCGAACAGCTTATGACTGTCGCGTTGGCGAGGGAGCAGCTCCGACTCCTCCCGACTCCTCCCGGCGCCACCGGAGCCGACCCGGCCGCGGGAATGGCGGGCCGATAGCCTGAATCACTTGACCCGCCCCCGAGCATCTATGGGGCATGGCGACTGTGGTGGTCACGATCGATGACGGTCTCGCTGGGGCGGTGGGGCGCGCCGCGGACGGCGACGAGAAGGCATTCGCCCGGATCATCAAGGCCCACCACGACGACATGACGCGGGTCTGCTTTGTGATCTGCGGCGACCTCGACGTCGCCGACGAGGCAGTGCAGGCAGCCTGGGCGATCGCCTGGCGCAAGCTTGGCAGCCTGCGCGACCCGAGTCGACTGCGGCCCTGGCTCGTGTCGATCGCCGCCAATGAAGCCCGTCAGCTTGTCCGGCGGCGGCGGCGCAGGACCGTCGTCGAGCTCGCGATGTTCGGTTCGATGAGCTCTGGCGTCGATCCGGCCGGACATGTCGGCGACCTCGATCTCGCCAATGCGCTGGCCAGGCTCGATCCCAACGACCGGGCCCTACTCGCCCTCCGCTACGTCGCCGGTTTCGACTCCACGGAGCTCGCGCGGGCGACCGGTCGCTCGGCTTCTGGGACGCGGGCGAAGCTCGCGCGGCTCCTTGATCGTCTACGAACGGAGCTCAGCGATGACTGACCGGCTTCACTTCGAGACGCGTCTCGAGGAGCGCCTCCGCGCCCGTGCTGCGCTCGCCTCGCGACCGTTCGATGCCGCCGCAATCGCTCGCCGGGCGGTCGCGGTCAATGAACGGAGCCGGCGGAGGATTGGCCGACTCGAGTGGCCCTCGACGCGCCCCATGCTCCGCTGGCTGGTCGTGGCGTTGCTGTTGGCGATCGCCCTACTCGGCGCCGTCGCGGGCATCGGGGCGTTCCTCCGAGAGCGTTCGCCCTTGCCACCGCCTGCCGTCTCAAACGGCTGGATCGCGTTCTCGACCCAGGTCGGCTGGCCCGAGGTCGGCCATGACACCATGGGCAGCGGTGGCGATCTCTACCTCGTTCGCGAGGGCGTCCAGCCAAAGATCATTGTGAGTCGCGGTGTGGGGAATGCGTCGAACGTCTGCCCTGCGTTCTCACCCGACGGCCTGACGCTCGTCTACGGCCATCGAGACGGGTCGAGTCGGGCCCTGGTATTCCTGACGGTATCCGCGGACGGCTCGGCCTTGGAAACCGCGCGGCTCGACGTTCCCGGAGATGGCAATGTCCCGTGCCCGAGATGGTCTTCGGACGGGACTCGGGTCGCCTACCTCGTGGGGGACTCGCGCGGCTTCGTAGAAAACCCAACCGAACGACCCGTGACCCTCGTCGTGCGCGGGCTCGATGGCTCGACGCTGGTGGCTGGAGCCGGGGACCCGACCGTCGAAGATCTCAAACGCCCAGGATCGGCCTTCGACACCGGCGTCCCGCTTCTGTCGCCCTCGGGGGACTGGGCCGTGCTGGCCGACGATCGCGGTGTGGTCGTCGAGAGGCCGGACACGTCCGATGCCCGGATCCTCATGAGCCGTGACCGGTTCGGAGCCATCCTCGGCTACCCCTCAGGCTACCCCCTGGCCCCGTACGCGATCCCGGCCTGGTCCCCAGACGGAAGATACGTACTCGTGATGGGCGACGTGAGCGGCTACGACTTCACGATGCTCGCCATCTCCGTGCAGGCGCCGTTCCGATCGGTCGTCCTTGCCCCCATCGTCCGTGTGAACAGCGCAAGTGGCAGCAGCTTTCCCGGCCGCAACGACGTGTCCTGGCAGCCAGTCCTCCCTTAGATCGATCGAGGCAGACGGCGTCTTGAGACGCGATCGAGATGGCTCTTCGCAGCTTCGAGGAGCTCGGGACGGTGCTTTGGGCAGCCAAGGCACGCGGCGAGCTACGGCGCCTGGGAACGCAGGCTGGAGATGCGTCGCAGCTCACGCCGTCGGAGGAGAGGGTCGCCGAGCTCGCAGCCCGCGGTCTGACGAACCGCCAGGTTGCAGCCGCGCTGCTTGTCAGCCCCAAGACCGTCGAGGCCAATCTGGCGCGGGTCTACCGCAAGCTCGACATCCGAACGCGCGCGGAACTTGGACGGCAAATGGCGGATCGGCTTCCGGCGGAGGCGTCTCACGTCGCAGAGTTGGGGGGCTGAGTTCGGGGGGCGACGGGCTTCGGCCGCAGCGCCTCCCGGCCGCCCGGCTCGCCGCAAGGTCGCCGGTCTCGGTCGTGACAGGGCCACGTGGGCTGCGGCGCTACTTGTACAAGATTGTACAACGCCGTACCGTACGAGCATGTCGAACACGATAGCGGTCAGCAAGGCTCGCGCGGCACTGCCGCAGATCCTCCAGCGTGTCGTCGCCGGCGAGGAGGTCACGATCACACGCCATGGCGAGCCGGTCGCCGTCGTCGTCCGGCCCGATACGCTGCGCGCGCGCCGAGCCAGCGAACGACTGAGCGACGCGGATCGGGTGCGGGATCTCATCGCCCGGGGCCGGCAAGGAACGCTGCATCCTCGCCCCACCCTGAGTGAGCACCAGGCCGACGCGCTCGTTGCGGACGTTCAGGCAGCCCGATCGAAGCGCTAATCCGATCGGACGTGGATGCCTTCGATGCCGACGTGCTCATCTATGCTGCGGTCGCCGACCATCCATTGGGCATGCCCGTGCGTGCCCTGTTTCCGATCCAACCGGTCGTGGGGACGGGAATGGTCGCCGGAATCGGGTCGGTGCTGCTGCTTCCCGAGCTTCTGACGAAGCCCCTCCGAGAGGGCGCGATCGCCGAGCTCAACGAGCTCGGCGCGCTCCTGGGTCGACTCGACCTTCGCCCGGTGGACGAAGCCACCGCCGAGCTGGCGGCCGCGCTCGGTGCGGCCTATCGGCTCCGGGCGGCGGACGCGGTCCATCTGGCGACCGCCGTCAACGCCGGCGCCGATCGTTTCATCACCAACAACGCCGCCGACTTCCCGAAGACGATCACGGAGGTCGATGTCACCTATCCGCTTGACCTCGCGGCGGCTCAGGCGGGATACGGGCCGTAGCGGCGATCCCGGGCCGGCCGCCCCTCGACGCGAATAGCTGATACGTGTGCCCGTTTGTATCGAGCTTCCACGCTTGTAGCACTGCGCAGAGGGCTAGAGACTTATGAAACAGTTGCTCTACCGCTGAGCTACGTCGGCGCGTCACTCGGCGGATCGTGAGCGATCCGGTGGCACAACGGTGAGAGCATGCGGCGACGGTGGATGCAGCCTTGCATCATGCAGCACTGCATGATAATGTCCTCGCCATGTCCGCAGGCGGACTCGTCGATCGGGAGCGAGAGCTCGAAGCGCTCGAGCATGCAGCCGCCGCGCGGCGCGGTCAGTTGGTCGTTGTGTGGGGCCGCCGGCGCGTCGGCAAGACGTATCTCCTCCAAGCCTTCAGCGAGCGGCATCGAACCGTCTACTACACGGCAACCCAGCAGAGCGCACCGGTCGAACTCGCCGCGTTCACCGACGCTGTCAGGGCAAGCCTCGGGACCGACGGCCTCCCCACTGGCTATGCCTTCCCCGACTGGTCGATCGCGCTCGACTTCGTGACCGACCGTGCGACCGAGCAGCGGCTCGTCCTGGTGATCGACGAGTTCCCGTACCTGGCGGGTTCGACGCCCGGGATCGAAAGCATCGTCCAGCGCTGGTGGGATCGGCGAGGTAGGGACAGCTCGGTCATGGCGGTGCTGTGTGGGTCGGCGGTCGCAGATATGGAGCAGATCGGCGCCGCCGCGGCACCCCTTCACCAGCGGGCGACAGCAACCGTTCGCGTCGCTGCGCTGGATTATCGAGCCGCCGGCAGGTTCGTCGGCGCGCTCGGACCTGCGGAGCGCGCGATCGTGTATGGGATCCTCGGTGGGACGCCACTCTATCTCGACCAATGGGATCCGCACGCCACCCGGCGGGCGAACCTCCTCCGCCTCTTCGGCAGCCCGGCCAGTCCCCTCGTCGATGCCGCCGAGCTGGTTCTGTCCGGCGAACTCCCCGAACTCGAGAACGCGTCTCGAATCCTCCAGGCCGTTGCGATTGGCAAGACCCGGCCGGGCGAGATTGCCGACTACGCGAGGGTTGCGGTCGAGCGGCCGCTCAAGCGGCTGACGATGCTCGGCATCCTCGAGCGACGCGTGCCAGCCCTCGATGACCCGGCACGATCCAAGCGGTCGATCTATCGCATCGCCGATCCTTACTTCGCGTTCTGGTTTCGGTTCATCGCGAGCAGCCGCGCCAATATCGCCCGAGGGCTGGGCGCCCAGCTCGTGGACAATCGGATCCTGCCGGGACTCGATGACTACATGGGCGGCGTGTTCGAGGACGTCGCCCGCGAGCATGCCCGGCTACTGGCCGCCCGCGGTGACCTCAAGGCTGATCGCGTCGAGGCCTGGTGGAGCGCCGATGGCCAACACGAGATCGACATTGTCGGGATCTCCGGTCGAGGGGTTGGCTTCGTGGGTGAGGCGAAGTGGTCTGCACGACCCTTGTCCGAGGCGGTGCTGCGTGGCCTAGACGAGCATGCTTCGGCTCTCCTCGGGATCCGGCCGGCCACGCCGCGTCTTCTCTACGGCCGAGCGGGATGCGCGCCAGGCCTCGTTTCCCACTCGAGGCTGCGGTGCTTCTCGGCGTCCGACCTCTACGCAGAGTAGGCGAGCGAGATCGAGTGTTCAGCGGCAGGCGGCGCGGGTGATCGGAGCGGGTGATCGACAGGATCGGGCGAAATCTCGAAGTTGTACGACGCGATCGAGTGATCAGGTTCGGCTCGGGCGGGAAACGGGCCGTCGCGGCGATCCTGGGCGGGGACCCCTCGACGCGAACAGCTGATACGTGTGCCCGTTTGTATCGGGCGTCCACGCTCGTAGCACTGGGCAGAGGGCGTCCTGGCCGGCTCGGTCCGCTCGCGGGCGCTGGGGGTGCCGAGGCCCTGCTCGCGCTGCCCGTCCCCCGCCACTGGCCGTGACCGCGACGGCGGGCCGCCGGGCCCGCCGTCGATATCGAGTACGAGCGCCGACCGGATCGCCGGCGCACCCGCCCAGCCGCTCGCCGTGTGCCGGCTAGGGCGCGACTTGCGACTGGAGGAACACGCCCTTGTCGAGGGTCAGCGAATAGTGGCCGGTGGTCGTCGGGAAGGCGAACCCAAACTCGGGGAAGACGTAGTAGTCGCCGCCCGGGTCTTCGCCGACCACGAGCGTCTCCGGCCCGAAGGTGGCCTGGAGCTGGGCGACGGTGCCCGAGAAGCTCCACCAGGGCACCTCGCCGCGGATCGACCCGGCGCCGCTGCCCTGACCCGGGATGTGGCTGCAACCGGCTCCCGCGACGTCGGCCGTGCCGCCCTGGTCGACCTCGATCCAGAGCCAGATGCCACCCAAGCCGAACATCTCCGGCGCACAGAATGGGGAATTCCGGTTGACGCAGTTGGCCGAGAGTCGAGCTGGGCGAGCGGATGGTCGGCCTTGCCGTAGGCGAGGACTCCTCCCGACGTCACACCAAGGGCCGCGAACGCGAGCGCAGCCCCGATGAGCGCGGTCCGGATCAAGCGCATGGGACGCTCCTTCCTCCCCAGCGGCCAGGCCCGTGCCGATGGTACCGATGGCGGCGCTGGCCGCATAGGCCGGAAGGCATAGGGCCGGTGCGCGCCGGCACCAGGAGACGTGCCAGCCCGGTGGACGAAGCCACCGCCGAGCTGGCGGCCGCGCTGGGTGCAGCCCGGGCCGGCGGCATCCAGGCTGTGGCGATCCTGTGTTACTGTGCAACTGTGAAGAACATCACCGTCGCTGTCCCCGACGACGTCTATCGCGTCAGCGCGGATCCGCGCAGCCGAACGCGGCAGCTCGGTCAGCGCGATCGTGACCGAGTACCTGCGCTCCCTGTCGTCGGATGGGGGCACCGAGTTCGCCAGGCTGGAGGCCCAGCAGCGGCGGATCCAGCGCCAGGTCAAGCGGTTCAGGGCCGTCGATCGGTTGGGCCGCGACGAGGTCCACGATCGTGCTGTTCGTTGACACGAACGTCCTGCTGTACGCGATCTCGCGCGATCCGGACGAGGCGTCGAAGGCGAGGCGCGCGAACGAGGTCCTGGCAGCCGGCGATGTCGGACTGTCGATCCAGGTGCTCCAGGAGTTCTACGTCCAGGCCACGCGGGCGAGCCGATCGGACCCGATCACCCACGACCAGGCCGTTGGCCTGATCGAGTCGTGGCGTCGGTTTCCGGTCCAAGCGACGACGCTGGATGTCATGGCTGCCGCGTTCCGAACGCGTCAACGCTTCGGCATCTCGTACTGGGACGCCGCGATCATCGAGGCGAGCCGGATCCTGGGCTGCACGGTGGTCCTGTCCGAGGATCTTGACGCGGGCACCGACTACGACGGGGTCCGCGTCAAGAATCCGTTCGTCGACGCATAGCCGGGGCAAGGAAGGCTCCGGGTGGTGGGCCGATCATCGTGTCGGACCATTGCAGGCCCGCGCTCGGGTCCGGGTATTTATGGCGTCCGCGCGGTCGACTCCTGTCGGGTGCGCCGGTGTCCGGCGTGCTGCTGCGCCGAGTTCGCGAGGCCGTCCGATCGAGATTGCTTACTGGAGCAACTCCTCGAGGTCCTCGATTCCGCCCTCGCCGTCCGGTCGTGGCGGTAGTCTTACGTGGCCCCGTCGCCGGCCCCCTCGAGGTTCCATATCACCTCCCAGAGATGGCCGTCCGGGTCCTCGAAGTAGCCCGAGTAGATGCCCCAGGGCCTCTCGCGTGGGCCACCCGTCAGGCGTGCGCCGGCAGCCTGGGCACGAGCGAGCGTGGCGTCGACCTCCTCGCGACTCTCGACCGCATGGCCGAGGCTGAACTCCGTGCGGCTGGTGGCATCAACCGAGATCCCAGCGTCCTTCGCCAGATCCGTTCGCGGGTACAGGCTGAGGATCAGACCTCCGTTGAGCTTGAACATCGCGATCGCTCCGGAAGCCCCTGACGCCTCGTCGCGCAGCTCCGTAGCGATGATGCCCGACGAGGCGAGTCCGAGGCCGTCGCGATAGAAGGCGAGGGCCCGTTCGAGATCGGCGACCGCGAGGGTCACGACGAGAATGCTTGGACGCATCCGCGAACCTCCCGAGGGTTTGTCGCGGCCGTCGTAGGGTCGCGATCCGTTCCCTTCGCTTAGGTGGCCGCAATCGGCCCACCGAGTGAGCGCGCGGCTCTCACCTTAGAGGCTGTGGGAGCACGAGCAGTAGCGCCGCCCACGAGTGTCTCAAAGTCGTCATGGGCGGGCCAATGTTACTACCCGTGCCCTACCGGTGGTAGCATTCGAGTATGAAGGTCAGTGTTAGCCTGCCGGGCGAGGACGTTCACGTTCCTCGACGAGTACGCCAAAGAGCAGGGGCTCGAATCTCGATCGGCAGCGCTCCATCGAGCGGTGCGCCTGTTGCGAACCGCAGAACTTGGCGGCTCCTACGAAGCGGCCTGGGACGAATGGGCGGCCAGCGGCGAGGCCGAGCGCTGGCAGCCAACGACAGGTGACGGGCTCGGGTCGTGATGCGACGCGGCGACATCCATGCTGTCGATCTCGATTCCGCGCGCGGCTCCGAGGCTGACAAGCGCTGGCCGGCTGTCATCGTCAGCAACGACGCCGCCAACGCGACTGCGGCGCGACTGGGTCGCGGCGTGGTCACGGTCGTACCCGTGACATCCAACGTCGAGCGGATCTATCCGTTCCAGGTCCTGCTCCCCGCCGCCGAGACGGGCCTCGGGCGCGACTCGAAGGCCCAGGCGGAGCAGGTCCGATCGATCGCCGTGGAGCGGGTGGGCGACCGACTGGGCGTCGTCCCAGGCGCGATCATGCTCGATATCGATGAGGCCCTGCGCCTGCATCTGGGCCTGTAACCCGACCGATCTTGTGACGATTCGGGTGCTCAGGGTCGGTTTGGACGCGAGCGGCCCGCAGCGTCGATCCTAGGCGGGCACCCCTCGAAATGAATAGCTGACAAGTATGCGCATTTGTATCGACCTGCCACGCTTGCAGCACTGCGCAGAGGCCCGATGAGCGTGTTCGTCGCGGCCGCTCGGCGACCCACCTCTGAGCGGCTCGTCGTCTTCGGTGGCCGTGCGCCCCAGCCCGGCGAGACGAGTGTCCTGAACGGTCCCATGAGCGCCTTGCCGGTGCCCGCGCAGAACGATTCAGAAGTCGATCCCTCTCCGGTAGGTGCGGTCGCCCTCGTCGAGCGCCGGCTGGACGCGGTAGGGGCGCATCATCTCGTTGTCTTCGTGGTCGATGATGTGGCAGTGCCAGACGTAGCCGTGTCCATCCGGGTCGAAGGCGAAGACGAGGTCGGCCGGATCCGCGTCGATGGGCTTGTCGGTTGGCGCAAAGCGGACGGCGATCCGGGTCACCTCCCCCGGGTGGACGATCACCGTGTCCTTCCAGCCTGCCTCGTTCGCGGCCGGTGGCCGCGCCGGCCCCTGCAGATAGGGGACGACGTCGGGGTTGCCGCCGAGGGCGCGGTCGTTGCCGGACGTGTAGTCGAGCGGCGGCCCGTAGCCCGGGATGAACTCACCACCCGGGAAAGCGTCCTCGTACGCGCGCCCGTAGCGGTGCGTGTTGAACCCCTGCCGGTTCTGCAGCTGGAACTGGACGAGGTGGAGGTGGATGGGGTGGGCGTCCGCGGTCAGGTTGACGATCTCCCAGACCTCCGTGGTCCCCTCGACGGGGAGCTCCGAGAGGTACTCGGCGACCCCGTCTGTGGTGACCGGGGTGAAGTCATCGCGGGTCGTCCCGTCTTCGCGCGTGCCGCTCCACTTGGTGTTGTTGACGAGCACCTCGAGCGGGCCGCCAGGTCCTTGCACCTCGTTGAGTGTGACCTGCCTCGTGCGGTCGACGGCGACACCCGACGCGAGTGTCGCTGCCGCGGCGTCGACGAGCCGGACCATCGGTGTCCGCAATGGGATGCCGCTGGCCGGGTCGTAGCTCGCGTCCGCCACCGGGCCGGGTCCCACCCGGACGAGCATGATCTGGCCGAGAGTCGAGCCGTGCGGCGGCTCCCCCTTCGGGTACGGGGTGCGACCGATGTTCCTGAGAACCAGCGTCTGTCCGGCCGCCGAGGCGAAGTCGACGATGACGTCGGCGCGCTCGCCCGGCATCAGTACCAGCTTCTGCATTGCCGGCGTCCGGGCGTGCGGGCCTATAGGGACAGGGGCGTCGAGGTACCCGCCGTCGGTGCCGATCTGCCAGATCGTCGGCCCATCCGTCTTCGTCTCCGGGTTGGTGAAGAAGAGCTCGTAGGTGCGCGCGTTCGAGCCGTTGATCAGTAGGAAGCGATAGCGGCGCGGCTGGACGTTCAGGAACGGCCAGGCCTTGCCGTTGACCACGATCGTGTCGCCGACGAACTCCGGAATCCAGTACGGGTGCTCCGGGTTGATGCCAGCGTTGGGGAAGAACAGCTGCCCCGCCGTGTCGAACATCCGATCCTGGATCACGAGCGGGATCAGGTAGTCGACCGGCCCGCCCGCGCCCTGTCGCAGCCCGAGCGGATCGAGACCCGTGGGCAGCGTCATGCCGGGGTCGATGAGCACGTAGGCGCCTGCCAATCCGGCATAGACGTCCAGGCGGGTGAGACCAAGCACGTGGTCGTGGAACCAGAGTGGCGCCGCTTCCTGCGTGTTGGGATAGGTGTAGACGGCCGTGTTGGCGCCGCCGCCTGGCCCCGCGTAGTAGGCGTGCCCGTGGTAGACGCCATCGCTTGCGAACCAGGCGTCGGGCCCGCCGTCGATCACCGGAGGGACCTCACCGCCGTGCAGGTGGGGCACCGCGAGCACCGGACCGCTGTAATGGTCCAGGCACCCGCCGCTCGCAGGGCCGGAGGCGTGCGCGCAGGCATTGGCTTCGCCGTTCAGGGGGTCGGCCCAGTGCAGCGTCTGGTCGGTCGCGTCATGCCAGGCCGCCACCTGCGTTCCGGAGCCGACCCCGAGCTCGTTCACCCACGTGACCGCCAGCGGCGTCCCGCGCTCCGCGATGATCACAGGGTTGATGTACGTCTCCGCCTCCCCCGCGGGTTCCTCCTCGGCGACGCGATAGCTCCAGACCCAGGTGCCGGTGTAGTCGGGCAGGAACCCAGGCGGGAGCATGGTCGCCTGGACCTCCCGCATCGTCAGCGTGGCGGCGGTCTTCCCGACCACTGTCTCGATGGTCCCGCCCGCCACCTCGAGCAGGGGCAACGGCTGGATGAACTGGGGGATCGCGCTCCCCGGCAAGGGTCTCTGCGTCGCCGCCTGCGCCGCCAGGAGCCGCGACCAGCCGACACCGTTGACGACGACCAGCCCAACCCCGGTCGCCGCACTTTGCCTGAGGAACTGTCGTCGCGTCAGCACCCTGTCCACCCCGCTTTCCCCCCCGGACGGGCGGCAACATCATCGTATCGCGGGTGTGCAACGCCGAGTCGGTGCACGGCTCTACCGGCAGGACGGATGGTCATCACGTTTCTCGACGAGTACGCCAAGGAGCAGGGGCTCGAGTCTCAATTCCGCGCGCGGCTCCGAGGCTGACAAGCGTCGGCCGGCGGTCATCGTCAGCAACGACGCCGCCAACGCGACTGCGGCGCGACTGGGTCGCGGCGTGGTCACGGTCGTACCCGTGACATCCAACGTCGAGCGGATCTATCCGTTCCAGGTCCTGCTCCCCGCCGCCGAGACGGGCCTCGGGCGCGACTCGAAGGCCCAGGCGGAGCAGGTCCGATCGATCGCCGTGGAGCGGGTGGGCGACCGACTGGGCGTCGTCCCCGGCGCGATCATGCTCGATATCGATGAGGCCCTGCGCCTGCATCTGGGCCTGTAGCCCGCCGACGTCCCGAAGACGATATCGAGTGGGGCCGCCACGCCGACGTGACGGCCCCAGTCGTTGCCTGAACGGCTCGGCGGAGCATGCCCGCCGATTGCCGTCGGCTAGTTGTAGCGGTGCTGGACGGACGACGCGAAGTGGTTGCTCGCGAGTCCGTGCGCGTGGATGGGGCCCGATCGGTAGATGCCCCAGTACTCGTTCGCGATGTGATTCGCCGCGATCGTGACCGTGACGGGCACGACGGCGCTGCCGATGGCGATGCCGGTGTCGTGGAGGCCCGCCGGATCGGCCGACTGGAAGTCGGGATCGACGCCATTGCCGGAGATCCAGTTCGCGACGATCACGTTGCCGGACACGTTCTGGCCCGGTGCGTGCGCGTGGATGCCCACGCCGGCCTCGCCGTTGTTCCTCAACACGTTGCCGATCACGCGGTTGTCATACGACGCCGCACCAGGGAACGGTGCGAACATGCCCACGCCGGCGCCGCCGTTGCCCTCCGAGACGTTGCCGATGATCGTGTTGTCGTAGACGCCGCCCTTGCTCGGGTCGGCGACGGCCTGGTCGTTGTGGGACGGAAGCGTGATCCCGCAGTCTTCCTTGTTGTCGCGTGAGATGTTGCGCGCGATGAGGTTGCCGTGGGTCGGGCCGACTTCGTCGGTGAGCAGGATGCCGCCGACGTTGTCGTGGACGTTGTTGGCGATCGCGCGCGAGTCGGTGACGCTCAGCAGGTGAAGCGCCTCACCGCAATCGCCCGGGACCTGGCCCTGGGCCATGCATTCGGCGGGCATGGGATCGAACGCGGTCGCCGCGCCCTGGTCGTTGTGCATGAGCACGTTGTGCTCGATCGTGACGTGCGAGGTGAGCGCCGCGAGGATGCCCTCCGCGGGCGCATTCTCGATCGTGAAGCCACGGAACACGGTGCCGGCCGATCCGGGTCCGGCGATGAGGACGCCCCAACCGATGATGCCGTTGTCGGCGAGCGGCCCGGGCACGCTGGCCAGGATGCCACTCACGTCGATCGTTGCGCTGTGCCCGATGATCGTGAGTCGCTTGGGGATGACGACCGCTTCGTGGTACGTGCCGGAACGCACGACGATGATGGAGCCCGGCGTCGCCACGCCGACGGCGTGGCCGATGGTCTGGCACGGAGCGGCCCAGGAGCATGGCCCGCCGTCGCTGCCGCCGGGCGAGACGTACAGCCGGCCCATGCTCGCGGCAGCCGCCGGCGCGGCAGCCAGCAGGCTGGCCACAAGGGCCGACGCGGCGGCAACGGCGCCGGCCCGGGCGAACGTGGTGCGGACCGGCCTCAACCGTCCGAGGCGACGGGCGACCCTGTCGAGGGGCGCAAGGAATCGACGGGGCGCGAGACCCATGTGCGGATCCTCCGATCTGGCACAGGCAGCCGGGATCGCCAGTGGCTCGGCGCGGTTCAGGCGACCATTTCTGGAACCGCGGGTCATCGCCGCCGCCTGCACGGGTGCCTCACTCTAGGCAATTCCTCGGTCGTCCTGTGCGTGCGGCCGTCGAATCGGTGCCTCCGGGCACCACTTGCCGTACGGCAGGCACCGTCCCTCTCGGATCGAGCGATGGCATCATCGGCACATGACGGGCCCGCGACGTCCCAGCACCCGGCCGAGGCCGCGCCGATGAGCGAGATCGGCGGCATGGCCCAGGCCCCACCGGTTCTCTGGTCACCGCCCGCCGACGCGCGCCACGCGACGCGCCTTGGGCACTATCTCGGCTGGCTGGAGAAGCGCCACGGCCTTGCGTTCCGAACATACGACGAGGCGTGGCGCTGGTCGGTCGCGGAACCCGGAGCGTTCTGGGCGACGATTTGGGATCACTTCGGCGTGGCCGGCGGCGCGCCCCCCGAACCGTTCCTCGCCGACGCCACCATGCCCGGCGCGCGCTGGTTCCCGGGTGCCCGCCTGAACTACGCCGAGGAGACACTCCGACTGCCCGGGCGTGCCGCCGACGAGGTCGTCCTCATCGGCCGCTCGCAGACGCGCGGACCCGTGGAGCTGACGGTCGCGGAGCTGCGCGACGCGGTCGCCCGCTGCCGGACCGGTCTCGCCCGGCTCGGTGTCGGCCGGGGCGATCGCGTGGCCGCGTACCTGCCCAACGTGCCGGAGGCGATCGTGGCCATGCTCGCGACCGCGAGCCTGGGTGCGATCTGGTCGTCGTGCGCGCCCGAGTTCGGCACGCGCAGCGTCGTCGATCGCTTCGGCCAGATCGAGCCGAGGGTCCTGCTCGTGGTCGACGGCTATCGCTACGGCGACAAGGCGATCGATCGGCGGGCGGAGGTGGAGGCGATCCGGCACGCCCTGCCCAGCCTGCGCGCCAGCGTCGTCCTGCCGTACTTGGTCGGGCACGCCCGCGCCCAGCAGGCCGTGCCCGATGGCATCGAGTGGGCCGAGCTCGTCGGCGAGGCCGGGCCCCTCGAGTTCGAGCCGGTGGCGTTCGACGACCCGCTCTACATCCTGTACTCGTCGGGCACGACCGGCCTGCCCAAGCCGATCGTCCATGGCCACGGCGGGATCCTGCTCGAGCATCTCAAGGCACTCGCGCTGCACACCGACCTCGGCCCTGGCGATCGCTTCTTCTGGTACACGACGACGGGCTGGATGATGTGGAACTACCTGGCTTCGGGGCTGGCCGTCGGCTCCACGGTCATCACGTTCGACGGCGACCCGGCATGGCCCGATCTGGGCGCCCTGTGGCGGCTGGCCGAGGAGACCGGGGCGACGTACGTCGGGGCGAGCGCGCCGTTCATCATGGCCTGCCGGAAGGGCGGGCTCGCGCCCCGACGCGACCTCGACCTGTCACGGGTCCGCGGGGTCGGCTCGACGGGGGCGCCGCTCCCGGCGGCCGGCTTCGATTGGGTGTACGAGGCCGTCGGGCCCGACCTGGTGCTCGGCTCGCTGAGCGGCGGCACGGACCTGTGCACGGGCTTCGTCGGGCCCTGCCCGATCCTGCCCGTGTGGGCCGGCGAGATCACGTGCCGGATGCTGGGCGCGAAGGTCGAGGCGTACGACGAGGACGGCCGGTCGGTCGTGGGTCGCCAGGGCGAGCTCGTCCTGAGCGCCCCGATGCCGTCGATGCCGGTCGGCTTCTGGAACGACCCCGATGGCTCGCGCCTGCGTGGCGCGTACTTCGAGCGCTACCCGGGCGTGTGGCGGCACGGCGATTGGATCACGATCACCGAGCGCGGCTCGTGCGTCATCAGCGGCCGCAGCGACGCGACTCTCAAACGGGGCGGTGTGCGCCTCGGCACGGCCGAGTTCTACGCGATCGTCGAGGGCCTGCCTGATGTTGCCGACAGCCTGGTCGTGCACCTCGAGGATGCCGAGGGCGGCCCGGGTGAGCTGCTCCTGTTCGTGGTGCCCAGGACCGGCACGGACGTCGATGCCGACCTGCGTGGTCGGATCGTCACCGAGCTCCGGCGCAATCTGTCGCCCAGGCATGTCCCGGACACGATCATGGCCGTACCCGCGGTGCCGCGCACGCTGTCGGGCAAGAAGCTCGAGATACCCGTCAAGCGCATCCTGCTCGGGCTGCCTCCCGACACGGTCGCCTCGCGCGACGCGCTGGCCGATCCGCGCGGGCTCGAACCGTTCGAGGCGCTCGCCGAGTCACGTCGAGGCGCTCGCCGAGTCACGCCGGAGCGCTGAAGCAGCCAAGCGGCCGAACCGCCGGCGCGAACGCCTGCGTCCCGCTCGCGGTGCCGCCATGGAGCAGTCCGATTGGCTCCTTGTCGGGCGCCGAGTGGGTTGCCACAATGCACCGGTGACGTGGGCAGCCCCGGCGGCGGGCAGGGCTGGTCGGCCCACGCAGCAGGGTGCGGTGAGGGGCTCGGTTGAGGCAGCGCGAAATTCTGCGGCTATGCCACATGCGGCCGGCCGGACCCACCGTCGAATTCGACATGGTCATGCGCGACGAGCTCATCGTGTCGCTGCTCGGCTTGCCGGGCGTGCTCGAGGCGTACGCCGCTCGACGTGGTAGCCAGGAGCGCGGAGACCGATTGATCGCCTCGGTCTGGGACACGGCCGCGTCCGAACGGGAGGCGCTGGGCGCGGTCGCGACGATCGAGCGCTTTCGGCCGGACCTGGCCGAGGAGGCGGCGACTAGGATCGAGAGCCTGCCGATCGAGCTTGCCCTGCACCCCGAGGCGGCCGATCGGCCGACGATCCTGCGCCTGGTCCGGGGCGAGCTGCGCGACGCGGCCTTCGAAACGTATCTCGCGGAAGTCCGGGCGGGCACGAACGTCGACGCCGCGCAGGGCCATGGGCCCACAGACCTGTTCCTGGCTCGGGAAGGCCCGACCGGGTTCCTCACGATGTCGCTCTGGACGACGTGGGAATCGATCGAGGCGAGCACCGGCACGAGCGCTCGCCAACCGGCGGCCACTCGCCATCCCGAACGCCTCGCGAAGATCGAGGTCACGCACTACGAGCTGCTGCCCGGGCTGCCGCAGGCGACGCCTGCCGGCAGAATGTCGATCAGGCCATGAGCATCGATCCCGTCCGCTGGGGCATCCTCGGCACGGCCGCGATCAATCGCAAGCTGCTCGGGGGGGCAGCTCATGTGGACGATCTCGAGATCCTCGCCGTCGCGAGCCGCGACGCCGATCGTGCACGCGAGTACGCGGCTGAGCACGCCATTCCACGCGCGTACGGTTCGTACGAAGCGCTGCTCGAGGATCCCCACATCGAAGCCGTCTACATCTCGCTCCCGAACCTGCTCCACCATCGCTGGACCGTGTCGGCGCTCGAGGCCGGCAAGCACGTCCTGTGCGAGAAGCCGTACTCGCGCCGGCCGGACGAGGTTGCCGTCGCGTTCGATCTGGCCGAGCGGCGCGGGCTCGTGCTCATGGAGGCGTTCATGTGGCGCCACACGCCCCAGACCGCGCGCCTGCTCGAGCTGCTGCCGGAGATCGGCGATCTCCAGACCATCCGCGCCTCGTTCAACTTCCCGATGGCGACCGACGTCGACATCCGGCTCGAGCCCGCGCTCGACGGGGGTGCGCTCATGGATGTCGGTTGCTACTGCGTCAGCGGCGCGCGGCTGCTCACCGGCGAGGAGCCCGCGCGCGTGAGCGGGGAGGCCGTGGCCGGGCCGAGCGGCGTGGACGTGCGGTTTGCCGGCGTGCTGCGCTTCCCGTCGGGCGTCCTGGCCGAGCTGTCGTGCGGGTTCACGACCGACCATCGCGGCCTCGAGGCGATCGGCACGACCGGGACCCTGGCGGTCGCCGATCCGTGGCAGGCCGTGGCGGGCAGGGTGATCCTCAACGGCCGGGCCGTCGACACGGCGCCCACGGACCCGTACGGAGCGGAGCTCGTGAATGTCATTGCGGCGATTCGCGGTAGCGCGGCGCCGCGCCTCGGTCGTGCCGACGCCATCGGCCAGGCGCGAACCATCGCCGCCCTGTACGAATCGGCTGCCGAGGGGCGAACGATCAGTCTCGACTGAGGCGAGGTGGCAGGCTCCTGATGGCGAGGTCGAGCTCGATCGCCTCCAGCGCGGAACCGCACACGCCCGGTCTTTGTCGCGTCGGGGCCGTCCAGCCCGTCACCGAGCCGCAACCTCTTCGTAGGCTGCCCGGGCGCTGACTCACGCCGGGTCCGCGCCCGAGGATGGTGCTGACGCGGGCTCGTGTTCGGGATCCCGGGTCCGCGTTTCCACTTCCCCCGCACTCGCCCGCCATCGGTCTGCCGGTCGATTCGGGCACCGCCGGGCAACGGACGGCGGCGTTCTCCTCCCGGACCCGCCGTCCGTCTCGCACCAACGCAATCGACCCTCGACCGGACGAGGAGCAGCCATGGCAGCACGACCGACTCGACCGCCGGGGCACGAGCCGCCGCTGTACGACCCGCGCCTCGAGCACGACGCGTGCGGGGTGGGCTTCGTGGCGGACGCCGGCGGACGACGCCGCGCCGAGGTGCTGGGCCTCGGGCTGGCCGGGCTGGCCGCGCTCCGGCATCGCGGAGCGGTCGCCGCGGACGGCGCATCGAGCGACGGGGCGGGGGTCCTGCTGCCGCTCGAAGCCGATCTCCTCGACCATCTGGGAGCCGCGGCCGGTCTCCGACCCGGTGTCGTCATGGCGTTCCTGCCCGCCGCCGACGACGCGCGCCGCACGGCGCGCCTCGTGCTCGAGCGGGCACTCGCCGACGAGGGGCTGCTCGGTGTCACGTGGCGCGACGTGCCGATCGCGCCCGCCGCGCTCGGTCCCGACGCGGCCGCGAGCCTGCCGGCCATCGCCCAGGCCCTCGTCGAGCGACCGCCGCGTCTGGGCGATCGACGTTTCGAGGCACGGCTCGTCCTCGCCCGGCGCGCCGCCGAGACGGCCGCTCGCCGGGACGGGATCGAGCTGTCGATCGCGTCCGCGTCGTGTCGCACGGTCGTGTACAAGGGCCTCGTCGCGGGCGATCGCCTGGCCGACCTCTATCCCGACCTGCGGGCGTCGCTGGCGGTGTCGAGCGTGGTGTTCCACCAGCGCTACGCGACGAACACCCATCCGCAATGGGCGCTCGCGCAACCGTTCCGCCGCCTGGCCCACAACGGCGAGATCAACACGATCCGGGCGAACCGCGAGCAGATCCGGGGCCGGACCGCCGATCCGGTTCGGGGTTCGGTGGCGCGCCGGCTGCTCGAGGTGGGACCGCTCGTGTCGGCCGACGGATCCGACTCGCTGTCGCTCGACGAGCTCGTCGAGGTGCTGGAGCTGACAGGCTGGCCGGCCGAGTCGGCACTGCTCGCGGTCGTGCCCGAGGCGCTCGCGCTGCGTCGGGCCGGCCATCCGCTCGCGGCCGCGTTCGCGGCCCGCGTCGCCGGTGTCCTCGGCCCGTGGGACGGGCCGGCGGCCCTCGTGTTCTCCGATGGGCTCCGCGTCGGCGCCCTGGCCGATCGCAACGGGCTCCGGCCGGCGGCGTTCGCGGTCACGGCGGATCGGCTCGTGGCATGCGCCTCCGAGGCCGGTGCCGTGCCGCTCGTCGCGTCCGAGACCGTGCGCCGCGGTCGCCTGGGCCCGGGCGAGCTGCTCCTCGTCGACACGCGCCGCGGCTGGGTGTTCGAGGACACCGAGGCCAAGACCGAGAGTCTCCGCCACAGCTGGCGCGCGGCACCCGAGCGAACGCCATTTGCCGACCACCCGGGCCACGGGGCGGCGCCCACGCACGCCGCGACACCGGCGCCCATGCGCTACCTCGCGGGCCTCGACGCGGAGCGCGCGCGGCTCTCGATCAAGACGCTCGCCCTCGAGGCGCACGAGCCGCTGTGGAGCATGGGCGACGACACGCCGCTGGCGGGCATGGGCCGGATCGACCGACCTGTCGCCGACCACCTGCGGCAGGCCTTCGCCCAGGTCACGAACCCGCCCATCGATCCCGAACGCGAGCGCGCGGTGCTCGACCTCTCGATCGAGGCCGGCCGAAAGCCGCCCCTCCTGGGCGGCCTGCCGCGACCCGAACGGCGGACATCCGTCCGGCTCGAGCGCCCGCTCGTCGCCGATCTCGACGGGTTGATCGCCGCGCTCGACCACGCCGTGCAGCGACCGCGGGCCCGTGTCCGGCGCCTCGACGCGACCTGGCCGGCGGCTGGCGGGCCGGCCGGCCTCGAGACTGCGCTCATGCGGCTCGGTCGACAGGCGCTCGCCGCGGCCCGTGCCGGGAGCGTGGCGATCGTCGTCTCCGATCGGGCGGCGTCACTCGATCGACCACCCGTCCCGAGCGTCCTCGCGGTCGGCGCCATCCACGCCGCCCTGACGGACGCCGGCCTGCGTGGCCGCACCGACATCCTGGCCGACGCGGGTGACGTGCTCGACGTGCACGGCGTCGCCATGGTCCTCGCCGCCGGCGCGTCGGTCGTCCATCCGCGGCTCGCCATCGAGCTGGCCCGGGAGCTGGCGGGTGGCCGAGGCGCCGAGGACCTGACCGACGACGAGGTGGTCGAGCGCCTGCTGTCCGGCTTCGAGGCCGGGCTGCGCAAGACCCTGGCGCGGATGGGCATCAGCACGGCCGCCTCGTACGTGGGCGGCAATCTCGTCGAGTCGCTCGAGCTCGCGCCCGAGGTCCTGGCGCGCTGTCTGCCGGCGGTGATCGGCTGGCCCGGCAGGCTCGGCTTCGAGGCGCTGGCACGCCGCCAGCTGCGCCGGCTCGAGCGCGCCCGGGCGCTGGCGACTGCCCCGCCCGTCGGGGCACGTGCGGAGGTGCGCTTGCCCGACGAGGGCCTTGCGCGCTTCCGTGGTGACGGCGAGCGGCATCTGTGGGCGCCGGTCATCGTCGGCGCCGCGCAGGAGCTCGTGACCGACGCGGACCCTGAGCTGGTCGGCCAGCGCCTGCCGGTGTATCGCGCGGCGCTCAACGGGGACGCCGCCGTGGTCCGCGACCATCTCGTCGTGCGTCGACCCCGCGGCGTCGCCGCCGTCCCGCTCGAGGAGGTGGAACTCGGCGGCCTCGATCGTCCGCCGATTCGTCGGCCTCGGCGATGAGCCTAGGCGCCCTGTCGCCCGAGGCCCACCAGGCGGTCGCGATCGGCATGCGGCGCGCGGGCGGCGCGGCCAACACGGGCGAGGGCGGCGAGGACCCGGCCTGGTACGAGCCGATGCCGGGCGGCGAGCGGCACGACGCGAAGATCAAGCAGGTCGCCTCGGCGCGCTTCGGCGTTACGGCCGAGTACCTCGCGCGGGCCGAGCAGATCGAGATCAAGATCGCCCAGGGCTCGAAGCCGGGCGAGGGCGGCCAGCTGCCGGGCAAGAAGGTGACCGCGCACATCGCCGCGCTGCGGCGCGGCGCAGCCGGGCATGACGATGATCAGCCCGCCGCCGCACCACGACATCTACTCGATCGAGGATCTGGCCCAGCTCATCACGGACCTGCGGGCCATCAACCCGGCGGCGCGCATCGGCGTGAAGCTCGTGGCGACGCGGGGCATCGGCACGATCGCGGCGGGCGTCGCCAAGGCGGACGCGGACTACATCATGATCAGCGGGCACGCGGGTGGCACCGGCGCGAGCCCGCTGGCCTCGATCAAGCATGTCGGGCGCCGTGGGAGCTGGGCCTGGCCGAGGTCCACCAGGTCCTGCGTCCGCAATGGCCTGCGCGACCGCGTCGTCGCTGCGCATCGACGGCGGGCTGCGAACCGGGCGCGACCTGCTCATGGCCGCGCTCCTGGGTGCCGAGGAGTTCGGCTTCGGGACGGCGGCTGCTCGTCGCGATCGGCTGCGACATGGCCCGCCAGTGCCACCTCGACACCTGTCCCACCGGCATCGCCACGCAGCGCGAGGACCTGCGCGCGAAGTTCACCGGCACGCCCGAGGCGGGTCGACGCTGCTTCATGACCGCTCGCCGAGGATGTGCGCCGCGAGCTCGCCGCGGTCGGGGCGCGGTCGGTGGCGCGAGGTGGTCGGCGAGGCGGCCCGATTCCTGCGGCGTGCAGCCCGGACGGCCGACGCTCGATCTCGTCGGCCATCGTGGCGGCGCCCGCCTGGCCCGCCGCCGGCCGTGGCGGCGAGCCGAGCCACGACGCTCGGTCGAGCCGTGTCACGGGCGCCCGCGTCCGCGACCGAGCGCGTCCGTCGCGGATGGCATCGCAGACGGCGCGTGGCCGAGCCCGGTCCCGATCGAGCTGACCACGGCCGACCGCTCGGTCGGCGCCGTCGCTGGCCGGAGCGCTCGGCGCGGCGACGGATCGCGGGCGCCGTCGCGCTGGCAGCTTCCGCGGCGCCGCCGGTCAGAGCTTCGGCGCCTTCGCCGGCACGGCGTCACGCTCGAGCTGACCGGCCAGGCCAACGACTACGTCGGCAAGGGCCTCTCCGGCGGAACGCTCGTGCGTCCGACCCGAACCCGATCTGGCGCCGCCGTCGCGGCGGCGCCAGGCGATCGCCGGCAACACCTGCCTGTACGGGGCGACCGGTGGACGCGCTGCACCTCGTCGGCCGGGCGGGCATGCGCTTCGCGGTCCGAAACTCGCGGCGCCGAGGCCGTCGTGGAGGGGGTCGGCGCGCACGGCTGCGAGTACATGACCGGCGGCGTGGTCGTCGTCCTCGGGCCGGTCGGGGCGAACTTCGGCGCGGGCATGACCGGTGGCCGCGCGTACCTGCTCGACCCGTCGGGCCGGCAGGCGGGGCATCTCGACGGGCAGCGTGACGGCGACGCGGCTCGCGGGCACTGCCGCCACGCGCGCCGACGGCGCGGCGCTCGTGGCCGAGCTCCGCCGGCTGCTCGAGGCCCACCGCGACGTGGGCTCCGAGACGGCCGCCGCGCTCCTGGCGGGACCGCTCCCACTGCGGGACGTGTGGCTCGTCGAGCCGGCCGAGCCGGTCGAGGCTTCGCTGCCGGGAGCCGCATCGCCGCCCGGTGGCGGCTCGGCATCACTCGAGCGTGTGCCCGAGCGCGAGGCTGCGCTCGTGGGTCCGGCCGTGGTCCAGGCCGTGGCCATGCGTCAGACGTCCACCTTGACCGGCGCCGCGACGAGCTCCCCGCCAGCGCCTCTTGCGCAGACCTGATCCGGCAGGGTATCCAGGGGTCGTGCAGAAACGCGACCGCGGATCGCCTCTCCGGCGTCGATGCGCCGGCTGCGCGCCAGCGGTCTCGCCCGGGTGACGGCCGGAGCCAGACCGACGGCGCCGGCTCGAGCGCCGGTGCGCAACCCTGCGGTCCGGGCGGAGCCGTCGGGCATCGGCAGCGCGGGCGCCCGCGATCCGCTCCGGCGTGAGGTCAAGCTTCTCGGCGCCTTGCTCGGTCAGGTCCTCGTCGAACAGGCCGGCATGCCGTTGCTCGAGCTCGTGGAGCGTGTCCGGCGCCGGACGATCGCACTGCGCCGGCCCGAACTCGATGAGGCCGATCGCGCCCGGCTGGCGGAGGAGCTCGGGCGGGAGCTCGACGCGCTCGATCTCGACCAGCTCGAGGCCCTCGTACGCGCGTTCGGCCTGTACTTCCAGCTCGTCAACCTGGCCGAGGAGCGACATCGAATTCGCACCCTGCGCCGGCGCGAGCGGGCCGCGCCCCGTGGTGCCCTCGAGGGCTCGCTCGCCGACGCGGTCCGCCGTCTGTGGCGCGCCGGCCGGCGCACGTCCGACATCGCCGCGCTGGCCGCCCGGCTCGACGTGCGCGCCCGTCCTCACGGCGCACCCGACCGAGGCGCGACGGCGGACCCTGCTCGTGGCCCTCCGACGCTGCGCCGCGCTCCTCGAGCGTCTCGACGATCCGCGCCTGACCCCTGACGACGATCGCGACATCCGGCGCGCGCTGCGCGAGGAGATCACGCTCCTGTGGCGGACGAGCGAGCTGCGCTCGATCTCGCCGATGCCGCTCGACGAGGTGCGCGCCGGGCTCGTGTTCTTCGACGAGACGCTGTTCACCGTCGTCCCGCGTCTGTACCGTGCGCTCGACGCCGCCCTCGATCGCGTGGCCATTGCCGAGGCGCGCCGCGGCCGCCGCCCGGCCGAGCGACTGGCGGCGGACGATCCCGACGCGAGCGACGCCGGACGGACCGGCACACGCCCGCCGATGACCCGCGCGTTCCTGCACCTCGGCTCGTGGATCGGTGGCGATCGCGACGGCAACCCGAGCGTGACCGCCTCGGTGACGGCGATGACCCTGCGCATCGCCGCCGACCACGTCCTGCACGGCTATGAGGCGGTCGCGACGCGGCTCATGCAGACGATCTCGACGGACGTGACGAGCGAACGCCTGGTCAGCCTGTCGCCGGCACTGGCTGCCGCGCTCGCGGCCGACGCGGCCGACTTCCCGGAGCTCGTGCGCACGCTCCGCCGGCGCTTCCCGACCGAGCCATACCGCCAGCGCCTGGGGGCGATCGCCGAGCGCTTGCGCCGCACGCGCTCGCGCCTGACCGATGACGGCGGGCCCATTGCCGGCGGCTACGACGACCCGCCGGCCTTGGCGCGTGAGCTGGCCGAGCTCTCGGATGCGCTCGAGGCGGACGGGCTCGAGCGGGTCGCGTTCGGCGAGCTTGCCGACCTGCGCTGGCAGCTCGACACCTTCGGCTTCCATCTCGCCGAGCTCGAGATCCGCCAGCACGCGGCGGTCCACGCGGCGGCCCTCGCCGTCCTTCGCGGGCGGGGCCGGGCTGCCGGCCGCCTGCCGCTCGACGCGGAGCTGCCGGGCGCCCCGGGCGTCACCGCGGCCGAGGTCCTGGCCACGTTCCGAGCTATCGCCGCGATCCAGGCGACGTATGGCGAGATCGCGTGCCGGCGCTACGTGATCTCGTTCACGCACGGACCCGAGGCTGTGCTGGCCGTGCTCGAGCTCGCGAGCATCGCCGGTGAAGCGTCACCCGCCGCCACGGTCACGGGTGGCTTCGCGCCGGCCGGCCCGGTGCTCGACGTCGTGCCGCTCTTCGAGTCGGCCGACGCGCTCGCGACGGCGGCGCGATCGTCGAGCCGCTGCTGGCCGACCCGGCCTATCGAGAGCACCTCAGCACGCGCGGCGATCGCCAGGAGGTCATGCTCGGCTACTCGGACTCGAACAAGGAGTCGGGCTTCGCTGGCCGCGGCTGGATGCTGTACCGCGCGCAGCAGCGCTCGTTGCGACCGCCGTCGCGACGGCATCGACGCTGACGCTGTTCCACGGCCGTGGCGGTGCGATCGGGCGTGGCGGCGGGCCGACGACTCGCGCGATCCTCGCCCAGGCGGCAGGCTCGGTCGACGCCGGCTCAAGCTCACCGAGCAGGGCGAGGTGATCGCCGACCGCTACGCGAACCCGGCGATCGCGCTGCGCCACCTCGAGCAGCTCGACGCTCGCCACGCTGCTCGCGCTCTGACCGATCGCACGAGGCCGCGACTGACCATGGCAGCGGCACACGGTACGCCGCTGATGGACGAGCTGGCGGATGTGGCGCGCGTCGCGTATCGGTCGCTGGTGTGGAGCGACGAGACGTTCGCCGGCATACTTCCGGGCTGCGACGCCGATCGAGGAGCTCGGCGCTATGCGCATCGGCTCACGCCCGGGCGCCCGCCGCGGCGCGTCCGACGTAGCCGCTGAAGCGCGCCGGACAGACAGTGGCTGGAGTCGCTGCGGGCGATCCCATGGGTCTTCGCCTGGTCGCAGTCGCGGCCAACCTGCCCGGCTGGTACGGCAGCGGCTCGGCGCTCGCCACGTACCGCCAGCGCCACGGCCGTGGCGGGCTCGCGTCGCTGCGCCGACTCGTACGCTGGCTGGCCGTTCTTCGCGAGCGTCATCGACAACGCCGAGATGAGCCTCGCCAAGGCCGACATGGCGATCTTCGCGCGCTACTCCGCGCTTGCCCCGGCGCACGCGGGGGAATTTGGACGCCGCATCGTGGCCGAGCACGAGCTCTCCGTCGAGCAGATGCTGGCAGTCACGGGGCATCAGCGGCTGCTCGACGGCATGCCCGTCCTGCAGCGCTCGATAGAGCTGCGCAACCCGTATGTCGACTCGCTTTCCGAGATCCAGCTGCGGCTGCTGGGACGCCTGCGGTCGCTGGCCGACAGCGATCCGGAGCGCGAGCGCCTGCTGCGTCTCGTGCACCTGACCGTGAGCGGCATCGCGGCCGGGCTCCAGAACACCGGCTGAGTCGTCGGCACGGGATAGAATCCCTCACGCTGACGGAGGGATCCCATCGTCGTGACATCCGACAGGCACGTGACGCACACCGACACCGTCGACTGTTGCGCTGCCCAGGCAGACCCGCGCATCGCGCGCCACTTCGACTGCAAGGCTCGCGAGCGCGCCGCGGCCGGCCGGCTTCCGCCCCTGTTCGCAACGTCCGAACGGTTGGTCGAGGCACTGCGCAACGGGGCGGCATCCCGGCCCACGGTGCTCGAGGCAGGCTGTGGCAGCGGCGCCCTGCTCGTGCGCCTGGTCGAGCTCGGCGCGGAGGCGCCGACGGCATCGACCTCTCACCGGCGAGTGTCGAGCTGGCCACCAAACGCGCCGAGGCGGCGAGGGTCGGTGACCGTGTCCGCTTCGAGGTTGGCGACGTGGCGACCGCGGGGCTCGAGCGGCACGACTGGCTGATCCTCGATCGGGTGCTGTGCTGCTATCGCGACCTCGACCGCCTCCTCACGAACGCGTTGCCGGCCGCCGGGTCGACGATCGCGTTCAGCGTCCCGTGTCGCGCGGGCTGCGAGGCGTCGTCAATCGCCTCCTCGTGTGGTTGGAGGACCGCACCAACGCCCTGCGCGGTCGACCCTGCCCCGGCTTCGTCCACGACGTCGGGAGGATCGAGGGGCGACTGGTCGACGCCGGCTTTCACCCGCTCCACCGGAGCCGGACCGGCCTGTGGCACGTCGCCGTGTTCGCGCGCGGGATCTGAGCTGCCGGCCAGTCCAAGCGATCCCGGTCGCGGCGCTGCCCCACAGTCGGCACTGCGCGCCCTCCTGCTCCGGATCGCGGACTGGCAGGCAGCGATTCGACCACGACCCAGGCGTCGGGCCGCGGCATGAGTGCCAACTGCGGACTCTGAGACAGCGTTCCGACCATGAGTGGTCAACGGTGCTGACTCTGAAGCAGCAGGCCGAGACCCGCTTGTCGCGACCTCGCCTGCGACATTCGGTCGAGCGGAGTAGCCTCCGACGATGGTCGATGACGATCGAACCGCTGCCGTCTCCGAGCCGACGCGGGTCCACTTCCCGAGCGCGCTCCATCACAAGCACGGGCTCAACGACTGGTGGCCGATGCTGCCGGTGCGGAGCGCCGAGACGATCGACCCCGGTGCGCCGTTGCTCGAGCGGGTGTACCGCTGCCAGTTCGTCGGCTGCCTCGAGATGGTGCGCGTCGACGCGAATGAGCTCCTGGGCGCCGAGACGACGACCACGGCCTGACACGAGTGCCGGCCGGCGCGCGCGGCCCGGGTAGCCGGCGCCTGCCGATCGCCCTCGCAAACGAGCTCGACCGGCCGGACGTCGTCGGAGCGTCCGGCCGGTCGAGGTGCCAGCGGCCGCGTCGGGGGAGGTCGACACGACCATGAGTGCTGGTCGGCTGGCGGCGATACGCGGTGCCGCCGCCTGACGTTAGTTGGTAAGCCGCACGGAGTACGTTCCGTACAGGCTGGATCCAGCGCCGACACCCGGCTTGATGTGGAGCTGCGGAGAGTTGACCGGGGCTTCGAAGTATCCGCGGATCTGCTTGGTGCTCCCGCCGACCGAGCCGGTCAGGTGGAACATCGCAATCGACACGAGATTGCCGCTGTCGTCGACGATCGCGATCGGGAAGCTCTGGCCGACGTAGTCCGCGAGATCGCTGAACAGGGTCGTGTGGGCGCCGGCGTTGAGGGGACCGATCGCCATACCCAGGTCGACGTACTTTTCCTGGTCGTTGGTGCCCGTGATCAGGTCGTCGACCTGGCTCGAGTCGCCGTTGCACGAGTTCCCGTTGGCCGTGCAGAACACGGTCCAGTTGAAGCTATCGGCGGTCTGCGGCACGTCCTGGTTGCCGCTCCCGGGCTCGTCGAACGAGATCTCGTTGTTGTTGCCGAAGCCGTGGGCCTGGATGGCCTTCTTGTTGATGATGATCGGCATGGCGCCGACGGCGGCGTTCGGTGCACCCGCTTGTGCCGTGGCCGTGGTCGAGACGCCCCAGCTCGAGAAGCCGACGACGCCCGAGAAGTAGTTACCGTGGGGCTTGCTGATGTCGACCTGGACGTCGGAGGCTCCCGCGTCGCCGGCCGAGACCATGACCGTGACGACGACGCCATCCTGGCCGTCGACGTAGCCGTTTGCCGCAGTGACCGACTTTGCCCGGGCCTCCGCGGTCGTGACGTTGCTGTTGTTCTCGAAGTCATAAGCACCGGCGAGCGCGGCGGCATCGGCCACGTTCTGCATGTCACGGCGCTGGACGAAGGTCATCCCGCCGTCGATGACGAGGCCGGTCATGGCCACGATCGCGACGAGCGCCAACGTGAAGATGACCAGGATCTGACCGCGTTGGGCGGTGCGATCCCCGCTGCTCGCGGATCATGGCGGCAGGCTCCTTGCTCACGGGATCTCGATGTGGGTGGTGGATGACAGGGTCGACGGCGCGACCATGCTCAAGACCGGAGTGATGACGGAGAACGGGGCGTTCACGGTGACCCGGACGAAATCGCCAGATACGCATGCGTCGTCGGCGATCACGTTGTCGCTGATGTCGGTGCACGTATAGGTGATGCTTCCGGCGGCGCCCCCGAGACCCAGGACGAGGCCCTTCTGGGTGTTCACCGTGTCGATCGTTTCCGGGCTCGTGCCGAGCGTGCACGTCGGCTGCGTCGTGTCGCACGGATGGACGCTCGTCGTTCGCGCGATCTCGCGCGCCGCCTGGGCCACGCCGTTGTACATATAGATTCCGCGCCCGAGGTCGGTGATGCCCAGCAGGATGAGCAGGAACGGGATGAGGACGAGTGAGAACTCGACCAGCGCCTGTCCGCGCTCGTGGCCCCGCCGCCGGCTCACGGCTTCACCGTGATGTTGTACGCACCGCTCGTGTTGGACCCGGCGCCGTTGGTTACGGTGAGCTTGATCGAGTACGTCTTGTTCTTGCCGTTGACCGCGTAGAAGGTGTGGCTGTAGGTGCCGCCCGAGGTCCCCATCGTCGTGGTGCTGTCGCCCCACTGCCAGACCCAGCTATCGATGTAGCAGTTCGGGCTGGTCGACGTGTCCTTGACTGTCACGGTAACGGGCGAGGTGCGAGTGCCCGGCGTGTACGTCGCTGTGAAGCCCGCACTCGGCTTCGTGCACGTGCCGACGGACGGCGACGGCGACGGGCTGGCGGAGCCGGACGAGGTGGGGGACGGCGACGGGCTCGGCGAGGGCGATGATCCGACGCCGCTAACCGACGGGGTGGGCAGCGTCTCGATCTGGTTCGTCGCGCTGGCCGTGAAGTTGACGTTCTGCGAGCCGCCGAAGAACGTGGCCATGAGGGGCGTCAGGAGCGTGAAGTGCCCGACGATCGAGACCTGGACCGTGTTGCCTAGCCCGGTCGGGCAGCCGCTCACGCTGCACGTGACCGTCACGTCTGCTGGATTGATCGTGACGCCCGAGTTCTTGGCCTCGAGCTGGATCCGGCAGTAGACGACGTTGTAGTTGGCAGCGTTCTCGTCCGGCTGGCATGCGCCACCGGGCACGTAGCCGTTCGGCGTCTGCGCAGCCTGCATGGCGCCCTCGCGCGCGGCGTTCGTTACCGCGACCCGCGCGAACGCCAGGCGACCCAGATCCAGCGTGGCTGCGAAGAAGAGCAGGAAGACCGGAAGCACGAGCGCGAACTCGACGAGGCTCTGGCCCCGGTGAGCTCGTCGGCGCGGACGTATCACCCGCCGGACGGCTGGTTCGAGGCCGCCTTTGTTGCCTGATCGCAATCGGTTCATGGGTTCCCCGGTTAATGACGACGACTTCGCTCATCCTCGACGCGTTTGCTTGCACGGTGGCTTGAAACGGTGCGTCCATGCATAGCCCAAAGGTTCAGTGCGACCCGGTAGGTGGTCATGGCTCGAGTAGGGCGACGGCGGCAATCCGCACGGCTGGCAGCGATTCTTGCCGAGCCGAGATGCCCCACCAACGAGCGACCGGCCGGACGTCGTCGGAACGTCCGGCCGGTCGAGGTGCCAGCGGTCACGTCGTGGAAGGCGGCGCGACCATGAGTGCTGGTCGGTGGACGGCGAGACGCGGTGCCGCCACCTGGAGTCAGTTGATGCGGGCCGCTACTGGATCAGCCCGTAGTCGGTCGGGGTCGCGAACGCGTCCGACCGGTAGTAGAAGTGGAAGCTCGAGTTGCCCTGAAGGGTCAGGTCCCAGCAGATGAACTGGAGTGTCACGTCCGTGCCGCCACCCGATCCGCCCGAGCCGCCGCCCATGGTCACTGCCGCCGCGGGTGCGTAGATCGTGCCGCTCAGGTCGACGGAGCCGCCGCCGCTCAAGGACACCTCCGGCTGGGCCGAGCCGCTGGTCGGGGCCGGTGTGCCGTCCTGCCAGTAGCCGTCCTGCCACAACAGCATGTTCTTGTAGGCCGACTCGCTCAGGCCCGTGCCGTCCACGTCGGGGTTGTAGGGCCGTAGCTTCAGGGTCGCACCGGCGCCGATCGTGATCTGATTGTTGGCGGGCGTGGACGTCGTGATCCCGGTGTAGTACAGCAGTACGCCGCAGTTGGTGGTCGTGCAGTCGGTCGTCCAGGTCGTGTACGGCTTGGCCGGGTTGGTGACACTCGAGGGGATCGAGTAGACCTCGTTGCCGGCCGAGATGTTGAACCCATAACCGTTCATCACGTAGATGCCAGGGTGCAGGAAGGCCCGCGCCTGGTTCTTCATCTGGATCCCGCCGTTGTACACGCCGGGCTCAAGGATCTGATCACCACCGCTGATCGTGACCTTCGAGTTGGCCCGAACAGGCAGCGCCGCAAGGTTGACCCGCGGAAGACCCGACAACGGATCCTTTACATAGCTCACATGGGTCACCGGGGCCGGATTGATGGTCAGCACGCCCGGCACGTAGTCCCCGACCATCTCGATGTCGGCCGGACTCGTCAGGGTCAGCGAGGCCGAGTTGCCGTTCGTTCCGAGGCCGCCGCCGTTGGCTGAGCTACAGGACGAGTCGATCATCATCGCGCCCTCGAACGTGATGGTCGGTCCGCCGGAGATGAGGGCCGAGGGACAGCCTCGCCGACCGTTCGGCCAGGTCGGATTCGATTTGTCGAGCAGGACGACCGAGAAGCGCGTCCCGGTCACCTGGCCATTGAGCGCCTGGCTCGTGGTGCCCACACCGAAGCTCGTCATCCCGATGATGCGGCTGAACGTGGCCGACGACGTCGATGCCAGGCTGACCTGGACGGCGGCGTTCTTCCATCCGCTCGGGCAGCTGACCAGGATGTCGGCGTTGGCGACGTTCGGCAGGCTCCGGTGAACCGCGTCCTGGGCGGCCGTGACCAGGCTGCTACGAGGACTCCCGGGTGGCGGCCCGGCGGTCGCGCTGCAGCCCTTCGGCCCGCCGACCGTTTCTGCTGTCTGCATGAGGTTGGCGGCCGCCAGGGCCGCTGAATCGCTCGCGTCCTGGAGCTGGCGTCGCACGGTGAGCGCCTGCCCGCCATCGAGAAGGAGCCCGGCCATCGCGAACATCGCGACGAGTGCGAGGACGAACAGGACGAGGATCTGGCCGCGCTCGCGACGGACCCGCGGTTGGGTAGGCATCAGTGATTGACCACCATGCTCGAGCTGCCGGACAGGCTGAACGCGCCCAGCCCGAGCAGTGCCGGGGTGACGAGATGGACCTGGCTGGTCACGGTCACGACGACGACCATGCCCCGCGAGTTGTCGCCCGTGCAGCCGGGGCTGGAGATCGAGGGCTTGTAGCAGACGCTGACGGTGAGGTTCTCGCCGCCGGCGGCCGCGTAGTTGAGGGCCGTGTCGACGATCGACTGGACCGAGGGCGCGGGATACGGGCAGGACGGGCTGGCCGTTGTCGCGACCGAGCTTGGTCCGGTCGGTCCGACGGGGCACGAGTCGGAGCCGGTACCACCGTGGACGATTGCGAAGCGCGCGGCTTCACGCGCGGCCGAATCGAGGCTCGTGGTCGCCCAGACGGCGCGCCCGAGGTCGACCACGCCGAGCAGCATCATGAGGAAGACGGGGATGACGATGGCGAACTCGGCGAGCGCCTGCCCGCGCGAGCGTTCGTGACGGCTCATCGGTTCTGGACCACGGAGTAGCTCTGCGTCGAGCTCAGGTTCCAGTTGCCGCCCTGGGTGAACAGCGGATACGGGAACAGCATGTGGAAGGGCAGCGTCGCCGTGACGGTGGCGGTCCCGACCGGATACGCGGTGGAGCCGCCGACGGACGCGCTCGTCGAGGTGGAGTAGGTGACCGTCACCGTCGGGCTCGTGCACGCGCCGGGATTGCCAACCGGAGCGACGAAGCCCGGCAGGTTCACGGTCTCGGTGCAGACGATGTACTGGGCCGTGGAAGCGCCGCCCGAGGCGACCTGCTCGGCGGCATCGCGTGTCGCGGCTTCGAGGGTGATCCGGGCGCCGTAGACGCGAGCCATGTCGACCGCGACGCCGACGAGCGTCAGCAGGACGGGCAGGATCAGCCCGAACTCAACAAGACTCTGACCGAGGCGTCGGTTACGCGATCGATCCCGGTGCGCGGCTCGGCGGGGGGCGGCTGTATTGGTGCCCCCGGATTTGAAGGCGATGCGGCCTTCGGGCGCTGCGTATGGCGTGGCCATCGTGCGGCTGAACCTGCTGGGTCCCCGAATTGCTCGGGAATGCAGTCCGCATGCTCATGCGGCCACCTTGAACGATCCCTTGAAACGGTGCACGCACGCATAGCCCGAAAGGCCCAGCATCGGCGCCCGTTCGTCCGGCCCCGACCCGCGGAATCGAAAGGGCCGCGCCTCGCGGTGCGGCCCTATCTCGATGTGCGGTGTTTCTCGATCGGCTCAAGGACTACACGAGTTCCCGCCGCCTGAGCACGCGGCGTCGAGATGGAGAACGCCATGCTCTTCCCCGCCGGGATACGTCTGGGTCAGGTGCGCCCCACCGGAATAGGTGATCGTCCATGCGACGAGTTGGCCGATCGTTCCGACTGTGCCGGAGTTGTTGCCATCGATCTTGACATTGTCGCTCGGTGCGTACACGACCCCGGCGACGTGCAGATTGCCGTTGCCCGGCATATTCAGGACGCTACTGCCGGTGCAGGACAAATCCATGGGCGTCAAACCGCTGAAACAACCTGAGACCCGCGGAACTTCGACCGTGAGGATCAGACCCTCGGGCGTCTTCATCGGCGTCCCGTCGAAGTCGAGCGCCGGTCCAGATCGGCAGGCGTCTGCAATGCACGAGGATGGCCCAGCATTCAACGACACCTGCACTGCGTTGTTCAGTGCGACCGATTGCGTGTTTGGCACAACAAGAACGACGCCCTGCCCACCCGAGACATTGCCTCCAATGAGCGTGCCGCTAATGTCCAGGCCCGAGTTGAAGAAGTACCGGCCAGGCTCAAGGTAAGAGACATCCGTATTCTGGTTGTCTCGGAACGGCTGTGAACCGTTGTACACGCCAGGAAGGTAGCAAACGGCACCGGCAGGCACCGCTCCGGCTGGAGCCAGCGCACAACCAGCATCAACGCCGGCGCTCATCGTGCTATATGTCGTCAGCCCATCAGGCCGCGCGATCCTGTAGTTCGGATCAGGGATCAAATCAGTGATCAAGGAGCCTTGGGGATCGCCGTTGAGGTCCTTGTTCCATGGATCCGGAGTAATAGCGTCGATGTGGTAAATGTAGTAGCCGCTATCGAGGACCAGGGAGTTGCCAGAGTTCGTGTAGACCGAGCTATTCGTGCCCACGTCACCGCCATGAACGGTGATGACGGTGTTCGTGCCGTTCATGTCGATGTCTTGTCGATTCTGATCCAGGCCATTGGGGAGCGGATGCGGTGGGCGGAGCGTGACGACGGCGTACTTTGAGTGGAAGCTCAACCCTGCGACGGACGTGATGCCCACGTTCCAGTCTCGTTGACCCAAGACCCGTGCGAATGTCAGGGGAACGGATGGATTCCGCACGGTGACCTGGACAGCGTGGAAGCGATCAACATTGATCCAACTAGGTGATGGGTCCGCCTTCACAGAGACGAGATATTGACCAATTGGGCAATCGATGACCTGCGCAGCATCGGAAGTCGTATTGCAGGTAGGGGTCGCCAGCCCGAGGGCCCCGGCGACACTCGCAAGAGCATGCAGCCTGGCGCTGACATATGCGCCGGTCGGAACGGTGCGGCCCGTCGTGGTCTGCAGATCCTGAGCACCAGCCAGGGCCGATGCGTCCGCGAGGCTGCGCTCATCCTGTTGGATGGCGTGCACCATCGAGATGTCGATCGCCAGCGCCATCAAAGCCACGAAGGCGAGGAGCCCGCCCGCAAAGACGACGATGATCTGGCCCCTGTCTCGCTTTGGCTTGCCGTTCACGGCTGCGGCTCCATGCGGTATTTGGCCGTGCTGGCCAGGGTGAGATGACATCCGGCGGAGTCACACGTTCCGAGTCCGGGCAGATAGGTCATGCCAGGAAAGAAGGTGGGAACCGTGTGGCGAATGGTGATGGTCACGTACCAGACGGATTGGTTGTCCGTCGGCGGACACGGTTGCGTCGTGGAGTCGGAAGGATCGCGCGCCCACGCGACGTCGATGCCCTCCGTTGCGTTGCCAGCAACGAATGGGTTTCCCAAGCTGTACCCGAACAGCGATGAGTTGGAGGCAATCGTGTTGGCCATACCAACAACGGCGCCGGCATTGCTGCTGCATGGGTCAACAATCTGCGTCGCCTCCCAGCGCCCCGTATCGCGCACGACCTGCGTCAGCGTGTTCTGGGCCCAGAAGACCAGCCCGAACTGGATAATGCCGCCGATCATCGCGATAAAGATGGGGAAGACGATCGCGAACTCGGCGAGACTCTGGCCTCGGGTTCGGCGGCGGAATCGGGCGGACGAGACGGGCGGGCGAGTGGTGAGCATGAGCTTCCCCGCTTGGGCCTGGTAGTACGGAAGAACTATGCCCAAGGCGCCTTTCAGGCTACCTTGCGCCGGTGCGTCGACGCGCCGACAGGCGGGGGCCGGAAGGCCGTCCGGAGCGGATCCGACCGCAGGCATGGGCGAGCAGCCGAAGGCGTGTGACCCGGACGGACGGGGACGCTGGTACCAACGTCCGCTTGCTCTCGAGCCGCCGCGAGCCCACCCTCCAGCCATGAAGAAGCGCGTCGTCGCCACGGCCTTGTGGTTCTACGCCGGATGGGTCACGGGCTCCGTCCTGGCGTTCTTCCTGTCGGTGAACCCGATCCTCGCTCCGATCGTCGCGACGGCCGGTGCCGCCCTCATCGGGTGGGACCCGCGAGGCGTCATCTGGGGCAACGCCGGCGAGGACGCCCGCGTGAAGGCCCTCGCGCGCATGCCGCATCCCGATGCGGAGCTGACCTCGGTCTAGCCGGGCGGCACAAACCACGAGACGTAGCGACGAGCCGGGCCCAATGGCCCGGCTCGTCGGTTTCCCCCGGTTACGTTCGAAGTCGCGTTCAGCTCGAGCCAGGGTCCTGGACTGACCGCACAGGTCGCGTCAGCGGACGAGGCCGAGGTAGAAGGAGTTGCTGCCCGGGCTGGGCGGGCCGCCGTAGCCGGCGGGTACCGTCGGCAGCTGGTAGTAACCCTTAAAGATGCCCTCGATCTGGCTGATCGCGGGTTGGTCGTGCCAGGTCAGCTGGAACGCCGCCAGGCCGGTGATGCAGTAGTCGAAGTTCGAGCCCAGGCCCTGGGTTCCGTCGGCGTCGCCGCAGCCGGGGCCCCAGATCGGGATGAGCACGGTCGTCCCGTGGGAGATCCAGTAGTCGAGGCAGTCGCGGATTGCGTTCCCATTCTTCGTGCCCGGGTCACCGCTGATCCACTGATCGAAGGTGATCTCCGGGTTGTCGGGCGTGCAGATGCTGTCGGCGAGGGTCGGCTCGTCATTCGCACCCGTCCACGACAGCCAGCCGAAGTTGCCCGGGCCGTCTTTGCCGGCCGTGAAGACGTACTTGGTTCCGTCCTCGTACGTGCCGGGCGGATCGGCCGCGATCGGGAGGACCTGGCCCGGCGGTAGCTCGTCGATGGCTGCCGTCAGCCCCGTGGCCTCGGTATCGACGGTCCAGCTCGACTGCCCGACCACGCCCAGAAAGTAGGTCTGCGGCTGGCGGTCGATCGACACACGAACGCCCTGTGCTCCGCTCGGGATCGAGCCGCCGTCGACGAGCGGCCCGAGGTCGACCTCGGAGCTCCCGCTCGGCCGGACATACTCTGCGGTCCAGGTGCATGGTGTCGCCCCGGCGCCGGTGCAGCCGTTCGCGACCACCGTCGCGTCGACGGCCGCGTACACGTCGGCACCGGTACGGCCGCCTTTCGTGTAGTGGTCGGCGATGACCTTCGTGCCGGCCATGGCCGACAGGTCCGATGCGTTCTGTGCGTCACGTCGATTGAGGAAGGCATTCCCGCCATCGATAACGAGTCCGACGACGAGGAGCAGCGTGATGAGACCGCCCGCGAATATGACGAGGATCTGGCCGTCCTCGCGCCGGCGGGAGCGACGCGAGAGCCCAGCGGAACGAGCCCGCCAGAGCGCCCTGAGGTTCACTGGTTCACCGTTACCTTTGCGGTTGCCGAGACCGGCACGGTCCCGACGATCTGGCCGATGATTGGGGTGAGCATCGATACCTGGCTGGTCACGGTCACGACGAGGACGTCATTCGTGGCGCAACTCGCGACCACGCCGCCGTTCTGCTCGCACGACACGCTCGCGGAGGGTTGCGGGACTGCCGCCATGATCCCGAGGGCGTGATCGCCGATGTCCGTCCGGCCCGGCGCCGTGTGCGATCGCATCTGCACCGACCCATAGCGGGCCGCCTCGCGCGCCCCTTCCGAGACCGCGTTGTTCACGTACACGAGCCGCCCGACGTCGAACAGCCCGAACAGCAGCAGCAGGAAGATCGGAATGACGAGGGCGAATTCAACCAACGACTGGCCTGAAGATCGCGAGCGGCATCTCTTGGCATTCATTCTGTGGTCACCGTCTGCGTGAGCGAGTTGGACCCGAATTGGTTGGTGACCGTGAGTGTCACGTCGTATGGGGTGTTCTTGCTCGCGTAGTTGTGGCTTGTCGTGACACCGGAGTCCGAATTACCGTCCCCGAACTGCCAGCTGTAGCTCGCGATCGAGCAGCCACTCCCTCCCGTCTGTGACACCGAGCCGTCGAAGGCGACCCGTTTGTTGTTGACGGAGTACGTGAAGTTCGCGACGGGATCGATCCCGCAGCCACCCGATGGGCTGGTCGTTGGAGACGCCGTCGGCGACGGGCTCGTGCTCGGCATCGGGAAGGGCGTCGCATTCGGATCGAAGGCCTTGTTGAAGACCGAAGCGGTGGCGGTCGACGTCAAGGTCAGCTGCGAACCGAAGATCGGCTGGAGCAGCGGCGTGAGCAGCGCGAAATGGTGGGTGACGCTGACCTTGTAGCCGTCGCCTTCCACGCAGGCGTCGACGCTCTTGGTCGACCCCGTGACGCCGCCGTTCAGGCAGTTCATCACCGGGTTGTCGATGGCGATCGAGCCTGCTTCGGAGCGGACGTGCCAGTCGACCGTGTTGGGATCGGTACAGCCGGACTTGGCGACGTCGCAGCGCGGATTCGTTGCCGCGTAGAAGACGCCTTCCTTGGCCGCGTTCTCGACCGATACGTAGGCCTGGAAGAGACGCCCGAGGTCGATCGCGGTCCCGACAACCAGGAGGAAGACGGGCAGGACGATGGCGAACTCGACGAGCGCCTGTCCGCGCGGCCGGCGGTTGGTATTCGTGAGCGCGCGCCACCACGGGACACGCAGCGGCCAGCGACCGATGCGCATCGGTGACGCCCGCTCGGTGCGGGCTGACATCGTGTATGACCCCCGGCGGTATTTGTCAGGACTCGAATAAGTCCAAGCCGGAGAATACGGCAAGGAACCTTGCGAGAATTCCTTGCATCGGTGTGATCCCGCAACGGACACCAGGACGATCTGCGGATGCGCGCTGGGCCCTATGGCGGCCTCGTGTCCGGTCCGGGACCGAGCGGTGCGGTGCGCCCCGGTCAGGCTTCCGGCGGCTCGCCCGGCAGCACGACGGCGAACGCGGCACCGCCGTCGGAACCGGCCGGCTCCAGGATCAGGTCGCCGTCCATCGCCCGGCATAGCTCGCGCGAGACATACAGGCCCAGGCCGCTGCCGCCATCGGCCATTTGCGCCGTGCCTCGGGAGAACCGGTTGAACAGATGCGCCCTGTCGGTGGCCGACACGCCGGGGCCGCGATCGGCGATCGTCAGGCGGACGCGTCCGGCGTCCTCCTCGACCGAGACGGCGGCCTCGATCGGGGCGTGCTCGCCGTACTTGACGGCGTTGTCGAGCAGCGCCCACAGCACCTGATCGAGCTGGTCGGGGTCGGCCACGGCGAGCCAGCCCGCGCCACGGTCATCGAGGCTGAACGCGACGTCCTCGAAGCCGAGGGCTTCCCAGGCGCGCCGAACGCGCGGCGCCAGGGCAAGCACCTCGGGTTGCGGCCGGAGGGCGCCCGATTCGAGGCGTGTCACGGTCAGCAGCTGGCGCACCATGCGCGACAGCCGATCGGTCTGCTCGGCGATGATCCCGAGGCGCTTGTCCGGCTGCTCGCTCCGGATCTGCTCGGCGTACGCCCGAATGCGTGCGAGCGGGGTCTGGAGGTTGTGGCTCACGCCGCGCAGGAAGTCGTCCTTGGCCGCATCGAGCTCGATCAGCTGGGCGTTCTGGGCCTCGACCTGGGCGAACAGCTGGGCATTGCGGATGGCGACCCCGATCTCGGACGCGAACAGCTCGAGCAGATCCTGGTCCGCGTGCTCCCAGCGTCGTGTCGCCGGCAGGTGGCCGACCAGGACGCCCGTTGCCTCGCCGCCGACGCGCAGCTCCGCCCGCACGGGTCGGGCCTCCCCGGGCACGTCCTCCTCGAGCGGGACGCCGGCCGGATCGACCAGGCGCACCTCGGCGTCGATCATGCCGAACGCGATCCGCGCATCCGCCGAGGCGCGGCCGACGAGCCAGTCCACGCCGTCGCGGGGCGAGGCTGCCTCGATCGCCGCGAGGATCCGGCCGAGCTCCCGGTTGCGGCGCTCGAGGTCGCTCGCGAGCCGGTTGTGGCTCTCGGCCAGGCGCGCCAGCTCGTCCTCCCCGGGCACCTCGATGGGAGTCGAGAGGTCGCCCGCGGCGACGCGATCGACGGCCGACACGATGGCCCGCAGCGGCGCGGTGAGATCGGCCACGAGCAGGTACGCGACGAGCACGGCCAGCACGACCGACACCGCGATCGCGAACAGGAGCAGCCGCTCGAAGGTCAGGTCGATGGCGGGTCCGCCGAACTCGCTCGAGATGAGCAGCAGCAACCCGAAGCCGGCCAGGGGCAGCACCGACGCGGCGACGATCGCGATGGTCAGCCGCGTCCGGAAGGAGAACTCCAGGCGCAGACCGTCGCCGTCAGGCTCCGGCTCGGTCAGGGCATCGACGGCGAGTTTCGATGCCGTGCCGCCCTCGGGAGCGGGAGTCGTATTCCGGTCGGTCACGACCTGTGCCGGCACGGCGCGATCCAACGTCTCGACGGCGTCCGACGGCGTGCCGGCGCCCGACGGCGCGCCGGCGGCCGGCAGCTCCTCGCCGATCGCCGGTGGCTCGGATGCATGCCGCATCCCGCCGTCCGCCCCGGCGACGTGGCTGGCCTGGACGCGGCGACCGATCGGGCCCGCTGCGGCAGGTGGCTCGCCGGCATTCGCGGTCGGAGCCGGTCCGGCCGGCTCAGGCGCGGTCATCGTCGCCGGCCGCGGGCTGGGCGCTCTGGACGAGCCGGTAGCCGATCCCGCGCATCGTGAGCAGATGGGCCGGGTGGTTAGGGTCGACCTCCACCTTCTGGCGCAGGCGGCGCATGGTCACCCACACGTACGAGGGGTCGGCGTCCTCGGTCTCCGCCCAGCCGCGGGCCAGCAGCGTCTCGGTCGTGACGGTGTTGCCGAGGTTCGCGGCGAGCGCATACAGCAGGCGCAATTCGGTCGGGGTCAGCTGAACCGGCTGGCCACCGACCGTGGCCGTCCGGCGATGCAGGTCGAGGGTCAGGTTCGGGCCAAGCTTCAGACTCTGGCGCGGCACCTTGTCGCCGAGCCGCCGCAGGACCCGATTGATTCGTGCCCGCAGCTCCGGGTAGTGATATGGCTTGGTGACATAGTCCTCGGCGACCTCATCGAGCAGGTCGGCCTTGCTGTCGCCGGCGTCGATCGCGGACAGGACGATGATCGGCAGGTCGGCCTTGCTCTTGATCTCGCGCGCGAGGCTGAGGCCGTCCATGCGCGGCATCATCATGTCGATGACGAGCAGGTCCGGCCACGATGCGTTGAGTCGGCGCAGGGCCTCGTCCCCATCGCGAGCGGTCTGGACCTCGTAGCCGTCGCTGCGTAGCTGATCGGCGAGGAGCACGAGCAGGTTGGGATCGTCGTCGACGAGCAGGATGCGCGGTGACTGGCCGCCGTACGGCCCTGCGACTCCGCCGCTGAGCATGCGCCGAGCATAGCCGACGCGGTTGTCATTCCGGTGGCCTGCTCGGGATCCGGATCCGCTCGACGGTCGGGGCCCGCCCGGGCCTGGCGCGGGGGGCCGGCGCGGCCCGGAGTGCGGGCGCCCGGCCCGGCGCGGCCCCGCGGGTGCCCGGCCCGGCGCGGCGCCCGGGACATTCTTGCCACATGTGCACTCGGCGAACGTTGGGCGACGATGGCGCCTCGGGCGAACGCGATTCCGGACCTTCGGCTCGGGTGATTCTGCCGGCGCGTGCTCGAGACGGGCAGATTCCGTGTTCTCGGCAGCAGCGAACCTTCTCGAGCCTGCGCGCCGACGCTGTCGAGCGTTCACCAGTTGCCCATGTGGCAAAGAGTGGGCCCATGGCCGGGCATTGCATGGTGCACGCGTCACCGAACCGGCCCGGCCGGTGAGGGGCCCGGCCGGTGAGGGGCCGGTGAGGGGCCCGGCCAGTGAGGGGCCAGGCCGGTGAGCGGCCCCGCTACGAACGACCGGATTACGGCGCCTTTCGGTCGACGTACCGGCAGCGCGCGGCCACGGGGCAGGGGTCGCAGTCGGGCCGGCGGGCGTGGCAGATCCGGCGACCGTGCTGGATGAGGTTCACGTGGGCCTCGAGCATCCGATCGGGCTCGAGCAGTGCCAGGAACTGCTCGTGGGCCTGATCTGCGGTGGCTTTGGGCGGGATCAGCCCGATGCGCTTGCTGACCCGCTCGACGTGGCGGTCGACGGGCATGAGCGGCTGCTCGAAGCAGAACAGCAGGATGATCGAGGCTGTCTTCTTGCCGATGCCGTCGATCCGGGTCAGCCACTCGCGCGCCTCGAGCGGCGCCAGGTCGCGCAGGAATTCGAGCGAGTAGTCGCCGGTCTCCTCCCGGATCCGTCGGAGCGCGGCCTGGATGCGGGGCGCCTTCTGCGGTCCGAGCCCACCCGGGCGGATGACGTCGACCAGCTGCGGCAGCGGCGCGAACTCGACCGCTGACCAGTCCGGCGGGGCGCCGTCGCGCAGGCCTCGACCACCCCAGCCGGCGCCCGGCCGGTGGACTTCCGGCTGGCGATCCGACGGGTACGAGGCCATGAGCGCCTCGAACGCGACCTCGGCGTTCGTGTCGGCGCTGTTCTGGGTCAGGATCGTGAGGACCAGCTCGCTCGTGGGGTCGAGCCGGCGCTCCCAGACCGGTCGGCCGTAGGTCTCGGCCAGGCGCTCGAGGACCCATGGCACGAGCGCCGGTCGATAGCGTTCGAGGCGCCGGGCCCAGGCCTTGGCCGGATCGGCCGGCTTGCGTCGAGCACGCTTCTTGGTGTGGGCGGGACGCGTCGAACGCGTGCCGGCGGTCGCGGCTGTCGCGGTGGGGGCGGCGCCGGTGGTAATTGGGGTTCGGCCTGCCATCGATCTGAGCTAGCGGCGGTCCGATGCAGCACAGGCGGCACATCCGCCCGGGGGGACCGAGCGGAGCGTAACCCGGCGCGGTCGAGGCTGTGGCCATGCCTGGCCGCGAAGTCCGCGGCCGCGGCCGCTCCGGCTATGCGGCCAGCGACTCTACCGGCGCTTGATTGGCCGTTTCATGCAGCAGGCGACTCAAGGGGCAGTTGCCGGCGGCCGGTTCATGCACGTGGTGCATCGGATGGCCAGCCGGACGGTCCGTTCAGTCAGTGGGTGCATGTCGGGCCCGGGCGCGGGGCCGGGCGCGGGGGCGGCGGCTCCGGGGCGGATGCCGCGCGGCACTCACCGTTCGGCGAGCTTGGCGCCGACGGCCAGCAGTCGTGCCAGGCGCTGCCCGGCCCGTTCCACCGGCCCCGCGCCGGCGGCCATCGCCTCCTCGACCGACTGTGGATGATCGACCACGGCGATCGCCGCGACCCCGAGCTCCGCCAGGGCCGCCTCGCCGTCGGGCGTCACACCGCCGCCGACGGCAACGCACGGAACGCCGGCCGTACGGGCTCGCCGTGCCACCCCGAGGCACGTCTTGCCGTACGCGGTCTGCTCGTCGATCCGGCCCTCGCCGGTGACGACCAGGTCGGCCTCGCGCAGCTTGGCCTCGAGGTCCACGGCGTCGATCACGACGTCGATCCCGGGCACGAGCCGAACGGCGCCGAAGCGGTCGGCCAGGCACAGCAAGCCGAAGGCGGTGCCGCCCGCGGCTCCGGCACCAGGGCTGTCCCGCTCCGAGCGTCCGGTCGCCGCCTCCAGCGCATCGGCGTAACGCGCCAGCCGGCGATCGAGGTGCGCGACCTGGTCGGGGTCGGCCCCTTTCTGGGGCCCGTACGTGGCCGCGGCGCCGGCCGGACCGAGCAGCGGATTCGTGACGTCGCACGCGATGCGCAGCTCCGTCTCGGCCAGGCGCGGGTCGAGGCCGTCCAGGTCGATCGACCAGGTGCCGTCGTCGGCCTCCACCACGAGCGCCCCGAGCGCGCGCAGGATCCCCGCGCCGCCGTCGGTCGTGGCACTGCCGCCGATGCCCAGCGTGATCGATCGGATCTCGGCGTCGAGCACCGCCCGGATGATCTGCCCGGTGCCGCGAGTGGTGGCTTCGAGCGGGCGCCGCTCGGCCCGTGTCAGGCGCGACAATCCCGATGCCTCGGCCAGCTCGACGAACGCCCGCCCGCCGTCCTCGGAGCGCAGCCAGCGCGCGTCCACGGGCCGCCCGATCGGGTCGCACGCCTGCACCGAGCGCCACTTCCAGCCGCCCGCGAACGCGACCGCCTCGAGCGTGCCCTCCCCGCCGTCTGCTAGTGGGGCATGGAGGACACGGTCGTCGGGCCGCAGCTGGCTCCAACCCGTGGCCAGCGCTCGGCCGACCGCGACCGAGCTCAGCGAGCCCTTGTATGAATCGGTCGCGAACAGGATCGTGGCCACGGCGGCGTCACCCGGCGCGGGAGCGGGCGATGCCTCGAGTCACCGGCCTGCCGGCAACTCGTCCGGGGCGATGGGCCGGCCCCGATCGCCCGCCGTGTGCTCGTTGTCGGCGGCCAGCTGCTGGCGTCGTTCCAGGTACTCCGGGATCCTGATCATCGGCGGCCGCTCCTGATCGGCGAGCTCGATCACCTCCAGCGACAGCCGGCCCCGGCCGCTGCGCGGCAGCTTCATCGTCGACCCCAGCTCGGCGAACAGGCGCGCCTTGCGTCGTTCCTCGAGTCGCTTCATCACGGCCTGCAGGATGACGAACGACATCCGCGACAGGCCTTCGAGCTCCTGGTTGCGGTGGACGCGGCGCTCGAGGTCGACCTGGCCGAGGCCCTCGATGCCGGCCCGCTCCGCGACGTCGATCAGGTGCCCGATCTCGACGGCGTACCCGGTGAAGAACGGGATCGTCTCGAGGATCGAGCGGCGCCCCGCGTACTCTCCGGCGAGCGGCTGGATCATGCCCGAGAGCTCGGGGTAGAAGAGGTTGATGAGGGGCCGCGCGACGAGCTCCGTGACGCGGCCGCCGCCGCCCTCCTTGAGCACGCCGCCCTCGACGATGGGCCGCTGGTAGTAGCCCTTGACGTACTGCAGCCGTGGTTCGTGCAGGAGCGGCCCGAGCGTCCCGTAGACCATGCGCGGGTGCCAGTTGCGAACATCCGTGTCGGCCCACACGACGATATCGCCGCTGGTCTCGAACAGCGACTTCCAGAGTGCCTCGCCCTTGCCCCGGAAGCTGCCGTAGCGCGACAGGATGTCGGGGTGCTGCACGACCCGGGCGCCCTCGGCCTCGGCCAGCTCCCGCGTCCGATCCGTTGACGCCGAATCGATCACGAGCAGCTCGTCGACGAGCGGGACGCGGCCCATCATCTCGCGGATCGCGCGGCGCACGATGGGCGCGATCGTCTCCTCCTCGTTGAGCGTCGGCAGCACGAGCGAGACGCTGACGCCCTGCTTCTCCTTGAGCTGAACGAGGCGGCGCAGGTCCGAGAACTCGGCGTGGTGGAAGTTCGCCTCCGCGAACCAGCGCTCGACGCGGGCGGGGACGGCGCGTGCCTCCTCGGCGGCGCGATCGGCCGCCGCCAGCGACTCGGCCCGCTGGGCGAGCTGCTCGAACGTGGACCGGCCGATGTCCTCCCGGGTCTTCACCACGACCACCGTCGCCTTGGCGCGGCCGGCGATCGCCTCGGGCAGGGCGCCGAACAGGTGCGGCGTGCCCTCGTCGCCGCCGGGTACCGCCGACGCGCCCATGACGACCAGGTCGCAGCGCTCGGCCTCGCGCAGGATCGCGTTGCGGACGTTCGACGCCTCGCGCAGCACGGGCTCGGAATCCGAGCGCAGGTTCTGGCGCACGAACGTCTGAAGCGCGCGCTCGGCCTGTGCGCGCACCGCCAGCGTGACGCCAGGTGGGATCAGGTGCAGGACCACGACCGAGGCGCCGTGCCGGCCGGCCAGCGCGTCGGCGAAGCGCAATGCGAGCTCGGCGTGCGGACCGCCGCGGACCGGCACGAGGATGCGCCGGATCGTCGAGCTGCCACGCTGCTTGACGACCGCGATGTCGCACGGCGCGTCGCGCACGACCTCGTCGATCGTGGGACTGAACACGGCCCCGGCCTCGCCGCCGTCCCGGGCGACACGTGCGCTCGCGTCGTGCCCATTCGAGCGCTCGCGCGCCGCGCGTCCGCGCATGGGCTCCCGGCCTTGGCCGCCGGCGCGACCGCCCCAACCGAAGATGATGAGGTCGGCCTCCTGCTCCGTGGCGGCCTCAACGATGCCCTCGGCCGCATGGCGCCCGATGCGCACGATCGGATGGATGCTCGTGCCCTCGGGCGCGAAGTCGAGCACGCGCTGGAGCAGGCGGCGTGCGTGCCGGGCCCGGGTCGCGCCGTCCGAGAGGGCCATGCCCTCAGGCACCTCGACGATGCCGAGCGCGGTCAGCTCGCCGGTGCGCGGCTCCAAGAGCGCGGCACCGATCCTGATCAGCTCCTCGGCCGTCATCGGGTTGGCGACCGGGATGAGGACCCGGGATGGGAGCGGTGTCTGGCTGCTCACCGCTCGCCCCGGCGGTTGCCGTCATGGCCGGCGCTGTCCGCACCGGTCCCCGAGGTGACGGGTGCCGCCACCGCCGGGTCGGCTGTCGCGGTCGCCGGGCCGGCCGCGGTCGCAGCCGCCCAGCGCTCGCGCAGGTACGGTTTGAGGAGCTCGAACTCGCGCGCCTGGCGTTCCACGCGATCCTCGGCCTGGTCGGTGGTCACGTTGCGGTTCTCGATCACGAAGCTGCCCACACGACCGAAGTAGATGGGCACGAGCGCGGCGACGAGCTGCTCGAGGTCGTCCGCGCCGCGAGCGGCCACGACCAGGTCGTACACGACGCGTGCCCAGACGTCGTCCGGGAAGTGGAATGCCGCGACCGCCTCGGCCATGTCGACCGTGGACGGGCTGTTGCCGTCCGCCTCGCCGACGACGCCGAAGCGCGTGCGGGCGGCGTCGCCGAGCCGGCCCGCCTCCGCGGCCAGCTCGGCCACTGTCTCGAACGTGGCCGGGGCGAGCATCGATCGCCAGCGCTCGGCGACCGTGAGCGAGCCCTCGTGGAACTCCGACAGCAGTCGCAGGGTGTTCACCTCGAGCGGCGGCGGTTCGATGATCCGCTCGAAGCCGTAGGCCGGCACGACATGGCTGCCGCGGATGTCCTGCCACACATCGACGTTCGCGACTGCCAGCCGCAGGATCGTGCCAACCACCTGCCGGAACATCGGGCCGAGGTCGGCGCCCGGGTCCTTCGGGTCGTGGACCTTGGCGCCCAACCGGGTCTGGCAGATCGCGAAGCCGCCCGACAGGGCATGCGTGGTCATCCAGATGTCGATGCCGAACTTGCTGATGTCGGGCGTCCAGTCGTCGAGCTCGAGGTAGTGGCGGACGAGGTCGCCGCTGACGCCGAAGTCGCCCCCGATGGGCTGCCGGATGCGGCGCCCGTAGAGGGCCCGTGTGAGCGGGTACGTGACCGTGTTCGTGATCGTGCCGTCGTATTTGTAGCGCGCGTACAGCGGCGCCACGAAGTCGTAGCCGCCTTTGAGGATGGGGCCGGCGAGGAGCTCGATCCACTCGGGCACGATCGAGCGCAAATCGCTGTCGACGACGATGAGCGCCTGGACCTCGAGCGCGGCCGCGATCTCGAAGATCGTCCGCAGCGCCGCGCCCTTGCCGCCGGTGCCGTCGATCTCGGGGTACGTCAGGCTGACCCGCGCGAGCCGATTGGTCGGGCGGACGAGCAGGATCTCCTCGACGTAGTCGGGCGGCTCCGTGTCGACGACGACGCGCTGCGTGCCGTCCGGGCTACCCGCGTCGGAGTTGACCAGGACCGGTCGAAGATCAGGGAAATACTGGACGAGGCCGGCCTGCGAGGCGCGGACCACGTAGCCGATCGTCGCGGCGTTCTTGAACGACGGGATACCGACCATGATGTCGGCCCGATCGAGCCGCTGGATCTCGTCGCGGATCGCCGGTGTGAGCGCGGACGCGGGCACGCGGCCACCGTACCACCGATCGGGGCCCGCGGACGACCCGACCTGCGCCAACGCCGGCACGGGCCACGTCCCGTCGCGCTCGCCTCAGCGCTGCGGGATGCGTGCGAGCGCCCAGGCGTCGTTGCGCTGGCCGGGGCGGTAGCGGCTGTTGGCCGCCTTGTATGCGAGGGAGTGAAATCCGAGCGAGCGCCACGAGCCGAGCCAGGGGTCGATCGGCGGCCGCACGTACGCGCCGAGCCGAACGAGCGGACCCTCGGCGAGCACGCTCTCGAGCTGGCGCTTGCGCTCGAGCAGGGGCACCTCGAGCAGGCTGGCGTCGTCGATCGCGAGCACATCGACGGCGACGAACGCGACCGGCGTCTCGCCGTCCGACCGGCCCGAGGTGGGCAGCGAGTCGACCAGCTCCTTGCGCCGGAACCGCGAGCCCATGAGCATCTGAGCGGCCATCTCCGTCGACGACGGCGCCTCGATGTCCATGGGCACGACACCGGTCGTGCTGCGGGTCGCCATCTCGGTCAGGTAGCCGTCGAGGATGACGGCCTTGGCACGTACCGCCGGCCCGATCGCGGCAACGAGCTCGGCCAGGCTCGGATCCTGCGCGGGGTCGATCTCGAACGTGTCGCCCTCGACGTCGCGCACGATCACCGCGCCCCGCTCGGCAAGGACCAGAACCCGGGTGCCCTCCCAGAGCGGCTCGATGAGCGGATCGCGCACGTTCCGAGCGGCCTTCGAGCCGAAGGCCTGCGGTCGCCAGGTGTGTCGCTCGTGTGGCACGCTCACGGCTCAGCTCGCCCCGACGCCGTAGCCGTTCGGGTGCGCCTGGCGCCAGGCCCAGGCCGAGCCGATCATCGCGTCGAGCGTGCTGTGCACGGGTCGCCAGCCGAGCAGCTCGCTCGCGCGCGCATTGGAGGCGACGAGTACCGGCGGGTCGCCGGCCCGGCGCGGCCCGACCGTGTACGGGATCGGTCGGCCCACGATCGATTCCGCGGCGGCCAGCACCTCGCGAACCGAGAAGCCGTGGGCCGTGCCGAGATTGCACACGAGGAGCTCGTCGGTTCGGCTGTCGCCCACTCCGGTCGCCTCGAGCGCCGACAGGTGCGCCGCCGCGAGATCGCGGACGTGGATGAAGTCGCGCAGGCACGTGCCGTCGGGCGTCGGGTAGTCCTCGCCGAAGATCGTGAGCGGCGGCGCATCGGCGCCGCCCGTGGCGGCGGCCAGGATGCGCGGGATGAGGTGGCTCTCGGGGTCGTGGACCTCGCCCCGCGCATCGGTCGCACCGGCCACGTTGAAGTAGCGCAGCGCCGCCCCGCGCATGCCGTACGCCATGCCATACCAACCCAGCGCGCGCTCGAACGTGCGCTTCGTCTCGCCGTACGGGTTGATGGGGTGCAGCGGCGCGTCCTCGGGGATCGGGATCATGTCCGGGACGCCGTACACGGCCGCCGTCGAGCTGAACACGAGCCGCCCGACGCCGGCCTCGCGCGCCGCGTCGAGCAGGGCGATCCCGCCCGACACGTTCTCGTCGTAGTAGCGAGCGGGATCGGCCATCGACTCGCCGACGATCGAGCGGGCGGCGCAATGCAGGATGGCCTCGATCGCCTCGTCGGTGATGAGGCGGGCCGTGGACGCGCGGTCGACGTACGAGCCGACCACGAGCCGGGCGGCATCCGGCACCGCCCCGGCATGCCCCGTCGAGAGGTTGTCGAGGACGACTACCTCGTGGCCCGCCTCGAGGAGCGCCTCGGCGCTGACCGACCCGACGTACCCGGCGCCACCGGTCACGAGCACCCGCATCAGCAAGCGCCTCGCAGCGCGGGCGACGGCGAGCGCGGTTGCCGGAGGCAGCGGTCGTGCACGACCAGCATGCTAGGCCACCGGCCGCCGTGCGTCTCCGGAGACCGGGAGGGCGACGCGGGGCCGTGCGCCCTCACCGGCCCAACAGGCGTCGAAGGATTCCGCGCCGGCGTCTCGGGGTCGGGGCGGGTTGCGGGCCGGGTCGCGACGGCGTGCCGGCACCGCCCCCCTCGGCGGGACGCTGACCGGCCTCGCCGCCGGAAACCGGAGCCGAGCCGGGCGGACGCGCCCGGGCGCGGGCCATGGCGGCCTGCCGATCGAGGAGCGGGGTGGATGACCCGGTCTCGGTGTGGACGGGCGCCGCCGACGCAGGGACCGGGGCCTGCCCGGGCTGGGCGTCCCGAACTGCGAGCACCTCCTCGAGGCGGGTCACGAGCCGCTGGGCGGCGACGTTGTCGGCGTCGATCGCGAGCGCGGCACGAGCCTGTTCCAGCGCGCCCCGGTCGTCGCCGCGCTCGATGGCCACCCTGGCCAGGCCAACGACGGCGATCGAGTTGTTCGGATCATGCTCGATCGTCTGGCGATACAGTCGCTCGGCCTGATCGAGCATGCCGACCGTGAGCGCGCGCTCGGCCTCGAGCAGGAGCTCGATCATCGCCCGTCCTCGACGAGCTCCTGGGCGAGGAGCAGAAGCGTGGGACGGGTGTTCAGGCCGGGATCGACGATGACCCGCTCGACGAGGGCTTCGAGGATACGGCCGAGGTCCGGACCCGGGCCGAGCCCGAGCTCGGTCATGAGGTCGTCACCGTCGACGGCCAGATCGTTGCGACCGAGTGCCAGGGGCCCGGCGAGCTGCGCTTCGACCCGTGCCCGCAACTCCCCGAGGCCGCCCGCGTCAGGCGGCAGTCCGGAGCCCAGATTGTCGGCTTCGCGCAGGGCAAACAGCTCCTCGATCGCGTCGGCCCCGATCTTGGCGATGAACCGACGCACCGCCGCGTCGCCCCAGTTCGGGCGGTACTCGAACATGTGGTAGCGCACCAGATGACACACACGCTCCCACGTCTCGCGCGGCAGCTTGAGGCGGCGCAGGAGCTGCTCGGCCATGTCGGCGCCGACCGTGTCGTGGCCGTAGAAATGGCCGTCGCCCGCGGTCGACGGCTTGCCGACGTCGTGCAGCAGCGCGGCGAGCCGAACGACCGGCTTCGTACGTGGCGCGGCGTCCACGGATCGCACGCTGTGGTCCCATAGATCCTCGCCCGCGATCTTGTTCTGGGCCACGCCGCGCTGTCCCGCGAGCTCGGGCAGCACGACCGCGAGCAGGCCCGTGTCCGCCAGCAGGCGGAGTCCGACCGACGGCCGTTCCGCGCCCAGCAGCTTGGTCAGCTCGGCGGCGACGCGCTCACCCGACAGATGGCCGGCGAGCTCCGCGTGGCGCTCGATCGACGCTCGCGTCTCGGGCTCGATCGCGAACCCCAACTGGGCCACGAACCGGACGGCTCGGAGCATGCGCAGGGCGTCCTCGCCGAAGCGCGCGTCGGGCTCGCCCACGGCGCGCAGGCGTCGCGCTCGCAGGTCGACGATGCCGCCGAACGGGTCGACCAGCCGTGCGTCGGTCGCGACCTGCCGGCCCGGCTCGACGCCCCAGGCCATGGCATTGACGGTGAAGTCGCGCCGGGCCAGGTCCGTCTCGATCGTGCCCCCGAACTCGACGCGATGCGGTCGCCGGAAGTCGGCGTACTCATGGTCGGTCCGGAACGTCGTGACGTCGTGGATCGCGTCCGTGCCATGGACGCCGACCGTGCCGAACGCGTTCTCGTAGGCGGAGTCCGGGAAGACCGCCCGGACCTCGTCGGGGCTGGCGCTCGTGGCCAGGTCCCAGTCCGAGGCCGGCCGCCCGAGCAGGGCGTCGCGCACCACGCCGCCCACGACGTACGCCGCGTGGCCTGCCCCGGAGAGCCGGTCGACGAGACCCCGCACCGCCGCCGGGACGGCCGCCGAGACCGTCTTCGGCGGTCCGGGCTGTCCGCGCTCAGTTTCGGCCGAGGAACAGGTACGTCCGCCACGCGTCGTTGCGGTCGTCGCTCAGATACGAGGTGAACAGCGAGTAGACGTCGCTGCGTGGCTCGAACGGGTGGCGCAGCAGCCGCAGCCGGGCCTCTTCCGGCGTCTTGTTGCCCTTGCGGTGATTGCACTGGGTGCACGCGGTGACCAGGTTCTCCCAGGTGTGACCGCCGCCCCGATGGCGCGGCACGAGGTGATCGAGGGTCAGGTCGTGGGACTGGCTGCCGCAGTACTGGCACGTGTAGTGATCGCGCGCGAAGACCTCGCGGCGGCTCAGCTTCACCCGTGGGCGCGGCCGCTTGATCATGTGCTGGAGGCGGATGATGGACGGCGCCCGGTACTCGGTCCGCGGCGTCCGGATCACCTGGTGGTCGTACTCGATGACCTCGGCCTTCTCGCCGAAGACGAGCCGGAACGCACGTGGCAGGTTGCACACGTTGAGCGGCTCGTAGTTCTGGTTGAGCACGAGCACGACCCCGTTCATGGCACGGATCGTACAGGTTTCGCGGTTCGGCGCGTGCACGACGTCCGGGCGCCGGGAATGGGCCGTTCAGCCTCTGCCGACCGGTCGCCCGGTCGCGGAATCCCAGCCGCCGGCCTGACCCACCTTGGACGCGAGCGGCCGGTCCAGCGCCGCGGCGATGAAGCGGGCGGCCTCGAGGATCGCCTCGAGCCGGACGCCGTGCTCGTAGCCGAGCCCGTCGAGCAGGTACACGAGATCCTCGGTGGCGAGGTTGCCGGCCGCACCGGGAGCGTACGGGCAGCCGCCCGTGCCACCGGTCGAGGCGTCGAAGCAGCGCACGCCGGCGGCCAGCCCCGCGACCGCGTTCGCAAGGGCCGTGCCGCGCGTGTCGTGGAAGTGGTAGGCGATGCCGCGCGACGGGCACGCCGGCCCGGGTCGCGAGCTCGGTCAGTCGCGTCACCTGCGAGGGCACCGCGACCCCGATCGTGTCCCCGAAGCACACCTCGTCGGCGCCCAGATCGAGGAGGCGCAGGGCGACCTCGACCGAGCGCTCGGGCGCGACCGCGCCGACGTAGGGGCAGCCGAAGGCGGTCGACACGTACGCGCGGCGCCACCAGCCGAGCTCGGCCGCGCGGTCCATGACCGGATCGAACGCGGCCAGCGACTCGGCGACGGTCATGCCGATGTTGTGCGAGGTGAACGCGTCGGTCGCGGCCGTGAACACGGCCAGCGCATCGGCGCCGGCCGCCTCGGCCCGCTCGAGCCCGCGCGTGTTCGGAACGAGGACGGGGTAACGGACGTCCCCGATCGCGGCAGGGACCTGAGCAGCTCGTCGGCGTCCGCGAGCTGGGGTACCGCGCGTGGGGCGACGAAGCTCGTCGGCCTCGATCTCACGCAGGCCGGCCGCGACCAGCAGCTCGATGAAGCGCCGCTTGTCGGCCGTCGGGACGGGACGGGCCTCGTTCTGGAGCCCGTCACGCGGTCCGACCTCGTAGATCCGGACGTGCTCGGCCATCGGCTGCTAGACGAGCGGTGGCTGCATCGCCCGCTCGATCCGGGCGATCTCGACCTCGATCCGTCCGATCTCCGCGACGGCGTCCTGGTACGCCTCGCTGCCGAGCGGGGCCGAGTTGCGCCGCGCCCGCGCGGCCCGATGCAGGGCCAGCAGCTCCTCGCGGGTCGCGGGCAGGGCCGTGGCCGTTGCCCGACCCTCCGCCGCCGCGGCGGCGCGGCCATCCGCCCCGCGTCGGGCCTTGGGGCGCGCCGCGTCAACTCCATGGTCGACGGCCGGCGCGGGATCCCCGGTCGCGTGGCGCACGCTCGGCTCGCCGGCGGGGCCGGGCCGCACGGGCTTGCTGTGAGGCTTGTCCTGTGCCATGGTCCTCCTGGCCGCCAAGGGTAGCGCCTGCGGCCCGCGCCGGCGCTCAGTGCCGGAGCGTCGCCAGGGCCTGGCCGCGAGTCACCTGCTGGCCGGGCTCGACGGCCACATTCGCCACGGTCCCCGGTCCGGGGGCGACCACCACGTGCTCCATCTTCATCGCCTCCAGGGTGACGAGCGGGTTGCCCGCCTCGACCCGGTCGCCGGCCGCGACGTGGACGGCGAACACCGTGCCGGGCATGGCCGCGGCGACATCGGCCGTGCCCGGTTGCGCGTGCGACGCCGCGAGCTCGGCGGCCCGATCGACATCGGGTGGCGGTGCCAGCCGGAAGGCGACCGATCGGCCGGCCGCATCGACGTGCACGGTGTCCCCGACCAGGACGCGCTCCGGGCCGTCGGTCGGGACGCCCCGCACCTCGACCGAGCGCTCGTCTCCGTCGGTCGCGAGGCGCAAACGGGACGGCGCGTTCAGCCGCCAGCCGCCGGCCCACAGATCCGGTCTGGCACCGGCGAGGCTCCCCGCGGCCACCTGCCACGTCGCGTCGTCGAGCGTCATCCGGGCCGCCCAGTCGTCCGGTGGCCAGATCCGCGGCAGCGTGTCGACGCGGACCTGGCCGGCGCGAACGACCGGCTGCCGGACGAGCCAGCGCAGGAAGCGCAGGTTCGTGACCAGACCGAGGACCACGATCTCGTCGAGCGCGTGCACGAGGCGTTCCAGGGCGGCCGCCCGATCGCTGCCATGGGCGATCATCTTGGCCAGCATCGGGTCGAACGCGGTGCCCACCTGCGTGCCGGCCTCGATGCCGGCGTCGACGCGCACACCCGCCGGCCCGATCGGGCCGAAGGCAGTCGACTCGGCAGGCCACCGAATGCGCTCGACTCGGCCGGTCGCGGGCAGGAAGCCGGCCTCGGCGTCTTCCGCATACAGGCGCACCTCGACGGCGTGTCCGCCCGCCACGAAGGCGCGATCCACGCTCGTCTGGTCCAGGCCGAGCTCCTCGAGCGTCGCCCCGGCGGCGATCGCCAGCTGGTCGGCCACCAGATCGCGCCCGAGCACCAGCTCGGTGACCGCGTGCTCGACCTGGAGGCGGGTGTTCATCTCGAGGAAGAAGAACGAGCCGTCGTCCGTCGAGCAGGAACTCGACGTCCCCGCCGACCGATAGCCGACCGCCGCGGCCAGACGCAGGGCGGCCTCGCCGAGTCGACGCCGCAGGCCGCCGTCGACGGCGGGCGAGGGTGCCTCCTCGAGGACCTTCTGGTGCCGGCGCTGGAGCGAGCAATCGCGCTCGCCGAGATGGACGCCGCGCCCGCCGGCGTCGAACAGGATCTGGATCTCGACGTGGCGGCCGCCCTCGATCAGCTGTTCGAGGATGAGCCGGTTATCGAGAAGGCGGCCGTGGCTTCGCGCCGTGCCGCCGCCAGCGCCGCATCGAGCTCTGCGGCGATCCGAACCGTGCGCATGCCCTTGCCGCCGCCGCCGGCCGCGGGCTTGACGAGGAGCGGCAGCCCGATGCGGCCCGCGGCGGCCCGAAGAGCCTCGTCCGATTGGTCCTCGCCGTCGTAGCCGGGCACGACCGGCACGTCGGTCGCGGCGGCGAGGCGCCGTGCGGCCGCCTTGTCGCCCATCGCGGCGATGGCCTCGGGCGGTGGCCCGACCCAGCGCAGCCCCGCCCGCGTGACGGCCTCGGCGAACCGGGGATTCTCGGCGAGGAAGCCGTAGCCCGGGTGGAGCGCGTCGGAGCCGGCCTCGAGCGCCGCGGCGACGACCGCATCGAGATCGAGCAGGTCGACCTCAGGGCTGGCACCGATGCCGGGGATCGTGACCTCGATCGAGCGCCGCCGCGCGGTGGCGGCGATGCGCCGCGCGATCTCGCCGCGGTTGGCGACGAAGAGATGGCGAATGGACGCCGTCGCGGGAGGTTTGTCGGCCACATGCCGGGTGTCGCCCTCCTGGACCGCGTTGAACGCGTCAATTGCGTCAGACGCGACGCGCCAGCGTCCACCAAGGCGCCGGGCCGGCAGCAAGCCGCTCGCGATCCAGCGCTGGACCGAGCGCGTCGTCGTACCCATGCGCTCGGCTGCCTGTCTCGGACTCAGCTCATCGGGCATCAGTGGCGCGATTGTCGCGTTTAGTCGCCCATCGAGCAAGCGGCCGCCGTCATTCGCTGGAGTCGGGCGTCCAACCCGGGCGGCGCTTGTCAACGAATGCCTGGAATCCCTCGCGAGCCTCGGCGGTCGTCCGCTGGCGGGCGATCACCCGAGCGGTGTGCCACTTCGCCGAACCATGCGGCAGCCCACGCACCTCGCGCACGATGGCCTTCGCCGCGCGCGTCGCGCTGGGGCCGCCGGCCAGCACATCGCGAACGGCGACATCCAGCGCGGCGTCGAGCGCATCTTCACCCTCGACGACCTCGTGCACGAGACCGATGCGCTGGGCGCGAACCGCATCGAACCGGCGCCCGCCCGGGAACAGGGCCCGGGCATGGCTCTCGCCGATCTTGGCCACCACGAACGGCGCGATCACGGCCGGCAGGATCCCAAGGCGAGTCTCCGTGAAGCCGAAGCGGGCGCCCAATTCGGCGATGACCAGATCGGACACGGCACACAAGCCCATCCCGCCACCGAGCGCCGCGCCCTGGACGCGAGCGATGACCGGCACGGGGCACGTGTCGATGGCTTCGAACATGTCCGCCATGGCCATCGCGTCCTGCTCGTTGGCCTCGCGCTCGAGTTGCATGGCGGCGCGCATCCAGCTCACGTCGGCCCCGGCACAGAAGACCGGTCCGGCCCCGGCCAGGATGACGACTCGCAGCGCGACGGGATCCTCCCTGACGAAGCCGGCGAAGGTCGAGCGGAGCTCGGCGATGAGCGACGCGTCCAAGGCGTTGCGCACGTCCGGTCGATCAAGGACGACGCGCGCCACGACTCCTGCCGGACCTTCGCGCTCCACACGCAGGCGGCTCATTCGCGCATCGTGCTCGGCGGAGGCCCTCCGCCCGGGCCTTCGAAGCGGTAGATCGAGCGCCGCCAGATGGGCCGCAGGCCAACCCGGGCCAGGTTTCCGAGCGACGCCCCATTCGCCGCATCGGCCGTGGCGGTCACGAGACCGACGCCGCCCTCGCGCGCAAGCTCGATCCGCGCGCCGAGCAGGGCTGTGTGGATGCCGCGCCCACGCGCCTCCGGGACGACAGCTGCCTGGCCGAGCCGCGCGGTCCGTCCACGGGCCGTCATGGCGCCTACCCCGACCACCTGCCCGTCGAGCTCGCCGACGACCACCTTGTGACCGGGAGCGGCGACCATGCCTCGGAGCATTGCCGTCCAGGCCGCGGCGCGGACGCCATCGATGGCCCACGCCCGGCAAAAGGCCGTCGTCCACTCGGCTGTGTCGGCACGCTCCACGACTCGCAGCGTGAGACCCTCGACCGCCGGGGTCGGGTTCGGCTCGAGCTCCTCGATCGAGGCGGCGTGGACGACGTGCTCCGCAACGGGCGTGGCACCTGGCCACGGCGTGCCGTCGAACGAGAACCAGCCGCTCACGGCCTCGCGGCGCCACAACCCGAGCACCCGGTCGAGGAAATGGGGCAAGGTGCGCAGCCCGCCGGCGTTGTTGAAGGCCGGCCCCGGTAGCTGCCGCGAGGCGGCCTCGTGCACGTCGCCATCGTCGAGCACCTCGATCTCGAAGCCTGCGGCACGTGCCGCACGCCAGCGGGTGAGGTCGCCGAATCGCTCGATCGACTCGATCCGGTTCAGGAGCACGTGCGCCTCCGCATCCGACCCCGGCGCGGGGGCGAGGACCGTGATCGGGTCGCCCGAGCGCACCTCACCTTCCCGCAGGACTCTGGCGTACATGCGTGAGTCGCGCGGGTAGCGCAGGATGCTGATCCGACCCGAGTGGCGGTCGTGGAACGAATCGACGATCGTGTCGCACGGACTGGTCGGCCAGCTCAGCTCGAGCAGCACGTCGTCGCCGATCTGGAGGCGGCTGCCGACGGGCAGCTCCGAAAGCTCGACGCCCTCGGTCGTGAGATTCTCGCCGGTCGAGCCGGGCCGGATCGGGTGGCCCTCGGCGCTCACGCGTCGGATGGCCTCGATGCCGAACAGGCACACGGCCCGATGCGGCCCGCCGTGGACGTTCGAGTCCCGGTGGCGGTCGCCATCGAGCCCGAGGACGCCGACCCGCGCCGAGGGCACGCGCTTCTTCGGGACGCCTCCGGCCGAGACGTTCACGGACAGGACGCGACCGGTGAGCCGGCGGTCGGGCATGGTCGGAACAGGGGCGTTGACGCTGGCCATCGGCCCCGCAGTCTAGTCGAGGGCGGTCGACCCTGACCGGTACCGGCCACCGCCCGCGGTGTCTCGCGGTCGTCCGATCGAAAGCGTGACGCGATAGGCGAGCAGGAACGCGACGATGTCGATCGCCACGGCGTATGTCAGCCACGCCCAGGGTTGGCCCGTGTCGCTGCCGGCAGCGATGCCATGGACCGTCGCGCCAGCGAAGGCCACGAAGGTCACGTAGTGCAGGGCCCGCCACGCTCGCTGTCCGAGACGGCGACGGGCGTAGAAGGTGGCCACCACGACGACCGCCAGGTACAGGGCGATCTGGCCGGCGCCGACCCACAGGGGCCGGTACGGCGCGGCGAACGGCACCGCGATCTGATCGAATGAGAACGGCACGCTGCGGTCGAGCCCGAGCAGCGCGCCGTGGATGGCTCCGAGTCCGACCCCGACGGCGGCCAGATCTTGATGCAGCGCGAATGTGATCGGCCGGTGCGCGACGCCGTCGAGGAGCTTGCTCGAGAGCAGCAGCCCGTAGATCACCGAGCCAGTCAGCGCGAGGTAGGCGAGGAACGCCGCCAGGCGTTCGACGATCCACGGCAGCGAGTCGGGCGAGGCGATGACAGCGCGGGCGATATCGTGGATCGCAGCCGGCATGGTTCCGCCCAGGACGATCCCGATGGCCACGGCCACGAGGCCCCAGCGCGCGTAGCTCGTGCGGGGATCCAGGCCCCGGAACCTCATGCCGCCGACTCCAGCGTCGTCGAGACGAGCAGGCCTGCCGTGCGCGGCGTGGCCAGGACGTCGCCGCTGTCCGTGAGCAGGATCGCCCCGGCCACATCGGCCCGATCGAGCAGGCCCGCGGCCGCGTCGGAGCCGAGGATGAGGGCCGCCTTGGCGCGTGCCTCTGCCTCGCGAGCCGACCTGCCGACGACGCTGACCTGGACCAGGTCGGTGGCGGCCGGCCGGCCCGTCCGCGGATCGATGAGGTGGTGCGTCGCGCGTCCTTCTCGGCGCCAGCGGTGGACGCTCGTGCCCGAGGTCGCGACCCCAAACATCGTCTGCCCCGACGCGGCCTCGGCCCCGTGCTCAGGCCGCAGCTCGAGCTCCGCCAAGAGCGCGCCGGGAACTCGCGGGTCGTCGATGCGGACCCGGCACCGGCGATCCGGGGCGAGCCGCACCGCGATGTCCCCGTCGGCATCGACGACCGCGACCGGGAACGCCTCGACGAGGCGTACGGCACGGTCCGCCAGCCAGCCCTTCGCGATGCCGTCCACATCGAAGCGCAGGCCCGACGCACGCGAGACGCGGGCAGCCCTCGCGTCAGCCTGGATGCGCCAGGCGCGCGAGCCGGCCGATCGCCGAGCGCCGACGGCGTCGACGAGGCCCTCGGCGGCAAGCCGGGCGTCGAGCAGCGTGGCGTCCACCAGCCCGTCGGTCATGGATTCGGCGACGCGCGCCCACTCGAGGAGGGCGCCGAGCGTGGGTCCGACCCGCACCACCGATGCGGACTCGCCGTTGAGTCGGCTCAGCTCGGATTCGGGGACGAAGCGGCTCACACGCCGCGCCCATCGCTCGAGCCGGTCGAGGACGAGGCTCGCGCGCGCGACCGCCGCTGGCCGCCCGCCGGCGTTCGACGTCAACGGTTCCAGCGCGATCTCGACCCGGCCGCCCATGAGCTTGCGCGCCACGACGACCGGCTCCGCGCCGGGCGGATTCTGCATCACGGGCCGGACGTCGTCGGCGGTGCCGGAATCGGGGTGACCGATAGGCAGCGCCGTGGCGCCGGCCCCCCTGCTCATGGCTTGCCAGACTGGCGTGTCGTCGTCGTTACGACGACACGCCTCGGGGTCGGTGCCGGCAGCTGCTGGACGGCCGCCTTCGGCGGTGCGGTCTGACCGGGCGCGAGGCGGACGTAGCGGGTGACGTGGAGCACGGATGGGCTCGGTTGGGGCGCTTCGACCGAGACGACGCTGGCCGGCGACGCGTTCGGGACCGGCGGCAGGAGGGCGGTCAGGATGCCGCTCGCGGCGGCGAGGCCGCCGAGGCCGATCGCGAAGCGCAGCGGCCGTGGGTCGGGACGTGACGGCCGCGGGCCGGCAGGCAGGCGCGGGCCGGCTGAGGCCCGCGGCGGGAGCGGACGAGGTGACCCGGCGGGTCGCTCAGTCATCGTCGCCACCCTCGCCCTCGTCGTCGCCGCCGGCGGTGGCCTGGGCGACGGTCCGGTGGACGGTCACGGTCGTTGGCAGCGGTGTCGTGAGGTAGACCGTGTCGACCTGCACGGCCTGGCCCGACGGCTGATCCGTCGTGATCGTGGCCGCGGCCGGGGTCGGCCGGGCCGCCGGATCGACGTTGACCCCGGCCGCGACGACCGCGACGGCGATGACGAGCGCGGCCGTCAACGAGGCGACGAAGAGTGCGATGCGTTCGAGCACGTATGCCTCCGACCGGTGGTGTCGACGCACCGGACCCTCGCCGGCGGTCTGTCGCACAGCCTGCGTGGCTGAGCTCGGCCCACGCTGTGGGCTCCGTGAGAAGCTTCAAAGACATGCCCTTGGCCCCTCGACACGCCGACGGGCGCGTGATTGGATGCCTGCCGTGCGAGTACTCGTCGTCGAGGACGAGCCGAAGATGGCCGCCCTCATCAACCGCGTCCTGACCGCGGAGCGACACGTCGTGGACGTCGCCCCCGATGGAGCCACGGCCATCGCCCTCGTCGAGCGATCCGAGTACGACGTGGCCGTCGTCGATCGAATGCTGCCCGACATCGACGGCCTGACCGTCGTCCAGATCCTGCGAACGAAGCGTCTGCCGACCCGGATCCTCATGCTCACGGCCCTGGGCACGGTCGAGCATCGGGTCAGCGGACTCGACGCCGGCGCCGACGACTACCTGCCAAAGCCGTTTGCGTTCAGCGAGCTTCTGGCCCGGATCCGGGCCCTGGGCCGGCGCGAGGCGGCACCCACCAGCCGATCGCTCAGCGTCGGTGACCTCGAGCTCGACGAGCTCCGCCACGTCGCCCGGGTCGACGGCGCGATCGTCGACCTCTCGGCGCGCGAGTTCGCGCTGCTCGCGTATCTCATCCGCCACACGGGACAGGTGCTCACGCGCCAGCAGATCCTCGACGGCGTGTGGGGCGCGGAGCCGGATGTCTACTCGAACGTCGTCGACCTGTACGTGCATTACCTGCGTCGCAAGCTCGGCGACCTGGGCCGAGCGAGCCTGCTGCGAACCGTTCGCGGGGTGGGCTACACGCTCCGCGCGACCGACTGAGCGGTGGCCGACCTCACGACCGAACGGCTGCTGACCGCCACCCGGCGGCGGATCTTCCTGAGCACGCTCGGGCTGGTCGCCCTGCTCGTGGTCATCATCGGGCTGACGACCGCGATCGCCGGCCTTCGCGCGCTCGACGCGGATGTCGATCGGGCGCTCGACGCGACTGCCCGAGCCGCGGCCCAGCAGCTCAACGGCGAGCTGCCCGCCGAGCGTGCTTCCTCGGCCGAGGAGGGAGCGGAGACGCAGGGCTCGGCGGACACGTTCATCCTCTACCTCGATCCGACGGGCAGCGTGGTCTCGAACCCGTCGGGCCAGCCGACCGCCGGCCTGCCGGACATCGCGGCGTTGGCGGCCGCCACGACGGCCAGCGGCGACCTGCGAACCGTCCGGATCGACGGTGTGTCGAATTCGGCTCCTGACCATCCCGCTCGTGGCCGAGGCCGACACGACCACACCCTCCGAGTCACCCGATCGATCGCCCGGCGCCAGCTCGGAGCCCGAGACGAGCGCGGAGCCCGAGACGAGCTCGGAGCCCGAGACGAGCGCGGAGCCCGAGACGAGCGCCGCCGCGCAGGGCGCCGCCTCGATCCGGCCGAGTGCCGCCAGGGTCGTACCGGCGATCGCGGCGACGCGGCCCCTGGCCACGCGGTTGCCGGTCGCCGGCCGTCTGTTCGGCTACATTCAGGCCGGCTTCGTCCTCACCCTGCACGACGAGGAGTCGAGCAGCCTCGTGCTTTCGACTACGTTGGTCGCGCTCATCGGGCTCGCCGGCGCGGCTCTCGTGACCCTGCTCGTGACCAGCCGTGCCCTCGCTCCGATCCGCCGCTCCTTCGAGGCGCAGATGCGCTTCGTCGCGGATGCCTCGCATGAGCTCCGGACGCCGGCCGCGCTGATCCACGCCACGGCGGAGGTCCTCGAGCGCGAGCAGCTCGTCTCGACCGATGGCCGTCCGCTAGTGCGCGACATCGCCTCCGAGAGCGAGCGCCTCGGTCGCATGGTCGGCGACCTGCTGGCCCTGGCGTCCACGGGCGAGGGTCGCCTCGAGCTCGCCCAGGAACGGCTCGATCTCGCGCCCCTCGTGACGTCGGCGGTGCGGCGCGTCGAGCCGCGTGCCTCCGCCCACGGCGTCACGGTCGCCCTGGAAGCCGCCCCCTCGACGATCGTGCTCGGCGACCCGGACCGGCTCGTGCAACTCGTCCTGATCCTGCTCGACAACGCGCTCGACCACTCGCCGGACGGCGGCCGCGTCGACGTCTCCCTCGCGCGCCAGGGCGGCAACGTCGTGCTCAGCGTGGCCGACCAGGGGCCCGGCGTGCCGCCCGAGGCGCGCGAGCGCATCTTCGAGCCGTTGGCCCGCATGCCGAACATCCCGCGAGCTCGGGGCACGAGCACGGGCCTCGGCCTGGCCATCGCCCGGAGGATCGCCGCGGGTCATGCCGGGACGGTCGCGGTGACCGACGCGGCCGGCGGAGGCGCACGGTTCGTGGTGACCCTTCCCGCTCGCGGCGCCGCGGCGGGCGGCCGCCCCTCGGGTGCCTGACCGGGATAGCGACCGGAGGATTTGATCCTCCACGTCCGAGCGTCCGGCCGAGGATTGGCGATCTCACATCGAGCGCACACGACGCGCACAGTCGTCGGTCCGATCGTCGGCTGTGCCGTCGCGCCACCGACGCCGGTTCGTGGCCGCGACGGCGCCAGGAACGGGAGATCTGCTGTGGCCTACGTCATCGCCGAGCCGTGCATCGACAACATGGACCAGTCGTGCGTGTCGGTCTGTCCGGTGGATTGCATCACCGCCGAGCCCGAGGATCGCAAGCTGTACATCGACCCGGACGCGTGCATCGAATGCGGAGCGTGTGAGACCGCCTGCCCGAACGCCGCGATCTTCCGTGCCGACCGGCTGCCATCGGCCTGGGCGGGCTTCGCCTGGATTGACGGGGCGTGGTACGCGGACCCGGCGGCGGCACGCGCCGAGATCGATCTCCTGCTCGCGTCGTGAGCGAGTGGATGGCACACGAGATCGGGCGCCCGGGCCGCGACCGGATGACCGGGTGCGGGCCCGTTGCCGCCGTCTGCCTTCCGACCGTGGCCGGCCCGGTCGCCCACGGCACTCGCGCCGTCGTCCCGAACGCCACATTCGTCGAACGGCTGACCGTGACCGACGACATCGCGATATTCCGGTTGCGGCCCGACGATCCGGTGAGCGGAACTCGGCCGGGACAGTACATGTCCGTCGGGCTGTGGCTGGATGGGCAGCTGGTGCAGCGCCCGTATTCGAGCGCCTCGCGGCGGAGCGACGCCGAGCTCGAATTCCTGGTCCGGCGCGTCGCCGGCGGCAGGCTCACGCCATGGCTATGGCGGATCGCTCCCGGTGCACGCGTGCTTGTCGGTCGCCCGAAGGGGCTGTTCACCCTCGACGCGGCCGACCCACGGCATCACCTCCTGGTCGGTACCGGCACGGGTCTGGCGCCGCTGGCGGCCATGCTCGACGAGCTGCTCATGCGTCCGGCCGTTCGGGTCACGCTCGTCCATGGCGTTGCCCATGCGGACGAGCTCGCGTACCGTGACCGGCTCACGCGCCTCGCCGCCGGCCGGCGGGGCATCGCCTATGTGCCGGTCGTGTCCAGGCCGGGCACGAGCCGCAGCGAGGGCTGGGCCGGGCCGACGGGCCACGTGGACGACGTCGTCCGGCGGCTCGCGGCACGACGACCCACGTCGCCCAGCGAGGCGACCGTGCCCGGCCAGGCGATCGTGCCTGGCGAGGCGGTCGCATACCTGTGCGGGAACCCGGCGGTCATCGCCGGTATGCGGCGGGCCCTGGCCGAGATCGGGCTGCATCGCGAGGCCGTGCGGGCCGAGGAGTACTGGCCGGCCGACCGCGAGCCGGGCGACTGACGGACTAGTTGTCGACGACCTCGATCGTTGCGGCGGCGTCGAGCGTGTGCTCCTCGCCGCCCGCACCGCACCCGCCCAGCCACGCGTCCAGCTGCGCATGGAGGCGCCACGTCCCACGCGGCAGTCGGAGCTCCTTCTCGGCAAAGAAGGAGCGCCAGAACGCCGCCTGTGGATCCGTTTCCGAAAAGCCGCCCGACTTGGCGAAGGGGACGAACACCGCGCTGCCTCGGCTGAGCGGTGGCTGCGTGGCGCACATCGCATCGGACGCGGGTCCCATGTCGAGTGGACCGTCCAGCTGTTCGAGCGAGAAGACGACCATCCCGCCACCCGAGCCGTACGGGACCACCTGCGCCATGGGCCCGACATAGGTCACGCCGGCCGTCGCGTTGATCGGCTCTCCGATCCGGTACGTCGTGTGCTCGATCGTCATCCGTACCGCGAAACTGCCGTCCGAGGCGCCGCCGGTCGCCGTCGAGGCAGTTGGTCCGGGAGACGCCGGCCGCGGAACGGTCAGGGAGACCGCGACGACCGCGGCGGCGACGGCAATCGCCAGCCCACCGAGCCCGAACACCGCGCGGGACATGGTCATGTGCCGAACGACGGCCGGCGAGCCAGGGCGGTTCCGTGCCTACATCCGGAACACGCCGAAGCGAGTCTCCGGAATCGGGGCGCACAGGGCGGCCTCGATCGCCATCGCCAGGACCCGGCGCGTGTCGAGCGGATCGAGGATGCCGTCGTCCCACAGGCGCGCGGTCGCGAAATAGGGACTGCCCTCGCGCTCGTACGTCTCGAGGATCGGCGCCTCGAACGCGTCCCGATCGGCGTCGGACGACCATCGTCCGTCGGGCAGCGACGTCTCGCGCACGGTCGAGAGCACGCGCGCGGCCTGGGCTCCACCCATGACGCTGATCCGTGCGTTCGGCCACGTCCACAGGAAGCGAGGCGAATAGGCCCGGCCGGCCATCGCGTAGTTGCCTGCACCGAACGAGCCACCGACGATCACCGTGAACTTGGGCACGGCCGCGGTCGCGACCGCGGTCACCATCTTTGCCCCATCCTTGGCGATGCCGCCGGCCTCGTACTCGCGCCCGACCATGAAGCCGGTGATGTTCTGGAGGAACACGAGCGGGATCCGACGCTGGGCGCAGAGCTCGATGAAGTGCGCGCCCTTGAGCGCCGATTCGCTGAACAGGATGCCGTCGTTGGCGACGATCCCGATCGGATAGCCCTCGAGGTGGGCGAAGCCGGTCACGAGCGTCTGGCCGTACAACGGCTTGAACTCGTGCATGCGCGAGCCGTCGACGAGCCGCGCGATGATCTCGCGCACGTCGACCGGTCGACGCGGGTCGGCGGAAACGGCCGCGTACAGGCCGGCGACACCTGGGGCGCCGGCCGGATCCACGGCGGGCGGCTCCGAGGGCCGGCGACGCGAGGACAGTGGGGGCGGCGCCCAGGCCAGGTTGGCCACGATCGAGCGGCCGAGCGCCAGCGCGTGCTCGTCGTCGAGGGCGAGATGGTCGGCCACGCCTGACGTCCGCGCGTGGAGCTCGCCGCCGCCAAGCTCCTCGGCCGACACGTCCTCGCCGGTTGCCGCCTTCACGAGCGGCGGCCCGCCCAGGAAGATGGTGCCCGTGCCGTCGACGATGACCGTCTCGTCGCACATCGCCGGAACGTACGCGCCGCCCGCGGTCGACGAGCCCATGACCAGCGCGATCTGGGGGATGCCGAGCGACGACATGCGAGCCTGGTTGTAGAAGATCCGCCCGAAATGCTCGCGGTCGGGAAAGACCTCCGCCTGGAGCGGCAGGAAGGCGCCGCCGCTGTCGACGAGGTATACGCATGGCAGTCGGTTCTCGAGCGCGATCTCCTGCGCACGCAGGTGCTTCTTGACCGTCATCGGGTAGTACGTGCCGCCCTTCACGGTCGCGTCGTTCGCGACGATGACGCACAGCACGCCCTCGATTCGCCCGATGCCGGTCACGATCCCGGCCGCCGGCGCCTCGTCGTCGTAGAGGCCGCCGGCGGCCAGCGGGCTGAGCTCGAGGAACGCCGACCCCGGGTCGATCAGGCGCTCGATCCGCTCACGGACGGGCAGCTTCCCGCGCTCGCGATGGCGGGCGATCGAGCGCTCGTCGCCCCCCGCCCCGCGCTCGGCGACCGCCGCCTGGCGTCGACGAAGCTCGGCCACGAGCTCGGCCATCGCCCGTCCGTTGGCACGGGCGTCGTCGCTCGCCGGATCGAGTCGGCTGCGCAGGACGGCCACACGCGGATCATACGGACGGCGTCGTCTCCGGTGCGGCATGGGCTGTTCGCGCACCCGAGGCTGAGCTCGTGCCGGGAGCCGCCGACGCTCCACGGCCGAGCGGCCGGCGGCTGAGCACACCGACGGCCAGGGCCAGGACGCCGATCGCGAGCACGACGCCGACGGTCAGCGCCGCCGCGGCGCCGTGGGCGAAGACCTCCGCCGCCGAGGTACGGCTGCCCAGGCTGCCCGTCGTCGCGGCGAAGACGGCGGTCATGACCGCCAGACCGAACGATCCGCCGACCCACTGCATCGCCTGTGCGACGCCCGATGCGGCACCTGCCTCGTCACCGCCGACGCCCGCCAGGATGGTGACGTTGAGTGGCAGGAAGCTCCAGCCCGGCCCCCACGCCGATCAGGACGAGCGGCACGAGGATGGCCGTGGCGTAGTCGCTGCCCGCCTGGATCCGGGTCAGCCATGTCACGCCGGTCAGAATCAGGACGGCACCCGCGACGAGCACCCGCCCGGCCCCGTAGCGAGATACGAGACGTGGCGCCAGCCGAACCGCCGCGACCGTCGCGCCGGTCTGGGGCAGGAACGCCAACCCCGCGCCGAGCGGGCCGAAGCCCCGCACATCCTGCAGGAACTGGGTCAGGAAGAAGAACGCGCCGAAGACCGAGCCCGGGATGAGGAACAGGGTCGCGTAGGCGGCCAACCGAGATCGTTCGCCGAGCAGGTGGAGCGGCAGAACTGGCTGGTGCTCCCGCCGCTCGATGACGAGGAACGCGGCCAGCAGGACGAGGCCCAGGCCGAGGGCCAGGAACGTCGGCTCGTTCCAGCCGCCCGAACCGGCTTCGATGAGGCCGTACACGAGCGCGCCCATGCCGAGCGTGGAGGTCAGGGCGCCCGGCAGGTCGAGATGACCGGGCCGCCGGGCCGTGCCCAGGATCCAGCGCGGGGTCAGGGCCACGATCGCGGCGCCGATCGGAAGATTGACGAACAGCGCCCAACGCCACGTCGCCCAGGTCGTGAGGATGCCGCCCACGATGAGGCCGATCGATGCGCCGCTCATCGCGACCGCCGAGTAGACGGCCAGGGCTCGGTTACGAGGCTGGCCCTCGGCGAAGTTGGCGGCGAGCAGGGCTAGCGTGTTGGGGGTGATGAGTGCGCCGCCGACGCCCTGGACGGCACGCGCCACGACGAGCCATTCCGCCGTCGGGCGAGGCCGGCGAGCAGCGACGAGACCGTGAACAGGGTCACGCCGGCGCCAAACGCGAGTCGACGGCCGAACACGTCGCCCACGCGCCCGCCGAGCAGGAGCAGACCGCCGAACGTGAGGAGGTAGGCGTTGAACACCCACGACAGGGTCGTCGGTGTGAACTGAAGATCCGACTGGATGCTGGGTAGGGCCACGTTCACCACCGTCGAGTCGAGCGCGACCATCAGGTACGCGGCTGCGATCAGGGCGAGGGTGGCACCTGGACTCTGGCGCTGCGTGCGGACCGGCGAGGTACCGGACCGACCGGGGATGAGGTGGGCAGGCCGGAATGTCATGGGGGGACGTACTCCCGAAGCAGTGAGGATGCCGAGATCCGATCCCTGGCCGGCGGATCCGAACCGGCTGCGAGGAACGGTGTAGACTCATCCGGAGGGTGTCTCCGGTTGTCGCCGCGAACTATACGGGGACAGTCTCCGTTTTGCAAATGGCGCGGCGACGGACTGGGGCGTGTGGCTGGTAACGGCGAATCAAATGGCCCGCCGGCGGTCGAGCCGGTCGGACGCGGCCGGGCCGCGGCCGAGGCTCCCGCTATCGACGCCGCCCCGGCCGGCACTCAGCGCGTGCTTCGAGCCGATGCTCGTCGGAATCGGGATCGCCTGATCGCCACGGCCAGGGAGGTCCTTGCCGCTCGAGGAGCCGAGGCCTCGCTCGATGACATCGCCCGCCGTGCCGGTGTCGGCTCGGGGACGCTCTATCGCCATTTCCCGACCCGGGGTGCGCTCGTCGAGGCCGTGTACCGCGACGGCGTCGAGACGCTGTGCGCCACAGGCGAGGACCTGCTCCGCACGCGGCCGCCGGCCGATGCGCTGTACGAGTGGCTGCGTGCGTTCGTGGACTTCGTGTCGCAGAAGCGCGGGCTGGCCGGCTCGCTCCTGGCGTCGATCGACACGACGGCGCTCTTCGCGGACACCCACGCGATGATCGCGGCCGTTGGCGGAGCGCTCCTCGAGCGGGCCAAGGCCGCCGGCGAGATCCGGGTCGAGACCCAGCTCATGGACCTGGTCAAGTTCGCCAACGCGGTTGCACTTGCCTGCGAGCGTTCGCCGGATGAGGGCCTTGCGGATCGACTCCTGCGGCTCGCGTTCGACGGTCTCCTGCCACGATCGGCCGACACCCCGCCGCCGACAGCCGGCCCTGTCTCGCCCCCGCCCGCGGACCGGTCGTAGCCCGCGTCGTCCGTCGCCGAGGCGGCCCGGCCATTCGGTTGCCTCGTCACGCCCGCGGCGATGGCTTCACCGCCAGGGCGCCGGCCGCGAGGCCGAGTGCGCTCATGACCGCGGCGATCGCGATCCAGCCGCCGATCCCGGGCGCCGCGCAGCCCGCCTGGCACCTCACGGCGACGTTGGACAGCAGGGCGAGCCATACCCCGCCGAAGCCAATCAGAACGCCGGACAGCGCGGCGAGCCGCTGTGGCCGGGTGACGGCCCACATGAGGGACAGGATCGCAACCAGGGCCGGCAGCGTGCCGGCGAGCGCCGTGCCGAGGCCGGCCGTCGCACCCGCGACTGCGCCGAACAACCACGTCGCGCGAGCCGTCATCGCACCGCGACCGTGCGCCGCGACACCCGGCGGGGTTGGGCCGCAGGCGCATCATGAGCGAGCGAGGCCAGGGGTCGGTCGGCGGCTTGCAGGTCGGTCGGCATGGCGCGCTCCGCACTTGTTTGCTACGCTGCAGTAACAAGTTATGGCACAAGAACAAGCTACTGTCCACCCGCAGGTTTTTGCCGCCGGCGCGGAATCGGACGCGGCCGCCCCGGCCGAGGTGATCCGACGTCAGCTCGCCGACGCCTGGGGTGAGATGGGGGCCGCCTGGGGCGTGGCGCCGGCCATCGCCCGAGTCCACGCCTATCTCATGGCCCGTCGCGAGCCGCTGACCGAGCGCGAGGTGCGCGAGGCGCTGGATCTCTCGCATCGGGCCGCGAGCGTGGCTCTCGCCGAGGCCGTCGAATGGGGTCTCGTGGAGCGCGTGCTCGAACCGCGCCGAGTCGGGCGACGCGGGCCGGCCGGGACGGCATTCGTCGCCGTGTCGGATCACTGGCGCTGGTTCGGACGGGTCGTGGCCGAACGCAAGGTCCGCGAGGGCGACCCCATCGTCGACGTGCTCGAACGCACGGCACGCGAGGCCAACCACGCCGCCTCGGCTCATCCCGACGATCCCGAGCTCACGGCCCTGCGCGACTGGCTCGTCACCTTCCTGACTTTCGTCCGGCTCTTCGACCGGGCGGTCGGGCTGGTGCCGCGTATCGAGCCGCGCGAGCTCGAACGCCTGCTCCGGCTCCTCGGCCAGGTGCCGGACGACACCGTCCTTCGGCTCGTGTCCCTCCTGACCGATCTGCCCGATGACGACGTGCTCGCGCTCGTGAACAGCCTGAGTCGCCTCTCGCCGACCGCCGCTCGAAGGGCGACCAAGCTCATGTCGGGGGTGGTGCGGACCGTCGGGCGCTGAGCGTGGCCGTGGGCGGGGCCCAACCGGACGTCGATCGGCGGGCCTCGCTGGAGGGCGTGCCATAATCGGTTCGTGCGAGGGCAGGCGGCCGGCTCGAACGGGCGAGGACCCCGGGGCCAGCGGGTCATCGAGCCCGACCATCAACCAGAGGAACTCAACCCGACATGACCGTCGAGACCTCCACCTGGGCGACGAAGAAGGGTCTCGCCCAGATGCTCAAGGGCGGCGTCATCATGGACGTCGTCACGGCCGACCAGGCCAAGATCGCCGAGGATGCGGGTGCCGTCGCCGTGATGGCGCTCGAGCGCGTGCCGGCCGACATCCGTGCTGCAGGTGGCGTGGCGCGCATGTCCGATCCGGCGATGATCGTCGGAATCATGGACGCCGTGACCATTCCGGTCATGGCCAAGGCGCGCATCGGTCATTTCGTCGAGGCCCAGATCCTCGAAGCGCTCGGCGTCGACTACATCGACGAATCCGAGGTGCTCACGCCCGCCGACGAGGCGAACCACATCGACAAGCACGCCTTCAAGGTGCCGTTCGTCTGTGGCTGCCGGAATCTCGGTGAGGCGCTGCGCCGGATCAACGAGGGCGCGGCGATGATCCGCACCAAAGGTGAGGCGGGCACGGGCAACATCGTCGAGGCGGTCCGCCAGCTGCGCGCCGTCCTGAGCGAGATCCGCAAGCTCCAGTCGATGCGCGAGGATGAGCTGTTCGTGGCAGCCAAGGATCTCGAGGCACCGTACGAGCTCGTGCGCAGCGTCGCCGAGGCAGGCGGCCTGCCGGTGGTGAACTTCGTCGCCGGCGGTATCAGCACCCCGGCCGACGCCGCGCTGGTCATGCAGCTCGGCGCGGAGGGCGTGTTCGTCGGCTCGGGCATCTTCAAGAGCGAGGATCCGGCACGCATGGCGAACGCCATCGTCCAGGCCACGACGCACTTCGACGATCCGAAGATCCTGGCCGAGGTGAGCAAGGGCCTTGGCAGCCCGATGAAGGGCCTGCCGATCGACGCCATCCCGGCGGCGGAGCGCCTGGCGGTTCGAGGCTGGTAATCCGTGCGCCGATGCGCTCCACCGAGCGCGCTCGGCGCTCGGAGAGCGTGTGCCAACCCACCGTTGAGGGTGCTGGCTCGATGGGTTCATGACCACGTCCCTTCGTGCGACATGAAGATTGGCGTCCTGTCCCTGCAGGGGGACTTTCGGGAGCATCTACGGACCCTCGACGTGATCGGCGTCGAGGGCGTTGGGGTGCGCCTGCCGAAGGACCTCGAGCACGTCGACGCGTTGATCCTGCCGGGCGGGGAGAGCACGACGATGCGTCGGCTCATCGACCGCTGGGACCTGCGCGAGCCGATCCTGCGGCTGGCCGAGGCCGGCGCACCGATGTTCGGGACGTGCGCCGGCATGATCATCCTGTCCAGGCAGATCGCCGACGGCGACGAGCCGGTGCTGCCGTTGCTCGACGTGCGCGTCCGGCGCAATGCCTTCGGCCGCCAGCTCGAGTCGTTCGAGGGCGAGCTGGCCGTCCCGATCCTTGGCGAACGACCGGTCCACGGCGTCTTCATCCGCGCGCCGATCATCGAGTCCGTGGGTCCCGGGGTCGACGTGCTCGCGCGGCTCGACGACGGACGCATCGTGGCCGTTCGGGAGCGCAACGTGCTCGCGGCCGCGTTCCATCCCGAGCTCGCGGGTGAGACCCGGTTCCACCGGCTGCTCGCGACGATGGCGGCCGAGCATGCCGACCCGGGCGAGGGCTTGGGCCGGCGCCATCACCCGACCCGTCGGGAACGGGCCGAGCGATGAGCGTCCGGTCGGGCAAGGTCCGCCTGGCGCGGCTGACCGACCTGGCCGCGCTCGGCGAGCTGTCGCGCCTGTGCCAGTCCGACGGGGCCGAGACGCGCTCGCTCGGGCTGCCCGTGTCGGGTCCGCCCATCGGGGTGTTCAACCTGTTCCGGTTGCCGCTCGGTGCGTTCCGCCCGCACGATCTCATGTATGTGTTCGAGGAGGACGGGCGGGTGGCCGGCCTGCTCCGCGTCGAGCGCGAGAGCCAGCGCGACGAGTGGACGATCGTCGAGCTCGACGCCGTCGGCCAGATCGACGCCGGCGACATCCGGTTCCGGCTCGTCCAGCACCTCATGCGCGACGGCCAGAAGCGCGGGGCCGTGCGCTTCCACGTGGCCTGCGCCGATGCCGACGGCAACGTCGACCTGTTCATGCAGGCGGGCTTCGCCCGGTACGGCGACGAGAAGATCCTGTTCCGGTCGGCGAGCCAGGCGTTGCCCGAATCGATGGACGGAGCAGGCCCAGGCGGACTGCGGGATCAGGCCGGCCGACCCGAAGGACGCGATCGCGCTGGCCCGCCTGTACTCGGCCGCGACCCCGCAGCCGGTCCAGCGTCTCGAGGCCTACCGGCTGCCCGACTGGGAGCGGCAGGGCATGCACTGGCGGGTGCCGCGCAGCTCCCTCGCCCCCATCCTGCGCTTCGCGGATGTGGAGGCGTACGCGCAGGCGGCGCCCGACGGCGGCCCGGACGGAACGCAGCTCGACGCGTTCGTCCAGCTTGGCGTCGCGAAGGAGGATCAGCCCCACTACCTCAAGGTCGTGGGCCGGCCGGGCACCGATGTCGGTCCGATGGTCGAGTTCGCGCTGGGGGTCATCGCGGAGCGCACCTCGCGCGGCAGCTCCCATCGGCACGAGCACGGCGTGATCGCGCCCGTCCGCACGTACGAGTCGCCCGTCGATCGGCGCCTCGAGGATCAGGGCTTCGACGCCATCGCGACCGTCACGCTGCTGATGAAGGAAACCCTCGTCCGGGTCGCCGAACCGGCCCTCGTGCCGGCCGGCGTCCGATAGTGGAGGAAGGCGTGACTGACAGCGATCGACGCATCGAAGCGATCGACGACCTCGACGCCCTGCTCGAGGCGCTGCCGCCCGAGATCGTCGCGGCCGTCCACGCCCTGCCGGCGAAGTTCGACCTGATCGAGGTCGTGCTCGACCTCGGGCGTCGACCCGAGGCGCGCTTTCCGAGCAGCGAGGTCACGCTCCTCGAGCGCGAGGTCGAAGAGGCCGACATCGCCTGGGTCGTCGATCACATCGGCGCATTCGGCGACGACAACCGGGCGGGCATCGAGCGCACGCTCCATCGCATCAGCGCGATCCGCAATCGGAACGGCAAGATCGTGGGCCTGACGTGCCGCATCGGCCGGGCGGTGTTCGGCACGATCGAGATCATCGGCGATCTGGTCGAGACCGGCCGCTCGGTCCTGATCATGGGCCGGCCCGGCATCGGCAAGACGACCATGTTGCGCGAGGCCGCGCGCGTCCTCGCCGACGACTTCGGCAAGCGCGTCGTCGTGGTCGACACCTCGAACGAGATCGCCGGCGACGGCGACATTCCCCACCCCGCGATCGGCAAGGCGCGCCGGATGCAGGTCCGGACGCCCTCGTTGCAGCACGAGGTCATGATCGAGGCGGTCGAGAATCACATGCCCGAGGTCATCGTCATCGACGAGATCGGGACCGAGCTCGAGGCGCAGGCCGCGCGCACGATCGCCGAGCGCGGCGTGCAACTGATCGGCACCGCGCACGGCAACAATCTCGACAACCTCATGCTCAACCCGACCCTGTCGGATCTCATCGGCGGCATCCAGAGCGTGACCCTCGGCGACGAGGAGGCCCGCCGCCGGCGGACCCAGAAGAGCGTGCTCGAGCGCAAGGCGCCGCCGACGTTCGACGTCGTGGTCGAGATCCAGGACCGCGATCGGGTGTCGGTCCACGCCGACGTGGCAGAGACCGTCGACTCGCTGCTGCGCGGCGACCCGGTCGCGCCCGAGCTGCGCTGGCGTGACGAGGAAGGCGTGCATCGGTCCCAGGCCCGGCCGCGACCCTCGCCCCGGGAGCAGCTCGGGACGGAGCGCTTCGCGGGGCTGGTCGGCTCGGGCAGCACGTGGCGGACGGAGCCCGGCTGGCGGAGCGACAGCGGCTACCGGCCCGGACTCGGTGGCGAACGGGGCGGGCTTCGGCCGGGCTATCGACCAGGCGTCTCGGGTTCGTGGCGGCCGGCGCGGGTCGCCGGCGGTTCCGGTGGATCGAGCGGATCGGGCGGACCCGGCGGGAGCAGCGCCGGATCCGCCGGCTCGTCACGCGAGGGACCACGTGGGGCCGCCGGCCGGGCCGGCGCGACGGTTGCCGCCACTGCCGAGGCACCGTTCGTGGCCGGCGAGATCGCCGATCGGGGTCCGCTCGAGCGGGCCGACCCGGCCGGCACGAGCGCCGAGGTTCGGGCGCGCGACGCGCGCGAGCTGGCGCGCCAGGAGGCGTGGCGGAACCAGGCCACGCGCGCGATCAACGCGCTGCGCGAGGAGGAGGGCACCCGACCGGTCAACGCCGAGGATCTCGAGGCCCAGGACGACGCCCTGAACGAGAAGATCCTGGCGGCGTCGGCCGACCAGGACGGTGAGGCCGTGCTGGCGCCCGAGTCCGCGGCGCTGCCGACGATCAGGGTCCTGCCTCACGGCGTGAGCCGAAAGCGCCTCGAGCAGTCGGTGCGCGAGTTGCAGCTGCCAGTGATCGTCGCCCGCGACGTGGACGAGGCCGACGTGGTCATGACCCTGCGCTCGGAGTACCGCCAGAAGCCGCCCGTGGTGCGCGAGGCGGAGGACCGCGGTTTGCCCGTGTATGTCCTCAAGAGCAACACCATCCCTCAGATGCAGGCATCGCTGACCTCGGTCTTCAGTCTCGCGACGGATCCCCGGGAGGCGGCCCTGCGCGAAGCGGAAGAGGCGATCATGCTCGTGCGCTCGAACGACGAGCCGATCGAGCTGTCGCCCCAGACGGCGTACATCCGGCGGCTCCAGCATCAGATGGCGGAGCGCGCCAACCTCGTCTCGCGCTCGCGCGGCCGGGAGCCGTACCGCCGGGTTCGGCTCTATCCCGATCCGGCACGCAGCGCCTGGCACTGACGGACTGAGGTTGGGGTGGCGAGCGAGCACGGGCGGCGGCCGATCATTCGGGTTCCCCACGGACCCAGATGACGGCCCGCTCGGGAGCGAGGGTTGCGCGGACGGTCGCGACCACCGCGTCGGAGAGGCGCTCGAGATCGACCTCGTCGCGCAGCCGCTCGGCCAGCCGCTCCGCGGTTTGGGCGGCGTCGTAGCGGGCGCGGTTGAAGCGCCGGTCGACGAGCACTCGAACCCGATTCCGGACCGGTTGGAAGAGCGCGAACACGGCAAGGGTGGACACCGCAACCGGGACGGTCTCGCCCTGGGTCACCCCCGCCAGCAGCGCCTGGAGCCCAAGCACGAGCGCGGCGAACGTCGCGCCCAGCAGCCCGACGACGATCGCGTATGCGATCGTGCGGCTGATGATCCGGTCGATCTCGTACAACCGGTAGCGGAGGATGGCGACCGCGACAGCCAGCGGGATGAGCCCGAGCGAGGCGGCGCCCGGGATCGACGTGAGGTTGCCCGGATCGAGGCCCACCTCGCCGGGGATGACGAGGAGGACCACGACCGTGACCGCGGCAAGCATCCACTTCACCTGCTGACGCTCGTCAGCCCGGCTTCGCCGGAAGCGCACGGCGATCGAGGCGACGCCCATGACGCCGCCGGCCACGATGGCCAGCGTGTCGAGGATCGTGGCCGCGAACGGCAGGACCGGTGGAGCACCGGGGATCCCGAACGGGTTCACGGCGAGACCCGGGTCGAACTGCCCGGGGGCGACCGCGAAGCACAGCGAGCCCGCGGCGACGCTCCCGACGAGCAGGGTAAACGGGAGTCGCCATCGTGGGCCGGGCAGGCGACCATCGGGGAACAGGATCGGGAGCAGAGCGATGGCCGACACGATTGCCGGCCCGAACAGGACGACCGGCACCCAGGAGACCACCCCGGCGAGGAGATCGTGGGTGCCGCGGCCCGCGGTGAGCGTGGACCCGGCACCGAACCCGCCGAAGACCGCGAGCACCATCGGTCCCGTCACCAGAAGGAGCCAGCCGACGCGGTGGCCCGGCCGGCGGCGGATCACGAGAGCGCCGAGTGAGGCGTAGGCGAGCATGACGCCCGCCAGGGGGATGAACGACAGCGTCGGGGCGTCCACGTGGTCGAGACCGTCCGTCCGAACCTGGTTCACGGTGGCGCCGGCGAGGTACAGCGCGAGGAGCAGCGACCCGAGCCAGAGCAGGGCCACGATCGCCGAGGCGAGCGTCGATGCTCGGCTCGTCGTCATCGCTCACCTCCTCGTACCCACAGCACAGACCGGGCGGGGGCGAGGGCTTCGGCGACGGTCCCCAGCATCGCGTCGCCCAGCCGGGCCAGGTCGACCTCGTCCCGCATCCGCTCGGCGAACCCGGCGGCGATCCGGTCCGCGTCATACCGAGCGCGGTTGAACCGTCGATCGACGAGATCCCGGATCCGGTTGCGAATCGGCTGGAAGAGCGCCAGCACGATGAGCGTGGACACCGCGACCGGAACCGTCTGACCGCGCGTCCACCCCGCGAGCAGCCCCTGGAAGGCGAGCACGAGCGCGGCGTACATGGCACCCAGCACGGCGGTTAGGAGTGAGTACGCGATCGTTCGGCTGATGATCCGATCGATCTCGTACAGGCGGTAACGCATCACCGCCACGTAGATCGCGGCCGGGACCGCGGGGAAGGCGACGATCGTGCCGATCCACGCCAGGGCACCGGCGTCCTCGCCGAAGACATACGAGGTGCTCAGCCCGGCGAGGAGGCCGATTACGACGAGCGACAGCGCCGCGACGAGCCAGCGAAGCTGAAGGCGCAGGATGCCCGTCGAACGCCGGTAGCGCACGACGATCGAGATGACGGCCACGGCCAGGAGGAAGGCCATCGGCAGGATGAGGGAGTCCGGGTTGACGATCGTCCAGAGCGGCAGGTCCGGGAGGATCGCGAATGGGTTGCGGATCGCAACTGTGCTGACGCCGCCGCCCGGGCTTATCGCGAGGATCGGTTCGAACGCGGCCAGGGCCCCGCATGCGGTGCCGGCGACGACCACCGCGACCGCCGGAATCCGCCCGCGCCCCCTCGGAAACCACCCCTTCGGGAACGTGACGGACAGCGCGACCAGGCCGGTGAACGATGCGTAGGCGCTCCATCCGCTCGTCCACGTGAAGAGCACCTGGTCGAACGGCGCCGTGCCGGCTCGCAGCGCCTCGACGTCGACGGGCACACTCGCGACGCCCAGGAATCCGAACGCGATCACGAGCAGGATCCAGCCGATCGCATTGCGCGGACGGCGAACCGCGAGCAACGCTCCGACCGCGCCATAGGACACGAAGAACAGGACTGTGAACGGGTCGATCGAGGCGAGGGCCACGCCACCGAGGAGGACCGTGGCCAGCGCGATCCGCGCGGGCACGCCGAGTGACCGCTCGGACGCCGCGGCGTGGCCCCGGTTGCCCCTCGCGAAGCTTCGGTGGAGCATCACGCCGCGAAACCTAGGGCCTCGGCGTTCCGGAACCGTTACCGGCGGTTGAGCATCCTGGGGTTCGACCACGACGATCTCGGTCAGCGCGAACCGATTGTCCGCGGACGAGAGATCGCCTGGTCACCGGTCGGTCGCATGGGCGAGCGCGGACCGGGCCGCGTGCCAGCCCGACATCCCGTGGACGCCGCCGCCCGGCGGCGTCGACGACGAGCACATCCAGAGGTGTTCGCCGAGACGGTATGGATCGAGCGCGGGCCACGGTCGCAGGATCAGCTGGCGTACGTCGCCCACGCCGCCGTTGATGTCGCCGCCCACGTAGTTCGGGTCGTATGCCTCGAGCGCCGCCGGCGCGGCCACGTGGCGGGCCAGGATCCGATCGCGGAAGCCGGGCGCGAAGCGCTCGACCTGGACCTCGATGCGCTCGGTCATGTCGATCCCCGATCCGGCCGGCACGTGGCAGTACGCCCAGCCGACGTGCTTGCCCGCGGGCGCGCGCGACGGGTCGAACAGCGTGGGCTGGACGAGCAGCACGAACGGGCGCTCCGGTGCCCGCCCGGCCGCGACGGCGGCCTCCGACGCGACGAGCTCCGGCAGCCGGCCGCCCAGGTGCACGGTCCCGGCTCGAGCCACCTCGGGCGATCGCCATGGGATCGGGCCGTCGAGGGCCCAATCGATCTTGAACACGCCCGGACCGTATCGGAAGCGGCGCGCCTGGACGCGCCGAATGCGGCCCATCGCGTCGCCGGCAATCGCCAGCGCCTGGTGCGGGGTCACGTCGAGCAGGGTCGCCCTGGCGGCGGGCAGGTCGCGTGCCGAGGCAACGCGAACACCGGTCCGGAGCGTGCCGCCGAGCGCTTCCAGCTCCTGGACCAGGGCCCGTGTCAGCTGATCGCTGCCGCCCCGGGCAACGGGCCAGCCGACGGACTGCCCGAGCATGCCCAGCACCTCGGCAAAGGAGGACGTCAGGGGACGGCGGAGCGCGAGCATCGAATGGGCGGCGATGCCTGCGAAGAGCGCCTTGGCAAGGTCGTCGCGGAACAGGCGACCGGCCAGCGTGGCTGCCGGCAGCAGCCCCGGCACACCGAAGCGGGCCAGGGCGATCGGGTGGCGCGGGATCCGGACGACGGGCCCGAGCACGGCGGGCAGGATGCGGTCGATCTCGCGCACGAGCGGCTCGAACAGGAGCTGCCAGCGGCGGCGGTCTCGGCCGAGGCCCCTGGCCGTCGCTTCCACTGAGCGCTCCAGGATCGCGACGCGGCCGTCGTCGAGCGGGTGGGCCAGCGGCGCGCCGGGATGGACCCACTCGAGCCCGCGTGCCGCGAGATCGAGGGTTCGGAAGAATGGACTCGCGATCCCGAGCGGATGGACGCTCGAGCACACGTCATGGCGGAAGCCGGGAAGGGTCAACTCGGCCGTTCGTGCGCCGCCCCCGGCTTCGGCGGCGGCCTCAAGGACCTCGACCGAGCGACCGGCGCGGGCCAGGGTGATGGCGGCGGCCAGCCCGTTCGGCCCGGCGCCGACGACGACCGCGTCGAGCTGTCTCCTGTTCCCGTTCAGACCTTCGAGCCCTCGCTCGCGCCGTCGTCGCCGCGTCGGAACATGACCCACGGGTGGGTCATCACATACAGCCCGCTACGGAGCGCGGCATTGTGGCGAATGTTGCGCGCGTTGCGCCACTGGCGCCGGCGGTCGACGCATGTCTGCTCGAACGTCGGTTCGGCGGCCGCCCCGAACCGCGCAGCCAGGTTGCGCAGCGTCGCCAACCAGAAGTCGTTCTCGACCCGGTGGCCGCCGAGGCCCATCGTGAGCTCGTAGAAGGGGTCGTTCGCCCGGAGCAAGACCTCGATCGACACGACCGTCGTCGGCCCCTCGGCGAAGGCCGAGAACGTGATCCACGCCGCGAAGATGTGACCTTCGGGCGTCATGAACGTGAACGACTCATCGTCCGCATAGATGACCATCACACCCGTGGATAGCATCTGGCGGCCGGGCATCGCGAGGTTGAGGAGCGCGACCTCGCCCGGCGCGATCGCGGTGATCGGGCCGTAGAAGTGGTTGCCGCGTGGCCAAAAGGCCGCGAACTCGGATTTCCAGATCCGGATCAGTTGGGTCGGCGTGACGTCGACGCCATCGAGCCGGACCCGGTAGCGCTTCTGCCATAGCCGTCCGAAGCCCTGGACGGGGCCCACCAGCCGGCGGCCGTCCACATTCAGGTTGATGGCACTCCGGGGCACGCTGCCGACCGCCAGCCGGTCGACCCGCCTCGACCAGGTCGCGACATCGCGGTCCGTGCTCGTGGTGTTCGTATCGGCGCTCGTCGCGTCGTGGTCCGTGTCCATCATCGGCTCGTCGGTTGTCTCGCCCATCGGTACGCCCTTTCGCGTGTCGGAGGTGGCTCTATTCAGCCCGCCGCAGCGGCCGCGGCGCTCGCGCTGTCGTGGAGCTCGATCGCCTCGTCCAGGCGGGTCAGCGCGAAGATCTCGCGGTAGTGCTCGGACAGGCCCGTGGCCAGCAGGCGCTGGCCCTGGCGCTGGGCCCGCACCAACAGCGTCACGAGCAGTCCGATGCCCCCGCTGTTCATGTAGTCGAGGGCGCTGAAGTCGAGCACGATCGAGCGTGCTCCGCGGCGCGTCGCGTCGGCATACGCGTCCATGAGCGCAGTCTCGCTCGCGGCGGTGACGTCGCCGTTGACGGCGATGGCACTCACCGCCGGCCCGAGCGGCGTGACCTCGGCCGTCATCGTTCCAGTCGTCATCGCGTGCCTCCTATCGGGGTCGGGGTGGCGGTCGACGTGGGCGCCGAGCCGGTGCCGGTGTCGATGACCGCGATGTGCTCGGACAGGCGCGTGATCTCGAAGATCTCGCGGTAGTGGGCGCTCAGCCCGCGTGCTTGCAGCGTTCGGCCGTCGCGCATGGCCTGCGCGAGCAGCTCGACGATGAGCGCGATGCCGGTGCTGTTCATGAACCCGACCTCGGCGAAGTCCAGGACGACGTTCGTCGCGCCGGCGCCGACCGCGGCCGCATAGGCCTGCCCGAGGCTAGGGTCCGCGGCGCCGTCGACATCGCCGTGGAGCACGATCGTCGCCGCTCCCAGGCCGTCGCGGACGTCCGCGCTAAAGGCTGTCGGCGGCATGTTCGCCTCCCGGGAGGTGGACTGTCAGGGTCACGGTCTGCAGCGCCCCATCGGTCGCGACGTCCATGGCGTCGACCATGCGCTTGATGAGGAACAGGCCCCAGCCGCGCGGCTTCTGGTCGCCGGCCAGCTTGGCGAGAAGATCCGGATCCTCGCTGTCCGCGATCGGCCCGCTCAGGCCACGATCGGTGATGCGCACGACGAGATCACCGGCCTCGAGGACGACCTCGATCTCGACCGGGACCTCGGGGTCGCTGCGGCTGCCGTACTCGATCGCGTTCATGGCCGCCTCGCTGACCGCCGTCTTGAGGCGGTCCATGCGCGCAGCGTCGAGCGCCAGCGGTGCGACGGCGTCGGCCACGCGATCCATGGCGATGCGCTCGTTGCCGTCGGCGCCGGGCAGGGTCAGTCGGAGCAGGACGCGGTCGTCCGAGGCGGGACCCGCCTGGGACGGAACCTCCGCCTCGGCCGGAGGATCCGGCGCCTCCAGTGGATCCGGCACGTCTTCAGGATTGCGCGCCGCGATCGCGGCCTCGAGCCGGCCCGTTCGCTCGAGCGAGACCAGCGTGATGTCGTCCTCCTGCTCCCAGTCGCGGCCAACGAACTCGTGCAGTGCCTCGAGCAGGTGGTCGATGAGCTCGCTGCCCGCCAGTCCGTCGCCCATGAGCTCCCGGACCCTTGGCACGCCGAACATCTCTCCATCAGGCGCGTGTGCCTCGTCGATGCCGTCGCTGTACAAGAGCACCGTTTGACCGGGACCGAGCGTGCCCTCCTTCTCCTCGTAGGTCCGATCCGGCAGCAGGCCGAGCGGCATGCCCGTCGCGCGCAGCTCGATGACGCCGCCGTCCGTTCGAACCGCGGGCAGGTTGTGGCCGGCGTTGGCGTACGTGACGCGACCGGTCGCCGGTTCGACGACCAGGTACAGGCACGTCACGAACATGCGCGACGGCATCTCCGGCAGCAGGATGTCGTTGGCGCGGGCGAGCACCGCGCCGGGCGACGCGAGATGCGGCGCCTCGCTGCGCAGGACCGACTGCGTTCGGGCCATCAGCAAGGCCGCCGGCACGCCCTTGCCGGTCACGTCGCCGACGACCACGCCGATCCGATCGCCGGGCAGCTCGATGAAGTCGTAGAAGTCGCCGCCGACCGCGCGCGCCGGGGCGTAGTGCGCCGCGACCTGCCAGCCCGGCAGCTGCGGCAGATCATGGGGCAGGAACTGCTGCTGGATCATGGTCGCGACCCGCATCTCCTGCTCGAGACGCTCGCGGGCCTGGATCTCGACGGCCTGCTCACGCACGAGTTGCGCGACACGGATCGCCGGCGCGGCCTGCGCGGCCAGGGTCGAAAGGAGCTTGCGATCGTCGGACGAGTAGTCCTGATCGGACAGGCGGGGTCCCAGGTAGAGGGCGCCGATCAGCTCGCCCTGAGCGACGAGTGGCACGACGATCCGGATGCCGGCGGCGCGCAGGTCGCGGACCGCCGTCGAGTCGAGCTCGAGCCGCTCGAGCTCGACCACGCCGGAGGCCGCCTGAAGGTAGCCGAACAGCGGATCGCTCGGAGGGATCTCGATCGCGGGCGCGGCCGGCGTGCCGGACGACGCGGGTGGCAGGCCCCGCGCGCCGGTCTCGTGCAGGGCCGGTCCGGCGCCCAGGCGATCGTCGACCCGGGCTCCGAGGCCGACACGCTGGCGGAGCGATCCGATGAACGTCATGGTCCCGTTCTAGGCATCAATCGTCCGGAATTCGTTACGGACCCGTTCGCCGAGCCCGAATCGTCGCTGCGGCGGACCCAGACGGCCGCGGCGGCCGGCTGCATCGTCCGCTGCAGGGCGGCCGCGAGCTCGTCGGCGACCCGCTCGACCTCGACCTCGTCACGTACCCGCCCGACGAACGCCTCGAGCTCGCGTTCGGCGTCGTAGCGCATGCGATCGAAGCGGCGGTCGACGATCCTTTGGATCCGGCGACGAAGCGGCTGGAACAACGAGGCCACGACGAGGGTCGACGCCACGACGGCGATCGGTCCTGCCTGCTCCGCGACGGGCGCGATGAGCGCCTGGGCCGCGAGCACGCCGACGGCGTACACGCCGACCAAGACCGCGCTGAGCACCGCGTACGACACGGTCCGGCTGACGATCCGGTCGATGTCCCAGAGGCGGTAGCGAAGGATCGCGAGCCCGGCCGAGATCGGGATGGCGACGACGCCGAAGACAATGAGGACCTCGACCGCCTTGGACGCGCCTGGATCGATGATGCCGGCTTGGCCGAGCGGGACGAACAGGAAGGAGAGGCCGAGGAGCATCGCCGACCAGGCGAGCCACTTGATCTGCTGGCGCGTGTCGCCGGTCGACTCGCGGAAGCGGAGCACCAGAGGAACGACAGAGGCGGCAATCGCGAACACGAACGGGTAGAACACGACCGAGCGCTGCTCGACCGTCATGGGCCCCAGCGGAAGCGCGAACGGGTTGTCGAGGTAGCGCGAATTGTCGAGCGGTCCAGGCAGAAGTGCCGCGCCGGCCGCGCCAAGGAGCACGACCGCGACGTCCAACCCGAGGACCCACCGCCAGCGCGACGATCGAAGGCGGCCCGTCGGGAAGACGAGCGGGAGGAGCGCCGCGAGGAGGCCCATCGCCGGCAGCCAGATCCAGCCGGCCACCCAGGCGGCGAGCTCCGGCGTGGGCAGCGTTCCGGGATACGCGAGGATCCCGAACACGGCGTACTGCTCGGTGGCGGCCTGGATCGCGGCCAAGACGCCCGTCGCAACGAGCAGCCAGCCGATCGGGTTCCTCGGAACGCGGGCCGCGACGACGACACCGACGCTCGCCGAGGCCGGGGAGAGCAGGATGAGGAAGCCCCGGATCCCCCACGTGTCGCCGGGAATCGGCGTCGACCACGTCGCGCCGAGCAACACGACCGCGACGGCGGTCAGGGCCATCGAGACGACCCACGATGCGGCGAGCACCGCACGCAGCACCACCTGCCCGGAACGCGGCCGGCGGGGCGCGGTCATTTCGATCGGGTCCACACGGCAACGGTGGCCGGTGCGAGTGCCGCCCGAACTGTGGTCTCGATCTCGGTGGCGAGCCGCGCGAGGTCGGTCTCGTCGCGGAGGCGGCTCGACAGCGCCCGGATGGTCTGGTCGGCGTCGTACCGGCCGCGGTTGAAGCGCCGGTCGACGAGCGCTGTGATCCGCCGCCGGATGGGGGCGAAGAGCGCGAACACGACGAGCGTCGACGCCGCGATCGCGATGGGGTTGCCGTCGCCCGTCAGGGGGGCGAGGAGCCCCTCGAGCCCGAGGAACGCGACGACGTAGGCGGCGGCGAGCAGGGCGCTCACGATCGCGTAGCTGATCGTCCGGCTGATGAGCCGGTCGATCTCGTACAGGCGATAGCGGAGGATCGCGACGCCGATCGCGAGCGGGAGCACCCCGAGTGACAGGAGGCCCACGAACCAGGCCACGTCGGACACCGGCGCGACATTTGCCATCGAGATTGCGAACGCGAGCGCCGCGAACGCCGCCGCGAACAGGAACCACTTGATCTGCTGGCGCTCCACGCCACGGGACCGGCGGAACCGCATGAGAAGGCTTCCGACCGCGACGAGGAAGATGACCGGCGCGATCGCGTTGCTGACTGCCGCCGCGACCTGGATCCAGCCGAGAAGCGGCTCCGGCGGCACGAGCGGGTTCGGAAGTGCTCCGTTGTCGGCGAGCGCGCCGGGTGTCGTCGCCGTCCCGAGGGCCCCGGCGACGACGCCGTAGATGCCGATCGCGGCGACGATCCGCCAGCGTGGGCCGGGCAGGTGCCCGGTCGGGAACAGGAGCGGGAGGTAGACGACGAGGAGCCCGATCGCCGGCACGAACCACGAGTTCGAGATCCAGGCTGCGGGAACGATGAACGGCCGGTCGAGGTCGCCGCTGGCCTCGGCGATCCGGAGGTACTCGCCGCCGGCGAACGCCAGCCCGGCGAGCGCGCCGGAGACAAGGAGCAGCCAGCCGACCGGGTTCTCGGCGCGGCGCAGGGCGAGGAGCATCCCGACCGAACCGAGGCTGCCGGGCAGGAGGATGAACATGAGGAAGTAGGGTGCGTCCGCCAGGTCGCCGCCGAGGACGGACAGCACCATCCCGCCCACGAGGACCGCGAGGCTCGCGACGACGAGCGCGCCGAGGGCTAGCGCGAAGGCCATCGCGACGTGACCGCGCGACGCCCGGAGCGGCGTCATCCGGGCTCGACCGACCGGAGCCAGATCGCGGCCGACGCCGGCTGGACGGTTCGCCCGAGGACGGCCTCCAGGGCGCGCGCCACGAGCGCCGCGTCGACCTCGTCCCGTACCCGGGCCGCGAACGCCTCGGCCTCCCGCTCGGCGTCGTAGCGGGCCCGGTTGAAGCGCCGGTCGACGAGCGAGGAGATCCGCCGGCGGAGCGGCGCGAAGAGCGCGAAGACGACGAGCGTGGATCCCGCGACCAGCAGGCCGTCGTTCTCGACGAACGGCGCGAGGAGGGCCTGGAGCCCGACGAACGCCGCGCCGTAGCAGGCGGCGAGGAGCCCGGTCACGATCGTGTAGGCGACCGTCCGGCTGATGATCCGATCGATGTCGTACAGGCGGAACCGGAGGATCGCGACCGTGGCAGCCAGCGGGATCAGGACGAGGGATGCGACCGGGAGGCTCCACAGCGCGTTTGCGAGCGCCGCCTCCGGCGCGATCAGGGTGACGACCATGACGCCGATGAAGAGGAGCGCCGTCAGTGCGCCGGCGGACACGAACCACTTGAGCTGCTGTCGCTCGACGTCGCCCGATCGGCGGACCCGGACCACGAGCAGGAGCAGCGCGCCGATCGCGGCGGTGAGGAACGCGATCAGGCTGACCGTCGACAGCGCGTCCACGAGGGGCCGCAGGCCGGGCACGGCAAACGGGTTCTGGATGGCGGAAACCGGGGGATCCACCGGGCTGCCCGGCTCGAGGAAGCCCGCGACGACGACGGTCGCCAAACCCGCGAGCGCCGCCACGGGCAGGGCGCGCCACGCACGGCCGGGGAGCGTCCCGGTCGGGAACACCATCAGCAGGAGGAACAGACTGACGTAGCCGAGCGCGCCGACCTGCTGTCCGATCGTGACGAGGCCGGCGACGAGCGCGCTCGGTTCGGCATGGTGCGCGAGGTCGTCCGAGGCGAATCCGGCGCTCATGCCGAGGCTCATGAGGATGAACAGCCAGCCGACCGCATTCGACGGCCGTCGGATGGCGAGCAGGCCGCCGAGCAGCGGCGTGGCCCAGATGAAGAGGGCAGCCGACGCGACGATGATCGGTGGCAGGTCCTGCGTCCCGGCCGAAACGGTGGGCATGAGGTTGGAGGCGCCCGAGTAGCTCGCCAGAGCGATCGAGATAGCGACGAGCACGAGCGCGAGGCCTCGAGACGCGCTCACGTCGCGTCCTCGCGCAGCCACACGTGCGCCGTCCGCGGCGCGATCGTGTCGTCGACCACGTGCAGGAGCTCGCGAGCGATCATCCCGAGGTCGGTCTGGTCGCGGAGGCCGGCCGTGAACAGCTCGACCTCGCGCTCGGCATCGTACCGGGCTCGATCGAAGCGGCGGTCGACGACCCGTTGGACACCCTGCGCCAGCGGTTGGAAGAGCGCCGCAACGAGCAGCGTCGAGCCGGCGACGGCGAGACCCTGGCCGGCCATCACGGGCGCGAGCACGGCCTCCAGCACGAGGATGGCGGTGGCGAACGTGAGGCCGAGCGCCGCGGTCACGAGCCCGTACGACACGCCGCGGCTGATGATCCGATCGATGTCGTACAGGCGGAACCGGAGGATCGCGACGCTGATCGACGCGGGAAGCGGGACCATTGCCGCGGCGAACGCGGCCTGGCCGAGCAGATCGGGCAAGGCGTTCGACGCGGCAATCCCGGCGATCATCGCGACGATGCCGGCGAGGATCCACTTGAGCTGCTGGCGCTCGGTGCCGCGCGAGCCGTGGAAGCGGACGAGGAGCGCCACCGCTCCCGTGGCGAATACGCCGAGGTAGATCACGAATGCCGACTGGACGAACTCGTAGAGCGGACGGACAGAGGGGATGTAGAACGGGTTCGGAATCGACCCCACGCCCGGCCCAACGACCGAGGCGGTGGGCGGTCCGATCGCGAACAGGATGACGACGACGACGAACAGCGCGACGACGGCCGCGAGGACGCCGGCCCACAAGCGCGAGCCGGGACGGCCCGTCGGGACGAGGAACGCGACGAAGACCGGGCACGCGAGCCCGGCCTGCCAGAGCCAGGCGAATGCGGCCGCGATGTGCCCACCAGGGAGGCCGACGCGGTCGCCGAAGGCGGCGATCACGTAGCGTCCGTCGGCGAATGCGACGGTCATGATCACGCTGAAGGCGCCGAGCAGCCAGCCGACGGCGTTCCGGGGCTCCCGCCGGATGATGAGCCCGCCCACGAACCCGTAGACGAGGATGAGCGCGACGCTGACCGGGTCCGCCGCGGTGCCGGCCGTCGGATCCATCCACTCGAGCCCGAGCGCGACGGACCCGATCAGGGCGGCCAGCATCAACGGCAGCCAGGCGAGCCGCTGACCGGCGGCGGTGCGGAACGCCATGCGAGCCTCCTTGCCTCTCGACGTCGGCGATGATCACGTTCCCGCGTTCGAGAATCGTTACGGTCGCCCACGAACGCGATGTACCGTTACGGGAGTGGTGACCGCCTGCCGAGCCCGTCCGCGCCCGCGTCGGGCGATCCGTCTCCTCGGCCCGGTCGTGGTCGAGGTCGACGGCCTACCCCTCGCGGTCGACACTCGGAAGGCTACCGCGCTCCTCGCCTACCTTGCTGTCGCCACCCGGCCGGTCGCCCGCGACGAGCTGGCCGCCCTGCTGTGGCCCGAGTCCGACGAGGCGGCGGCACGCGGCGCGCTCCGCCGGACGCTGTCGGTTCTCAACGCGGCGGTCGGCGTCGGTGGCCTCGAGATCAGCCGGTCGGCGGTGGCCCTCGGCGCTGGCTGGCATCTCGACGTTCGCAGGTTTCACGCGGCGCTTTCCGCCGCGCGCCGTCACGCGCACTCGCCGGACCAGACGTGCGCGATCTGCCTCGCCGCGCTCGAGGAGGCGGCAAGCCTCGATCGCGGCCGGTTCATGGCCGGCTTCTCGCTTCGGGATGCCGAGCCGTTCGACGAGTGGCAGCTGGCCGAGGCCGAGGCATACCGGCGCGATCTGGCCGGCGTCCTCGAGCGCTTCGCCCGTGCTTCGGCGGCCCGAGGCGACTGGGCAACGGCGATCGGCGCCGCCCGACGCTGGCTCGAGCTCGATCCACTCGACGAGCCCGCTCACCGGCTGCTCATGCTCGTCCTGGCGCGCTCGGGCGAGCAGACCGCCGCGATCCGCCAGTACCGCGAGTGCGTGCGGATGCTCGACGCCGAGCTCGGCGTTGCACCGCTGGCCGAGACGAGCGAGCTGTACGAATCGATCCGGGCGGGTCGGGTGGCGCCCGGCAGCCTGACGCCGGCCCTGGCGCCCGTCGTCGGGCCGATGGCCGCGGTCGATCGGGTGCCGGCACCGCTCGTCGGCCGCGCGGCCGAGCTCGCCGCCCTCGCGCGCACCTGGCGATCGATCACGTCCGACGGCCGACTGATCGTCATCGAGGGCGAGCCCGGGATCGGCAAGACGCGGCTCGCCGCCGAGTTCCGCCACGCCCTGACGGGGGCCGGCGCCACGGTCCTCGAGGCGCGGGCCTATGCTGGCGAGGCGACGATCGCCTTCGCCCCGGTGTCGGCCCTGGTCCGCCAGGGTCTCGACCGAGCGGACGCCGGCGAACGCCTGGGCGCCCTCCGGCACGACCAGGTCGCGGCCGCGGGACTGATCGTGCCGGCCCTGGTTGCCTCGGACGAGAGCGAGGCCTTGAACCGGCTGCCACTCGATGCGCTCGGTCGGGCGCGAGCGATCGAGGCGATGGCGGACGTCCTCACCGGGCTCGTCGCGGGCCCCGCACCGGGCGCGCTGATCCTCGACGACCTCGACTGGGCCGACGCATCGACCGTCGAGGTCGTCGCGTTCCTCGGCCGACGCCTCGCGGGTCGGCCACTCGCGCTCGTCGTCACCTGGCGGCCGCTCGAGCCCACCGACGAAGATCGACGGCAGCTCGTCGCGGCGGCCGGGCGGGACGGCCTCGTGACCCAGGTGCTCCTCGAGCGACTGACGCGCGAGCAGGTCGCGGAGCTCGCGCGGGCGGAGCTCGGCGAGCGCGCGGACCCGCCGTTCGTCGACGCGCTGTTCGCCGAGTCAGAGGGCCTCCCGCTCTACGTCGCCGAGGTCCTCGCCGCGCGTGAAGCGGGCGTCGGCGCCGTCCCGCGGGGCGTCCTCGAGCTTCTGCGCTCGCGCGTCGCGTCCGTCGGCGACCTCGCCGGCCAGGTCCTCGCCGCCGCCGCGGTCGTCGGGCGCTCGTTCGACTTCGAGACGGTCCGAGTGGCGTCAGGCAGGAGCGAGGAGGAGACGCTGGTGGGCCTCGAGGAGCTCGTTCGCCGGGGACTGGTGCGCGAGCTCGGGACGGTGGACGGTGATGCTGCGCCTCGACTTCACGCACGGTCGCCTGCGGGACGTCGCGTACCAGTCGCTCGGGCTCGTCCGCCGCCGACTCCTCCATCGTCGTGTCGCCGAGGCATTCCGGGCCGCGTCGTCGCCGGCGGACGGCGAGCGATCGCGCTGGTCTCGGATCGCCCACCACGAGACCGAGGGTGGCCGGCTGCCCGAGGCGGCTGCGGCCCATCAAAGGGCGGCCGCGGAAGCCCGCGCGGTCTTCGCCAATCATGAGGCGCGCGAGCATCTCGAGGCGGCCCTCGCGCTCGGCGACCCGGAGACCGCCGAGCTTCATGAAGCGCTCGGCGAGGTTCTCACCCTGCTCGGTGACTACGCCGGAGCCATCGCCCAGCTCGAGGCGGCGGCGGCCGTGGCGGCGCCCGCTCGGACGTGGGCCATCGAGCGCGGGCTGGCCCTCGTCCACACGCGGCTCGGCGACTGGTCGCGGGCGGCGAGCCACGTCGACGCGGCCCTCGACGAGGCGCGCCCCGAGCCCGGCGTTCGTGCCGCTCTGCTCGCGGATGCGAGCGCGATCGCCGAGCGCCAGGGGGACACCCCGGCCGCCGAGGCGTCGGCCGCAGAGGCGCTCCGGCTGGCGGAGGCGGCCGGGGATCCGGCGGGCATCGCGAGGGCCTCCCATGTGAGCGCGGTACTCGCCAGGGCGCGCGGTGCCCTCGGCGAGGCGGCCGCGCTGCTCGAGGTCGCGCTGGCGTTCGGTGCCGACCCCGAGGACCCGGGTCTCCGGATCGCGTCGCTCAACACCCTCGGCCTCGTCCGCGCGGCCGCCGGCGACCGCGCCGCCGCGATCGCGCTCGTCGAGGAGGCCCTCGAGCTGTGCGAGCGGCAGGGCGATCGCCACCGCCAGGCGGCCCTCGAGAACAACCTCGCCGACCTGCTGCGGGCCGAGGGCCGGCGCGACGAGGCGATGGAGCACCTCAAGCGCGCGGTCGCCATCTTCGCCGACATCGGCGGCCGGCCGGGCGTGCCCGAGCCCGAGATCTGGAAGCTCGTCGAATGGTGACAGGCGCTGGCTACCTGGCGCCGCGCCCGCGATCTCGATCGTCCGCGGCCCCGACGGTGGGCGCCAGTCCACGCTCGGCAAGTCGTGCGAGCAGCCAGTCGCTCGTGCTGGCCGCGGCAGCTCGCGCCGCGCCCGGGTCGTCCTCGTCATCGGGATTGCCGGGGTCGACGCGGAGCTCGACGTGCCGCCGATCGGCCGTGAGCCGGTCGAGGACGCGTTCGATCTCGTCCTGACCGTCGATCGGGACGAGCCGGCTGCCGGTGTCGATCCAGATCACGCCATCGGCGTCGACCTCGATGCCGACCGCGCTGTCCTCGACCGGGTCGCAACCCATCCCGCCCAGGCTCCGGCTAGTGCTCGGTTGCGCCGGTGAACGTCCAGGCCGCGATCCGGACCGCGGGCACGACCGCCGAGCCGAGGAAGCCGCGTAGCGTCTTGCGCTCGCTGCCGATCGCGTCGATGCCGGCCAGCGCGTCGAGATAGCTCTGGGTGTAGCGCAGGTTGCGCACGGGGCCGACGATACGGCCACCTTCGACGAGGAAGGTCCCATCGCGGGTCATGCCGGTGACGATGGCGAGCTTGGGATGGACCGGGTTCGTGTAGTGGAAACGGGTCACGAGGAGACCGCGGTCGAGGCCCGCGACGAGCTCCTGGCGACTTGCCGAGCCGGACGCCATGAGCATGTTCGATCGGAAACGGACCGTACGGGTTCGGGGCCGGCAATCCGTGACCGGTCGAGTGGCGGCCGGCGCGGGCGGCCGTCTGCGCGTCGTACACGACGTCATGGCAGATGCCGTCCTCGACGAACGAGACGCGCTGCTTGGGCACGCCCTCGTAGTCGAACGCCATCGGCAGGCCCGACGGATCGCGGCCGTCGTCCCAGATCGTCACGAGGCTGGAGCCGATCTTGCGCCCGGGCTCCGCGAACGAGCGCCCCTCCTGCACCGCCAGGGCGGAGAAGCCCAGGTAGCCCAGCATGTCCAGGATGTCGACGACCGCGTATTCCTCGAGCACGACCGGATAGTCGCCCGGCTCGAGCGATACCGGATCGGCCGCTGCGCGGGCCTTCTCCGCCGCATCGCGGCCGAGTGCCGCGGCATCGATCCGTGTCGCGTCCACGGACGCCGCCTCGGCATAGCCGCTCCCGCCGTCGGGCGCCATCGAGACCGTGATGAGCTGGCTGGTGGTGCGGACCTGGCCGGCCCGGATGCCGTGCGAGTTGACGACGGCGAGCGACTCCGTGCCTGTCGCGAACGAGCCGTAGGCCATGACACTCGCGGCGTCCGCTGCGGCGATCACCTGGCGGACCGCGTCGGCCCGGAATTCCGGGGTCGCGTCCGCCGTTCCCGGCGCGAAGGCCTCGGGCACATCGCGCACGGCCGCGGGCTCGGGCAGACCGCCCCAGTCATCGAGCTCGGCGACGCTCCGCGCGATCGTCGCCGTCTGCTCGACCAGCGTCCGCAGGCCCTCCTCGTCGGTTCGTCCCGTCGACGCCACCGCGACCCGTCGTCCGACTCACGAAGCGCAGGTTGAGCTGGACGTTCGACTCGGCCACGTTCTGGTGGATCTCGCTGTTGGCGAAGCGCGTCAGCGCCGAGTCGTCGGCCGACAGCAGGATCTCGGCCTCGCTGGCGCCGGCTGCCTCGGCCAGCCCGAGCACCCGCTCGCCGAGCCGGAGCAGATCCTCCGTTCGCCGGGCGACGCGCACCTCGCTCATGAGTGGGTCTCAGCGAGCCCGGGCATGCCCGTCGCGGGTGCGTGGACGATCGTGGACACCGCGCTCCGGCCCCGGCTCACCACTTGCCGACCCCGACCTGGACGTTGCGGAAGCGGCCCCGGGCACGGCATGGCCGACATGCCCGTCTGGCCAGGCTCGCCCTTGCCGCAGTTGGGCGTCCCCAGCATCGACGTAGCTCGCTCGTCGCCGACCGCGTCGCACGATCGCCAGAACTCGTAGCGTGATGCCGGTGTATGTCGGGTTCTTGAGCAGCCGGCCCATGCTGCCGCCCTTGATCTCGTAGCGCGACCTCGCGTCGCGAACTGGAAGTTGAGCCGCCGGTCGTCGATCGACCAGCTGCTGTTCGAGCCGAGGTACAGGCCATCGTCCGTGTCGGCGACGATCTCGTCGAGGCTCATCGCCCGGCTTCGGCAGCAGGTTGATGTTCGTCATGCGGATGAGCGGGATGCGGTTCCAGCCGTCGGCCCGCATCGCGCCGCCTGACCGGCGGCCGATCCCGGGCGCGGTTTCGCGGCTCGACAGGTAGCCGACGAAGATGCCGTTCTGGACGAGCGGCACGCGCTGCGCCGGCACGCCCTCGTCGTCCCAGCCGAACGTGCCCAGCCGCCCGGCGCGGTCGCGTCGGCCACGATGTCGACGAGATCCGAGCCGTACGCGGAAGCCCTCCTCGAGCTTGTCGGTGGTGAGGAAGCTCGTGCCCGCGTAGCTCGCCTCCGTGCCGAACACGCGGTCGAGCTCCGTCGGATGGCCGCAGCTCTCGTGGACCTGGAGGTACAGCTGCGACGGGTCGAGAATCACGGTGGACCGACCCGACGGGCATTGCGGCGCGGTCAGGAGCGCGACCGCCTCCTCGGCGTACGGCCCCGCATGGCGGGTCAGATCGAGCCCGCGCACGTACTCGTAACCTGCCGCCTGCCAGCCGCCGCCCGCGTCCGGATAGCTGCGACGCTGATGCTCGTCGCCCGCCACGGCGTTGGCCTCGACGCCCGCGCCGACATGCGTGATGACCTGCTCGGTGAAGCTGCCGTCCGTCGCCGCGAACGTCTTCCACTCGCGCTGGGCGGCATACAGGGATTCGGTGAAGGCGATGCCCGTGACGCGCATCGCGGCCGAATCGGCCGCGAGCAAATCGTCGATCTTGTGCTCGAGAGGGATCTCGAAGGGATCCTCGGCAACCGGCGTCTCGTATCGGCCGTGGGCCGGCGGGCGGTCGTCGAGCACGACCGGTCGCCGTAGCGCGGTGGCCGATGCACGGGCGATGCGCACGGCCTGGCCGGCGGCGGCGTCGATGGCATCGGCGTCGAGTCGATGGGTCGCGGCGAAGCCCCACGCGCCGTCGACGAGGACCCGTATGCCGATGCCCTCGGTCTCGCCCGAGGCGACGCCCTCGACGCGAGCGGACTTGATGGACACGGACTCCTCGCGACGACGGACGATCCGCGCGTCGGCGTAGCTCGCGCCAAGGCTATCGGCCGTGTTCAGGGCGCGATCAGTGTGGTCTCGCATGGGGAGGCGCCAGGGTAGCAGAGGCCGTTGGGGTGGGAAGTAGGGCGCATGCCCTAGTTCCGACGGCGTGTGCGCTGGACCGCGGAAACTACAGGACCGGCGTCCCGGACACGGCCTGCGCCGCCAGGACGAGGCCGAGCCCGAGCACGACGACTGCCGCGCCCATGGGCGCGAACGCCATCGTCCTCGCGAGCCGGCCGCTGGGGGCCAGCCGATCGACGAGCTCGCGAGCGTAGACGAGCGTGAGCCCGACGCCGGTCATGACCGTGGCCATGCCCAGGCCGAATGCGACGACGAGCACGACGCCGTACTCGGTCCGGCCCGCGACGATCGTGGCGAGCAAGATGAGCAGGGCGTTCGTCGATGGGATGACTCCGCCCGCGAGGCCGAGAGCGAACAGGCTGCGCCAGGTGAGCGGAACGCCGTCGGCCGCGACGTGCCGATGCCGCAGGCCGCCGTGCTCGTGCTCGTCGTCGTCGGGCGCGGCGACGCGCCGCCGGATCTGACCGGTCAGCAGCCATATGCCGATGGCGAGCACCGTGGCCGCCGAGAGCAACGAGGCGACCCGCTGGAACTCCTCGGGTGGGAGCACGTTGCCGGCGCCCACGACGATCGCGCCGAGGGCCAGGATCCCGAGCGTGTGCGACACGGTGACCGCGAGCCCGAGCGCGAGTGCGTGGCGCGCGGTGCCGCGCGTTCCCACCAGATAGGCGGCCATGATCTCTGCCGTGCCCCGGCGTGAGGGCGTGGCCGGCACCGAGCAGGGCCGCGGTCAGCAGCGATACGAGGAGCACGACCGGCGTCAGGTCACGCGTCCCGAGGAGGTCCTCGATCTGCCCGCCGACGCCGCCCGGCACGATCGCCGCGGGAGCCGCCGATGCGAGCGGCGCGGACGCTAAGACCGACGGGCTGGGGTTGAGCAGCGGCACGTCATCGATGGGACGTGCGTCGGGAGCCACGAACGGCGGCAGCGACGCGCCGCCGGGTGCGACGCTGAACGTGGCGGAGGTCATCGCCAGTGGCCGGGTCAGCAGCTCGGGCGGATAGTGGCTGAGCCGGTCCGAGACCCCCGTCGATCGCAGATCCGTGCCCGTCGCCGTCGTCCCGTCGCCCTCGACCACGATCTCGCGCCAACCAAGCCGATTTGCGAACGAGCCGTCGACGAAGGCCACCCTCGTCCCGGCATGCAGCCGGGTCGCGAGGCTGACCTCGAATTCGCACACCGAGCGCATCGTGAGCAGCCCGCCCGCGCCGGGCGGGAATGACAGGCCGCTGGCCGTCAGCGTCAGTGGCTGTCGCGTGCCGTCGACCGATAGATCGAGGGAGGCCGCGAGGCTCTCGCACTCGGGCGTCCGGGCGGCCTCGATCTCGGCGTCCGACAGCTCGCCGTCGCCGTCGGTGTCGAGCCTCAGGCGCTCCTGGAAGGTCGGGATCTCGGCCTGATCGACGATGAGGTCGAGCCGGATCTCGGACGGCGCGACGCGGATCCCGGCGTAGTGGTTGATCGTGAAGTTGCCGAGCGGATGGGCCGATGCGATCGCGGGCAGCGCGAGCAGGGCGACGGCGCCGATGGCAAGCGCCAGTGTGCGTCGAAGCCTCATGGGCGAGGATCGGGAGCTGATGTCGTCGCCTCCATCGGACGGGTGTACGGCGATATCCCAATCGTGACCGGCGGACGCGTTTCGGGCCAGTCTCGGGTCCGCGACGCACGACCTGGCGCCGGCGCGCGCGCGTCGCTCGATATCGTGCCTCCGCTACACTCGGTGGGCTGGCGCGTGCTGCGCGGCGGAGGCGAGGAGCCGGTGCGGGGTCGATTCGTCACGCTGGAGGGGCCCGAAGGCTGCGGCAAGACGACACAGGCGACACGTCTCGCCGAGCTGGCCGATGCCGCCGGCCTGTCATGCGTCCTGACCCGCGAGCCCGGCGGCACGATCGTCGGCGAGCGGATTTGGGAGCTGCTCCTCGATACCTCGCCCGGTGTCGCCATCGACCCGCGCGCCGATGCCCTGCTGTTCAACGCCGCACGAGCGCAGCTGGTCCATGAGGTCATCGAGCCGGCGCTGGAGCAGGGCTCGCTCGTCGTCTGTGCGCGCTACGCGGATTCGACGGTCGCCTACCAGGGCGCCGGGCGGGGATTGTCGGAGTCGGCCTTGCGCGACCTCGCCACCTTCGCGACCGAGGGCCTGGATCCCGACCTGACCATTCTCCTCGACGTCGCGCCCGAGATCGGTCTTGCGCGCAAGGCGGCCGAAGATCGGACCCGGTTCGAGGCCGGCTACGACCTGGCCTTCCATCGGCGCGTCCGTGACTGCTTCCTGGCCGTCGCCGCGGCGCAGCCGGAGCGAATCGCCGTCGTCGACGCGTCCGGCTCGACCGACGACGTGTTCGCCGCCGTCCTCAGGGCGATGCGGCGGCTGCCCGACGTCGCGGCCGGACTGCAGATGGCGTCCGAAGTCGATGCTGGTGATCCGGGATTCGGCTCGCATCGCCGATGAGTGCCTGCGCCCGCTGCGACGACGCCGCTGCCGGCCCCGAACGGCTCACCCTCCGCGAGGGCGGAGACGTGGCCTACGAGGTCGCCTCGCCGGCGAACGGCGCCGAGCCGATCTGACCCGGACCCTGGCCACGGGCCTGGAGCATCGCCTCGCGCGCGGCCCCTATGAGGCCATCGGCGGTGGTGCCATCGGCCGGGAAGCGGGCGATTCCCGCCGAGACGGTCGTGACGTGACCCTGGACCGGCGCCAGCCGGCCGACGCTCTCGATGACCCGCCGCGCGACCGCCTGACCGGCCGCGCCGGGCGCGACGACGATGAATTCGTCCGCCCCGGCCCGGGCGACCGTATCCACGAGTCGGATCGATTCCGCGAGCACGGAGGCCACCGCACGCAGGACGTCATCGCCGACGTCACGGCCCGCCTGCTCGTTCGTCGCCGCGAAACCGTCCACGTCGAAGACCGCGACGGACACCTCGCCGCCCTGGCGCGCGGCCCGCGCCAGCTCCAGCTCGAGCACGCGGTTGAACGTGCGCAGGTTGGCCAGCCCGGTCAGGGCGTCCGTATGCGCCAGCCGCTCGAACCACTCCGCCCGTTCCGCGACCATCGAGCTCAGGCGAGCGTGGTCGACCGCGACGGCCAGGAGATCGGCCGCGGCCCGGGCAAGCTCGACGGTCGACGGATCGAGGGACGTCGCCGGCGGCCAGCCGAGCTGTAGCGCGCCGAGGGGCAGATCGATGCCCTCGCGCGACACGATCAGGGGCTGCTCGAGCAGACGTGCCGGCTGGCCGTTGGCGTCTGTGCCATCGCGTCCGCCTGACTCGATCGCGGCCCCACCCACCGCCGCCGCGATCGGGTGATCGGCAGCCGTCGCGCTCTGGGCGAGCTGGGCCGTGGCGTCGGCGGAGACCCCGACGGCGGCCGCCGCCTCGAACTCGACCCGATCGGGGTCCCGGAGGAGGACCACGCCGGTCGTGGCTCCGACCGCGGCCACGACACCGTCCAGGATGGCCCCGAGGGTCACGTCGAGGTCGATCCCATGTGCAAGAGCCGCCGCCGCACTGGACAGCAGCTTGGCCGTGGTCGCGTGCGTCGGTTCGCCGGTGCTGGTCAACGGTCGCTCCTCGGTTGGGCCGGCGGCGCGTCTCGTCGGCTGTCGGCGCGCTGCGGCCACCCGACCATGTCGTGGCGACCGCGCCACCCATGATAGAACGCCGCTCGCGCCGTTCCGGCCGTGTCGCGGCATCCTGAGGAACCCCGTTGCATGCCACCTGACAGGCCGGGAAGCGCACCTCAGCGCCTCTATACTCGTGCGCGTGAAGCTGGTCGTCGCGATCGTGCACAACGAGGATGCGGGGACCCTCGTCGACGCGCTCCTCGAGCAGGAATTTCGCGCAACCCGCCTGCACTCGTCCGGCGGTTTTCTGAAGCAGTCCAACGCGACGATCATCCTCGGCGTTGAGGACGGCCGCGTCGCCGACGTGGTCGACATCATCCGGGCCAATTGCACATCCCGGACCCAGATCGTCAACCCGATGCCGCCGATCATGGAGCCGGGCGAGTTCTTCATGCCCTATCCGCTCGAGGTCGAGCTGGGTGGCGCCACGATCTTCGTCGTCCCGGTGGATCGTTTCGAGCGCCTGTGAGCCACGCCCGCTCGTCGGCCAGGGGTCTGGTGTCGCATCGCGGCGCTGCGCGCGAGGCGCCGCATCGTTGAGCATCCGGCCCGACATCGTCGACTGCTGGCTGTTCAGGATGGGCGCACCCGGCCTGGAGATCCTGCTTCTGCGGCGTGCGCCGGGCCGGATGCTGGCCGGCCTGTGGCAGTGCGTGTCGGGCAGCGTCGAGCCCGAGGAGCGGGTGACCCTGGCGGCGCTTCGCGAGGTGGACGAGGAGACCGGCTTGTCGGGTGACCAGGTCGAGGCGTTCTACGACCTGGATCTGGTCAACGCGTTCCACTGGCCGGCAGTCGACGCGATCGTCCAGTCCGCGGTGTTCGCCATGCGCCTTCGCCCGGACGCTGTCCCGCGGCTCTCCCACGAGCACGACGACTGGCGCTGGGTCCCGGTCGAGGACGCCCATCGGACCGTCGTGTGGCCGGGCTATCGGACCGCGATCGAGCGCGTGCGCGACGACCTGGCGGATGCCGAGCGCGCCATCTGGTTCGAGCTGTCGCGCGATGGACTGGGTCGGCGGATCGAGTGAGGCCGGCGTGTGGAGGTGGAGTGAGGCCGCCGCGATCACGTGAGGCGGCCCGCGGGACGTGACCGGCGGCGCTCGCCGCCGGGTAGACTTGCGCGACGGGGCAGCGGCGGCGCGGAGGAGATCGGGTGCTCGACAGGTTGCAGGCGCACGACATCGGCTCAACACGCGTTGCCGAGCGACGGGCGTTCCGATCGAAGGTCGATTCGATCCGACCGACGTACGGCTTCGAGGACGTCTCGCTTGCGCCCGGGACCGAGACCGTCGAGCCTGCCGACGTCGAGCTCGGCCAGTCGTTCTGCGGTCTGGAGCTGCGCATTCCGATCCTGGCCGCCGCCATGGACGCCGTCGTCGACGTCCGATTGGCCGCTGAGCTGGGACGGCTCGGCGGGCTCGCGGTCCTCAACCTCGAAGGCGTCCAGACTCGGTACGACGAACCCGACGAGCTCCTCGCCAGGATCGCCGCGTCACCGGCCGAGGACGTCCAGGACCTGCTCGCGACGGCCTATGCCGCGCCCATCCGCGACGACCTCGTCGCCCGTCGGCTCGATGAGCTGCATGCCGCGGGAAGCGCGGCCGCGGTCGCCGCGACGCCCGCCGCGGCGCGCCGTTGGGCCCGTTCTGTGCCGAGCACGGCGCAGACCTGTTCCTCGTCCAGAGTCAGGTCTCGTCGGCACGCCATCTCGCGAGCGGATACGACCCGCTCTCGCTCGCCGAATTCACGCGCTTCATGCCGATCCCTGTCGCGGTCGGGAACACCACGAACGCGGATGCGGCCTTCGCGTTGATGCAACAGGGCGCCGCGGCCGTGTTCGTCGGTGTCGGCCCGGGCGCCGCGTGCACGACGCGCGAGGTGCTCGGGATCGGCGTGCCGCAAGTGACCGCGATCAGCGACGTCGCGGCCGCTCGCGACGCGTACTTCGCCGAGACGGGCCGCCGCGTGCCGGTGGTGGCCGACGGTGGGATGCGCCGCGGTGGCGAGCTGGCCAAGGCCATCGCCGCCGGCGCGGACGTGCTCATGATCGGGTCACCGCTCGCGCGCTCGGAGGAAGCACCCGGCCGCGGGACGAACTGGGGCATGGCCGCTCCATCGCCCACCCTGCCACGCGGGACCCGGATCGGCGTCGGGACGGTCGGGACGCTGGAGCGGATCCTGTTCGGACCGGCCCACGTGACCGATGGCTCCGAGAACCTCATCGGCGCGTTGCGCCAGTCCATGGCCGCGCTCGGGGCACGGACGATCGCGGAGATGCAGCGGGTCGAGATGGTCTACGCCCCGGCGGTCGCCACCGAGGGCAAGAGCTGGCAGCGCAGCCGCTGACATCCTCGGGCCGGCGCTCTCCGCCGAGCGGGCTCGGTCCTCTGAGCGTGAGCGGCGTGCCTCGGCGCACGGGCGACGCGCCGGCATCGTCGGCACCCCCACGTTGACCGAGGACCTGGTCGGCGCCCAGCTCGCACAGTTCGGCGCCGTGGCCGCGCTCGAGACGCGGAGCCGGCCCTCGGGCGCCCCCCACTCGCCCACGTCGGCTTCGTGCGCGAGCCGGGTGGCTCGCTGCTCGTCTCGGCGGGAAGCGGCGCGGCCGCCTGGGCGCGCAATCTGCTCGCCGACCCGCGCTGCCGCGTCAGGATCGGGGACTCGGAGGGCGCCTTCGAGGCGATCGAACTGGTCGGCGCGCAGCACAACCGCGCCGTGCGCGAGCTCATCCTGCGCTACGGCACCCCCGCCGAGCGGCTCGGGTCAGGCCCGAGCTTCCGGTTGATCCGGTCGACGACGCGGGTCTCGCCGACGAACCAGGCGCCAGGACGACCTGAGGCCCGGCTTCCGACGCCCCGCTGCCGCGGCCCGGATCAGGACCTCCCGGCACAGCCGCGGTACGCCTCGACGGGGTTCGCCGGTCAGGAGCCCCAGGCCGTCGTGTCGAGCTCCGGTGCTTGACCGGGAGCATTGCAGGGCGGGAGATCGTCGCTCGAGGCGACCTGGCTGTTCGTGATCGCGACCTTGCCGGCCGGGAAACGCAGCTCGAGATGGGCGGGGAACTGTGGATTCGGACTGCCGCACCAGTTCGCGACACGCACCGAGAAGCTCGTGCTGCCGGTCGGGTTGAGATCCGAGCCCTGGCCCGCCGACGCCGCGCTCGCCACGAGCGTCGTACCGGCGCTGTCGACGAGGGCCACGACCGGCTGCGAGGTGAGCTGGCACGGCGGCGGGCCGCTGTTCTCGACGCTCACGTCGATCAGGCGGCTGCCCGCCGCGCCGCTCCACTGGCCAGCGACCGCGCTGATGGAGCTCGACGCGCACGCGCCGGTGCCCGATGAGGCTGCCGATGTCGCGCTCGCCGAGGCGACGGCGCTCGACGGGCTCGGGCTGATCGACGGGCTCGGGCTGATCGACGGCGACGGCGAGGTCTCGCCGGATGGCGACGGGCTGGCTGACGGCGCACTCGACGAGATGCTCGGGGAGGGGCTGGCGGTCGAGCCGCAGGCCGCGAGGAGCACGACGGCAGCCACGAGGCCGAGGGCGGTTGGGAGCGGGCGGCGACGGGTCATGGTGCCTCCGGCGAGTCGGCGCGCAGGGCTCGAGGGCCTCGCGTCGATCGATGCTCCGGTCGGATGCTCGATCGCCGCCTAGCATGCCGTGCCCCGGCGATCCGTGCCGAATCCAGACAGACCGTGACGTTTGACGTAGACGACGTCAGGACCAATGGCGGGCGCGGCGTCGAACGGCCGGCCGATGGCGGCCGACGGTCGCGGATCGATGATGATTCGATCGGCTTGCCCGATCAGCCATTCGATCGGAGAACCAGCAGATGGACGCCGTCACGACGGTCCTCATCGCGATCGCGATCCTGCTGACGCTGCAGGTCGCCGCCGTGCAGCTCCATGCTCCGGCTCGCCCGACCGAGCACCGTCGGAGCCGATGACGCCAGGACCGATCCCTGGCGAGGGCTGAGCGGCCGGTCTGCCGAGCGGCCTGTCCACGGACGGACGCCGGGTGAGGCGCCAAACGCCGGTACACTGCCGCCGCACATGTCCGAGCAGACCATGTCCGAGCAGAGCCTGTACGCGCTTGCCGGCGGGATGGCGTTCTTCGGGCGGCTCGTCGAGCGCTTCTACGACGCGGTCGAAACCGACCCGATCCTGCGTCCGCTGTACACGGAACCGGGTTCGATGCCGCTCGCCCGCCGCCACCTCACCCTGTTCCTTGCGCAGTACTGGGGTGGGCCGACAACGTATGACGCCGAGCGCGGGCATCCTCGGCTCCGAATGCGCCACGCGCCGTTCGCGATCGGGCCGGCCGAACGCGATCTTGGCTGCGCCACATGCACACGGCGATCAAGGGCTGTGCGCCCGATGCGCAGGTCGCCGAGCGACTGACGGCCTACGTCGACACGGCAGCCGAGGCGATGCGCAATCGGGGCTGAGCCTGTGGTCGAGTGGGGCCGGCCGTGCCGAGCGTGGACGAGTTCCGCCGGGTGAATGCCGAGGCGCCCGGCACGACGCGCGCCGGCCCGGGATAATCGCGCCACGGGACGAGTGGAGGAGGCGGATTGACGGACGCGATCGAGCAGCCGGCGCGCCCGGGTGAGGCGGACGGGGGCGAGGCGGCAACGGCCGAGACGTCTCGCGGCGAGCGCGGCAAGACGGTCCACGGCAAGGCGGCGAACGCCGGTCACCGGGTGCTCGCGCCCGACGATGCCGAGGTCGAGGCGTACCTCGAGACCGCGCTCGACGCCCGGCGCCCGACCGCGCGGACCGACCGCGCCGGTGCCGCATCGGCCCCGACACCGTCGTCGTCCTCGATTTCGGAAGCCAGTACGCGCAGCTCATCGCGCGCCGCGTGCGCGAGCTGGACGTGTACTCGGAGCTGCTGCCGTTCGACACGCCATACGACGAGATCGAGCGACGCGGCCGCGCGCGATCATCCTGTCGGGCGGCCCGAACTCGGTGTACGACGACGGCGCGCCGGGCCCCGACCCGGCACCTGGTCGGGCGGACTCCCCGTCCTCGGCATCTGCTACGGCGCCCAGCTCATGGCGCGCGAGCTCGGTGGCGACGTGCTGCCCGCGACCCGGCGCGAGTACGGCCCGGCCACGGTGACCGTCACCGACGCGGCGGCTGTTCGGGGCATGGATCGCGAGCAGCCGGTCTGGATGAGCCATGGCGATTCCATCACGCGGCTGCCGAGGGCTTTCGCGCGACCGCCCAGACCGATTCGACGCCGTTCGCCGGCCTGGTCGACCCGGATCGGCGCCTCTACGGGATCCAGTTCCACCCCGAGGTCGTGCACACGCCGCGCGGCCGCGACATCCTCCGTAACTTCGTCCTCGGCATCGCCGGCATCCGGCCCACCTGGACGCCGGCCAACTTCATCGAGACGACCGTAGCGAGATCCGGAGCGGGTCGACGCCCACGCCGCGGACGGGCTCGGACGGGCGGTGATCTGCGCCCTGTCGGGCGGCGTCGACTCGGCTGTCGCCGCGACCCTCGTGCATCGCGCGGTCGGTGATCGCCTGACGTGCATCTACGTGGACCACGGGCTCATGCGCAAGAAGGAGTCGGAGCTGCTGCGCGTGACGTTCGAGCGCGATCTGGGCATGCAGCCTCGTCATGGTCGATGCCAGGCAGCGGTTCCTGACGCGACTGGCGGGCGTGACCGATCCGGAGCAGAAACGGCGGATCATCGGCGACGAGTTCATCCGCGTGTTCGAGGAGGAGGCGGCGGCCCTCGGCCGGATCGATTTCCTGACTCAGGGCACGCTCTACCCGGACGTCATCGAATCGACCGCGCCCGAGACCAAAGCCGCCCAGAAGATCAAGACCCACCACAACGTGGGCGGGCTGCCGGCCGACCTGCGCTTCCAGCTTATCGAGCCGTTGCGCTACCTGTTCAAGGATGAGGTCCGGCGCGTGGGCCTGGAGCTCGGGCTGCCCGAGGCCATGGTCCACCGCCAGCCTTTCCCGGGCCGGGACTGGCGATCCGGATCATCGGCGAGGTCACGGCGGAGCGCCTCGACACGCTGCGCGAGGCCGACTGGATCGTCATCGACGAGATCAAGGCGGCCGGGCTGTACCGGAGCCTGTGGCAGTCGTTCGCGATCCTCACGCCCGTCCGATCGGTCGGGGTCATGGGCGACGGCCGGACGTACGCGAACGTGGTCGCGATTCGGGCCGTGACGTCCGAGGACGGGATGACGGCCGACTGGGCCAAGCTGCCGTACGACGTGCTGGGCAAGATCTCGGCCCGGATCGTGAACGAGGTGCCCGGCGTGAACCGCGTCGTGTACGACATCTCGTCCAAGCCGCCGGCCACGATCGAGTGGGAATGATGCTCCGACCGAGCGCGGCCATTCCACCCATGCCTGATGCGGGCGAGATAGCACGAACGGGGGGTTCAGGCAGACCCTCGACCGGCTAAAGTGTCCGGCATGGTCGAGCCCACCGACATCGTGCCGCGCTGCCCGTGGTGCTCGGCACGGCTTCCGCCCGGGACCGGCGACACGTGTCCGAGTTGCGGCGCGACGCTGACCTCCAGCGGCGAGACCCAGGTGCCCGGCGTGACCGCGATCGACCCCCAGGCCGTGCTCCGCGGCGTGCGGTCATCGACCGCCCCCCGACGAAGCCGGCTGCTGTCGTTCATCACCGGCGAGGTCGAGGACGAGTTCCAGGAGACAGGCAACACCCAGGCGCTCGCGCCACCCGAGGATGATGTACGGCGCGAGATCCTGCGCATGGCCGTCGCGGCGGAGCTCGCCGACCTGACGGCGGAGGCCGGCGCGATGGCGGCCGACGACGCCGTCGAATCGGGCGCCGACCGCATCGAGCCGATCGTCGTGTCGGGGGCGGCCGAGGCCGCGCCAGTCGCGCCCGCCGCCACCCAGGACAGCGGCGCGCCGGACGTGCCTACCGCCGAGGTGGCCGCGTCGCCGGCCGAGTCCCAGATGGACGGGCCCTCGGAGCCGACCGAAACCACGACCGCCTGACGGCCCCGACCGGCTCACCCCCGGAGCCGGTGACCTCCCTCAGGCTGCCGCGCGAGCCGGATCGGGCACGACGCCCTCGTCGTCGGCAAGGGTCAGGTAGAGCTCCTCCTCCTGGGCCATGTGCAGGCGCAGGATCGCGTCGAGCCCGTACAGCACCCGTCGCAGATCGGTGACGTCGTCGGGCGCCGGGCCGTCGTCGGGTAGCTCCGAGATCAGGCGATCGGCCTGTCGCACGAGATGGAAGATCTCGGTGTGCGTCCGATGCAGGGCGTTCGTCAGATCATCCGAGCCGGCCGCCCTCGCCAGCTTCGGGAAGATCTCGCGATCCTCGAGCTGCTCGTGCGGGGTCAGCGTGTCGACGAGGAACGATCGCATCGCCACGAGCTCCGTGCGGGCCTCGTCGGCGGGCAGGACGCCGAGGCCGTCGGCTAGCGTTCGGATCCTCGCCAGCTGCCCCGCCAGCGCTCCGTGTTCGTGGCGCAGCCGCGCCGAAAGATCACCCCAGCCGGCGATTCGGGGCACGGCTTCGAGCCCGCCCCGCAGCGCTCGCAGGGCATTGAGGATGACGATCACATCGATCGCCTCCTGGAGGAGTGCGCCGGCGACCGGTGGCAGCAGGCCGGTCGTGGCCACGAGCATGGCCGCCAGCGACATCGTCATGCCCGCAATGACGCTCTGGAGCGCGATGGAACGCGACCGGCGGGCGATCCGGATCGCCTCCGGCAGCCTATCGAGCCGATCGACCGTGATGACGATGTCGGCCGCTTCGGAGCTCGCCGTCGCGCCGCGCGCGCCCATCGCCACGCCGACGTCGGCGGTCGCCAGCGCAGGTGCGTCGTTGATGCCGTCGCCGACCATGACCAGCACGCCGTTCGAATCGCTTCGTTCGTCCAGGACCGCATCGACTTTGTCGGCCGGGGTTCGCTCGGCGAGAACGGCGTCGACGCCGATGGCCGCGCCGACGAGGTCGGCCACGCTGTAGTGATCGCCGGTGACCATTGCCAGCCGCGTCACTCCGGCGCGCCGGAGTGACCGGATCACGCGTGGCGTCTCCGGCCTGATGGGATCGTCGAGGACGAGGCCGCCGACGACGTCACCGTTCGCGGCGATCCAGACCGTCGTGGCGCCCTCGAGCACCGCACGTCGCCGGGCGTCGCGTGCCCAACCTGGTAGCGCCCTGCCGGGCGACACGAATTCGCCCGTGCCAATGGCGACCACGTGCGTGCCCACCCGGCCGGCGATGCCCGAGCCGGCTGTCTCGCTGACGTCCTCGGGCAGCTCCAGGGCGAGTCCCCGTTCGCGCGCGCCGGTCACGATCGAGGCCGCCAGGACGTGAGGCGAGACCTGCTCGACGGACGCGGCAAGACGCAGGACCTGAGCGTCGGTCCAGCCCGGCGCGACGACCACGTCGGCCAGGTGCGGGCGTCCGGCGGTCAGCGTGCCGGTCTTGTCGAAGAGCATGACGCGCGCGCGGGCGATCGTCTCGAGGGCACCGCCGCCCTTGACGATGATGCCTCGCCTGGCGCAGCGGCTGATGCCCGCGACGATGGCGATCGGCGCCGCGAGCAGGAGTGGGCAGGGCGTGGCCACGACGAGCACGGACAGCGCCCGGACCGGGTCGCCCGACACCAGCCACGCCAGGGCCGAGATGCCGAGGGTCAGGGGCACGAACAGGATCGCGTAGCGGTCGGCCAGCCGGACGAACGGCGCCCGTTCGCGCTGGGCCGCCTCGACGAGGCGGACGATGCCAGCGTACGCGCTGGCGTCGGCGGTGGCGAGCGCGACGAGGTCGAACGGTGCCCCGGCGTTGACCGTGCCCGATGTCACGGGGTCGCCCGGCTCGCGGGTGACCAGCCGCAATTCACCGGTCAGGGCGGACTCGTCGAGCACCGCGTCGTCGCCGGCGAGCGTTCCGTCGACCGGCACGATCTCGCCGGGCTTGACGAGGAGTCGGTCGCCGACCGCGACATCCCCGACCGGAAGATCGACGATGCCGTCCGGCCCATGGCGATGGACCGTCCGCGGAGCTCGCGAGACGAGCGCCGAGAGCTCGCGCCGCGCCCGCCCGGCCGCATAGCGCTCGAGCCACTGGCCACTCGCGAGCATCACGCCGATGACGGCCGCCGCGAGCAGCTCCCCGAATAACAACGCGCCCGCGATCGCGAGGACGGCGATGACGTCGACCCCGGCCGTGCCGGTCAGGAGGTCGCGCAGGATCGACACGAGCAGCCACGCACCGACGACGAGTGCGGGGCCCGCCCAGGCGACCACGGCGGCGTCGTGCGAGCCGGCCAGCTCGAACGCGATGCCGAGCACGAGCCCGCCGGCGCTCACCGGCAGCAGTGCGGTCTCGAGGGTCTTCGCGGCGGATGCTCGAACGGTCATTCGGAGATCGTAGGTGAGCCTTCGCGCCGGGGCGCGTGCCGTCTGGACCGATTCTCGTCGCTGCACGGGGCACATCGATGGCGGGCGCGATGCGAGCCGGTCCACGGTCGGCGATCGGGCCACCTATCCTGCCCGTGATGCCCGAACGCCTGCCGTTGCCCGGTCCGTCCTACCTGCGCGAGATCGAGGTGCGCGCTGCGGGGCCCGGGGTTCGGGCGGGCATGGCCGTCCCGACGACGACGGATGACGGCTGGTGGCTGGCGGTCCTGTGGCTGGCGGACGACGAGGGGGTCGTGTCATTCCGGAGCCTCGCAGCCAAGGGCGGGCCGCCGCCCGAGCCGCCGGTCGCCCGGCTGGGGCCCCTGCTGGCGGGCGGCCTGTCGGGCCTGATTCTCGAGGAGGACGGGCACCTCGATATCCGGCTGGCACCCGTTGTCGCCGCCGACGACCCCAGCCGCCCGTGGCGCTCGCCGGCGGCACTCCGTGCGGCCATCAAGTTCGAGCCGATGCGCGCCGCAACCATGCGCCCGAACGAGCTGGCCGAGAGCGTCCTCGTCGCGTTCGGACGGGCGATCGCGGCCATCGCCCGGCGCTAACGGTCGGCGGCATCCGTGTCCCGGACGTATGCTCGGCTCGATGCGTGACATGTTCGACGAGTTCATGAAGGAGCTTCGGCGTCGTCAGGCCGAGGCCGAGGGGTCCCAGGGCCGAGCGGGAGACACGCCCGAGGGCGACGCCGATGCGGCGTCCGACGCCGATGCCGCCGCCACGGAAGATCGCGCCGCGGCCGCCAACGAGGACGAGTCCGTGGAGCCCGACGTCGACAATTCGGCGTCCGCGGATGGCCCTCGGCCGATCTTCGAGAGGCCGGGCCGGCCGGCCGGCCGTCGCGGAGGGTTCCGAGGCGGGCCGCCAACCCGACGGCGGTCTGCGGCGGCCGGCGGCTTCCCGTTCTGGCGCGCGCTGCTCGTCGGTCTGGTCATCCTGTTCGTGCTCGTCCTGCCGTTCGTCTTCGACTTCTGGACGGATGCGATCTGGTTCCGCAGCGTGGGTTTCGATGGCGTGTTCTGGACGCGCGTCGGAACCGAGTTCTGGCTGTTCGTCGCTGTGCTGGCGCTCGCGCTCATGGTCGTCCTCGGCAACATCTGGCTCGCGGGCCGACTCGCCGCGCGCCACCGGGGCTCCGGCGGCGCGATGCGCGGCTGGGCCGACCGTCTCGCGGCCGCCTCGGGTCCCGAGGGGCGAAGCACGTTCGGTGACGCGTTCGATCCGTTCGGACGGGGCCGCGCTCGAGGCGCTCCTCGCCGAACCGGGCCGCCGCCGGCGTTCGAGACGGACGTCGATCTGACCCCGTTCGCGATCGTGGCCCTCGTGGCCATCGTCGTGTTCGTCACGCTCGGCATCGCCGCCTCCGCCGCCGGCAACTGGGAGACGTTCCTGCTGTGGCGCAACCAGGTCCCGTTCGGCACGGACGCGGCCGCGCCGGTGGTCGATCCGGTCTTCGGCAGAGACATCGGCTTCTACCTGTTCGAGCTGCCGTTCCTGCGGCTCGCCCAGGGCATCGCCAATGCCCTCATCGTGGGCGCGCTGCTCGCCGTCGGGGCTCGTTACGCGATCGCCGCCCTGCGCGACGGGCTCGAGGTGGCGACCGCGATCCGCGTCCACCTCGCCGCGCTCGGCGCCCTCGTCCTCGTGTCGATTGCGGTCGGCTATCAACTCGACAAGTTCGAGCTCGTGTACTCCACGAGCGGCGTCGCCACCGGCGTCTCGTACACGGACCAGGCCGCGCGCTTCCTGAGCCTGGACGTGCTGACCGTCATCGCCGCGCTCGCCGCCGCGTTCCTCGTCGGCGGTGCGTTCACGCGCTACGTGTGGCCGCTGGCCGGTGCCGTGACCGTGTGGCTCGTGGCTTCGATCGCGCTCGGCAGCATCTACCCCGAGGTCGTTCAGCGCTTCGTGGTCAACCCCAACCCGATCGACAAGGAAGGCCAGTACATCTCGAACAACATCAACATGACCCGACTGGCGTACGGGCTGAATGCCTGGGACGTGACCCGCTACGACGGCGAGGCGGTGCTGACGCAGGCCGATCTACAGAAGGAATCGGCCACGTTCCAGAACGCGCGGCTGTGGGACTACCGACCGCTGGGCACGACCCTCGATCAGCTCCAGACGGTGCGTCAGTACTACGACTTCGTCGACGTCGACACCGACCGCTACACCATCGACGGCAGCCCCCGTCAGGTCATGCTCTCTGGCCGCGAGCTCGCGGTCGATAAGATCCCGCAGGCCTCGAACTGGCTCAACGAGCGCATCATCTACACGCACGGCATCGGCCTCGCGATGGTGCCCGTCAACGAGGTCGTGGGCCAGGGCCAGCCGCATCTCATCGTGCGCGACCTGCCACCCGTCAGCTCGTCAGGTGCCCCCCCGATCCGACAGCCGCGCCTCTACTTCGGCGAACGGGCCACGAGCTGGGTCGTCACCGGTGCCCGGCAGCCCGAGTTCGACTACCCGACGAGCGACAACGGAACGGCCCCGCCGGGCGCATCGCCGTCGCCCGCCGGAAGCGAGCCGGCAGCCAGCGCAAGCGGCGCGAGCGCGGCCCCGAGCCCGACGCCCGCCGCGATCCAGGTCGGCTCCGAATTGGGCGCCGAGACGCACTGGTCGGGCAGCACGGGGATTTGCCTCGACACGACGCTGTCCCGGCTGCTGTTCGCGGGCCGCTTCCGCGATCTCAATCTGCTCATCAGCGACCAGATCACGAACGACAGCCAGGTCCTCATGCACCGCTCCATCTCGGATCGGCTGCCACGCATCGCGCCGTTCCTACGCTACGACGGCGATCCGTACCTGGTCGTCCGTGAGGACGGCAGCCTGGCCTGGATCCAGGACGCCTACACGACCAGCGACCGCTTCCCGAACGCCGATCCGTTCGACCCGGCCGATTTGCCCGACGCCACGCTCAACGGCCCGCCGTTGAACTACATCCGAAACAGCGTCAAGATCGTGGTCAACGCGTACGACGGCACGATGACCTTCTACGCGGCGGATCCGAGCGACCCCATCCTGCGCGCATACGAGGGCGTGTTCCCGGGTCTGTTCACGCCGATGGACCAGATGCCGGCGGACCTTCGCGCACATATCCGCTACCCCGAGGCGATGTTCGACATCCAGAGCCGGATGTACGGCCGCTACCACGTCACGAACCCGCTCACGTTCTTCCAGCGGGACGACGTCTGGACCGTGCCGACCTTGTCGAGCAGCGACCAGACCCTGCCGCCGCAGTCGTACTACGTCGAGATGCGCCTGCCCGACCAATCCCATCCGGAGTTCCTGCTGCTCCAGCCGATGATCCCGGCCAGCCGGCCGAACATGATCGCGTGGGTCGCTGCGCGCTCGGACGGACAGGACTATGGGCAGGTGCGCGTCTACCAGTTCCCGTCGAATACCACGGTCCTGGGTCCGGCACAGGTCGATTCGCTGATCGATCAGCAGAGCGAGATCAGCGGTCAGATCTCGCTCTGGAACCAATCCGGGAGCAAGGTCATCCGTGGCAACCTGATCGTCGTGCCCGTCGACAATTCCCTGTTGTATCTGCAGCCCGTCTACCTCCAGTCCACCGGGTCGGCGTTCCCGCAGTTCCAGAAGATCGTGGTCGCGTCGCCGACGCGGGTCGTGTGGGGCGACACCCTCGCGCAGGCCCTGAACCTGCTCATCAGCGGCGGCGCCGTGCCACCGCCCCAGGGCGGCGGTTCCTCCCCGAGCCCGTCGCCCAGCCCGAGCGTCGGTCCCAGCGCGAGCCCCTCGGGCCCAGCGCCGTCGGGTCCGGCCGCAAGTCCGCCGAGCGGCGACGTCGCCGCGCTGATCGCGTACGCCAACACCCACTTCGAAGCGGCGCAGGCGGCGCTCCGGGCAGGCGACTTCGCCACGTACGGTCGCGAGATCGCGCTCGTCCAGCAGGCCCTCGCCGAGCTGCAGCGCGTCGTGCCCGCGTCGCCCGGGGCCAGCGGCAGCGCGGCGCCGTGACCGAGGCGTCGTCCGCGCCCGAGCGCCGAGAGGCGTCTTCCGAGCCCGAGGCTCACCCGGCCGACACGGCCCGCTCCGCGACCTGGGGCCGGGCGATGACCACCGCAGCCGTGGCGACGCTCAGCCGGCCGGCGCTGTGGCCGCTCGCTCTGGCGTCGTTCCTGGTCCGTGGTGGGATCGTGCTGTTCGCACTGCCGATCGTCGTCGTCCCGACGCCGACCGGCATCTCGAATGTGTTCGCTCCGTATGTCGCCGAGATGGCCCTGGGCGGCCCGACGCCGGGTGTGATCCGGCTGCTCAGCATCGCCTGCATGCTGTTCGTCACGTGGCTGGTGACGTCGGGCATCATCGGGGCGGCTCTGGATGTCGAGATCGTCCGCGCGCTCGGCGACGATGAGGATGTCGGCGCGATCCTCGGCGTACGAAGGGCCGACGGCCGATCGCCCGAGGCCGCGTCGGCTGGCCGCGGGCGCATGGCGGCCCGCCGGCATGCGGTCCGCATCCTCGTGGCGCGGCTGATCGCGCACGCGCCGCTCGTTCTCGCCGTCGTCTTCGCGGTGCCGCGCATCGTCGGCGCCACCTACCATGAGCTGGTCCTGCCCGAAGAGCTCGCGACCTCGATCGTCGTGCGCGTCGTCCGAGACGTTCCAGACGCGTTGGCGCTCGTGCTCGCGGCGTGGCTCGCCGGCGAGACGCTGGGTGCGCTCGCGGCGCGCGCGATCGTGTTCGACGAGCGCTCCGTTCTCGGTGCGCTCTCGGTCGCCGTCGGCAGCGTCGTGACGCATCCGCTCGGGACCCTGCTCACGGCCTTCCTCGGCCTCGCGCTGACGGTCATCGCCGGCGCGCCGGGGCTCGTGGCCTCGGCCGTCATCTGGAGCCAGCTGACCGATGCCCTGAGCGTCGAGGCGAACCTGCTCGTCGTGGTCGGTGGCACGCTGCTCCTCGTCGGGGCCTGGCTCGGCGCGCTCGTGCTCGCGGCGGCCATTTCGAGTTGGCGAGCCGCGAGCTGGACGCTCGAAGCACACCGCGCCCGACCGCGCCGTCTCGGCCGGCTCACGCAGCGGGTCCACGCGGAGCCCGGCCGAGCGTAGGATTCGGCCGACCGTCCGGTGGCGAGCCGGGACGTTCGGTGGGTCGAAGGGTGGTCCCGGTGGGGGGTTGGCCACGGGCCGCGACCTCTGTCAGCCTGAGCGTCCTCGGCACCTTGCCGATCCATGGTCAGTGGAGGTCAGTGTGGCGACGACGATTGTCGTCTGTCCCGAGTGCGGGGCAGGTCTGCCGTACGGGCGGCTGTCGTGCACGGAGTGCGGAGCCCTCCTGGCCTCGGTCGCCGGCTCCGTCCGGGCGATGCGCCCGGCACTCATGCCGGCCCCGGTCGACCACCCCGATCCGATCGCTGCGGTCGGTCCGCCCGAGGCCGTCGCGTCCGAGGCGGTCGCGCCCGAGGACGTCGCGCCCGAGGCCGTCGCGGCCGCGGCCGTCAGCCCCGCTGCCGACCGGTCGCTGTCGGTCGACTCGGCGCTCGAGCCTACGGTCGACGCCGAGCCGGGCGCGGCGCTCCAGGCTGCCGCCGGCGAGCCTGCAGCCGGTGTCGCTGCCGCCGGTGTCGCTGCGGAGCCGGATCCCACACCTGCGCCGGAACCCGTCGCCCCGGCGCTGCCCGACTGGAAGGGACCCTTGCCCGACGATCTCGTGGACATCGACGAGGATCAGCCCCTGGCCGCGTTCGCGACGGCGCAGGTCCGACCGCTCGACCCGACACTCGCTGCGACCGGGCCGGCGCGGGACACCGGTCAGGCGCCGAACGCCTCCGCGACCGAGCCCGACCAGGATCCGTCGGGAGCAGGCGCAGCCCCTGGCGGGCGGGGCGCGCCGGTCGCCGGCGCGACGAACCCCGCGCTGCCGACCCTTCCCGATTGGCCAGCCGCGGCGCCCGGCGCCGCCGCGTTCTTTGCCACTCCGGCTTGGGCTGTCCAACTCGAGCGGCTCGGCGGCCAACCCGACCTCGACGCGCCCGCCCGGCACCTCGCCGGCGCCTACCTTCCGCCGTCGGCGATGTTCACGCCGGCGCCACAGCCCGAGCCCGCGTCCGCGGTCGCCCGGCCGACGCCCGGATTCCCCGCGTCCGGCCGATCGATCAGCGACGGCAAGTCGGCCACGAGTGGCGAGACTCCCACGGCATCCGTCGAGGCGCCCCTGGACGGCGCCTTCGTCCGGCCCACGACCGTCGCCGGCTGGGTCAGCGCCGTCGGCGCGGTCGTGGCGGCGGTCGCGTTCGTCCTGCCGTGGTCGGCGCAGGGTGTCATCGGCGCGCAGGGCGACCCCGGATACCTGGGCCGCTGGGGCCTGGCGAATCCGGCGTACCTGCTCGTCGCGCTTGCGGCCCTCGGCGTCCTGGGGCTGCAGATCGTTCGCAACCCGTTGCCGGGCTGGATCCGCAGTGGTGTGATCGCGCTCGGTGCCGGCGGTTTGCTGCTCGGGCTGTCGTGGACGTACGCGGCCGGACCGTTCGGGATCGGACCCGGCGTCACGGCCTGTGCGCTTGGCGGGGCGATCCTCTTCGCGGCTGGAGTCATCGAACGTCGCGAATTGCGTCACGACGACCCCCGACCGAGCGTCTAGGCTCGACCGGAGCGCTCGCACCGGCCTGTTACACTGCCCGGCGGTCGTCGCCGGGCGAGCGTTCGATCCGATCACCAGTCAGGGAGGCACGCACCAGCGCATGCCGCAAGAGCTTCAACAGCTGTTCGACGGGATCGGTTCGATCTTCGACAGCCCCATGGTCCAGCTCGGTCTGAAGGCCATCGCCGTCTACTTCGTCGTGCTCTGGCTGGCCGCGTCGTACTGGGCGTTCCGCGACCTGCAGTCGCGCACGGACAACCCGATCGTGCCGTACCTGGGTGCCTCGTTGATCGTGATCGCGACACCGGTGCTCTTCCCGTTCGCGATCTTCGTGTACCGGGTCATCCGGCCCCAGGAGCGTCTGGGCGAGGTGTACGAGCGCAATCTGGCGGAGGAGGCGCTGCTGGCCGAGGTCGAGGCGATCCACCACTGCCCGGCGTGTCACCGCCGTGTTCACGACGAATGGATCATCTGTCCGACGTGTCGGACGCGGTTGAGCCGTGTCTGCCCGAACTGCTCACGGCTCGTCGGTCTCGACTGGACCATCTGCGCCTGGTGCGGCAAGGACTTCGAGCGGGGCGAGGTCGCCGCGGCCCTGGAGCCCATTCCCGGAGGCCTGCCGCCGGCTCGGCGACCCGAGCCGAGGGCCGCGCCGATCGCGGAGCGGGTGGCAGTCGGTGACGAACGAGCGGCGGCCCGGGCGTCCATTCGGAGCAGCACTCGCAGCCGCGTCGCCCGATCGAGCGCGGCCGGTCCGGCCAGCGATCCGCTACCCGAGCATTGACCTCCGGCTCCGGTTCCACCGGCCAGACGCCGGAGGGGACCGGATCGCAGCCGCCCGCCTCGAGGCCTGAACCCGACGCGGCCACGGAGCCGACGGCAAGCCACCCTCCCGACCCAGCGCCGGCAACCCTGCCGGACGCGGATCGCCGATCCGCCGGACCGCCCGGTTCGGGCACATTCACGATCGAGGGCCGCGCGGCCCCCGGCCTGTTCGTGGTTGGTTGGCTGGCCTCGATCCTTGGGATCGGGGCGATCCTCGTCGGGGGGCTGGCGACCGATCTCGCACGGCTGGTCCTGGTCAGCCTCGGGCTGGCGCTCCTGTCGGCCGGCCTCGTCGCGGGCGCGGGGTCGCAGGCGCTCGAGCGCCGGGCGCGCGGCGTCGCGGGCTACGCGGGACCGAGCCCGTTCCTGGTCTTTGCCGCCACGATCCCACTCGTCTTCCTGCTCGGCGTCGGGCTGGGACTCGTCTTCGACCTGGCCGACGTGCCGAGCGACGGCCCGCTCGGCCTGCTCGCCGGATCGCTTGCCACGGCCGCCGCGTACTTCCTCGTGGTCGGCCTGGCGGTCGTCGGCACGGGCTCGCTCAGCTGGGACGAGATCGGCATGCGGCTGCCGAGCCGGGCCGTCATCGGCGACGTCCTTCGGGCGGTCACGCTGGCTGTGCCGATCGTGTTCGTGACCGCCATCCTCGCCGCGATCCTCACCAGCTTCCTGCCCGTGCCTCAGAGCCCGTTGCCACAGCCAACCGACGCGACCGGCTGGCTGGTCAACGCGGTCGTCGCCGTGGTCGTCGCGCCGGTGTCGGAGGAGATGCTCTTCCGTGGGTTCGCGACGACGGCGTGGGCGCGCCGCCTGGGGCACGTGCGGGCGATCATGCGTGGCGGCCTGTTCTTCGCGTTCGTGCACGTCCTGACCGGAATCACGGGCGACTCCTTCCTGCCGGCGGCCCAGGCCGCCTTCGTGGCGTTCGCAATTCGCATCCCGATCGGGCTTGCGCTCGGCTGGGTCTTCCTGCGGTTCCGGTCGCTGTGGCCGTCCGTGGCATTGCACGCTGCCTACAACGGGGTGACGCTGCTCTTCGCGTTCGCGGCCCAGTAGCGACCGGCCACGCACCGACGCGCGACCTCCTTGATGGCCCGGCCGAGCTCGTCCGCGCTCAGCGGCGTGCTCTTCCCGAAGGCGCGGTCGAGCGGCGTGGGAGCGGCCGCGAAGCCCGCGATGATCCGTGGCACCGCCCGTCACAAGCCCCGGGCAAGGCCGGACGCCTAAGGTGGGCCGTGTTCCCGAGACCCGGACGGCGGAGGAATTGGCGGGCTCCGTCGTTCGGGTCCGGGAGCGCCTCGACTGACGACTGGAGGGCCAGATGGGGATGGACGAGGATCGACCGGTCGACTCCCGGCCATACCCTCGGCCCCGGCTCGTCGCGGGCCCGAGCCGGTTGCTGCGCGAGCTGCCACGCACGGAGCGGCCGCGAGAACGGCTCGCGAGCCATGGTGCCGGCGGGCTGTCGGCGGCCGAGCTGATCGGGCTCCTGTGGGGCTCCGGATCACGCGGCCGGAGCGCGATCGATCTCGCCACGGACGCGCTCGCTCGCCACGACGGCCTGCCGGCCTGGCACGCGCGAGCGACGCCGAGCTCGAGTCGATCCCGGGCATGGGCGTAGCCAGCGCGGCGCAGGCTGACCGCCGCGTTCGAGCTCGGCCGGCGCCTGCTGGCCGACTGGCCGGCCGGCCGCTGGACCGTCCGCTCGCCGGCGCGACGTCGCCGACCGGCTCGTGCTCCAGATGGGGCGCCTCGAGCGCGAGGAGCTGCGGGTCGTGCTGCTCGACACGAAGAACCCGTGCTCCGGGTCGTCGACCGTGTACGTCGGCAACGTCGCGTCGTCGCTCGTGCGCGTCGGCGAGCTGTTCCGCGACGCGGTCCGGCTGGACGCCTAGCGGCGTCATCCTCGTCCACAACCACCCGAGCGGCGACCCGACGCCCGAGCCCGGACGATCTGCACCTCACGGCGGAGGCGATCGCGGCCGGCCGGCTGCTCGACGTCGACGTGCTCGACCACCTCGTGGTGGGGCACGATGTCTGGGTCAGCCTCCGGGACCGGGGCGTCGTCGTTCGACCGCCCGGGAACGGGCCGGGCGCCCAGCGCACGAGGGGCATGACCGGGCGCCGCGGCGCGCGGGACCGGCCGCGCCCGCGGGTTGTCGCGACGCGCGGGGGACGGGCCGCGGCGGCCGGTTGCCGCGACGGGAACGACGGCCCGCGCCTACGGAGGGCGCCGCATGGGCGAGCCACCGGGGCGCGGGTATACTGCTCGCGCCCGCTCGCCCGTCTCGCGGCCGGGTCCGTCCCGGCCCTCCCCGCGACCGTCCCCGCCCCGCCACGTGCCGGAGCCGTCCGGTCCCCGACCACGAGGTTCATTCCGTCAGCATGCTGGACCGACTCCTCGGGCTCTTCTCCCGCGACATCGGGATCGACCTCGGGACCGCGAACACGCTCGTCCACGTCCGCGACCGCGGCATCGTGATCGCGAGCCGTCGCGTCGTCGCCATCGACGCGAAGACCGAAGCGCGTCCTCGCGATCGGCGCCGAGGCGAAGCGGATGGTCGGCCGCACGCCCGGCCTCGATCATCGCCGATCCGGCCGCTCCGCGACGGGGTCATCAGCGACTTCGACGTGACCGAGCAGATGATCAAGTACTTCGTGAACCGGGTGCACGACCGCGTCGGCCTGATCCCCCGGCCGCGGATGCTGCTCGGGATCCCGTCGGGCGTGACCGAGGTCGAGAAGCGGGCCGTGCGCGATGCGGCGCTGAACGCCGGCGCCCGCTGGGCGCGCCTCATCGAGGAGCCGATGGCCGCCGCGATCGGCGCCGGCCTGCCCGGTGAGCGAGCCGTCGGGCTCGCTCATCGTCGACATCGGCGGCGGGACGACCGAGGTGGCGGTCATCTCGCTCGGCGGGATCGTCGTCGCCGCTCGCATCCGCATCGGCGGCGACGAGATGGACCAGGACATCGTCGCGTTCGCGCGCCGCGAGTACAACCTGTTCCTCGGCGAGCGGACGGCCGAGGACATCAAGATCGCGATCGGGTCCGGGCTATCCGGGCGAGTGGGACGCCCAGCGGGTCACGCTCCGCGGCCGCGACCTGCTGACCGGGCTGCCGCGCTCCGTCGAGGTCGGCGCGGACCAGGTCCGCGAGGCGATCGAGCCGTCCGTGGTCAGCAGATCGTCGACACGATCAAGGACACGATCGAGGAGACCCCACCGGAGCTCGTGGCCGACATCATGGACCAGGGCATCGTCCTCGCCGGCGGCGGCGCGCTCCTCGCCGGCCTCGATCGCCGGGTCGCGGAGGCGACCCAGATGCCCGTGCACATCGCCGACGATCCGCTGACGTGCGTCGCGCGCGGCACCGGGCGTGGTCCTCCAGGAGCTCGCGAACCCGACGATGGAGCGGGTGCTCGTCGCCGACACGTACAGCCCGCCCGCCGCGCTGACGCCCGGCCGCGCGGGCCGGGCACCGCCTTGACGCGCCGCAACCCGAGGCCTCCTGACCGCGGAGCCGTCGCCATGACCAGCCTCCTGCCAGCAGCTCGACCCGTCGTCGGGGCATCGCGTTCGTCGCTGCTGCTCTCGGTCAGCCTCGCTGCTCATGGCCTTCTCCGGGCAAGCGCCGTGCAGCTGAGGTCCAGCGCGGCGTCGCGTTCGCCTTCCGGCCGTTGCAGGGGACGCTCCACGACTTCGCGTCGGCCGCGTGGCTCGATCGTCGGCGCGGTCGCCGAGATCGACCGGCTGCGCGTCGAGAACGGCGCGCTCCGCCGGAGAACGCGCGAGTCTCGGACGGAGGGGCGCGGCTTCGACTCGGTCCGCCAGCGAGAACGAGCAGCTGACGGCGCTGCTGCAGCTTCGAAGCGGGCTGGACTACCGACGGTGGCGGCCAGGTCATCGCACGCGACTCGTCCGAGTTCCGGCGGCTGATCGTCCTCGACAAGGGTTCGTACGACGGGATCGCGACAGGCGACGTCGTGATCGCGGCGGGCGGGGCGCTCGCGGGCCGGGTCACGGACGCGGGCCGAACGTTCGCCCATGTGCTGCTCATCACGGACAGCCGGTCGACCGTGATCGGACAGGCTGCGCACGAGCGGCGCGACCGGCGAGGTGGTTGGCCAGCTCGGTGGCGTGCTGGCGATGCAGAACGATCGACGCGGCGGTGACGGTCAAGATCGACGAGGAGGTCTACGACGGCCGGGATCGAGCTCGCCGGCGGGATCCGCTCGCCTTACCCGCAAGGGGCTCGTCATCGGGCAGCGTCATCGACGTCGCGCCGCGACGCGAACGACGGTCGTCCAGGCCGCCTACCTCAAGCCCGCCGCCGAAGCTCGACAAGCTTCGAGTTCGTGCTCGTCATCACCGACTACGAGGGTGGGCTGCCACCGATCGACCAGCAGCCCGTGCCGTGCACCGGCGGGGCGGACAACACGGTCGCCCAGGCAGCGAGGTGCCGTGCTACACGCCCGGCCCGCGTCGACGCCGGCGCCACGGCCCACCCTGCGCCCGTCGCCGTCGCCGCTGAACCTGCCATCCTCCGGCTGATGCGCTCCATCGAGCGCATCCTCCGGCTGATGCGCTCCATCGAGCTCGCTCCGCCGTCGGAGGGCGGGCGTGCGGCGTTGAGGGTGCCAGGCGGCGTTGAGGGGCGCCAACACGCGGGCGGTACCGGGACGGCGTGCTCGGCTGGTACGCTTCGGCGGATGACGCGAGGGATGCCGGTGAAGGGGCTCGTCCTGGCCGGTGGGACCGCCAGCCGGCTGCTCCCACTGACGATCGTCACCAACAAGCACCTGCTGCCGATCTACGACCGGCCGATGATCTACTACCCGATCGAGACGCTGGCCGGCATGGGCATCCGCGAGGTCATGGTCGTCGTGGGCGGCAAGAGCGTCGGCGACGTCGTCGAGCTGCTCGGCGACGGATCGCACTTCGGGCTCGACCTGACCTACCGCTACCAGCAGGGCGCGCTGGGCATCGCTCACGCCATCGGGCTCGCGCGCGCGGTTCGTCGGCGATGAGCCGTTCTGCTGCGTCCTGGGCGACAACATCCTGCGCGGGCCGGCCCTGGCCGACGTCGCGGCGAGTTCGAGGCGGGGCCTGGGGCGCGGGAACGCTCCTGTACCGCGTGCCCGATCCGCGCCGGTTCGGGGTGGCCGAGCTCGACGCGGAGGGTCGGTCGTCGCGGTTCGACGAGAAGCCGAGCAGCCCAAGAGCGACCTCATCCCGATCGGCGTGTACTTCCTGCGGCCGGCGGCCTTCGAGGTCATCGAGCGGCTGACCCCATCTGGCCGCGGTGAGTTCGAGATCACCGACGTCCTCAACCACTACGTGCCCGATCGGCGCCTGTTCACCGCGCGTCTACGAGGGCCACTGGACCGACGCCGGCACCGTGCCGTCCCTGCTCCGGGCGGCCGAGCATCGCGTGCCGACGGCGGACGGCAGCGGCGAGCTCGGCGCCGATGGCTGCCGCCCCAGCGACCCGCGCAGCTGACGCCCGAGCCGTCTCGGCCGCCCGCTCCTGGTGACCGGCGGGGCGGGCTTCATCGGCTAGCTGCTACGTCCGCGACGTGCTCGCTCGCGACGACGGCACGCGGATCACCGTGCTCGATAAGCTGACGTATGCCGGGCAACGTCACCAACCTGGCGCCGGTCGACGCCGATCCGACGCGCGCCTCGCGCCTCACCTTCGTCGAGGGCGACATCGCGGACGCCGCGCTGGTCGGGCGGCTCGTCGCCGAGGTCGACGCGGTCGTGAACTTCGCCGCCGAATCGCACGTCGACAGTAGCATCCTGGACCCCAGGCGTTCCTCAGGACGGGCGTCATCGGCGTGCACGTGCTCCTCGAGGCCTGTCGGCGCGAGGCCGATCGCGCGCGGACGGGGGAGCGCCGCGCCGCGCCGCGGTACCTCCAGGTGTCGACGGACGAGGTCTACGGATCGGTCGAGCACGGGCACGCGCTGGAGACCGACGTCCTCTCGCCTCGTTCGCCGTACTCCGCCGCGAAAGCCGCCGGGCGAGCTGCTCGTCCGCAGCTACCACGTGACCTACGGGCTGGACGCGGTCACGACCCGGGGCTCGAACACGTACGGCCCGTACCACCATCCCGAGAAGCTCATCCCGCTGTTCATCACGAACGCGATCGAGGATCGAGCCGCTGCCGATGTACGGCGACGGACTCCAGCGACGCGACTGGCTGTACGTGTCCGACCACGCCGGCGCGATCGACTGGGTCCTGCGCCACGGCGTGGCCGGCGAGACGTACAACGTGCCGGGCGGCCTGGAGCTGCCCAACCGGGAACTGATCGGCGCGCTGCTCCAGCGCCTCGGCAAGCCCTGGTCGCTCGTGCGCACCGTCGAGGATCGGCCCGGCCACGATCGTCGGTATGCCATGGACGGCGGGAAGCTGCGGGCGCTCGGCTGGCGCAACCAGGTGTCCTTCGAGGACGGCCTCGAGCGGACGATCGACTGGTTCGTGACGAACGTCGCGTGGTGGCGTGCGATCAAGTCGGGCGACTGGGACGCGTATTACGAGCGCCAGTACGGACGCCGGCTGGCCAGCTCGTCAAGCGTCGAGCCGGTCTGAGCGGAACGCCATGCGCGTCGCGGTGACGGGCGCCCGCGGGCGCCTGGGGCGGGCACTCGTCGAGGCGCTCGGTGCGGCACCCTTCGTGCCGCTCGAGCCCAGGGCCTGGCTGCGACCCGAGTTCGACCTCGATGCCCCCGGGGCGTTCGTCAGGGCTCGTCGACCGCGAGCGACCGGAGGCTCGTCGTCCATGCCGCGGCCTGGACCGACGTCGACGCGTGCGCTCGCGAGCCGGAGCTGGCGGTGGCCCGCAACGGCCTCGCGACCGGGATCCTCGCCGAGGCATGCGTTGCACGCGGCGTGGACCTCGTCGTCATCTCCACCAACGAGGTCTTCGACGGGCATCGGACCGACGGCGTCGGGTACGGCCCGAGCGATGCGGTCGGGCCGATCAACCCCTACGGGGCGAGCAAGCTCGAGGGCGAGCTTCGCGCCCGCGCCGCCTACTGAGGTCGCCGCCGGCGATGCCGCAGCTCGGCATCGTCCGCACGAGCTGGCTGTTCGGTCCCGGTCGGCCCGACTTCCCGACCAAGATCGTGGCCGCGGCCGAGCGGGCCCGAGTGGCGCGCGAGCCGCTTCGCGCGGTCGGCGACGAATACGGCTGTCCGACGTTCGTGGCCGATCTCGCCGAGGCCATCGTCGAGCTGGCGGGAGCAGGGCAGATCGCGGGGACCCATCACGTCGTGAACGGGCCCTGGGCATCGCGCGCCGATTGGGCTCGCGACGTCATCGAGCGGGCGGCCATCGAGGTTCCGGTCGAGACCGTGCCCGGGTCGACGTGGGCTCGGGCTTCGACGCCGCCGCGCTGGGCGTCCTCGCGCCCACCCCGCTGCCGTCCGGCGAGCCGTTGCGGTCCTGGGCCGAGGCCATGGCCGACTACGCGCCGGCGCTGCTGCGCTCCCACGCCGCCGCCCGATGAGTGACGAGCGAGATCTCCACGCCGCCGCCACCGACCGCTCCGTGGCCGGCATCCCGGGTGTCCTCCATGGACGTTCGGATCGTCACGCCGACCGGCGCGGCTCATTCCGCGAGGTATGGCGGGCGAGCACCTTTCCGGAGCTCACAGAGCTGGCGACCGGCCTGCCCGACGCGCACTTCGTGCAGGCCAACCTGTCGACCTCGGCGCAGGGCGTCCTGCGCGGGCTGCATTACCACCGGCGCCAGCTCGACTACTGGACCGTGCTCTCGGGCCGTGCCTTCGTCGCGCTCGTCGATGTACGTGCCGTTCGAGCCGAGCCCGGCCGCCGGCCGCCCGTCGAGACGCGCGAGCTCGGCCCCGACGACTGGGTCGTCATCCCCGCCGGGGTCGCGCATGGGTTCCTCGCACTCGAATCGCTCGAGCTGTTGTATCTGGTCACGAACGAGTACGACGGCTCGGACGAGCTTGGCTTCGCCTGGGATGACCCGGCCGTCGGTGTCCCCTGGCCGCGGCTGTCGGTGACGCCCGACGGCCGCCCGATCCTGTCGGACCGGGACCGGCGCAACCCGCCACTGGCGCGGCTCCTGGCGGATCTCGAGGCCTGAGCCTGCGGGCGCCGGCTTGCGGCGTGTGACGCCCGTGGTGCCGGCGGGCACCGCCGCGTCGCGGCGACTGATCCGAACCGGACCCTACCCATCCCTCGATCTGCGCACCAAACTGGGGACCTTGGGGCCATGACCCGTCGTGACCATCCCGCGATTGGCGTGCGCCGGTGGGTCGACGACCCTTGCCGGAGTACCTCGCCAGCGGCCGCCGGCGCCCGGTCCCGGGGCGCACATGACCGGCGCCAATCCGGAGCGAACCTTTGCGGACCATCAGCGTCGCCCTCGCCGCCAGCCTCCTCGTCCTCGTCGCCGTGGCCGTGCCCGGCGCGATCGCGGCAACGGTCGTCGTCTCCCCGGCCGACGCCACGGAGCCGGCACCGACGGCGACCTCGCCCAAGGTGGTGATCATCGTCGGCGCGACCGAGGGCACGACATCCACGTACCGTTCGTACGCGGACGTCGAGTACGCGACGGCGCTCAAGTACACGCCGAACGTGGTCCGGATCTACAGCCCGAATGCGACATGGGCCGCGGTCCAGGCGGCCGTCGCCGGCGCCAATGTCGTCATCTACCACGGCCATGGCAACGGTTGGCCGAGCCCGTACACGTACGACCCTGCGTTCAAGACCAAGGACGGCTTCGGGCTCAACAAGACCGCCGGCGCCGGCGACTCGAACCGCGTCTACTACGGCGAGCCGGACATCCGGACGCTCGATCTCGCGCCGGGCGCGCTCGTCCTCCTGCACAACCTGTGCTACGCGTCGGGCAACTCCGAGCCGGGCGATGCCCAGCCCAGCCTGTCGGTTGCGGAGCAGCGCGCGGACAACTACGCCTCGGCGTTCCTCGCGGCCGGGGCCGCGGCCGTCATCGCGGACGGCCACAGCGGCGCCAGCTCGTACCTCGATGCGCTGTTCACCCAGCACGAGTCGCTGTACGACGTGTGGCGCGGGGTACCGAGCTTCCACGACCACTCGATCCTGTACGGCTCGAGTCGCACACCGAGCGCGGCAGCGATCCTCGATCCCGAGAAGACGAACGCCAACTACTACCGGTCGATCGTCGGCAATCTCGCGCAGACGACCGACGACGTGCTCGCTGCCCGCATGACCAGCGCCACCACCGGCAGCGTCAGCCGCCTGGCCGGCACCGATCGCTACGCGACCGCGGCCGCGATCAGCGCGGCCACGTTCGATCCGGGTGTGCCGGTCGCGTACATCGCCACCGGCGGCAACTTCCCCGATGCCCTGGCCGGCGCACCCATCGCGGGCCAGACCGGCGCCCCGATCCTGCTCGTCGCGCCCGACTCGATCCCGGCCGCCACGGCCACCGAGCTGACCCGCCTCAAGCCGGCCAAGATCGTCATCCTGGGCTCCACCGGCGTCGTCTCGGCTGGCGTGGCGTCGGACCTCGCCGCGTTCACCACCGGCAGCGTCAGCCGCCTGGCCGGCACCGATCGCTACGCGACCGCGGCCGCGATCAGCGCGGCCACCTTCGATCCGGGTGTGCCGGTCGCGTACATCGCCACCGGCGGCAACTTCCCCGATGCCCTGGCCGGCGCACCCCTCGCGGGCCAGACCGGCGCCCCGATCCTGCTCGTCGCGCCCGACTCGATCCCGGCCGCCACGGCCACCGAGCTGACCCGCCTCAAGCCGGCCAAGATCGTCATCCTGGGCTCCACCGGCGTCGTCTCGGCTGGCGTGGCGTCGGACCTCGCCGCGTTCACCACCGGCAGCGTCAGCCGCCTGGCCGGCACCGATCGCTACGCGACCGCGGCCGCGATCAGCGCGGCCACGGTCGATCCGGGTGTGCCGGTCGCGTACATCGCCACCGGCGGCAACTTCCCCGATGCCCTGGCCGGTGCACCCCTCGCGGGCCAGACCGGCGCCCCGATCCTGCTCGTCGCGCCCGACTCGATCCCGGCCGCCACGGCCACCGAGCTGACCCGCCTCAAGCCGGCCAAGATCGTCATCCTGGGCTCCACCGGCGTCGTCTCGGCTGGCGTGGCGTTCCTGCTGTCCACCTACGGCGGCTGACGCGGCCGAAGGCTGGGCGGGCGCCGCGCATGCGCCTGCCAGCGCCCTGGGGCCCGGCCGGCCCGTACACTGCCGAGCATGTCCGACGTACCGCAGGCCGGCCCCGAGGCAGGACGGCCGCCGCCCCTGACCGACGAGCTCGACCGGCCATGGGTCGTGCTGCCGACCTATGACGAGGCCGACAACCTGCCCGGCATCGCCCGCGCCGTGTTGGACGCCCTGCCGGGCTCGATCGTGCTCGTCGTCGATGACAATTCACCCGACGGCACCGGCCGGCTCGCCGACGAGCTCGCGGCGGCCGAGCCGCGCATCCGGGTCCGCCATCGACCCGGCAAGCAGGGTCTCGGTCGCGCGTATCTCGACGGCTTCGAGCAGGCGCTCGCGGCCGGCGCGACGATCGTGTGCCAGATGGACGCGGATTGGAGCCACGACCCGGCGGCGCTCGCCGCGCTCGTCGAACCCATCCGGGCGGGGGCCGCCGACCTCGTGATCGGCTCGCGCTACACGACCGGCGGTGGGGTCGTCGATTGGGGCATCGGCCGGCGCATGATCAGCCGTGGCGGCAGCCTGTTCGCACGGGCCGTGCTCGGCCTCGCACCGAACGATCTGACGGGTGGCTTCAAGGCCTGGCGTGGGGGCATCCTGTCGGCGATCCCGTTCGAGGGCGTGCATGCCGGCGGCTACGTCTTTCAGATCGAGATGACGTATCGCGCCTCGCGCGCCGGTGCCCGCGTGGTCGAGGTCCCGATCACCTTCCGGGATCGCCGCGTCGGGCAATCGAAGATGAGCCGGCGAATCGTGGTCGAGGCGCTGCTTGTCGTGGTCCAGCTCCGACTCGATGAGCTCCGGGCTCGCCTCCGCCGGCCGTCCGGGCAGCGGTGAGCGAGCCCTCGATCCACCCGCCCCGCCGCCTCGGCGAGGAGCTGCCCGAACCGTCGCCGCCGGGCATGCGCATCATCCTCGATGCCCGCCCGATCCAGGAACCGGACCGTGCGCCCGTCACGGCGGCATACCTCGAGGCTCTCCTCGGCGCGTTCGACGCGACGCCCGTCTCGGGTGAATCGTTCGTGCTCCTGCTCACGTCCGACCTGCCCGACCCGACCGAAAGCTACGAGCGGCTGACAGTCACCGGCCGGCGGCTTCTGCCGCCGACGCGGCTGCTGCGCTCTGGCGCGCTGACGGTCGATCCGATCCTCGTTCGCGGCGCGTCCCTGGGTGCGGCATGGCGAGCGGAGCGTGGCGGGGCCGCCGGGGCTGTCTACCATGCGGTCGGCGGCGCCGTCCCGATCGCGTCGCGCGTGCCGCTCGTCGTGAGCCTGCTCGATCTCGCTCCGTGGGAGCTAGCGGCCGCCTACCAGCGCAGCATCGCGGCCCGCTTCGGGCAGCGCCTGCGCGGCCGCCTCATCCGGAACGCCCGAGCGGTCGTCGTGGGCACGGACGCCGTGGCCGGCGCGGTCCGCCGCCGCCTCCATGTGGCACGCGATCGCATTCGAGTCGTGCCTTTGGCGGCTCGGCCGGCGTTCCGGCCCGACGCGGGGCTGGCCCCGGGCGGTACCCGCAACGGCGCGGACCGGCGCGCCGAGCGCGAGCGGCTCGGGCTTCCGGAGCGCTACTTCGTGTACGCGGGCCGGTTCGACGCGCGGCACGATCTGGCCACGCTTCTGCGCGCGCTGGCGCGGCTGGCCAGCGCCGGCCGGCCCTCGGAGCTGGCCAATTCGGAGGCGTGGCCGCCACGCGTCCTGCTCGTCGGCGCCAGCCCGGACGATCGGGCCGCGCTCGCCCGGGCGGCAGCACGCGACGGCGTGGGTGACTGCCTCGCGTATGCCCCGAGGCTGCCCGTCGAGCGCCTGGCCGCCCTCGTCGCGGGCGCCCGAGCCGCCATCCTGCCGGTCCTCGCGGACGCGGTCGGCGTGCCGGCCATCGAGGCGCTCGCATGCGGCACGCCAGTGGTCGCGAGCGCCGTCGGGGCGCTGCCCGAGGTCGTCGGCTCGGCCGGGATCCTCGTGCCGCCACGGGACGTGGACCGTCTGGCGACGGGGCTGCGCGCCATCTGGGCCGACGAGCCGGTGTACGACGCGCTCCGGACCGAGGCTCACCAGCGCGCCCGAGGACCGCGCCGCACGTGGGCGGACGTGGCCGGCGAGATGCGCCAGGTGTATGCCGACGTGGGCGCGCGACGGGGCTCGGTCCAAGGTCGCTAGGACCGTCCGATCGGTCGCGGCGAAAGGCCGCCTCGGTCGCGGCGAAAGCGCGGCCCGGTCCCGCCTCCTCCGGTACCTATGGGGTCCGAGGCCTGACTCGGCCGTGGGGTGGCGGCTGGGTGGGATATCAGCCAGGATGACCATCTTCCGTTCTGTACCGGGCCGCCACCACATGCAACCCGACCTGCGCTGGATCCAACGCCTCGTCCCGCTCCTCGTCGCCGGCATCGCCATGCCGTGGCTCGTCGCGAGCCCCGTGCCGACTCTCGCCGCGACGATCGCCACCGGCGACCAGGCCATCCTGCAGGAGGTCCCGACGGCCGACCTCCAGAACAACACGAACGGGATCTGTCACGACGGCGCCACGCTCGTCATCAAGAACGCCCAGGGCACGTTCAACCGAACGGTATACGCGGCCGCGGCGCAGGCCTGCGGCCTCAAGGTCATCTGGGCCTTCCCCGATACGGTCGACTACGTCAAGGGCGCCGTCTATCCGTCGCGCGTCGCGAGTCTCGTGGGCCAGGTGAAGGGCATGAGCGCGACGTGGGGCTACCTATCGGTCAAGGAGCCGTCCTGGAGCAACATCTCGGCTTCGGAGATTTGCTCGCTGTATGCCGCGTATAAGGCCGCCGATCCCGGTCACCCGGTCCTGGCCCTGTTCGGCGACGTGCCCCATTTCGGCCAGACTGCCAACCCCTACACGGCGGGCATGGCCGATGCCGTCATGGTCGACTGGTATCCGGTCGAGACCACGAACGGGACGAACTCGATCTACCTGACCGGCGCGAGCTCATGGTTCCCCGTCGTGCGCTCGGTGGTCGCATCGAGGACGCCCGGTGCGGCCCTGTACCTCATGGTCCAGACGCACAAGTACCTCAAACCCGCGACCCACAAGAAGCAGCGGCCCAGCCAGAGCCAGCTGACGCGCCAGGTGACCGACGGCTTCCGATACCTCGGCGTCCGGGGCATCGCATATCACATCTGGCGCAACACCAATTACAACATCGACGAGCTGCGCGACCCGACGATGGTCGACTGGATGAAAACGCTCAACGGCCAGATCACGTCGGGCGCCTTCGACGCGCTCCGGCCGTACACGGCCGATCCGTCGAGCAGCCACTTCGTGCGCCTGGCCGGCAGCGACCGGTACGCGACCGCGGCCGCGATCAGCAAGGACACGTTCCCGAGTGGCGCATCGATCGTGTACCTCGCGACCGGCGCGAACTTCCCCGACGCCCTGGCCGGGGCCGTGACCGCGGCCCGGACCAATGGCCCGATCCTGCTCGTGGCTCGTGACAGCCTACCCAGCGCTACCGCGACCGAGCTCGCCCGCCTGCACCCGACGACGATCGTGGCCCTGGGCGCCACCGGCGTCGTACCCGACGCCGTGCTGGCCGCGGCCAGGACCGCGGCCGGTGCCACGATCACCCGCCGCCTGGCCGGCAGCGACCGGTACGCGACCGCGGCCGCGATCAGCAAGGACACGTTCCCGAGTGGCGCATCGATCGTGTACCTCGCGACCGGCGCGAACTTCCCCGACGCCCTGGCCGGGGCCGTGACCGCGGCCCGGACCAATGGCCCGATCCTGCTCGTGGCTCGTGACAGCCTACCCAGCGCTACCGCGACCGAGCTCGCCCGCCTGCACCCGACGACGATCGTGGCCCTGGGCGCCACCGGCGTCGTACCCGACGCCGTGCTGGCCGCGGCCAGGACCGCGGCCGGTGCCACGATCACCCGCCGCCTGGCCGGCAGCGACCGGTACGCGACCGCGGCCGCGATCAGCAAGGACACGTTCCCGAGTGGCGCATCGATCGTGTACCTCGCGACCGGCGCGAACTTCCCCGACGCCCTGGCCGGGGCCGTGACCGCGGCCCGGACCAATGGCCCGATCCTGCTCGTGGCTCGTGACAGCCTACCCAGCACGACCGCGACCGAGCTCGCGCGCCTGCATCCGACGACGATCGTCGTGCTCGGCTCGGTGGGCGTGGTCGGCTACGGAGTGTCCAACGCGGCGCTCACGGCGGCCGGACTCTAGGTCGGAGCGGCGGCGAACCCGCGCCCGCTCCGCGGCCGGCGCACGAGGCTAGATCGGCAGCGCCGAGTACGGCGGCCGGACAACGACCGGTGCCGGCGCGCCGGCCTTGAATGAGACCGTCGTGCCGGAGGGCACGACCTGCACGAACGTCTGACCGGCGGTGAGGACCACGGCCTGGCCGTTCGCCAGATAGAAGCGCGTTGGACCGGTCAGGGAGGCCTTCTTCCAGGTGCCCGTGCGGGTCACGCCGTTGGTCGAGATCCAGACCGGTCCCGAGCCCACGACCTGGGCTTCGAGGCGGTGCTTCTGCGGATGCCCGTCGTTGAGCGGCCCGAAGCGCATGAGCATGACGATCACGTTCTTGGGCGCGACCCGGGCGCCCGTGTCGGCGTCCTTCTGCTTGCTCTCGGTCGTGACCGAGCGTCGATACGTATTGCTGGCCCGGTCATAGGCATAGTGGATCTTGTTGGCCGGGTACGAGACGTCGATCGTGCCCCCGACGGGACGTGCGGCGGGTGACGCATCGGGTGCGAAGGTCCATGCCGGCGTGATCGTCACGTCCTTGGCCTTGATCGCCTTGACCAGCGCGCGCAGATGCTCGCCGTCGGTGTACAGGTTGTGCGGCGCGAAGCGCGTCTTGACTCGCCAGAACGAGCCACCCCAGCGGAATTCGTCGGCGTTGTAGACCAGCTGGCCTTGACCCTGCGCGCGGAGTGTGGCGAGCGCCTGTGGCGATCCGCCGGCGTGGACGTAGACGGCGCGCCACTCGGCTGCCCACGCGATGAAGTAGTAGCGCGAGCTGCGGACGGGCCCGACGTTGCCGGGCACCTTCGACTGGAAGATCATCATGTAGCGCGGAATGCCGCCTTCCGCCGGCGCATGCCACACGACCGACGCCGACGAGAAACCGGATTGTGGCCGGGCCGGGCTGAGGTCGTCGATCATGACCGCGATCGGATGTTGCCTGGCCGCCGCGACCGTGACAGGGATTCCGTCGAGCGGACCCGGCACCAGGGATGGGCTCGGGACCGGCGTCGGCGTGGGGACGGGCGTGGGCGTGGCCAGCGCTGTCGGGCTCGGACTCGGCGTGCTCGCGCCGGGCGCTGTGGGGCTCGCCGATCCTGGCACCGCGGATGAGGACGGGCCGACGGAGGGCGGTGGGCTGGTGACCGCCTGGCCCGCATTGGCCGATCCGGCGGCGGGTCCACGCAGGAGGACGAGCCCGATCGCGGCGACGACGATCAGGACGCCGACGCCGGCGGCGCGGAAGCGGCTCATCGAGAGACCGCGCCAGGTTGCGGCGCGCGAGAAGGCATACGAGACTCAGGTGTGACGGTTGCGACGGCGACGCCGGCGCCGCGCGCAGAATACCGCCCCGGCGTCCATCGGTGACGCGGTCGCGGTAGGCTGACACAGTCCGATACCGCGTCCGAGACGAGCGAGGATGGGTCGATGACCGACGATCAGGGCCATGCTGGGGCCGACGAGCCAACTGGCGGCGACGAGCTCGCAGGAGCCGAGGCCGAGGCTGCGCGTGAGGCCGCGGCGCTGGCCGGCGAGCCAGACCCGGGCCTGAACGCAAGCGACACGGCGGCACCGGAAGCGGCACCCGCCGGCGCCGCCGATCCCGAGTCGTCGCCGGCCGACGCGGGCGACGACTCGCCTCGCGTCATCCGGCCCCGTGCGCGGACCGCGGGCGCCCCGTCACGGCGGAACAGGGGCACGGAACCGGTGGCCGGAACGGATGTGACGTCGGCCGGCCAGGAAGCGCTGGAGCTCGAGAACGCCGACGAGCCCACCGTGCATGCCGATCGCGTCAGCGTCAACCGTGGCGGCATCGGCGAGGTCACGGCACGAGCCGTCGAGCTGCGGATGGGCGGCATCGGCCGAGCCAACGCCGACGACGTGTCCGTCACGCTGGGTGGCATCGGGGTTGCGCGCGGCCGGATCACGGTCGAGATGGGTGGCATCGGGGCGGCGTTCGGCGACAGCGTGTCGGTCACGCAGGGCTACATCGGACCGACCCTTGCCCGCGAGGTCCGCCTCGAGCAGGGGTTCATCCGGCAGGTGATCGCCGGTCGGGTCACGTTCGGCGAGCGCAGCGGGGCCGGGCTCGTCATCGCCGGCCGTACCGACGGACCCGTCCGGACGCTCCTCGATTGGCGCGGCGCGCTCGCGTTCGGCGCGGCCTTCGGTCTCGTGGTGGCGCTCGTTCGACGCCGGCGCTGAAATCCTCGGCCCCGATGCGCTCCACCGAGCGCGCTCGGATCCTCGGCCCCGATGCGCTCCACCGAGCGCGCTCGGGCCTCGGAGGGCGAGGGGGCTGATCCACGCTGAGGGTGCCAGCGCCCGATCCCGCGGGACCGGCGTCGGACGGCCCTCGGGTATACTCGGCCACCGACGGCACGCGTTCGCGTTCTCGCGTGGCCGGCCCTCCGGGCCCGCGCGACGGGCCGCCTCGGCCGGCCCATGGCGCCCGCCGAGCACAGGAGCCCAGCACAGCGGTGATCGACCCGAACGCTCGCGTCCACCCGAGCGCCGACCTCGAAGCAGATGTCCAGGTCGGGCCCGGCACGAGCATCTGGCAGCGCGCCCAGGTGCGGACCGGTGCCCGGATCGGGGCTGAGTGCGTCGTCGGTCGCGACGCCTTCATCGACGAGGGCGTCATCATCGGGAACCGCGTCAAGATCCAGAACCTGGCGCTCGTCTACCACGGCGTGACCGTCGAGGACGGCGTCTTCATCGGCCCGAACGCGATCCTCACGAACGACCGTTATCCGCGCGCGATCACCGTCACGGGCGAGCTCGCCCGGGCGGACGACTGGGTCGTCAGTCCGATCCTCCTTCGCCTGGGCTGCTCGATCGGCGCCGGAGCCGTCGTTGTGGCCGGCGTCGAGGTCGGCCGGTTTGCGACGGTCGGGGCGGGCGCGGTGGTCACCCGGAATGTGCCCAGCCACGCCCTCGTGGCCGGCAGCCCGGCGCGCCGGATCGGCTGGGTGTGCACCTGCGGCCAGCGCCTCGTGGATCACAACGGTCACCCGGCACCCGCCGATCCCGACCGCTACGCGGCCGACTCCGACCTCCGCTGCCCGGTCTGCGGGCGGCGCTACCACTACCTGCCGGACGCGGAGACCCTCGAAGAGCGGCCGCTCGTCCCGCCCCAAGGAGCACCGGCATGATCCCCATCGCACGTCCCGACCTGGGCCCCGAGGAAGCCGCGGCCGTCACCGAGGTGCTGAGCTCGGGCATGATCGCCCAGGGTCGCAAGGTGGCCGAGCTGGAGACCCGCTGGGCGGAGCTGTGCGGCGTCCGGCACGCGGTGGCCACGAGCAACGGCACGACCGCGCTCATGGCGATCGTGGCCGGTCTCGGCCTGGCGCCTGGCGACGAGGTGATCACCGTCAGCCACACGTTCGCGGCCACGGCCAACGCGATCCTGTACACGGGCGCGACGCCGGTGTTCATCGACATCGAGCCCGACACGTATCTCATCGACGCCAAGCGCATCGAGACGGCGATCACGCCCCGCACCCGCGCGATCATGCCCGTCCACCTGTTCGGGCTCGTGGCCGACATGGACATGATCGTGGCGATCGCCGATCGCCACGGGCTCGACCGTCATCGAGGATGCCTGCCAGGCCCACGGCGCGACATACCGCGGCCGTCGAGCCGGGTCGTTCGGGCCCAGCGCGTTCAGCCTGTACGCGACGAAGAACATGACCACCGCCGAGGGCGGCTTCGTGACCACCGACGACGATCGCCTCGCCGACTGGATCCGGCTGTACCGCAATCAGGGCATGCGCACGCGCTACCAGCTCGAGATGCTCGGCTTCAACTTCCGGATGACGGACATCGCCGCCGCGATCGGCCTCGTGCAGCTCGACAAGCTCGAGCGCAACACGGAGCGCCGGCGCGAGATCGCGGCCACCTACGACCAGGCGTTCGGCGATCTGCCGGTCACGTTGCCGGTCACGCCCGAGGGCCGGACCCACGTGTTCCATCAGTACACGCTGCGGGTCGGCGATGCACGCGACTCGATCGTGGCGGACCTGCGCGCGGCGGGCGTCGGCGCGGGCATCTACTATCCGATACCCGTCCATCGCCAGGCGTACATCCAGGAGCGCGGCATGTACGCGGATCTGCCGGTGACCGATGCCGCGGCGGCGACGACGCTTGCCCTGCCCATGTTTCCGGGCCTCACGGACGAGGAGCAGCGCACCGTCATCGCCGAGGTCCGGAATGCCGTGGCGCGCCACGTTTCCACCGCAGGCGTCGCCGCCCGATGAGCGACGGATCGCTGGTGGGCAGCGGGTCCTGGCGCCCGGTCGGCAACCGACCGGTCCGGATCGGCCTGGCCGGCCTGGGCTCGATGGGCCGCAATCATCTGCGCGTGGCCGGCACGCGCGATGGCTGCCGCCTGGTCGCGATCGCCGACCCCGTCGAGTCGGCGCTCGACGCCGCCGTCGCCCAGACCGGCGCGCAGGGCTTCGCCGAGCCGCTGGCCATGCTCGCGGAGGCCGACCTCGACGCGCGTCATCGTCGCCGCCCCGACCACCGCCCACGTCGATCTCGCCCTGGCCGCGATCGAGCGCGGCGTGGCCGGTTCTGGTCGAGAAGCCGCTCGCGGCGACGGTCGAGGAGGGCTGTCCATCGTGGCCGCGGCGCGCGCCGGCGGCGTGCCCGTCCAGGTCGGCCACGTGGAGCGCTTCAACCCGGCCGTCCTCGAGCTCGGCCGGCTGCTCGGCGAGGGCTGGCTGTCGACGTGTACGCGATCGCGTGCCGCCGCGCCGGTCCGTTTCCGGCGCGCATCCGGGACGTCGGCGTCACCATGGACCTGGCCACCCACGATGTCGACATCCTGTCCTGGATCGCCGGTGAGCGGCCCGAGCGCGTCTACGCGAGACGGCCCAGCGCATCCACGCCGACCACGAGGATCTCCTGTTCGGGCTGCTCCACTTCCCGTCGCGGGCGACGGGCATGCTCGACGTCAACTGGCTCACGCCCGGCCAAGCGGCGCCAGCTGGTCGTGGTCGGCGAGGAAGGCATGTTCGAGCTCGATTACCTGACCCAGCGGCTGACCTTCACCCGACGCCGGACTGGAGCACCCGACGCTGATCAGTGGCTATCGCCCCGACATTCGAGGGCGACGTCGCGGTGCTGCCGGTGCGCACCGGCGAGCCACTCGCGGCCGAGCTCGATGCGTTCCTGCGACGTCGTGCGCGACGGCGGCGCGCCCGATCGTGGACGCGAGGACGGCCTGTGGGCGGTGGCCATCGCCAACGCGCTGCTCTCGGCCGCCGCCGAGCGTCGGGTCACCTGTGACCCTGAGCCGATCGGCTCGCATCGAGGCGGTGAGCGTGGCATGAGGCCCCGCATCGTCGAGCGTCCGTCTGCCACCGGTCCATCCCTGCTCGGCGGCTCGATCAGCCTGCCCGCCGCGTCATGCTCGACATGAGCCGCCGACGCTGGTCTCGCCCTGGACGGGCGAGCCGGGCACCGCCGGCACCGTGGCCGTGGTCGGCGCGGGCAAGATGGGCCTGCCGCTCGCTGCGCAGTTCGCCGTCACACGGCTGGCGGGTGGTCGCGGTCGACGTGCAGCGGCTCGGTCGTGGATGCGATCAACGCGGGCCGAGAGCCACGTGGCCGAGGAGCCGGGCCTGGCGCAGCTGGTCCGCGACGCGCACGAGGCCGGCCGCCTGCGGGCCACGACCGACGGTGCGGCGGCCGCGGGCGAGGCCGACGTCATCGTGCTCATCGTGCCGGTCATGCTCGACGACGAGCAGCAGCCCGACTACCGATCCATGGATGCCGCCGTCGCCTCGATCGCGCCCGGCGTGCACGCCGGCTCGACGGTCATCTTCGAGACGACGCTGCCGGTCGGCGACACCCGCCAGCGCTACGTGCCCCGCCTCGAGACGGCGACGGACCTGCACGCCGAGCACGACTTCTTCGTCGCGTTCAGCCCCGAACGCCTGTACAGCGGGGCAGCCCTGCGTAATCTGGCGACGTATCCGAAGCTCGTCGGTGGCGTCGGTCCCGCGTCGGGCGATCGCGCGGCGGCCTTCTACGCGTCGGTCCTCGACACCGAGGTCGTGCGCATGTCGAGCGCCGAGGCGGCCGAGTTCAGCAAGCTCGCCGACACGACCTACCGGGACGTGAACATCGCGCTCGCCAACGAGTTCGCGCGGTATGCGGATCGGGTCGGGGTCGACATCCAGGAGGTCATCGCGGCGGCCAACAGCCAGCCCTACTCGCACATCCATCAGCCGGGTCTGGGCGTGGGCGGTCACTGCATCCCGGTCTACCCGCACTTCCTCCTGTCGCGGGCGCCGGAGATGGAGCTCGTCGCCGTCTCGCGCCGCGTCAACGACGGCCAGGTCGGTCTGGCGATCCGTTCGCTCCAGAAGGTTCTGGGCGGCCTCGAGGGCGTGCCCGTGCTCGTCCTCGGCGTGACGTATCGGGAGGGCGTCAAGGAGCTGGCCTACTCGCGCGCCCTGCCGCTCATCGAGCGCCTGTCGTTCCACGGCGCGCAGGTCTCGGCCTACGATCCGCTGCTTACCGACGGGGAGATCGAGCGCTGCTGCGCGACGCCCTGGCGCTGGGGCGAGACCGGGCCGTTCCGGGCCGTCGTGACCCAGACGGCGGACGGGCGCTGGGCGAGCCTCGAGCCGGCCTGGTTCCCGGAGCTCGAGGTCCTGCTCGACGGGCGCAACTCCTTGCGTCGTCTCGAGCTTCCGCCACGTGTGACGTACCAGGGCGTCGGCGTTCAGGCGCCGGCCCGATCGGCCGAGGCCGGCGCGGGCGCGAAGCGCTAACAGGTGCGGATCGTTTCGGTCGTCGGCACGCGACCGCAGCTCATCAAGGCGGCCGCGCTCGAGCCGGCACTCAGGGCCACGAACGAGGTCGTGTTCGTCGATACTGGCCAGCACTGGGATGAATCGATGGCGGGCGCGTTCTTCGGCGAGCTCGGCCTGCCGCGGCCCGACCACACGCTCGGCGTCGGGGGCGGATCGCAGGCGCGCAGACGGCTGGCATGCTGCGAGCGGTTGGAGCCGATCCTGGTCTCGGAGCGACCCGACGCGGTGCTCGTCTACGGCGACACGAACTCGACCCTGGCCGGCGCCCTCACGGCGGCCAAGCTCGGCCTGCCGGTCGCCCACGTCGAGGCCGGCCTGCGATCGTTCGACCGGCGCATGCCCGAGGAAATCAATCGGGTCGTGGCCGACCACCTCTCGCGCTGGCTGTTCGCGCCGACGCCGACGGCCGTCTCGAACCTCGCCGGGGAGGGCATCGAGCGTGGCGTGTCGCTCGTCGGCGACGTCCTGCGCGACCTCGCCGCCCGGACGAGCCACGAGGTCCGCGACCCGGCGGTTCTGGTCGGCATCGAGGCCCGCCTGCGCCCGACTGCGCCCGGTCTTCGGCTCCGACCCGGCGGTTACCTGTTCGCGACCGTCCACCGGGCGGCCAATCGCGATCCGGCGGCGCTGCGTGCGTGGGCGACCCTGCTCGACGCGGTCGGCCATGCTGACCGGCCCGTGGTCCTGCCGCTCCATCCGGGCACGGCGGCGGCCCTGGCGGCAACGCGGATCGCGCTCGGATCGAGCGTCCACATCGTCGAGCCCGTGGGCTATCGGACCGCGCTCGCGCTCCAGCTCCATGCCGCCGCGGTGCTGACCAATTCGGGCGGCGTCCAGCGCGAGTCGTCATGGCTCGGTGTGCCGTGCCTCATCCTCCGCGAAACGACCGAGTGGGTCGAGGCGGTCGTGGGTTCGGCGGGGTTGATGGTCGTCGTGGGCCTCGACGCCGAGCGGGCGCGCGCCGAGCTCGCCCGCCTGGCTCCGCCGGATCTCGCGGAATCGATCGCCCGCGATCGGGCCGCGACGCTCGAGCTCGCGCCCGATGGCGCCGTCGAGGCGATCGCCGCCGCGCTAGCCGTGCCGTCGTGAACGGCGCGGATCGGGCGGACCCAGCCTGCCGGCCGCGACGCTGACCTGCAGCGACGGAGGACGATCGTGCGGATCGTGATGTTCGTGTACAACGACGTCCGGCGAGACGCCAGGGTCCTGCGCGAGGCCCGCGCACTGAGCGAAGCGGGCCATGATGTGACGGTCATCGGTCGCCCGGCCGATCCGGCCGCGCAAGCCCAGGAGCGCGAGGAGCTGGATGCCTTCTCCATCCTGCGCGTCCCAGTTCCGGGAGGCTGGCGCATGGCCTGGACCTTCCTGCGCTATCCGTGGCGATTGCGGCGGCTTGTCGCCGGGCGAGTCGCTCGTGGCGTCCGTAGATTGCCGGCCGGCATCCGCGACGTTGGCGTGGGCCTCGCAGCCGGCGTCGGGATCGGCCTTTGGTCATTCGTCAGCGCGCCGATCTACCTGCTGGGCCGTCGACGGGGACGTACACCGGGAGGTGGGACCCTCGACTGGCTCGTACGCTGGCGCTGGGCGACGATTGGATGGGCGCACCGCGCCGCACGCGCCGCGCCGCAGGCCGAGGTCTATCACGGGCATGACTTGTCGGGACTGCCTGCCGCCGCCGAATCGGCCTCTCGTCACTCTGCCCGGCTCGTCTATGACAGCCACGAGTACTTCATCGAATCGGGCAGTAACGCTCGTCGCCCAGGGTGGGCCAAGAAATTCTCGCGGGCTACGAGCGAAGGCTGGCCCGGCGCGCGGATGGACTGGTGACCGTCAACCGAACGCTCGCCAACGTGCTCGAGCGCCTGTTCGGGCGGCTCGACGCCGTGGTCGTCCACAATTGCCCGCCGCGCTGGACGCCACCCGACCCGCGACCCGATCTCATCCGCGAGGCCATCGGTGCCGCAGGTGACGCACCGATTGTTCTCTACCACGGAGGCTTCTCGTCGGATCGCGGGTTGCTCGAACTGATAGCTGCCTTCGAACGGCCCGGGCTCGAGCCTGCGCACCTCGTGTTCATGGGTTTCGGCCCCCTCGAGACGGCGCTGCGAACGCGGTCGATGGAGCCGACGCTGACCGGTCGAGTCCATGTCCTTCCCGCGGTCCCGCCGGACGACCTCCAGTGGTGGGTCGCCTCGGCGGACGTCGGGGTGATGCCCAATCAACCACGCACGGCCAACGAGCGCTTGTCGACGCCCAACAAGCTCTTCGAGAGCATTGCTGCGGGCGTCCCGGTCGTATCGAGCGACTTCCCCGAGCGCCGGCGGATCATCATCGACGACCCGGACGGCCCGCTGGGCGCTGTGTGCGATCCTACCGACCCCGGGTCGATCGCCGCGGCCATTCGATCGGTGCTCGACCAGAGCTCGGAGGCCCGCGCCGCGTTGCGGGCCCGCTGCCTGAAGGCGGCCCACGAGCGCTGGAACTGGGAAACGGAGTCGGCCAAGCTCATCGGTCTGTACGACGATCTCGCCCGGACGGTCGAGGGACGGTCTGCCTGACGTGACGCAGCGGAGAGATCAACGGTTCGGGCAGGCCGAGACTCGCCCCGAGCCTCAGCGCCTCGTCCTCGTCCTGCCCTCGACAGGCGCCTTCGACTCGCGGACGTACCGGATCGCGCGATCTGTGGCCGCCCGAGGCCATGGAGTGCGCGTCATCGCGCGGCGTGGCCCGGGGCTGCCGGACACCGAGATCGATCCGTCGGGCTTCGAGATCCTGCGCGTGCCGGTCAGCGCGATCGGGGGCTTGCCGCTGCCGGAGCCTGCCCGACGCTGGCTCGCGAGGCGCTGGGCCAGTCGATCGCGGCGGAACGCACCCCGCGCCGGTACGGATGCCGAGCCCGCGCCGCACGACCAACCGGACGCGAGGGGGCTCACTCGTCATGCCCGGCATGCCCTCGCTCGGCTGGCACGGCCGGCGAGATCGGGTTGGCGCATGGCCGCGATCGTCCTGACCGTGCGTGCCCAGGCCCGCGCGGCCGCGACCGTCGATCACGGCGCCGACGTCTACCACGGAATGGCGTACATGGGTGTTCCCGTAGCGCTCGAGCTCGCGCGTCGGCGACCGGGCGCGAGGGTCGTCTACGATGCCCGGGACATCTACGTCGACGCCCAGAACCTGGCACGCTTGCCCGCCGTGCTGCGCGCGGTCCTGGGCCGATCGGAGCGCGGTTGGGCGCGAGCCTCGGCACGTGTCGTGACCGTCAATCACGCCTACGCCGCTGTGATGGCCAGCCGCTGGCGGGTGCCGCTCCCGGCCGTCGTCATGAACTGCTCGGATCGATACGAGCCGCCCGATCCGCGGCCGCGTCGGTTCCACGAGGCGCTCGGGCTCGACGCGCAAACGCGGATCGTCCTGTACCACGGCGGCTTCTCGCCCGAACGCGGCATCGAGCATCTCGTCGCGGCGATCGCGGGCGTCCGCGACGCCACGCTGGTCCTGCTCGGATACGGCGCCCTCCAAGCGCAGCTCGAGGCGATCGCTGCCGATCCCAGCACCGGAGGGCGGGTGCGAATCCTGCCGGCGGTCCCGCCAAGGGAGCTCCTCGACTGGGTGGCGTCTGCCGACGTCGCAGCCATGCCGATCCAGCCCACCACGCTCAACCATCGACTGACCACACCGAACAAGCTGTTCGAGGCCATGGCCGCCGGGGTTCCCGTGGTGGCAGGCGACTTGCCCGGGATGGCCGGTATCGTTCGGGAGACAGGCTGCGGGCTCGTGTGCGACCCGACGGATGTGGATGCGATCGCGGCGGCGATCCGGGGCATCCTCGACGCCGCCGACGTCGATCGTGCGACGTGGCGCGCGAAGGCACTGTCGGCGGCTCGCGAGACGTACAACTGGGAGTCCCAGGTGTCGCTGTTGCTGCACGAGTACGGTCGGCTGACCGGCCGACCGTGGTGACACGGGCGCCGCTTCTGCCCGAGAGTGGCTTGCCCGGTGGCCGGCAGATCGGGCCCTCGGTCAAGCGTCGTGCCGTCCTCCTCGTCGCGAACCCGGCCGCGCCATACTCGCGTGGCCTGCGCGTGGCACGCAGCCTGGCGGAACGCGGGTGGGACGTCGAGATCGCCGCCGTCACCGGCCAGGGACAGCCCCTGGAGGAGCACGACGGCGCGATCGTGATCCGGCGATATCGGCCGTCCGGGGGCTGGGCGCATTGGAGCCTGCAACCCCGCGCCGCATCGTCCTCCAATCCGCTAGCGCGATTTGTGGGCCGTGGCCTCGATCGCATTCGCAAGGTCGTGTTCTGGCCGCTCCACGTCCGCGGCTGGTGGGCCACGCTGCGCCGCGAGTTGGCGCCCGCCGATCTCTATCACGCATTCGGCATCCTCACGATCCCGATTGCCGAGGATCTCGGCCGAGCTGCCCGGAGACGCGATCGTGCCGGCCGCGTCGTGTACGACGTGATCGACGTGATCCTCGACTCGAACAACTACGCGCTCGTGCCCGGCCCGGTCCGGGCCTTCTACAAGTGGCGCGAGCGACGGTGGGTCCGGCGAGCGGACGCCGTGGTCACCGTCAATGACCCGATCGCCGCGCATCTGGTCGGGGCCTGGCGACTCCGAACCCCGCCAACCGTCCTCCTCAACTGCCAGCCGAGGTGGAACCCGCCCGCCCCCCCTCCGGATCGTCTCCGGGACGAGACGGGCATTCCACCGGACCGAGCCGTCGTGCTGTTCCTCGGTCGCCTCGGCCGAGAGCGGGGTCTCGATGAGGCCGCGGAGGCCGTGCTCCAGCTCGAGAACGCCGCCCTCGTCTTGCTTGGGTTCGGACCGTGGGCGGACACCCTGCGGGCCCGAGACCGCCAACCGCGATTTGCGGGTCATCACTACACGCTGCCCCCGGTCCACCCAGATGACCTTCCGACCTGGACGGCGTCGGCCGACGTTTCCATCATCGCGGTGCCCGCGAACTCGCTCAATCAGCGTCTTTCGACTCCCAACAAGTTCTGGGAGAGTCTGACGGCGGGCACGCCGGTCGTCGTGGGGTGGGACCTCGAGGTCATGCGCTCGATCGTGCTGGCGGATGGCTTGGGGGCCGTTGCCGATCCGAGCAGCCCGGACGACCTGGCCCGGGCCCTACACTCGATCCTCGATCGCCCGATGGCCGACCGGCTAGCCCTGCGCGATCGCTGCCGGGCCATCACCCGCGAGCGCTACAACTGGGAGACCGCGGTCGGTCAGTACCTCGAGCTCGTCGATCGGCTGGTCCCGGTCACCTGACATGCCGGCCTCCACGCTGCGCGTGCTCGTTGTCGCCCGCTGGTATCCCTCCCACGATGCCCGCACCCGGGGCGCCTTCGTGGCCGATCTGGTCGAGGCCGTCCGCGGTCACGGCGGCGTCGAGCAGCGGATCGCCTCGTGGGAACCGGCGCTCGTTCGTCCGACCGCGGGGCCGGCCGATCGAGCCTCGAGCCTCGAACAAGCGGAGCTGGCCTGGCGGGAGCGCGTGGCCGAGCCGAGCCTCCTCACGATTCCCCACGGCTGGGGAGCCAAGGCCATTCCGGTCGCCCGCCTCCGGGTCCTCGATGACGCTGCCAGGCGATCGCCGGCCGAGTCCGTCACGCGCCATGCAGCCTTGCTCGTGCCCTTTGCCACGCACATGCACCGTTCCTGGCCGATCGATGTCGTCCACGCCCATACGGGCATGCCGGACGGTCTTGCCGCTCGACGCGTCGCCGAAGCGCTCGGACTCCCGCTCATCGTCACCGAGCACGCGTCCGACGCCGCGTCCGTGCTGACCGACGACGAGTGGGCGCGTGCCGAGTACCAGGCTCTCGCGCGGCGGCCCGGGACGAGGCTCCTGGCTGTGAGTCGCGCTCAGGCCGAGCATCTCCTGGCGGCCGGTGGCTTCGATCGGTCGCAGCTGACGGTGATGCCCAACGCGGTTCCGGTGGAGCGATTCGAGGTCGTGCCGCCCGGCGCCCGCGATCCGAACGAGTTGCTCTGGGTCGGGGCGCGGCGTGAGCACAAGGGCGCCGACGTCCTGTTGCGTGCCTTCGCGCAGGTGCACAGGGAGCGCGAGGGCCTACGCCTGCGCCTGATCGGTTCGGCCCCGGTGGCGGCGGACGACCGACGCTGGCGGGACCTGGCAACCGAGCTCGGTGTCGCGGCGGCGGTCACGTTCGAGCCGGCCGCCGGCCGGGAGCAGGTCGCGGCAGCGATGGCGCGTGCGGCCATCTTCGTCCATCCGAGTCCGCGCGAGACGTTCGGCATGGTCGCGGCCGAAGCGCTCGCCAGCGGATTGCCGGTGGCGGCGACGCCGTCCGGCGGCGTGGAGGAGATCGTGGGCACCGGCGGCGAATTCGGGCAGATCGCCTCGAGCACGGAGCCGGCAGCGCTCGCCACGGCGATCCGTGACCTCCTCGATCGTCGCGCCACGCTCGACCCGAGGGCAATGCGCGCGCACGTGGAATCTCAGTTCGGCGCGCCGTCGATCGCGCGACGCATGGTGGATCTCTATCAGGAGCTCGCCTCCGGCTCGCCGGCGTTGCCGCCTCCTGCCGGATCGGGAGCGGCCCGCGGCCTGGCCTCGGTGCCGTCGGCCACATCCGCCCGATCAGAGCACGGCGCCGACCCGTCCCAGCCGGCCGCCGCCCGGCCCTTCGTCGTTGCGCTCTGGCGGGCGCTCCTGGTGCGGCGGCTCCAGGCGCTCGAGGGGCTGCCGTTCGTACGGTCGACGTTCGTGACGAGCGTTGGCCCGGCCGGGGCCGAACAGCTCGTGCTGCCGCCCGGGGCGCGCCTCGTCGAAATCGATCCCGAGGCCGGGTATCGAGCGGCGATGCGCTCACTGGCCGGGCCGGATCTGCGCTGGGCCCCGGACCTGGTTCGGCGCCTCGTGCGCGCCGCGATCCGGCCGCGTGCCTATCTCCATCGGCGGCGCCTGGTGGGGCAGCGGGAGCGGCTTCGACAGGAGGCAGCGGCGACGGCCGTCCTCGCGGCCTGGGAGGAGCACGTCGCACTCGACCCGGACGCCGGCCCACACCCAGGATGGTTGGTGGCCTGTGATGCCGAGGATGTCGAGGCAGCCGCCGGCGCGATCGCCGCCGGCGCGCGTCTCGCGCCGGGGGGTCTGCGTTGGCTCGCCGACGCTGCGACTGAGATGCTCGGGCCTGACGCCTAGGCGGCCGGGCCCCGTGCCGGGGCCGGTCCCCCGTAGCGAACCAGCTCCGCCTCGCGCTCGCGGCGCGCCCGTTCCGAATGCTCGACGTGGATGGCCACGACCTCGGCCGGGTCACCCTCGGCGATCACGTGCCCACGCTCCAGCAGCAGAGCCCTGTTGCAGAATTCCGCGACCCAGCTCATGTCGTGGGTGACGAGCACGACGGCCTTGGCGTTCGCGGCGATCTCCAGGACCCGCTGCTTCGACTTGGCCCGGAAGGCCTGGTCCCCGGTGGCCAGGACCTCGTCCAGGAGCAAGATGTCGGGGTCGACGAACGTCGCGATTGCGAATCCGAGTCGTGCGCGCATGCCCGTCGAGTACGTCTTTACCGGCGCGTCGATGAACTGGCCGATGTCGGCGAACTCGACGATCGAGTCCATGCGCCGGCGCATTTCGCCGTCGTCGATGCCAAGAAAGGCTCCCGCCAGCAGGATATTGTCGCGGCCGTTGAGTTCCTGGTCGAAGCCCGCACCGAGGGTGAGCAGGCTCGAGATCTGACCGCGCACGTCGATCGAGCCCTCGCTGGGCATGATGATTCCAGCCAGGGCCTGCAAGAGGGTGCTCTTACCGGCCCCGTTGGGCCCGATCACGGCCAGCGATTCGCCGTTGACGAGCCTGAATGACACCTCCCGCAGCGCCCAAAAGTGGTTCTCGCCACGGGGCCGCCGCGCCACGTCTCGGAATGTTCGGAAGAGCGTGTTCTTGCGCGTGAGGCGAAGGTTGTAGCGCACCCCGAGGTCGCGCACGTCGATCGCGTAGTCGGCGTTCGGATCGATTGCGCCCGGTGCCTGGCGCTCGGGGCCCGTGCCTCGCAGCCGCTCCACCAATGGCACTCGTTCGCGCGCACCTCGAATCCGCGCACGGGACACCATCACAGCACCTTCGCGAACAACGGCTCGACGCGCTTGAAGAACAGGGTGGCGAGCGCGAGCAGCACCACGGACCCGACCAGAACGAGGGCGAGCGCCGACCAGTCAGGAGCGTACGGCCCACCCGTCTCCGTGCCGTAGATGACCGCCCGATACGACTCGAACAGCGTGTAGAAGGGGTTGAGCGTGATGAACGTGTTGAGTGTCGGATGGGCGCTCGCGATGTCGGCCATCGCCGACGGTGGGTAGAGCCCGGGCGACAGGTAGAACCACAGTCGGAGAACGTGGCGGCTGAGATTGCCCACGTCGCGGAAGAACACGTTGATCCCGGCCAATAGGTACGCGAAGGCCAACGAGAACACGAACTGCACCACGGCGATGACGGGGATGAGCATGAGATACGGCGAGATCCTGTCGGCGTAGAACAGGATCATCATCCCGGCCAGCGGCACCATCCCGAACCCGAACGAGACGACGCCCGCGATCGTGGCCGCGGTGGGCAGGACGATCTTGGGAAACTGAACCTGCTTGATGAGCCGATCCTGGGTGGAGACCGAGGTGATGCCGTCGCCGACGGTGCTCGTGAACCATTTCCAGGGCAGGATCGCCGCGAACACGAACAGCGGGTAGTCGGCCTGTCCGCGCTTGAAGATGACCGACACCAGGACCACGTAGACGAGCATCTGGAGCAGCGGATCGACCACCCACCAGACGTTGCCGAGGAGCGTGTCGGAGCCTTTCTTCTTGAGGTCCGCCTGCACCAGGTATCGGATCAGGCGCCGGCGTGACCAGGCCTCGGCCGCGGCTTCGGCGACCAGGCCGAACGGGCCCGGCCGCACCGCGCTCGTGCGCATGCTCGTACGACTGGAGATCGATGCACTCATCGGCCGGCCTACGGTAGCATCCTGGCCCGGGACGGGGCACAGTGCACAGCCGGGTGGTCGCGCGGCCCTCCGCCTCGATCGGAGAAGTGCCCCGCGGCCGACCACGCACGGTAGGCTTGGCAACGTGACCCGTGCTTCACGTCGCAGGCCCGTCGCCATGCTCACGCACTCCTATTACGAGGAGGATCCGCGCGTCCGACGCGAGGCGGAGGCGGTGGCGGCGGCGGGTCGCGAGGTCGACGTGTTCGCGCTCCGGCAGCCCGGGACCGACGCCCAGGCCGACATCGATGGCGTGCGCGTCCGGCGCCTCGACGTCCAGCGCCATCAGGGCGCCGGCCTGGCGACCTACCTGCGGGAGTACGCTGGACTTCTTCGTTCGCGCGGGGTGGGCCGTGACCGCAGCCCACGGCGACCGCCGCTACGCCCTGCTCCAGGTGCACACCCTGCCCGACTTCCTGGCCTTTGCCGGGCTGCCGCTGCGACTCCTGGGTGTGCCGATCCTGCTCGACCTGCACGAGGCGATGCCCGAGTTCTATCCGGGCACGCTTCCCGGCGCAGCACGACGCCACTCTCGCACCGGCTGCTCGTGCTCCAGGAGCGGCTCTCGATCGGCGTCTCGACGGCCGCCATCACGGTCAACGACGCGCTGCGCGAACGGCTCATCGGCCTCGGCGTCCCCCCGACAAGGTCGGCGTCGTCCTCAACAGCCCGAGCCTCGCCCGCTTCGACCCGGCCGTCCACGAGCGGCGTCCATTCATGGCCGACGGCAAGCTGCGCCTCGTGTACGCCGGCGCCCTGTCACCGGTGTACGAGCTGGACGTGGCAATCGATGCCGTCGCAGCGCTGGCGAAGACCCGGCCCGACCTGGCCGCCAGGCTCGACCTATACGGCCGCGACTTCGCCGAGGTACCGCTGCGCGAGCGCGGTGAGCCGGCTCGGCCTCGACGAGCGCGTGACGTTCCACGGCCGCGTCCCGATCGAGGACGTGCCGGCGGCGATCGCCGCGGGCCGACATCGGCCTCGCGCCGACGCGCCGAGACGCCGTTCACGGACTTCAGCCTGTCGACGAAGATCTTCGAGTACGGCGCCATGGCCAAGCCCGTCGTCGCGTCGCGGCTGCCCATGGTCGAGCGCACGTTCGAGGCCGCTAGCGTCGCGACGTACGTGCCCGGGAGCGCCGGGGACCTGGCGGCGATACCATCGCCGCCTCGCGGACGAGCCGCTCGAGCGCGAGGCGCGGGTCGCGGCACGGGCGCGCGCGTGCGCGAGCTGGCCTGGGAGCGCGAGTCAAGCGCTACCTCGCGCTCGTCGAGCGGCTGGCGGCCGACGGGCGAGCCACGGGCTATCCTCGGCCGAGCGCGGATTCGTGATGTCGCCCCGCCATCCAAGGAGGAACCATGACCGCGGACACGCGCGTCGCCATCGTCGGGCTCGGCTACGTCGGGCTGCCACTGGCCCTGGCGTTCGTCGAGGCCGGGCTCGAGGTCGTCGGCGTCGACGCGCGCCCCGTCGGGTCGAGGAGCTGTCGGCCGGCCGATCGCCGATCGACGACATCACGACGCGCGCCTGGCGGCGGCCTGGCACGCCGGCTTTGCGATCCGTGCACTCCGACGACGCGGACCTGGCCGCGTCGACGCGATGTTCGTGTGCGTCCCGACGCCGATCAACGAGGCGCAAGGACCCTGACCTCGGCCCCGTCCTCGCCGCGGCCTCGCGGATCGCGCCAGCGAGCTGCGGCCGCGGCCAGCTCGTCGTGCTCCAGAGACGACGTTCCCGGGCACGACGACGGGCCCCTTCCGCACGGAGCTCGAGTGCGGCGGGCTCGTCGCCGGCCGCGACTTCGACCTCGCGTTCGCGCCCGAGCGGGTCAACCCCGGCGACCCGGAGAGCGCCAGCGCGGCCGTCCCGCGCCTCGTCGGCGGCGTGACGCCCGCCGTCCACGTCCCGCGCCGCCGCCCTCCTGCGCCAGATCAACGACCGCGTCGTCGAGCTGTCCTCGCCGGACGCGGCCGAGGCCGCCAAGCTGCTCGAGAACATCTTCCGGAACGTGAACATCGCGCTCGTCAACCAGCTCGCGCTCCTGTGCGAGCGGATGGGCCTCGACGTGTGGGAGGTCATCGACGCCGCGGCGACGAAGCCGTTCGGGTTCATGCGCTTCCGGCCGGGTCCGGGCGTCGGCGGCCACTGCATCCCGGTCGATCCGTACTACCTCTCGTGGCGCGCGCGGCAGTTCGACTTCATCGACCGCTTCGTCGAGCTCGCGGGGGACATCAACTTCTCCATGCCGCGGCACGTCGTCGACCTCGTCGCGGAGGCGCTCAACGAGCACGGGCGCGGCGCTGCGCGGGGCGCGCGTCGGCGTCGATCGGCGCCGCCTTCAAGCCGGACGTCCGCGATCCCCGCAACTCGCCGGCGCGCCGGGGTGCATCGCCGGGCTTGCCGCGCGCGGCGCGGCGGTCGCGCTATCACGATCCGCACGTCGACCGCTTCCGGGACGCGGCGGGCGAGGCGTACGAGTCGCATTCGCTCGGCGAGCTGCTGACCGAGTCCGACGTCGTGCTCGTCATCGTGACGCCCCACCGCGCCGTCGACTGGGACGCCGTGTTCGACCGAGCCGACGCTCATCGTCGACACGTCAACCGCTCGCGACGGGCCGTGCGACGGGCGGCGCCAGGTGCTCCGTCTGGGGGCGGGCTGGGGCGGCGACCGGGCCGACGCGACGCCGGCCGGTGGATCGGAACGGGTCGGCGGATCGGAACCGGTTGGCGGCGACGCGGCCACGGGCTCGGCGGCGGTCACGCCCCGCGCCTGAGGTTTGGACCCGCGTCGCCGCTGCCAGCAAGCGGTCCGGGTCGGCCTCGGCTCGGCCCGAGGCGGCCACCGCTCGGCCGTCAGCCCCGCGCGCCGCACGGCGGTCAGCCCTGCCCGCCGCGCCCTATGCGTCCAGGGGATGAACCGGCGACTCATTGGCCTGTTGATGCATCCGCCGACTCGGTCGGCCATGACGGATAGTTGCTTCAGGCTGCCGGCGCATCAACCGACGCGTGGGACGGTCCGTTGAGTCGCCAGGCGCATCGCCCCGCGTATGAGCGGACGAGCCCGCGCACGAGCCGGCGGCCGAGCCGGCGGACGATCCCGCGCACGAGCCGGCGGACGAGCCCGCGCACGAGCCCGGCACGAGCCGGCGCACATCCCGGGAGGACCCACCCCGGCGGCTTTCGGGTCGCGGGCTCGCGGCTCTCACGCCCCACGGAGCACGAGCGATCGATGCGGTAGCATGACGCGGCGCCGACGGCCGTCGGTCGACGCTGCGTCGGTCCACCCGGCTGCGCCTTTTCCTGAACTCGGAGTCGTCACAAGCGCATGAGCTTCTCCCCGCGGCCCGTCCGTCGTCGCGCCAGCGCAGGCGGCAGCCGACGCACCCTGTACACCAACATCGGCTTCGGGCTCGTGGTCGTCGTGGCGGTCCTCATCCTCGCTGCGGCGGGCGGGGCCAGCTGGTATCAGGACCACTTCGGGTCCGTTGCCACCGTCGACGGCGTCACGATCTCCCGGGATCAGTACCGCGACCGCTACGACGTCGAGCTGTTCCGGAATCAGGCCTCGCAGAACCTCGTCCGAGACGAGTTCCAGGCCGGGCGCATGAGCGCCAGCCTGCGCGACGCCATCACCTCGCAGCTCCAGCAGCAGGCGCAGTCGCTGCAGCAGACGGCATATGAGCGGCTCATCGACCTCACGCTCGAGGCCAAGCTCGCGGGCGATCAGGGCCTCAGCGCGACCGATGCCGACGTCGACGCCGAGCTGACAACGGAGGCGACGAAGCCCGAGCGCCGTCACGCGTGGGTCATCGCCGTGACGCCCGAGATCTCGACCGGCGCCGCCGAGGCGACCGACGCGCAGAAGGCCGCCGCGAAGGCCAAGGCCGACCAGGCCCTCGCGGATCTCAAGGCGGGCAAGGCCTGGGAGGACGTGGCCAAGGCGGTGTCGACGGACACGACCGCCAGCAGCGGCGGCGATCTCGGCTGGATCGGCAAGACCGAGGCCCCCGAAGCGGCCTTCGGCGACGCTCTGTTCGCGGCCCAAAAGGACACGCCGACGGACGTCCTGCTCGGCGACGACGGCACGTTTCGCATCGGCCGCGTGACCGACATCGCGCCGTCGACCGTCGACACCACCTGGCAGACGCAGATCACCAACGCCGGCCTGAGCCTGGACACCTATCGCCGGGCGGTGCGCCTCGACGTGCTGGCCAAGAAGTTGCAGGACAAGATCACGTCGGACGTGGTCGGCCAGGCCACGCCGCAGCGCAAGGTCAGCGAGATCTACATCGCCGAGGAGCAGCACCAGGGCAGCGGCGACGAGATCCACGTCCGGCACATCCTGTACGCCCCGAACGACCTGACCGACACGACCCAGATCGCGGCTCTGCCCTCGGACGATCCGGGTTGGGCCAAGGCCAAGGAGCAGGCCGACGCCGCGTACGCGAAGCTCGAGCAGTACGCCTCCAATCCGACCGAGCTCGAGACGCAGTTCCAGGCGCTCGCCAACCAGGAGACCGACGATCCCAGCGGCAAGTCGGCGGGCGGTGATCTGCCGTGGTTCACGCAGGGCGACGTCGATCCGGCGTTCGGCGACGCGATCTTCGCGGCGGGCCACAAGACGGGCGACCTGATCGGGCCCGTCAAGAGCTCGTTCGGCTATCACGTCATCCTGTGGGAGGGCAAGCGCCCGACGGCCGAGGGCCGCATCAACGCCGCCGCCCTGGATGCCAGTGGCGCCAAAGCGGATTTCGCCGCCGTGGCGAAACAGTACTCCGAGGGCCCGGAGGCGAGCTCCGGCGGTGACATCGGATGGGTGGCGCGCAACCAGCTCTCGAAGCAGCTCGAGGACGCCATCTTCGGGACCGCGGTCGGCTCGGTCAGCCAGATCGTCGACGTCACCGGCGATGGCTGGTACCTGTTCAAGGTGACCGACGAACAGACGCGCAAGCCCGATGGAGCGCAGGCCCAGACGCTGCAGTCGAGCGCCTTCTCGAACTGGTACACGGACCAGAAGGCGAAGGCGACGATCGTCCGCGACCTGACCTTCAACTCGAGCGCGACCGGATAGGTCGAGCACCCGGACCGTGCTCGACGCCCTGCTCGCCGAGGCCCGCCTGCGCTGGGCACTTCGACCCGGCCGATGGCCTGCAGCTCGTCCCCGCCGAGACCCTGATCGCGGTTCCGATCGAGCCGTCGCGGCCGCTGCTCGTCGCTCCGGCCACGATCCTCGGTGCCCGCCCGACCGCGGAATCGGAGGACCGGCACAGCGCTCCGCCGGTCGAGCCGCTGCCCGGCCGGCACGGTCCGCGGGGTCGCGATCCACTTGCGGTCCTGCGCCGGCTGTACCCGGCGAGCCATCCCGTCGGGCGGTTCGGGTCGCCCGACGCGACGAGCATCGGTGCGCTCCGAGATGGCGACCTGTTGCTGCCGCTGTACGTGCCGCCGCTGCCCGCGACCGAGGCCTTCGCCGGCCCGTGGGGCATGCCCGCCATCTCCGACCGGTTGCGCCGGCCCGATGGCTGCCCGTGGGATCGTGAGCAGACCCACCGCTCGCTTCGCAACCACCTCCTGGAGGAGGCGTACGAGGTCTACGACGCGCTCGACGGCGAGGCCGGTCCGGAGCTCGCCGGTGAGCTCGGCGACCTGTGGCTCCAGATCGTGCTCCACGCGCAGCTCGCGGCCGAGGAGGGCGCCTTCGATCTCGCCGACGTCCAGGCGGCGATCACCTCCAAGATCGTGCGTCGCCACCCGCACGTGTTCGGTGACGCGGAGGTCCGCACGGCCGCCGACGTCAACCGGCAATGGGAGCGGATCAAGGCCGCGGAGCGCGCGGAAGCGGCCGCGGAGGCGGCGAATGCGCACGACACGGCGGGCCGCAGCCGGGTCGACAGCGCGATGGTCGAGCCCAAGAGCGCCCTCGACGGGATCAGTCGTGCTCTGCCGGCGCTGGCCGCGAGCCAGGAGATGCAGGATCGCGCCGCGCACCTGGGCTACGAGTGGCCGACCGTCGAGGGCGTGCTCGAGAAGGTCCGCGAGGAGGTCGGGGAGCTGCGCGCGGCGACGACCGAGGCCGAGCGGGCCGAAGAGCTCGGCGATCTGCTGTTCGTTCTCGTCAACGTGGCGCGCTGGCACGACATCGAGGCGGAGGCCGCCCTGCGCGGCGCCAACGACAAGTTTCGGCGACGCTTCCGCAGCGTCGAGCGCCAGGCCGCCGAACGCGGCGTTGCCCTGCGCGATCTGCCGTTCGAGGAGCTCGATCGGTTGTGGGACCAGGCAAAGGCCGAGGAGACGAAGGCATGACGATCGGCAATCGACCCGCGACGGCCCGCGCGGATGGACGCCGCCCGGACCAGCTCCGGCCCGTGAGCTTCACCCTCGGCGTCCAGAAATGGGCCGAGGGCTCGTGCCGGATCCGCGTCGGCGACACCGAGGTCCTGTGCGCCGCGACGATCGAGGACCGCGTCCCGCCGCACCTGCGTGGCAAGGGCACCGGCTGGGTCACAGCGGAGTACGCGATGCTGCCGCGCGCTACGTCCGAGCGAACGCAGCGCGAATCGGTCAAGGGACGGCTCGGCGGCCGGACGCACGAGATCCAGCGGCTGATCGGTCGTTCCCTGCGCGGCGTCGTCGACCTGACCCGGCTCGGCGAGCGCACCGTGACCGTCGACTGCGATGTGCTCCAGGCCGATGGCGGGACCCGAACCGCATCGATCACGGGCGGCTACGTGGCCCTCGCGGCGGCGCTCATGACGTATGGCATGGAGCGCCTGCTCGTGACCAAGGTCGCGGCCGTCTCCGTCGGCATCGTCGACGCCGCCACGCTGCTCGACCTCGACTATTCCGAGGACTCGCACGCCGAGGTCGACTTCAACGTCGTGGGCACGAACGACGGCCGGTACGTCGAACTACAGGGCACGGCCGAGGGCCGGCCGTTCGACCGCGCCGGTGTCGACGCGCTGCTCGACCTGGCCAACGCCGGGCTGGCCCGCCTGTTCGAGGCCCAGGCCGAGGTCCTCGCCACGGTCCGACGCTGAAACCCCGGTACGCGACCCGTTGACCCGCCCCTCGCACCCCGAGGACCAGGGCCGCGTGGGCCACGCGGTCGGTCGGAGGATGCCGACCCTGGTCGTGGCCACCCGCTCGACGCACAAGCTGCGCGAGCTGCGCGAGCTGCTCCACCCGGCACGGGCGCGGCTCGTGTCGCTCGACGACGCCGGCGTCCCGCCCGCGCTCGAGCCGGTCGAGGACGGCCGGTCGTTCGCGGCGAACGCGAGGATCAAGGCCCGCTTCTACGCTCGCCTCACGGGCCTGCCGACGCTGGCCGACGACTCCGGGATCGAGGTCGATGCGCTCGGCGGCGGGCCCGGCGTCCGCACGCGACGCTACGCCGGCGAGGACGCGACCGACGCGGACAACAACCGAAAGCTCCTCGGTGCGTTGGCCGGGTTGCCGCCCGACGCCCGCGGCGCGCGCTACGTGTGCGTCCTGACACTCGCGCTGCCGGGCGACGACGGCGTGCAGCCCGTGATCGCGAGCGAGGGGCGGGGCACGACCCGGGGCCGGATCGCGACGGAGCCGCGCGGGCACGGCGGGTTCGGCTACGACCCCATCTTCGAGCCTGCCGGGGAGCCGCCCGGCGGTCGCACGTTCGGGCTGTGGAGCGCGACCGAGAAGCATCGCGTGTCGCATCGGGCCCGAGCGGCCCGGCGTATGGCGCCCAAGCTGGCGGCGCTCGGCTTCTGAGGCCCCGGACGAAGTCAGCCCGACGGATTGGCTGACGCTCGCGGCGTCTTGCTCGGACGTGGCGTCGGCCATGGCGTCGGCGGTGTGCCAGGCGCCGGGAAGAGCAGCTTGGCCACGGCCTGGATGCGCGGGACGTCGGGTACCTGGACCGAGCCATACGGGTTGTTCGCGCCGGAATGGACGAGCGGCGCCTTGATGACGACCTGCGTCGTGCGATCGCCCCCGATCTCGTCAGCGAGCGCGGCGAGCTGGGGCAGGCTGCGAGCGGGGCAGGTCGGTCTGGATCGTCTTGGCCAGCGCGTCGAGCAGGGACGGCAGGCTGAACAGCAGGTTGTTCCGGACGGCCGCGTCTCGGATCGCGACCAGGACCTCCTGCTGCCGGGCGGCGCGCGTGAAGTCGCTCTCGCCGGCCGACTTGCGGATGCGGGCGTAGGCCAGCGCGGTGGCCCCGTCCATGTGCTGCCGTCCGACCTCGATCCGCGTGCCGGGCTTGAAGCCATAGCCGCCGTAGTTCGGGTCGTACAGCGCCGTCTTGACCGTGATGTCGACGCCGCCGACCGCATCGACGACCTTGACGAAGCCGGCCAGGTCGACTTTCGCGTAGTAGTGGATCGGGATGCCCAGGAGTGCCCCGATGGCGTCCTCGAGGACGCGGGTCGGGGCCGTGTTGGCGAACTCGCCGGGATGGCGTCCGGCGTAGCTGAGCAGCGAGTTGATCTTCGGTGCGAACGTGTTGCCGCTGCCCAGCGGCACGTCGACCATGTCTCGCGGGATCGAGACCATCGACACGGTCTTGCCCACCGGGTCGATCGAGACGACGATCAGCGTGTCCGTGAGCGCGTGGGCCCGGCCGGCACCGCTGTCGATACCCATGAGCAACACGTTGATTTGCTCGTTCGGCAGGGGCGTGGGCCCGTTCGAGGCCAAGCCGTTCTGACCATCCTGGGCGTCGCGATCATGGGGATCGAAGATCTGATTGAAGGTGTTCATCGCGACGTAGCCGTAGTAGCCGCCGACCAGGTGCGGCAAGGCCACGAAGGCGACGACGACGGCCAGACCGGTGACGGCGCCCCGGCCCATGGGACCCGCGTAGCGCCGATCGAAGAAGGCCTGCCCGACGGCGATCAGGCGCCACACCAGCACGAGGACGTTCAGGACCAGCAGGGCCGTCAGGATCGTCGGCTCGATGAGGGTCGCGAGCAATGCCGCGGGACGGCTCGTGACGACGATGAGCAGCGCCAGGGCGCCGACCACGAGCGACGGCACGGCCAATCGGATGGCGAGGGTTCGCCGGCCGTTGGCCGCCTGGCCGAGCCCCGGCACGATCGCCGACAGCGCGGCGGCCGCGACGCGGCGCCGATCCGCGGCACCGGTCTCGGGCTGTCGACGCCGCGCCTGCGGCGCGGTGCGTTCGTAGCGAGCCTGCACGATCGGGGGCTACTCCGGTTGGGGATCGGCAGTGAGTCTACCGGCCTGCCGGCAAGCCCGTGGCAATGCCAGACATGGCGACGCCGGACGATCGATCAGCCTGCCAGTGATCGTCCGGCGTCGATGTGCAGACGGCCGGGGTCTCGCGAATGTGCCGCGAGCCTCGGCTCGGGCCGGTCAGCCGGCCCCTCTCGCTCAGTGGCGCTCGCGGTTCTCCTGGCCGCGCGCGAAGTCGCCGCGGAGATCGCCGAGCTCGGCCTCGTGCTCGTGCTCCTGGCCTTCCGCGAAGTCGCCCCGATGCCGATCGTCCTTGCTCGGCCGCGTGTCCTCGCCGCGCGCGAAGTCGCCGCGCAGCTCATCCGCCTTGTCGTGATGCTCGCGCTCCTGGCCCTCGGCGAAATCGCCGCGGTGCTCGTGCGTGTGCTCAGTGTCCTGGCTCATTGCCTTCTCCTTTGCCACCCTCGGGGCCGGCGCTCGGGCCGCCGGCGGCTTCGATACCTCCTAGTGCCCGATGCCCGGTGAACGTTTCACCTCGGCATTCGCCGGCGTGCTCGACGGCCCAGCTCGGAGTATGGGCGCGCACGGAGGTTCCGTCGACAAGCGATTCCCGATCCCATGTGGCGATGGCGTTACAGATCCTCAGGCCGACGCGACAGGTGCGATTGGACCAGGTCCGCCCGTGGATCGGCGAAGGCGTCGCACGACGACCCATGCCACGACGCCCACGATCGCGAGGGCGAGCAGGATCGGCAGCCACACGATCCCGAACCAGATCCCGGCCGTCGCGACACCCTGGAGGACGTCGATGAGGCTGGCCGACGCACGATCGACCTCGTCGGCCGGGTCGAACTGCTGCTGGGTCTGCGCGAGGGCGGGGGACGGCTTGAGCGAGTAGTCGACCGCGAGCGTCGAAAAGGCGGCCTGCTCCTGAAGGTGCTTGCGCTGCGTCTCGAGCTGCTCGATCTGCCCGCGCACGTCGGTGAGCTGGCCCTGGACGGCCAGGACGTCGGCGATCTTCGTGGCCCGGGTCATGATCCCCTGGAGTGCCTTCTCGGTCGCCTGGAGGTTCGTGATCCGCGCCCCGAGATCGAGCACCTGCCCGGTCACATCCTGCGTCTGGGACTCCTCGGACAGGACCTTGTCCGCCAGCCCGCGCAGGGCCGCGAGCGCGTCGTCCCAGCGCGCCGCCGGGATCCGGTACGTCACTTGCGCGCTCGCCTTCTCACCGTCGCCGATGCGCTGGGAGCCGCTCGTGTAGCCGCCCATGGCCCCGATCCGGGTCGAGGCGTTGGTGAGCGCCAGGTCGAGATCGGGCACCTGGAGCGCGAACGTTCCGGTCTTGATGATCAACGGGCCGGATTGCTCGACGCTGGCCTGGTTCACGCCACCGGTCGACTGGTCGCTCTCCGCGGCCGCCGACGGTTGGCCGGGCGCCGGTGCGGCGGCTCTCGTGCCGCTCCCGCCGGCCGCGTCGCCCTGGACGGTGGGCGCGGCACTGCCCGAGCAGGCGGCGGCGATCAGGCCGACGATCGCCGCGATCGCGAGGATTGCCGCCGTGCGGGCCTGCAACCGTGGATACGCGCGCATCGGGATCACATCCTTTCGTGCTCGGCCGCGATGCCGCGGTCGACCCTGTGCTGACGTTGCGGGCGGGTCGTGGGTTTCTGGGCCGGGGCGAGCGGCGGTGCCTCGATGCGACGGCGCGGGTCGGTGACTGCCTACACTGCCCGTGGCGGTGCACCGGCCCGTGCGAGCCGGCCATGCGCTGGCTCGTGGGGGCGGTCGCCGCCGGTCCGGACAGCGGGGAGGGGAGCCCGAGATGCCAGGCATCGTGATCGACCGGGAGGCGCACGGCGTGGTATGGCACGCCGAGCTCGAGCGCGCCGACCTGCTCCCGGGCCGGTCGGTCCTCGGCCGGATCGTCGTCACCGCCCGCCGCGACATCGCCGCACGCGGTCTGCTGGTGGCCCTCGTCGGGACGGAGCAGTGGCGCTACCAGTCGACCCAGACCGACGCGCGGGGCCACGTGACGAGCCGCGTCGAGACGCGCCGCGAGGAGCTCGTGCGCGAGCCGGTCGAGGTCAGCGGCCCACTCACGCTTGCCAGCGGCGATAGCCGCAGCTTCGAGTTTCAGCAGCCGGTTCCGCCACTCGGGCCGGCCTCGTTCGAGGCATCGGTGAGCCGCCTGGACTGGTTGTGGCAGGCGGGTCTCGACATCCCGAACGGGCTCGACTCACGAATCGAGTCGGCGGTCCACGTCCATCAGCCCACGGCGCTGTTGCGGGCCGGCGTCATCGATCTCGGGGCGTTCGCGCTGTACCCGTCGAGCGACGCCGCGTCGGGCGACGTCCGGGCGTCCCTCGCGCTCGACCCGATGCCGATCTGCCTCGGGTCTCGCGTGACGGGCTCGCTCCAGGTCGAGTCGCCCAGGACGATCCGGGTCCAGGAGGCGCGTTTGGAGCTGCGCGTCCATGTCCGCGCGACCGTGCCGTCCGGTCTCGACGAGACGATCACCGTCTGGACGTGCCAGGTAACAGGCCCGGGCGAGCTGTCCGCTGGCACGAGCTCGTTGACCGTCGACGACGTGCTGCCCGAGCAATGGCTGCCGACCGTGGAGCTGCCCCACGGCCGCTCGGAGGCGACGGTCCACCTGATCCTGGCCCGAGCCTGGGCACGCGACCTGCACCTCGTGCGCGACGTCGCGATCTGCTCCACGACCGAGCTGTAGGCCACAGTGCACCACGTTGCACCCGTTGTCGGCCCGGCCGATCGTCGTTCGAGGATGTAGCGTCAGGGGCTCGGGGATGCCATATCGGATGCAGACACGGTGAAGATGCCCCGGGCGACGATGCCGTCGTCCTGGTAGAGGAGGCGGATCTCGTAGGTGGCCGGGCCGGTCAGACGCACGAGATCGATGAGGCCCTTGGGTATCGCGTCGTGTGTGTGGGGGATGGTCGGGGCGGTGGGACTCGAACCCACGATCTCGTGCTCCCAAAGCACGTGCGTTAGCCAACTACGCCACACCCCGCCCGTTTGTGCTCAGGGATCGTACATAACTCGACAGCAAAACCGCTACCGAGACGTGCCAGTCATTCTTCAACTGGGCATCGACGAGGGTGAGATCCGGGCGAGCCCCGTGGCCGGGATGTAGCCGTCCCGCCTGCCCGAGGAGCCACCGCCCGTCCTGCGTGAGCCCGAGTTGCGCCGCCTGCTCGCGATATGCGAGCGCGACAAGACGTTCGTGGGCCGGCGCGACGAGGCGATGCTGCGTGCGTTCATCGACACCTGCGCACGGCGCGGCGAGATCCTGGGCCTCACGCTCGACGATGTCGACCTCGACGCCGGACTGCTGCACCTGACCGGGAAGGGCAGCCGGACGGTTCGTTGCGATCGGCGCCCAGACCGTGCGCGCGCTCGACCGCTACCTCCTGGCGCGCTCCAAGCATCCGGTCGCGCACCTGCCCGAGCTCTGGCTCGGCCACAAGGGACCGCCCATGCCCAGGCGATGCACGCCGCGGTCCAGGCCCGGCGAGCATCCGCGATAGGAGCCCGACCGGAATCGCGATACGGCTGATATCCAGGACGGCCGAGCGATCCGCCGATTGGTAGTGAGCGCTGGCTAACGTCAGGGCAGCATGCGATCTGCCGACGTTCCGACATGGCGCGATCGGTTGCGTGACCGCGCCCGCCTGAGCCGGTCCGCCATAGCCCGCCTGTACCACGATGGCCCTTGGCGCCAATTCGTCGGGATCCGCCTCGTCGACGCCACCTACTCGCGCGGGCGCGTTCGCGAGCGACTCGCCACGGCCGGGGAGCAAGCGCGACGGCGGTTCGACCGGGCGCGCTCGTGGATCCGCGAGCGTGCAGCCGTCCAGATCCTGATCGCGGCGTCCCTGTCGTCGCTCGTGCCGGGGCTGGGACAGCTGTACCAGCGGCGCTATCGATCGGCCGCCTTCTTCCTGGCTCCGACCCTCGCGTTGCTCGTCGTCGCGATGCTCCTCGTTGGCGGCTCCGATTCGACCCGGCTGTTGCTGAGCGTCGCCCAACCGTCGACGATCGACGGTCTTCTCGCGCTCGACGCGCTCGTGCTCGCGTGGCGGTTGGCCGCCGTCGTGCACGCCGTTGCGGGGACGTCGCCGGCGCGGCTCGCACTGCCGACGATGGCCGCGCTGACCCTCATCCTCGCGTGGGTCACGATCCCGCAGGTGCTCGCTGGTTCGTACGGGCTGACCGCACGCGACCAGCTCGATCGCATCTTCGTGGCGTCGGGCGATACCACGCCCGACTTCACGGGCAACCTCGGTGGCGAGGACGATCCGGGCTCGACAGCCGGGCCGAGCCCGCTCCCGAACGAGCGCATCAACGTCCTGCTGATGGGCATCGACAGCGGCGCCGGACGCGACCATGCCCTGACCGACACGCTGATCGTCGTCTCGCTCGATCCAGTCGGCAAGACGGTTTCGATGGTGTCCGTGCCGCGCGACATGGTCGACGTGCCGCTCGGGAACGGCCATACCTACGCGCCCAAGATCAACTCCCTGCTCGCGTATGCGAACACCCATCGGGACCAGTTCCCACAGGGCGGCACGCGGGCTGTCGAGGACGCGATCGGGGCCTTGCTCGGGATCCCGATCCACTACTTCGCGAAGGTCAACCTGGCGGGCTTCGTCGAGACGGTCAACGCCCTTGGCGGTGTCGACGTCGACGTCGCCCACCGCCTGTTCGACCCGAACTACGGCGGCTACGGCTTCGAGCCCGGGACGCAGATCGAGGCCGGCCCTCAGCACATGGACGGCCCGACCGCCCTCGCGTACGCTCGTATCCGGCATTCGACCGGGGAGAGCGACTTCACCCGCGCCCGGCGCCAGCAGGCGCTCCTCGTCGACATCCGCGACCAGGCGGTGAAGAACAACCTCCTCGTGTCGCTGCCGAGCCTGCTCGCCTCGCTCGGGGACACGATCCGGACGAACCTGCCGCCCGACCAGCTGCCGCAGCTCGCGACGCTGGCACAGGACGTCGGGGCGGACCAGGCGGTCGAGGTCCTCATCCTCGGGCACGACATGGTCCATCCGGGCAAGGACAGCGCGTACGGCTCGGTTCAGGTCCCGAACCTGACCGCGATTTAATCGATGGCCGCGCACGTGTTCCCTCCGGCCGGGACGCCGCCGTCGTGGCCGCCCAGCCGCTCCCCGGGCCCGGGCTCCGGCGGCTGAGCCCCGGGCGCAGCGAACGGCGGCGCCAACGGCGCCGCCAACGGCCGCGCGAACGGCGCCGCAACGGCAGCGCGACCTGCTCCGCCGCGGCAGGTCGAGCGCAGCGGCAGGCCGAGGCGGGCCCAGGGAGGCCAAGGCAGGCACTCGTTTGTTCGATCTACCAGCCAGGAATGTGCAACGGACGAGCGTGGCGACGGAGCAGGGTTCCGACCTGCGACGTCTCCGTTCCGGGCCCGCTAGTACCAGTCAGCGATGTAGGCAGGCCAGATTCGCGGTCGCGACTCGCTCTCGGGCACGTCGGCGCGTGCGGGATCGGTCGTTGTACTAGTCAGCGATGTAGGACGCCCAAATCGGCCGGGCAGCAAGGTGGACCGCGCGCCCGGCCACCACTCGGGACCGCGCCGCGGCCACCACTCGGGACCGCGCCCGGCCACGCCTCGGACCGCGGCCCGGCCACCGCTCGGACCGCGCCCGGCCATCTCGTAACCTGCCACACCTGGAACAATGGGGGCATGACGACCGCACGCGACGACACGCGCGGCGGGCGGCCGCTCCGTGTCGGTATCCAGCTCCCGGAGATCGAGTACGAGGCCAGTTGGCCGCAGCTCAAGGAGATGGCCCGGATCGCCGAGTCGATCGGCCTCGATTTGGTGTGGTATGGCGACCACCTGCTGTATCGGCCGCCCGGAGATCGGGCGCGCGGGCCGTGGGAAGCGTGGTCGATCCTGGCCGCGCTCGCCGCGACGACGTCCCGCGTCGCCATCGGGCCGCTCGTGGCGTGCACGAGCTTTCACAACCCGGCCATGCTCGCGAAGAAGGCCGCAACGGTCGACGAGATCTCGGATCGTCGGCTGATCCTGGGGCTGGGCGCGGGCTGGAACGAGACCGAGTACCGCGCCTTCGGCTTCCCGTTCGACCGGCGGATCAGCCGCTTCGCCGAGGCGTTCACGATCATCCGCGGCCTGCTTCGGGATGGCGCGATCGACTTCGATGGCGAGTTCTACCAGGCTCGCGACTGCGAGCTGGCGCCGCGGCCGAGGCCGGGCGGCCCGCCGCTGCTCCTGGGCTCGACCGGGCCCCGGATGCTCGAGATCGCGATCCCGTTTGTCGACGCGTGGAACGCGTGGTTCGAGGACACCGGCAACCGACCCGAAGGGGTCCGCACGCTCCGCGACCGGGTCGACGCCGCGTGCCGCGCCGCCGGCCGTGAGCCCGCCGAGGTGGAGCGCACCGTCGCGGTGCTGGTTCGACCCCTGGCCGACCGGGCGGCGGCCAAGGACGGCCGGGTGGTGGCCACGCCCGCCCTCGAAGGCTCAGCGGAACGGATCGCGGCCGAGCTGCGCCGCTATGCGGCGGAGGGGATCGGGCATGTCCAGCTGGTCCTCGACCCGATCACGCCGGCCTCGATCGACGCCCTCGCGCCGGTGCTCGCCGAGCTCGACGCCTGAGCCGATTAGTACTTCCGCCGACCCGAACTGATTCGAGTTTCGCCGTCCGGTGGGCGGATCGCTGCGATTTGGTGCGATCGACGTCTGCTAGCATCGCGCCCGATGCGAACAACTGGCGGCGTGACGCATCCACTCGGGGCCCTTCGAATCTCGTTCCGGGTGGTGTCGTATGCCCGGCGTGCTTCGGCCGTCCGGGGTGCGCGTCCGCCGCGGCCATGGCGCGCGTCGCCGGTCCTTGGCCTGATCGTGGTCATGCTCGTCGCCGCGTGCGGCGCGAGCGCCTCGCCGGCTCCGTCACCCACACCGACGCCCGTGCCGACGCCGACACCCAACCCCCATCTGACGGAGCCCGCGTCCGTGAACACGATCTTCACCGCGCTCAATTCGGCCGGGCTGAAGGTCGTCGCAAACACGGCGAGCAAGGGCCCGAGCGGGATCCCGAGCAAGATCATCAACGCGACGTACGCCGGCTGGCCGCTCATCCTGTCGGAGTTCGCCAGCCACGCGCAGCTGCTCCAGGCGACCAAGTTCGACCCGGCCGACAAGAACCGCATCGGCGATCCGCCGTACTCGATCGTCGGTCTCAACATCCTCATCGAGTTCGGCCCGAGGAGCGGCAAGTCGGGCATCACCCCGCCCGATGCGCCGTTCGTCCAGGCCGCGCAGAAGATCGTCGCCGTGCTCGATCCGCTCCTGGGCCCGCTCCAGCAGCGCTCGGCGGCACCCCTCCGGCTGCCGGTCGCGACACCGCCGCCGACCTCGTCCCCGAGTCCGAGCCCGAGCGCCACGCAGAAGCCATCGGGCAGTCCCAAAACGACGGCCAAGCCAAAGGCCACGCCGAAGCCGTCCGGTTGACGACGGTGCGGCAAGGGCTCCCCGACGCCCTCGCCGCCGATGTGGAGGAGCGTCATGGCAACCACCCGCACACGCACGCTCGGGGGTCGACCCGTCGACGAGGTCTCGGCGCTCGACAAGCGCATCATCGAGCACCTGCAGGAGGACGGCCGACGGCCGTTCACGCAGATCGCGAGCGACCTGGGCGTGTCGGAGGCGGCCGTCCGCGCCCGGACGAACCGGATGGTCGAGCGGGGCGTGCTCCAGATCGTCGGCGTCACCGATCCGCTGCGCCTTGGTTTTCAGCAGATGGCGATGATCGGCATCCGCTGCGAGTCGGACCAGCTCATGCAGGTCGCCGATGCCCTGGCCGAGTTCCCCGAGGTCGACTACGTGGTCATCACCGCCGGCACGTACGACATCCTCGTGGAAACGGTGCATCCGGACAACGAAGGATTGCTCCAATTTCTGGCCTCGCGGCTCCGAGCGGTACCGGGTGTGCGCGAGACCGAGACGTTCGTGTACCTGCGCCTGATCAAGCAAACGTACCAGTGGGGCACTCGCTGACGCGTGCGCCAGCTCTCCACGGAGCGCCGGCGGCCTGACGCCGCTCTTCACGAGAGCCTCGCGCGGGCCCTGGGGCTGCCGACGGTTTCGGTGGAGGGGGCGGCTAAGATGGCCCGAGCGGGCACTTCCAGTGCCGTTCGCAGCAGGAGAGCAAGCGGATCGTGCCGATCGATCCCATCCTGACCCTCATCGCGATCGCCGTCATCGCCAACCTGGCGCTGATGGCCGTGCTGATCCTGCCCACCGCCATGGGCCGCTCCGGGCCGCTCGGCGACCTGCCCGGCGATCGAGAGCCGGTATCGGTGCCCACGGCCCCGGACGGCGAGCCCGAGGCCCTCCCCGAGCGGGAGGTCTCGCCCGCGGCCTACGATCGAGTCGTTCGCGTCGTGAGCTGGACGTTCATCCTGGCAACGACCGTCATCGTGGCCGTCACCGGCCTGTGGTCGGCGACGCAGCCGGCGGTCTTCGTCCTGCTCGCGGTCGCCGGCCTGTTCGTGCTCCTGGTTCACGACGTCCTGCCACGGGACGCCCTCGGCACGGCCAAGTTCGTGCTCGAGGGCAGCGCGGCCATCACCGTGGTCACCCTGCTGGTCCTGCTCACGGGTCAGGGTTCCAGCCCGTTCTTCTTCGCCTATGCCCTGATCGTCGCCGGCGCCGCCCTCGTCGTGGCGCCGCCGATCACGCTCTTGCTCGCGTCCGTGTCGTCACTCGGCTATGTGTTGGCCGTGCTGCTGCCCATGGGCGCAGCCTCCCCCGACGTTCCCGTGGCAGCTGCCGTGGGCGTCAACCTGACCGCGCTGCTGCTGCTGGCGTACGTCGCGATGGTCATCGCCCGCGAACAGCGCCGCTCCCGTGACGCCGCGATCCGTCTGTCCACGGTCGATTCCCTGACCGGGCTGTTCAACCGAGCATTCTTCTTCTCCGCCATTGAGCGTGAGATCGCACGCAGCACCCGATCCGGGCGCGGGTTTTGCCTGCTCATGATGGATCTCGACGAGCTCAAGGTCACGAACGACCGGTTCGGCCACTACTACGGCGACCGCCTGCTTCGATCGGTGGGCATCGTGATCCGACAGGGTGTCCGGCGGATCGACACGCCGGCCCGCTACGGCGGCGACGAGTTCGTCGTGCTGTGCCCCGAGACGGACCCGACCGGCGCCTTCGTGCTGGCCGAGAAGATCCGCCAGGAGGTCACCGAGCTCGACCTCGACGAGCCCGGCGTTTCGATCGAGGCATCCCTCTCGATCGGCGTCGTGGCGTATCCCGACGACGGCCGGACGAGCGACCAGCTGATCATCAGCGCCGACCAGGCCATGTACGCCAGCAAGCGCTTCGGCAAGAACCGCGTCACGGGCGCGCCGAGCGGCCCCAGCCGCGTCGTCGACGCCGGCCAAACGGTGGCTGAGGAACCGGCCGTCAGCGTGCCCGACGTGGACGGCGAGAGCGGCGGCGGCGAGCCGTCGGTGCCCAGCGGTGGCCGAGCGGGCGACACGTTGTAGCATCCAGCCGTGAGCGCAACGCCGACGGCTGCTGGCCCGACCCGGCCCATGCGCGGCGCGATGCGCGCTCCGGTCGATCGCGCGAGCCGACGTCTTCCCGGTCGCCGCGCCCCCGGTGTTCGGTAAGGGGACCACCATCGCAACTCCGGCAGCCGCCTGGTCAGGCACGGCTCGTGGGCAGCAGCTGAATCCGCCCGCCCGGCTCGGGCGCGGCGTGTGGGATCTGCTCACGTCGGTCAACTTCGCGGTCCTCCAGATCATCGTCCTGGGGCTCATGGCCGTCGTCGGGATGACCATCCAGCAGCTGCCGAGCTTCGCGCTCCGGTCCGCGACCGACTATCAGAACGAGCTGGCGAAGCTCCATGACAAGTACGACCCCCTGCTCGGCGCGTCGGTCGTCGACGTGCTCGACCGGCTGCAGGTGTTCCGGATCTTCAGCTCGACCTGGTTCTCGATCGGGCTGGTCGTGCTGATCGTCTCGATCGTCGTGTGCACGCTCGATCGGACTCCGCGCCTGTGGCGCCAGGTCCGGGACGTGCGCGTCGTCCAACCCGAGCTGTTTTTCGATCTGAGCCTGCCCGATCGAGCGGCCGTCGACGGGGTGCCCGTCGACGGTCTGCGGGCGGTCCTCCGGCGGCATCGCTTCCGGGTGCGTGAGGTGGAGTTGGCCGGCGTTCGGTACCTGTACGGCGACCGCAACCAGTACACGAAGCTGGCCACGCTCCTGACCCACCTGGGCCTGATCCTGTTCCTGATCGCGGCCGCCGTGACGTGGAAGCTCGGGTCGGAGGCCGGCCTCGTCGTCGCGGACGGCGAATCGGTGACCATCCAGCCCATCGGCACGCCCGGGCTCATGCTCGTGAAGAACCTTGGCTTCTCGGCACCCGGGCTCGATACCGGACAGGCTTCGGACTTCACGACCGACCTCGCGGTCTACCAGGAGGGCCGCCAGATCGCGCGCAAGACCGTCCGCGTCAACGACCCGTTGTCGATTGGCGGTTACGTCCTCCACGAGAACGGCTTCGGGCCGGCGCCCGACCTGCTCATCAACGACCCGGCCGGCCGTCCGTTGTGGTCGGGGCCCGTGCCCATGACCGACCAGGCGGCCGACTTCCCGTTCGGGCAGATGTCGGTGCCGGGCACCAACGTCGGGCTGCAGCTCCTCCTACAGCGCCAACCGGACCAAACCGGGATTCTGCTCATCCTGCCGTTCCGGGCCGTCGGGACCAATCCCGACGGCAGCCCCGTGGTCCAGAACGGCAGCCCGATCGCGCTGGCGGCGGGGGAGACGGGCGCCGTGCCCGGTCTCGACGTTTCGGTGAGGGTCCGGCGGTTCGCCGACTACACGTTGCTCATCGCCAAGGCCGATCCGGGCCAGGGCCTCGTGTGGCTGGCATTCGCCTCGCTCATCAGCGGCATCGTGATCACGTTCTACCTGCCCCGCCGGCGGATCTGGGCGCGCATCACGGGCGCCGGGCAGCTGGCCATGGTGGGTCGGTCCGACCGCTACGTCGATTTCGAGCGGGAATTCGGCGCGCTGCTCGACGACGTGGTCGCGATCCGAGGCGCCGCGGGACTGGGCCGGGCCACGGCTGCGGCGCCACCCGGCGGCTGAGTCGTGGCCAGCCTCGGCGAGCTGCGCGACGCGCTGTTCCCGGCCGCACGCCCGCTGGCACCGGTACCGCCCGACGCCCTGCGCGCGGGAGTCACGTGGGTGCGCGTCGTGCGTGCCCGCGTCCCCGCGCTCGACGGGCTCGAGGCAGGCGATCTCGTCGTAGCGCCCGTGTCCGCCCTGGCGGTCGTCGCCGCGGCCCCGGCCGACACGATCGCGCTGCTCGATGCGTGCCGGGCCGCCAGGGCGGCCGGCCTACTCGTGGCCGGTCCTGCCGAGGACGCCGCTGCGGAGCGGGCGGTCGAGGCGCTGAGCCGGGCAGCCGGAGAGCCGGTGACGGCGCGGGCGCTGCCTGCATACCGGCTCGAGCGTACGGAGGCGGCGCAGCTCGAGCGCAGCCTCGTCGCATATCTCGTCAACGCACGCGCGGAGCTCGAGCACCAGGCGGCGCTGCTCGAGGCCCGACTCGAGCATCACGCGCTCGCGGGCAGCGACCTTGGCGCGCTGGTCGCCGAGCTGGCGGCATCGCTCGGCCGGGCCGTGGCGCTGGAAGGGCCGCGTGGCGACGTGCTCGCGGTCCATGTGCCGGTCGCGCAACGCGACGCGGCAGCGGCCGTGCGCGCGTATCACGCGCGGCCGGCCTCGGTCTCTCTGCGCGTGACGCTGCCGGCGCCGGCTCGGGAGCGCCACGCGGCCGGCGGCGAGGACCATGCTGCCGCCGGGCCCGATCTCACATCCGCTGCGTCGAGCGGATCGGTCCCGGCCACGCTCGCCCGAGCGTCCGGCGGCGGATCCGTCGATCTCGGCTCGGGTCCCTCCGGGCCTCCTGCCGGCCGCATCGTCCTGCTCGGCAGCCGTGCCCCGTCGGACTTCGAGCGCCTGGCGCTCGATCGTGTCAGCGGTTTGTTCGCGCTGCAGCTCGCCCGTGACGACGCACTGCGCCGTGCCCGCGATGCGGCCCGCCGGGGCGACAGCCTGCCCGCTGCCGGGCCACCCTGGATCGTCCTCGTGGCGCGGCAGGTGCCGGGCGAAACGGAGGTGCCGCTCGAAGCCCGGGAGGCGCTCCGGCGTGACCTGCGCATGCTCGCCCCGGCGAGGCAGATGACCCTGCGCGGCGACGCCGACAGCCTCGAGCTCCGGATCGTGGCCGCGTGCCCCGCGGACGATCCCGAGGGCGCGGCGCTGGCCGGCCGGATCGCCCGCCTGGTCCGGCGCGCGGTGGCGGTGTCGCGGCCGTTCGACGACCCATCCGGTCGACCCGCGGCGGAGGCGGACGCGCGCTCGACGCTGGAGGCCGTCGAGGCCCTGCCTGACGGTTCGATCCGTGATGCCGGACGCGGAGCCACCCCGCACGAGACCGGCTACGTGGCCAGAGCGGCTCTGCTGCCGGCGTATCGACTCTTGGGCGGACTGCATAACGTTCCCGATGGCCAGCGTCAGGCTCGGGCGCTCCTCGCGCCGCTCCTGCGGGGCGGGCCGACCGCCGTTCGGGAGCGACTTCGCACCCTGCGTTCGGTGCTCGAGACCGCCGGGCCGGTCGAGGCCGCGGCGGCCCTCGGGGTCCATCGCAACACGATCGCCTATCGAGTGCGCCGTATCGAATCCTTGACAGGCCTGAGTCTGGACGATCCGGCCGCCCGTCTTCCGCTCGCGATGGCCGTCAGACTTATGCAATCAGAACAAAGCGGCGAGTAGGATCGGAGGCCACGCGACCAGGATCGGCCGATATCCTCCGTGCCAGGGTGCATGCAACCACTCGGTTGTGGCCTGACGCACAAATCAGGAGAGTGATCGGCACATGGCATCCACGATCGATTCGATGACGAGGGGAGCGGTGCTGCCGGACAGCACCGCGTCGACGACGACCACCGCGACCGCCGAGGACGTGCTCGCGCTGGCCCGTGATGCGGGCATCCAGATGGTCGACCTGCGGTTCGTCGACCTGCCCGGTCAGGCCCAGCACTTCTCGATCCCGGTCAAGGAGCTGACGACCGGTCTGTTCGCGGACGGGATCGGCTTCGACGGATCGTCGATCCGCGGCTTCCAGCACATCCACGAGAGCGACATGCTGCTCGTGCCCGATGCCTCCACGGCGTACGTGGATCCCACCTTGCGCGTCCCGACGCTCGCGATCATGTGCGACGTCGCGGAGCCCGGCGACCGCGCACCGTACTCGCGCGACCCGCGCTACGTGGCCAAGAAGGCCGAACGCTTCCTGGCGGCGTCCGGCATCGCCACGACGGCGTACTGGGGTCCGGAGATCGAGTTCTACATCTTCGACTCGCTGCGTTTCGACCAGCAGGGCTATCGGGGCTTCTACGAGATCGATTCGGACGAGGGCATGTGGAACTCGGGCCGCAACGGCACCGCGAATCTCGCCCACCGGCCACGCCCCAAGGAGGGCTACTTCCCCGTCCCGCCGCTCGACAAGTACCAGGATCTCCGGAGCGAGATGGTGCTCCGGCTCCAGGAGGCGGGCATCGAGGTCGAGGTCCATCACCACGAGGTCGGCGGCCCGGGCCAGGCCGAGATCGACATCCGCTACGGGACGCTGGTCGAGACCGCCGACAAGGTCCTCAAGTACAAGTACATCGTCAAGCAGACCGCCGCCCAGGCGGGCAAGGTCGCGACCTTCATGCCCAAGCCGGTGTTCGGTGACAACGGCTCGGGCATGCACACCCACCAGAGCCTGTGGAACGGCGAGACGGCGCTCTTCTACGACCCGGACGGCTACGCTCTCCTCTCGGAGCTCGCTCGCCATTACATCGGCGGCCTGCTGCAGCATGCCAAGGCGGTGCTCGCGTTCGCCGCGCCGACGACGAACAGCTACCGCCGGCTCGTGCCCGGCTACGAGGCGCCCATCAACCTCGTGTACAGCCAGCGCAATCGCTCGGCGTGCATCCGCATCCCGACGTACTTCACCTCACCGCAGGCGCGCCGGCTCGAGTTCCGCTCGCCGGATCCGACATGCAACCCGTACCTGTCGTTCAGTGCCCAGCTGATGGCCGGGCTCGACGGCATCATCAACAAGATCGAGCCGCCGGCCCCAGTCGACCGTGACATCTACGAGATGCCGGCCGAGGAGAAGGCCGAGATCGCCGGGACCCCGGGCTCGCTCGAGGAGGCGCTCGACGCGCTCGAGGCCGACCAGGACTTCCTGTACCGCGGCGACGTGTTCACCCCGGACGTCGTCGAGACGCACCTGGAGTTCAAGCGCGCGGGCGCCAAGGAGGTCGCGCTTCGCCCGCATCCGTACGAGTTCTATCTGTATTCCGAGATGTAGTCCGGCGCCCGCGTCGCGGGCGCCCACAGATGAGCGGGCCGCGCGACAATGGCCGCGGCACCGGATCAGACCGTGCGAAGTGGCGGCCGTCGGGCCGCCACTTCGGTATTCGTCCCCGGATCGGGAACGTGGGCCGCTCAGCGCGGCGAGGAGCCCCGACCGGGAGCAATGAGGAGGCGTGAATTGGCCGACCAGGGCAGCGATCCGATCGCGCAGATCGAGCAGGCGAGGTCGAACGGGATCCGCTTCATCCAGCTTCAGTTCACGGACATCATCGGCGTCGTCAAGGCCGTCACGATCCCGATCCACCAGCTCGAGGGCTCGGTCAAGCACGGGACGTGGTTCGACGGCAGCTCGATCGAGGGTTTCACGCGGATCGCCGAATCCGACCAGTACTTGAAGCCGGACATGGCCACCTTCACGGAGATTCCGTGGCAGCCCGGCACCGGACCGCGCGGCACGGCGCGCGTGATCTGCGACGTCATGACGCCCCGCGGCGAACCGTTCGTCGGTGACCCGCGCTACGTGCTTCGCCGCCAGGTCGACCGTGCCCGTGCCCTGGGCTACATCGTCAACACCGGTCCCGAGCTGGAGTTCTTCCTGTTCCGTCGGGGCGACGGTGGCGCCATCGAGCCGCTGCCCCACGACGAGGCCGGCTACTTCGACTTCTCGACCGACCTCGCCCAGGAAGTCCGTCAGGACATGGTCGACGCCCTCGAGGCGTTCGGGATCAAGGTCGAGGCGGCCCACCACGAGGTCGCCGCCGGCCAGCACGAGATCGACTTCGAATACGCCGACGCGCTGCGCACGGCCGACAACGCCGTCACGTTCAAGTTCACCCTCAAGGCCATCGCCCAGCAGCACGGTCTGTACGCGACGTTCATGCCCAAGCCCATCCACGGTATCAACGGCTCGGGCATGCACACCCACCAGAGCCTGTATTCGATCGCCGACTCCCGGAACGCCTTCGCCGACGCGTCCAATCCGTACGGCCTGTCCGACGTGGCGCGCGCATACATGGCCGGCATCCTCGCCCACGCGCGGGGCATGATCGCCGTCCTGGCACCGCTCGTGAACTCGTACAAGCGGCTCGTGCCGGGCTACGAGGCGCCGACCTACCTGACCTGGGGTCGAACGAACCGCTCGGCGCTCATCCGCGTGCCGATGGTCTCGCCCGGCAAGTCGATCGAGGGCACGCGCGTCGAGGTGCGCTGCCCCGACCCGTCGTCGAACACGTACCTGGCCTTCGCGGCCATGATCGCGGCCGGCCTCGACGGCGTGGAGAAGGGCCTGACCCTGGGCGATCCGGTCGAGGAATCGCTGTTCGAGATGGACGCCGCCCGGATCGCCGAGAAGGGCATCCACGAGCTGCCGGGCACGCTCGGTGAGGCACTCGACGAGCTCCAGGCGGATCCGGTCATCTGCGAGGCGCTGGGCGACCACGTCCTGTCGCACTTCATCGAGGCCAAGCACTCGGAGTGGAACGAGTACCGGACGCAGGTCTCGGAGTGGGAGGTCGATCGCTACCTGGAGCTGTTCTAGGTCCCGTGCGGCGTCGCGACCGGCTCGGATCGCTCGCGCGCCGCGGCGGTCACGCGCCGGAACGCGGTTCCGGTCGTCCGAGCAGGTAGCCCCGAGCGAGGGGCACGCCGAGCGACCCGACGACGTCCAGTTCGGGCTGCGTCTGGGTGCCCTTCGGGAGCAGGGTGCAGCGGGTTCGCGACGCGCCGCTCGATCGGCCGTCGCGAGGTCGCGGCCCTGGCCCAGCCGATGAGTGGCTGCTCGAGAAATCGATGACTGAGCCACGCGGGGATCGTCGCCGCGGCGCCGATCGCGCAGGCCGCGACGAGCCAGCCGAAGACGTTGCTCGGCACACCGAAGCCGTGCGTTCGGGCGAGCTCCTGGATCGGCCAGTGCCACAGGTAGATGCCGTACGAGAGCGTGCCCACGCCGACGAGGACCGGCGTCGTCCCGAGCCGCCGGGCGAGGCGTGAGCCCGACGGCCGAAAGACCAGGGGCACGAACAGCAGCCCGGCGGCAAGCGTGATCGCGAGGGTCGAGTTCCAGGGCGCGATGTTGCGACCCTCCACGAGCAGCCCGACCACGAGGAGAAGGCCCGCCCCGGCCAGCCATACCCGATCCGATCGCAGCCCGCCGAGCCAGACCGCGCGCAGACGCCTCGGCAGGCCGCGCAGCTCGCGCCGGTGGACATGCACGATCGCGATCGCCATGCCCGTCGCGAACGGCAGGAACGCGCCCGGCAGGCTGAAGCCAGCCATCGCCGGGTCCTCGCCAATTCGGCTCTCCAGGGGTGCCACGACCAGCCGTGCGACGCCGATCATGAGCATGACGAGGCCGGCGAGCGAGGCCAGATGCCTGGCCAGGCCGGGCTGGGGTCCCGCGGCCCGGGCGAGCACGGCCGCGAGCAGGGGCAGGGCGACGTAGAACGACACCTCCACTGACAGCGTCCACGCCGTCGCGAGGATGTGGTAGACCGTCGCGTGCTGGTACGCCTGCTGGAGCAGGCCGAAGCGCAGCAGGCCCTCGACCGACCACAGCTGGCCGGGCGCGGCGAGGCTGGCGTAGACGGCGAGGACGAGCCAGTACGCGGGCAGGATCCGGACGGCGCGCCGGAGCAGGAACGCCATGCTTGCCGGTCGCGCCGTGCCTCCCGCCGCGGCCGCGGCGAACGGCCGATACAGCAGGAACCCCGATAGCACGAAGAACACGGGCACGCCCCAGTCGAGGGCCAGGAACAGCGTGCCGATCGGGGTGTCGAGCAGCGGCCGCCCGGCGACGTCCTTGTACGCGTGGAAGCCCACGACGGCGAGCGCGGCCATGCCCCGAACGGCATCGAGGGCAGGGAAGCGCAGGGGAGCGCCGGACTGGCGCACGGCAGGCCGGGTCACGGCTCGATGCTGGCCGCCGGGGCCAGCGCGGCGCGACGGCCGTCGGCCCGGGCAGCGTTGCAGGTGGCTTGCGCGTGCTCGCGCCGCTCGAAGGGTGGGACGGGTCGGCGTCGGCCCGCCCGCGCCGCATAGAATGCCGGCGATGCGGATCCTGATCGTCGGCGCTGGCGGTGTCGGCAGCGCCGTGGTGCCGATCGCGCAGCGGCGCGACTTCTTCGAGCACCTGGTCGTGGCCGACTACGACGCGGCGCGCGCCGACACGGGTGGCGGACCGGGCTGCGGACGCGCGCGTGAGCGCCGCGCGGATCGACGCCTCGGCTGCCGCGGAGGTCGAGGCGCTCGTCCGCGACCGACGCATCACCCACGTCCTCAACGCGGTCGACCCACGCTTCGTCATGCCCATCTTCGAAGGCGCGATCGCGGGCCGTGCAGACTATCTCGACATGGCCATGTCGCTCTCGCAGCCGCATCCCGAGCGACCGCACGAGCTGACCGGCGTCAAGCTCGGCGACGAGCAGTTCGCCCGCGCGGCTACGCTCGAGGAGCACGGCCGGCTGGCGATCGTCGGGATCGGCGTCGAGCCCGGCCTGTCGGACGTGTTCGCCCGCCACGCGGCCGACGAGCTGTTCAGCGAGATCGACGAGATCGGTGTCCGCGACGGCGCCAACCTCGTCGTCGACGGCTACGACTTCGCGCCGTCGTTCTCGATCTGGACGACGATCGAAGAGTGCCTCAACCCGCCCGTGATCTGGGACAAGGATCGCGGCTGGTACACGACGGCGCCGTTCAGCGAGCCCGAGACGTTCGTGTTTCCGGAGGGCATCGGCCCGGTCGAGTGCGTGAACGTCGAGCACGAGGAGGTGCTCCTCATCCCACGCTGGGTCAGACGCTCGGCGGGTGACGTTCAAGTACGGCCTCGGCGACGAGTTCATCGAGGTCCTCCAGGTGCTGCACAAGCTCGGCCTCGATCGGACCGACCGGGTTCGCGTGGGCGGCACCGAGGTCGCGCCGCGGGACGTCGTCGCGGCCACGCTGCCCGATCCGGCCACGCTCGGGGAGCGGATGCACGGCCGCACATGCGCCGGGACGTGGGTGACCGGCCGCGGCAAGGACGGCCAAGCGCGCGAGGTGTACCTCTACCACGTCGTGGACAACGACTGGTCGATGCGCGAGTACGGCTCGCAGGCGGTGGTCTGGCAGACCGCGATCAACCCGGTCGTCGCGCTCGAGCTCCTCGCGACCGGCGCCTGGCGGGGATCGGGCGTGCTCGGCCCGGAGGCCTTTCCCGCCCGGCCGTTTCTGGAGCTGCTGACCGATTACGGCTCGCCGTGGGGCCTGGAGGAGCGGCGGGCCTGAGGGAGGTGGGCTCCGGCATGGCCCAGCCGAGTAGTCCAACTTCCGGCATCATGGCGCGGATGGACGGACGTGCCGAGGCACTCTCCCGGGAACCCGCCTCGGTCGCGATCCGGCCCGAGCGGACCCTGTGGCTGCTGGCGATCGCGCACGCCGTCAACCACGCCCAGGGTGTGCTCCTGCCGCTGCTGTTCCTGGAGTTCGGGCGTGAGTACGGCCTGGGCCCCGATCAGATCGCCTACCTGGCGGCGATCGGGGCCGTGGCATCCGGGCTGGTGCAGTTCACGTACGGCTTCCTGACGCGGATCGTCTCGCGGCGCTGGCTGCTCGGCGTCGGCGGCATCCTGTTCGGGGGCGGTTTCGCCGCACAAGCGGTGGTGCCGTCGTTCCCGCTCGTCGCCGCCGCGAACATCGCGTCCCGGATCGGCGGCTCGCAGCAGCATCCGGTCGGCAACGGACTCCTGGCCGAGCAGTTTCCGGCACAGCGTCGCGGCTTCGCCATCAGCGCCCACATCTCGGGCGGCAACGTCGGAACGGTCATCGCCGGTGTGCTCGGCGCGGGCAGCATCGGCCTCCTTGGCTGGCGGAACACGACGCTCGTGTTCGGCCTGCCGGCAGTCGCGGTCGCCGTCGCGATCCTGCTGATGGTCCGGGAGACCGGCTCGGATCGGGCCGCGGCCGTCGCCCACGGCAGCGTCCGGGCGGCCTATCGCCAGATCCTCGGCGTGCACGACCTGCTGTGGGTCTTCCTGACGTCCGTGCTCGGTGGCGGCGGCCGCGGGCTCGGGATCGTGAACCTGTTCGTCCTTCTGTACCTGACCGACGTCATCCGCCTCGACGGCGCGACGACGGCGTGGATGTACGCGGTGCTCGTCGTGCTGTCGGTCCCGGCGCCGCTCGTCGGCGGGATGCTGTCCGACCGAATCGGTCGCCGCGTGGTGATCATCGGCGTGTACCTGCTCGGCGCTGTCGGGTTCGCGCTGTTCGTGCTCGTCGGCTCGAACCTCGCCGGCCTGTGGCTGGGCATCGTCGTCATGGGCGCGTTCAGCTTCGCCGAGAGCCCGCAACTGCAGGCGCTCCTCGCCGACCTGGCGCCGGCCGAGATCCGCGACGTGTCGTTCGCCGCCTATTTCACCCTGGCCTTCGGCATCGGATCGCTGTGGGCCGCCGTGTACGGCTGGGTGATCGGTCAGCTCGGCGAGCCGACGGGCCTGCCGATCGTGTTCTGGCTGATGGCCATGGCCTTCGTGGCGGCCGCGCTCACGATGCTCCCGGTCCACGACCCGCGCCGGCCGGTGACGGCCGACCAGGAAGCCTTCGTCGCCTGATCGGCGGTCCTCGGACGCCCGGTCCACCACAGCGGACCAGCGTCCCGTTCGAATCAGGCGTTGCCACGAGGCGTAGCGTCGGCGTTCGCGACCGGAAGCCGGAACGCGAACGTGGAACCGGCATCCGGCGCGCTCACGAGCCACATCTCGCCGCCGTGATGCTCGACGATGTGGCGGCTGATCGGCAGTCCGAGCCCCGTGCCGCGGGGCGCATCGGGCAAAGTGTCGCCGGCCTGCCCGAACGCCTCCCACACTCGAGCCTGGTCGGCTTCGGCGATGCCGATGCCCGTATCGTGCACGGCGACCTCCACGACGCGACCATCCAGTGCGACGTCGGCGTCGACCGTGATCGTGCCGGTGGGGGTGAACTTCACCGCGTTCGAGAGCAGGTTGATGACGACCTGGACGAGCCGATCGCGGTCGCCGATCACCGCTGGCAGGCCAGGCCGGACACGGCGCTCGAGCTGGACGGTGCCGCCCTCGAAGAGCGCCGCCGTGGCGGCACACGCCTGCTCGACGACCTGACCGACGTCGAGCGGCGCCATCCGCCACTCGACCCGACCGGCCTCGATCTTCGCCAGGTCCAGCACGTCGTTGATCAGACCGGTCAGGCGGGCGCTCTCGACGGCGATGATGCCGAGGTTGTCGCGGACCTGGGCCATCGCCCGGTCGACCTTCGGCTCGCCCGGTGGGACGCGTGGGAAGACGACCTCGGCCAGTCGCCGGTCGATCAGCTTGGTGAAGCCGACGATCGACGTGAGCGGCGTTCGCAGCTCGTGGCTGACGTTGGCGAGGAAGGACGACTTCGTGGCGTTCGCGGCCTCGGCTGCCGCGCGCGCGGCCTGGGCGCTTTCGACAGCGTCGGCGAGGGCCACGGTCCGGTGCGAGACGCGTGTCTCGAGCTCGCGCGCGTGGCTCGAGACCGTGGCGTACAGGCGAGCCGTCTCGATACCGCCCCCGACCAGATGCCCGATCGTGAACAACAGGGGACCGAGATCCGGGTCGAGGTCGCGGTCGAGGTCCGCGACGTCCGCCGGCGGGGCGGCAGCGAGGATGCCCACGCCGCCCGCGGTCGAGCGCAGCGGTGTCCCGAGCAGCGTTGTCAGGCCCATGGCCCGCATCTGCTCTCGATTGGCGGCGTCCGGATCGCGCTCGAGCTCTCGCAGGAGCAGCGGGGCGTCGGCGTGGAGCACGAGCAGGAGCGGCGAGCCGGGCCGGTCGATCGGCAGGTCGAGGGCCGCGGCGGCCGCCTGCGCCGTCTCGTCGCCGCCGACGAGGTGTCCGTGCCGGAGGCTGCTCGTCTCCGGGTCGACGAGGAGGACCAGGACGCGCTCGAAGCGCAGGTACCGGGTGACGGTCGCGGAGCACCGATCGACGAGCTCGTCGGGGTCGAGGCTCGAGGACACGGCCAGTGCCAGCTCGTTGAGCGTGGCCAGGGCCGCGAGAAGGCGCCGCTCCTGCCCGGCCGCCGGATCGGCCGGGGAAAGGGAGCCCGGCGCAGGCGGGATCTGGCTGGGCACCGATCGATCAGCCGGGAGGCGGGACGCCCGGGTCGGCGGCGGACGCGGTCCCATCGGCGACCGAGGCGGCCCCAGCGGCGGCGGTCGGCTGCGCGCGGGCTCGTGCGAGCTCGGCTGCATGCCGACGCGATGCGCCGATGGCCGGGCCGACGAGCGCCGCGATGGCCTCGAGGACCTTGAGATCGCCCGCGCGATACGCACCCTGCTCGGGCGAGCGCGACGCGATGAGGCCGATCGTGGCGCCATCCGATCGAAGCGTCGCGGCGACGAGTGAGCCGCCCGTCTCGCGCTCGGCCACGCTGGCTCGCCCGTCGGCCGCCACATCGTCGACGAGCTCGGCGCCGCCCGCGTCGGCGATCGCGCCGAGGAGTGCATCGCGCCATTCCGGGTCCGCGGGGCCCGCCACAGCGGTTGCCGCCCCGTCTGCGTCGAGCGTTTCGTCGAGCTCGACGATGGCCGATCCGGCGGCCCGGATTCGCCCGACCTCCGCTCGGACCAGGTCGACGATCGCGCCCTCGTCGCCGGCGCGGTCGAGCGCGGTCGCCAGCTCGTGGATGACGCTCAGCTCCCGGTATCGGTCGAGCGCCTCGCGAGCGAGGCTGCGCATGTCGAGCTCGCGCGCGAGGGCGTACGAGAGCACGGCCGCAACGGCACGGGCGGGCCGCTGGCCCTCGACGAAGCCGACGACCCGACCCTCGACGCTGATGGGCTCGCGCTCAGCGGTGCCGTCTGCGGAGCCCGGTCCTTCCCGATGCAGGATCTCGACACCATGGGCGTCGGTGATGCGGACCCGCGCGTCGGTCGCGGCGAGGAGCGTCGAGATCATCGGCGCCACGTGGCGGTGGCGGACGATCATCCGCTGGAGGTCGTCGATCTCGGGCATCGCGCGCCTCAGCCCCTGGCCGCCCCGAGGCCGAGCACGTCCCGCGCGATCGCAACCAGCTCGTCGGGGTCGAACGGCTTGGTCAGGTACCGATCGGCGCCTGCCTCGAGCCCCGCCTGCCGGTCGTACGCCTGGCCCTTGGCCGTCAGGAGCACGACGGTCACGTCCGCGAGGCCTCGCTCGTGCTTGATCGCGCGACAGATCTCGAACCCGTTGCGGCGAGGCATCATCACGTCCAGGAGCACGAGCTCCGGCCGGTCGGTGTCGACGACGGCCAACGCCTCGTCGCCATCGCGCGCGGTCAGCACCTCGACGCCGTCGTCCTCGAGCTCCTCGAGGGCCTGCTCGATGAGCAGCCGGATGTGCTGCTCGTCGTCGACGATCAAGACCGAGGGCATGACGGCTCCGGCTTCGGTGGGCGATGTTGGAGGCCTCGACGGCGGGCCGAGCATGGCGCAGCGCCGGCCCTCGTGCAAGTCGACCACCGTGGTAATGCGTGGGCCGAGCCTCGACAGTCGTGGCGCGGCCGGTCGAGGCCCTGCCCGCCGGCCTAAACCGCCACGATACGCGCATGAGCTGGGTCCTCGGGCTGATCATCGCCGTGCTTGCCGTGTGGGCGGCGTTGCTCCTCGTGTTCTGGTTGCTCCGGCCACGGGGGGTGCCCGTCCGGGAGCTGCTGGGCCTCGTCCCGGACGTCGTCCGGCTCGTCCGATCGGTGATCGGGGATCGCGGCGTGCCGGCCGACGTGCGCCTGGTCCTCGTGGGCCTGCTCGTGTGGATCGTCAGCCCGATCGACCTCATTCCGGAGTTCGTGCCCGGGCTCGGGCCACTCGACGACGTGATCGTGGCGGTCGTCGCGCTGCGCTACGTGCGCCGGCGGCTGGGCCTCCCCGAGCTGCGCCGACGCTGGTCGGGCAGCGACGACGGGTTTGCGCTTCTGACCCGCGTTCTCGGGAGCGGCTGACGGCCGATCGTGGCGGCGCGCTGGCTATGGCCGCCGGCGAACGGCCGCTGGCGATGGGCCAGGCCCTGCGCTATCATCCACGGGCCCTGTTGAAGGGCCCTCGGTCGGGGCGTGGCGCAGCTTGGTAGCGCGCATCGTTCGGGACGATGAGGTCGGAGGTTCAAATCCTCTCGCCCCGACCAAACTCAGCAATCTTGCTCTCCAGTTCGATCAAGGGCGGTAGGGCCGGCGTCCAAGACGAGTTCGATCGCGTCCGGTGGGAGCGCGTACTCGAGGCGTTCGAACCCAAGGACATCGAGCCGGGCGAAGATCGCTGCGAGCAGGCCTTGTCGACCGTCCGGACCCGCGTCGGCCCACACGCGGGGCAGCGACCGCGCGTAGTCGACGATCTCTCCTGCTGGTCCCGCTGGGCGTCCGGCCCGAAGTTGTCGAACTGCCCCGCGGGGAGTGACGCGCTCGGAGCAACCGGCACATTCGGCGATGTCGGCGGTCGATCACCCGTGAGCCTGTGTCGCTTGTGCCGGTTGTGTCGAGCCGACGGCGCGTAATCGAGGCAGCCCGCTCGCGCTCAGGCTATCCGGTGCTTGAAGAGGTGCCCCAGGGCAGAATTGCACACGAACCCAGGGTTCGACCGCCCGTACCAATTGACGAGCACTGGATGATGCCAGAGCCGTCAGGACGGAAGAGGCATGGATACCGACCTCGTGATCCTCGCCCAGCGCGGTGACAAGGGAGCCTTCGGGCTCCATTGCCGCCGGGGTCGCCGATCGGTTTCTTGCGGTATCGCGCCGGATCCTGCGCGACATCGATCTTGCGGAGGACGCGACGCAGCAGGCGCTGCTCGCGATCTGGCAGGACCTTCCACGCCTCCGCGATCCGGCGCGCTTTGACGCCTGGTCGTACCGGCTCCTCGTGCGCGCCTGCTACGCCGAGGGCAGGAAACACCGTCGCTGGGCGCCCAACATTCGGATCATTCCGGCTGACGAGCCGATCACGGTTGACGCCATGAGCTCGGTCATCGACCGCGAGCAGCTCGAGCGCGGCTTCCGCCGTTTTTCGATCGATCACCGCGCGGTCGTGGTCCTCTACCACTACCTCGAGATGCCGCTCGACGCGATTGCCGAGACTCTCGACATCCCCGTCGGAACTGCCCACTCACGACTCCACCATGCGATGCGCGGTTTGCGCGCTGCGCTTGACGCCGACACCCGACCGGCGGTCCGGGAGGCTGCCCAATGACCACCGATCGAGACACCACGCGCATGGTCCGGTCGTGGCTCCGGACCGACGAACATGAGTCTGCGGACCGAGTCCTCGAGGCAGTGCTCGCGAGCCTGGACACGACACCACAGCGCCGGCTCTGGTGGCCGTCGCGGAGGTTCACCAAGATGAATACCCTCACGCGCCTTGCAGTCGCGGCGGCAGCCTGTCCTGGCCGTCGCCGTGGTTGGCTACAACCTGGTGCCTAGAGCGGGCGGCGTCGGCGGGCCGGCGACGCCCGGCCCGACCGCGACACCGAGGCCGACATATCCACCCCTCAACGGTCAGTCGACCCTCAACGGCCGCTACACCGTCGTCGGGCCTCACAGCCGCGTCACCGTGCAGGTTCCCGCCGGCTGGAGTACCGACACCGACTGGGTCGTGATCGGTCCAAATGGGAACCAGGCGCCGTACGGCATGGCCGTCCGGTTCTATACCGTGGGTGACGTCTACAAGAACCCCCGCTCCATCAGCGAGGGTGTCGTTGATCCGGCGGTCGGGCCTACGGCCGCCGATCTCGCCGCGGCGATCGTTGGTGATCCGGCCTGGGCGGCCACGCAGACCGCCGACGTCGCCATCGATGGCCGGCCAGCGAAGCACCTGCAGTTCAGCGTTCCGGCGAGCTCGGGGCTCGGCGCCGACGGCCAATTCGATATGTTCGGCGTCGCGGGTACCCCCGACACCTGGGGCTTCGCCCTTGGCCAGGTGTTCGACTTGTACATCGTCGATGTCGGCACCGAACGCGTCGTCATCGATGCCTTCCACTTCCCAGGCACGTCGGCGAGCGACCTGGCGGCGCAGCAAGCGGTGCTGCAGTCGATCCAGCTCGATCCGGCCCCGTAGGTCCAGCGAGCCGCACGCGTAAACTCCGGCGTGGGCAACTGCCCCGCCGGCGTTTCATCCGGCTTCGTTTAACCAGGGCCCGTCGGGCAGACGCGGCAGGGTCAGGCCGACCACACAATGCGTTCAACGTGTCGGTGGATCGGCGTCCGGATTTGCCTTCCCCCGCAGCTATCGCGTGGCGATCGACAGCGGCTGACGACCGTCGCCGAGCTTCTCGAGCGCTGTGACCTTGGCCGGTTCGACGAGATCCCCGACGAGCTCGTCGGCCCGAGCCGCCACGGCTTCGGGATGCCCAGGCTCGCCCGGTGGCAGCCCATCGAGCTCGGCCAGGCGCATCACTAGCACGGTCTGGCGCTGGGTGGCCTCGAGCTGGTTGGTGAACCGCACTCCCTCGTCGGGGAAGAGCGCCGGGTGCCCGGCGAGGTAGTGGGCCTCCACGACCGAGCACGCGTCGGCGGATGCCAGGAGCTCGGTGACGCACGCAGCGCACGCCCCGAGGCATGTCGTCATCCGATCCGCAAGCGATGGGTCCTTCGCGTCCTGTGGCACGCCTTCGAGGAGCGCCAGGTTGGCCGCCAGGACCACGGCCCACGCATCTGGTCTGGAGGTAGCCTCGGGCGCCTGGAACGTGGGAGCGCGGTGCCCGGGACGGCGGGAAATGGATGAACGTCGAACAGGCCGTCGTACGCCTACGTGACGCGACCCTCAGCTAGGGACATCTGGCCGTTCGGCTCCAACCCTTCCACGACCAGCCACCCCTCCGCCCGCCCGCGGTAGATCAACTGTTCGGTGGTGAGGCCTGACCGCGCACGCAGGTCGGCGAGGATGCTTCTATGTCTGTCAAGCCACCTGCGCCGGGCGCTCGAGGAGGCGGAACAGACCACGGGCCACGAACCGCTTGAGGCAGCGCTTGATCTCGCGATCGGTCCGACCCTCGGCCCGGCGGCGATCGGCGTAGGCGCGCGTCTCCTGATGGTGCTGGAGCCGCGAGAGGACGATCGTGTGCATCGCCCGGTTGAGCTGGCGGTCGCCCGAACGGTTCAGCCGGTGGCGGACCGTCTGGCCCGACGACGCCGGGATGGGCGAGACGCCGGCGAGCTGGGCGAATGCCGCCTCGGTCCGGATCCGTCCCGGATGCGACCAGGCATTGAGGATGCGTGCCGCACTCATGACCCCGACACCCGGCTCGGCCAGGAGCTCGGGTGCCACGCGTTGCACGATGAGTTCGAGGGCCGATTCGAGATCGCCTGCCTCGGCCTCACAGGCGAGCGCCCGGCGGGCGGTCGAGCGGAGCGCCGTGATCGTCGTCCGGTGTTCGACCGTCTGGCTGGGTCCCGTCCGGAGCCGGGCACAGCGCTCGAGGAGCTCGTCAGTCGTGAGCTTCCGGAGCTGGTTGCGGATCCCCTCGGGCGCATTGACGACGAGTCCGTGGAGGTGGGTGATCGCCCGCGTCCGGGTGAGGACGGCGCCCTCGCGGGTGCACACGAGGACCCGGATCGCCTCCCGGTCGCCGCGCCGGCGCGGCTGCGCCAGGTGCTCGCGCGACAGCGCCTCGCGGGCTGCCCGGAGGGCATCGAGCTCGTCGGACTTGGCCCCGTTGCGGCGAGCCGGCCGGGCCGGCCGGTCGATCTCGACGACCCATTCCCCCTGCTCGAGCAGGAACGTCGTGAGCCCGGAGCCATAGCTGCCGGAGCCTTCGATCGCCCAGACCCGGCGGCCCGGAGCGTGCTCTCGGGCGAAGGCAAGGACCCGCGGTCAAGTCGGACGAAGTGGTGTAACGCCTCGTCGGTCTGGTCAGGCGGCAGGTAGCTGCTTCACCTCCTCGGTCTCGGCTCCAGCCGGGTCTCGAAGGACGAGCGCGAGCGACTCCTCGGACAGGTAGCGGCGTCCGACGAGCCACTCGTCGTTCTGCTCGATGAGGAGCGCGCCGGCCAGTCGGAGCGCCGAGGCGTCGGTCGGGAAGATGCCGACCACGTCGGCCCGCCGGCCGATCTCGCGGTTGACCCGCTCAAGTGGGTTCGTCGAGCGCAGCTTCGACCAGTGGACGGCGGGGAACCGATAGAACGCGAGGAGGTCCTCCTCGGCCTCGATGAGCAGCTCGGCGACCTTGGGCACGGGACCCGCGAGGCGCTCGATCACCTGGCCGGCGCGCTCCCGGGCGGTCGCCTGGTCGTCGGCGTTGAAGATCTCGCGCAGGGCCGCCGACACCATCCCCCGCTGGCTCGGCCGGCAGTGGCGGTGCATGTCGCGCACGAAGTGGACGGTGCAGCGCTGCCAGGGGCAGGCGAGGATCCGGGCGATCGCGTTCTTGAGGCCGGTGTGCTGATCGCTGATGGCCAGCCGGACGCCGGCCAGGCCGCGCTCCCGGAGCGCGCGCAGGAAGCCGACCCAGAAGGCCTCCGACTCGAGCTCGCCGATGTCGAGCCCGATCACCTCGCGCCGGCCCGAGTCGTGGACGCCGTACGCGATCACGAGCGCCTTGGGGTAGACGTGGCCACGGTCGCGGACCTTGACGATCGTGGCGTCGAGCCAGAGGTACGGGTAGTCGCCGGTGAGCGGCCGGCCGCGGAAGGCCGCCACCTTCTCGTCGAGCCCCCGGCACAGCGCCGAGACCCGGTCACGGGTCATCCCGCTGATCCCGAGCTGCTCGACGAGGCGGTCGACCTTGCGGGTGGACACGCCGTTGACCCATGCCTCCATGACAACCGCCACAATCGCCTGCTCGGACCGCCGCCGCGGCTCGAGGAACGAGGGGAAGTAGGCCTCGCCACTGCGCTTGCGGGGAACGAGCAGCTCGAGCTCGCCGACCCGCGTCTCCCAGACCCGCGGGCGGTACCCGTTGCGGTGGGTCAGGCGATCGGGCGTGACCTCGCCGTGGGCAGCCCCGATCTGGGCGCTGATCTCAGCCTCCATGAGCTGCGCGACGACCGTCGCGACCGCCTCGCGGATGACATCGGCGTGCTCGTCGAGCAGGGTCTTGGCGGCCCGCTCGGCAGCCGTCATGCTGTGCCCCTCGGCCATCGTGGTACTCCTTCGTCGATGACTTGGTCGTCTCGACGAGTCTGGGACTCCGCGGTGGCCGACGTCTCGTCAGTCCGGCCCTCCGCGCTCCCGCGTTACACCACTTCTACCGCCTCAACCGGACCCGCTTCGCGCCGAAGGCATCGGTCGGGATCGTCACATCGGCGACGAGGCCGCCCGTCGGCGTCACGACCGCAGCGGTGTGGGTGTGCTTGTGGGTATCGACCCCGATGACAGCGTCGACCTGGTCTGCGAGCATCACCATGGTTGCCCTCCTGCTGGATGGGTGGCCAACAGGATCGGCGCCGGGCTGGGCTGGGACCACCGAGCAGGCAGGACTGTGATGGGTCACGCTCCTGACGGGGCGGACAGGCTTCTGATCAGGCCAATGCCGCGGCGTCCCAGGCCGGCGCCGACAGCGAACGGGCAGACATATCTTCGCGAAGAGCACGCCCGAGGAGATCGGGCGGCCAATGACTCTTTCGGGTCATGCCCGTTGATCACCCGGCGGCCAGTGAGACTTTCGGGTCATCCCCGCCGCTGCCGGCTCCAGTCTGGGCTTCCCGGCCCAGCCGTGGACCGGGTAATCAGTCTCACAGATGCTCCCTTCACGGTGCTCGGACGGATGCCCACGAGCTCGGCGGCGTCGCTAACTGATCCTCCAGCGGCGACGAACGCTGCGAGCGCCTCGATCTGACGCTGCGTGGCCTTTGGGACAGGGCGCCGCGCAGGTACCCGTCCCTCATGCGCTTCGTGCCGTCGTCGCCTGGAGGGGCCCCCTCCGCGTGCGGTTGATCATCGAGAGTCCCCCTTTGAGCAGACGTGCGTCCAATCCGCTGTTACTCTCGGCCCGCGTGCCCTCGCGGACCGCAGATGGGGGTGAGTCGATGCGCTTCCTGCGTCGTCTACTCAGCGTGCCCGAGGGGCAGCCTGGTGTCGACGAGCCCGGGTTCTCCGTGTCGGTCTCGTTCGGGACCCGCGAGCAGGACCGGTACGAAGACTGCGAGGCGCTGATCGTCGCGGCCGTGGGCGGCGTGGAGATCCCCGGAGCAATCTACCGCGACTATCAGCGCGATACGCAGGATTGGTCGTCGGGCATCCGGCTCGAGGACCCGGAGACGGGCCGTCAGATCTGGAGCGCTTCGCACCTCCCGGCTGTTGCGCAGGAGGCGGGCGCGATGGAGATCAAGGTCGCCGGGATCACGCACCATCCCGATGCCCACCGCGACGAGTTCAGCGTCGGCCGATTTGTCCGCCTCGTCCCCGAGCCAACCAATCCCGTCAACGCACACGCGATCGCAGTCCGTAGTGCTGACGGCCGCTGCCTCGCCGGCTACGTCCCCGAAGAGGATCTCGAGGCGGTGCGCGGCAGCGTTCCGACGCCAACCGTCGGCCTCGTCATCTGGGAGAACTACACGTGGCGCCCGCGCCAGCGGCGTGGCGTCCGGCTCCTAATCGGGCCCAGCGTCGAACTCCGGGTCATCCCGCCTGCCGAGCGGGCGCGTGAGACGGCTCGACGCGAGGCCGTGTTCGATGCGGGCGAGAGGGCGCAGCAAGAGCGGCTGGAGCGCGAACGAGCCGAGCGCGAGGCGCGTGAGCGGCAGGCCGCGGAGTGGCGGGCGCAGGGGTTGTGTGTCGACTGTGGGGCCGTCCTCGAGCCGGGGAAGCGGTTCGTTCGGTGCGCATCGTGTCGCTCGACACGGCGGGCAGGCGCCCAGGCCAAGCCGTCGGCTCCGGAGCCCCCGCGGACGTACGCCAACACCAGCTGTCCGTACTGCGGTGCGGTCCTTGATCCGCTCCCGCGGGCAAAGAAGGCGTGCCCGTCGTGCCAGAACCCCATCTACGTTCGTTTGGGCCCCGACGGACTCACCTACCTTCTTCAGGGCGTCGACCTCCCGACGATGCAGGCCGCGTGGGACGAGCACGTTCGCGAGCGCGGCGCGGAGGACAGAGCGGCACTCATGGCGTCCGCCCTTGAGGACGGGCGGCGAACGCTCGCGGAGTGCGCCGCCGCGGGCTTGGCCGTCGAGATCCTCACGGACGACGCCTCGTGCGATGAGTGTCGGAAGGTCAGCGGCGGCTCATTCGATCCCCGCGTCGCTCCGGCCATTCCAAACCCCGCCTGCCGGAATGGCTACTGCCGCTGCTGCTATCTCCCCGTCGCCTCGGGCTGATCGCCTACGCGACTTGATTGAGGATCTCGGCAATCCACGCCGGCAGCACGATTCGAGGCGTGGGACAGGGCGGTTCAAATCCTCTCGCCCCGACCAGATCGACCTTCTTTCGCGCGGACGACGCCGGCGCCGAACGCCGCGTCCCAGCCCCGCGCTCTGGCGTGGGCCGTGAGCGTGAACGTGACGTCGGTCGCCCCAAGGACATCGATGCGCTCGAACATAGCTTCGGCGATCGCGTGCCGCCCGGCGTCTGAGGTCTTCGCCCACAGCTCTGGCAGCGACTCCAGGTAGGCGCGGGCCTCGGCGGCCGTCGGGATGCGTGATGGCCGGACCACCGCAACTGCCGCCTCGGCGTCGAGACGCGCCATCGTTGCCTCGAGGCGACCCAGGTCGCGATCCTTCGCGAACCGCAGGGCCGCCTGCTCGCGCTCCCGCTTGATGCGCGCCGGCGCCAGCTCGTCCGCGCCTTCCGGGTCCGGTCGCGTCGCCTGAGCCACGGTGTCGGTCTTGAGCCTCGCCGACACCGCGACGTGCTCGAAGGCCCGGCCGATCACCCGCTCGTACATGTCGACCTTGTAGGACTCGCCCCGCACCCTGGGGTCGATCGTCGCTCCGTCGCGTTGGACCCTGCGCGGGGCGGCCGCACGGAACGCCTCGCAGGCGTCCAGATGCCGGTACCGGCCGACGTGCCCGGTGAGGTGACGACCGCAGGCCGCGCAGGCCAGCAGGCCGGCGAGCCCGTACTGGCGGCGGGTGAGCGATCCACGGTGTCGGCGGCTATACCGCGCCCGCAACGACTGCACATGCTCCCACGTGGCGGGATCGATGAGCGCGCCGAGGGCCGACTCCTCCCCCGACCACAGGCGACCGACATAGAACGGGTTGGTCAGGATCTCGGCGACATGCTTGAGGGCCAAGCCCGTCGCCGCGCCCTGCACCACCCGTTCGGGCGCTGACGATCCCGGGCACAGACCTCCGGCTGCAACCCTTCAATGTCCATCCGTGAATGAAGGGATGAGCCGAGGACGGGCGGATCGCGTTGACCTGGTGCACCGAGATACCGTGGTATCGTGGGTCACCGCTCCACGAACCGGTGGCCGACATGACGATCAAGTCCCGCACCCTGCGCCTGCCCGCCGACCAGGCCGAAGCCCTCGAGGCAATCGCCGGCGTCGACGAGGTCTCCGTCAACGAGGAGATCCAGCGGGCGATCGCCGCCCACATCGAGGCCCGTCGGTCCGACCCCGACTTCCGCCAGCGCCTGAAGGCGAGCATCGAACGCAACCGCGAGATCCTCGAACGCCTAGCCCGTTGACCGTCTACCTCGAGCTGGCCGACTACCTGCTCATCGCCGAGGCGGTCCTCGGGGTGCCGGCCGAGCTCATCGCCGACTTCAACCGGATCGGGCTGGCGGATTCCGCGCTGGCCGCTCCGCAGGCGGGCTTCGGCGGTGTCGAGGCCTACCCGGACTTCGCGACCAAGGCGGCCGTGCTCTGCTGGCACCTGGTCAAGAACCACCCGCTGCCCGACGGCAACAAGCGCTGCGCCTTCCTGGCCACGGTCGAGTTCGTCGAGCGCAATGGCCGCACCTGGATCCCGGCACCCGGTGATCCGGACGAGACAGACCACGTGATCCGGGGTATCGCGGGCGGCGAGGTCAGCGAGGCGCACTTCCGCGACTGGATTGCCCAGCGCTGCGGGTGAGCCCTCAACGTACGGCCGGCTCGAAGCGCCGCGCGCCAACGCCACCTTCGCGACCGCCGACGACGAGTCGGGGCCTCCTGGAGTCCCTTTGCGCCACGTCCGGTGCGGGCGCGGCTGTGGCACGTGCCTCCGCCGGCTCATCGCGTCACCTCGGCCAACGTGGGCGCAACGGGCGGACGTAGGCGAGGCCGCGGGGCGGGATCTCGGCGCGCACGCGCCTCGGGCGCGTGGCGGCGGGCACTCCGGCGCCCTGTGGCGCCCGTGGGCGAAGACGCAAGGGACGCGGATGGTGGGCGTCGCACCACCGGCGCGGCCTGCCCCGCCCGCCGAGGTACGGGAGCTCGGCGCCGCAGGCCGGGCAGTGGCGCGGCGGTGCGAGCATCGCGCGGAGGGCCATCGTCGCGGACGCGGCCGCCGCCTCGAGGGCGTCAGCGCTCATGCAGCACCCCACTGGCGAAAACCCCCCAAAACGGGCGAAACCCGGCCGCGTGAACACAGTCGCGGGGCGCGGTCTGGGCGCGATCGCGTCGCCCATATGGGCTACCCCGCCCCCGTCGGTCGACGCACCCTTCGTCGAGTTGCACGAGCGGCACAGCACCGCGGTGTTCGCGATGTCGAACGGCGCACCGCCAGCGGCGAGCGGCACGACGTGATCGACGGTCAGGTCGGCGGCCGCGGTGGGCGGGGCGCTGGTAGCCCGGGCACCAGTTGCCGTGCTCGCCACGCCAGGCGCGGAGCACGCGGGCGCTGAGCCGCTGCCAGGCCCGCGTGCTGTACAGGGCGTTGTGCCGGCTGCGGTTGGACTGGCGGGCGTGCTCGGTACAGCGGCTACCCGCGCGGCTGGTGACGACACCGCAGACCGTGCACAGCTTCACCCGCGAATTGTCGGCGGGGCGGGCTGGCGCGGTCTATTCGCCTGCGGTGCTACACCCTTGGTGCCATCGCCGATCGTTACGACACAATGACCCGGCCGGCGCCGCCCTTGATCTCGACCTCGTATCGATCGCGTGCCCCTTGGACTCCGCCTGCAGTCAGCCAGATCGGCCCTCCCATCGAGCCATAGTGTTGGCCGTCGAACGTGACATTGCCCGCTCCGCCGGTGAGGTGGAGTTGCAGTGGCACACCCGCAGGACGGCGGAGCAAGAGCTGACCCACGCCGCCGCGAAGACGGAGGCCGACGACGCCACTGGGGGTCGGCAGATCAAGCTCGATCCGCTTGACGCCGCCCTGAAGCTGCACCTCTTCGAGCCCGAGGCTGCGTAGATCGCCGGACACGCTCGCGGCGCCGCCCGTGAACCGAAGGCTCCACTGCTCAGACGGATCGAGCGTGATCCTCGCCGATGGATCGCGCCAGTAGACGATCCAGCCGATCAGCGGCAGCGACGGGTATCGGAACCGGAACTCCCGATCGGAGCGGCTGCTGCGTGGCTGCCGTCCATCGAGGGTGACCCGCACCACCTCGCCTCCGAGATCGGCGACGGCGAGCGTCACATGCCCGGCGTGATCGATCATCAAGCGAGCCTGTTGTGTAGCCAAATGCTGAACCGAGCCTGCCATTGTTGGTCTCCTTGGTGTCGTGCGATTTCAAGCGGCTCCTCGCTCCGTCTCTGCTCGAGGCAGCGCCGGGGCGGGAGCCGGAAGCAGCCGGGTCGCCAGGAGGGCAACGCCCAGCATCCCGACCGCGACCACCAGCGCGACGCTTGCGGCTTCTGTCGATCCGGCATCTGCGACCCGGTTGAAGTACACGGTGCCAACGATGGCGATGCCCGTGGTGACACCGACTTGGAGCACCGTGTTGACGATGCCGGAGGCCGCGCCAGCCTGAGCGATGGGCACGTCGACCAGGACCGCGTTCACGAGCTTTCCAGCAGTCATGCCGAGGCCCGTGCCGAACGCGATCGTTGCCGGGAGCAGCTGCCCCGCGATGCGGAGCGCACCAAGCAGGCGATCCTCGACGCGGCGACTGAGGAGTTCGCAGCGTTCGGCTACGCCGGCGCACGGGTCGAGGCCATCGCCGAGCGGGCGGGCGTCAACAAGCAGCTCATCTCGTACTACTTCGGCGGAAAGCAGGGCCTGTACGAGGAGATCGGCAGACGCTGGCGGGCGTTCGAGAGCCGGGATCTCGGTCCCTTCACCGACCTCGCCGACATGGTCCGGCAGCTATGCACGAGTCGCCGCCGAACGGGCAAATGAGACACGCCTCATGGCATGGGAGGGACTCTCATACGCGGGCCCGGCATCCGACGTCGGTGGCGCGGAGCGGCGACAGGCTGCGCGCTAACAGCGAGCTGTTGACATGGTTGACCCCAGCACAACGGCAGCCTGGATCCGCACGGTTCGATCCGGCCATCCTGCAACTGATCCTGACGGCCGCTGCCAGCGCGCCTGTCGTCTACCCGCAATTCGTGCAGCAGGCTGTCTGGTGCAGCCCCCAATGACCCCGATTTCGTTCCCCAATTCACCGAGCAACTGGGCCTGCTCGTCGAGTTACTCGTCGAGGAGTCACAGCGACGAGCGGGCGGCCGAGGATCGCGGCGCTGCCATTCAGCGCGTAGGCGTGACCTTGGGAACCGCTGGCTGGCCTCCAGTACTCGTTTACGCTGGGGCAGAGCGGCGTGGAGATGTGAAGCGAGCCTCGAACGTCGCATGGCATCTCTCACCCGAGGAGCACGCGCAGACGGCTCTACGCAGACGGCGTCGCAAAGGGGTGGATTGGGAGGCAGCCGACGGTGGACAAGTGGGACGACATGGAAGCAAGGCTCACGCGGGCTGCCGGACGGTGGACACCAGGCCCCGTCGATCGGCGTGCAACTGGCTTGCGCTCGTAGGCATCGCTGCACACGCCAGCCCGTGCAGTCTGCTGTTACGCAAGGCGGCGCGCGATGACGGCAGTCTGATCGTCCGTGTTCGCTCGTCGATCGGGCTCAGGCAGCCGCGGCGCCAGGATCCACACGAGCTGCGCCGTGGTGGTCGCGCCCAACCCTAGACCGCGCGCTCGCCAGGTGGTGCTTGCGAGTGCGACAGTCCCAGGCGGTGGGCGGCCGCCTTCTCCGATCCGGCCACCAACACGGCCGCGACCACGCCGACCTCACGCTCCGTGGCGCCTCCGGCCGGCGTGGCGAGGCAACCGCCGCGTCATGCGCTGCGCAACCAATCGAAGGGCTCGGGCGGCTCGGCGAGCCGCATCTTGATCGGAAGGTCGGTGGTCGCGGGCCTATCCCTCTCGCCCCGACCATAACCAGCAGTTACCGCAAGCCGTTCCGCCGGATCAACGGAGCGATGCCGCGAGCCGCTGCGCGACCGGGACCACCAGCTGGCGGGGATCGCCCGCCGTATTCGTGAGCACGGAGATCGCAACGCCGCGGCTGGGTATGACGGTGAGGATCGACGAGTAGCCGCCGTCGTCCCAGCCGCCGTTGCCGACCGCCTGGACCCCGAACCCGTTCGCCAGGTTGGTCTGGTCGAACACCCCGAGCCCATAGCCGTCGTAGGTGGCGCCAGTCCCCGAAGTCGGTCATGGCCCGGAGCGACGCCTCCGACACGATACGTCCGCCGAACAGCTGGTATCCCCAGAGCGCGAGCGCTCCGGAGTCGCTGGCCATGCCGCCCGACCCGCCCCCGCTCGACTCCGACCTCGAGGGCAGATATCCGCCGCCGAGGGCGAGGATGTTCGGGCGCACCTGGCCGCCGAAGAACGGGAGCGCGAGCGGCCCCAGCGGCCGCTCGTCCGGCTGGTAGACCATCGACGCGAAGCGGGGGTCGGCGAGCACGTGCACTCGGAGGGCAGCGGGGACCGGCATGCCGGTCGTGGCCCCGACGACGAGGCTCAGGAGCATGTAGTTTGCGTCCTCGTACCCGGAGCTCGCCGGCCGCGGGTTGCGGTAGGCCGGGACCGTGGCAAGGAGCTCCTCGGGCGTCCAGGCCTTGAGCAGGTTCGCCAGCACCGGCCCCGACTCCTCGGAGATCGGATCCGGGATCCCGCTCCGCATCGAGAGCAGGTTCTCGATGGAGGAGCCGTTGGTGTCGAAGTGGAACCCCGCCGGGAGGTGGTCGGCGACCGGGTCGCTCAACGTCAGCTTGCCCTGCTCGGCGAGCCACATGACCTCGGCGGCGATGACCGTCTTGGTGAGGCTGGCGATGGCGAACTGCGAGCGGACCTCCACCGGGTGGACGCCGTCGGCAGTCCCGGCGGCCCCCGACCATGATCCGACGCCGGCCTCCAGCACCGTCGCGGTGATCCCAGGCAGCCCTCCCTTGACGGCAGCATCGAGCGTGGCTTGGAGCACGCGCGCCGTCGTCTCGGGCAGCGGCGTGGTGGGTGCATCCGGGAAGTGGCCAAGCGCGTAGGCCGGAAGCGCCGGGGACGGCGACGAAGCGACGCTGGCGGTCGCCTGCACCGGAGCCTCGGTCGAGGGTACGGCTGTCGAGGTGGGGCCGGCCGACGCCGGTGTGGATCCGGTGCAGGCCGCCGCTGAGCAACCCGATGACCACGAGGAGCGCGACGGCGGCTCGTGGTCCCCAGACGGTGCTGCCAACGCCGATCCAGCGCATGGGATGCCCTCCGATGACTCGAACGCAGACGACTCAGCCCCAATGGCCGACATAGATCGAACCGAGGATGGCCTCGATTTCGGCGATCACCCCGACCGGCGTGCCCGGGAAGGAGGAGGCGTCGATGACGAGCCCGCCCGGCGGAGGGGTCGCGAGGCCTTCCACGCCGGCACCCAGGACATCGATCGCCCACACGAGGTCGCGCTGCCCCGGGCCCTGGTGGGACCGGGCATTGGCCTCAGGGCCCCAGCTCCGGTACTGCCCCGCGTCGCAGGTCGCGAGGACCACGTCGTCCGGCACGCTGAGCGCGATGGCCGCCCCCGGCCAGGGGACATGACCGATCGGCCGGTCGATCGGGGCGCTAGCGTTCCGCGAGGGCTGGGCCTGGAGGGCGGCGACGATGTCGGCGGCCGTGCCCGACGAGGAAGTCAGGGGGACGGCGGCCCAGTGGCAGGGATCGGCGTAGACCTGGAGCGGCCCGCCGAAGAAGTAGATGGCGGCTCCGCCGGATGGCCCGACGCCGCCCTTGCTCAGGTACCGGCCGTTCCACGTCCACCCGGCCGGGACAGTGAACTGGAGGGCGAAGCCCGCCCCATCGACGTCCTGGTACTCGTACCTGCCGGGGGCCAGCGAACCGGTCCGGATGGGCGTGGCTGCCGGCGAGAGGCTCCCGAAGGTGCTCGGCAGCAGCGGGGTCGCCACTGGCGATGGCGACGTCATCGGCGATGGTGACGTCGTCGGCGATGGGCTGCCATCACCGGGGCCGCGGACCCCCGGTCCCGTGAGCGCGTTGAAGCCGACGGCTGCGGCAACGACGACGACGGCCGCGGCGACTCCGATGCCGACAACCTTGCGCAGCACCGGGACCCTCGGCGCCGGCCTCGTCCGTGCGACCGACGTGTCGGCGATCCAGTGGCTCCCGAGCGTCGCCAGGCGCGCCGGCCGAGGCCGCCGGCCGATCGCGGGGGCGAGCGCCTCGGCGAGCGATCCGCCGGGGATGGCACGCTTCGCGTCATCCTGGAGCCACGAGGCGAGCGTGGTCTCGAGCTGGTCGTGTGCGGTCATGTGATCGACTCCCGGACAGCAGCCGGCGCCCGGCCGTCGGCTTCGAGCGCGGCCCGCAGGGCGGCCGTCGCACGGTTGAGGCGTGACTTGTAGGTGCCGACGGGGATGTCGAGCACGAGCGCAGCGTCGTTGTCGGCGAGGCCGAGATAGTGATGCACGACCAGGACGGCGCGGTGCTGGGTGCTCAGCCGGCGGAAGCCGCGCTCGAGCTCGTCCCGGATCGCGGTCGTCCGCTGGATGTCATCGGTGGCGGTGATCGCCAGCGGTGTCACGTGCAGCTCCATGACGCGACGGCGGCCCGTGCGGCGGGCCTCCCGGTAGCAGGCGTGGACCAGCAGGCGGCGGAGCCACGCCTCGAACCGATCGGGGTCGCGGACGGCCCGTACGTGCAGCCACGCTGAGAGCAGCGCGTCCTGGACCGCGTCGAGCGCGCTCTCGTCGTCCCGCAGGATCAGGCGCGCCGTTCGGAAAAGCGGATCGAACGCGCCGTTCGCCAGCAGCGCAAAGGCCTCGCGATCACCATCGCGCGCTCGGAGGACGAGTTCTCGCTGCATCGGGTCGCTCGTTGGTGGCGGCCTCCTGACCGCGCTATCCATGATGAGCCGTGACCCGCGGGAATCGTTCCATCAATCGCGTGGCAGGTCGTGTCCCCGGAAGTGGTGTAACAGCGAGGGGGTCAGGCCGTCAGGAAGAGGTCGACCGCCCCCTGGTGGCCGCCTACCGTCACGCGACAGCCACGGATCTGCCGGGTACCGGAGGCCCGAGCCCTCTCGCCCCGACCAGAACATCAGTTCTATTCCAAGCACCCACCAGCAGACCAGTAAGGCGCTCGTACTCGGCCTGGACATCGTCGACGGCGAACGAAGCGGCCGGGATGCAGTCCTCCACGATCGGCGACCACCCGATGCATGCTTGCGGCGCTAGCATGCTCTGCTAGCATACGTGTATGGCATCGACACGCGCCAGCATTACGATCGACCGCGCGCTCGCGGAGCGGGCGCGGCGGCTCAAGATCAACGTCTCGGCGGCCGCACGAGAGGGCGTGGAGGCGGCCGTACGAGCCGCGATGGCGCGAGCCGACCGCGAAGCCTATCGGCGTCGCCCCGAGCGACCCGATCCGTTCTGGTCGAACGTTGAGGCATGGACTGAGGAGTGACCCGCGGCGAGATCTGGTTCGCGGAAGTCGGCCGCAAGCGGCGACCGGTCCTCGTGTTGACGCGGCCCGAGGTGATCGAGGTGCGTGCGCTCGTCACCGTCGCCGAGGTGACCACCTCGGTGCGCGACATCGCCTCCGAGGTCGACTTCGACCACGAAGAGGCCGGCCTCGACCGGCCATCAGTCGTCAATTGCGATGGACTTCACACGATCACCAAGACGTCTCTGACCACGTATGCCGGCTCCGTGAGCGAAGAGACGCTGGATCGAGTCTGCGCTGCGGTGGTCTACGCCCTGGGCTGCTGACGGAATCCGGACTCCGCCGCTGGCCCTTCCTGCCTTCATGAGCGCTTGGGACGAGATCAACCAGCCATCACAAGCCATCGATCGGCACCAACGACGAGGCAATGCACCCTTCTTGAACGGACGCTAAGGCCGGTGACGGCGGTTCAAATCCTCTCGACGACCAGAACATCCGTTCAATTCCGCCCGATCGCCGGGTGCGGCTCCCGTAGTCCGGTCCGATCTCAGGTCGCCCCTTCGTGCAGGACCGCTCTTGCAAGGGGGTGCGCGAGGGTGGCGAGGTCCTCCAATCGTTCTCGCCGGATCCCCGGCCAAGACGGCTACCTGCCGCCGCCCGAACGGTCGCCGAGACCGGTTCGATGGCGCGCTCGCTGTCCGGATGGATGCGATAATGGCGGCAGCCAGGGGCCTTGCGAGGATCGACCGTGACAGTCGTCCGTCCGAATCGACCCGAAGTGGATGTGCGTCGCGCGCTCGTGCTCCACGAGCGCCCCCTCGTCGTGGACCTCATCACCCTGACGCTCAATCACGGTGTCTTCGCCGTCCGCCCGGCGCGCGACCTCGGTGAGGCAGAAACGATCCTCACCGAGTGGCACCCGCACATGACCGTGGTCGACATGGACCACGATGACAGCACGGCCCTGCTCCAGCGCATCGGTGCCTCCAACTCGCTCGCGCGCAGCGTCACGCCGGCCCTGGGTCTCACGCGACGCGGCGACCTCAAGACCAAGCTGCGCGCGTTCGATCTCGGCGTCGACGACATCCTCACAATGCCCTTCTCGCCCGAGGAGCTGCTCGCGCGATGCATCGTCATCACCCGTCGGGCAACAGGCACCGATCGGCCGATCATCCCCACGATCAGGCTGGGCGAAATGGAGGTCGACATCGTCAATCGGCAGGTGCGCGCCGGCAATTCGATCGTGCATCTGTCCGGCATCGAGCAGAGCCTGCTGTACCTGCTCGCCAGCCGCAGCGGACGCGTGGTCACGCGTGAGGAGATCCTCGACGCCATCTGGGGCACCGACTTCGTGGCCGAGAGCAACATCGTGGATCGCCACATCCGCAGCCTGCGGATCAAGCTCCAGAACGACTACCGGCATCCGCGTTTCATCGCCACGGCCCCCGGCCGGGGCTACCGGTTCATCCCCACCTTCTCCAACCGGGGCTGGGACACCGCGCAGGACGAGGCAGCGCCGCCACGCGATTGAGCGTTGCCGGGCGGTCGCCGGGCTTCGGCGCGCCACCGTGGGACGACAGTGGCGCGCGCGGGCCCATGCAGGTAGGTGTCCGGTCCTTCGGGGCGGGAGTCGGTCCGACGCATGCGCGCCACCCCAATCCGCGAATCGGCCATGCCGTAGTAGATGTCGTAGGCGGCCGGCGCGCTGCCCTGGACCGCCTCGATGGCCGTCGGAAAGACCACCTCCGCAACGATCCCGGACCGCTCTTCCGGGAGCGTGGGCTCGAGGAGGGGCGTGATCGAACGGGCCACCACGCGCGTCACGTCGGCAGCGTCGAGGATGAGAGCCCCCGCGCAGTAGCGCAGATCTGGTGGCGGCGTTAGGTCCCGGGTGAGCGTTCCGGAGGCCCCGTGATAGAGCACCAGCCAGCCCTCGGCGATGCGGATCGGCGGCGTGCCGCCCCCGATCTTGAGGCCTTCCCAGGTGCGCTCGGGAAGGGCGACCAGGCGATGCTCCTCGAAACGGGTCATGGCGCGCAGGTCGGCCTCGCCCGCGTCCGCGCCGACGAAGCTCAGCCAGATCCCCGGACGTGAGTCCGCCAGGCCCGCGGGCAGCGATTCTCCCTCGCCCGGCCGGGCGAGGGAGAGATCCAGATCGGACGGTGGAGCATGGCGTAGGCACGGTTCCCGCTCGGGTCCACGACGGGCTCCGGAAAGAGGAGCGCATCCTTGTTCGGGTACAGGTTCAGGTCGGTCGCCAGCGCCGGATCGTAGGCGAAGGAGACAGGCCCGAGCCGCTCCCAATGTTCGAGGTCGGTCGATGCCGCGAGGCCGATGCGTGGGCCGAACGGGCCGTAGGCGGCGTAGGTCATGAGCCAGCGGCCGAGCCGCGGCAGGAACGTGATCCGCGGATCCTCGACTCCACCGCCGCCCGCGTGGAGCTCCCACGGCTCCCGCGGCTCGAGGACCAGGCCGAGGCGCTCGACATCGACCGGGATCCCCGCTACGTCGAAGATGACCCGGGCCCGCCCGATCCGCGAGTAGTTGCCCGCGGCGACCAGGCGCGGGAAGAGGAAGAGATCGAGGCCCTTCCGTGCAGTTGCGGGGTTGAGCACGCCCCATGCCTCAGCCGGCTCGTCGGCCAGGGGTGTCATGACGATGCCAAGCCGCTCGAGGGTGAACGGGAAGTCGCCGGCGGCTCGAGCGGCGACAGCCTCGTCTGCAACCTCGTGCGGCGGCGTCATCCCTTGACCGCCGAGCCGAGGTTCGACTCGATGAACTCACGCTGGAAGATGACGAACACGACGACCGCCGGGATGACGAGCACCACGGCGCCGGCCAGGATCGACCCGAACGGGTTGGCCGCCCGCGCGGCGACCGTCGAGATGTAGTTCGCAAGGGCGACGGCCAACGGCTGCAGGTCGTGCTGCTTGGTGATCAGGAACGGCCACAGGAACTCGTTCCACGGTCCGATGAACGTGACGATCATGGCGGTGACGATGGCCGGTTTTGCCAGCGGGATGGCGATCCGACGCAGGATGGCGAGCTCGGATGCGCCGTCGATGCGGGCCGAGTCGAACAGGTCCCGGGGCAGCTGCAGGAAGAACTGGCGGAAGATGAAGACTGCCGTCGCGTTCACCGCGAAGGGGAGGATCATGCCCAGGTAGGTGTCCGAGAGGCCGTACGAGCGCACGATCAGCACGTACAGCGGGATCATGAACAGCTGGAACGGTAGCACCAGGATCAGCATCATGGCGTTGAACACCACGCTCCGCCCGCGGAACTCCAGCTGGGCCAGGGCATAGCCTGCCAGGAGTCCGATGAAGAAGGTCGCCAGCAGGACGCCGCCGGTGAAGATGCCCGAGTTGATCAGCGTTCTGACCAGGTCGACCTGGGTGTTGATGTCGCCGAAATTGGCGAGGGTCAGGTTGCCCGGGTTCGGGAAGGCGCCGGAGATCCCTGTATCCGGCGCGCGCTGTAGTGACCCGACGATCATGTAGTAGAAGGGGAAGAGGAACAGCACGGCGCCCGCCACGAGGGCGACCACGCCGACCACCCGTTGCAGCGAGAAGCGATCTCCGTGCTGGTTGTGAGCGACCCGTGGCGACGCGCGCTCGATCGCCGCAGACGTGGCCATGGTCTCAGTCCCTTTCGAGCACGAATCGGTTGATGGCCGAGATGGCCATCACGATGATCGCCAGGACGGTCCCGATGGCCGCGGCGTAGCCCGCGTGCCCCTGTTCGATGCCCTGCTGGTACATGAGCAACACGGGCGACATGGACGCACCGTTCGGGCCGCCGCCGCCGGTGAGCAGGTACGGCTCGGTGAACAGGTTGGCCCCGACGATGGTCGCAAGAATGACGACGAGGGTGGTCACGGAGCTCACGCCCGGCACCGTGATTGTCGTGAACTTCCGGACGACGCCGGCGCCGTCGACTTCGGCCGCCTCGTACAGCTCGCGCGGGATATTCTGCAACGCGGCCAGGTACAGGATCACGTAGAAGCCGAGTTGCTTCCAGGTCACGACGAGCGCGATGATCGGCATCGCCAGGACGTCGTTGACGAGCCAGGACGGGCTCGGTTTCAGCGGGCCGAGGATGCCGTTGATCAGCCCGCCGCCGGAGAAGAGCCACAGCCAGACGCCGATGACGGCAACGCTGGCGGTCACATACGGAATGTAGTAGGCGACTCGGAAGAAAGCGCGGAACGGGAGCTTTGCATTGAGCGCCGTGGCGAGCACCAGCGACAGGAACACCGTTAGCGGGACGTTGATCACAATGAACTCCGCCACGTTGATGATCGAGCGCTGGAAGACGGAGTCGCTCAGGACTGCGGCGTAGTTGCTCAGCCCGACGAACGGGCGGTCGACATGGGCTCCGGGCGCGGCGAAGAAGTAGTCGAAGAACGAGATGTAGAGAGCAACGAGCAGCGGGTAGGCGAAGAGGCCGCCGAGGAAGAGCACGTACGGCGCGATGAACGCATACCCAATGGGGTCGCGTCCGAACAGCTTGCGCATCCGATCCTGATGCCCGCTCGGGCGCCCGGCGGCCGCGATCGCCATCGCCTTAGTTCCCGCTGACCAACGTCTTGATCTTGTCGGCTGCGGTCCTGAAGGCCTGGTCGATCGGTGTCTTTCCGAAGATCACCGACGTGCTATACGCGTCTCGGAACGTCTGCCACATCTCGACCGAGTTGGGCACGTTCGGGACTTCGACCGTGCGGCTTGCCTGGTCGGCGAAGGCCGCGTATTCGGGATGCGCTGTGAAGTAGTCCGCATAGGTCGCCGCCAGATCGGTCCGCATCGGCATCTGGCCGGTCAATGTGAGCAACTGCCCGTCGCTGTCCTTGCTCGTCGTGAACTTCAGGAAGGACCACGCGGTGCCGAGATTGGTGCAGCTGGAGTACATCCCGATCGACTTCTCGTCGCTGAAGGTGTGGATGGCTCCCGGGGCCATGCCGTCCTTGGTTGGCACCGGCACGGCACCCCACTTGATCTTGGTGCCGTAGACGGCGATCGCCCACGGCCCGACGATGGCCATGGCCGCCTTCTGGTCAGCAAAGGAATCGCCCTGGTACGCCTCGTTGGGGACCAGCTTCTGGTCGTAGAGGCTCTTCCAGAAGTTCGCGACCGCGAGCCCATCGGGGCCGTCGAATTGCGGGGCGCCGCCTTCGACCAGCTGCTTGCCGCCGGTCTGGGCGATGAACAGCGGGTAGAAGTCGAACCACGGCTGGTAAAAATCGGAGCTCGGCGAGGGCCAGATCGCCGCCTGGACGCCGCCCTTGGAAACGAGCGTCTTGGCGGTCGCGAGGAAGTCTGCGTAGGTCGTCAGCGGCGGGTTGTCCGTCGGAAGGCCGGCCTTGGCGAAGATGGTCTTGTTGTGTGGCGCTCGACACCGTTCTCTGCCAGGGCCGGCTAGCATTGCAGAGGCCCGCACCGGCGGACCGGGCGCCAGTACAAGTCCTCATCGGGTTGGCTCCCCGGGGAAGCTCGTCGAACGCCGACGCAGGCCGCCCTGCTTTTCGAACTGGGGCACTGCCGCCGGCGACGTGTTGAAGATGAGGCACGGCGTGTTGCCGGCGGTGATCGAGGCGCCGATGACCTCCTCGGAGCTCTTGCCCGCGGGGATCTCTTCGCCGGTGACCTTCTCGGCCGGGTGGTCCTTGTTCCAGGCGGTCACCATCGCCTTGCCCCAGGCGACCTCTTCGGCGTTGTTCGAGTACCAGATCTTGATCGGGCCGGTGGCGGTCGCGGCACTGGCGGGTGCGCCGCCGCTCGCGGGTGTGCCGGCCCCCCCGTTGTCGCCGAGACACCCGGCGATGAGCAAAGCCAGAACGGTGGCCACGCCGCCGATCCGGAACCACGTGCGAGTCATGGGTATACCTCTCGTCTGTTGGACGGCTTCTCGGAGAACCCGCGGCGTTGCTCGGTGTGCGCGGCCTACCCCGGAATGGAGCTGACGACGGTGCGTCGGCGAGACCTCAATCTGGGACCTCCCGATCCCTTCGCGCACCGCAGCCAGCGGCGCGTCGGAGGCGCCACCCAGAGTCCCGCCGGGCCCATCGCGGTGTCATTACGGCCCGTCATGGGCTCGTTGTGGAGGCCCGAGGGTCAAGGCCTGGACCCTGGCTGGTCATGGCCGCTGGCCGGATGACGTGCCGTCATGACGACGTTTCGCCGAGACAGGAGACTGGCGGCCTGATCGCGCGTTTCCCTCGTGGCGATCTGCCTCGATCAGGAACGGCCCGGGCAGCAGCAGAACAGACAGGCGGCGTGTGCGGAGGAGATCGCGATGACGGCCATAGCGCCCCCCGAACGTGGTGGAGATCGGCCCGGCGCTGTAGGGCGCCCGACCGGGCTCAAGGTAAGCCGTCGCGACGAGCTCGAGGCTGTGGCGTTTCTGGTCGGACTGCTCGGCATCCTCCTTGTGGTCGTGGTGACCATCGGTTCGGCCTCGCCATTTGGACCGTGACCGGGACAACGACCGCCCGGCCCCGCATTCGTCCAAAGGGCCGCTGAGCTCTGATCGACGGCCCTCGCCAGGTCGGGTTGCGCGAACGCGCCCATGCCGCTCGGTCCGGCCGGGCTGTCTCCGAGGTGCGCCGCATGACGCGTCGTCATGACAGGGCCGGACCGAGGCCACACACTCGGGCTATACCTCCGGAACGCCTGCCCAGTCCGCAGGCGGGAGGGAACTACCTAGGTCCACGCAGCGTGGCAGTGGCCGGAGCGTCTCCCGGCGGTGGTCTCTAGCAAGGGACCCCGCTCCCCCGGATGCCTCACCAGGCACAAAGGAGCAGCCATGGCCATCGACCAGGTCGACCGGACCGTCGTCACCGAGGAGCCCACTGTTGGCGCCGGGAGCCAGACGGTGCGAACGGTCCGTCGCCACGCCATGAGCACGAGCCCAGGGGGCCCCGAGCTGACCCGGCGCGTCATCGTTCTCGTGTTCGGGCTCATCCAGATCGTCATCGGGGCACGGGTCGTCCTGCTCCTGCTCGACGCGCAAGCGGGCAACGGCCTCGTGGCCGGGATCCTCAACCTCAGCCAGGTGTTCGTCGCCCCATTCGAGGGGATCCTGCGGACGAACGCCGTCCACTCCGCGGGCTCGACGCTCGACATCGCCGCGGTCGTGGCATTTGCCGGCTGGACGATCCTCGAACTGATCGTGATCTGGGTGGTCGGAATCTTCCGGCGCGAGCCCGCCTGACCAAGCTCCGTGAGCGCGCTCACGGCCCTCGATGCGGGCGGGGTCACGCCCGCAAGCTGGCGCCGGCCCGGATGGGCCCCTGCCACATGGAAGGAATGAACTCGATGGGTTTCCTCGCCTGGATCGTGGTCGGCGCCATCGCCGGCTTCATCGCCAACATGATCGTGGGGTCGCGTGAGGGCCTGCTCCGGACGATCGTCCTCGGCATCGTTGGCGGGCTGCTCGGGGGCTTCGTCGCAGCGACCGTCCTCAAGATGGGCTCCGTCAATGGCATCAACATCGAGAGCGTCGCGATCGCCACCGTCGGTGCCATCGCCGTGCTGCTGGTCGTGCACTTCGCGACCGGGTCGCGCGGGCTTCGGCATGGCCTGAGCTGATCCGAGTGGGCGTCATGGGCGCGGCGATCGTTCTCTGCCCATTTAGCGCTGGCGTGGAGTCGGATACGACGACGCCAGCGGCGACCCTGGAGCCCCGGGAAGGCACCCTGTGAGCGGGCGCGCGCGAACCATTCCGCCGGCCGCTCCCGCCCACCGGCGCCCGGCGAATGAGCTTCCTCAGGCGGTCGCCGATCGGCGGAACCAGCGGATGACCGACATCCTGCGCAAGGCCGCCGGAGTTCGCGAGATTCCCGAGCGCGACCGGTCCAGCCAGGACGAGTCTTCGAGCGCTTGAGGCGGCGGAGCTATTGAGGGCCTGGCGGTCCCGACGCCGGCGCCCCGGGGGCCGGAGGCCTGGGCGTGCTCGCCTGGGCGTCGTCGCACGCTGCCGCCGGCACCCGCCTGTTGACGTCGGCCGCTATGGTCTCGGCCCGTGAGCGATTCGGCGTATCCGATCGCCGCGGGCTGTCAGTTCTGCGGCACCCCTCGACGACGGAGGCCGATAGCTGCGGCGGCCCCGAGGATCACGGCCATGGCGCTCAGGACGCCGAGCGGCAGCGCCTCGACGGTGCCCAGCGGGGGGTTGCCGATGTGTGTCGTCGGGGAAAGGTCCAGCACCCACCGGGGCAACTTCAGGCCCGGACCCAGGAGGGCGATGAAGGCGACGATGGCGAGGGCCGCCCAGCTCGCCGCGAACGCCCTGGGCCGCAGGCCGAACAGCGCGAGCGCCAAGCCGCCCACGAGGAGCTCAGCTGGGAGGTACGCCGCGCCCGCCCCGAGCGTGCGACCGAGGTCGACCGCGGAGCCCGTCGACCACGCGGTCCCCGCGGCCAGCACGGCCGAGGAGATGGCGACGATGACGACGAGGCCGACGACGATGACGAGCCCGTGGGCGGCGAGCCAGCGGGTGCGGGACAGCGACCCGGACAGCCGGAGCTCGAGACGTCCGGCGGTCTCCTCGGCACGTAGACTGCCGACGGCCTGCACGGCGTACCCCGTGGCGATGATGGCGATGTAGAGCTGGGTCAGGGCGACCATCGCATCAACGGGTTGCGTACCCGACACGCCGAGAGCCTCGGCCATGGCCGGGTTGCCCAGGACGGCATTGATGAACTGCTGGGCGAGCGCGCCCATCAGACCCGCGAGGATCACGGTGCCGGCGAGCCAACCCAGGAACGCCGGGCGGTGGATGGCGGTCGCCAGCCCGAGCGGGCTGCGCAGCCACGTGGTCGCTCGGGCCGATCCCGCGCCCCCGCGAACGAGGGAGCTGCCGAGGTCTCGGCGTCCGGCGACGAGCACGGCAAGCGTGGCCAGCAGCCCGCCGACGGCGAGGGGGATAAGCAGGGTCCACCAGCGCATGTCCCCGAAGGGCGCTGCCTTCTCGGCCCAGCCCAGCGGCGAGAGCCACGTCACCCACGTCTTCGTCACGTCTCCGACGCCCCGCAGCATGTAGGCCACGGCGAGGACGAGCAGGCCCCACATGTAGACGCCCCGGGAGTGCAGGGTGACCTGGGCGAGCAGCGCCGCGAGTCCGGCGAAGACGAAGGCGAGGGCGCCGAGGGAAGCGGCGTACAGGACCGATCGGCCCGCGGGTACCCCGGAGGCGATGAGCCCGAGGGCGAACGCGATGACGGTGACGAAGATGGCCGCGGAGGCGAGCGTGAGCCCGGCCAGCATCGGGACGTGGCGCGAGACCCGGCCCGCGAGGACTAACTCGAGCCGCCCTGCCTCCTCCTCACCCCGCGTCGCCTGGGCAACGAGGCTGATCCCGAGCAGCGGGAGGAGGAAGGCAGCGAGGAAGCCGAACTCGTCCTGGATGACGCCGCCGAGACTGTCGATCCCCTCGACTCTGCCGTTGATCGCGACGAGGGCGTCACCGGCCGTGACGGCCTGGGCATAGGTGTGGATCTTCTCAGGGGTGGGGTAGAGGCCCGCTATCGACGCCGCCGTACCGACCATGCTGGCGATGAGCACGAACATCCAGACGAGCGTGGAGCGGCGGTGCGTCCGCCACTGGACGGCGAGCATGGCCCCAAGACCGGTCGCCCTCATCGGGCCGCCTCCACCGGCGCTCCCAGGTGCGTCGCGTCGAGGGGCACGGCCTGCCCGTCGTAGCTACGCAGGAAGAGTGCGTCCAGGCTCGGCGGAGTAACGGTGAGGGTGTGGATCCGTGCGGCGTGCAGCAGCCCGACAACGGCGTCGAGGTGCTCGGCATCGATCGTGAACCGGCTGTCGACGTGGCCGTCTAGCCGCTCGGAAACGTGGTCCGCGACGCCCGGGGCGTCGGCCAGGGCCACGGGCACGTCGACGGTGACCGCGTGGACGTGGGTGCGGGTATGTCGACGCAGCTCGGCGAGGGTGCCGGTCGTCACGGTTCGACCGCGACGGATGATGCTCACCCGGTCGGCAAGTGCCTCGACCTCGCCCAGGATGTGACTCGACAGCAGGACCGTGCAGCCCTCCGCGCGCCGCTCGCGGACGACCTCCTGGAAGGCCTGTTCCATGAGCGGATCCAGCCCGGAGGTGGGCTCGTCGAGCACGAGCAAGTCGGCATCGGCGGCGAGGGCGGCGATGAGCGCGACCTTCTGGCGGTTGCCCTTGGAGTAGTCGCGGACCCGCTTGCTCGGATCGAGGTCGAATCGCTCGATGAGGGCGGCCCGGCGGGCCTCGTCGAGGCCACCATGGGTCGCGCCCAGGACATCGAGGCACTGCCCGCCGGTGAGCCCCGGCCAGAGCGAGACGTCGCCGGCGACATAGGCGAGCCGTTCGTGGAGCGTGGCGGCCTGGCGCCACGGGTCACCGCCGAAGAGCTCCACGTGACCGCCGCTGGCGCGGATGAGCCCGAGGACGATCCGGATGGTTGTCGACTTGCCCGCTCCGTTGGGGCCGAGGAAGCCGTGGACCTCTCCGGAGGCCACCTCGAGGTCGAGCCCGTCCAGGGCGCGGACCGGTCCGAAGGTCTTGGTCAGCCCCTGGGTCCGGATGACGGATTGGGACGCGCTCACAGGTCGTTACTCCTTTCGCGGGGCACTGAACGCGCCCTCGGCATAGACGAGGCTGACCTCCCGGGCCCACCAATTCATCCCCTCCGGGGTCAGCGGGTCGGCACCGATCGCGATGGCGATCTGGTTTCTCAGGAGGATGAGTGCGAGGTCATTGACCAGGAAGAACGCCGCCCGGATGGCGGGATCCTCGCTCGGCCGAGCGGCGCCCATCTCGACCATCACGTCGAGAAGCCGCCGCGTCGTGGCAAACCACCGTCCGAACAGCGCGGCTCCCGCCGGGTCGTTCGTCAGGAGCAGCCGGCCCAGGTAGGCGGGCAGCGGCGAGCCGGGCGGGAACCCCCGGGCGAATGCCTCGGCGAGGGAGCTTTGCGCGGCCCCACCGGCGAGCATCTCCACGAGCTCCTCGGTCGGCATCGCCTCGAAAATCGCGTCGAACGCCTGGGCGGCGAAGGCGTCGACCTCGGCGCGCAGGCCGTCCTTGCTCCCGAAGTGGTGAAGGACGAGCGCCGGGGAAACCCCGGCCTGGGTGGCGATCTCGCGCACGGTCACGGCGTCCGCGCCACGCTCGCCGAAGAGCCGCAACGCGGCATTCCGGATGGTTGCGCGGGCGGTGAGGTCGCCGTGGTCGCCGACTAAACTCATGTTCAGGAGACTAAACGACTGTTCAGCCTGCTGTCAAGAATAGCCACCGCCCATGTGCGTCACGGCTCGCTCTTTCACCAAGTCCGTTTCCCGAGGGCCCTCCGTCGCACGATGCAGCGTCTGAGACAATTGGTGAATGAGCGTCCCGACCCCCGTGCGGGCAATGGCCCTCGCCGCCGCTGAGATCGTCGATCCGATCCTGTGGCGATTCGCGGAGCCCGGCTGATGCTCGCCCGGACCGAACCGGCATGTCTCGTCATCGCCGACATCGCTGGGTACAGCGGCTACCTGGCCGGCGTGGAGCTCGACCACGCTCAGGACATCCTGGCCGATCTCATCGACGTCATCGTCCGTGCGCTGCGTCCGGCGTTCAAGCTCGCGAAGCTCGAGGGCGACGCCGCATTCGTGTTCGTGCCGGCGGCGACGGTCGACGGGCCCGGCCTCCGCGATGTCATCGAGCACTGCTACTTCGCCTTCCAGCGCCAGATCCGCGATATCCGCCAGGCGTCGACATGCGAGTGCAACGCCTGCGTTCGGATGCCCGGGCTCGACCTGAAGTTCGTCGCCCATCACGGGCTCGTCGCACGGCAGCGCATGGCGGGGCGGGAGGAACTCGTCGGCAGCGACGTGGTCGTCGTCCACCGCCTGCTCAAGAACCGCGTCGCTGAGAGCCTCGCCGTGTCGGCCTATGTGCTGTACACGGACGCGCTCGTCCGGGCCATGGGGCTCGGCGATCCGGCCGCGGCCGGGATGCGCGCGCACCGCGAGACCTTCGAGTCCGTGGGCGAGGTCGCCGGCTGGGTCACCGACCTCGGCGCGGCCTGGGCGGAGGAGCGGCGGCGCGAGCGGACGAAGGTCGGCGACGCGGATGCGCTCGCCGTGATCACGATCCCGACGCCGGTCCCGCGCGCGATCCTCTGGGAATGGGCCACATCGCCCGCCCGGCGGGTCCAATGGGGGACGGGCATGACGGGCGTCGTCGAGGACCTCGCAAACGGACGGCGGGGGGTCGGGACCGTCAACCACTGCATGCATGGCAAGAACGTGTCCATCGAGGAGGTCCTCGACTGGGTCCCGCCCGAGTACGAGACCAAGAGGATCAACACCGGGATCAAGGGCGCCCCGCGGCTGCTGATGACGACGGAGCTGATCGAGCGCGGCCCGGCTCAGACCGACCTCGTCTACCGGGTAGCCCGGCCGCGCTCGCTCAAGGACCGGCTCATCCTGCAGGCGATGGAGGGGCAGTTCCGGACCGCCGTGATGCGCGACAGCGCAACGCTCATCGAGCTCGCTGCAGCCGACGCGGCGGAGCGCGCGGCGGGCCGTGTGACGGAGCCGGACGTCCCCGCGAACACGGCCCGCCACTTGTCGATGCCCCTCGGAGCCACCGGGGGGCCTATCGCCTACGTGCCCGATACGTAGGCGGCGACGACGTCCACCAGGCTCCCGCGAGGGCCCGATCGCGGCTGTGAGCTCGGGACCACCGGCGATAATCGTCGCGATGGCGATCCCTCTGTCCCCTCCCATACCGGGCGTCCCATTCGATGTCGAGACGGCTGCCGGCCGGGTCGCCGCGTACCGGCTGGGCGAGGGTCGGACGGTCCTGCTGCTGCACAGCTTCAACGCGGCCGGGGCCGGCGTGGAGCTCGCACCCCTCGCCACACGGCTGGCCGAGCACCACAGGGTCGTGCTGGTCGACTGGCTCGGCTTCGGCACCTCTGATCGGCCCGATTCGCGGTACGGCTCGGGCGCTCTACGCGGAGCAGCTCGAGCGCATCCGGACAGCCGCCCTGGGGCCCGGAGAGACCGCCCTCGACGTCGTCGCGCTCTCGCTTCCCGGGCAGTACGTCGTCGTGGCGGCAGCCCGGCATCCGGAGTGCTACGGCCGCATCGCCCTCATCAGTCCCACCGGCTTCGGCCGCTTCAAGGGCAGTGCCGGCCGGACCTCGCGAGCCCTCTACCGGTTCCTGCGCTGGACGGGGATCGGCCGACTGCTGTTCGCCGTCCTTGCCCGGCGCCAGGTCATCCGCTTGTTCCTCCGCCAAACGTTCGCGGACCCGGAGCGGATCCCGCCCGAGTACGAGCGCTACTGCTGGCGGACATGCCAGCAGCCCGGAGCGTTTCGCGCTCCGCTGGCCTTCGTGTCCGGCCTGCTCAACGATCCTCGGGCCGAACGTGCCTACACTCGGCTCGCGAACCCGACGCTGCTCGTCTTCGGGGATCATCCGCATTTCACCGATCCCGCGGCCTCCGAGGGGCTCCTCGCCGCGAACGACCAGCTGCGCAGCGTCACGATCGAGCGCGCAGGGGACCTTCCGCAGCTCGAGCAGCCCGACGAGACGGCGACCGTGGTCTCCGGGTTCCTGCTCGAGGAGTCGGCGGCTTCCTGACATTCGGTCTGCGCCAGGCAGGCCGCGCGCTCTCGGGCCGACGGTCGTGACCGCCTGAGCCGCACGAGGCACGAGCCGGACCGCGTCGAGTGGTAGCCTCCAATGCCATGCAGTTCCACCAGCTCGTCGCGCTCGGCCAGCTCGAGGACCGGTTCGGGCCGGTCGTCTCCAACGGCGGCCCGTTGTCGACGACGGAGAGCGACCTCGTCGGGCCTCGATATCGCGCGCTGCTCGCCGAGATGGCCGAGATCGTATGGCATCAGTGGACGTCCGGCATCCGGCGCGGCGCGATCAAGGGCTTCTTTCTGGCCGGTCCGCCAGGCATCGGCAAGACCAGCCTGGCCCTGCGCGTCGCTTACGAGCTGAGTCTTCGGGCGGCCGCGCACGACAGGCTCGACGGTCGCGGCGGCGATGACGGCCACGACGGCCACGGCGCCTCCGACGAGCAGGTCGTGCTCGCCCTTATCGACGGCGGCGACATCGCGCGCTCCCGCTATGGCGAGAGCGAAGAGCGCCTGCGGGAGGTATTCAACCGGGCCCAGAAGGGCTTCACCGAGCCCGGCCAGCGCACGATCGTGCTGTTCGACGACGTGGAATTGATCCTCATGGCGCGTGGCAGCAGCAACGCCAAGGAATGGCATTTCTCCCAGGACAGTGTCTTCTTTCACTCGGTCGACGAGCTCGACACGAGCCGGACCGCCGTCATCCTGACGAGCAACCGGCCCGATCTCGTCGACGAGGCGATTCGGGATCGCTTCCTGGCCTACTCGCTCGGCAGCCCGGAACCGGACCTGCTCGTCGAGGTGGCGCTCCGCGGTGCCGCCGAGCATCGCTTCACGGCGGAGCAGCGGGACCGCCTCGCGGAGCGGATCCGCGATCTGGCCGCGGGCGGCGAGATCCGAAGCGTTCGCGAGGCCGAGCGGATGGTCGTTCGGCAGTACGTCGAGGACGTCCTGGGCCGGGCGTCGATGGCCCATTTCGAACAGGACTGAGCCGGCCGACGGCTCTCGGCCAGTCGCCCGACTCAGGAACACGTGGGTCGGGCGCGCCGAGGCTGGCCCGAGCCTGACGACCGGCGGTTCGCCTATTCGCGCTCGCGGTGGCGCTCGATCGCTCCGGCTTCGATGGGCCGGCCCTGGTCGTCGTAGATCCGCTTGGACGCGTAGCCGTCCGGCCACATGTCGGTGAACCAGAACCGGATCCCGAACTGAATCCGGAGTTGCCGGACCGGCTTGGGGTTGTCGTTGTAATGCTCGTGCTCCCACATCGAGGGCGGGACGTAGAGCACGTCCCCCGCCTCCCACTCGTGGCGTTCACCGAGCATCTCGGAGTAGCCCTCACCCTCGAGCGCGTAGACCACGGCCTCGAGGTGCTTGTGCCGACCGCTGTGGTGATACGGCCGCTCTTCCCAGATCTGCGTCATGAGCACGCTCGCATTCCGGAAGCCGTTGCCCGGGACCGCGAGGTACCAGCACTGGTCGTGCTGCTTGGTGACGGCGGCGATCTTGCCCTGGTAGTTGAGCGCCGGATCGGTCGGTGCGTCCTCGAGGTGGATGATCGCCCGGTCGCCGTTCGGGTAGTACTCCGACTCCTGGGCGGGAAACGCGGCCAGGGCGCCGGGATCGTTCGGACCGCAGTCCTCGAGCTGCTCGATCGCGGCCAGCCGGACGAACGTCTCGAGGTCGAAGACCATGGCCGACAGATAGCGTGCCGGCTCGGGGCCCGTGTTGAAGTGCTGATGGGCGGCCCGGTACGGGATCTGGATCGTGCTACTCGTGTGCCAGTCGAAGCGCCGGCCGTCGATGATGCTGAAGCCTTCGCCGGAGAGGATGTGGATCGACTCCTCGCCGTGGCTGTGGCGACCGGTGTGCCAGCCGACCGGGATCTCGGCCTTGAGCACGTTGCTGCCCATGGTCGTGAAGCCCAGATCGTTCGAGATCATGAGCTTGACCCTCGCGTCCTGACGGGTGCGGATCCACGGGATGTCGCGGTCGTGGGCGACGAACAGGGTTCGGCGCAGCTCGTGCTGGATCCGATCCCCGGTCGCCAGCCACTCGTCATAGAAGGTGGTCATGGGCGTGTCCTCCATGGTCCGTGTGCCAGCGAACCACGGTAGCCTGCGGCGAACGAGCGCGTCAGGCCGGGGCACGTGACCGTCGGTCAGCGGATCGCGCGGACCGCGTGGTAGGGTCAGCGCCGTGACCGCCCGGAGATTCGACGCCGTGGTGTTCGACCTGGACGGCGTCCTGTGCGACTCCGAGCCGTTCATCCTCGCCGCGGCCGCGGAGATGCTGGAGCGGCGCTACGGCATCAAGCCGAGCGCAGAGGATTTCGGCCCGTTCGTGGGCGCCGGCGACGATCGCTTCATCGTCGGCGCGGCCGAGCGCCACGGCATCAGCGTCGACCTGGCGATCGACAAGCCGCTCACGTACGCGATCTACCTCGAGCTGATTCCGGGCGCCCTCCAGGCGATCCCCGACGTCCAGCGGTTCCTCGACGACCTGCGCGCCGCCGGCCTGCGCCTCGCCCTCGCCACGGGCTCCGACCGACCCAAGCTCGAGGGCAACCTGGCCGCGATCGGCGTCCCGGAGTCGACGTTTGACGTTGTCGTCTCGGCCGAGCAGATCAGCCACAGGAAGCCCGATCCGGAGACGTTCCTGCAGGCGATCTCCCGGCTTGGTCTGCCGCCCTCCCGCTGTCTCGTCGTCGAGGACGCGCGCAATGGCGTGCTGGCCGGCGTGGCCGCCGGGTGCTCGGTGCTCGGGATCAGCTCGTCGCAGCCCGGGGTCGTCCTGCGAGGGGCCGGCGCCTGGGTCGTCGTGCCCGACTTCACCGCCCTGCCCCTCCTGGTCCGGGCCGCTCTCGGTCTCGGGAGCGGCACTTGAGGAAGGTTTGCCGCCGGCCGCCTACCTCGCCTGCGGGCGACGACGGCCGTGCGATCGGTGGTCAGCTCAGTGCGGCCACCGCCGCGCGCTCGACGGCCAGCCCCTTGGCGTGGCGGTCGAAGAACCTCAGGAAGCCCTCGACGTCGGCTGGGTCCGGCTGGACCGGCTCGCCGATGCTCGCGGCGATCCATTCGTCGAGGTAGTCGGGCAGGGACTGCGTCGCATCGGGCCGGAGCATGTACGCCGCCAGCACGGCCATGCCCCACGCCCCGCCCTCGCCGGCCGTGGCGGGAATGCTCACGGGCACGTTGAGCGCCGCGGCCATCATCCGCTGACCGGTGTCGCCGCCCTTGAAGAAGCCGCCGTGGCCGCGGATCTCGTCGATGACGACGCCCTCCTGCTCGGTCAGGATGTTCACACCGGTCCGAAGCGAGCACAGCGAGGCGAAGGACATCGCGCGCATGAAGTTCTCGAGCGTGAACGAGGAGTCGGGGCTGCGCGCAAACAGCGGCCGCCCTTCGGTGAAGCCCGTCATGTGCTCGCCCGAGACGTAGTTGACGGCGAGCAGCCCGCCAGCATCCGGGTCGCCTCGGACCGCGAGCGGCAGCAGCTTCGTGTACAGGTCGTCGAGGCGCGTCTCCGCCCCGAGCGCCTTCGCCACCTGGCCGAACAGAGCCACCCACGCGTCGAGGTCCGAGGATCCGTTGTTCGAGTGGGCCATGGCCACGGGCATGCCGTCCGGCGTCACCACGATGTCGATCTCCTCGTGGACCCGTGACAGGCTCTTCTCCAGCACGATCATGGCGAACACCGACGTGCCCGCCGAGACGTTGCCCGAACGCGGGCGGACGGCGTTGGTGGCGACCATGCCGGTGCCCGCGTCGCCCTCCGGAGGACACAATGGGATGCCGGCCCGAAGTACCCCCGTCGGGTCGATGAGCCGCGTCCCGGCCTCCGTGAGCGTCCCGGCCGTGCGCCCCGCGGGCAACACCTCGGGCAGGATGTCGCGCAGCGTCCAGCCGAGGGCTCGCCGCCCGACGAGTGCATCGAACGCCGCCATCCGCTCGGCGTCCCAATCGCCCGTGGTCGGGTCGATCGGGAACATGCCCGAGGCCTCCCCGACGCCCATCGTGTGCTCGCCGGTGAGCCGCCAGTGAACGTAGCCGGCGAGCGTGGTCAGATGGGCGATCCGTGGCACGTGGGCCTGCTCGTCCAGGATCGACTGATAGAGATGGGCGATGCTCCAGCGCTGCGGGACGGCGAAGGCGAGAAGGCGCGTCAGCTCGGCACAGGCCGCGCCTGTGATGTTGTTGCGCCACGTCCGGAAGGGAACGAGCAGGCTGCCCTCGCGGTCCAGGGCGACGTAGCCGTGCATCATCCCGCTCACGCCCATCGCCGCGACCGTCTCGAGCCCGACCGCGTACCGGTCGTTGACGTCCTGGACGAGCGACGCGTAGCAGGTCGCGAGGCCGATCCAGACGTCGTCCATGTCGTATGTCCAGACGCCGTCCTTGAGCTGGTTCTCCCAGGCATAGGAGCCCGATGCCAGCGGTGTCGTGTCGGGCGCGATGAGGGACGCCTTGATCCGCGTCGACCCGAACTCGATGCCGAGGACGGCGTCACCCGACCGAATCAGTGCCGCCGCGCTCGCGTTTGCCTGGTTCACCGGATCCCTCCTGAGCGCATTCGCCACCGGCTCCCGTCCGCTCCACGCTCGCAGCTCCGGCGGCGCTCGGTGCTCGTCATCGCCTATTGTCCGCGCGAGCGGCCTCGCCGTTGTCCCGAGCTTGTCGCGAATCCCGCCCTGCGCCCAGGTCAGTCGAAGCGAACTCCCACGAACGCGATCTCGATCCTTGGGTCGAGGTCGTGCGCGGAAGGCCGTAGACGAGGGCGGACCAAGGTACGGCCCGGGCCGGGCCGCATGGCCCGCGACGCCGGGGGTCGGCTGGGATATGGTCAATTCATGCCTGACCGCCGTCGCTCCCGGGACCCGCTCGTGATCGCTCGACAGCGCGTCGAGGAGGCGATGCCATACAGTCCCGAGTGGTGCGCGGCGATCGATGCCCTGGACGAGCTCCAGGGCGAGACGCCCGAGACCTGCCGGCTGCCGGCCGCCTCTGTTCCAGGGCCGCAGCCCCGAGCGTCGGCGCCGAACTGACCGGCATCGGATCGGTGGCGCTGCGTCCGGTCGGTTCAGACGGCGGTCCGGCGAGGGTCCGACCGACGACGGCCGGCACGAGGATCGATGTGACCAATCACGTGCCACACTGAGGCATGCCTGTCCGCACCGTCGTCGAGCACGGGCCCAAGGACAAGCGGTCGGTCGCGTTCAGCATCGACTGGCCCGGATGGAGCCGCGGTGCGAAGACAGCCGAGCTTGCGCTGGCGACGCTGGAGTCGTATCGCGATCGCTACCGGCCGATCGCGGGACTGGCCGGGCTGGCGCCCGAGTTCGACGCCGCCGGGGCCTTGGAGATCGTCGAGGACAGGGTCGGCACGGGCTCGACCGACTTCTGGGGCATGTCCTTCTCGCCTTCGTCGACCGAACACGGGCCCATGGACGAGGCGGCGTTCGAGCGCGGGATCACGCTCCTGCGAGCCTGCTGGACGTTCTTCGATGGCGTCGCGGCGCGCGTCTCGTCGGAGATGCGCAGGGGCCCACGCGGGGGCGGACGCGATCGCAACCGGATCGTTCGTCACACGATCCGGACCGAGAGCGAGGAGTTCGCGAAGCAAGTGGGATTGCGTATCCCGGAGGAGGCGGCGCTCTCGCCGGAGGGGCTGCTCCGGCATCGCGCGGACTACGTCGCGGCGATGCGCGCCTACAATGCCGGGCAGGTCTCACGGCGCATGCGGTCCTGGACGCTGCCATACCTCATCCGCCACTCGGCCGACCACATGCTCGACCACGCGTGGGAGATGGAGGACAAGGACCTCTCCGGCGCCGAGGGCTGACGATCGCCGACGGGCGTGGAGCCCGGCCGAAGCCGGGCTCCACGCTGTGCGTCGGTGAGAACGGTCAGCCAGCTCCGACCGCGGCCGCCGCCGGCGACACATCGACAGTTCGCCGATCGGCCGATGCGAAGGGCGACAGGCTGAAGCCCTTGAACGTGAGCCACAGGCCAAGGAACGCTTCCCAGATGATCTCGGGCACCGTCGCGATGCTCTGCACCGGGGAGCCTTGCGGAATCACGCCGAACAACACGGCGATCCCCGAGGCCGCGAGCAGAGGACCTCCGACGACGCCGAAGAGTGCCATGCGGCGGGACACGAGACCGGACCGGTACAGCAACCAGCCCAGGATCAGCCCGGTCCCGATGCCGTCGGTGAAGCCCGGGCCGAGCAGGAATGTCCAATCGTGGATCGCCCGGAGCGTCGTGCCGACCGTCACGAGCAGGCTCGCATCGGTGGCCGTCGCCGTCTGGCGCAACGTGACGATGGCCAGCAGGCTGAGGAGGCCGACCAGGATGAAGGTGCACTCGACGAGTCGGGCGGCGACGTAGCCGAGGGCGAGGCCTTCGTTCTGTCGCTTGAGGAGCGGGAACAACACGACGGCACAGCCGATGTTGGTGAGGATCAGCATGAGCTCGAGGAACGCACCCACGAACACGCGCGTGTCGGGGCCGCCGCCCGTGATGTAGGTGGCATCGCTCAGGATGGGCCCATAGGCGATCACGCCGCCAATCGACGTGAGGAACGTGAGGATGAAGAGGATTCCGACCGCGAGCGCGGTCTTTCTCGTTGAGTCCATGAGGGACGTCCTTTCTGTCTGAGTAGGGCTGGCAGAAGCCAATCGGAACAGGACCGGATAGGGTCCTGGGCAGGAGCAGCGGTCAGTTGGCGCTGATCGCTCCGACGATCACCGCCCCCGGTCCGAGATTGATCGGCGCGACCAGCCCGGCAGCCGCGGCGGATTTCGATCGCCCCGGCCGAGATCAGCGAGTGACCGTTGACCGTCGTGGCGAACGGAAGTGGGTCGGGACCGCCGACCGACGTCCAGGACGGCACGCATGCGCCCGAGACGATGCCCTGGCCGGTGCACAGGACGAAGAAGCTCTGGAGCCGAACGCTGTAAGTGCCGTCGTTCTGGGCGGGAATGGCACGGACGACGTGGTCGTGGGGGAAGGTATTCGGTGGCGCACCCTGGGGTGTGTCGGTCTGCGGTGCGAGCACGTAGAACGGGTCGAGATCGTGCGGCGTCGCGCCCGCGAAGCTCTGGTTCGAGAACGTCATCCGATGCTCGACCCCGTCTGCCCAGACGAGCTCGTAGCAGCCGACACGGCCGAATTGCGGGCCGCTGATAGTGACGCAATTGCGCAGGCCTGCCGCGTCCGCGATGGGCGTGGCGACCAGACCAAAGGTCACTCCGGCGAGCGCCAGCGTGGCGACCACCCGGCGGGTGGTCGTTTGGATACGGGTCGCGATCATCCCGTCGATCTCCTTCGTCGGTCCGAGTCAGCCGCTCGCGTATCGGATGTCTGGCCTCGATCGGGCTCGACCCGAGTGACCGAAACCAGGGGGATGCCAAGATCACGGATTCGCTGGAGCAGCCCGTGCAGTCCCGCCTGATCGGGCACGGGGCCGCTGATGACCGTGGTCCCATCGGGCTCCTGCCGCAACGTCAGGCCGTCGAACCGCGCGGCCCATCTCCTGTCGAGATGGCAGGCAAGCCGAATCTCGTAGGCGGCGGCGTCGACGTCGCGCGTCCCTTTGCCCATCGCACTCCCTTCGAGGCGCTCGACTCGCTTTGGAGATCGAGCGATTGCTGTCAGGCAGTAGCGTCGAGGCGCGGGTGGTGAGCCGGCATCGCCGGATGTGGTGATCGATGTGGTGATTCGGCGCGCGCGAGCGGCCGGCGGGGTCAGCGCGGCTGGCCATCCTCGCGGCGGGCCGGCCGCAGCAGATCGAGCTCGCCCGCGCGCCGGACGGCGGTACGTCGGGAGTTCACGCCGAGCTTGGCGAAGATCGCCTTCGTATGGCTCCGGACGGTGTTGAGCGACACGACGAGATGGTGTGCGATCTCGGGGCCGGTCAGGTCCGTCGCGAGCAACCGGAGCACGTCCAGCTCGCGCTCGCTCAGCGGCTCGATGAGGCCCTGGCGACGGGTCAGCCGACTCGACGCGAAGGCGGCCTGGAGCAGTGACACGTAGGCCGGCGCAAGCCCTCGCTTCTTGGCCTGCTCGAGCAGAGCGGCCATGGCCGGCCCTTCCTCGACGAAGATCCGGACGTAGCCTTCGGGTTCGGCGAGCGCGAACGAGCGGGCGAGCAATTCGAGCGCGTCTCGCTCGTTGCCGGCGACTTGGTGCGCGATGGCCTGCACAACCGACGCGTCGAGCGCCGCACCGGCCCAGCCGCTGGTTTCCGCCGTTCGGACGAGGCGCTCCGTCAGGGCGAGGGCCTCATCGACGCGATGATCGGCAACGAGCAGGCGCGCCAGGGTCGAGTGTTCGAACTGCCCAACGTAGCCGCCGTCGTCATCGGCGGCGATGGCCGCGATCCGCGCCCAGTCCCACGCCTCGGACAGGCCGCCCCGAGTCACCCAGAGCCGCGCCCTCAGCGCTTGAAGCGGGGTGATCACCGGAGAGAAGTCGGCGAAGAAGACGCGTTCAGCCTCGTCCAGCAGCTGGAGCGCCGCGGCCAGGTCGCCTTCCGCCTGACGGATCCGCGCCTCGACAAGCCGGGCGCGGTACGGGTTCTTGGGCAGACCATTGTCATCGCCCAGCTCGCGGCTCGCATCGAGGTGCTCCGCCGCCCGTGCCAGGTCGTTCCGCTCTCGGAGCACCTCGGCGATGCCCACGTGCATGTCCGCGCCGCCACGCAACGGCGGTCCGCCGTGCCTCGTCGCCATCTCGAGCCCGCGTTCATAGACGTGCAGGGCGGCTCCGAGCCGTCCTTGCGCGACGCGCAGGTCGGCCAGTGTCACCTGCCCTCCGACCACGTCGGAGATGTGCCCGGCCGTCTCGAGGCTCGCCATGCCGTCCGCGAAGGATCGATACGCGGCGTCGAGATTGCCCGTCTCCCATAGCGCAAGTCCGAGAAGGGCCGCGGCACCGCCTCGTGACAGATGGTCGTCGGGCGCCGCGACCTCGAGCGCCCGGCTGGCAATCGCGATCGTGCCCGACAGGTCTCCCGTGATCCGGGCGTGGCCGGCGCGGAGCATGGCCAGGGTGCCCGGCAGGCGGCGACGCTCGGCATCGTCGGCGATGCGCATGGTCGCATTGCCATGTGGCTCGATCGAGCGGTCGGCGGCGTCGAGGAGCGTACCGACTCGCGCGAACTCGCCGGTCTGCATGAGTGCGCCGGCCAAGGCCGCGGCCAGCACCGGCCTGGCCTCCAACTGCGCAGCCGGAAGCGCCTCGAGCCAGCGCCGAATGGTCACCTCGGCGCGAGCCTGGCGCATCTCGGGGATCGCGATCTCGATCAGTTCCGCGGCTCGCGTGGCGTCGTCCCCGGCGAGAGCATGTCGGATGGCCTCCGGCCGCCCGCCGTCGCGATCGAACCAGTCGCTCGCCCGACGATGAAGGGCGGGTACGGCCTCGGCCTCCTCGTCCAGGAGACGTGCGCGCAGGACCTCGGCAAAGAGGCGGTGGTAGCGGTACCAGCGGCGCTGGTCGTCGAGGGCGACGAGGAACAGGTTGCCGCGTTCGAGTGTCTCGAGCATGGCCCGACCGTCATTGCGACCGGTAACGGCGTCGCACAGCGGTCCCGTCATCCGCTCCAGGATCGATGTCTCGAGCAGGAAGTGCCGGACTTCCGCGGGTTGGCGCGCAAGCACCTCGTCGGCGAGGTAGTCGACGACGTATCGGTCGTCACCCGCGAACGCGGCAATGAACGCGGCGGGGTCGGCGCGCCCCTGCATCGAGAGCGCTGCGAGCTGGAGGGCGGCAATCCAGCCCTCGGTTCGTGCCTCGAGCGCGGCGATGTCGTCGCCTGTGAGCCGGAGGCCCATCGTTCCGTTGAGGTACGCGACCGCCTCATCCTGGCTGAAGCGCAGATCGGTCGCCCTGATCTCGAGGAGCTCTCCGCGCGCCCGCAATCGCGCGAGCGGAAGCGCGGGATCGGAACGCGTGACGATGACCAGATGGACCCGGGCCGGCAGGCGGTCGAGCACGAACGCCATCCGTTCGTGGACCGCGCCCGTGTCGATCAGGTGGAAGTCATCGAGGACGAGCACGAGGTCGCGCGATAGCGCTGCGAGGTCGTTGAGCAGGCTGTGCAGGGCGACGACAATATCCGGCCGCGGCAACCGCAGGGCTGACATGGCCGCCTCGCCGACGTTCGGCGCCGCGGTCTGCAGCGCGCCGACGACGTAGGTCCAGAAGGATGCAGGCTCGTTGTCGGCCGCGTCGACTGACAGCCACGCCGCGCCCGTCTCGGGCCCGACGGACGCCAGCCAGTCAGCGACGAGTGTCGTCTTGCCGAAGCCCGGCGGCGCGGACACAAGGGTCAGCTTCGACTCGGCAGTGCGAGCCATTCGACTGGTTAGTCGCGATCGCGCGACGACGCCACGCCGTCGCGGCGCGTGCAGCTTGGTCTCGAGGAGTCGCGTTGCCATTGCGGGATCGATTCTGAACCGCGCGTGAGGCGATGCATACCGGGCCGGCCCCTCGGGCACGAGGGGCTCACGTCGCCGCCTGGCTGGTCGTTCGCGATGGCAGCGTCATCGCAGCCGACCTACAGTGAGCCGGTGTTGATCATCGTGCCCCCGTCGGAGTCGAAGCGGCCACCGGCCCCCGACGGGCCCAGGCTCGTGCTCGCGGCGCTGTCGTTTCCGGAGCTGACGCCGATGCGAGCCCGGATTCTCGACGCGCTGATCGCGACGAGCTCGGGTCCCGACGCGTTCTCCCGACTGCTCGTCCGGCCGTCGCTGGCCGAAGACGTGGCACGCAACACGTGGCTTCGCGACCAGCCGGTCCGGCCGGCACTCGAGGTGTACAGCGGGCCCTTGCATGAGGGCCTCGGCGCGGCGACGCTGTCAGCGACGGCCGGTCGACGGGCGGCCGACGGATTGATCGTTGCATCGGCCCTGTGGGGAGCGCTTCGGCCGTCGGACCGGATACCGTCGTATCGCCTGCACCTGTGCGCCCGACTGGTCGGGATGGACCGGCTGGAGCCGGCCTGGCGGACGGTCCTGCCGGACGTTCTCGCGGGCGCTGCCGGAGCGAACGGGGTCGTGCTCGATCTTCGATCACCGAGCTATCAGGCGATCGGAACGCCGTCCGGTCTGGGCGAGCGAACCGTGACCCTGCGCGTCGCCCAGAACACGATGGACGGCCGGCGGATGGGCGACGTCGTGGCCAAGCGCGTCCGGGGCCAGGCGGCGCGGCACGTGCTCGAGTCGGGCGACGATCCCGACGACCCGCCCGCGCTCGCCGATCTCCTCGCGGAGCGCTGGCCGGTCCACCTCGAGCGCCCGACCCGGACCGGCCCCTGGCAGATCAGCCTCTCGATCCCGGCCTGACCGGGCGCCGCCCAGCGGCCGCCGCGGACCGAATTCAGCGAACGTCGGGCAGCCGATAGATCCGCTGCGCGGTGCCGCCCATGATCGCCGCGCGCTCGTCCGGGGCGAGCGGCGCGATGAGGCGTTCGAGCGCCTCGATGTGGGTGGCATACGAGCTCGCGAGGAGGCACACGGGCCAGTCGCTGCCGAACAGCAACCGGTCGGGGCCGAACGCCTCGAGGGCGACCTCGAGCGCCGGCCACAGTTCGCGGCTCGTCCAGCCGGGTCCGGCCGCGGTCGTGAGCCCCGAGATCTTTGCCGCGACGTTGGGCCGCCGTGCCGCCTCGACGATCTGGGCACGCCACGCATCCCAGCCCACTCGACGATACGGCGGCTTGGCCAGGTGATCGAGGACGAGCGTCAGGCTCGGCAGGGCGTCGGCGAGGGCCGGCACGTGTCGCAGGTGATCCGGGAAGACGGCCACCACGTCGAACGGGAGCCGACGACGCTCCACCTCGCGCAGGCCATCGATGACGGCCGGTCGCAGCAGCCAGTCGGGATCGGGCTCTCGGTGGATGAGATGTCGGACGCCGCACAGCGCGCCGTTCGAGCGAGCGTCGAGAGCGCGCGCGGCCGCGGCTGGATTCTCGAGCGGCACCCAGCCCACGACACCGAGCACCCAGCCCACGCGCGAGGCGACGGCGAGCATCGAGTCGGTGTCCGCGAGCGTGTCGACCGTCTGAACGACCACCGTCGCGTCGATGCCGGACCCGGCCACGAGCGGCGCAAGATCGTCCGCGGTGAACGTCCGGTAGATCGGCCCCTCGGCGGGCGTCGGCCAGTCATATGCGCCGCTTTCGACGTCCCACAGGTGATGGTGCGCGTCGATCCGGAACTGGCTCGGGTCGACCGTCGGCGCCTCGGTCCCGGCGCTCATCTCGGGCGCCGTCCGCTCGTCGCCTTCCGCGTGTCGCCGGGAACGTTCACGTGTCGGCCGACGCTCGCGGATTGTCGGGACCGTCCCGGAACCATGACTCGGTCGTGGCGACATGCACGAGGGCCGCGGCCTCGGCACGGGTGGCGTCGTGGGCCCTGAGGGCGCGCAGGATGTCCTCATGCTGGGCGAGCGTGCGTGCACGCGAATCCTCGTCGAGGACGCCCCGCCAGACGCGGGCGCGAATTGTGCGGCTCGACACGGCGTTGAGCATCGACGCGAGGGTCGCATTGCCCGACGATTCGGCCACGAGCCGGTGGAACTCCGCATCGTGCTGGATTCGCTCGCCTTCCGAGCCTGCTGCGCGCATGCGTTCGAGGCATGCGTCCAGGGCGCCGAGGGTGACATCGTCGACGCGACCGGCGGCCAGCGCCGTCGCGGCAGGCTCGAGGATGCGGCGCACCGCGATGAGCTCGAGCGAGAAGCCCTCCTCGATGAGATCCATCGCCGCGCCGATGCCACCCAGCAGCAGGTCCGGCCGGAGACTCGTGACGAACGTTCCGTCGCCGCGCCGCACGTCGAGGACGCGCGCCGTGACCAGGGCGCGGACGGCCTCCCGGACCGTATTCCGGGAGGCGCCGAGCTCGGCTGATAGCTCGGCCTCAGGCGGCAGGCGCGAGCCTGGCCCGAGCGCGCCGGACGCGATCTGGTCTCTGATCCGCTGGATGACCGTTTCGGTCAGCGGTGCGGCCATCCACCCCTCCCAGGCTGGGCCCGTGATCCCGTCACGAGGGCAATCCTACCACTAGACATAGGATGTCTCCAGGGGATAGCATGCCGCGCTATGGCAGTCACGCCGCGAAATTGCCCGGAGACATGGGACGTCGGATGTTTCTCGCTGTGAACCTGAAGGGGCGGGCATCCAGCCCCGTCGGAGGCATCGGACGCTGAGCCGGCCGGCCATCGAGACGCCGCCGCGCACGGCCCCCGACGCGGGCCGGCGAGGGGCCGTGGGGCGCTACGACCTGCTTCGCGTGGCGCTGGCATTGTTCCGGTTCGGTCCCCTCATCGGGCTTCTCGGGCTGACGATCGCCCTGTCGATCCTGTCACCCGTCTTCTTCACGACCCGCAATGCCGGAAACGTCCTCGCCCAGACCGCCGTGATCGCCATCCTGTCGCTCGGGCAGCTGGTTGTCATTCTGACCCGCGGCATCGATCTGAGCGTGGGCTCGACGCTCGCGCTGTCAGCGGTCGTCGGCGCGCTCGTGTTCCAGGCCGTCCCGTCGGGGCCCCTCGTCGTGATCGCGATCCTCGCCACCGGTCTCGGGATCGGGCTCATCAACGGGATCGTGTACGTGCGTGGCCGGCTGCCGCATCCGTTCGTGATCACGCTCGCGATGCTGAGCATCGCGCGAGGCCTGGCGCTATGGCTCTCGGGCGGCCAGCCCATTCGGGGCATGCCCGATATCGTGGACTTCCTGGGCGGGTCGTCGATCGGCTGGCTGCCGATGTCGGCGTTCGTCGTCGCCGCGCTCGCGCTGGCCATCGCCGTCCTGCTCGGGCGCATCGTCTGGGGGCGCTGGATCTACGCTACCGGCGGCAACCCCGATGGCGCGCGGCGCGCCGGTATCCCGGTCGACGGCGTGCTCATCTCGGTCTATGCGTTGTCGGGTCTGGCGGCGGGTCTGGCCGGCTTGATCTCCTCTGGCCGGCTCAATGGCGGCTCCCCCACGTTCGGCAACCTCGCGGAGCTCGACTCCATCGCGGCGGTCGTCATCGGCGGCGCCAGCTTCCTTGGCGGACGGGGCACGGTCCAGAACGCGCTCATCGGCGCCTTCACGATCGGCGTCATTCGGAACGGCATGAACCTGCTCAACGTCGATGCGTTCCTCCAGCCCATCGTCATCGGCGTCGTCATCGTCCTCGCCGTCGAATCGGACGTGCTGCGCGGCCACCTCGAGGAGCGCTTTCGGGTCACGGAGGCGGCGCGGACATGAACGCCCCGGCCGTGACGGCCTCCGCCACTGAGCCGCGCTCGACGCCGGCCGCCCTCCAGGTGCGGGATGCGACCAAGCGCTTCGGCGCGGTGCTCGCGCTCGACGGCGTGTCGCTCGGTGTGTGGCACGGCGAGGTCCTTGCGCTGCTGGGCGACAACGGTGCCGGCAAGTCGACGTTGATCAAGTGCGTCAGTGGCGTGCACCGCCTCGACGCGGGCTCGATCGAGATGGACGGCGACAGTGTCTCCATCACCTCGCCGGCCGAGGCCCGCGGCCTCGGGATCGAGACCGTCTACCAGGACCTGGCCCTGTTCGACAACCTGGCTCCGGCCGCCAACTTCTATGCCGGACGAGAGCTCGCGAGCGGCGGCTTCCTGCCCCGGGGCCTGCGCTGGTTGCGCCGCCAGGAGATGGCCTCGGCGACGGCGGACGTGCTCGGCCGGCTGCAGGTGGTCCTCGGTGACGATCGCTCGCCGGTCGGGCTCATGTCGGGCGGTCAGCGGCAGGCCATCGCGGTCGCGCGCGCCGCGGCATTCGCGTCGCGGGTCGTGATCCTCGACGAGCCGACAGCGGCGCTGGGGTTGCGCGAGTCGCGTCGCGTGCTCGACCTGATCGTCCGCCTTCGCGACGAGGGACATGCCGTGATCGTGGTCTCGCACGCGATGGACCACGTGCTCGAGGTGGCCGACCGCGCCGTCGTGCTCCGGCGCGGACGCGTCGTGGGCGAGCTCGACCGGCTGCGCGAGAACCAGCACCGGATCGTGTCGTTGATCGTGGGAGGTGACGCCTGAGGCAGCGCTGAGTTGCCGGCCCGCCTCCGGCGTTCCCAGGCGGTGTGCGTGAACGAACACGAGGAAGGGGAAGGGCGATGATCGAGCGCAAGACAGCCGGATTGCTCGTCTCGCTGGTGCTGGCCCTGGCGGCCTGCTCCGGCGCTGCGTCGAATTCGGCTCCGACGACCGCGGCGTCGAGCGCCGCAGCTCCACCCAGCGCGGCCGGCTCGCCGAGCGGCGCGAGCGGCACGGTCAAGGTGGGCTTCATCACGAAGTTCCCGGTCGACTTCTACGACACGATGGTCGACGCGGTGAAGACTTGGAACAACGATCACCCTGAGGTCCAGGTGCTGTTCGCCCAGGGCGCGAGTGGCACGGACGACGCGGGCGAGATCGCGGCCATCGAATCGTTCATGTCCCAGGGTGTCCAGGGCATCGCGATCACGCCGACCAGCCCCAACCTGCAGACGGAGCTGCAGAAGGCCGTCGATGCCGGGATCAAGGTCGTCCTCATCGACAACGACATCCCGGACTGGAGCGGCAAGACATCGGTCGTGGCGACCGACAACCTGGCGGGCGGCAAGCTCGCCGGGACGTGGCTCGCCCAGCATCTGACTGCCGGTGCCAAGCTCGCGGTCCTCCAGGGCGTGCTCGGCAACCCATCGCTCGACGCCCGCGTGAGCGGGATGCTCGACACGCTCGGCAGCGCGGCCACCGTCGTGGCCCAGGCGCCGACGGACTGTGACCAGACGAAGGGGCTCAACGCGGCGCAGGACATCCTCACCGCGCACCCCGACGTGCAGGCCATCTACGGCGCCTGCGGACCGCCGATCCTGGGCGCGCTTCAGGCCATCAAGAACGCCAACGTGGGCGCGGGCACGATCACCGTCGTCGGTTTCGACGCCTCGCCGGGCGAGCTCGATGCGATCACAGCCGGCGAGGAGGCCGGATCGGTCGCCCAGTTCCCGGCCAAGATGGGCTCGCTGGGCGTGCAAACCCTCGTCGACGCCATCGCCGGCACGTCGGTCCCGGCGAACGTCGACACGGGCACCGAGATGGTCACGAAGGACAACGTCGCGCAGTTCCAGTAGGCATTCGGAGCCGAGTCACTCCAGGGCGGCCGAGCTCGCTCGGCCGCCCACCCGACACTCGCAGGAGTCCCAGCGTGCCAGTCTCCATCACCGAAGTCGTGACCTTCGACGTCCGATTCCCCACCTCGGCCACGCTCGACGGGTCGGACGCCATGACCACCGCCCCGGACTACTCGGCCGCGTACGTCGTGCTCCGGACCGACCATCCGGCCGGGTTCGAGGGCCATGGCCTGGCATTTACGAGCGGGCGTGGCAACGAGCTGTGCGTGGCGGCGATCGACGCCCTGGCCCCGCTCGTGGTCGGCCGTTCGCTGGAGTCGTTCACGGCCGATCTCGGCGCCTTCTGGTCGTCGATGGTCGGTGACAGCCAGCTGCGCTGGGTAGGCCCCGAGAAGGGCATCATCCACCTCGCCACGGCGGCCATCGTGAACGCCGTCTGGGATCTGTACGCCAAGGTCGAGGGCAAGCCGCTCTGGAAGCTGCTCGCTGACATGAGCCCGGAGGAGATCGTCCGCTGCGTCCCGTTCCGGTACATCACGGACGTGCTGACACCGGACGAGGCGCTCGAGCTGCTGCGGCGCAACGAGCCGACGAAGGCGCGTCGCGAGGCGGAGATCGTGGCGGCGGGCTATCCGGCGTACACGACCTCGACCGGCTGGCTTGGCTACTCCGACGAGAAGCTGCGCCAGCTGTGCCGGTCGGGCGTCGCCGACGGCTGGACACATTTCAAGCTCAAGGTCGGCCATGATCTCGACGACGACATCCGGCGCGCCACGATCGTGCGCGAGGAGATCGGCTCGGAGCGCGTCCTCATGGTCGACGCGAACCAGGTCTGGGGCGTGGACCAGGCCATCGACTGGATGCGGGCGCTGGCGCCCATGCGCCCGTGGTGGATCGAGGAACCGACGAGCCCGGACGACATCCTGGGCCACGCGCGGATCGCTCGAGCGCTCGAGCCGATCGGCATCAAGGTCGCGACTGGCGAGCACTGCCACAACCGGGTCATGTGGAAGCAGCTCCTCCAGGCTCGGGCCGTTGACTTCTGCCAGATCGACGCATGCCGGCTGGGTGGTGTGAACGAGGTGCTCGCCGTGCTGCTCATGGCCGCCAAGTTCGGCGTGCCCGTGTGCCCCCATGCCGGAGGGGTGGGCCTGTGCGAGTACGTCCAGCATCTAGCCGTGTTCGACTACATCGCCATCAGTGGTTCGCTCGACGACCGGTTGCTCGAATACGTCGATCACCTGCACGAGCACTTCCTCGACCCGGTCGAGGTTCGAGCCGGTCGCTACCGTGTCCCGACGGCGCCCGGCTACAGCATCGAGATGCGGGCCGAGTCGATCGCCGACTACTCGTATCCCGACGGCCCTGCCTGGGCGAGCCGCCTGGGCGCTGGCCGGGCGGCCGCCGTCGCCGCGACGGGCGCAGGATGAGCGGCCGGCTGGCGGGCAAGGTCGCACTCATCACCGGTGCCGGTTCGGGCATCGGCCGCGCGACGGCGAGGCTGTTTGCGGCGCAGGGGGCGGCCGTCGCCGTGGCCGACATCGATCGGGCCGCGGCGGACGAGACCGTGGCACTCATCGAGTCGGACCTGGCGGTCGCCAGCGACCCGTCGGCACTGATGGCCCGCTCGTTCGCGGTCGACGTCACGGGCCAGGCCGAGACGGAAGGCCTGGCCGCCGCCGTGACGGAGCACTGGGGCAGGATCGACGTGCTGTTCAACAACGCCGGGATCGCCGGTGTCGGGACGGTCGAGGAGACGTCGCTCGAGCTGTGGGAGCGGGTCATGGCGGTCAACGTCCGGGGCGTGTTCCTGGTCGCCCGGGCCGTCCTGCCGCGGATGGTCGAGGCCGGGCGTGGCTCGATCATCAACATGTCCTCGACGATCGCGGAGATCGGGCTCGCCCGGCGCGCTGCGTATGCCGCGTCCAAGGGCGCGGTGCTCGCGCTGACCAGGCAGATGCAGGCCGACTACGCCACGCACGGGATTCGCGTCAACGCCCTGCTGCCGGGCACGATCCACACGCCGTTCGTCGACCGCTACCTCGCCGACAGCTACGACGACCCGAGCGCGGGCCTCGAGATCCTCCGGCGGCGGCAGCTCACCGGCGACCTGGGCAAGCCCGAGGATGTGGCGGCCGCGGCCCTGTTCCTCGCCTCGGACGAGTCGTCCTTCGTGCTGGGCTCCGGCCTGTTCGTGGACGGCGGGGTCAGGGGCGCGAAATGAGTCTGCGGGCCCCCGCATGCGGCTGCTGAGCCACTTGGTCGGAGGCGAGGAGCACCTGGCGGTGGTGTCCGAGGCGGACCGTGTGGTCGACGTCGCGGACATCCTTGGTGACGGACTGTGGACGATGTCACGCCTGCTCGAGGATGCGCCACGAACGTTGGCGCGCCTGCGGGCCGCCGCCGACCGCGTCGAGCAGCGCACCGAGCGCTCGCTCGAGGAGGTGCGGCGCATGGCACCCGTGCGGCCGCCGAAGATCATCGCTGTTGGGCGCAACTACCGTGAGCACGCTGCCGAGGAGGCCGCGGCAGTGCCCGAGGCGCCGCTCCTGTTCGCGAAGCTGCCGAGTGCCGTCGTCGGCGACGGCGCCACGATCGGCTGGTCGGCAAGCCTGACCGGCCAGGTCGACTACGAGGCGGAGCTGGCGGTCGTCATCGGCCGCACGGCGCGCGACGTCCCTGTCGGTCGCGCCCTCGATCACGTCCTCGGCTACACGTGCCTCAACGACGTCTCCGCGCGCGACCTCCAGGTCCGCGACGTCCAGTGGACGCGGGCCAAGAGCCTGGATACCTTCTGTCCGATGGGTCCCTGGATCGTCACCGCGGACGACATTCCCGACCCCGCGGCGCTCCGCGTGCGCTGCCGGGTCAACGGCGAGGTCCGCCAGGACGCGTCGACTGCCGATCTCATCCACGGTGTCGCGGAGCTCATCGCGTACTGCTCCCGGTCGTTCACGCTCGATCCCGGCGACGTCATCGCGACGGGGACGCCGGGCGGCGTCGGGGCATTTCGCGATCCGCCCAACTTTCTCGCCGACGGCGACCTGGTCGAGGTGGAGATCGACCGCGTCGGGACGCTCCGGAATCGGTGTACGGTGACGGCCTGACGATGTCGAACGATGCCCGACCGGTCATCGACGGGGACCTTCCGCCTCGGGTCGCCCAGCCTGGCCGCGCGCGTCCACGGACCCGCCGCCGCATCCCCCGCTGGAAGGAGCTCCGGCCGTTCCTGGGTGTCGGCCCGGTTCATCTGTCGCCGGCCGAGCGACGGCTCGCGGGCGCCGCCACGATCGGCGATCTGCGCACGGCCGCCCGACGGGTCACCCCACGCGCGGTGTTCGACTACGTCGACGGGGCCGCGGAAACCGAGACGAGCCTGCGCCGCGCTCGTGCGGCGTTCGCTCGGATCGAGTTCGTCCCGCGGGTCCTGCGCGACGTGTCGGTCGTCGACACGTCGACGACGATCCTCGGCCGCCCGGCGGCCCTGCCCCTGATCTTCGCGCCGACGGGCTTCACCCGGCTGATGAACCACGAGGGCGAGCCAGCCGTGGCCCGCGTTGCCGAGCGGGTCGGCATTCCGTATGCGATCTCGACGCTCGGAACGACGTCGCCCGAGGATGTGGCGGCCGCCGCGCCACATGGCGAGAAGTGGTTCCAGCTCTACCTCTGGCACGATCGCGATGCCGGCGTCGAGCTGGTCCGACGGGCCCGGACCGCCGGCTTCACGGCCCTCGTGGTGACCGTCGACACGCCCGTTGCCGGGGCGCGCCTGCGCGATGTCCACAACGGCTTCGCGATCCCGCCGAGGCTGTCCGTACGAACCGTCCTCGACATCGCCCGGCATCCCGGCTGGTGGATCAACCTGCTGACGACGGAGCCGCTCCGGTTCGCCGCCTTCACGGAGACGCAGGGCACGGTTGCGGATCTCATCAACCGCGTCTTCGACCCCACGATCACCGTCGCCGACCTGGCCTGGATGCGCGCCGAGTGGCCCGGGCCGATCGTGATCAAGGGCATCCAGACGCCGGACGACGCGCGGATGGTCGTGGATGCCGGAGCGAATGCGATCGTCATCTCGAACCACGGCGGCCGTCAGCTCGATCGCTCGCCCACGCCGCTCGAGCAGTTGCCCGCCATTCGCGCCGCGGTTGGCGATCGGGCCGAGGTGTACATCGACGGCGGTGTCATGAGCGGCGCCGACATCGTGGCCGCCGTGGCCATGGGCGCCCGTGCGGTCCAGGTCGGGCGAGCCTACCTGTACGGCCTGATGGCCGGTGGCGAACGCGGTGTGGCCCGGGCGGCCGAGCTGCTCCGGGTCGAGACGGTCCGCACGATGCGCCTGCTCGGTGTCACACGGATCGCAGACCTCGGCCCGGAGCAGGTCCGGATGCGCGCCACACCCGACTAGCATCACGATGCGGAGCGTGGCTGACCGTGGATGCATTGTAGTCACACGTGTATCATCTGCTGTGATACGATGACCACATGGAAGTTGGCGTCCGCGATTTGAAGGCGAGGCTGTCGGAGCACCTCGAACTGGTCGCGCGTGGACAGGTTGTCACGATCACCAGTCGAGGTCGCCGAGTGGCCCAGATCATCCCGGTCCCGGGGCGCGAGAACCTCGAACGTGGACTAGACGAGGGTTGGATCACGCGGCGAGCAGAGCGGCCGCCGGAGCCAGTTGTGCGGCAGCGACCGGCTTCCGGCACGCCGACGACGACGGAGCTCATCTCACAGGACCGCGGTGCGTGACCCTCTATCTCGACAGCAGCGCGCTGATCAAGCGCTACGTCGATGAGGACGGCAGCGACGCCGCCGAGGCGATCCTGCTGTCCGATCAGGAGTGGGTGACCGCTCAGATCACGCTGGTCGAGGTTCGGCTGGCCCTTCACCGCCGTCTCGACGCGGCTGCTCGGAGCGCCGCCGTCGCCGCATTCGAGCGCGACTGGCAGCGCATGTTCGTCGTGGCGGTCGACGAGATGACATGCCAGCGCGCCGCTGAGCTTGGAGCGACGACCGGCGCTCGTTCCCTGGATGCCGTGCACTTGGCGGCGGCGGAGCGTGCTGGCGGTCGTTCCCTGCCCGTCATGACCTTCGACGTCCGGCTCGGCCATGCGGCCCGGTCGCTCGGCTTCGCGGTGATCGGGGCGTGACTCAGCCTGGTCCAATGCTCGAGCGAGCTCGCCCAGCCCGAGCCGCGGCGTCGAAGCGCGTGCCGGCGCCCGCGAATTCGGGCCGGTGCGCTCGATGCTGGGCCCGTGGGCGTTGTACGCTCGATCGACCATGGCCAAATCGACGAGCGGCGGGGCCCGCGTCCGGCGCGTCGGCATCCTGACCGCCGGTGGCGACAGCCCGGGCCTCAACGCCGCCATCCGCGGCTTCGGCAAGGCCGCGATCGGCTATCACGGCATGCGTCTGGTGGGTTTCCGGGACGGGTTCCGCGGACTCGTCGAGAACCGCAGCGTGGCGCTCGGATCCGACGCGCTCTCGGGCGTGCTGACGACGGGCGGGACGATTCTCGGTACCAGCCGCGACAAGCCCCATCGGATGGTGGTCGACGGCGAGGTGCGCGACATGACGCCGGCCGTCCTCGAGACGCTGCGTCAGAACCGGGTCGATGCGTTGGTCTGCCTCGGCGGTGGTGGCACGGCCAAGAACGCGCTGCGACTGGCCGGCGCCGGCGTGAACCTCATCACCCTGCCCAAGACGATCGACAACGACGTCGCGATGACGGACGCGAGCTTCGGGTTCGCGACCGCGCTCGGCGTCGCCAGCGAGGCCATCGACCGGCTGCACAGCACGGCCCACAGCCATCACCGGATCATTGTCGCCGAGGTCATGGGCCACCGCGCCGGCTGGCTCACCCTCGGGGCGGGCATTGCCGGTGGGGCCGACGTGATCCTCATCCCGGAGATCCCGTACGAGGTCGACAGCATCGCCCAGGCCATCCGTCGGCGCGTCAAGCAGGGCTCGAATTTCAGCATCGTGGCTGTCGCCGAGGGCGCCCGGAACGTGGCCGACGCCGCGGCCCTCGCGCACGCGGCCGCCGGGGTCGCCCAGGCGCCAAGCCGCGAAGGCAAGATCGCGGCCAAGGCCGTGCTGTCGATGCTCGAGGAGGCGCAGGCCGGCAACACCCTGCGGCTCGCGCACGAGCTCGAGTCGGCCACCGGCCTCGAATCCCGGGTCTCGATCCTGGGCTACATGCAGCGTGGCGGAACGCCGTCGCCGGTCGATCGCCTCCTCGCGACGCGGCTCGGCAGCGCCGGTGCAGATTTGGTGCGCCAGGGCACGTTCTCGGTCATGGTCGCGGCGCGCGGCGAGGGCACCGAGGCGGTGCCGCTCGAGCAGGTCGCCGGGCAGCGCCGGACGGTGCCGCCGGATCATGACTGGATCACGGCCGCGCGGCGCGTCGGGACCTGCCTGGGCGACTGAGCGCGTCAGCCCCCTGTCGAGTCCGGCCGCTGTCCGGCCGCCGTCCGGCCGCTGTCCGGCCCCCGTCAGGTCGCCCGCAGGTCCGCCAGCCAGGCATGGACGACGGCCATCTCGAGCCGCGTTTCCAGTCGCTCGGGCTCGATCGCGTCGAGGGTCCAGCCCCGGCCAAACGTGTTCCGAAGCGTGGCCGGCGCGATCCTGGCAGGTCCGATGCCGAACGGGTTGCGGTTGCTCCAGCACACCAGCAGGCAGCGGCCGTCGGTGCGGATCACCGACCTAAGACCGGCGGCGTAGGCCGGCCGCTCGTCGGGCTGGAGCGTGTGGAACAGCCCCACGTCGAGGATCGTGTCGAACCGGCGTCCGAGCTGGCCGAGGCCGCGCGCATCGAACACCAGGAACTCGGCCCGCAGGCCACGCTCGGCGGCCCTGGCCCGAGCCCGATCGATCGCTGCCGGCGCGATGTCGAGACCGGTCAGCGTCAACCCACGACGGGCCAGCTCGAGCACGTTCTCGCCCGTCCCGCAGCCCACCTCGAGCACGGAACCCGCGATCAGGCCGCGTTCGGCCAGGCGTATCACGACGCCCTGCGGGCGACCGATCTCCCAGCTGGGTGTCGCCTCGTACGCTCGGTCCCAGACGGTCACGGCCCGAATGGTAGCCAGCGCCGGTCGGGTCGAGGCGTGTCGTACGGCGTGGTCGCTGGGTCAGGATGTCCGGTGGCTGACAACCGGGCGGTCGTGTACGCCGCCGCCCGGGAGATCAGGGGGTCATACACTCGGGCGAACGTCCGTCGTACGAGGACCAAACGATGATCGAGAGCACCGAACCCATTCGTTCTCCGTTCGAGGTCACGCTCGTCGTCGACGGGCGAGCCGTGGCGGTTGCCCTCGCGGCCGGCGACACGGCGGCGGCGACGGCCTTGGCCGACCGCCTCGCGCGGGCCGGCAGTCTGCCGATCGTGCTGCTCGGCGACGACGCCGACACGGAAGGCCATCGTTTCGACGACGAGGCGTGGGCCGAAGCGATCCTGGGCGACGATGTCGAGGGGCACGCCGTCCGGTTGCGGTTCGCGTCGAGGGAGGACGCCCAGGCGGTCCGCGACGCGCTCTCCGCGCTCGGACGGCGGCTCGAGGGCAGCCTCGCGCCCGCGCCCGGACCGAGCCGGGTCGCCATGCGCGATGGCGCGTTGCGCAACCCGCCGCGCGCGGTGCACCGCGGCTGACTCGGCGGGAGCCGCACCGGTCGACTGACCCCGGAGCGGGCCGGCTGGCTCGACCCGAGGTCAGGCCCGGTGTCGTTCGGTCCCGCCTCGCGGCAACCGGCTGGCGACGAGCATGAGCACGGCGCTGCCGGCGGCCACCGCGGCAACGAGACCGCGATGGGTCGTGAGCCGCAGGGCCGGGCTCCAGCTCGCCGATTCGCCGTCAAACCGGCCATGGGCGCCGTGGTCGTCACCGCGGTCGACGGGTTCGTACAGGTTGTCGGGGCGGTTCGGGTCCTCCGGCTGGGGTGTCTGCTGGGCCTGATAGCCGGTGCGGGCGAGGTACCGATCGAGCAGGCCGGGGATGAACTTCTGGCCCCAGATCGCCATGTACGTCGAGCGACCCACCTGCAGCTCGCGGCGTGGATGCTCGGCGGCGTGGACGATGGCGCGCGCCGCGACCTCGGGCTGGAAGATCGGCGGGACGGGCTGGCCGCGGCCGCGCAGGCGGCTCCGCACCCAGTCGAACTGGGGCGTGTTGAGGGCGGGCATGTTGACGACGGTGACCTTGACTCGGCTGCCGTCGTGGATCAGCTCGGTGCGCAGCGAATTGGTGAAGCCGATGATGGCGTGCTTGGCGGCGCAGTACGCGGACTGGAGCGGGATCGAGCGATACCCGAGCGCCGAGCCGACCTGGACAATGGTGCCGCGATCGCGGGGCAGCATCCGGTGCAGCGCGGCCAGGCTCCCGTACACGTAACCGAGGTACGTGACGTCCGTGACGCGCCGGTACTCGTCCGGCCGCATCTCCTTGATGGGTGAGAATACCGACACCATGGCGTCGTTGACCCACACGTCGATGGCGCCCAGCTCGCGCTCGACACGCTCGGCCGCGGCCTCCACGGCATCCGCGTCCGCGACGTCGAGCGGCAACGCGAGGGCCCGCTGCCCCGCGGCCTCGACCTCGCGCACGGCGGCCTCGAGGCCTTCCTCGCCGCGGGCGATCAGGCCCACGTCGTAGCCGGCCTGGGCAAAAGCTCGGACGGCGGCCCGGCCGACCCCGGCCGATGCTCCGGTGATGACGACGACGGGACTCATGGCAGGCTCCTTTCGATGCTGACGGGCCGAGCCGGATGGCTCGGCCGAAGGTGACGGCGGTGACGCGCCAGTCGACGCGGGTGATGCTGCTCGGGCAGGTGTCGCGGCCGGAGGAGCGTCGGCGCTCGAGGCGTCGACGCTCGGGTTGACGTGCGTCGACTGCGTGGTGCGGGCGGTCGGAACGGGCTCGGTCGGCGTGCCGGCGGGCGGCGTGGCGTCGGCCGGGGGCGCGGCGCGATCGCGAACGTCACGGCCCGGGGCTCGACGCGCGACGTGCCGACCCGGCCGCACGCCCTTGAGCGCCGCCGCCCAGGAGGCGCCGGCGTGCCGTTCGGCAGCCACGTGGCGCGTTGCCGCCACGATCTCCTCGGTCGCGGCGACGGCGATGAGCAGCGAGATCGCGGCCGATGTCAGGCACAGGCTGCAGAACGCCCCGACGAGCGTCGCCTGCGCGACGACCAGGCCCAGCGCAACGAGCGCGAAGACGACGACCGCGGCGCCGTACACGAGCACGAGCCACGGCGCGGTTGCCCAGCGTCTTTGCCCGCCGAGCGAGACCAGGACGATGTCGGCCAGATACGCGCCGGCTCCGAGCAGGGCATCGGGCACGGGCAGCGCCCGGGCGATCGACGACGTGAGGACACGCCGGCTGCCGTCGCCGAAGAACGGCTCCCACACGCTCGTCAGCCAGCCCAGCTCGAACGCGGCCAGGTATCCGGCGACCGCCAGTCCGATGGCCGCGAGGGCGGCCGTGCGCATGCGCTTGGGCCAGGCCGAAACGCCGGCTCCGGCGCGCGACGAGTCGGACGAACGCAGCATCTCGAGCCCCGACAGGCCGCCGCTCATCGGCCGGGTTCGCTCACGATCGGCCTGGCGTCGGCCGACTTCCGGCCGTCGCCGGCGTCACCTTCCTCCGCCTCTGGATCGGCGTGCCCGTGCTCGCCGATGACGACGTCGAGCTCGCCCTCCACGCCGAGCACGTCGACGCGGGTCGCGTCGCCGCGGCGCTCGAAGCGCAGGTGGGCGCGCGCGTCGCCGACGGCCAGACCGCGCATCTCGAGCGCCTCGATCGGTGTCGGCAGCAACGCGTTCACGATGCGCAGGCGTCGATCGAACGCCTCGGGCACCAGGCCCAGGCACGAGACCAGGAGCTGCGGGATGGAGCCCGCGGCCCAGGCCTGGGGGTGGCATGCGACGGGGTACCGGACCGGGCTGCCGTATTCCGAGCGCGAATAGCCGGCGAAACACTCCGGAAGGCGGCTGTGCGGGAAGTTCTGGGCGGCCTCGAGCATCGCGACGAAGATCGCCTCCGCCTCCTGAGCATGACCGTAGCGCCGGAAGCCGGCTGCGATGAGCGAGTTGTCGTGCGGCCAGACGGTGCCCAGGTGGTAACCGATGGGCCGGTACGCCGCCGCATCGGCGGACAGGGTGCGGATGCCCCAGCCGTTGAACATGTCCGGGCGCATGAGCCGGCGAACGACCCGTTCGGCGTGATCCGGACGTGCGATTCCGGTCCACAATGTCTGGCCGGCGTTGGATGTCAGGACCTCGCACGGTTGCCCGTCGGCGAGGGCCAGGATGTAGGCGTCGAGCTCGTCCGACCAGTACCGGGCCTCGAACCGCTCGCGCATGGCAGCGGCCCGTCGTCGCAGATCCGCGGCGCGGTCGTGGTTCCCCGAGCGCTCGAAGAGCTCGGCCATCAGTCGCCAGGCGCGGTAGGCATAGCCCTGGACTTCGACGAGCGCGATCGGCGGCTGGGCGATGTCGCCGTCCGCGTTGACGATGCCGTTGCCGGAATCCTTCCAGCCCTGATTGATCAGCCCGCGTTTGGTGCTGCTGTTGTAGTCGACGAACCCGTCGCCATCGCTGTCCGCGTAGCGATCCAGCCACGTCAGCGCGCCATCGACCGCGTCGTGCAGCTCGTCGAACAGATCGAGGCGGCCCGTCCAGCGCGCGTGTTCGCCGAGGAGGATGAGGAACAGCGGCGTCGCATCGACCGTTCCGTAGTACGGCGTGTGCGGGATCTCGCCCAGCCGCGCCAGCTCGCCGATGCGCAGCTCGTGGAGGATCTTGCCGGGTTCTTCGTCGCGCCAGTCGTTGACCTCGTCGCCCTGGCGCCCGGCCAGCAGGCGCAGGGTTTCGGGCGCGAGCGATGGGTCGAACGCCAGTGATTGGAGCGCGCTGATGAGCGAGTCCCGCCCGAACAGGGTCCCGAACCACGGGATGCCGGCCTCGTAGTAGCGGTGGCTGTCGAGGCGCGAGCGCAGCAGCTGCAGGTCGGCGAGGGACCGCGACAGGGCCGTCCCGAGGACGAGCGAGGTCGTCCGGACCGACGTCGGCCAGGTGCCGCCACCGATCCACTCGTGCGCGGGCCTCGGGCTGCCGTCCCGGGCCTGGGAGCGGTCGCTTGCCTCGGGTGGCGAGTCACGACGCTCGATCGGCGTGGCGTCGCCGCGGGTCTGCTCGACCATCTCGGCCGTCACCCGGATCGACGTCCGGCCGCGGCCGCTCAGCTCGAGCTCGAACGCGACCCGTTCGCCGTGGTGGCGCGCCGGGGCGGGATCGAACGACAGCCTGACGAGCCGGTTGATGCCGTCCGCGCCCTCGTAGGCGAACTCCAGCCGGCCGTCCGACCAGCTCGGATCTCGCAGCCGGCCGGGCCGCTCGTTGAGCAGACCCCGGATGTCGAACACATCTTCGAAGCCGGCCCGGAAGCGCAGCTCGAGATCCGCTTCAACCGGCGAGCGCCCGTAGTTGCGGATGTCGATCTGGTCGTCGAGCGCCGGCGTCTGCCCGTCGACCCGTCGTGCCCAGGTGACGCCGAGCTGCTCCTTGGCGATGTGGTGCTTGGCGTCGTGGATCTCGTCGTTCGTGAGCTCGAGCACGAGCCGGCTGCCCTCGGCCTCCGTCGCCGCGAGGGAGTTCGGCTTCGTCCCGGCCAGCGTCAGCTCGTAGCCGTTCAGGAAGCGGCAGTCGTGGTGGTACAGCCCGAAGCCATGGCCGTCGTCGCACGGCACCTGGCCGTCGGGCGGGCACAGGAAGAACGGCTCGCCGTCCTTGGCCACGACCGCGTCACTGATGCTCTGCACGACCGAGGCGCTGCCATGGGTCAGGACCTGCTGCTTGCGATCCTCGCGTTGCCCTTCCGGAACCTGGCTGTCGCGCTCCTTCGTGGACACGGCCTAGACCATCTCCCGGACCTTCTCGCCGAGCGCGTTGACCGCGATCGACTCTCGATCCGGCTCGCCGCGCGCAAGCGAGAGGGCGAAGTTCTTGGCCTGCTTGAACTTGATCTTGGCCGGCAACGGGGCCTCGAGCGGATCGACGACCGCCTCGATCAGCACCGGTCCCGGCATCCGCAGCGCCTCGGCGACCTGGTCCGCGCAGCGGGCGGGATCCTCGATCCGCACGCCCTGGCCGCCGCACGCCTCGGCGAACTTCACGAAGTCGATCGGGTGCAGATCGACGCCGTACTCGGGGTTGCCGAGGAAGACCATCTGCTCCCACTTGATCTGGCCGAGGAAGTCGTTCTTGATGACCACGATCTTGATCGGCAGCTCGTACTTCACGGCGGTCACGAAGTCGGCCATGAGCATGCAGAAGCCGCCGTCGCCGACGAAGGCCACGACCTGGCGGTCGGGATGGGCGACCTGGGCGCCGATGGCGTACGGCAGGCCGCAGGCCATCGTCGCCAGGTTGCCCGACAGCGAGTACAGCTGGCCCGGGCGGGCCTTGATGTGGCGCGCGTACCAGGTCGTGATCGTGCCCGAGTCGGAGACCACGATCGCGTCGTCCGCGAGTTGGCGTCCGATCGCCGCCGCCACCACCTGCGGCTTCATCGGCACGTCCATGCGCGACGAGCGCTCGTCCATGATCGCTGCCACCAGTCGCGCATGCCGTTCTGGGCGCGCTCGAGGAACGAGCGGTCGTCGTTGCGCCGCAGCGTGCGGCAGGAGCACCTCGAGGACGCGGCGGCTCGTCGCCGACGAGCCCGACCTCGACCGGGTAGCGCAGGCCGATCCGGGTCGGGTCGAGGTCGATCTGGACGCGCTCGCGCCTTGCCCGGCTTGGGATAGAACTCGATGTACGGGAACGAGCTGCCGACGATCAGCAGCGTGTCGCAGTCGGCCAGCGCGTCCTCCGACGGCGCGGTGCCGAGCAGCCCGATCCGCCGGTCGTGTACGGGCTGTCGTCGGGCACGACAGCCTTGCCGAGCAGGGGCTTGACGATCGGCGCGCCGAGCGTGTCGGCGATGCGCTCGAGCTCGGCGCCCGCGCCGAGGGCCCCCTGTCCGGCGAGGATCGTCACCTTCGTGCCGCTGTTGAGAAGTTCCGCGGCGCGCCGGATCGTCGCGTCGGCGGGCAGGCTTGCCGGCGGCGGCGTAGGCGTTGCCCTGGTGCCCGGGCACGTCGCGGGGCCGGCGCGGGCCGGCGTCGGCCTCGCGTTCCTGGAGGTCGGTCGGGAAGCAGATGTGGGCAACGCCGCGGCGGGCGAGGGCGGTCCGGCAGGCCAAGCGGCGCGACGTTGGCGACGTGCGCCGCGTTCATGACGCGCGTGTTGTAGACGGCGACGTCCTCGAACACGCGGGTGAGGTCGACGTCCTGCTGCGAGTGGGTGTCGATGAGGTCGCTGTAAGTGGTGGCCGGTGATGGCCAGCACCGACGCGCCGTCCAGCTTCGCGTCGTACAGGCCGTTGGTCAGGTGCAGCCCGCCGGGTCCGCTCGTCGCGAGGCAGACGCCGAGGCGACCGGTGAACTTGGCGTAGGCGGTCGCGGCGAAGGCGGCCGACTCCTCGTGGCGGACCTGGACGAAGCGGATCTCGTCCTGGTGCGTCCGCAGGGATTCCATGATCCCGTTGATGCCGTCACCGGGCAGGCCGAAGACGGTGTCGACGCCCCAGTCGATGAGCGTCTCGATGAGCACGTCGGCAGCAGTCCTGGCCATGGCTTCCTCCTGGCTCGGTGGGGCGCGTCGGCGTCGATCGGTCGGACGAGATCAATGAGGGTCAGGCCCGTCGCGGGTCGTGCCGGCGTCGAAGCTCGGCGGGCGTCTCGGCGACGACGACCTCGAGCGTGGGCCGCACGTGGCCCTCGAGCAGATGGCCGCCGACGGTCGTGCCGTCGCGGCGGCCGAGGACGACGTGGGCGTGGACCTTCGGCTCATCGCCCTGCTCGCCGGCCCTGGTGACGTCGCCGACGAGCGCTCAACAGCTCGACCTGCTCGTCGACCTCGATTCGACGGTAGTCGCGCGCCTCGAGGTCGAACCAGCCGACGGTTGCCCGCTCGAAGCCGCCGACGGCGGTCAGTTGCGCGGCGTCGAGGCCAGCCTCCCGAGCAAACGAGGTGAGACCGTCGACCGCCTCGTCACCGGCATCGAACACGGCGACGTACGTGTCGGTGGCTCCGGTCGAGAGCTTGCGGGTTTGCATCACGCCATCACTCCTGGTGGGCTCGGTGGGCCGCCGCGAACTCCCGGTCCACGGCTTCGGCCGCGTCCTCGCGCAGACGCCGGCCGGCGTGCTCGGACGCGCCGTCGTCGCCGCCCGCCCGAAGGCCTCGCGCGAGGAGCTGCGCGGGGTGCAGGACGGTCCGGCCTGTGGTCTGTTCGATCTGCTCGCGACAGCTGAAGCCGCCGGTCACGACGTACGTGTCCGGCTCGGCCGCGCGCACGGCAGGCAGAAGGACACGCTCGCCGGCCGCGACGGACACGCGGTAGTGCTCGCCGCGCTCGAACCCGAAGGCGCCGGCCATGCCGCAGCAGCCGCTGTCGGGCACGTCGAGCTCGAGACCGGTCGGCCGACAGCACGCGCAGCTCGGTGTCGAAGTCGAGCACGGACTTGTGGTGGCAGTGGCCGTGGACGAGGGCGCGTGCCGTCGATGCGCGGCGGGTGGTAGCCGTCGAGGCGTGGCGAGGAACTCGGTCAGCGGTACGTCTGGTCGGCACAGGCGCCGCGCGTCGGGGTTGCCGTGGATGCAGGTTCGGCAGCCTCGTCGCGGAAGACCGACACGCAGCGACGGCTCGAGCCCGACGATCGGCATCCCGGCCCGGATCTCCGAGCGCAGGTCCGAGACTGACCGTCGCAGCAGGTGCCGTGCCTGGCCGAGGAAGCCCCAGTCGTACAGCGGCCGACCGCAGCACAGGACAGGCGTCGGGCACGACGACCTCGCAGCCCGCGGCCTCGAGCACCTCGACCGCGTCGCGGCCGACCTCGGGATGGAAATGGTCGGTGAACGTGTCGGGCCACAGGATCACGCGGCGTCGGCCATCGCGTGTGCCCGGCTCGGTCGTCGGCGCTGGACGCGCCCGCCACCAGTCCGGAACGTCTCGCCGGCGAAGCGTGGGATGCGTCGCGCTCCGGGGCGATGCCACCGAGGCGCTTGGCGACCCGGCGAGGAGCGGGCGTGCGCGGCCAGGTTGGCGAGGCGCGGCAGCCCGGGCACGCGAGTCGCGCCCACCAGTGGATGAGGCCCATCGAGTACGCGGCGCGCGGCCGCATCCGGCCCGCCTAGTAGTGGGCGCGGAACTCGGCCTTGTAGGTCGCCATGTCGACGTTCACCGGACAGTCGCCCTTGCAGCCCTTGCAGGCGAGGCACAGGTCGAGCGCCTCCTCGACCTCGTCGTTGCGCCAGCCGCCCTCGAGCTCCCTGCCGTTGAGCATCTCGAACAGGAGCCGCGCCCGACCGCGCGTGGAGTGCTGCTCCTCGCGCGTGACCATGTAGCTCGGGCACATCGACCCCCCCGTCGTGGCGCGCGGCACTTGCCGACCCCCACGCAGCGGAACGCGGCGTGGGCGAACGAGCCGGCGTCCTCGCGGATAGCGAAGTAGCGTCGCGTCTGCGGCGGGTCGTAGTCGGTGCCCGAGCCGCAGGTCGGACAGGATCGGGTTCGGGCGGACGACCTTGCCCGGGTTCATCTTGCCCTCGCGGGATCCCAGATCTGCTTGAGCTCCTCGAACGCGTCGCACGAGCCGGTCGCCGAACATGCTCGGCAGCAGCTCGCCCGCGCCTGGCCGTCGCCGTGCTCGCCCGACAGCGAGCCGCCCATGCCCACGACGAGATCGGCCGCGTCGTCGAGGTAACGTCGGAAGGTGGCGCAGGCCCGCTCGCCGTCAGCAGGTCGAAGTCGATCCGGCAGTGCAGCACGCCCTGCCCGAAGTGGCCGTACATGTCGGCGTCGTAGCCGTACTCGTGCCACAGCCGCGCGCAGCCGCGCGGAGGTACTCGCCGAGGCGCTCCGGCGGCACGGCGGAGTCCTCCCAGCCCGGCGCGGTCATCGGCCTGGCCGGGCGACCATCGCGGTCGCGCCCAGGCCCGACTCGCGGACCTTCCACAGCTTGCGCCTCGTCCTCCGGGTCGTCGTACGGCGTCGCCTCGGCGTCCGGGTCGCGTCGCTTCGAGCTCGTCGATGAAACGGCGCGCGGCGCTCGTCGGACTCGTCGCCGGTCATCGCCGCCGAACTCGACGAGCAGGAAGCCACGGCCGGGCGGCAGCAGGCCGAGGGCGTCGGGATGGATGTCGCGCTGGCGGACGTCGCGGACGAGCCGGTCATCGATCCCCTCGCAGGCGATGCAGCCCGATTCCATGACCGCGCGGCACGTCGTCGGCGGCGGCGTAGACATCCGGGTAGCCGACGGCGACGAGCGTCCGCCCGGGCGGGCTGTCGACGAGGCGCAGCTTGGCCTCGAGAACGGTCACGAGCGTCGACTCGCTGCCGACGAGGGCGCGGGCGACGTCGAAGCCGTTCTCCGGCAGCAGCGATCGGCAGGTTGTAGCCCGGACACGCGACGCGGGATGTCCGGGAAGCGAGCGCGGATCTCGTCGGCATACCGGTCGCGAATCCGGCGCATGCCGCGGTAGATCGTCCGCTCGCGGCCGGCCGGCCGCCGGGAGATCCGGTCGAACTCGTCGTCCGATCGGTGGGCCCGACCCGCAAGCGCGTCGCCGTCGTAGGTCAGCACCTCGAGCTCGAGCGACGTTGTCGTCGGTCTTGCCGGCCATCACCGAGTGCACGCCGCACGAGTTGTTGCCGATCATCCCGCCGAGCGTGCAGTGGTCGTGCGTCGCCGGGTCGGGTCCGAAGGTCAGGTGGTGCTTCTCGGCCGCGTCGCGCAGCTCGTCGAGCACGATGCCCGGCCGGACGCGGGCCCAGCCCTCGTCGGGATCGAGCTCGAGCAGCTGGTTGTAGTACTTGGAGTGGTCGATGCACCACGGCGACGTTGCAGGTCTGGCCGGCGAGGCTGGTGCCGCCGCCGCGCGACAGGACCGGCGCGCCGTGCGCGCGGCACACCTCGACCGCCGCGACGACGTCGTCCGTGTCGCGCGGCAGACGACGCCGATCGGGACCTGGCGGTAGTTGGACGCGTCGGTGCGAGTACAGGGCCCGACTGCCGGCGTCGAAGCGGACCTCGCCCCGGACCTCGTTGAGCAGGTCGATCGCGAGCCGCTCGGCGTCGTCGGGCAGGCCGCCGGCGTCGAGCTCGCGGCGGCCGCGGCGGCGGAGCGAGCGTCGGCATGACGTCGGCGACGGCGCGAACGGGACGTCGCTGCTCATCGTCTGCGACTTCCCTCCAGACGAGGTACGGCTCGGCGTCGCGCGCTGCGCAGCTCGAGCCCGAGCCGCGGCCGGTTCGATCCGGTGTGACGCCGCCGACCGTGGCCGGTGCGCGCCATCGAACAGCAGCTGCTCGATCCGGACGTGGTCGTGGAACCATTCGAGGTGCCGGCGGCGGCGGGCGGCACAGCAAGCGTGCGACGTGGAGCGCCGGCGCGCAGTGGGCCGACAGCGGCACGACGCTGCGCCTCGCACAGCGCCGCCGCCGCGAGGAAGCCCGTGATGCCGAGGCAGCGTGTCGCGTCGGCCTGCAGCACGTCCACGGCCCCGGATCGAGCAGCCGCCGGAAGTCGAGCGCCGATCCCAGCCGTATTCGCCGGCCGCGACGGCCATCGCCGGCGGGAGCCGGTCGCGCACGAGGCGCAGGCCCGTCCAGATCGTCCGAGCTGACCGGCTCCTCGAGCCAGCGCACGTCGCGCTCGGCCAGCCCTCGCCGCCGCCGAGCGCGCGCCGCGCGGTCGAACGCGCCGTTGGCATCGACGAACAGCTCGACGTCCGGGCCGATCGCGTCGCGCGCGACATCGAGCCGGTGCGGATCGGCGGTCGGGGTCCCGGCCGACCTTCATCTTGACCATCCCGAAGCCGTCGGCCGCCCAGCCGGCGAGCTGGTCGCGCAAGCGCCGATCGTCGTACGACGTGAAACCGCCGCTGCCGTAGGCCGGGATGCGCTCGTGCGCCGCGCCGAGCAGGTCGACCAGCGCAAGCCCGAGCAGTCGTGCCTTCAGATCCCACAGCGCGACGTCTACCGCCGAGATCGCCGTCGCGGCGACGCCCGGCCGGCCCAGGTTGCGAACGGCGTCGACCATCCGTCGCCACGATCCGCTGACATCCCAGGCAGAGGCGTCCTGGACCGCGGGCACCAGGACCGTGGCCGCCAGCCGACCCGCGCTGCTGTCGGCGTACGAATAGCCCAGCCCGACCATGCCCTCGGCGCGTGCTTGCACGATCACGATCGTCGTGGCGCCCCAGGCGAACGTCCCATCGGACTCCGGCGCGTCCGTCGGAACCGAGCACACCGTCACATCCAGGCGCTCGACGCGCGGCACCCCACGTGGCCCTTTGGCGGTGGCTCCGGGCGTGTCAGTCGAAGGCGTGACCGGCGGGCGGTCCCGCTCGAGGGTCGGTTGGGGCATGGATGCATCGTCCGCCCGAAGCCGACAGACTCCCGCAAGCCTCCCACGCGAAGCCGTTGCACCGGTCTTTCACTTGCCGCGAACCAGGGCTCGCGACCGGCCCGGCGGGAACCGCCCAGACGCTGGGCGTCAGCTCATTTCTTGGGCGGCAAGGATCGTCCGTGGGCCACGGCTCGCTCGAGCCAGGACGCGAGCGAGGCGTCGTCGGCGACGATCGCGGGTGGCAAGACGTAGTAGCCGCGCATGGGTCGACCCGCCATCGGCTCGAACGGTCCGGCGCCCGGCACCGCCAGCAGCTCGGCCGCCGCATCCTCGGGCAGGCGCACATGCCAGTGCTCGCGCATCAGCCCGGTCACGAGATTGCCGCCGACGAACGCGGCCGGAAAGCCGAACATCTGGCGTCGCTCGATGCCGTCCAGGTGATCGGTCGCGCCGGCAAAGCGCTCGACGAGCCCCGGCGGCGACTTCGCGAACGACGGCATGGCTCGCTTGGTGGCCGCAGGTGGGCGCCTGCCCGCCATCAGGGTCGCTCCCGGAGATCCACGCTGAAGTCGATGTGGCCGCGGAGCATCGCGAGCGCCTCGGCCCAGGTCGCGATGGCCTGCGACCAGGCCTCGAGACCATCAGCGTCGGCCAGCTGGAACGGGCCGTCCTGCACCGAGATCTGGCTGCCGTAACCGGCCGGCTCGACGACGATCCGTGCGGTGCTGACCAACCGGTCGCCGGCAAGCCATGGCCAGCGGAACACGAATACGCTCGAGGCCGTCACCTCGACCACGTCGATCCAGACCCGCCGATCCTGCCAGACAAGGATCGATCGCGTGCCCTGGGCGAGGCCACCCTCGACCCGATCCGGATACCAGCGGGCCAGCTCCTCTGGATCCGCCCAGGCGCGGAAGGTTCGATCGGGTGGCGCGTTCAGCCGCCGGCGCACGCGCACCCAACGCTCGAGCCCGATGTCGGCCGGAAGTGCCTCGGTCCTGGTTGCCATCGAAGGCCACAGTACATCGCCAGACGGCCCTGACAAGGTGGGAACGATCTCGAGGCCCATTCGGGACCGCCATCTAGACTCGATTCGATGCTTCGGCCACGACGACGCGCCGTCACCTCCCGGGCCCGATCAATGTGCTCACTCGCACTGGCAACGTGCCTGATCCTCGTCGCGCCGGCATCGATCGCTCAGCCCGCACGGGCTGCGGTCAGGAGCCCCACCCATGCCGGTCCAGCCCCGGCGACGCTGACGCCGGACGCGTGGGCGGCAGCCACGCTGGCGCGCATGACGGAGGATCAGCGGATCGGACAGCTGTTCATGTTCGGGATCGCCGGATCCGCGCTCACCACGACCGATGTCGCCACCATCGAGGCCGGCCACTACGGCTCCGTGTATCTCCAGGGCAACCGGACAGGCGGCGTGGCGGCGGTCCGGGCGCTGACCGATGCGATCCAGGCCCTCGCGCCGAAGGCCACCGCCGGCGTGCCGTTCTTCGTCGGCGCGGACCAGGAGGGCGGCTACGTCCAGCGCCTCACGGGCCCGGGCTTCTCCAAGATCCCCACCGCGTTGACGCAGGGCACGTATGCGCCGTCGGTGCTCCGAGCCGACGCGGCCGCGTGGGGGCGCCAGCTGGCCGCGGCGGGCGTCAATCTCGATCTTGCGCCGGTGATGGATGTGGTTCCGCCCGGGACGGACGCCTCGAATCCGCCGATCGGGGCGCTCGAGCGTGAGTTCGGCCACGATCCGGGCACGGTCGGCGCGCATGGGGTCGCGTTCGTCGACGGCATGGCGGAGGCGGGCGTGGCCGCGACGGTCAAGCACTTCCCGGGCCTCGGCCGGGTGACCGCCAACACCGACACATCGACGAACGTGATCGACAGCGTCACCACGTCGAGCGATCCATATCTGGACCCGTTCGGGGCGGGTGTCGCGGCCGGCGTCCCGCTCGTGATGGTGTCGCTCGCGACGTACACGCGGATCGATCCGGACCACATCGCGGCCTTCTCTCCGACGATCGTGACCGGCCTGCTTCGTGACCGGCTGGGCTTCGTTGGCGTGATCGCATCCGACAGCCTCACGGCGACGGCCGTGAGCACCATCGACCCGGGAACGCGGGCAATCGAGTTTCTGTCGGCCGGCGGCAACCTCATCCTCGTCGGCGGCGCCAGCGCTGCGACCGGCATGCGGCTTGCGGTCAAGAATTGCGTCGCCTCGGACTCCGGCTTCCGCGCCGAGGTCGATGCCGCCGCCCTACGGATCCTCGAGGCGAAGGCTCGATTTCGGGCTGGATGTCTACGCGCCGCACGCCCCGACGCACGTCGACGCGGCGCCCGGGGACGCCTCGGCGCTCGTCGCGTGGGACGCGCCGTCGGATGACGGCGGCAGTCCGGTCACGGCCTACACGGTGACCTCGTCGCCGGGCGGCCGGACATGCTCGACGAGCCACAGGTCGTGCACGGTAGACGGCCTGACGAACGGCACCGCCTACACGTTCACCGTCCACGCGACGAATGTCGTGGGGACGGGTCCGGCCTCGGCTGCCTCGAACAGCGTCGTGCCCGGATCGAGCACGGTCGTGCGCGAGGCGGGCGCCAACCGCTTCGCGACCGCGGCCCGGGTCTCGGCGCTCACGTTCGCCGATCCGGCCAGCGCCGACAGCGTGTACGTCGCGTATGCGTTCGACTTCCCGGATGCGATGGCCGGTGCCGCCGCGGCGGGCCTCGTCCACGGCCCGATCCTGCTCGCCGACCGAACCGGACCGATCGATCCTGCGACGGCGGCCGAGCTGACCCGCCTCCATCCGCACAAGATCGTCGTGCTCGGTGGTCCGGGTGTGATCAGCGACGCGGTGATGACGCGGCTGCGGGCCTACTCGAGCACGGTCGTGCGCGAGGCGGGCGCCAACCGCTTCGCGACCGCGGCCCGGGTCTCGGCGCTCACGTTCGCCGATCCGGCCAGCGCCGACAGCGTGTACGTCGCGTATGCGTTCGACTTCCCGGATGCGATGGCCGGTGCCGCCGCGGCGGGCCTCGTCCACGGCCCGATCCTGCTCGCCGACCGAACCGGACCGATCGATCCTGCGACGGCGGCCGAGCTGACCCGCCTCCATCCGCACAAGATCGTCGTGCTCGGTGGTCCGGGTGTGATCAGCGACGCGGTGATGACGCGGCTGCGGGCCTACTCGAGCACGGTCGTGCGCGAGGCGGGCGCCAACCGCTTCGCGACCGCGGCCCGGGTCTCGGCGCTCACGTTCGCCGATCCGGCCAGCGCCGACAGCGTGTACGTCGCGTATGCGTTCGACTTCCCGGATGCGATGGCCGGTGCCGCCGCGGCGGGCCTCGTCCACGGCCCGATCCTGCTCGCCGACCGAACCGGACCGATCGATCCTGCGACGGCGGCCGAGCTGACCCGCCTCCATCCGCACAAGATCGTCGTGCTCGGTGGTCCGGGTGTGATCAGCGACGCGGTGATGGCCGCCCTGGGACGCTATGTGATTCCGTGAGGCGGAGTCGCATGTCGGCGTGCCGGCCGCTCAGCTGGCAGCATCGTCGGCCAGATTCGGTGCGAGCCAGCGGCGCCATGACATCGAGCGGCATGCTCTTGCGGCGAGCGTAGTCCTCGAGCTGGTCCCGACCGATCCGCCCCAGGCCGAAGTAGCGCGCCTCGGGGCGCCAGAAGTAAGCCCCGAGACCGACGCCGCGGGCCACATCGCGAAGGACTCGGTCAGGCGGATGCCCGCGCGCGTCTCGGCCTCGAGCAGCTCGAAGATCGTGTCCTTCTCGGTGTGGTCGGGCTGAGCCGGGTAGCCTGGGGCCGGTCGGATGCCCTGGTACGACTCGCCGATGAGCTCGTCGTTCGTCAGCGTCCTCGTCCGGTGCGTAGCCCCACAGCTCGCGGCGGACCCGCTCGTGCAGTCGCTCGGCGAGCGCCTCGGCCAGCCGATCGGCGAGCGCCTTCGACGAGGATCGCCCCATAGTCGTCGGCCGCGCCTCGAAGGCGCGCGACGAGCTCGTCCAGGCCGTGACCGGCCGTGACCGCGAACGCGCCGACGTAGTCCTCGACGCCGCTGTCGGGCGGCGCGACGAAGTCTGCGAGCGCAAGATTGGGCCGCCCGTCGCGCTTGGCCATCTGCTGGCGAAGAGTGTGGAGCGTGCGAGGCGGCGTCGTGCCCGGCTCGGTCCGCAACAGCTCGATGTCGTCGTCGGCGGTCGACGCCGCACGCCAGAAACCGAAGGTCGCAGAGGCGCGCAGCAACTGGTCGCGAACGATCCCGTCGAGCAGGCTGCGCGCGTCGTCGTAGAGCTCCCTGGCCGAGGCGCCAAGCCGCGCGTCGTCGAGGATCTCGGGGAAGTGGCCCTTGAGCTCCCAGGTCGCGAAGAACGGCGTCCAGTCGATGCGCTCGACGAGCTCTGCGAGCGGATACGAGTCGAGCGTGCGGACGCCGAGGAACGAGGGCCGGGGCGCCGGGACGATGGCGTCCTTCTCACCGGCGAGTCGGAGCCGGCGCGCTCGCGCCTCGGCCAGCGTCAGACGGCTCTCGTGCTCGCGCCGGCTGCCGCGCTCGACGCGGACCCGAGCGTACTCGTCGCGCGTCCGCCCTGCGAAGGCCGCCCGCGTTTCGGGGTTGACGAGGGCGCCGACCACGCCCACGGCGCGCGACGCGTCCACGACGTGGATGGTCGGGCCCGGCCCGATACTCGGGCTCGATGCTGCACCGCCGTGTGTGCCCGCGACGTCGTGGCGCCGCCGATCAGCAGCGGAACGCTGAAGCCCTCGCGCTCCATCTCCGCCGCGACGTGCGCCATCTCCTCGAGCGACGGCGTGATGAGGCCCGACAGGCCGATCATGTCCGCCTTCACCTCGCGGGCAGTTTCGAGGATCCTGGCCGCCGGGACCATCACGCCCAGGTCGAGGACCTCGTAGTTGTTACAGCGCAGGACGACCCCGACGATGTTCTTGCCGATGTCGTGGACGTCGCCCTTGACCGTGGCCATGACGATCGTGCCGGCCGTGCTCGCCTGACCCGGCTGCCGCTCCGCCTCGAGGTACGGGATCAGCACGCCGACCGACTGCTTCATGACGCGTGCCGACTTCACGACCTGGGGCAGGAACATCCGGCCGGCGCCGAACAGGTCGCCGACGATCGACATGCCGGCCATGAGCGGGCCCTCGATGACGGCGATCGGCCGGCCCAGCACGCCGAGCGCCTCGAGGGTGTCGGCCTCGACGTGGTCGCCGATGCCCTCGACGAGGGCGTGCTCGAGCCGTTTGTCGACGGGCAGCTGTCGCCACTCCCCGTCGGCGCGCCCTGCGCGGCCAGGGCCGCCCTGCCCGGCGCCGGCGCGCGCCGCATCGGCGATCTCGAGCATGCGTTCGGTCGCATCCGACCGGCGGTTCAGCACGAGATCCTCGGCACGCTCCCGCAGCTCCGGCTCGATGTCGTCGTAGATCGGCGAGCGCGCCGGCGTTGACGATCGCCATGTCGAGCCCGGCCGGGATCGCATGGGCGAGGAACACGCGTGGATCGCGGCCCGCACCGGCTCATTGCCGCGGAACGAGAAGCTGACATTGCTGATGCCACCCGACGTGTGCACGTCGGGGAGCTCGGCCTTGATCCGACGCACCGCCTCGATGAACGCGACGCCGTATCCGGCATGCTCCTCGATCCCGGTCCCGATCGCGAACACGTTCGGATCGATGATGATGTCTGGGGCGCGAAGCCGGCCCGCTCCGTGAGCAGGGTCACGGCCCGTTTCGCGATCGCCACCTTGCGCTCGACCGTGCCGGCCTGCCCCTGTTCGTCGAAGGCCATGACGACGACGGCCGCGCCGTACGGCGTGCAAGACGCGCCTGGCGGAGGAACTCGGCCTCGCCCTCCTTGAGCGACACGAGTTGACCACGGGCCGGCCCTGCACCTGCTGCAGGCCCGCCTCGATGACGTCCCAGCTCGAGCTGTCGATCATGATCGGGACCCTGGCGATCTCGGGCTCGGACGCGACGAGGCGCAGGAAACGGCTCATCGCCGCGGGCGAGTCGAGCAGCGCCTCGTCCATGTTCACGTCGAGCATGCCCGCGCCGTTCTCGACCTGGTCTCGGGCGACCACAACGCCTCGTCATAGCGCTCGTCCGCGATGATCCGCGCGAAGCGCCGGGAGCCGGTGACGTTCGTGCGCTCGCCGACGTTGAGCAGAGGTTGCCCGGCTGGGGCACGGTCAGCGGTTCGAGACCCGACAGGCGCGGGCCGGCGCCGACTTCGCGGCCCGTCGGGGGGGCAGCCCACGCACGGCCGTCGGCGATCGCCGCCACGTGCTGCGGCGTCGTGCCGCAGCAACCGCCGACCATGTTCACGAGCCCGGCTCGAGCCCATTCGCCGAGCAGCCCGGAGGTCACGTCCGGTGTCTCGTCGTAACCCCCGAAGGCGTTCGGCAGGCCGGCGTTCGGGTACGCCGTGATCGGCAGGTCGGCGATCCGGGCGAGGTCGTCGAGCCAGCCCCGCATCTCGCGTGCGCCCAGGGCGCAGTTGAGCCCGACCGACAGCGGTCGAGCGTGGCGGACGGAGTGCCAGAACGCCTCGACCGTCTGACCCGACAAGGTCCGGCCGGACGCGTCCACGACCGTGCCGCTGATCATGAGCGGGACGCGAATGCCGATCCGCTCGAACAGGCCCTCGATGCCGAAGATCGCGGCCTTGGCGTTGAGCGTGTCGAAGATCGTCTCGACCACCAGCAGGTCGGCTCCACCGGCGATCAGGCCCTCGGCGCCCTCGGCGTACGCGTCGGCGAGCTCGGCGAAGGTCACGCTTCGCGCTCCGGGATCGGTCACGTCCGCGCTCAGCGAGGCCGTCCGGTTCGTCGGGCCGAGCGAGCCGGCCACGTACCGAGGACGTTCGGGGTTTGCCCGTTCGCACGCGTCCGCCTCGGCCCGCGCGATTCGGGCCGCCGACTCGTGGATCTCGCGGGCCAGGTCGGCCAGCCCGTACTCGGCTTGATTGATCCGGCTGGCGGTGAACGTGTTGGTCTCGATGATGTCGGCGCCGGCTTTGAGGTAGGCGCGGTGGGCCCGCGCCACGGCGGCGGGCTGGGTCAACGACAGCAGGTCGTTGTCGCCGCGCAGGTCGACCGGGTGCTCGCGCAGTCGGTCCCCGCGGTAGGCCGCCTCGTCGAGGCGCTCGTCCTGGAGCAGCGTGCCCATCGCTCCGTCGAGCACGAGGATCCGCTCCGACATCAGGTCGGGCAGGCGTGCGAGACGACTCGCCCGATCAAAGGGACCGGGCGCCGGTTTCCTGGTCTGTGTCCGTGACGCGCTGGCGCTCGACATCGTCCGTGGAGTGTAGATCGACGTGGTCGAGTGACCCGATGGCGTGGGGTCGAGCACGGGCTCGCTGCACGGTCCCCAGGATGGGGTCCCCTGCCGGGCGATCTTGGGATGGTTCCAGCCAAGCGAAACGATCGTACCGAGACCAGCGACTGGGCCACCGGCCCCAGCTCCGTCTTGGCGGCCTCGTTCCATCATCCTGATAACGGCCAACCAAGGCGACATAACGGCCAACCAAGGCGCCGGCACCACAGTTGCCCGATGAAGCGCAACGGCCAAGGGATCGAGCTGCTCGCGGATCCAACCCGGCGTCGAATCGTCGCGGCGCTCGCCGTCCGACCGCGACGGCCCTCGAGCCTGGCCCACGAGCTCTCGATGAGTCGGCCCGCTCTCAGCCGGCAGCTCCGGCTGCTCGTCGACGCGCGGCTCGTGACGTGGGTCAGATCGTATGCCGACGGCCGCGTCCGCCTGTACACAACCAATCCACGACGACTGGGCGTCATCACCGCGTGGTTCGCAGGGACCGAGATCGGCTACTCGGGCCTGGGGATGCGCCTGCGCGACGACGGCCAATGGAGGGTCCCCCCGGACTGAATGGAGGTCGATCCGGGACTGAACGCCGATCTCCCGATCGGCGCTCCCGCAAGAGCCGAGTGAGTCCCGGTCACGACGGTGACGCTGTCGGGCCCGGCACGGGCCGTCTTCCCCGCGATCGTTTGGCGTAATTGGAACCATCGCAACATACGTCGGCAGGAGGTTCCGCTTCCGGGCCACGGGCGTGTGGCCCGGCCGCAGACGTGTGCCGTGGCGCGGGCGTGTGCCGTGGCGCGGGCGTGTGCCGTGGCGCGGGCGTGTGCCTTGGCGCTGTGCGCCGTGGCGCCTGCCACTGCCGTGGCGCCTGCCACTGCCGTGTATCCCGCGATCGTTCCGCTTGCCGCTGCCGCGTATCCCGCGATCGTTCCGCTTGGTCGGAACCATCGCAAAGGACCCCGGCAGGAGGTTCCGCTTCCAGGGCATTGGCGTGTGCCCGGCCGCTGGCACGGGCCGTCGCGCTGGCACGGGCCGTCGCGCTGGCACGGGCCGTGTTCCGGGAGCTAGTCCGACGCAATGACCCGCGGCGCCACACGCGGTCCGAATGCGGGCGGGCGCACACCGCTCAGCTCGAGCAGCCGGACGACTCGACCGCGTTGGCCGCGATAGGGCTCGAGCAGCTCCAGCATCCGCGTGTCGTCGGCGCGCGCCTCACCGGCGAGGGCCCATGCCACGAGGTCGGGCGTGTGGAAGTCGCCGACGCTCACAGCGTCCGGATCGCCGAGCGCCCGGAGCCCGACCTCCGCGGCGGTCCATGGCCCGACGCCCGGCAGCGATCGGAGCCGGGCGTAGGCGTCGTGCAGCGGCACGTCGACGATCCGCTCGATGCGGTCGGCCACGAGGGCCGCGCGTAGGAGCGTGTCCGCCCGGCGGCGCTCGACGTCGAACGGGTGGAGCTGGTAGTAGGCCAGTCGCGCCAGAACGCCAGGGTCCATCGGGAGGATCAGGGCCGGCCCTTCACCGTCCGGCGGTCTTGGCGCCGGATCGCCGAAGCGACGGAGCAGGCTCCGGAAGCCGCGTCGGGCCTGCTCGCCTGTGACCTTCTGCTCGAGGATGGCGGGAACGAGCGCCTCCATCACCGAACCCGTCCGGCCGATGCGTACGCCCGCGAATCGCCGGATCAGCTGACGCAGCAGCTCGTGCCTCGGTCGAAGCGCGTCCGGCTCGTCCTCGAGTCCGATCAACGCCGGCACGCGCCCGATGGCTGCCTCGGCTGCCGGCCCCCACGCGTCGGCCTCGATCCTGGATCCGACCTGTCGAAGCCGAACGAGCGCGGCCCCGGCCGGCAGCCGGGTCGCCCGCCAGATGGTCCCGTCAGGCTCGAAACGCAGGGTCGGATCGGCATGGCCGCGGCGGTGCACGGCCAGCGTGCGATGTACGTCGACCGGCCGGTCGGGCTCGATCTCCAAGTGGCTCACGAGTTCAGTCTGCCCGACCTGTCACGTGCCTGCGATGCCGGCCGCGGTCCGTGCAATGGTCGAATCTGGAGCCCGCCCGTACAGTCCCGGGATCGTGCGACCGAACCGCGTAGTCGCGGGCACGGCCCTCATGGTGCTGCTCGCGCTGGTCGCCGTGCCCGCCTCGGTTGGATCGCGGACCCCCAGCCCGATCCCACGACTCGACCCCGCGGCGTTCCGGTCTGTATCCGTGCACGGCCGGCCGATTGGCATGGTGAGCCTGTCCCCAGATCCTCGTTGGCAATCCGCTGCCCGCGTCGGTGAAACGAGCCCGCTCGTCGAGCCCGTCCGCGTCGACGCGCCCGGCAGCCGGCCCGCCCGCTCCCAGCCGGCCGCCCCGGTCCGGTCAATTCGGAAGAACCCGTGGCACCACGATCAGGAGGCCAGCTTCTACGGCCCGGGCTTCTACGGGCGGCGGACGGCCTGCGGCTATGCCCTGACGACGTCCCTGCGCGGCGTCGCGCATCGAACGCTGCCATGCGGCACGCTGGTCACCTTCCGGAACCCGGCCAATGGACGGATCGCCACGGTGCCCGTCGTCGACCGGGGCCCATACGTGAGCGGTCGGATGTGGGACCTGACGGGTGGCCTGTGCGAGTATCTTGGCCACTGCTATACCGGCCCGATCGACTGGAAGCTCGCCTCGAGCGACTGACCGATCGCCGGCAGGGAGAGGCCTCGTTGGATCGTCCACGTGAGCCACTGCTGGCCATCACCGCGCTCGCCGCCGGCATCGGCCTGGCATGGTTCGACACGCGCCCGGGCTGGGACGACACCGCCGTCACGGTCGTATCCCTGGTGGTTGGTGCGGCTGTGGCCGCCAGCCTGTCGGGTCGCCGGCCGTGGCTGTGGGCGCTCCTCGTCGGGCTGCCGATTCCGATCGCCGAGGTGCCCGGTGGCCAGCTCGCGGGTATCGTCGCGCTCGTGTTTGCCGCGGTTGGTGCGCTGACCGGCTGGCTGGCGTCGCGGGCATTCGTCGCCCACGACCCGATCTGAACCTTGGCCGTGGACGTGGCGCTGACGCCACCGCAGCGTCGGTTCGCCGAGCGCGGGCGCCGCGCAACCCTGGCCACGATCGAACCGGCCGGGGCGCCACGTCCGGTGCCAATCTGCTTCGCGCTCGGAACCGAGCCGACGACACGCCTGTACACGCCCCTCGACGAGAAGCCGAAGCGTGTCGCCGATCCACATCGACTGGCACGCGTCAGGGATCTCGAGCGTGACCCGCGCGCGAGCGTGCTCATCGAGCACTGGTCGGAGGACTGGGCCGAGCTGGGTTGGCTCCGCCTGACCGGGCGTGTGGACATCGTCGAGCCGGACGCGGGCCCGTACGCGGCTGAGCGAGGATCGGCGATCGCGGCGCTGCGGGACCGCTATCCGCAGTACGCGACGCAACGCCTCGAGGATGCGCCGTTGCTGCGATTCACGATCGAGCGAATCGTCGACTGGGGCCGCGTCCGTTGACCGATCGGCTGGTCGGTCCGGGTCACCACGGGTCGCCGGGGCGCCAGCCGTCGGGTGCCAGCTCGAAGCCCTCGAACGAGAACGCCGGCGCGACCGTGCAGCCGGCCAGCGTCCATGCGCCGAGGCTGCGCGCCGATTGCGATGCGCGCGGCGGCACGACGATCTGCGGCCGCTCGCCCGCGACGACGTCCGGGCCAAGCCGATGGGTCTTGGCCGCGCGGCCGTCGATGCTCACACGCAGCTCGAGCGCCGCGCCCGCGTAGTGATGCCACACCTCGGTCGCGTCGAGCCGATGCCAGCGCGACACCTCGCCGGTCCGGAGCAGGTAGTAGATCGCCGACGACGCGGCTCGCTCGCCGTCGGGTGCTGGATCACGCCACGTCTCGGCATACCAGCCGCCTTCCGGGTGCGGTTCGAGGCCGAGCGCGGCGACGACGCTGTCCGCATCGCGTGGATCGGGGATGGCCACGGATCGGTCGGCTACCCGAGCGGCTCGAAGCGCGCCGTGAAGTGGCGCAGCGCCGGCGGGCTCGTCGACGATCCGGTAGCCGCGCAGGTCCTGCGCCCGCGCGGCGACGTCGCGCACGACCTCGATCACGTAGTCGATGTGCGACTGCGTGTAGGTCCGGCGCGGGATCGCGAGCCGCACCAGATCCATCGCGGCCGGCGACCTCGCGTCCCGTCCGGATGGCGGCCGAACATCACCGTCGCCGATCTCGCAGCCGCGCACGCCGCCCTCGACGGTAGAGCGCGACCGCCAGCGACTGCCCGGGTACTCGAGCGGCGGGATGTGCGGCAGCAGCGCGCGCGCGTCGATGTAGACGGCGTGTCCGCCGAGCGGCTTGTACCAGCGGTACGCCGGCCGCGTCGAGCGCCTCGCCGAGGTATGCCGTCGAGCGGATGCGGTAGCGCAGGTAGTCCTCGTCCACGACCTCGTGCAGGCCCTGGGCGATCGCCTCGAGGTCGCGTCCGGCAAGCCCGCCGTAGGTCGACGAAGCCCTCGGTCAGGATGAGCAGGGTGCGGCACGCGCTCGGCCCAGGCGTCGTCGTTCATGGCCAGCCAGCCGCCGATGTTGGCCAGGCCGTCCTTCTTGGCCCACATCGTCATGCCGTCGGCCAGCGACGCGATCTCGCGCACGATGTCGGGGATCGACCGTTCGCGCCTGGCCCGCCTCGCGGGTCTTGATGAACCACGCGTTCTCGGCGAACCGGCAGGCGTCGAGGAAGAGCGGGATCCCGAACCGGTCGCAGACCGCGCGGACGGCGCGCAGGTTGCGCGAGCGAGACCGGCTGGCCGCCGCCCGAGTTGTTGGTGATCGTCACGAACACGACGGGCACGTCCGCGGCCGCGCTCCTCGAGCAACGCGCTCCAAGCGCGGCGACGTCCACGTTGCCCTTGAACGGATGGATCGTCGGCCGGCTCGCGGCCCTCCGGGATGACCAGGTCGACGGCCTCGGCGCCGCGTCGCCTCGACATTGGCGCGCGTCGTGTCGAAGTGCGTGTTGTTGGGGACGACCTTGCCCGGGCCGCCGACGTCCGAGAACAGGATCTTCTCGGCGGCGCGGCCCTGGTGAGTCGGGATGACGTGCCGGAACGGGAAGAGAGCCCGGACGCTCTCGAGGAAGGCGTACCAGCTCGGGCTGCCGGCATAGCTCTCGTCGCCGTGCTGGATGGCCGCCCACTGGTCGCGGCTCATCGCGCCGGTGCCCGAGTCGGTCAGCAGGTCGATGAGCACGTCGTCGGCATGGAGGTTGAACAGGTTCCAGCCGGCCGCCTCGAGCGCGCGCGACGCGCTCCTCACGCGTCGTGATCCGGATCGGCTCGACGGCGTGGATGCGGAACGGCTCGATGATCGTCCGCCAGCGGTCCATCACCGGCGAGCATAGTCCTCGCCGCAGTCGCGATGGACGGTTTCGCGGGCATCGTCGGCACATGGTCGAGGCCGATCGCGGCATCGGTCGGGATGGACAAGCCGTGGTCCGACCGTCTGGCACTTGACGGTCGAGGCTGGTGGCGCCAGCGTTCGATCGCCGCCGGGACGTGGGCCGGCGCGCGGGAGGGTGGATGCCCGGTCAGTCGGGGTATGCCGTCGGTTGGGGCACGCTCGCGCTCATCAATGCCGGCCTCGCGCAGGGCAAGGGTCGGAGCGGCGCCGTTTGGTTCGCCGTCTCGCTCTTGATCGGACCCATCGCCACCCTCCTGATCGTCCTGCTGCCGGCGCCCCTCGCCGAGCCGGGCACGCAGCCGAGCGCCGACCGGGGTGTCCTGATTGCCGTCCTCCTCGTCCTGATCGTCATCCTCTCCATCGCCATCCTGTCCGTGCTCACGCCAGGTGGGCCGAGCCCGACGTCCGCCGCCAGGCCGGTGGCGTTGGATTGAGGTCGAACTCGGCCAAAAGGACCCGGGTCGAGCCGGAGCTCGGCCGGAGAGCTCGCGTGTTCCGTTTTCGTCGCGCTGGACGAACGTGGCCGGCGACGGTTGGCACGGGCCGGCGCTGGATGAATGCGGTCGCCGCGCTGCACGGGCGGCAGTCGAGTCGTACCGTACGCGCATGTGCCGCAGCATCAAGACCCTGCATCGTCATGAGGAACCGCCGAGCGAGGCCGAGATCGAGGCGGCGGCGCTCCAGTTCGTGCGCAAGATCAGCGGATACCGCGCGCCGTCGAGGGCCAACAGCGAGGCCTTCGAGGCGGCCGTCCTGGAGATCACCGCCGCGTCCCGGCGCATGCTCGAGACGCTGACGCCGCGCTGATCCGACCCGGAACGCGCCGACCCCGGAACGCGCCGGCACGGAACGCGCCGACCGCGCCGACCGGCTCTCGGGCCGCGACCGATACGAGCCTGCAAGTCGCGTTGCCGGAACGCCAACGCGCCCTCGGCCGACCAGTGGCCAGGCTGACGGCAACGCACGATCGAACCGCATCCGCCTCAAGTCGAGAGGTACGCCATGCCAGCGAGGCTTGCCGGAAAGCGCATCGCCGTCCTCGCCACCGACGGCGTCGAGCAGATCGAGCTCACGTCGCCGTGGCGAGCCGCCGAGGAGGCCGGCGCGACGCTCGAGCTGATCGCGCCCCGCGAGGGCCGTATCCAGGCCATGAACCACGACGACAAGGGCGAGACGTTCCAGGTCGGACGCACGACGCCGGGCGCCTCGGTCGAGGAGTACGACGGTCTGCTTCTGCCGGGCGGGGTGGCGAACTCGGATCGGCTGCGGACCGACGCGGCGGCCGTGTCACTCGTGCGCGACTTCGTGCAGAGCGGCAAGCCCGTTGCGGCGATCTGTCATGGACCGTGGATGCTCGTCGAGGCCGATGTGCTCGCGGATCGAACGCTCACGTCGTGGCCCAGTCTGCGAACGGACATCGAGAACGCGGGTGGCCACTGGGTCGACGAATCGGTCCATGTGGACCAGGGCATCGTCACGAGCAGAAAGCCGGACGACCTGCCGGACTTCAACACGACGATGGTCGAGCAGTTCGCGGTCGGCGAGCAGCCCCGGCGGGTGTCGGCCGGCATCAGCGCCATGATCTGACACGCGGCAACGCTTGGGGCCGGCGCCCGCCCGTCAAGCCCGGTCGACGGCTAGACTGCATCGCATGAGCGGTTCCGCGTCTCGACCGGGCGCACCGTTCGCCAATCTCGCGCCCGAGCCGGCGGCCCGGGCAGCAGTCGCCGAGCCATCGGTCCGGGCGGCGTCGTCGGTGCGCGTCCTCGCCATCCGTGGCGACGAGCTGGAGGTGCGCGCCGATCTCGTCGTGGCCGAGGAGCCGCTCGAGATCCGAGCGGCGGGCCCCGGGCAGGAGCCCGTCCCGATCGCGGTCACCATGCGGACACCCGGCGACGATGCCGACCTCGCTGTCGGCTTCCTGGTGACCGAGGGCCTCATCCGGGCGGCCGACGTCCTGCGCACAACGGTCGGCGACCCGGTCCGCCTCGCCCAGCCCGACGACACGATCGTCGTGCGCCTGCGGCGGCCGTTCGACGCGTCGAGCGTTGCCGAGCGCAACTTCGTCGCCAGCGCGTCGTGCGGCATCTGCGGCAAGGCCAGCATCGACGACGTGGCCAGGCGCTGCGAGCCCCTGCCGCCGGGCCCGACCATCTCGCGCCATGTGCTGCTCGAGCTGCCCGATCGGCTGCGCGCCGCACAGCGGACCTTCGAGCGCACCGGCGGCCTGCACGCGGCCGGCCTGTTCGACGCGGCGGGCGAGCTACTCGCGATCCGCGAGGATGTCGGCCGTCACAACGCCCTCGACAAGCTCGTCGGCGGCCAGGCCCTCGACGGCCTGGTGCCGTTGCACGATCGGGTGCTCGTGGTCAGTGGCAGGGTCAGCTTCGAGATCGTGCAGAAGGCCGCTGCGGCCGGCATCCCTCTCGTCGCGGCCGTCTCGGCGCCGTCGGATCTCGCCGTGGAGACCGCGCGCCGGGTCGGGCAGACGCTCGTCGGCTTCCTGCGCGACGGCGGATTCAACATCTACAACAGGGACGACCGAATCGAGCTGCGTGACCTGCTCGATGGCTCGGGCGTGCGCTCGGGACGAGCCGCGAGGGCGCCGGCCGCGCGATGAGCGATGTCCCACAGACTCTGCGCCAGGTGCCACGCGTGCGCGGCCGGCGCCGGCCGCGACCGTCCCTGTGGGTGAGCGGCGTCCCGTACGGCATCGGCCGTCAACATCCCAACCACTACCTCGACATCGTGCACACGATCCGCGAGAACTGGCGCCATCCGCGCTACGCGTGGCGGATCCTCACGAAGGGCGTGTGCGACGGCTGCGCCCTCGGCTCCTCGGGGCTGCGCGACTGGACGATCGACGGCATCCACCTGTGCACGACGCGGCTGCACCTGCTCGAGCTCAACACCATGGGCGCCGCTCGACCCGGCGACGCTCGCCGACGTCGAGTCGCTGCGCGCGAATCGCGGCGGCGAGCTGCGCGAGCTCGGCCGCGTTGCCATACCCGATCCTGCGCCGACGCGGCGAGCCCGGCTTCACGCGGATTGGCTGGGACGAGGCGCTCGATCGGATCGCCGAGCGCGATCCGCGGGACCGACCCGCAGCGGCTGGCCTTCTACCTGACCTCGCGCGGCATCACCAACGAGGTCTACTACGCGGCCCAGAAGGCGCCGCGCTTCCTGGGCACGAACAACGTCGACAACGCCGCGCGCGTCTGCCACGCCCCGTCGACGCGGCGCACTGAAGCAGGCGATCGGCGTGGCGGCCACCACGCTCGCTACACGGACGTCTTCGACACCGACCTCGTCGTGCTGTTCGGCTCCAACGTCGCCAACGACCAGCCGGTGTTCATGAAGTACCTGTACCTGGCACGCAAGAAGCGCGGCGCCAAGGTCGCGGTGGTCAACCCGCTCCGGGAGCCCGGGCTCGAGCGCTACTGGGTGCCGTCGAACATCGAGAGCGCGCTGTTCGGCACGCGGATGACCGATGAGTTCTTCGGGCGTCCACACCGGCGGCGACGTGGCGTTCCTCAACGGCGTGCTCAAGGCGCTCGTTGCCCGAACGTGGCGTCGACGAGGCGTTCGTCGACGAGCACACGACGGGCTTGGACGAGCTGGTGGCAGCCCTCGACGCGATGTCGTTCGAGGATCTCGAGCGCTGGTCGGGCGCCACGCGCGCCGACATGGAGCGCTTCGCCCGGATGTACGCGGCCGCGCGTCGGCGATCCTCGTCTGGTCGATGGGCATCACCCAGCACGAGTGCGGCATCGACAACGTGGCCGCGATCGTCAACCTGGCCCTGGCCCGGGGAATCGTCGGGCGGCCGGGCGCCGGGCTCATGCCCATCCGCGGCCACTCCGGCGTGCAGGGCGGCGCCGAGATGGGCGCCTACGCGACGGCCTTTCCGGGCGGCGCCCGATCGACGCCGACAGCGCCGCCGCCCTGTCCGAGCGCGTGGGGCTTCCGGTCCGCCGCCAGCCGCGGCCTGTCGGCGACGGAGATGGTCGAGGCGGCCGGCGGGGCGAGATCGACGTGCTGTACACGTCCGGCGGCAACTTCCTCGACACGCTGCCGGACCCGGCGGGTCGCCGCGGCCCTGTCGACGCGTGCCGGCTGCGGGTCCACCAGGACATCGTGGTCAGCCCGCAGATGCTGGTCGACGCCCGGGCGACGACGTGGTCCTGCTGCCGGCGACGACCCGCTACGAGCAGGCGGGCGGCGGCACCGAGACCACCACCGAGCGCCGCATCGTCTTCAGCCCGGAGATCCCCGGGCCGCGGTCGGCGAGGCCCGCAGCGAGTGGCGGATCTATCGTCGAGCTGGCCCGACGCGTGAATCCCGACGGCTTCGCCGATTGCGACCTGACGGCCCTCGCCGACGGCGCGTCGATCCGCGCCGAGATCGCGCGCGTGATCCCAACCTATGAGGGCATCCAGCGCCTGAGCCGGGCGGGCGAGCAGGTCCAGTGGGGCGGCACACGGCTGTGCGAGGGCTGGATCTTCCCGACTTCGGACGGCAAGGCCCATGCGATCCCGGTTGCGCCTCGCGAGCTCGAGCTCGAGCCGGGCGAGTTCCTGCTGTCGACACGGCGTGGCAAGCAGTTCAACTCGATGGTGTGGCAGGCAAAGCGACCCGCTGACCGGCGCGCAGCGTGACAGTCTGTTCATGGCCGAATCGGACGCGCGGGGACTGGGCCTGGCCGACGGTGATCAGGCGACCGCGCGGTCCGACACGGGTCGCGCCGCGGTGCGCATCCGGATCGCGCCGATCCGGGCCGGCAACGTGCAGATGTTCTTCCCCGAGGCCAACGTGCTCGTGGCCCCCGGTCGGCGAGACGAGGTCTCGCTCGTGCCCGATTACAACGCAGTTGTCAGGATCGAGGCGGGCGACCGGACAGGATCCGACGGCCACGTCGGGAGCTGAGGCCGTCAGCCGAGGCGTGTCGGGCGTCGTCCTCGCGGGCGGCGCGTCGAGCCGCTTCGGAGAGGACAAGCTCGAGCACGAGCTCGGCAGCCTGACCCTGCTCGGCCATGTCCTCACGGTGCTCGCCCCGCTCTGCGCCGAGCTCGTCGTGTTGGGGCCGGAGCGCGCCTCGATCGCCACCGACGGCCTGGGCCTGGGCGTCCCGATTCGCGTCGTACCGGATCGCCTTTCGCCGGCCGGCCCGCTCGTGGCCCTCGCGGGCGGACTCGTCGCGGCGCGCGGGCCTGTCGCGCTCGTCGTGGCGGGCGACCAGCCGTGGCTCGAGCCCGGTCTCGCGAGCCTGCTCGTTGCGGAGCTTCGAGACGACGCCGACGTCGCCGCGACCGCTCTGCTCGACGGAAACCGCGTGCCACCCGTCCCGATTGCTGTTCGAACGGACGCCGCGTCGCGAGCCGCGGATAGGCTCGTGGCGGCCGGCGAGCGTCGCCTGCGAGCGTTGCTTGCGGCGGTCCCGACTCGGATCATCCCCGAGGCGAGATGGCGGCTTGTGGACCGGGATGGCCGCTCCCTGCTCGACGTGGACACGCCGGCCGATCTCGAGTCCGCGCCGCCCGGCGGCACAGCCGGGCCGGCTACCATGCCGCGATGACGAGCGTCCACCTCCTCCATCCCGGCTATCTGAACGGGCACGTCGGCAGCAGCGTCAGCCTCGTTCGGGACGGTGATAGCCGAATCGTCGTCGACCCGGGCATGGTCGCGAAGCGGTCCGCGATTCTCGATCCACTCGCCGCGCTGGGCGTGACGCCCGAGGACGTGACCCACGTCTTCCTCACCCATCACCACCCCGATCACACGATCAACGTGGCGCTGTTCCCGAATGCCGAGGTCGTCGACTTCTGGGCTCGCTACGTCGGCGACCTGTGGCTCGACCATTCGGGCGACGGCTATCGACTGTCCGACAACAGCCAGCTATGGCTGACGCCGGGCCACTCCGAGGAGGACGCGACCCTCGTCGTGGACGCGGACGACGGTCGCTGGGCGATGACGCACATGTGGTGGCGTGCCGATCGCACGCCGACGCTCGACCCGTTCGCATCGGACCAGGCGGCGCTCGAGCGCAATCGCACGCGGGTGCTCGAGGCGGTCGACTGGGTCATCCCCGGCCACGGATCTGCCTTCCGCGTTCGCTGAGCGCTGAGACCGGCACCCGTCAGATCGGCGACGCTTCCTGCTGGGCGGCTGCGCGTCGGGCGACGACGTTGAGCCGGACATAGTCGAGCACCGGTCGGCCGAGCCGCCGAGCGACCTCCCGAACGAAGCCCATCTGCTCGGGCTCCGCCAGGCGATCCAGCTGCGGGCCGAGCACGGCGGTGGCCAGGAACGCCTCGAATGGCGCGCCGGCCTCGAACAATGTCGGCTCGTCGTTCAGCCAGGCGCTCACGTCCACGAAGCCGGCCGCGTCAAGCCGACGCACGGTGGCCAGGACCGACTCGAAGTGGGCCGGCCCGAGCCAGCCGTCGCCGACGCTCGCGAGGACGCGCATGACCGAGGCGACGTTGCCCCGGCCCCCGAACTGGGCCGCGAGCTGGCCGCCCGGTCGAAGCACCGCCGCGAGGTGGCGGAACAGCGCGTCGTGGTCGGGCACCCAATGGAACGTTGCCGTCGACAGGATCGCGTCGACCGGTCGATCGATGGGCAGCGGTCGCCCGACGTCGGCCACGACGAACGACACCCGGTCGGCGAAACGGGCTAGCCGAGCTCGAGCCACCTCGATCATCGCCGACGAGGCGTCGAGCGCGATCACGTGCCCGTCCGGCAGGCGCTCGAGGAGCTGCTCCGTCACGCGGCCCGAGCCGGAGCCGACATCGAGCACCCGCTCGTCGCCCCGCAGCCTGAGCCGATCGAGGACGGCCAAGCCCCACTTCAGCTGGGGCCCGGAGACGCGGTCGTACATGGCCGCATCCCATTCCCGGAACGGCTGGCTCATGCCCGCGATTCTCGCAGACACGAAACGGGCCCCGTCGCCGCCGGCGACGGGGCCCTCGATTGGAACGCTCAGTGGCGTCGCCCGGGTCGCGCTCCGAGGATGAGCGCGCTGGTTGGCGTCCTGAGCCGGGGGACCTCAGGCGACCGAACGGGCCGCCTTGACGACGACCGTCCCTGCGAACTGATCGTGCAGGCCCTGCTTGGTCGGGCTCTGCGCGGTGGTCACGAGCAGCGCGATGAACCACACGAAGGCGGCCAGGCCGATCAGGATGCCCAGGCCCGAAATCGGGCTGAGTGCCTGGGCGATCCCGAACGGGGCACCGAGCGCCAGCCAGCGGCGCACGGCCTGCTCCATCGTGATCGTGGCTCCGTCCGGCTGACCGACCTGCATGCCCAGGGCCCGCTGGCCGGGTGAGGCGCGCATCGTCGTCCAGGTGTAGATGAAGTAACCGCCGCTGATCGCCGCGAACACGATCGCCTGGATGATCCCGGCGAAGTAGTTGTAGGTGATGAAGCCGTTCGAGTTGAGGTTGATCGTCACCGGGTTGAGACCGATGCCGTCGAGCACGATGCCGACCACGAGGCTGATGACGGCGAGGATGATCACGTCGATGATGTACGCGATGGCTCGGTTCGGCACGTCGGCGTAGAAGAAGCCCTCGCGACCCGGGATCGGCACTGGCGCCGTCGCGGCGGCCCACGAGGCAGCCGGGGACGGCGGGGCGGAGACGGGTGGCGGAGATGCAGGGGCCTGCGGTTGCTCGTCCGGCGATCCCGGTCCGGTCATCGTCACCCTCCGTGAAGCGCGCTCGGGCGGTCGCGGGGGCATCGAAACGGTGACCCGCCCCCCGGGCGCACACACTCTACAGGCCGAATCCGTGAATCGGAAGGCATCGGAGCCCACATTTCCCACAGTTGCGCGGTGACGATGCGTCAATCGGCGCCAGGACCCGGGACTGGTGGCCGTCCCGAGTGCTGGGCGTCCGCTAGCCCGAAGCCCCGGACTGGTCAGCCGCGCTCACGTCCGCATGGGCTTCGCCGGCCGCTCGTCCGCCGGCCGCTCGTTCACGAGCCTCGCCCGCCTCGCCGGCGCCCGCCTCGCCGGCGGCGTCCTCTCGCGTCGGTTGGGCCGCGGCCCCTTCCCGCAGCCCGAACCAGTTCACGAAGGCGCCCGCGACGAGCAGGACGGCGGCGACGATCATGGCCAGGTGAAACGCGTCGGTCGACGCGGCCCGGGCGGCATCGGCGACCGCGGCCGAGGTCCCCGAGGCAGGTGGATTGAGGGGTGCAACCGAGCTTCGGAACTTCGGGTCGCCGACGTCGATCCCGGGCACGTTCGAGGCCAGCGACGCGTAGAACGATGCGGTCACGGCGACGAAGATGACCGCATTCATGAGCGGCTGGCCGACACGACTGATCGCGTTGTTGATCGCGGACGCGAGGCCCGAGTTTCGAACCGGAACCGAGCCCATGAGCGTCGTCGTGAGGGGCGCCACCACGCACGAGATCCCGAGGCCGAAGAGCAGGATCCCGGGCAGGACGTCGATCAGGGCCGCCACCGGTGGCACGAGCGTCGAGGGCCGGGTGAGCGTGGCCATCCAGGCCTCGCTGCCGGACGGGATGCGGGCGTACCACAGCAGGCCGGCGGCCATGAGCAGCGGGCCGACGACCAGGAACGGCCGCGCCCCGACGCGTCCGGCGACCGAGCCGATGCGGGTCGAGAGCAGGGTCAACATCAGCGCCGTCGGGAGGCCGATCAGGCTCACGGCCTGGGCGGTGTAGCCGAGGATGCCCTGCAGGAACAGGCTCTGGAAGCCGAACGTGAGGTACAGGGCGCCGTAGATCAGGAGCGTCGAGAGGTTGATGACGGCGAAGTTACGGATGCGGAACAGACCGAGCGGCACGAGCGGGTGGCGCGAGCGCAGCATGAGGATCGGGAACGCAACGAGCGCAACGGCGCCCACGCCGAGGGCGACGAACGCGACCGGATCGCGCCACTGGCCCTCCTGCCCTCGAATCGCACCGAACGCGAGGCCGCCTACGGCCAGCGCCACGACGATCGCGCCCAGCCAGTCGAAGCGACCCGAGGCCGACTCGTCACGGGTCTCATCCATGTAGACGAGGGTCGCGTACAGGGCGATGGCGATGATCGGCACGTTGATCAGGAACGCCAGGCGCCAGGACAGCGTGTCGACGAGGAACCCGCCGACGACCTGGCCGAGCGGGGTGGTGGCGCTCGTCGCGGCCGCCCATATGCCGAACGCGCGCCCACGCTCGGGTCCCTCGAAGGTCGCCGTCAGGATCGACAACGAGCACGGCACCAGCAGGGCGCCCGTGGCGCCCTGGAGGACGCGGAACACGGCCAGCAGCTCCAGGCTCGGGGCCAGCCCGCACAGGACCGACGAGAGCCCGAAGCCGGCAAGCCCGATCGCGAAGATGCGTCGCCGGCCGTAGAAGTCAGCCAGCGCTCCGGCGAGGATGAGCAGCGCGGCGAGGGTCGCCAAATAGCCGCTCGTGATGTACGTCTCACCCTCGAGGACACCCACGATCGAGTGGGGCAGCTCCGCGCCGATCTTGGGCAGGGCGACGTTGACGATCGTCCCGTCGAGGAAGACGGCCGCGGATCCCAGGATCGCGGCGACCATGGTCCAGCGCTGCCGATTCGTCACGTCGGGCGCAGATGCGTGATGGGCAGGGACACGGTCATGCTCTCCGGCGCGCGGTGCTCGCCGCGACGCGTGTCGAGGACGGCCGGGTCATGGTAAAGGCCGCGCGCCGCGACGCAAGCCGTCGGGCCATCGGGACCATGTGTTCAGCGCTCGGGTAGACTCGCGCGCCATGACCGGACCGATCGCGCTCGTGGGAGCGGGTGAGTTCCTGCCGGCGATGGCGGATGTCGACCGCGAGCTGCTCGCCTCGACCGGCGTCCGCCGGCCGCGTGTGGCCGTGGTGCCCACCGCCTCGTTCCCCGACGGTGCAGGCGTCTTCCGGCGCTGGGCGGCGATGGGCACGCAGCACTTCGAGGCGCTCGGCGCCGAGGTAGAGCCCGTCCTGATCGAGGATGCGGTCGGCGCTCGGGAGCCGGCCATGGCGCAGGCGCTGGGGGAGGCCGACCTCATCTACTTCTCGGGCGGCAAGCCCGACTACCTGCTGCGGGTGCTCGAGGGCAGCGCGGCCTGGGCGGCGGCCCTGGCGGCCCATCGCCGGGGCGCCGTCCTGGCGGGCTGCTCGGCCGGGGCCATGATTCTGGGCGCGCGCCAGGCCCGGTTCCGGCGCCGGCTGCCCGTGCCGATGCGCTGGCAGGACGCCCTCGGCGTGGTCCCTGGCGTGGCGGTCATCCCGCACTACGATCGCCTGCCCGAGCCGTTCAGTGCGCTCATCGCGCTCCAGGCCCCGCGCGACGTCGTCGTGCTCGGGATCGACGAGGACACCGCGCTCGTAGGCCGCGATGGCGCCTGGCAGGTACGCGGGGCGGGTCGCGTGACGGTCTGGCGGGGCCGCCGCCGGGAACGCCACCGCGACGGCGACATCGTGCGCATCTGAGGTGAACCCGGTCGCCTCGTCGAGCGTATAGGGAGATAGCGAGTCGAGTCGGCCGGCACCGGGTCGACGCGTGACAACGAGGACCGGTCGGTTCAGGCGGACGCCTCGGCGCCCAATCGAACCGGCCGGTCGTCGCATTTCTCGGGTTTTGTCGCCATGCCGCCACTGGCGGCACCACGCCGCTGGATGCGCCCGTTCCTCCCCGACGGGCGCGCGAACGGGATTCAGTCGGGTCGGATGGACCGGAAGCAGTCCGAGCAGTAGACGGGGCGATCCATGCGCGGCTTGAACGGCACTTGTGCCTGATTGCCGCACTGCGAGCAGATCACCGCGAAGTACTCACGGTTGGCGCGGTCGTCGCCGCGCTCGTAGCCGCGTGGTCCGCCGATGTCGCGGACGTCATAGCCGCCCTCTCGCGCGGCACGCCGGCTGGCACGACAGCTCGTGCAGCGCTTCGGATCTGAGGAGAAACCCTTCTGTACGTAGAACTCCTGGTCTGCGGCCGAATGGATGAACTCGACTCCGCAGTCCACGCACGTCAAGGTTCGATCGACGTAGGTCACCAGTTGCCTCCCGGGCGCGAGTGTCTGCCGTGGTGTGCCTCGCAGGGCATCGGCAGGACGTGCAGGTCGGGAGAGGACCGGCGCCGCGCGACCCGGGTGCCGATGTGTCATGAGTCCCCGTCGGGGCGCACCGGTGATGTGCCGGGCAGGATAGCACCGGCCTGCGGAGAACCGGTCCGAGCGCCCACCGGACCCCGCTGCCGGCGCCCGCGCCGGCTCGACTGGCAGCGGAGGTCGCCGGTCTGTCACAATCGGAGCCGTCAGAATCCGCGCAGCAGGTACGGCCACGGCCTGCCGGGCTGCCACGTCGCGCAAGGTCAGGGAGGCCGACCGCCGGGGTGCTTCGACTCCTCCATACCGCCGACGTCCACCTCGGCGCGCGTCATGCCGACCTGGGTGATGCGGCCGCCGCGCAGCGCGAGCGCCAGTTCGCGGCCTTCCGCGCGTCCGTGGACCTGGCGATCGCCGAGAAGGTCGACGTGTTCCTCGTCGCGGGCGACCTGTTCGACTCGAACACCCAGCCGCGGCGATCCGTGGAGCGGGTCGCGGCCGAGCTCGCCCGATTGCGCGAGGCGAAGATCCGGTCGGTGCTCATCCCGGGCACGCATGACGTCGACGACCGCTCGTCGATCTATCGTGCCTACGACCTGGCAGCGCTCGCGGGCTGCGGCTCGGACGACGACTGGGTGACGGTGCTGAGCGCAAGCCGGCCCGACGTCCACCTGCCGGCCTGCGACCTCGTCGTGTACGGGCGGGTGTTCGAGACCAAGCGCGCGCCGCGCAGCCCTCTCGCGGGCTTCGACGCGACGTCCGACGAGCGCGCGACGTGGAAGGTCGGGCTCATCCACGGCGCGCTCGCGATCCCCGGCCGGACCGACGCCGACGAGGTCACGTTCTCACGCGACGAGATCGCCGCATCCGGGCTGGACTACCTCGCCCTTGGCCACTGGCACTCGGCCCAGCACGACCGGGTGGGCGGGACCACGTACGCGTACAGTGGCGCGCCCGAGCCCGTGGCCGTCGACCAGGACCGGGCGGGAACGGTGACGCTGGTCCGCCTCGAGGAGGTCGGCGCCGAGCATCAGGTCACGCTCGAAGAGCGACGCGTGGGCCGGACCCGGTTCGAGCGCCGCGCGATCGACGCCGTCGAGGTCGGCAGCCAGCCGGCCCTGGTCGATCGGCTGCGCGCCGACGCCGATCCGGATCTGGTGCTCGACGTGACCCTCACCGGTGTCCGTCCTGACGAGCTCGACCTGGACCCGCTCGAGGTCGAGACCCAGCTCAAGGACGCGTTCCTCCGGGTGCGTCTACGCGATCGCTCGGTGCCGGCCCTGACCGGCGGTCAGCTGCCCTCTCCGGAAACGATCGCGGGCGCGTTCATCCGCGATCTCGAGGCGCGCATCGCGGAGCTCGAGGCCGCCGCCGGGAGCGGGCCCGAGGTCGCGCCCGAGGCCATGGCCGAGGCCGACGTCGCGTCGCCAGGGGCGGTCGATCCGTCGGCCGGACAGGCTGCCGAGCTGCGCGACGCGCTGCGACTGGGTCGGCTGCTCCTGGCGGGGCACGAGGTGACGCTGTGAACCCGGTCGCGGCCGGGCGCGGAAGGCGTGGCCGATGAGGCTCTCGAAGCTGGTCGTCCACGACCTGCGTCGCTACCGGGACCTCGAGATCGATCTGGCGCCGGGTCTCACGATCGTTCGGGGACCCAATGAGGCCGGCAAGTCGACCATTCAGCGGGCGATCGAGCTGGCCCTCACGCGCAGGGTGACCGCGACCGGCGCCGAGCTCGACGGCCTGCGCCCGTGGGACGCCGACGAGGACACGCGACCGTCCATCCGGGTGGAGTTCAGCCAGGACGAGGAGGATGGCCAGCGTACCGGCTGGGTCGAGAAATCATTTCGTGGCGCGAAGGGCGGCGTGCGCCTCGAGTACGCGGGTCAGTCCATCACCGACCCGAGCCTCGCCGACCAGACGCTGGCCGAGCTGACCGGCATCCCGTCCGAGGCGTTCTTTCGTTCGACGGCCTCCGTTCGCCATCACGAGCTGGCTGACCTCGACCGCGACAAATCGACCCTGCGCGATCGGCTCCAGGCGTCGATCTCCGGTGCCGACCGCGGAACCTCGCGGGCGAAGCACCAGCTGGAGCGAGCCCTGCACGAGCTGCACACGAAGGGCGAGAAGAACCCCGGCCGGCTCAAGGTCGCCGAAAGCGCCGTTGCCGACGCCCAGGCCGCCCTCGACCAGGGCGAGGCCGCACTCGGCCAGCTCGAGCACGATCGAGACACGCTCGTCGGCGCCCGAGAGCGGCGGTCCACGGCCGAGTCGACGCTCACGGAGCGACGCTCGATGCTCGAGAAGGCCCGCCAGGCCGAGCGTCTCACCGCGGAGCGGACGGCCGCCCAGGAGCGTTACGACCGCTACCGCCAGGCGGTCGACATCACCACCGAGCTGCACGAGCTCGCGACCAGCCATCCGTCCCCCAACCCGGCACCGGTCCTGCGCCAGGTGGTCGAGCGGCTGCGGGTCCTCGACGGGCGCATGCGCGAGCTTCGCGCGGCGCTCGCCGGCGAGGTCGAGGTGTCGTTCGAGGTCCCGCCCGAGCCAACCTGGCGACCGTTGTCCCGGGTCGCCGTGCTGCTCGTCCTGGTCGGCCTGCTCATCACCGGCGCGAGCGTCGCGGTCCGCTTCCTGGACGTCGCCGATTTCGGCACGTTCGGCCCGTATGGCGGTGGCCTCGTGGCCGCGCTCGGGCTGCTCCTCGCGGCGGTCGCGTACTGGCTGCGCCGGTCGGATCGGGTGCAGCGCGAGCTCCGCGACGTTGAGATCGATCGGCGCCTGCGTGGTCGCTCGGAGATGGAGCAGGAGCTCCGCCAGGCCGAGCATGACAACTCGCAGCAGCTCGAGGCCCTGAGCCTCGAGGATCTGACCGCGGCCGAGGACCTGCTGGCCCGCGAGGAGCAGCACGTGGCCCGGATCGATCGGCTCGAGGGTCAGCTCGAGGGCCTGGTCGGCCGCGAGCCTGCGGACACCCTGCCCGCCCTGCGCGACGCGGCCGCGCTCGAGATCGAGCAGAAGAGCCATGCGCTCGATGCCCTCGGGCCGATCGCGAAGGAGCCGCGCGCCCGGGAGCGCCTCGAGGTCGAGGTCAGGGATGCCGAGGGTGCGCTCGAGCGCGCGCGTGACGACGAGGCAAATGCCCGGGCCCGGGTCGAGGCCGCAACCGTCGACGCCGAGCAGGTGGCCGGGGCGTCGGAGCGCCTCGCGACGTGGAAGGAGCAGCTCGCCGCGCTTCAGCGGCGCGCGCGCGTGTACGAGCTCACATTGCGCGAGATCGAGAAGGCCGAGTCGCTCACGATGAAGAGCGCAACACGCTACCTGGAGCGGCGTATGGTCGGCGATCTCGAGCGCATCACCGATGGCCGCTACCGGCGTGTCCGGGTCGACGACACGACCCTCGACATCGCGGTGTGGGCGCCCGAGAAGGACGACTGGGTTGACGTCCGACAGCTGAGCCAGGGCACGCTCGACCTGGTCTACCTCGCGGCGCGGCTGGGGCTCGTTCGCCTCGTCACCGGCGACCGGCGGCCGCCGCTCGTGTTCGACGATCCGTTCGTGACCCTCGACGCGGACCGGGCGGGGCGGGCGCTGGCGACGTTGCGCGATCTCGCGGCCGACTTCCAGGTCATCTACCTGACGACGTCGGACCGTTACGACGCGATCGCCGACACGGTCGTGGAGCTGCCCGGACCGACGATGGTCGACGCCTCGGCGCCGTCCGAGCCCGATGGCGTCGCGTCCGGCGAGGCGGGCTCGAATTCGAAGGTCGGCACCGGCCGCGCCCGGTGCTCCGGCGGGCGCGACCCGGAGCGGCGCTGCAGGGACGCGCGCCTGACGCTCGATCTCTCGGGCGGCACGGCGTCGGTCGTGCTCGGCCTGGCGTCGGCCGTCATCGACGCGACCTATGCCCCGGACGCCGCCGAGACGCGCCCGCGGTACGTGCCGAGCACCTGGCCCGGATGGCCGAGCTGCGCGACCGTGGGGTCGTCCTCGAAGCCGGCGGCTACGCCGACATGAGCGCCTCGTTGGTCATCGTCCGCGTGCCGGACGAGGCCGCCGCGCTCGCTCTCGCCCGGGACGACGCGTACCTGCGCAGCGGCGTCTGGAGCGAGGTGCGCATTCGGGCGCTGGGCCGCGTCGTGCGGCCCGTGGAGGTCAGCCGCTCGTAGCCAGCCTCGGGACCGGCACGGCCGGCGTACCCGTCCCGGTCCTGACGACCGCGACCGCGTCCAGGGACGGCTCGTCGAGCACGACGACCGCGTCGAACCCCTCGTCCCGGAGGTCGCCGCGCCGGAGCGCGACCGCCAGGCGACGCCACTGACGGACGACGACCGACTCGTCCACGACGCGGCCCGGGCGGCGGCGATTCCTGGCCAGTGCTGTCGCGAGTGGGACGTCGAGCACGATCGCGATCGCGGCCACGTGGGCCACGGCTGCCCGGCGTAGGAGCGCGGCCCGAGCGTGTCGCTCGACATTCGTGGCGTCGACCACGGTCAGATGGCCCGCGGCTAGCCGCCGGGTCAGGCTCCGATGCAGGATCGCGAACGCCGGCGATGTGGCGCCCTGGTCGGCCGGGTCGCCCGCGACGCGCGCCCGCAGCGCATCGGAGGACAGGATCTCTGCAGGGTCGAAGTGCCGTGCCGCGAACGTCGTCTTGCCCGCTCCGGCGGGGCCGACGAGCACGACGAGCGCGGCCTCGGGCAGCTCGATGGTCGTCGGCATCGGCCGATGATGCCACCGCTCGAGGGCCGGCGCGCCCAGCGCGCAGCGCCGTTCAGCGCCGGCGCGACGCCGTTCAGCGCCGGCGCGCCTGCCAGCCACCGGCCTCGGCACGACGCACCTCGTACGCGGGCTGGTCGTACACGGCGGGGCCGCGCGCGTTCCGGCCGTCTGCCAGGCGGAATCGCGAGCCGTGCCACGGGCATTCGAGGCAACCGTCGACGATGAGGCCCTGCGACAGCGGGCCGCCGGCATGGGCGCACATGTCGTGCATGGCGTGCACGGTATCGCCCATCCGCACGAGCACGAGCGAGTTGATGCCGAGCTTGGCCTTGGTCGGGCTGGCCTCGGGAATGACCTCGGGTGCCTCGAGGCTGATCCACTTCGTGCCCGCGCCGCGGTAGGCGTGCCGGTCGACCATGTTGCCCAGGGCGTACACGACGTCGCCGCCGACATACGCGGCGCCGACGACGATCAGGAAGCCGACGATCGTGAGCACGACCGGCAGCGTCCGGTCGGCGGGATTGCCCGCGCGCAGCCAGACCGAGACGAGGAGCGCGATCAGCGCGACGACCATGAGCGTGGCGTGCACGGTGGCGTGCTCTCCGGCGCGACCGTCCGTGTCCGCGTAGTCGGCAGCGCCCGACGCGGCGGCCGCGAGCATGGCCAGGATCGACGCCACGAGCGCCACGTCCGCCGCCGCTCGCTGATTGGCCAGGTCGAGCAGGACCGCGACCCCGAGCCCGCCGATGGGCAGGTCGGTCAGGGCCGCATGCAGGGGATGGCCGAGCCAGGTTCCGTTGAGGAAGTCCTTGACCGGGCGGATCGGCCCAAAGAGCGCGCACAGCCAGCGCTGGTTGAATGCCCCGAAGGGGCGCGCCCAGCCCGCTTGCGCGGCGAGGAGACGATCGATCCATCGAGCCACCGGGCACCTCCGTGACGCGAGTATGGCGCGTCATCGTGTCCGTGGCACCCGCCGAAGCCGTGCGGCGGCAACGGCTCCGGCGGGTTACGACGACCGTACTCCGGGCGAGGCCCTGCCCGGCTGCCGGCTTGCTCCCCGTGCACGACAGTGGCGTTGCAACGCGCGCGGAGGGGATCGACCGGCTACCCTGCCGACGCATGTCGAGGCCGGCCGCGCCATCGTCCCGGGCCATCGAGCAGGGCGCGCAGGACTGGCGCGTCCTGCTCTTGGTGTTCTCGGTCACCTCGCTCGTGGAGGGCCTGGGCGTGTCCCAGATCTTCGCGTTCGTGCCGAGCTACCTGAGCTCGATGGGCGTGCCCGAGAGCGAGCGGCTGTCGTTCGTCGGGCTGTTCGGCTCGCTCATGTTCGTCGTCGGGGCACCGCTCGTACCGCTGTGGGGCGTGTGGGCCGACAAGTACAGCCGCAAGGCGATCATCGTGCGTAGCTCCATCGTCGAGGCGATCGTGTTCGCGGCGGTGGCCGCGTCGCGCACGCCCGAGCAGCTCGCGCTGTCGATGCTCCTGGTTGGCTTCCAGCTCGGCAACACGGGCGTCATGCTGGCCGCGATCCGCGACAGCGCGCCATCCCGCCGGCTGGGCTCGGCGGTCGCGTTGTACGGCGCCGCGAGCCCGGTCGGTTTCGCCATTGGGCCGTACCTCGGCGGGCTCATGATCGACGGCCTCGGACTGTCCATCTCGGCGGTGTTCGCCCTGTCGGCGGTGCTCTCGGTCGGCACGGCGTTGCTCGTCGCGTTCGGCTCACGCGAGGTCCGACCGGAGCATGTGCCCGAGGGCCAGGTCCTCACGCTCGCCTTTGGCGCCGTGCGCAACGTCCTCACCGACCCGGCTGTACGGCGCATCTTCCTGATCTTCGGCGTGGCATTCCTAGCCAACCAGATGAGCCGCCCGTATCAGCCCGTCCTCGTCGAGGGCCTCGTCCCGGCCGATGCCGGTCGGGCCAGCGCGATCGGGTTCGTGACCGGGACGGCGGCCCTGGTCGGGGCGTTCGCGACCCCGTTCGGCGGCGTCCTCGGCGATCGGCTCGGCTTCCGACGCGTGCTCGTCCTGGCCATGGCCGGGGGCGCCCTCGCCCAGCTCGCGGCGCCGGCCGCGCCGACGGTGCCACTGCTCGCGCTCGTCGTGGTCGGCATCGTGGCCGCGAACGGCATCGTGAGCGCGATGGTGTTCGCGATCCTCGCGACGGACGTGCCCGCCGAGCGACGCTCCGCCACGCTCAACCTCGTGTATCTGCCGTTGTACGCAGCGGGCATCGTGGGACCGGCGCTGGCCGGCGGCATCGCCTCGGTGGCCGGCCCGAGCGGGCCGTTCCTCGCCGGCGCGACGGTGTTCTTCGCGGCCACGGTCGTCCTGCTCATCCGCGGCGCGACGGCGCGCCCCGAGCCTCGACGGGCGACGGGCACTGCGGACGCCGACGAGCGACGCTGACAACGGCCGCGGGCGCCTCCGGTCAGCCGCCAGGAGGGCCGCTACGCCGCGTTCCGGGTTTCTCCCGACGTCTCGCCGCCTCGGTGCGGTGTACCGTCGCGAGCGATGACCGTGCGCTTCCGTGACGCCCTGGCGTTGCTCGCCGCCGACGCAGTCGGTCGTGCTCGGGATCGCCTGCCTGAACGGCGCAACGGCACCGATCCCGGCCTGACGTTCCACTCGAGGGCGACCTGCTCGTGCTCGATTCGCTCGGCCGTCTGCCCGCCGAGGCGGCGTACGGCGCCGAACCGGGCATGGCCGTCGCCCGCGTCGGGGATCGGGTGCTCGTCGACATCCCCGAGTGGTATCTGGACGAGACCGGGGCATGGAAGGTGAGCTTCGCCAAGGACGAGCCGTAGACCGAGCCCGACCTCGTGGCTCCGTCGCCGGCGGGCGGACCGGCGTTCGGGCCTTCGCCATCCAGCACGACGAGCCTGGCACCGGTCAGGCCGGTGGTGGATACCATCACCGGGGACGAGGCCAACGCGATCGCCGGCGGAGCGGCCAACACGTATGTCGTCCTCGTCTCCCGGTCGGACGTGGACCGCGCCATCCCGCCTGGCGAATCGATCGCGACCTTCGCCCTCAACCCGGGCGCCGTCCTGGGCCCGATCGAGGCCAGTACGGGAGCCGTGTGGATCGGCCTGCTCCTGCTCGTCGGCGGGGCGCTCGCGTTGCTGCTCGGCCTCGTCGGCCCGTCCCTGCGGCCGCTGGCCGTGCCGATCGCGACCGCGATCGCGACCCCGCTCCTGCTCTTGCCCGCGGAGCTGACACTGTCGCCGGTCACGGTCGGGGCGGCCGGCGTCCTGCTGCCGCTCGGGCTCATGCCGCTCGCGGCCGGGCTGACGGAGCAGGTTGCCGACCCGCCCACGCGGCGCGTCGCCGGGACGTTGTCGCTCGCGGCCTACGCCGCGACGCTCGGGCTCGGGCTGTGGGCGGCGGCCGCCGCGGCGGAGGGTGATTTGGTCGTTCGCGCCGTGCGCTGGCTGCTCGCCGGCGGGATCGTGCTCGCCCCGGGAGTCGCGGCGGCCGGCGCGTTCGGGCGCCATGTGCCGGGCGACGGCTCGAGCGTCCCGCGCCGGCTCATCGAGCGGACCGAGCTGCTCGTGGTCGCCGTCACCCCGCTGATCGCCCTGCTCGCGATCACGGTCACGGGTTACACGCCGCTCGTGCTGCCGCTGCTCGTGTGGATCCTCATCGTCCTGGCGGCGGGTCGTTTCACGATCCGGCCACTCGCGCGGATCGCTACCCGGGCGTCGCTCCAGCGCGACCTCGTCCTGGCCGCGATGGAGGCCGAGCGGGCCCGGCTCGCGGCCGACCTCCACGACGACGCGCTGCAGGATGTGACCATGCTTGTACGCCGGCTGGAGGCCGCGGGCGACGCGGAGGGCGCCGACATGGCACGCACCGTGGCCGACCGCTTGCGGGCGATCTCGGGCGACCTGCGGTTGCCGATCCTCGACGATCTCGGCGTTGGGCCGGCGCTCGACTGGCTCGTCAACCGGATCGAGCGCATGACCGGCGGCGACGTCCGGCTCGAGCTGTCGGACGAGCGCCGGCCGCCGGCGGACGTCGAGCTGGCCGTCTTCCGGATCGCGCAGGAGGCCCTGGCCAACGCGGTCAAGCACGGCCGGCCGCCGATCGTGGTGCGCTACCGGGCGACGGATCTGGGCATCAGCCTGTCGGTCGACGACGCGGGTCCCGGCATCGACCCGACGGCATCCGAGGGCGCGCCCGCCGAGGGCCACTTCGGCATGCTCAACATGCAGCAGCGGGCCGAGCACATCGGAGCGATCCTCGACGTCCGGCGCTGGCCGACCGGCGGCACGCACGTGGCGCTCGAATGGCGGCCCCGGTGAGGGACGGTCGAGTCGATCCGCCGGGGCCCGGTCTCAGGATGCGCCGCGCCGGGACGGACACGCTCCGCGCCGACGTCGACGGCCGGTCTGGCAGCGCGGGGACCATTCGCGTCGCGATCGTCGACGACCACCCGGTCGTGCGCGACGGCACCGCGGCGCTCCTGGCGGGTGAGGCGAGCCTCGACGTGGTCGGTGTCGCGGGCACGCTCGACGAGGCCGCACCGCTCCTGGACGCGGGCATCGTCGACGTCGTCCTGCTCGACATTCGGCTCGGCGGACAGAGTGGGCTGACGCTGCTGGCCGGCGACGGCGAGCGGCCACGGCCGGCCATCGTCATGCTAACGGCGTACGACTACCCCCAGTACGCCGAGGCCGCGCTCCGGCTCGGCGCCTCGGGCTTCGTGCTCAAGACGGCCCCCATTGCCGAGCTCGTGGACACCATTCGGCGTGCCGCCGCGGGAGGCATCGCCTTCGCCGTCCGACCGAGCGCCGGTCGCGTGGTGACGCTCAGCCCGCGCGAGCTCGACGTCGTGCGGCTCGTGGTCGAGGGGCGCTCGAACGACGAGATCGGGACGGCGCTCGGGATCGGCTCGAAGACGGTCGAGACTCATCTGGGCCGGCTGTTCGAGCGGCTCGGGGTCGCGTCCCGGACGGAGCTCGCGACCCGAGCCCTGCGCGAGGGCTGGCTGGAGCTGCCACCCGGCCGCTGACGCTCCTTCGTAATGGCAGCTTCACGTGGTGAGCGGATCGGCGGGTTCGGGCCGCGAGGCGGGTACGGATTCGTCTGTTTGGTTCACCCGGTGAGCAGATTGCCGGGCTCGAGCCCGGCTTGCGCTCGATCCCGTCACCACGTGAGCGGACTCGGCGTCCATGCCTGATCCGAGCCGACTCCTTCAGCCGGCAGATTCGGGCAGGTCGCGCTCGGGCGGCCCGACGTAGCGCACGTCGGGCCGGATGATGCGATCCGCCGCACCCTGCTCGATCGCATGGGCGGTCCAGCCCGCGGCACGCGCGATCGCGAACGTCGCCGGGTAGAAGTCCGGCGGGAGTTTCACGCCCTGAAGGACCGCGGCCGTGTAGTACTCGACGTTGGTCAGCAGCTTGCGATCCGGATAGCGCGCCGCGAGCAGGCGCAGGGCGATGTCCTCGACCTTGACGGCGAGGTCGAGCCAGTCGGCCATATCGGCCATGCCCTCGGCGACCTGGCGGAGCGCCGCGGCTCGCGGATCGTAGGCCCGGTAGACGCGATGGCCGAAGCCCATGATGCGCTCCCGGCGGTCGAGGGCCGAGCGGATCCAGGCCTCGGCCCGGTCGGCGGAGCCGATCTCGTGGAGCTGGCTCACGACCTCCGACGGCGCGCCCCCGTGAATCGGGCCCTTGAGCGCGCCGATGGCGCCGCACACCGCCGACGCGATGTCGGACCGTGTCGACGTGATGACCCGAGCTGTGAACGTCGAGGCATTGAAGCCGTGCTCGGCGGCGACGATGAAGTACGCGTCGAGGGCGCGCGCGTCGGCGTCCGTCGGGCGCTCGCCGGTGAGCATGTGCAGGAACGCGCCCGCGAACGGCAGATCCGGGTCGGGCACGATCGGTTCCTTGCCCTCGCGCAGGCGACCCCACGCCGCGAGCGCGGTCGGCCCGATCGCGGTGAGGGCGCGCGCCTGCTCGACCGTCGGCGGCCAGGTCGGCTGCGCGACCGCGCCCCAGGCGCTGATGGCGGTGCGCAGGGCGTCCATGGGCACGGCTGTCGGCGGCAGCGTGCGCAGCGCGGCGTCGACGACCGGGTGCAGCGGGGCGGCCCGCAGCTCGGCGTCCGATCGCCACTCGCCCGTCCACAGAAGGTCGGCCACCTGGGCGAAGGTGCCGCGCGCGACGAGCTGGCCGATCGGATAGCCGCGATACTGCAGCCGGCCGTTCTCGCCGTCGACGAGCGCGAGGGTGGTCTCGCCGGCAATGACGCCCGCGAGCCCGGGAGAGTACGGCCGATCGTCGCGCGCCGTGCTCACGGGCGGGACGCTCGAGGCTGCCGAATCGGCCGCGGAACCGTCAGTGGTGCTCGACTGTGTCATGGCCACGATGGTAGCCCCGCCGGCCCGCCCACGCCGACGACGGCCATCCTTGCCCGCCTGGGCCGCCGTCTTCCGGCGGTCGTGCCGACCTGCCTACCAGCGCCGCCGATCGCCGCCCTCGAGGGCGCGCAGGATGAGGCGGACGACGAGCGAACCGACGAAGGCGACCGCGACCGCCGCCACGAAGCCGTACGTCCTGTCAGTCCCGAGCTGCTGAGCGATCCAGCCGCCGACGATCCCACCCAGGACGCCGACGACCATCGTGGGCAAGCAACCGCGGGCCGTTCGATCGCCGATGAACAGCCCCGACAGGGCGCCGGCGATGAAGCCGACGATGATCCAACCGAAGATGCCCATGTCCAGCATGCCGGCATCGTAGCGAGTGATGAGCGGTCCCGAGCGACCATTCGGTCGCGGCCGCAGCCCGCGGCCTCAAGCCCGATGGGCGATTCGATCCAGCTCCGAGGCGGCGCCGCGATCGAGCAGCCAGACCGCGCCCGCCCGTCGCGCGCGCTGGGCCGGCCACTGGCGCTGGTCACGCTCAGGCCCGAAGACCGTGGCCACGATGTCGGCCTTCGACTCGCCGTGGCAGACCATCAGGAGCGATGGCGTGACGTCGAGCAGCGCAGGGTTGAACGTGACGCGCTCGACGTGCGGCTCGACGTGGGTCGGCGCCGGGATCGCCAGCGCGATCTCGTCGGAATCGAATGCCCGTGAACCCGGGAAGACCGACAGCAGGTGGCCGTCGGGCCCGAGACCGAGCAGGATCTGATCGAAGACGGGCCATCGCCCGGCCATCGGCAGGGACGTCTTCGCCTCATCCGCATAGCGCCTGGCGCAGCCCTCCGGGCCGCTGCCGTCGCCGATCGACTCGGTCGTCGGCCACGGGTGGACGTTCGTCGCCGGGATGGGCACGGCCGCGTCGCTGCCATCGGCCACGTCGATGAACTCCGAGCCCTCGCCGGACTCGCCACGCAGCGCGTCGACGTCGAGCAGCAGCGCGTCCGCGATGAGCTCGTTCGAGAGCCGATGATCGCGCGGCACGAACCGATCGTCGCCCCACCACAGGTGGACCTTGCGCCAGTCGATCGCGTTGCGCAGCGGGGCCTGGCGCAGGACCCGGTAGATGCCCCCTGGCGCCGACCCACCGGTGCTCGACCAGTCGGCCCTCCCGCGCGTGTCGATTGCTCGGCCGAGGGCCTCGACAAGCCGGCGGGCGGCCTCACGGGCCACGGCAGCGGGATCGTCGAGGACGATGATCTCTGGCTCGCCCGCGACCGGCTCATCGGTCATCGTCGGCGCCCGTTCCCGCCCGTGGCCCGCGTGGCTGCCGGTGCCCAGCCGAAGGTTTGCACGCCACCGATAAGCTCCGCCGACGCCCGGAGCGCATCGACCGCGACGGGATCGCGGCCGCTCGCCTCGATCGTTTCGGCCAGCAGATCCGATTCGGTCCGGCGCGGGGCGTGGAACAGTCGATCGAGGGCCTCGACCCCGTCGACCCAGACCCGGACGTGGACGGTCTCCTGTTCTGCGGTCACGTCGGCGCGCAGCTCCGAGCCGCGCCGCTCCGCGAGCAGCTCGACGCGCAGCGTCGTGCCGCCGCGCATCGTCGAGGGCAGCGGACGGAGGAGCACGGCGATCTCGGCGCGTCGATCGCGCAGGGTCGCGCTCAAGCCGGGATGGAGGGCTGGACGGCCGTCGCGTGCCCCGCCGGCGCGGCCCACACGGCCGGCCGCCGCTCTGGCCGGGCCGCGCGGCTCGATGGGGGCCAGCGGGCGAGCGACCGACAGGCCCAGTCGCGACGCGAGCCAGGCCACGTGATAGACGGGCTTGACGACATTCGTCGAGCCTGGCGCGCCGGTCGGGTCGTGGGTCCCGTAGCTGACTGCGATGCGACGCAGCGAGCTCAGGTACGGCGTGAAGTCCGGCAGGTCGAAGATCGAGGCGATGGCCTCCCGCCAGCGCGACTGGCGCACGAGCCCGAAGTCGCTGATCGCGATGGGCGTCGACTCCTGGAGCTGGGCCAATGAGCGAAGCGGGCCGAGGCCGTCGCCGGGCCAGATGGAGCCGTCGACGACGAGCCGATCGGCCATGGCGAGCAGGTCCGCCGCGGCGGCGGATCGGAACGGTGGTTCGCCCGGCCACCACAGGGTGACGGGCAGGTCGTGGACGAGCAGCGGCGCGACGATGGCATCCATGTGCCGGCCGGACTCGCCGCCGGCGGTCAGGTAGATCGTCTCGGCGCACACCTCGGGCGCGTCGTCGCGGGGCAGCATGCAGTGGGCCTGGACCTGAGCGTCGAGCCAGGATGGGCCGTCCGGGTCGGCCGGGGTGACGATGAGGGTGCGCGACGGATGCCGGCCGGTGAGCTCCGAGATGATGGCGGCGCAGTGCTCGCCGGTCTCCTGCCGGCGCGCGATGACGACGAGGTTCATCACGCTCGTCCGGGCGGCGATGTGCCGCTCCTCCGCGCCGTCGACGATCGCCGTCAGCTTGGGGATGGCCCAGATCCGGGCCAGCTCGCGCTCGATCTCGTCGATGCTGTGGGCGCGCGACGCCCAGCGCAGCACCGGCTCCCGGGTTTGGGCCGGCTCAGATCGATGTGCACGTCGTGCAGGTCGAGCGCCGCCTGCGCGCCCACGCCGGTCTCGGTCATGGTTCGCGCCCCGAGCACGCACGCGGCTGTGCGGTCGCCGCCACCGGGACTAGATCCTTCGCCAACGGCGGCCGTCCCGCGCGAGCAATGCGTCCGATTCGGCGGGGCCCCACGTGCCCGCCTCGTAGTTGGGGAAATCGGGTGGCGGGCCCTCGACCCAGGCCTCGAGGATGGGCGTCACGATGCCCCACGCCTCCTCGACCTCGTCGCCGCGTGTGAACAGCGACGCGTCGCCGAGCAGCGCGTCGAGGATGAGCGTCTCGTACGCGTCGGGCAAATCGACGTTGAACGCCGAGCCGTACGTGAAGTCCATGTTCACGGCTCGGATGTCGAGACCCAGACCGGGCACCTTCGAGCCAAAGCGCAGGAGGATGCCTTCGTCGGGCTGGATGCGCATCGCGAGCAGGTTTGGCTCGGGTTCGGCCGCCGCCTCCCTGAACAGGCGGTGGGGAACCTCCTTGAACTGGATCGCGATCTCCGTGGCGCGCTTCGGCAGGCGTTTGCCGGCCCGCAGGTAGAAGGGCACGCCCGACCAGCGCCAGTCGTCGATCTGGAACCGGGCAGCGACGAACGTCTCCGTCTCCGACAGCGGATCCACGCCGGGCTCCTCGCGGTAGCCGGGCACGGGCTTGGCGGCGACCCAGCCCGGGCCGTACTGGCCGCGCACGACATTGCGCGCCACCTCGTCGGCGCTCATCGGCGCGACGGCCCGGACGACCTTGACCTTCTCGTCGCGCAGGGCGTCGGCGTCGAAGCTCGCCGGCGGCTCCATGGCGACCAGCGCGAGCAGCTGCATCAGGTGGTTCTGCAGGAAGTCGCGGCTGGTGCCGGTCTCCTCGTAGAACGCGCCACGACCCTCGATCCCTATCGACTCGGCCACGGTGATCTGCACGTGATCGACGTATCGCCGATTCCAGATCGGCTCGAAGATGCCATTGCCGAAGCGGAAGACGAGGATGTTGCGGACGGTCTCCTTGCCCAGGTAGTGATCAATGCGGTAGACCTGCGACTCCCGGAAGACCTTGCCCACTTCGCGGTTGAGTCGGATCGCGGAGTCCAGGTCGCGCCCGAACGGCTTCTCGACGATGATCCGCCGCCAGCCGCCCTCGTGACGCTCGTGGTCGAGGCCGCAGCGGCCCAGCTCGGCGATGATCTCGGCGAAGACCGAGGGCTGGGTGGCGAGGTAATAGAGGTGGTTGCCGCGCGTGCCCTGCGTCGCGTCGATCTCCTCGAGCCGGGTCACGAGGCGGTCGAACGTCCCGCGGTCGTCATAGTCGCCCCGGTGGTAGACGATCCGCGACAGGAACTCGGACACGACGGGCTCCTCGGGCGGGACGCGGCTGAACTCCTGCAGAGAGGCCCGCAGCCCGGCCCGGAACTCGTCGTCGGTGAACGGCCGCCGACCGGAGGCGACGATCATGAACTCGTGCGGCAGCAAGTTCGTTCGCCACAGCTGGTACAGCGCGGGCACCACCTTGCGGTGGGCGAGGTCGCCGGTCGCGCCGAACAGCACGAGCACGGCCGGATCGGGCATGCGCTCGAGTCGGAGGCCTTCTCGGAGCGGGTTCTCGACGGGCTTGGCCGTGGCGCGCCGCCGGCCGCCACGAGCGACGCGCAGCTCGCGAATGGTCGGCGGGGCATCCTTGTGCCGGCCTGGCGACGCGGGCGTCGTCGGGCTCCCGCTCGGACCGGACGGTGTCCTCGTGGTGGCCATCGTTGCCGCCATCCTACCGCGATGGCGGGCCGGGCCCCGCGTTCGGCCGCGGACCTGCCAGGCGGTCGAGCCAGGGCCGGACGAACAGGCCGACGTCAGTGCGCCGGCGCGCGCTCCTGCTCGGCCTCGATGGTGAGCACCTTGGCGACCCGCCGCCGATGACGCGGCTCGCTCGAGAAGGCCGCGCCGAGGAACGCCCGGCAGCACTCGATCGCCAGCTCGATGCCGATGACCCGTGCGCCGAGGGCGAGCACGTTCATGTCGTCGTGTTCGACGCCCTGTCGGGCCGAGTACGAGTCGTGGCAGACGCAGGCCCGCACGCCGCGCATCTTCGTGGCCGCGATCGACGCACCGACGCCGCTGCCACAGATGAGGATGCCCCGATCGGCCGACCCGTCCTGGATCGCGAGCCCGAGCCGGCGGCTGAAGTCGGGGTAGTCGTCGGTCGGGTCGCTGCCGTCGCCGCCGAGGTCGGCGTATTGGTGCTCCGACACGAGCTCCGGCAGGCGCGCGAGCAGGTCGGCCTTGAGCGCGGCGCCACCGTGGTCGGCGGCCAGTGCGATGCGCATCGGATCAGCTGTGGCCGGGATCGCTGGCGTCCGACCGCTCGACGCCCGCGTCGCGGCGGTCGCGGCCATGCTCACCGCCGTCGGGCGTCGGGATCCTGCCCCGCAGCCCGTCACGGACGACACGGCGGCCGATGTCCGCCACCCGATCGACGCTGAAGCCGAGCTTCTCGAAGACGGTCGGGCCGGGCGCCGAGGCGCCGAAGCGGTCGAGGGCGATGATGGCGCCGCCGTCGCCGACCCAGCGCTCCCAGCCCAGTGCCACCCCGGCCTCGACACCGACCCGTGCACGGACGTCGGGCGGCAGGACCTCGTCGCGGTACGTGGGCGACTGGGCCCCGAAGCGCTCCCAGCAGGGCAGGCTCACGACCCGCGTCGGGATCCCGTCCGCCTCGAGAAGCTCCGCGGCCGCGAACACGAGATGCAGCTCGGAGCCGGTGCCGATCAGGATGAGCTGCGGCGCGCCGCCAGAGTCCTCGCTCGAGGCCGGCCGCAGCACATAGCCGCCACGGCGCAGCCCATCGCGCGCCCTGGTCGCGGTCCCGGCCAGCGTCGGCAGCTTCTGGCGGGTCAGCGCCAGAGCGACCGGACCGGACCGTCCGAGATCGTTGCCGGCGCTGCCGCGCTCGACGGCGAGCGCCCACGCGGCAGCCGTCTCGTTCGCGTCGCCCGGCCGGACGAACCACAGATTCGGGATCGCCCGCAGCGCGGCATAGTGCTCGACCGCCTGGTGCGTCGGGCCGTCCTCTCCGAGCCCGATCGAGTCGTGCGTCCAGACGTACACGACGTGCAGACCCGACAGCGCCGCCAGCCGGACCGAGCCGCGCATGTAATCGCTGAAGGTGAGGAACGTGGCGCCGTACGGAATGAAGCCGCCGTGATACGCGATGCCGTTCACGATCCCGCCCATGCCATGCTCGCGCACGCCGAAGCGCAGGTTCCGGCCGGCCTCGTCGGCGCTGAAGTCGCCGCCGCCCTTCACGTCGGTCAGGTTCGACTCGGACAGATCGGCCGAGCCACCGAATAGCTCCGGGGCCGGGCCGGCGAGGGCCTGGATCGCGGCCTGGCTGGCGTTGCGGGTGGCCGTCTCGTCGCCCTCGGCGCTCGTCGCCAGGCCGGCGTCCCAGCCGTCCGCCAGGCGCCGGTCGAGGCGGCGTTCGAGCTCGGCCGCCAGGTCCGGATGCTCGCGCCGGTACGCCGCGAGGCGATCCTGCCACTCGCGCACGAGGCGCTCACCCTCGGGTACGGCCGTTCGGAACAGGTCACGCGTCTCGTCCGGCACGTAAAAGCTGCGGTCGGGGTCCCAGCCGTAGGTCTCCTTGACCAGCCGGACCTCGTCGGCGCCCAGCGGCTGGCCGTGTGCCTTGTGGGTGTCCTGGCGATTGGGACTGCCAAAGCCGATGTGCGTGCGGACGGCGATGATCGAGGGCCGCTCGTCGTCGCGTGCGGCCGCGAGGGCCGCATCGATGCGCCTCGACGTCGTTGCCGTCCTCGACGTGCTGGGTGTGCCAGCCGTAGGCGTCGAAGCGCTCCATGACGTCTTCGCTCATCGCCCACGCGGTCGGGCCGTCGAGCTGGATGCGATTGTCGTCGTACAGGAACGTCAGCTTGCCGAGGCGCAGGTGGCCGGCCAGGGACGCCGCCTCGGAGGCGATGCCCTCCTGCATGTCCCCGTCCGAGCAGATGCCCCAGACCCGGTGATCGATGAGCTCGTGGCCGGGCCGGTTGAACTCCGCCGCCAGCCGCCGTTCGGCAATGGCCATACCGACCGCGTTCGCGAAGCCCTGGCCGAGCGGTCCGGTCGTGGCCTCCACGCCCGGCGTCAGGCCGTACTCGGGATGACCCGGCGTGATCGAACCCCACTGTCGGAACTGCTCGAGATCCTCGAGCGACACGTCGTAGCCGGTCAGGTGCAGGAGCGAATAGAGCAGCATCGAGGCGTGGCCCGCCGAGAGGACAAAGCGGTCGCGGTTCGGCCAGTCGGGCTGCGTGGGGGCATGACGCAGGTAGCGCGTCCAGAGCACGTATGCCATCGGTGCGGCACCCATGGGCGCACCGGGATGCCCGGAGTTGGCCTTCTGGACGGCGTCGATCGAGAGGGTCCGTATGGTGTCGATGGCGAGGCGGTCGGGCGCCTCGGTCGCGATCGTCATGGGGGCTAGGCTCCGGTATCGGTCGGAGAAACGGAATATTGGCGTCATTGTAGGGCCGGGCCTCGTGTCGCCAGTCCCCGCAGCCGTCCCCCGGCGCCCACCAGGGGTGACGCGGCCACCTATCCTCTGAGGATGCCGCCCATTCCGGTGCCCCGTCCTCGGCGCGCTCATTCCGGACCCAAGGTCGTCGTCCTCGGCGACCTGGTCGTGGACGTCGTGCTCGCGCCGGAGCGGCCATTGCAACCCGCGACGGACGTGCCCGGCCGGGTGACGGTCCGGCAAGGTGGGTCGGCGGCGAACACGGCGCGCTGGCTGGCGCGGCTGGGCGCCCGCACGACCCTGATCTGTGCGGTCGGTCGCGACGCGGCGGGTCGTGCGCTTGTCGAGGCGCTCCAGGCCGACGGCCTCGGGCTCCGCGCCATCCGCGTCCCCGGCCTGCCGACCGGGCGCATCGGCGTGCTCGTCGCCCCCGGTGGTGAGCGCTCGTTCGTCGCCGATCGCGGTGCGGCGGATCAGCTCGCGCCCGATGACCTGCGGCCGGCCTGGTTCCAGGCCGCGGCCCTGCACCTGCCGGCGTACTCCCTGCTCGGGTCGCCGCTCGGCGATGCGGGCCGCGCGGCGGTCGCCTATGCTCGTGCCGCCGGCGCCCTCGTCAGCCTCGACCTGGCCTCGATCGGGCCGCTGCTCGCCCGCGGTCGGCGATCGGCGCGGGCGCTCGTGCGTGACGTGGCCGCCGACCTGTTGTTCGCGACCGAGGCCGAGGCGGATGCGCTCCTCGGCCGGTACGCGCTCGACGGCCTGCTCGAGTTCGGGCCGCTCGCCGTCGTGAAACGCGGCGGCCGCGGCGCAACCGTTCTGACCCGCGGACCCGATGGCCGATCGGTCGTCCGGTTCGAGGTCGCCACGACGCCGATCGCCACGGCGGACACGACCGGGGCGGGCGACGCGTTCGACGCGGGTTTCCTCGTGTCGTGGCTGCGCTCGCGCGGCGATGGCCGGAGCGACTCCGCGGGCCTGCGCCGCGCGGTGCTGGCCGGTCACCGGACGGCGCTCCGGCACCTGCGGACCGCGCGCCCCGAGCTCATCCTGGGCGGATGACGCGGCCAAGGTCGTCAGCGGCACCGGCCGGCAGGGCTGCCGCTCTCCGGCGGCCGTCGGGCGTCGGCGCCGTGCTCGACGTCTCGCCCGCGGTCGCCGACGTCCTCGCGGACGGCCGTCCCGTCGTGGCCCTCGAGTCCACGCTGATCAGCCACGGCTTGCCGTATCCCGACAACGTCACGGTCGCGCGAGCCGCCGAGGCCGCGGTGCGCGATGCCGGGGCGACCCCGGCGACTGTCGCGATCAGGGACGGCCGCCTCGTCGTGGGTCTCGACGACGTCGGGCTCGAGGCGCTCGCGACCGCCACGCCTGGCAGCGTTCGCAAGGTCGCCCGACCGTCTCTTGCGGCCGGTCTCGCCGCCGGTGGCTGGGGCGCGACCACCGTCTCGGCGACGATGATCGCGGCGCATGCGGCGGGCATTGCCGTGTTCGCCACGGGCGGGATCGGCGGCGTGCACCACGGCGCGCTGGCCAGGACGGGCGGGCTGACCGTCGACACCAGCGTCGGCCCGAGCCCGGCCGCGCGCAGCGCGCGTCCGACCCTCGACATCTCGTCCGATCTGGAGGAGCTGGCGCGCACACCGGTCGCGGTCGTGTGCGCTGGGCCGAAGGCGATTCTCGACGTGCCGGCGACGATCGAGTACCTGGAGACCCGGGGCGTGCCGGTCATCGTCGTCGGGCAGGACGAGGTGCCCGGCTTCTTCGCGAGACGCAGTGGGGTCCGCGCGCCGGAGGTGGTGCCCGATCTGGGGGCCGCGGCCCTGATCGTGGCGCGGCAGCTGGCGCTCGGGCTGGGTGCCGGCGTCCTCGTGTGCGTTCCGCCGCCGGCCGCCGAGGCACTCCCTGACGAGCTCGCCCGTGCCGCCGTGGAGCGAGCCGTGCGCGAGGCCGAGGACGCGTTCGTCGGCGGGCCCGAGCTGACGCCCTGGCTCCTGGCTCGGATCGCGGCCCTCACCGACGGCGCCTCGGTGCGGGCGAACACGGCCCTCATCGTGAACGACGCCCGGGTAGCCGGACAGCTCGCGGTGCAGCTCGCCGGCCGGTCCTGAGCCGCTCCATGGGTCCTGGCCGCGATCATCCGATCGAGCCGCCACGGCGCGAACCCGCCTCTCGCCAGTGGTGATGTCCGTGGCACGACGGGTGAGATATCCCTCGCCCGCGTGTTCGACAAGCATCTTCCACAAATCGCGGTCGTCAGGGTAGACTCCACGGTCCACGCCACCCCCGATCCCGAGGTCCCTGCGTGCCCGAAACCGGGTCTCCACCGGCCATCGACGCGCGCGCCATCCGGCGCGTGTATGACGCCAAGCCGGCGCCCGTCGTCGCCCTCGACCGCGTCGACCTGACCGTCGCGCCCGGCGAGTTCTTCGGGCTGCTCGGGCCGAATGGCGCGGGCAAGACAACGCTCATCAAGATCCTGACGACGCTGCTCCTGCCGAGCGAGGGCAGCGCGCGCGTGTTCGGCTTCGACGTCGAGCGCGAGACCAAGCAGATCCGACGGATCATGAACATGGTCGCCGGCGGCGAGCAGTCCGGCTACGGCATCCTGACGGTCCGCGAGCAGCTCTGGATGTTCAGTCAGTTCTACGGCCTGCCGGGCCGAGAAGGCTGGACACGCGTGGACGAGCTCATCGAGGCCGTCGGTCTCGAGGAGCAGCGCGAGCAGCGCGTGAGCACGCTCTCGACCGGCCAGCGCCAGAAGATGAACTTCGCGCGCGGCCTCCTCAACGACCCGTGGATCCTGTTCCTCGACGAGCCCACCCTCGGCCTCGACGTCTCAGCAGCCCGCGCGGTGCGCGAGCTCGTGCTCGAGTGGAAGGCGACCGTGCCCGGTCGGACGATCCTGCTCACGACCCATTACATGGCCGAGGCCGACGAGCTGTGCGAGCGCATCGCGATCGTCGATCATGGCCGGATCCTCGCCATCGGCAGCCCGGCCGAGCTCAAGCGCCGCGTCCAGCGCGAATCGATCTTCCGTCTCGAGCTCGACCGCCTCGACGCCGGTGCAGGGGCGCTGGCCCGGCTGCCGGGCGTGGTGAGCGCGGTGCCCGCGGCCGGCACGAGCGACGCGCAGGACGAGCGCCAGACGGTCGTCGTCAACCTCGTGCTCGAGGACGACGCTGCCCTCGGGCCGGTCGTCGCGGCGCTGGGCGGCCTGGGCGCCCACATCGTCGCGCTCGCCAAGTCGGAGCCGTCGCTCGAGGACGTCTTCGTGGAACTGGTCGGGCGCGGCTTCGCCGACGTGTCGGAGGCAGACGGCGACCGTCGCGAGCAGCACAACGGCCATCACCCGGCCTTCGAGCTGCCGGCTCACGAGTCGAACGAGCCCGAACCCGAAGAGCTGCGCCAGTGAGCGCAACGAGCGTGCCGGGCGGGGCCCGGACGGATCGCCCGCGACAGGGCCGGCCAGCGGCGGGACGCTGGGTCTTCCGACCGACGGCCAGTCCCCAGGCGGCGGCGGACTGGTCGCAGCGGGAGGTGCTCTGGAACAACCTCCGCAGCGTGCGCGGACGAGCGTTCCCACGCGTCCGCGGCATGATGCGCGAGAAGTCGTGGCTGCTGTTCGAGATCCTTCTGCCGTTCCTGACGACGTCGGCCTTCGTGTTCGTCTACCGGGCGCTCCGGGCTCCGCAGGAGTACGTCGGCTTCGTGGTCCTGGGCGGAGCCATGACGGCCTTCTGGCTCAACGTCATCTGGATGATGGCCGCGCAGCTGTACTGGGAGAAGGACCAGGGCAACCTGGAGCTGTACTTCGCCGCGCCGATGGATCTCATGTCGGTCCTGTTCGGCATGGCCATCGGGGGCCTGGTCATGAGCTCGACGCGGGCCGTTGCGGTGCTCGCGATCGCGACGCTCCTGTACGGCGTCCAGTTCGCCGTCGACCAGTGGCTGCTGCTGATCGCCGTGTTCGTGCTGACGCTCGCGGCGCTGTACGGCCTGGGCATGGTCCTGGCCTCGCTGTTCCTGGCCTGGGGTCGTGAGGCGTGGCACCTCACGCAGGCGTTCATGGAGCCCGTCTATTTCGTCTCGGGGCTCAACTTCCCGGTCGCTCGGCTGGGCCTGCTCGGCGCCGTGGCCATCGCGATCATCCCGCTCGCGGTCGGGCTGGACGCGATGCGCCAGCTCGCATTCGTGGGTTCGGGGATCGTGTACGGCACGCCGTCGGCGGGCATCGAGGCGCTCATCCTGGTCGCGATGACCGCGGTGTTCCTGCTCATCGCCCGCTGGAGCCTGCGGACGCTCGAGCGCCGCGCGCGACGCGACGGGCGCCTCACGGTGCGCTGGCGATGAGTGGCACCGTATCGCGTCCGGGCGCCGCCAAGGTGGGGCTCGGGCCGCTCCGGATCCCGGGCTGGGAAGGCTTCGATCCGGCGCGGACCCGGGGTGCCGGGTGGCCCGATCGCTGGCGCAGCTTCATGACCGCCGCGAAGCTCGGCTGGGCGATGGAGGCCAACTGGACCGATCCCCTCCTGTTCTTCATCTACTCGGTGGCGAAGCCGGTCAGTTCGGCCCTCATCCTCGTGTTCATGGTCCAGGTCATCTCGGGCGGTGCCGCGAGCGTCCAGCTGCGCTCGTTCGTCGTGGTCGGCAGCGCCCTGTGGTCGTTCGTGATCTCGGGCATTGCCGGGTTAGCATGGTCCGTGCTCGACGACCGCGAGCGCTACCGGATGCTCAAGTACCTGTACGTGAGCCCGTCCGACTTCATGACCGTCCTGCTCGGCCGGGGGATCGCGCGTCTCGCCGTCGGTGCCATGGGCACGGTCATCACGCTCGCCCTGGGCGTGCTCGTGCTCGGCGTCCCGTTCGACCCGCTCGGCGTGCGCTGGCCGCTGCTGATCGCGGTCACCCTCCTGGGGCTGGGCACGATCGTGGCTGTCGGCGTCGTCCTGGCGGCCGTGTGCATCCAGACCAGGCAGGAATCGTGGTCGTATCCGGAGGCTTTCGCGGGCGCGATGTTCCTCGTCACCGGCGCCGTCTTCCCGCTGACGGTGCTGCCACCGGTCGCGCAGGCCGTCGGGCTCCTGACGCCCCTCACGTGGTGGCTCGAGGGCACCCGACTGGCGCTGTTCGGCCAGGGCCCGACCGCGATCGGCGGTGACGGCTCCCTCTGGCAGAGCCTGACCGGACAGGCACGACCCGACGCGACCGTCATCGTTCTCGCCTTGTTTGCGACCGGGGCCGTCGCTACACTCGCGGCGACGCTGCTCTTCCGAACAAGCGAGCGTCGAGCCAAAGACCGCGGGCTCCTCGATCAGACGACTGGATCGTGACGTCCGAGTCGATGGCGTGGCAGGGGCCTGCGCCTTCGTCCCGAGACGGTGTCGCGTCGGGCCGGCACCGTCGACGGCAGACCCGAGTCGCGCGGCAAGGAATGTGAGGACGCTCGATGCGCATCTACGAGGGCAGCCCACGACAGGACTTCGAGGAAGTCTTTCGCTCGATCGGTGCGTTCCTCGACCAGCGCGGCATGCGGGAAGTCCTCCTCGCGGAGGCGCCCGACGGCTTCATCGTCCAGGGGCTCGTCACGTCCGCCGCCACGTCTGGCGCGTGGTCGGAGTCGATGGGTTCCCAGGTCAAGGAGACCCTGACGTTTCTCGACGAGGACATCGCGCGCTTCATGGACGAGGCGCTCAGCCGGCGCGGTCAGGCGGCGCCGACGGTCGAGGGCGTGCCCGCGGGCTACTATGAGCAGGCGTTCCGCGTCCTGGGCCGCTACATGGACGAGCAGAAGCCCCGCGACGTGTTCTTCTTCGAGCAGGACGGCGCGTTCGTGCTTCGCCTGCTGATGTCAGGTCAGGCCGGGAACCGGCACATGCTCGCCGAGTTCACGCGAGAGGATATCGAGCAGATGATCGCCCAGGGTCCGGCGCTTCGCCACCGCGATCCCGCGGCGGGGACTCTCAAGCCGGCCGGCTCGTAGGCCGACGGCAGCCAGCGGCGTTCGACGCCCAGGAGGTTCGACATGAAGGCGCTCAAGACGGTCGCGGTGGCGCTCGGCATCACGCTCGCCGCCCTGATCATCATCCCCCTCGTCGTGCTGGCCGGGCTGTTCGTCTGGCTCAAGCTCACCGAGGAAGGCGACGAGGACGTCCTCGAGCTCGAGCAGGAAGGCTCCTGATCGCGGGCGCGAATCCGCCTCGACCCAGCTCGAAGCCCGCCGGATCCGGCGGGCTTCGTCGTGTCCGCTGAGATGACCGGCGAGGACGCCGCGGTCGAGGAGTCCGCCCCGCCCACCGACGACCGGCCCGTTTCACCCGCCGACGAGCGATCCGCCCGACCGGCCGACCATCGGCTGGCCGAGCTGGGCGTGCTGACCGTCGTCGGTCTGTGGGCTCTCAACTTCATCGTCGTCAAGTCCGCTGTCGATCGGTTCCCGCCGATCGCGTTCGCCTTGATCCGGTTCAGCCTGGCGTCGCTCACGCTGCTGGTCGTGCTCCGCTGGCGCGAGGGTTCGATCCAGCTGCCCCGGCGGGACGTCATACCCATGGTGCTGCTGGGCGTCGTCGGGTTCGGCGTGTACCAGGTGCTGTGGACGGTCGGCCTGGGGAGTGTCGCGGCCGGCGACTCGGCGCTGCTCATCGCTTCGACGCCGGTGCTCGTGGCCGTCCTCGCCGTGCTCGCCGGCTCGGACGTCCTGACGACCGTGCGCCTGGCCGGGGCGCTGATCTCGCTGCTCGGCGTGGCGCTCGTCGTGGGCGCCGAGACCGGATTCGCGTTCGGCCAATCACTGCTCGGCGACGTCCTGACGCTGGGCGCGGCCGTGTGCTGGGCGAGCTACACGGCCTGGGGCGCGCCGATCCTCGTCCGTCACTCCGCCCTGCGCACGACGACCTGGACGATCGTGTTCGGCACGCTCTTCCTGGCGCCGGTCGGATTGCTGCAGCTGGCGTCCGTCGGGCCGGAGGCGCTCACGCCACCGGTCTGGCTGGCCGTCCTGTATTCGGGCACGCTCTCGGCCGGGCTGCCGAACGTGGCCATCTTCTATGCGGTGGGGCTGCTCGGCCCGACCCGCGTCACCGCGTATCAGTTCCTGGTCCCGGCGTTGACCGTGGTGCTCGCGTACATCGTCCTGTCCGAGCCGATCCGCGCCGGCGAGGTGCTGGGCGGGATCGTGATCGTGCTCGGCATCCTCGTCACGCGCCGGGCTCGGCTCGGCGCGGGCACAGTCGCCGGCGGGCGGCGCTGGTGGGAGGTGTTGGCACCTCGACGCTGACCGGAACCGATGGAGGCTCGCCGCGCCGGCCGAAGGATCAGCCCTCGGTGCCCCAGCGATCGCGCCGGCCCAGGGGGCCGCTCGACGCGCCGCTGCGGTCGAGGTCGCCGAAGCGCTTCACGGCGGCGCTGTCGACCGACAGGTCGATCGAGTCCGGGGCCATCCCGGCCACGACATCGCGCGGCACGAGGGTGTGCCGGCCGTCGGCCCCGGTGTCGACCACCAGGCCGTGGAAGATGTCCTCCTCGGCGTCCGCCTCGACGCTCACCAGCCGGCCGACGACCTCGCCGTCGGCGGCGCGCACGGGTGTGCCGGCCCGAACGGTTCGCCAGGAGACCGCGGCGGCTCGATCCTGATCGGTCATGTCGTACCTCCTCGTCCACGATCGCGATCGGGCCGCTACGGCCGCGCCAGGATTGCGCCGCGGGACCTTTCGACGAGCCCACATCGGTGCGCGGACGGTGCCGGCCGAAGCGGAACGCCGGCGCCGGTCACGCCTCTCGCGCCGGTCTCGCGCGCCCGGTCGGCGGTCAGCGCCCGGGCGCTCCGCGGCTTGCCCGGGACAGGCGTTTCCGATAGCATCAGAAAAACCCCCGGAGGACCAGACCATGGCGAAGTATGTCTTTGTGACCGGAGGGGTGACCTCCTCACTCGGCAAAGGCATCACCGCCGCCAGCGTCGGTCGGCTGCTCAAGGCCCGCGGACTCCGCGTCTCCATCCTCAAGCTCGATCCGTACATCAACGTCGATCCGGGGACGATGTCGCCGTACCAGCACGGCGAGGTCTTCGTCACCGACGACGGCGCCGAGACGGACCTCGACCTGGGCCACTACGAGCGCTTCATCGACGAGAATCTGAGCCAGCTCAGCAACGTCACGACCGGCCGCATCTACCAGGCGGTCATCGCCAAGGAGCGCCGCGGCGACTACCTGGGCGGCACGGTCCAGGTCATCCCGCACATCACGAACGAGATCAAGGAGCGCATCACACGCGTCGCGCGCGACGGCGATCCGGATGTCGTGATCGTCGAGGTCGGCGGCACGGTCGGCGACATCGAGAGCCTGCCGTTCCTCGAGGCCATCCGCCAGATGCGCAAGGACGTCGGGCGGGCGAACGTGCTGTACGTCCACGTCACGCTGCTGCCCGCCCTGGCCGCGACCGGCGAGCTCAAGACCAAGCCCACCCAGCACTCGGTCAAGGAGCTGCGCGGCATCGGCATCCAGCCCGACGTCATCGTCGCTCCGCTCGGATCACCCGGTCAGCGACGAGATCCGCGAGAAGATCGCGCTGTTCACCGACGTCGACGTCGACGCCGTCATCCCGGCCGAGACGGCGGCCACGATCTACGAGGTGCCGCTCCTGTTCGAGGCGGCCGGGCCTCGGGCGACTTCGTCGTCCGCGAGCTGGACCTCGGCGACCCGACAGGCGAGCCGGACCTGGCCGGCTGGCGCGCGCTCGTCGAGCGCATCAAGGCGCCCAAGCCCGCGCTGGAGATCGCGCTCGTCGGCAAGTACATCGAGCTGCCCGACGCGTACCTCTCGGTGACCGAGGCGCTCAGCCACGCCGCCTGGGCGCACGGCGCCGACGTCGAAGGTCCGCTGGGTCGACTCCGAGGCGCTGACCGCGCGAGAACGTCGACGAACGGCTGGCCGGCGCGGCCGGCATCCTCGTCCCGGGCGGGTTCGGTCATCGCGGCATCGAGGGCAAGGTCCTCGCCGCCCGCTTCGCCCGCGAGCAGCGGCATCCCGTACCTCGGGCTGTGCCTCGGGCTCCAGTGCGCGGTCATCGAGTTCGCGCGCGAGGTGCTCGAGACCGGCGGACGCCAACTCGACCGAGTTCGACATGTTCACCGCGCAACCCGGTCATCGACTTCATGCCCGACCAGCGCGACATCGAGGACAAGGGCGGCACGATGCGCCTGGGGCTGTATCCGGCCCGGCTGACGCCCGGCTCGAAGGCCGCGCCAGGTCGTACGGCGCAGGAGGTCATCTACGAGCGCCACCGCCACCGCTTCGAGGTGAACAACCGCTACCGGTCGACGCTCGAAGCGGCGGGCATGGTGCTGTCCGGGTCAGTCGCCCGACGGCCGGCTGGTCGAGATCGTCGAGCTCCGCGACCACCCGTGGTTCGTGGCCAGCCAGTTCCACCCCGAGTTCCGGTCCCGGCCCGAGCGGCCCCATCCGCTGTTCGACGGGTTCGTCGCGGCGGCGCTCGCGCTGCGCGACGGCGCGCGAGCCCGATCTGTCCGTGCGACCGGAACTGACCGCGCCCATCGGGCACTCGGTGGAGCCCGCGGGCATGGCCCGGGCCGCCAAGCCGCAGATCAGCGAGGCGACACCGACCGCCTGACCGCGAGATTCAGCCGGAGACCGCCCCGTCGAGGACGTCGCGGACGCGCTGGGCGAGCTCGTGTGAGGTGAACGGCTTGGCCAGGAACGCCATCTCGCCGATCTCCACGCCGTGCCGCAGGACCGCGTCGCCCGTGTAGCCGGACATGTACAGGATCGGGGTTGCGGGGTGTCGCGCGCCGAACCATGCTGCGAACTCAGGGCCGCTCTGTCCGGGCAGGGTCACGTCGGTCAGCAGCAAGTCGATCATCCCGTCGAGCGCGATCGCCGCCCGCGCCGCGTCCGCGTCCGCGGCGTCGATGACCCGGTAGCCGAGCCGGTCCAGCGCGGTGCGGGCGAACGCGCGGACCGTCGCCTCGTCCTCGACCAGAAGGATCGTCTCGGAACCTCGTTCCGGCCTCGGCAGCGGCACGCTCTTCGCCGCGGGAGCCTCGGACCCCGTGTACACGGGCAGCAGGATGTCGAAGGTGGCGCCGCATCCGGGCTCGCTCGTGGCCGTGATCGTGCCACCCGACTGTCGGATGATGCCGTACGCCGTCGCCAGCCCCAGGCCGGTGCCCTTGCCCGCCGGCTTGGATGTGAAGAACGGTTCGAAGACATGGGCCAGCGTGTTGGCGTCCATGCCGATCCCGGTGTCGCGGACCGACATGCGGACTCGTGGCCTCCGGTCGTCGGGCTCGGCGACACTCTCGTCCGCCGGGGCGGCTTCGAGGGCGAACGTCAGCCGTCCGCCGTGGGGCATGGCATCTCGGGCATTCATGGTCAGGTTCACGATCACCTGCTCGAGCTCGCCGGCATCGGCGAGGATTGGCCGATGCCGTGCCCGACCTTGATCTCGAGGTCGATCGGCGCGCCGACCAGCCGCCCGAGCATCGGTCGGAGCTCTTCGAGCAGCAGCTCGAGGCGCATCACGCGCGGCTGGAGGACGCTCCGTCGACTGAAGGCCAACAACTGCCGCACGAGCCCGGTGGCGCTGTCCGAGGCGCGCACGATCTGCTCGGCGTCCTGGCTGCGCGGGTCGTCGGAAGGGAGCTCGTCGCGGAGAAGCTGGGCATAGCCGCTGATGGCGGTCAACAGGTTGTTGAAGTCGTGTGCGATGCCACCCGCGAGCTGCCCGGCGGCCTCCATGCGCTGGGCCTCCGCCAGCTGCCGCTCGAGCGCGTGCTCATGGGTAACGTCGCGCTTGACGGCGACGTAGCTCACGATCTCGCCGCGCTCGTCCCGGATGGGGCTGATGACCGCCGTCTCCTCGTACAGGCTGCCATCACGTCGGCGATTGATCAGGGTCCCGGTCCAGATCTGCCCGGCCGTGATCGTCGACCACAGGCGCCGGTAGAACTCGCCATCCTGCTGCCCCGACTGGAGGATCCGCGGGTTGCGACCGATGAGCTCCGATCGACTGTAGCCGGACACGCGCTCGAAGGCCGGGTTGACGTACCGGATCGAGGCCGAGAGATCGGTGATGATGATCGCCTCGGCGGCCTGTTCGACGGCCTGCGCCAGCCGGCGGCGTTCCTCGTCGACCTCGGTCTGGACGGTCACGTCCTCGCAGATGAGCAGCGTTCCGGCCGCGTTGCCGTGGTGATCGTGGAGCGGCGCCGTCCACAGCCGGAGGGTGAGTGACGCCCCGTCCCGCCGCCGCGCGTGCGCCTGCAACCCGTCGATCGTCTCGCCCGACACGATCCGGTCGAGCAGATCGGACGCGGCCTCGTCCGGGCCGGTCACCGGTGTCGCGCCGTGGGCTGGCATCGCGTCGGCCGCGAGGTAGCCTGTCGTGGCGTCATCGCCGGCGGCGGCAGAGATCGATCCATCCGCCGTGAAAAGTGGGAGCGCGGTGTCGAGTGCCTCGACCGCGCTCCAGCCGGTGACCCGTGCCGCGGCCGGGTTCCAGCTGTGCACGCGGCCGGCCGCATCGAGCGTGCAGATCGGCAACGGCGCGGCATCGACGATCGCGCGCAGGAGTCCCGCGGTCTCGGCCAGCTGGTCGCCTCGGATCTGCAGGTCCTCACGTACCCGGTCGAGGGCCGTGGAACGCAGCCGCAGGACCGTGTACAGGGCCAGGGCCGTGGCGGTCACGAAACCGGCGCCCTTGACGAGCTCGACGGCATTGCCGAGCTCCGTCGGCAGCGCAAGGGCGTCGAGAATGACCCCGGAACCCACGATCCAGGCAAGGCCCACCGCGGCGTAGACGGCGACCACGACCGCTGGACGCGTGCCGATCGGCGGACGGATGCGATCGCGCGTGGTGGTGTGGGGCGCGTGCAGGGCCAGACTCCGAACCCCCTACGGCGTGACGGGCACCGCCGGGTTCGGGCAAACACGGCAGGATGGAACGCGTGCGGAGTCTAGCCGGAGCCGAGCGCCGATCGCAATGGCACGAACGGGGGTATTCGCGGTCATTGGTCGCGCGGCGCTAGGATCAATCCGACAAGGAGAACCATGAAGCTCTTCCTCGACACCGCCGATATCGACGAGATCCGCGTCGCCGCCCGGTGGGGCGTGCTCGACGGGGTGACCACCAACCCCACCCTGTACGCGAAGGTCGGTGGCGCCAGCTACGACGCCGTCCTCCAGGAGATCTGTGGCCTGACCCCGGGTCCCGTCTCGGCCGAGGTGGTGGCGGAGCACGTCGACGGCATGCTCGAGGAGGGCCGGCATTTCGCCGGGCTCGCCCCGAATGTCGTCGTCAAGGTGCCCATGAGCGAGGAGGGCCTGGAGGCGATCAGCCGCCTCGCCCAGGAGGGCATCAAGACCAACTGCACGCTGATCTTCAGCGCCAACCAGGGTCTTCTGGCCGCCAAGGCCGGGGCATCGCTCCTGTCGCCGTTCGTCGGCCGTTTGGACGACATCAACGAGGACGGCATGACGTGCGTGCGCGAGCTGGCCGAGATCGTGGCCATCCACGACCTCGACGCCGAGGTCCTGGCGGCATCCATCCGGCACCCGCTCCACGTCACGCAGGCGGCCCTCGCCGGCGCCCACATCGCGACGCTGCCGCTCAAGGTGCTGCGCCAGATGGTCCACCATCCGCTGACCGACGCCGGCATTGTCCGCTTCCGAAAGGACTGGGACGAGGCGCGCGCCGCGATGACGGCAAAGCGGGTCGACTGAACCGGCGGGACGCCGGTATCGGCGGCGGCGGTGCCGCGCGGATCGGCTCCGGCCGCCGGCTGCGGTTGCCGGCTCGACTCGGGCTGTCGGAGGCGCCGCCGGAGCTGCTCGTGGTCGCCGCGGCGACATCGGTCCAGGGCGGGGCCGCGGTGGCGACCGACGTCCTGCGTGACCATGCGCCGATCGCTGTCGTCGCGCTGCGGCTCGTGTTCGCGTTTCTCCTCCTGGCCCTCGTCCGGCGGCCTTCGACGCCGCCCCGGCCACGACGCGCCTGGCGAACGGCGATCCTGCTCGGACTCGTGTTCGTGGGCATGAACACGGCCTTCTACACGGCGATCGCGCGGATCCCGCTCGGTGTCGCGGTCACCCTCGAGTTCTGGGGTCCTCTGGCGCTCGCGCTGGCCGGCTCACGTCGTATCCGCGACCTGGTCTGGGTGGTGCTCGCGGCGGGCGGGATCTACGTGCTCGCCGGCGGCCGCCTCGCGGCCGACGACCTGGTCGGTGTCATTGCAGCCCTCGCCGCGGGCGCGGGCTGGTTGTGTTTCGTCCTCGTCGGCCAGCGCCTCGCCGTCGACTGGCCCGACGGACGCGGATTGACGCCGGCGCTGCTGGTCGGCGCGCTCGTCGCGGTGCCGCTCGCGACCGCCACCGGCGATCTCGGTCCGGTCCTCGGGTCACCGTCCGTGCTCCTGGCCGGTCTGGCCGTGGCGCTCCTCAGCAGTGCCGTGCCGTGGTCCCTCGAGATGGCGGCGATCGGGCGCCTACGCGCCGCCACGTACGGCGTGCTCACAAGCCTGGAGCCCGCCATTGCGGCCGTCGCGGGGTTCGCCCTGCTGGGACAGGGGCTCGCGGCCATCGAGCTCGTCGCGATCGTGCTCGTGGCCGTGGCCAGCGCCGGAGCGAGCCTGACGGCCCGCCGCGCCGGTGTGACGCCCGGCGAGCTCGAGGCCGGCTGAGCGAGCTCGCGGCCGGCTGCCGGAGCTCGTGGCGTCCGGCAATTTTTCAGTAGCCGATCGACGGCAGGTACGCGCCCCGGGGCTCCTGGTAGAGCCCGATCGTCATCATGTTCAGGACGAAGAAGACGCGCAGGCCGCGGGCCAGGCACCAGCGGAACAACTCGGCGTTGCCGAGCGGCACGATGATGCCCGGCGCAGGCAGCCGTCCGGCCTCGCAGATGAGCGCCTGGAGGTCGTCGTTCGTCTCCGCGACGGAGTGGCTGAAGTAGCCGATCCCGGTCGTGTAGCCGGTCATGCGACCCAGCCGCTCGACGATACGGGCGCGACCCCTGGCGACCGCGTGGGCGAGCTCGGGGGCCCGGTCGTGGCCGTGGATCCGGACACACAGTGCGTTGCACGCGGCCTCGTCCTCGGGCACGGTCTGACGCACGGCGTAGCCCGGAAACGCACTCGGCGCCGGCTCGCCGTACATCGCCGCGAACGTCTCCCGGACATCGAAGCCGAGCTTGGCATACAGACTGAGCGACCGGTTGTGGTAGCTGATCTGGATGAGTCGAATGCCGGCCGCAGCCCTGGCCCCGGCGCGGGCGAGCATGGCCGCCATGAGCGCACGCCCGACACCGCCGTCCTGCACGAGGGGATCGACGCTGACCGGGCCGATCGCCGCGATCGACCCGCGCTCGTCGAGGAAGCTGCTGCCGGCCACGCGCCCGTTGCGTTCGGCCACGACCCCGCAGTAGCCGGGGTTCGTGACCAGGCCGTGCATCGCGTCGGTGGCAACCTCGATGGAGTCGAAGTCGGGCGGGAAACCGTGCTCGGTCGCGACCGTCGCGAAGGCCTGGTACAGGATTCGGCCGCACGCGGCGATGTCATCGGGGACGGCCCGGCGGATCGAGATGATGGTCTCGCGATTCGCGTTCCCGTGCGCCAGCCGGTCGCCGCCGTCGATCCGATCGAGGAGCATCATGCCGTCACCGCCCCGAAGTGCCGTTGCCGGCCGAGGCCATGAGCTCGAGCATGCGCTGACTCGAATACGAGGCCGCTTCGGGCCGCGTGAGCTGGGCCAGGACGTCGATCGGCAGGTCGTCGACGATGGCGCCGTTCGGGTTGAACAGCAGGTGCTCGTCGACCGCGAGCCCGAACCCCGCGCCCTCCTTGACGGCGTGATACAGGTTGCGCGGCCGAACGGAGTCGCCGGCATTGACGACGTGCACACCGGCTGCTCGCAGCTCCGAGAAGAGCGCCGTCTCGGCGCGCGTGTGGCAGGTGACGACCTCGTCGACCGCCAGGCTGGTCAGGTTGAAGTCCTTGTCGCGCAGGACGACCTCGCCGTCGCGGATCTCCTCCACGGTGCTGCCCGTGATGACGGCGACCGGGTAGGGATACGGGCGGGAGCTCAGGACCTCCGCGTCAGTCTGGGCGAAGCGCTTGCGCTGGACGTACAGGTGGATGACCTCGGTCTCGGCGGCGAACTCGCGGTTCTCGGTCACGATCGTGACCTGCTTGCCAATGTTGGCCAGGAACGAGGCCGTGTCGAGGGCCGCGTACTGGTCGCCCCAGAGCAGGATGTGGGAGCTCTTCTCGCCCAGCTTCCGCAGCCTGCGGCCGCCGGGATGGCACTCGCACGAGACCTTCGGGCAGGCCATGGCCTCCTCGAAGGGCACGACCCGGGACGTGTCGCCGTGGACGGGCGGCACGTACGAGCGCGCACCGGTGGCATTGAGCACGACGTCGTAGCCGGCCAGCTCGTCGACCGTGGGCGCGTGGTTGAGGCGGATGTCGACGTGGAGGTCGAGCAGCTGGTCGCGGATCCAGTCCAGATACCAGCGCATCTTCTCCTTGCCGGGTACGAGGCACACGTACTTGAGCGCGCCGCCCAACTCGCCGGACTGCTCGTACAGCGTCACGAAGTGGCCGCGCTCGGTGGCGACGCGCGCCGCCTCCATGCCGGCTGGACCGCCGCCGACGACCGCGACCCTGACGCCCTGCTCGGTGCGCGTCATCTGGTCGAAGGCGGGCTGGCCGCAGGCCGGGTTGATCGAGCACGCAATCTCGTGCTTGGCCATGAGCGATTCCTGCCAGCAGCCGCCGAGGCATGAGATGCAGCGCCTGATCTGCTTCGTGCGCCCGTATTGCGCCTTCACGGGCCAGTACGGATCGGCGAGGAGTTGCCGCGACAGGCCGACCAGGTCGGTCTTGCCCTCGGCCAGGATCTGCTCGCAGTACTCCGGGTCGCGCAGGGAGTGGCTGGTGATGACCGGGATGCGGATGGCCTGCTTGACGGCCTCGGCCGCGTAGGTCGCCCAGCCCTGCGGGTACTGCATCGGATCGAACCCGGCACCGGGGCTCTCCTGCATGCCCATCGACAGGTCGACCGCGGCCACGCCGGCCCGTTCCAGGACGCGCGCGATCTCGACGCCCTCCTCCGCGCCGCGGCCGCCCGCGTACCACTCGTCGAACGAGTAGCGGACGAGCACCGGGAGGCTCCTGCCGCATTTCTTCTGGATCGAGTCCACGACCGCGAGCGGGAAACGCATGCGGTTCTCGAAGCTGCCACCGAAGCGGTCGGTGCGCATGTTGAGGAACGGGCTCATGAACTCCGAGAGGAGGTAGCCGTGCGCGGCGTGCAGCTCGACCGCGTCAAAGCCGGCCTGCTTGACCCGCCAGGCGGCCTCGCTGAACAGGTCGACGAGCTCGAGGATCTCGGCGATCGAGGCCGCCCGGATCTCCTTGCCATGCTCCTCGGCGTTCTCGTAGACGATCTCGTGTCCCGCCGACCAGGGCAGCTTCAGGACCCGATCCGTGGCGCCCAGCGTGTTGTAGCGCGGGATCGCGCACTGGCGACCGGGATGCTGGAGCTGGACGGCGCACTTCGAGCCGTAGCGGTGCATGCTCTCGGCCAGGCGTGCCAGGCCCGGGATGTAGTTGTCGCCGTCGGCCACGAGGCACGTGACGGTGGGCCTGCCGGTCTTCATGTCCGGCGTCGTCGCGCCGACGATGACGAAGCCCGCGCCACCCCGGGCGATCTGCGCGTGATGGTGGATGTCGCGCTCGCTGACCTCGCCGTCGGCGTGCGACGAGCTGACGTCGGTCGGCACGTGCACGATTCGGTTGGCCAGCGTCAGCGGACCGAGCTCGAGCGGGCTGAAGAGATGCGGGAAGTGCTTCATGGGGCTTCTCCGTGATGCCGGAACTGATGACCCGCATGCACGATCCTGCCGGGCGGTCGTGACGGCAATGCCAGACCGGGCCGACGTACTGGCAAAAGCGGCTGCGGGCGACACTCGGACCTCGGCTTCGGGCCGTGTGGCCCTGATCGGGGCGCCCAGGCGCGGCACACGATCGGGGCTATGGATCGATCGGGAGCCATCCCCGGACCCACTGCGGGCGCCGTGCGGTGAGCCTCTTCCTGTGGACCCAGGACCTCGATCCCGACTTTCCGCTGGCCGTTCTCGAGTACCGGACCCAGGGCGACCGCGACCGATTGCACTGGCACGAGTATCTGGAGATCGCGCTGTGTCTCGAGGGCCGTGGCCGGTTCATGTTCGGCCGGCAGGCGCGCCCGATCGAGCCCGGCGACATCTTCGTCGTCGACAACTCGCAGCCCCACGTGGCCCTGGCCGATGCGGGCGGTTCGCTCCGACTCCTGCTCGTGATCTTCCGACCGGAGCTCGTCGCCGCACCCGGTTGCCGGGCGTTCGATACCGGCTATCTCGCGCCGTTCCGGGCCGCCGACGAGCGCGGCATCGATCGCATCGCGCACTCGAGCCCGCTTGCGGCGGAGGTCACGCCCGCCCTCCACGAGCTGGCCGCCATCGCCGGCCGCGGGGATCCCGCCGATCGGCACCTGCTCGACGCCAAGCTGCGGCTCGTGCTGGGCCTGCTCAGCCGGACGTGCAAGACACAGGACGCTCGAGGCACCGGGCACGAGCGCTGCACCGGCGATGCCGCCCGCCGCGAGCAGATACGGCCGGTGCTGTCCTACGTCGAGGAGCACTGCCGCGAACGGGTCACGCTCGACGAGGTCGCCCGGGTCGTGCACCTGAGCCCGTCACGCGTGCGCCACGTGTTCCGCGAGGTGAGCGGGGTCGGCTTCAAGGAGTACACGACGCGCGTTCGCCTGGCGGAGGCGAAACGCCTCCTGCTCTCGACCGACCTGAGCGTCGAGGAGGTCGCCCACGGCGTGGGCTACACGAACGTGCACCAGTTCTACGCGGTCTTCCAGCGCTACTCGACGCTGCTGCCGGCCGAGTATCGCCGCTACTACACACCCGACGGTGGCCGCGAACCCCACCGGGCTGGCCACGAGGCTGGCCACGGGGCTGGCCACGAACTGGCCGGGCGAGCCGGGCGCGCTGCCATTCCGCACTGAGCGTCGCCGACGGGCGCCCGGAGCAGGCCGCTCGAGGCTTGCCCGGCACGAAAGGTCAGTGGGCGGCGGGCCCGGGCACGGTCAGGCCGGGTCGGCCTCGAACCACGTGCCGCCGCGCATCACGCGGCGGGGTTGCAGTGCCGCGTCGAGCGCAACGAGGTCCGCCCGCTGGCCCGGTGCGATCCGGCCCCGATCGGTCACGCCGAGCAGCGCCAGCGGCACGCGACCGGCGGCGGCGACCGCCACCGGCAAGGCGACGCCCGAGCCGACGAGGTTTCGAACCGCGACGTCGAGCGACAGGACCGAGCCAGCGAGCGTGGTCGTCCCGACGAGCGTCACGCGCCTGGCCGCGACCTCGACGTCGAGCCCACCCACGCGACCGCGCCCGTCGCCCGTGCCGGCCAGGGCGATCGCGTCGCTCACGAGGAGCAGCCGGTCGGGGGCCTTGAGCCGGACGATGAGCGGCCACAGCGCCCGATCGACGTGGATGCCATCGGCGATCAGCTCGACGTACGCATCGGGCTCCAGGAGCGCGGCCAGCGCGAGACCCGGCGCGCGGTGCTCGATGCCGCTCATCGCGTTGAACAGATGGGTCGTCGTGACCGCGCCGGCGGCGTACCCGGCCCGCGCCTCGTCGAAGGTCGCCGCCGAGTGCCCGAGCGAGACGGCCACGCCGCGCCCGCTCAGACGCGCCGTCAGCTCGAGCGCTCCGGGCAGCTCCGGGGCAAGGGTGATGATCCGCATCCCGTCGACGAGCGACTCGATCCTCGACGCCGGCACCGCGGCCGGCTCCACGAGCAGCGCCGGGTCGTGCGCTCCCCGTCGGGCCGGGGCGAGGAATGGCCCCTCGAGGTTGAACCCGAGCGGCTCGGCGCCGTCAGCGGGAGCGGCCGGCAACCAGGCCCGGACCCGCTCGGCGAAGGCCGCGATGTCCGCGAGCGGCGCACTCACCGCGGTCGGCAGGAACGACGTCACGCCGTGGCGCAGCAGGGCGCGAGCCATGCCCGACAGGGCGGCCGTGTCGGCCATCGCGTCGTGACCGCCCCAGCCGTGGACGTGGACGTCGACGAAGCCCGGCACGATGTAGTCGGCGTCGGATCGGTCCTCCGCGTCGAGCTCCACCTCCGTGATCACGCCGGCGTCGAGCGCGATCCGGCCGGACGCCACGCGATCGTCGAGGACGAGCCGGCCGCGGACCGTCGTCCGGCCGCTCACGGCGTTCCTCCGGGGGCGCTTGGAACGGCCGACTCGGCAGCCTCCGTGGCCTCGATGTCGAACTGGACCTCGAGCCCGTAGCGGCTGGCGGCGTAGCGCGATTCTGTCGCCTCGATGCGCCGGCCGTGGCCGTCCACGATGACCCGCCGCTCGACGAGCAGTGGATCGGCTCGGCGGATCCCGAGGAGCCGGGCGTCCTCGGCGGTCGCCGCCGCGGCCGAGATCGTGCCCGAGCCCCGGCGGGGCACGATGCCCGCCCGGCGCAGGGTCTCGTGCAGGGACCCGTGCGCGAGATCCGCGGTCATGACCGCCTCCGCGGTCGAGCCGACGAGGACGGTCGTCTCGACGGCGATCGGCTCGTCGTCGGCCAGCCGCAGCCGACGTACGTGGACCACGGGCTGGCCGATCGGAATGGCCAGGCTGGCCGCCTCCGTCCGGGATGACGGCCGTATGGCTCGGGCCAGGACCCGTGAGCGTGGCACGCGCCCGGCCCGGGTCATCTCCTGGGTGAAGGTCATGAGCCGGGTCGCCCGGCGGTGGACCGGTGGCGGCGCGACGAACGTGCCCCGGCCCGGCTCGCGACTGACGAGCCCGTCCTCGACGAGACGCTGCATGGCGTGCCGTGCCGTCATCCGGCTGACCCGGAACTCGACGCTCAGCTCCGCGTCGGACGGCACGCGCTCGCCCGGCCGCAGCGCCGAGATCCGGCCGCGCAGCGCGCGTTCGATCTGGCGGTAGTGGGGCTGGTGACCGTCTTCGATCACCTGACCCCGGCCTCCGTGGCATCGCCCTCGGCGGCCACTGCCGTGGCCAGAGCGAGGCCACCGCCGGCCCGGCCATGCCGGACGGGGGACTCGGCGCCGTGGATCGCCGCGCCGATTGCACCGGCCCACGGTCCCAGCTCGGCTGTAACGACCTCGACCTGACCGAGGGCCGTGGTGCGCACGCGACGCCGCAGCTCCGCACGGATCGGCTCCAGCAGCAGGTCGCCGGCCGCGGCCACGCCGCCGCCGATCACGACCCGGTCGGGCGACACGAGCGTGATCGCGTTGGCGATGCCGATCCCGAGATAGCGCGCCGCCTGGGCGATGCCATCGGCCGCCTGCGCGTCGCCAGCGGTTGCGCGGGCGACTGCCTCCTCGACGGTCGCCGTGCCGGCCGCGGCGGCGATCTGGTCGGCTCTCGCATAGGCCTCGAGACAGCCCCGGTTGCCGCAGCCGCACCATGGGCCGTCCGGATCGATCGTCTGGTGCCCGATCTCGCCGGCCGTGCCGTCGTGGCCCTGGTGCACCTGGCCATCGATCGCGATCATCCCGCCGACACCGGTGCCAAGGGTCAACCCGACCATGGTCGAGGCGCCCCGCCCCGCGCCGAGGCGCAGCTCGGCCAGCCCGAATGCCCGCGCATCGTTGATCAGCGCGACCGGGACGCCAACCGCCCGCGCCACCGGTTCGGCCACGGCGAAGCCCTCCCACGGGCCGGGCACGTTGACCAGGAACACGGTCCGTCCCGTCGCCGAGTCGTACAGCCCGGGCACCCCGATGCCGACGCTCGCGATGGGGCCCCAGGGCCCGTGCGCCGCGAGCGCGATCTCGGTCAGCTGGGCGGTGACCGCGGTCGGGACCAGGTCCGGATCGGCGACAAGGCGCGTCGCCGCACGATCACGGATGAGCGTTCGCCAGCCAACCCCCGAGCGCTCGACGACGACCCACTTGACGTACGTGCCGCCGAGGTCGAGGCCCAGGTGGCGGGTCGCGTCGTCCGTCATCACGGCCCTCGAGGCCTCAGGCCTCGCCGGTCACGCGCGTGTACGCGGCGGCGACGGCAACGATGATCGAGCCGAACACGACCTGGCGCGTGGCCTCCGGCAGCCCGAGCACGGTGAGGAGCGCGGTCAGCACGCTCAGGATCAGCGCGCCGACGATCGCGCCCCCGTAGCCACCCCTGCCGCCGAGGATCGAGGTGCCGCCGATGACGGCGGCCGCGATCGAGGGCAGAACCGAGCTGTCGGCCAGGGACACGCTGGCGGTGTTCGTCAAGCCCGACAGGAGCAGCCCGGCGATCCCGGCCAGGATGGCCGAGATCACGTACAACACCGTCAGGACCTGCCACGAGCGAGCGCCGGACAAGCGTGCCGCGACGGGATTGTCGCCGACGGCGTACAGCAGCCGGCCGTAGCCGGTGCGTCTCAAGCCGATGAGGATGACCAGCATGACCGGGATGTACACCAGCATGCTGTGCGGGATGAAGCCCAGGAAGGTGCCCGAGCCGAGCGTCGTCAGCACCGCCGGAACACCCGCGCCGGTCTGGACCGACTGGAGCTGCCACACGTTGGCCAGCCCGAGGACGACGAAGCTCATGCCCAGGGTCATGATCAGCGGGTGGACGCGGAAGACACCCACGCCGATGCCGGTCACGAGACCCGCCAGCGCGGCAGCCGCGAGCGCCACGGCGATGCCCTGGGCGGGGCCGCCGGGGCTGTGCACGAGCGTGGCCGTGACGAACCCTGCCATGGACGCCACGGCGCCGACCGACAGGTCGATGCCACCCGTGAGCATCGTCAGCGTCTGGCAGCCGGCAAGGATCGCCAGCGGCACCGAGGTCCGGACGATGACGTTGGCCCAGTTCGGACTGACGATGCCCGGCCGCGCGACCTCGATCACGCCGACCAGAACGACGAGCAGACCGATGAGCGGGACGATCGGACGGTCCCGGAAGAGGATGCGCCAAGCGCCGACCTCGCGGTAGCGATTGATGCCGACCGCGGCGCTCATGTCCGGCTCCTTCGCATCTCGATCAGGCTGCCGAACATCACGACGCCGATCAGGATGACGCCCTGCGCGACGAGGGACAGGTTCGTGTCGATGTTAAGGAACGTCATGTCCGTCTGGATCAGCTGCAGGACGACCACGCCGACGATCGGCCCGAACACACCGCCCCGGCCACCGGCGAGGCTGACGCCGCCGAGCACGACCGCGGCCACGCTCAGCAGGGTGTACGGCCCGGGCACCGGTGTGCCGATCCCGGTGCTCGCCGTGAGCGACAGACCCGCGAGCGCGGCGAACAGGCCGGTGATCATGTACGCCGCGATCGTCGTTCGGCCGACCGACACGCCGCTCCGGAACGCCGCGAGCCGGTTGCTGCCCACGGCATAGATCGAGAGTCCCAGCCGCGACCGCGAGAGCGGGACCCAGACCACGGCGACCACGACGGCGAGGGCGACGGCGGCCTTCGGGATCCACTCGTTGCCGATCGGGCCGACCACGAGGTCCTTGAGCCAGGACGATGCGCCGCCGCCCGGCCTCGACTGGACGAGCAGCGCGAGGCCCGCCCACACGAAGGACATGGCCAGCGTCACGACGATGTCGGGCACACGGGTCCCGACGACCAGGGCGCCGTTGACGGCTCCGATGCCGAGGCCCAGGAGCAGCACGCCCAGGACGACGACGACGCCGAACTCCTCGGACTGGCCGTTCATGAGGGTCGCGGACACGACGCTCGTGAGCGCCATCATCGAGCCGATCGACAGATCGATGCCGCCCCCGATGATCACGACGGCCTGGGCGACGGCTGCCAGCGCGAGCGGCAGCACGGACGTCCCGAGGCCCTGGAGCGCAATTGGCCCATATCTCGGCTGGATGACCTTCGTGAACACGAGCAGCGCGACGAGCAGGGCGACGAGGCTCAGGATCCAGGCGCTCTGGCGGATCCAGCCCGCCAGCGCGTCCAGGGGCCGGGTCCGTGCCAAGCGGACGGGGGCCGTGGTGGCGCTCACGGCTCGCCCACGACCGTGGCGTCGGCGCCGGGTGGGGGAGTGCCGGCAGGCGGCACGGGCCCGTCGGGAGCGGGCGTGGCGGGCCCCTCGCTGCCTTCGATCACGCTGGCCTCCGGCAGCGCGGCGTCGGCTCGCAGGTTGTAGGCGGCCCGGAGCAGCGCCGGCTCGTCGGACTGGGCCGCGCTCAGCTCGGCCACGACGCGGCCGCCGAAGATGACGATCGCCCGGTCGCAGACGAGCTGGACCTCCTTGAGCTCGGACGTGTACAGGAGCACGGCGGCGCCGGCAGCCGCGAGATCACGCAGCAGCACGTAGATCTGCTGCTTGGTGCCGATGTCGATCCCGCGCGTCGGGTCGAAGCACAGCATCGCGTGGACGCCGCCCGCCACCCAGCGCGCGATCGTGACCTTCTGCTGATTGCCACCCGACAGGCGGCGCACCTCGCCGCCGGCGCGGGCGTCGATCTGGAGCGTTGCGACCGCCCGCTCGACCAGCTTGCTCTCGGCGCGCAGGTTGATGGCGCCCCAGCCAGGCAGCCGGGCGGTCAGCGGCAGGGCGATGTTCTCGCGCACCGAGCGCTGCATGAGGAGCGCCTCGGCACGATCGGCGGCCACGTACACGACGCCCGCCCGGATCGCATCGGCCGGATGGCGGAACGCGACCGGCTTGCCGTCGACGCGGACCTCGCCAGCCGTCGCCCGGGCCGAGCCGGCCAGGATATCGAACAGCTCGTCCTGGCCCTGGCCCTCGAGGGCGGCCAGCCCGAGCACCTCACCTGGATACAGGTCGAACGAGACGTCGTGCAGCTTCGTACGCGCGCTCAGGTTCCGGACCTGGATCCGCGGAATCGTGTCGAGGGGTCGGGTCGCGGCCGGGCGACCGGCGACCGCCGACATGTCCGTTGCGATCTGCCCCAGCATGAGCTCGACGATGCGCTCCTCCGATCCCTCGGTCACGTCCACGACGCCGACCGTCTCGCCCTCGCGCAGGACCGTCGCGCGGTCGCACACCGCGCCGATCTCGATCATGCGATGCGAGATGAAGATGACCGACCGGTCGCCGCCCCGCTGCCGCCCGACGACCTCGAGCACCCGTTCGGTGAGGTTCGCCGGCAGGGCGGCGGTGATCTCGTCGAGCATGAGCAGGTCAGGCTCCGCGGCGAGGGCCCGGGCCAGATCGATGACGCGCAGCGAGGCGAGCGGCAGGCGGCGCGCCAGGCTGGACAGGTCGAGGTCGGGCAGGCCGAGCTCGGCGAGCCACGCGCGGAACGCCTCGACGGGGGTGTTCGTGAGCCTCAGGTTCGCCCGGATCTCGAGGTCCGGGATGAGCGCCGGCTCCTGGTACACCGAGATGAGGCCGCCACGGCGGGCCTCGGCGGGCGAGTGAACCTGGCGCGAGCGGCCGCGGACGGAGATGGTTCCTGTATCGGGATGAACCACCCCGGTCAGGATCTTGACGAGTGTGCTCTTGCCCGCGCCGTTCGCGCCCATGAGCGCGTGGACCTCACCGGGCCGAACCGCCAGCGACGCGGACTTGAGGGCCACCACGGCGCCGTACGTCTTCGAGATGTCGCTCGCCTCGAGCAGCAGGTCGGTCGCGGTCGCGGTCATCGGCTCCATTCTTGCAGGTGAAGAAGTGGGGGACGCCGCGGATGCGACGTCCCCCGAGTGCGAGGCGCGAGGTCCCTATGCGCCCTTGCAGGTTGCCGGGACGGTGTTGGGATCGTACGTGGTCCAGTTCGGGATGGAGAGGCTGAGCGGCCACAGCGGATCCAGGCCCGGGACGGAGACCCAATCCTTGAGGGCCGCCTTGCCCTGATCCGTGGTGTTGTCGAGGATCTGCGGATCGAGCAGGACCGTGTTGGCCCGTCCGGCGTTCGGATCGGCCTGGACGCTCTGGCCGTTGAGCAGCTCGAGCGCGAGCGTGATGCCGGCACCGCCGACGGAGGCCGTGTTCGTCACGGCCGCGCCGGTGAGGCCCGGGAAGTTGGTCGGGTCGAGCAGCTGCTGCACGAAGCCGCCGATGTCCGCGTCTGCGATCGGAACGAACTTCTTGTTGTTGGCCTTGATCGCGTCGACGATCTGCTTGCCCATGCCGGACGCCCAGATGCCGTCGATCGAGTCGTACTGACCGCCGCTGATGAAGTCGTTCGTGACCTTGGTCGCGGTCGCCGGGTCCCAGCCGGTGAACACGCCGTCGTTGTTCGGGACGACCTTGATGTCCGGGTAGTCCTTGAGGACGTTCTTGAACCCGGTGTCACGGTCGCTGTCGGCCGGGTTGCCGGCCAGGCCGCGGGTATACCAGACGGTGCCCTTGCCGCCGAGCTGGTCGAACAGCCACTTGGCGCCGAGCTCCGCGTACTTGATCTGGTTGTTGTACAGGTTCCAGGTGTTGGGATCGGTGACGTAGGCGTCGACCGAGACCGTCGTGATACCTGCCGCGTGCGCCTCGGCCAGGGCCGGGTTCAGTGCGGCGGGATCGTTCGGGTTGAACACGATCGCGTTGACGCCCTTGGCGATCAGGTTGCGGATGTCGGCGAGCTGGCCCGCCGCGTCCGTGTTGCGATGGATGACGGTGAGCGCCGAGGACTGGCCGCCGTACGCCGCCCACTGCGCCTTGGCCGTGCAGACCTGCTCCTCACGGAAGCCGTTGCCCACGCCGGCACCATTCGAGTAGCCGATCTGATAGTCACCGGCCGCCAAGCTCGCGCTCGGGGAGCCTGACGCCTCCGAGCTCGCACCCGCGCTCACACCCGCGCTGGCGGGCGCACTTGGGCTGTTCGCCACGCTCGGTGACGGCGACGCCGTCCCGGAGCAGGCCGCCGCGACGACCGCGAAGGCCGCCACGCCAACCAGCAGGCGTGCCCGTTTCGTCTTACCCATTCTTTCTCGCCTCCTACAGCTCGACGCGCCGACCTGGCCGCGCCGACGATCTGACGATCCCCACCTTCGGGGCCCCTCGTCGCGTTCTATCGCTGACACCTCCTCCGTGCCGAACGCGTGGCGCTCACGCGCCCGCTGCCAATGCGCGGGCGACGCGCCGCGCGTGCTCTCGATAGGCGCCGTCGAAGAGATCCCGCGACCGATCCGCGCCCACGACCGTGGCCCGGGTGATGACCGGTGGCATCGCTCCCCGTTCGACGAGCAGCTCCGCCACGCGGACCTTGATCGAATTGACGATGGCGACGGCGGCGACGGTGGACCCAGGGCCGACCGGCGTGTCCAGGCCATCCACATGGCACATCGCGTCGGCATGTGGCGTGCACAGGTCGATCACGAGGTCGACCTCGTCCAGTAGCCTCGCCCCGGCGGCGGCCTCGGGCTCGGCCGACGTCGACTGGGCGATCGAGGTCACTGCAATCGTGCGCAGGCCGCGTTGCCGGGCTCCGCGAGCCATCTCGACGGGCACCGCGGTCAGGCCGCTGGCCGAGAACACGATCATCACGTCCGCTGGGCCGAACCGGAAGTTCGAGAGGATCACCTCGGCCAGGCCCGGCATGCGCTCGATGAACATGGCCTGGCGCTGGCCGTTTGCGCCCACGACCTGGGTGTGGAACGTCATCGACAGCTCGACCATCGGATTGAAGCCCGGGTACGAGCCGTAGCGCGGAAACATCTCCTCGACCGGGATCCGCGAATGGCCGGTCCCGAACAGGTGCACGAGCCCGTCGGCCGCGATCGCGTCCGCGCACCATTGGCTGGCGCGCTCGATCGCATCGGCCTGTGTCTCGGCGATCCGCTCGAGCAGTCCGAGCGCGGCCGTCATCCACGGCAGCCGGGTCGCGGCGGCGGTCATCGAGCGGCCCCCAACACGCCCTGGCCGGCGGACGTGTCGGCGGGCGCGGCGTCGATGAGCGTCCGGTCCAGGGCGACCGGTTCCCAGCTGCCACTGCGCAGCGACCGATACGCGGCATCGATGACGGCATTCACGACGTAGCCGTCCCGGAACGTCTCCTCGGGCGTACGGCCCGCACGGAACGCCTCGACGACGTCGGCCATCATCAGATCGTGGCCATGGACCCGCACCTCGTCGGGGACCGGAAAGATCCAGCCCGTCTCGGCATCGGCCTTCTCGACGATGTAGCCGGCCGGCCGTTCGATGAAGGCCTTCATCGACCCGACGCTGATGTCCTCGATGATCCGGCCGGCGTCGCCGTACAGCTCGAACCGGCCCTCGAGGCCGCCCTTCGACGACCACGAGACGTCGCACGTCGCCGCCCGGCCGTCCTCGAAGCGCATGATCATGATCGCGTTGTCCTCGCCCGAGGTCCGCTCGCCATGGACGAGTGTCGAGCCCCAGGCGATCACGTCCCGTATGGGGACGTCTTTCCCGAACAGGAAGCGGGCCACCTCGGCACCATGCGATGCCATGTCGAGCAGCGCGCCACCGCCGGCAAGCTCGGCATCCCAGAAATGCGCCGCGTGCGGCCCGCTGTGACCCTCGCGGGCACGGAACGTCGTGGGCCGCCCGACGGCGCCGGATCGGACCAGATCACGCATGCGCATGATGTCGACGTTGAACACGACGTTCTCGAGGTAGGCGTCGAACACGCCCGCCGCCCGTACCGCGCGGAGCATCTCGGCCGCCTCGGCCGCGTTCCGCCCGAGCGGCTTCGTGCAGGCGACCCCTTGCCGTTGCGAGCCGCGGCTCGGACCGCCTCGACGTGCAGGTGGTTCGGCAGCGACACGACGACGAGGTCGACGTCCGGATCCGAGCAGACGCCCTCGATCGAGTCGTAGGGGCGGCTGTCGAAGCGCCGCGCGAACGCCTCGCGACGCTCCTCCCCGGCACCGTGGTTTGCGACGACCCGGGCGCCTGGCACGTACCGCAGCCCGAGCGCGTGGAACTCGCCGATGAAGCCTGAGCCGAGCATGCCGACCCGGATCTCCGCAACGGGCATCGTTACGCCCCGCCGTCCTGGCCGCGTCCCGCGACCGGAGTGGCGCCCGCCTTGCGGGCCCGGAAGTCGTCGAGGATCGGCTTCGTCTGTGTCGCACCGACACGCGTCACGCCAAGCGCCATGACCTCGAGCAGCGCGTCGAGCGTGCGCACGCCACCCGCGGCCTTGACGCCGATGTGCGGCGACACGTTGGCCCGCATGAGACGCAGGTCCTCGTGCGTCGCACCGCTCGGCGCGAACCCGGTCGAGGTCTTGACGAAGTCGCCGCCCGCGGCCTCGGTCAGATGGCAGGCGCGGACCTTCTCGTCGTCGGTCAGGTAGGCGTTCTCGAAGATGACTTTGACGATCGCGCCCGCGCCATGGGCGACCTCGACGACGGCCGCGATGTCGGCCAGGACGTCCGCGTCGCGACCGGACCGAAGGGCGCCGATCTGGAGCACCATGTCGAGCTCGCGCGCGCCGTCCGCAAGCGCCCGGCGCGCCTCGAACACCTTGGTCTCGGTCAGATGGTTGCCATGCGGAAAGCCGATCGTCGTGCCAACCGCGACCTCGGTGCCGGCCAGGATGGCCGCCGCGCGCACGACGTCCGCGGGCCGTACGCACACGGACGCCACGTCGTACTCGGCCGCCAGCCGGCAGCCGGCCTCGACGAAGGCGTCGTCGAGCTCCGGTCGCAACAGCGAGTGATCGATGGTCTTGGCGACGTCATGCTGCGTCAGCCGCTCGATCCCGATCTCAGTCATGCGCGGCCAGCCTCATGAGGGTGTCGAGCCGGTGGGGCGCCGCTTCCGGCCCAAGGTTCCGATCGGCGACGGGTGACAGCGTCCGGTCGAGGACCTTCGATAATCGATCAACGATGGTAGGAATGCCGGGGTGCCCAGTCAAGCCAGGGGTCGGGGCCGACGCCATCATCGGCAGTACGGCCGGAGGACGTCCCGGGCGATGAGGAAGCCCTGCTTGACCTTCTCGTCGCTGCCCTCGAACCGCCGATCCTCGTGCTCGATGATGCACTCACCCTCGTAGCCCTGGCGATACAGCTCGGAGAAGACGACGCTCCAGTCGACCTCGCCAAGGCCCGGGATGCGCGGAATCTGCCAGCCCATCCCCATCGAGAAGATGCCCCGCTCGTACAGGCCGTCGCGGTCGATCATGAGGTCCTTGGCCTGGTAGTGGAGGACGTGCGGGCCGAACTCCTTGAGGAAGCGGCGCATGTCGATCATCTGCAGGATCAGGTGCGACGGATCGAAGTTGAGCCCGATCGTGTCCGGCCACTGCTCGAGGATGCGGCGCCACATGCGGGGCGTCGTCGCGATGTTGTGGCCGCCGGGCCACTCGTCGTAGCTGAACAGCATCGGGCAGTTCTCGAGGGTGATCCGCACGCCCTGGTCCCGCGCGAACGCCACGATGTCGGGCCAGACGCGCAGCGCCTCCTGCCAGTTCTCGTCCTGGTTCTTCGTGGCGTCGCCGCCCATGAACGTGTTGACCAGGGGCACCGCCATCTTGCGAGCCGCGACCATGACCGCCTTGAGGTGCTCGATCGCGTCTGCGCGCTGGACCGGATCCGGATGGAGCGGGTTGGGGTAGAAGCCAAGGCCCGAGATCGACAGGCCCTTGCCCTCGAGCTCCCCGACGATGTCCGTCGCCTGTGCGTCGGACAGGTTGACGACGTCGACGTGCGATGTCCCCGCGTAGCGCCTCGTGGGACCCGTGGCGCGCGGCCAGCATGCGATCTCGAGGACCTCGAAGCCGGCCGACGCCGCCCAGTCGGCGACCTCGTTCAACGGTGTTTCCGGGAACGGCGCGGTCAGGAAACCGAGCTTCATCGTGAAAACTCCTCCGGCTGCGTCTTGCGGGGAGCCGCCCCCGCCGGCTCCGGCTCCGGCTCGCGATCCACGTCCACCCAGCGCCCGTCGCGTGCGCTCGTGTCGATGGCATCGCCGATCTGCATCTCGTCGTGCCCGTCGGCGAAGGTCGCGTACGGCGGACGATCGGCCGGGCGACCCGCCGAAACGTCCGCGTAGATCGCGCGGAACAGTGCCGCGAACGTGTCGCCGAAGCCCTCGACGTGCCCGGCCGGCAGCGCCGCCGCGGTACGTCCGCCCGGCAGCATGAGCGCCGGATTCCGGAGCAGCAGCTCGTTCGCCCGGTCGCGATGCCCGAGCCACAGGTGATCGGGTACCTCCGAGTCCCACGCGGCAGCGCCGGCCGACCCGTCGATCTCCCAGCGCAGCGAGTTCTTCCGCCCGGGACTGATCTGGGACACGCTCAGCGCCCCGTGCGCGCCGTTCTCGAAGCGCAGCAGGATCGAGGCCACGTCCTCGGTGGCCATGCTGCGGGCCTCCGTCTCGGCGCTGCGCTCGGAGGCGAACGTCTCGACCGGGCCGCGTGGCTTCCGCCGGACGGGGACGAACGTCGCCACGTCGGCCATGACCGACACGATCCGCTGGCCGGTGAGGAACGTGACCAGATCGAGCCAGTGCGAGCCGATGTCGCCCACGGCTCGGAGTGCGCCGCCCTTGTCCGGCTCGAGCCGCCAGTTCCAGTCCGTATCGTGCAGCAGCCAGTCCTGGAGGTAGTGACCCGTGACGAAGCGCACGTCGCCGAGCTCGCCCGCGGCGATTGCCTCCCGCGTGTGCTGATGGAGGGGATAGAACCGGATGTTGAAGTTGACCGCGTTGACGACGCCCGCCCTGGCGGCGGCGCGCACGAGCTCGGCGGACTGGGCCGCTGTCATGGCCAGGGGCTTCTCGCACACGATGTGGCGGCCGGCGGACAGGATGGCGAGCGCCTGCGGATGGTGGAGATGGTTGGGGGACGTGACGTGCACCACGTCGACGGACGGGTCGGCAAGCAGCTCGTTGAGCGAGGCAAAAGCTCTTGGCACGCCCAGCTCGGTCGCCCGGCCCGCTCCGCGCTCCGGCGTGCTGCCCAGCACGCCGCGGACCTGCACGCCGATGCGCCGCAGCTGTTCCACGTGGACGGTGCCGATGAAGCCCGTGCCGATCACGGCCGCGCCGACCGCGGACAGGGCGCTCATCGGGCGCGCCTTCCCGACCCGGGGGAGGGGAACACCGACGGTCGCGGATGGGCCGGCCACATGGCGTGCGAGCCTCCTGTCGACTCGTCCTGATCGGATATCAGTCTAGACAGCCTAGAGCGATGCACTGCCGCAGCCATACGCCGGGCTGCAGCGTGATGGGGCCGAGGCGCCGTACGAGGTTGGGGACGGCTTGCTTCGTACGCCACAGATCGTACTTTTACGTGTCAAGTGCAAAAGTCAGCCGATTCCGTGACGGTAAGGTCCTATCCTCTTGGCGTGAAGGTGCCGGCCGAGGGTCGCGCGGCGCGACCCGGCCCAGTCGACGCGCCAGCCTTTCCGGACGGGCCGAGCCCGCTCCCGGAGGATGCCCTCGACGCCCTCGTCACGGTCCTCGACGAGATCCGGCTGGGGCCATCTCGCTCCCGGGCCCAGATCGTGGCTCGAACGGGCCTGGGCCGTGCGATCGTGTCGCAGCGCGTGGCCGAGCTCATGGAGCGCGGCCTCGTCGTCGACGACGAGCTCGGCCCGAGCACGGGTGGCCGGCCGCCCCGGCAGCTGGCGTTCAACGCCCGCGCCGGGCACGTCCTGGTCGCGGACCTCGGCGCGACGAGCATCGACGTCGCGCTGACCGACCTCGAGGGCCGGATCCTCGGTCATCACGACGAGCCGGCACGAATCGAGGCCGGGCCGGACGTCTGCCTCGATCGTGTCGACGAGCTGTTCTCCGTGCTCGCGACGACCACCCACGCCGTGCCCGGCCGCTTGTGGGGTATCGGCATCGGGGTGCCGGGACCGGTGGAGTTCCGCACGGGCCGTCCGATCTCGCCACCGATCATGCCCGGTTGGGACGGCTACCCGATCCGGGAACGGTTCGTCGAGCGCTACCACGCACCCGTGTGGGTCGACAACGACGTCAACGTGCTGGCGCTTGGCGAGGCGCGATCGGGTGTCGCCAGAGGCCACGACGACGTCGTCGTGGTCAAGATCGGGACCGGCATCGGGGCGGGGATCGTGTCCGGCGGGCGACTGCACCGCGGGGCGCAGGGCAGTGCCGGCGACGTCGGCCACATCCAGATCGTCGACGACCCGTCGATCGTATGCCGCTGCGGCAACATCGGCTGCCTCGAGGCGTTGGCGGGCGGCGCCGCGCTCGCGCGCGACGCGCGGCTCGCCGCCCTCGAGGGCCGCAGCCTTCAGCTCCGGCGGGCACTCGACCAGCACGGCGACCTGAGCGCGGAAGATGTCGCCCGAGCCGCCTCCTCGGGCGACCCACTGGCGGTGGCGCTCCTCCAGGCCGCCGGTCGGCGCGTCGGCGCCATGCTCGCGAGCGTCGTCAATTTCTTCAACCCCTCGATGATCGTCATCGCGGGCGGGGTGGCCAACAGTCCGGACCAGCTGCTCGCCGCCATCCGCGAGACGGTGTACCGCAGGTCCCTGCCGCTCGCGACCCGCGATCTGCTCGTCCAACGCTCGTCACTGGCTGCCCTGGCGGGGGTCATCGGCGGCTCGGCGATGGTCGTCGACCAGCTCTTCTCGCGCGAGTTCATCGCGCGCTGGATCGAGGCCGGCGAGCCATCCGACAGCCCCGACGTCCTGGCCGCGCCACTCGGCTGACCCGAGCCGGCGCCCGCGCGGGTCGGCCCCCAGCAGGCCGCGCCTCCATCTCGACCCTGTCGCCCGTCGCATGCCACGGAACGCGCGGAAGACAAGGTTTACTGCCCGAAAGAGAAGCTTTACTATGGCGCCGGGTCCGCGCCGTGGCGTGGCAGTCCGGGCGGCCGCACCCTCGCGTGTGCCCACCTCCACGCCCCGGCACTTCGGAAGGAGGCAGCGTTGGCCAGGGAACCAGCAGACGTCCTGATCGTCGGCGCCGGCGCGTCCGGGGGTGTCGTGGCACTGCGCCTGGCCGAGGCAGGCTTCCGCGTCGTCTGTCTCGAGCAGGGCGACTGGCACGACCGGGCGGAGTACCGCGGGCCGGAGCTGGACTGGGAGCTGACCATGCGCAAGCAGTGGTCGACCAGCCCCAACGTGCGTGGCCGGCCCGAGGACTACCCGATCGACGAGACGCGACGCCGAGGTGTCGCCACTCATGTTCTCGGGTGTCGGCGGGTCGATGCTCATCTTCGCCGGCGCCTGGCCGCGCATGCTGCCCTCGGACTTCCGGGTGCGCTCGCTCGACGGCATCGCCGACGACTGGCCGCTCACGTACGAGGAGCTACGGCCGTACTACGAGCGCAGCGATCGCGCAGTTCGGCGTGTCCGGCATGGCTGGCGATCCCGCCTACCCGCCTGGCGGGGAGGACCCGCCGCTGCCCCCGCTGCCGATCGGAGCGGGCGGGCTGAAGGTGGCACGCGCGCACACCCGTCTGGGCTGGCATTGGTGGCCCGAGCCGAACTCGATCCTTTCGGCGCCATACGACGGCCGCCGCCCGTGCGTCCAGCGGGGCACCTGCCAGCAGGGCTGCAACGAGGGCGCGAAGGCGTCGACCGACCTGACGCACTGGCCGAAGGCCATCGGGCTCGGGGCGCGACTCGTGACCGGCGCCCGCGTCCGGCGCCTGGAGACGAACGAGCGCGGCCTGGCCACCGGTGCGACATGGCTCGACCGGGATGGGCACGAGCACTTCGAGGCGTCGAAGGTCGTCGTGCTCGCCGCGAACGCGATCGGCACCACCCGACTGCTGCTGCTGTCGGCCTCGCCAGCGCAGCCCGAGGGCCTGGCCAACTCGTCCGGGCTCGTCGGCAGGCGGCTGATGATGCACCCGTTCGCGAACGTCGGCGGCCTGTTCGACGAGGATCTGGAGAGCTGGCAGGGCCAGTTCGGCTGCTCGATCGAGTCGTTCGAGTTCTACGAGACCGACGAGCGGCGTGGCTTCGTCCGGGGCGCGAAGTGGGGCCTCGCGCCCACGTTCGGACCGATCAACGCGGCGCTGCCGAGCCGGGCCGGGACACAGATCTGGGGCCCCGACCATCACCTGCACGTGAAGGCGCATCTCGGGTCGCGGCGCGAACTGGGGCCTGTTCGGCGAGGACCTGCCGGATGAGGCAAACCAGGTCCTCCTGTCGAGCACGCTCACGGATTCGTCCGGGATCCCGGCGCCCGAGGTCCAGTACCGGGTCTCCGAGAACTCCCGGCGCCTGCTCGACTTCCACATCGAGAAGGCATCCGAATCGCTGCGCGAGGCCGGCGCGCACACGGTCGAGGTCGATCGGCTCATGCGCTACTCGGGCTGGCATCTGCTCGGCACGGCGCGTATGGGCGACGATCCGGCGACGTCGGTCCTCGACCGTTGGAACCGGACCCATGACGTGCCGAACCTGTACGTCGCGGACGGCAGCTGCTTCGTCACGTCGGCCGGTGTCAACCCGACGTCGTCGATCAGCGCCCTGGCCCTGCGGGCGGCGGATCACATGGTCGAGACGCGCTTCGACCAGCAGGTGCCGCTATGAGCGTCGCGGCCGTGCCGCCCGCCTCCCCGACCGACCCGCTGGCCGCCCTCGACGACGGTCGTCGGGCGACGTTCGGCGCGATCGCCGATCGGTTGATCCCGGCCGCCCATGGGATGCCCTCGGCCGGAGCCGTGGTCGGGGACGACCGCATGCGGTTCGTGCTGACGGCTCGGCCCGATCTCGTCGAGCCGTTGCTCGCGGCACTGCGCCCGGAGCTCGGCGACGAACCCGGTGCGCGTCTGGCCGCCCTGGAGCGCGACGAGCCGGACGCGCATGCCGCGCTCGTCTCGGCCGTCGTGTTCGGCTACTACACCGACAAGGACGTTCGTGACCGGCTCGGCTATCCGGGCCAGCTGGCCAAGCCGGTGCAATCCTGGCGCTACCCGGAGTACCTCGAGGAGGGCCTGATCGACCGGGTCCTCGCACGTGGCGCGGTGTGGCGCGATCCGAGCACGGGTCGACGCGCGCGGGCGACGTACCGCCTGCCCGGCACGGACGGCGAGCCGGGCGCGGATGCGCACCCCGGACACGAAGCTGGAGACGAGATGACCGCACCCGCCGCAGCCACGACCGGTTGGCTGGACCCGTTTCTCGCGGACTGGCGACCCGGCACCGGCGATCCGCGCGAGACCCGGGAACCCGCCACCGGGCTATCCCTGCTCAGCCTGCCCCAGTCGACGCCCGATGACGTTGCGCGTGCGGCCGCCGCGGCCGCGGCCGCGCAGCCGGCCTGGGCCGAGACCAGCTACGTCGAGCGCGCGGCGGTCCTGCGCCGTGCCGCCGAGATCTACGAGGCGCACCGCGCGGAGTTCGGGTCGTGGACGCAGCGCGAGACCGGCGCCGTCTTCGGCAAGGTGCATCACGAGCAGAACTTCACGATCCACGAGCTGCTGACCGCGTCGGCGATGCCCTCCCAGCCGTACGGCTCACTCGTGCCGACCGTGTCGCCCGGGCGGCTGTCGATGGTCCGGCGCGTGCCGGCCGGCGTCATCGGCGCGATCACGCCCTGGAACTCGCCCAGCGTGCTCGGGATGCGCGTCGTCGCGCCGGCCCTCGCCCTGGGCAATGCCGTCGTCCTCAAGCCCGATCCCCAGACGCCGGTCTGCGGCGGAGCGATGTTCGCGGCCGTGTTCCGCGAGGCCGGGCTGCCGGACGGCGTGCTCCAGATCGTCGTCGGCGGGGCGGAGACGGGTGAGGCGATCGTGACCGACCCGAACGTCACGCGCGTCTCGTTCACGGGCTCGACGGCGGCCGGCCGGCGGGTCGGCTCGCTGGCCGGCGGACTGCTCAAGAAGGTCTCGCTCGAGCTGGGCGGCAACAACGCGCTCGTCGTGCTCGACGACGCCGACCTCGACGCGGCCGCGTCGGCCGGCGCGTACGCCGCGTTCCAGTTCCAGGGCCAGGTCTGCTTCGCGGTCGGCCGGCACATCGTCCACCGCAGCGTGGCGGACGCGTATGTCGATGCGCTCGCGGAGAAGGCCGGCCGCCTTCGACTCGGCGACCCGTTCCGCGAGGAGGTCGATCTGGGCCCGATCGTCAACGAGCGGCAGCTGGCGCGGGTCGACGGCATCGTGCGGCGCTCGATCGAGGGCGGCGCGCGGCTCGTCGTCGGCGGCACCCACGAGGGCCTGTTCTACCGGCCGACGGTGCTCGCCGACGTGACCCGCGAGCTGCCGGTGTGGACCGACGAGACGTTCGGCCCGGTCGCACCTGTCGTGACCTTCGAGACCGATGAGGAGGCGCTCGCGCTCGCGAACGACACCGAGTACGGGCTTGCCGGCGCGGTCTACTCGCGCTCGATCTCACGCGGGCTCGCGCTCGCCCAGCGGATCCGCTCGGGCATGGTCCACGTGAACGACCAGACCGTGAACGACGAGTCCGTCATCCCGTTCGGCGGCATGGGCACGTCGGGCAACGGCAGCCGCTTCGGCGGCCAGGCCAACTGGGACGAGTTCACCGAGTGGCAGTGGCTGACGGTCCGGGACGAGCCGAAGTCGTACCCGTTCCCGTACTGAGCCGATCGTGACGTCCATCACCGAGGTCGCCCGCCTGGCGGGCGTGTCCGTCGCGACCGCCTCCCGCGTCGTCTCGGCGTCCGACTACCCGGTCAGCGCCGCTGCTCGCGAACGGGTCCTGGACGCCGCGCGTGAGCTCGACTACGTGCCCAACGCCCTCGCGCGGGGCCTGCTCAAGCACCGCATCCCGGTCGTCGGCGTGATCGTCCACGACATCACGGACCCGTATTTCTCGGAGGTGGTGCGCGGGGTCGAGGATGCCGCGGCCGCCGGCGGCTACCTCGTCATCACGTGCTCGTCGGATCGCGATCCGGCTCGCGAGAATTCCTATGTCCGCCTCCTGCGGTCGATGCGAGCGGCGGCGGTCATCTTCGCCGGGCAGTGGCCTCGACGATCCGGCCAGCAACGCCGAGCTGGCCCGCCATCTGGACGGGATGCGCGCGAACGGCGCGGCCGTCGCGCACCTCTCACCGCCCGCGTTCGGCGATGCCGAGATCGGGGTCGACAACGCGGCCGGGATCGCGTCGATGATCGCCGCGCTCGTCGGGCTCGGTCACCACCACATCGCGTTCCTCGCAGGACCGCCGACGCTCGTCGTGGCGACGTTGCGCCTGGACGGCTACCGGCGCGGGCTGGCCGAGGCGGGCCTCGAGCCCGACGACGCACTGGTCGTCTCGACCGGCTTCAACCGCGACGCCGGGCGACGCGGCGTGGATCGGCTCCTGGCCGGTAGCGCCGAGTTCACGGCGATCTGCTGTGCGAACGATCTGCTGGCGCTCGGCGCTCTCGAGCGGCTGGCCGAGCTCGGTCTGCGCGTGCCCGACGACGTGTCGGTGGCGGGCTTCGACGACGTGTCGGTCGCCGCGCTCACGGCTCCGCGCCTGTCGACCGTGCGCCTGCCGCTGCGCGAGATGGGTCGGCGCGGCTTCGAATACGTCGACCGCGTCCTGGCCGGCGAATCCGTGGTCGCCCAGCGTCTTCCGACGGAGCTCGTGCTCCGCGAATCGACCGGCGCGCCGCCGGCCGCGGCCCTGCCCGGGGCTCGTCTCGCGCCGGCGTCGCGCGCCAGCTGGCAGCCCTGACAGCCCTGACACCGACGATCCGAACCCATGAGAGGAGCAGCATGAGCCTCGATCTCCACGGCATCATGCCGGCGTGCATCGTCACCTTCGACACGGACGGCCGGTTCGACGAGGACGCCTATCGGCGCTATCTGCGCTGGCTCCTGCCGCAGGGTCCGGTGGCCCTGGCCGTCAACGCGGACACTGGCGAAGGGCCGCACCTGTGGCCCGACGAGCGCGAACGCGTCCTGCGCGTGGCGGTCGACGAGGCGGGCGACGTCCCGATCGTGGCCGGGCTGGCCGCCACGTTCACCGCGCAGGCCATCGACGAGGCCAGACGCGCCGAGCAGGCCGGTGCGCGAGGCCTGCTCGTGTTCCCCATCCCGGCCTACCAGGGCAGCCCGCTCGACCCGGGCATCCCGGTCGCGTACCACGAGGCGATCGCGCGGGCATGCCCGCTGCCGATGATCGCGTTCCAGCTGCAGCCCGCGCTGGGTGGTGTGATCTTCGATCAGGAGACGCTCGGGCGGATCGCGGCCATCGACAATGTGGTCGCACTCAAGGAGGCGTCGTTCGACGCCCGCCTGTACCTCCAGACCAGGCGCTTGATCGAGCGCCTCGAGCGCCCGATCGACCTGCTCACCGGTGACGACAACTTCATCTTCGAGTCGTTCGTCCTGGGTGCCGAGGGTGCGCTCATCGGCTTCGGGACGCTGGCCACCGACCTCCAGGTCGAGATGGTCCGGCTCACGCGCCAGGACCGCTGGGCCGAGGCGCGCGCGATCTGGGAGCGCATCCTGCCCCTCGAGGAGGTCGTCTACGGCGCGCCGGTGCGCGACTACCGGGCCCGCACCAAGGTCGCCCTGCGAGAGCTCGGGGTGATCGAGTCGACGGTCATGCGGCCGCCCCTGACGCCGGTCGGGGACGACGTGGTGGCGGCCGTGCGGGCGGCGCTCGACGCCGCCGGCCTGGCCACCGTGAGGGTGGCCTGATGGCCGGAACCCTCGCGGGCCGGGTGGTGCTCGTGACCGGCAGCAGCCGCGGGATCGGTGCCGAGATCGCGGCCAAGGCGGCGGCCGAGGGCGCGACCGTCGCGGTCCACCATCGATCGTCGCTCGACGGCGTCCGGCGCACCCTCGAGCGCGTGCGGGCGGCCGGGGTCGATGCCGAGGCGTTCGCTGCCGACCTCACGGACGGTGCCCAGGCGGAGGGCCTGGTCCATGCCGCGATCGAGCGCTTCGGGCGGCTGGATGCGCTGGTCAACAATGCCGGCCGAACCCAGGTCGGCCCGTTCCTCGAGATCGACCCGGTCGAGTGGGATGCGGTGCTCGCGACCGACCTCACGGCCGCGTTCCACACCTGCCGCGCGGTCCTGCCGTCCATGCTCGTGCGCGGCGGAGGGACGATCGTCAACATGGCCTCCCGTCTCGGCCAGATGGGCATCGCCGAGACGGCGGCGTACAGCGCGGCGAAGGCCGGGCTCATCGGCCTGACCCGGGCGCTGGCGCGCGAGTTCGGGCCGCTGGGCGTCCGCGTCAACGCCGTCGCGCCGGGCGTCACGCTGACGGACATGACCACGGATCTCGTCGACAGCGAGGCCGGCAGCGGCCGCCTGCGCGACATGGCGCTCGGACGATTCGGCCGTGCCGACGAGGTGGCCGACGCGGTGATCTTCCTGATGTCCGACGCCTCGAGCCTGTTCCTCGGCCAGACGCTCAACCCCAACGCCGGGGGGTACATGCCGTGACGCGGATCTTGGACGTCCGGGAGGCGGTCGGCCTGGTCCGCGACCGAGCCACCGTGCTCGTGGGCGGGTCCGGCGCCGGTCACGCGCTGCCGCAGCGCTTCATCGACGAGCTCGCGACGGTGTATGCGACCGAGGGCCGGCCGCGTGAGCTGACGACTGTCCGCATCGTCGGCATCGGCGACTTCGCCGAGCGCGGCTTCTCGCAGCTCGGCCTGCCCGGGCTCCAGCGCCGCACGATCGGCAGCAACATCGGCAACGAGCCGAGATTGGGCGCCCTGGTCGAGGCCAACGAGCTCGAGGCCTACTCGTTTCCCCAGGGCGTGCTCTCGGAGCTCGTCCGCGAGATCGCCGCGGGTCGGCCGGGGCTGGTCACGCACGTCGGCCTGGGCACGTACGTCGATCCGCGCCAGACCGGCGGCAAGCAGAACGCGCGCACGACCGAGGATCTCGTCGAGGTCGTGACGCTGCGCGGTCGGGAGTGGCTCCTGTTCCATGCCTTCCCGATCGACGTCGCCGTCATCCGGGCCACGACGGCCGACGAGGACGGCAACCTCACCATGGAGGGCGAGGCCGTCCAGGGCGAGATGCTGGCCATGGCCATGGCCGCCCGCAACAGCGGCGGCATCGTCATCGCCCAGGTTCGCCGGCTCGCAACGCGCGGCAGCCTGCCGCAGCGCGACGTGCGCGTGCCGGGTGCCCTCGTCGACTACGTCTACGTCGAGCCCGACCAGTGGCAGACGTACATCACCCGGGACTCGCCGTACTACGCCGGTGCGCTGCGCAAGCCCGTGACCCCCGAGCCGGCCCTGCCGCTCGACGTGCGCAAGGTCATCGCCCGGCGCTCGCTGCTCGAGTTCCCACCCGGCGCGATCTGCAACCTCGGCTTCGGCATCAGCCAGCTCATCGGGCGGGTCGCCTGGGAAGAGGGCATCACCGACCAGCTCGTGCTGACCGTCGAGCAGGGCATCTTCGGCGGGGTGCCCGTCGCCGGCAACGAGGGCGGCGCGGGCTTCAACTACCAGGCAATGATCGACCAGCCGTCCATGTTCGACTTCTACGACGGCGGCGGGCTCGACATCGCGAGCCTGTCGTTCGCCGAGGTCGACGCGGATGGCAACGTCAACGTGCATGCCTTCGAGGGCCGCGTCCGCGGTCCGGGCGGCTTTCCCAACATCAGTGCCCGGACGCCGCGGATCAACTTCGTCGGCACGCTGACGGCCCAGGGCCTGCGGCTCGAGATCGACGCCGGGATCCGGATCGTCGAGGAGGGCAGCCTGGCCAAGTTCGTGGCGCGCGTTCGCGAGATCTCGTTCAACGGGCGACTCGCGCGCGAGTCCGGCCAGCACGTGCGCTACATCACGGACCGGGCGGTCTTCGTGCTCGAGGACGACGGGCTCGTCCTGACCGAGGTGGCGCCGGGTGTCGACGTCGAGCGCGACGTGCTGGGCCGAATGGGCTTTCGCCCGCGCGTGGCCACGGACCTGTGCACGATGGACCCACGGCTGTATGCCGCCGGGCCGATGGGCCTCGCGGCCGACTTCGCGGCGGCGCAGCGAGCCGGGCGGTCGGCTCGGTGATGGGCGATCTCGTCGCGCTCGAGCTGGGCACGGTCGCCCATCTCGAGCTCGTCAATCCGCCGCTCAATCTCGTGACCCGCGCGCTGCTCGAGCGCCTGGACGACGCGCTGGCGACGCTCGAGGCCGCGAGCCCCGGTGATGTCCGGGCCGTCGTCCTCAGCGGCAACGGCGAGCGCGCGTTCTCGGCCGGCTCGGACGTCGGCGAGTTCGAGGTCCAGCGCGGCCCGGAGGGCCGCCAGCGACTCGCGCTCGAGGAGCGCGTCGCGCGTCGGTTGGCCGATCTGCCGATGCCGACGATTGCCGCGATCGAGGGCCGGGCCCTCGGTGGCGGCCTGGAGCTGGCCCTGGCATGTGACCTGCGGATCGCCTCCGACACCGCCCAGCTCGGCCTGCCCGAGGTCCGGCTGGCGGTGACCCCGGGGGCGGGCGGCACCCAACGCCTGCCGCGCATCGTCGGTCTCGCGTGCGCCAAGGAGCTGATCCTGACCGGGCGGATCGTCGACGCCGGCGAGGCACGCCGGATCGGGCTCGTGCACGAGCTCGTGTCACCCGGCGCCGCGCTGGCCAGGGCGCGGGTCATCGGCGAGGAGATCGCAGCGCGTGGTCCGCTGGCCGTGCGTGAGGGGAAGCGGCTGCTCGACGCAGCATCGGAGACGGATCTCGACGCGGGGCTCGCCCTGGAGCTCGAGGCCTCGGTCCGCATCTACGCCACGGACGACATGGCCGAGGGCGCGAGCGCCTTCCTCGCCAAGCGCCCGCCGCGCTACCAGGGCCGATGACGCGGCCCATGCATCAGCCAAGGTCCAGCATCAGCGAGGAATGCATCGCATGAGTGAGATCGGACGGTTCGGGGTCTTCCTGCCTTCGTACATCTGGGCCGGCGACGGCCCGGAACGGGCGCGCGGCATCCGCGAGTTCGCGAGGACGGTCGAGGATCTGGGCTTCGACTCGCTGTTCATCACCGACCACCTGCTCGCGGCGAAGCGCTTCTACTCGGTGTCGTTCCTCGAGCCGTTGTCGACCCTGGCCGTCGCGGCGGGGGTGACGGAGCGCGTCCGCCTCGGGACGTCGATCCTCATCCTGCCGCTGCGCAACCCCGTGCTGCTCGCCAAGGAGCTTGCGACGCTCCAGTTCCTGTCCGAGAACCGGATGATTCTGGGCGCCGGCGTGGGCTGGAACGATGTCGAATACGAAGCCGTCGGCGTCCACAAGTCGGAGCGCGGCAAGCGCACCGACGAGATGCTCGACATCATGCTGCCCCTGCTCGAGGGCGAGACGGTCACGTACCACGGTCGGTACTACGCCGTCGACGACGTGTTCGTCGAGCCGACCGCCTCCCGGCGGCCGGAGATCTGGATCGGGGGCGGCTCGCAACTGGCCGACCCGAAGTCGCCCGACCTGCCGCGCTTCGTGGAATCGGTCAAGGCGCGCACGCTGCGCTCCGACGGCTGGATCCCGCGCCCGACCTGCCCCCCGGAGGACATCGCGCGCGACTGGGCGGAGCTGCAAGCCTACTACCGCGATCACGGGCGCGACCCCGACGAGTGCGTCGTCGCGCATGAGAACTTCCTGCATCTCGTGCTCACGAACGATCCGGCCAGGGCGCGCGAGGAGCAGCATCGTGCGTTCCTGCGGGTCATGAGCGCCGAGCGCGGACCGGACTACCTCGAGTCGGTGTATCTGTTCGGGACGCCCGATGAGGTCATCGCCTCGCTCCAGGCCCGGATCGACGCCGGTGTCGAGTACTTCGTCCTGCACACGCTGACGCCCGATGCGGCGCAGCTCCAGCACTGGATCGACGAGATCATCCCGAACGTGACCTTTCCGGCGAGCGCCGGACCCGTGCGGCGCATGGCATCCGTCGCATCGTGACCCGGCGCGTCGCCCTGCTCGGCAAGCCCCTGCGCCGGCGGCACTCCCAGGTCATGCACGACGCGGCGTTTGCCGCGGCCGGCATCGATGCGCGATACGAGCTGCTCGAGCTCGAGCCGGATGCGGTCGAGGCGCTCGTCCGCGAGGCGCACGGCCCGGACTGGCTCGGGCTCGGCGTCACGGCCCCGTACAAGCGCGTCGTGGCCGAGCTGTGCGACGAGGTCGAGGCGGATGCTGCGACGATCGGGGCGGTCAACAACGCACTGCGCACGCCCGACGGACGCCTGGTCGGCTTCAACAGCGACGCACCCGGGTTCCGGGCCGGTGCCGAGCTCGCGATGGGCCGTCCCCTCGAGGGCGCCGAGGTCGCGGTCGCGGGGGCGGGCGGCGCCGCCCACGCCGTTGCGTTCGCCTGCCTCACGGCCGGTGCCCGTCGGCTGTCGGTCGGCAATCGAACCCTCGCGGCGGCCGTCGCGCTCGCGGAGCGCTTCCAGGGTGTCGGGCCGGGATCTGTCAACGCGCTGGCGCTCGACGATCCTGACTTTCGGGCCGCTCTGGCCTCCGCGGATCTCGCGGTCAACGCGACGACCGTCGGCATGGTCGAGGCCGGGACGACGATCGACGTCGCCGCGCTGCCTCCGAGCGCGACGGTGTTCGATCTGGTGTACGTGCCCGTCGAGACGCCGCTGCTCGCCGCGGCTCGAGCGCGTGGCCTGCGCGCCGCCAACGGTTCGGAGATGCTCATCGCGCAGGCAGCGATCGCGTTCGAGCGCTGGACGGGCGTGCGTGGCATGGCCAACGTCATGCGCGACGCCGTGGCGCCGTTGCTGACCGACCCGTCGGCGCGGGCCTGACGCATGCGCCTGGCGACGCTGATCGAGGATGCCGGGAGCGTGCCGGCCGTCGTCCGCGGCGACCGGATCCTGCCCATTGCGCCGGAGCTCGGGCTGAGCTCGATCCGTGCGATCGCGTCGACGGGCATCGTTGGGCTGTCACGCATCCGAGCCTGGGCGGAGCGTCAGCCACGCCCGGCCTACCGATCCCTCGCGGGCGCCCGCCTCGGGCCGGTCGTGACCGACCCAGGCGCGATCTACGCGATCGGGCGCAACTACGGCCTGCCGGGCGAGGCCGGCGACGCGGGCTCCGAGCGCCCGCTCGTGTATGGCAAGGCACCGACATCGGTGGCGGGCGATGGTGAGGTGCTCGACTGGGATCGCTCGCTGACGGCCAACGTCGACGCGGAGGTCGAGCTCGGCGTCGTCATCGGGGCGCAGGCGCTCGACGCCGGCGCGGCTGATGCCCTGGCGCGCGTGTTCGGCTACACGTGCATCAACGACGTGTCGTCGCGCGATCCGTGGCTCGACGGCGACCAGTGGCTGCTGGGCAAGTCGATGCCCGGCTTCTGTCCGGTTGGTCCGTGGCTGGTGACGCCGGACGAGCTCGACGCGCGCGACCTGCGCCTGGGGTGCACGATCAACGGCGAGCCGATCCAGGACGGGCGGACGTCGGACATGCGCTTCTCGATCGCGGACATCGTCGACTTCCTCAGCCGCCATGTCAGGTTGCGGCCGGGCGACCTGATCGCGACCGGCACGCCGGCGCGTCTCGCCGGGCCGCCGGGACCGGATCGCCACCTGCGGCCGGGCGAGCGACGTGCGGGTATGGATCCGAGGACATCGGCGAGCTCAGGACGATGATCGCCGACGGCGACGAGGAGGCGCGATGAAGCGGGCCACGGTATTCCTCGGTGAGATGACCGACCGTGAGGTCGCGGCCTTTCTCGAGAGCCACGACACGGTGATCGTGCCCGTTGGCTCGACGGAGCAGCACGGACCCCATGCGCCGCTGGCGACGGACGTCGTCATTCCGGTCGAGATCGCGCGCCGTGTCGCGGAACGCATCGGGGCGGTCGTCGCACCCTCGGTCAATTACGGCCTGTCCTATCCGCACGCGGGCTTCACGGGCGTCGTCCACGTCCGGATCGCGACGTTCATGACCCTGATCGAGGATCTGTGCGTGTCGCTCGCCACCGCCGGCTTCCGGCGGATCGTGTTCCTCAACGGCCACTACGACAACACGTACGCGATCGCGTATGCCTGCGCGACGGCCGCGGATCGGCTGCCCGAAGGCATGCGCGCCTTCCCGCTCAACTACTGGGACGGCATGACGCCGGCCGAGGCGGCCGAGTTCTTCGACCCCTCGAACGGGCTGCACGCGAACAAGCGGCGAAACGGCCGCGGTGCTCGCCATCGACCCCGACCTCGTGGACATGGAACGCGCGAACGTGGAGTTCCCGCCCTTCCCGGAGGTCACGAATCCGGCGCCGGTCCACACGGCGTTCTTCTTCTCGAACCCGGGCTCGGTCTATCGCGCCACCCGTTCGGGCACGTGGGGCGACGCGCGCGATGCCACGCCCGAGTTCGGCGAGCGCTACCTCCAGACCGTGACCGAGGCCACGATCCGGCTCATTGACGACGTCGAGCGCACGTTCCAGGCCATGCCGCCGCGCTGAGATTGCCCGGCCACGGCCTCAGCCGCTGGCCACGATCCGGTCGCTGAAATCGCCACTGGCGGCGTCCTTCAGGATGAGCTTGTGACGCCCGTCGGGCAGGATCTCGCGCTTGATCACGACCTGCCCGTCGTACATCTCGGGCGCGGACGCGATCCGTGGCGTGGATCCGCCCCGCCAGTCGAGCTCGATCGGCTCCCAACGGCCGTTCCGCGCGGAGCGGTAGCAGGCGTCCATGACGGCGTTCACCACATAGCCGTCGTAGAACGTCTCGCGCGGCGCGTGGCCGGACTCGAGCGACCGGAACATGTCCGTGAACATGTCGACATAGCCGAGCTCGGACACCTCGTCGCCGACCGGGAACAGCCAGCCAGCGCTCGTCTCGGCCTTCTCGGCCACGTACCGGCCGCCGCCGGTGTCCGGAGCGGCGGTGAACAGCTCGAAGCCCGTGCGCAGGAAGTGGTTGAGCCAGATCGTGCCGTGGGTCCCGGCGACCTCGTCGCGCAGGTCCATGCCGCCGCGGAACGTCCAGCTCACCTCGAACTGCCCGACGGCGCCCGATTCGAAGCGGATGAGCGCGATCGCGTTGTCCTCGTCCGAGATCGGGTGCACGAGCGTGTCGATGTGGCACATCACCTCGACCGGGCGGTTGCCCTTGCCGACGAACGTCCGCGCGATCTCGATGCAGTGGCAGCCGAGGTCGATGATCGCGCCGCCGCCCGTCAGCCGGCCGTCCCAGAACCATGCCGAATGCGGACCGGGATGCGCCTCGCGCGATCGGACCCAGGTCACGTCACCGATCTGGCCGGCGGCCACCGCGGCCGCGGCCTTGAGCGTCTTGGGCGTGTAGCACAGGTCTTCGAGGTAGCCGCCGAACACGCCTGCCCGCTCGACCGCCTCGAGCATGCGGCGCGCCTCGTCGGCCGTCCGCCCGAGTGGCTTCGTGCACAGCACGGCCTTGCCGGCCTCGGCGGCGCGGGTGACGGCCTCCTCATGGAGGTAGTTCGGCAGCCCGACGATGACCACGTCGGTCTCGTCGGCAACGATCGCCTCGCCGAGGTTCGTCGTGTGCCGCGCGATGTCCCAGCGCTGCCCGAATGCCGCGCCGCGCTCCTCGCTTCGCGAGTACACCGCGGCGATCCGGTCGCGATTGCGCTGGCCGTGCAGGGTCATGGCGTAGAAGTCGCCGATGAGGCCCGTGCCGAGCAAGGAGATTCGATGTCCGTCCATGTCAGCCTCCTGTGACCCGCGCGGCGTTCGCCCGATCGCGCCCGAGGACGAGGTCGCGGCCGGATACCAGCGCCCGGAGCTTGGCCAGTGTCGCCCAGCGCGCCGTCTGCGAGAAGCCGCAGTCTGGCACCACGGCCAGACGCTCCGGCGGGGCGCCCGTGGCGAGCACACGCTCGATCCGCTCGGCGACGTCGTCGGGCGTCTCCAGGTAGTAATTCTTGACATCCACCACACCCACGGCCACGTCCCGCCCGGCGTCCGTCAGCTCGGCGACCAGGTCGATCTCGGCCAGCTCGCGGTTCGCGAACTCCAGGACGAGCTCGTCGACCTCGAACGCGAGCATCGCGTCACGGATCGGACGATACGTGCGCTTGGCGAGGGGCCGACCGAGGTAGTTCCCGAAGCACAGGTGCGCACCGAGTCGGGCGCGGCCCACGGCCGGCTCGATCGCGGCGTTGAACAGCGCCGAGAAGTCGGCGCCGGCGTCGGGATGGATGGCGGGCGACGGTTCGTCGACCTGGATGATCCGCGCGCCGGCATCGACGAGGGCCGCGATCTCGTCGCGGAGCAGGGGCACGAAGGCCTCCGCCGCGGACAACCGGTCGCGATAGACCTCGCCCGGCCCGGTGCGCAGCCGGCCCGAGAGCGTGTACGGCCCGGGCAGCGTGATCTTGAGCGGGCGACCGGCGAGCGGCGCGGCCGACCGAAACTCGGCCACGACGCCCAGTCCATCCGGCGCGGCGAGCCGGTCCGTCACCTCGAGCCGGTGCTGCTGGTCGTGCCCGCCCGCCCCGAGCCGGCGGCCGGGCGGGAGCGGCCGGACGCCGGTCAGGTGTCGGTAGAACTCCGCCGTGAAGAATCCGGCGCGACGCATCTCGCCGTCGGTCACCACCTCGATGCCGGCCGATTCCTGGTCACGGATCGCCGTGTCCACGGCATCGCCTTCCATCTCGGCCACGTCGTCCGGCCCGAGCTCACCGCGCTCGGCCGCGGCAAGGGCGGCCACGAACCATGACGGCCGGGCGTGGGAGCCGACCACGCCCGTGAGCAGCCCGCCCGGGCGCTGCGACGGGGCGATCGGCGCGACCGACACGACCGGGTCGATCGGCGCGGTCATCGCGTGCCCCCTGGGACGGCGGTCTCGTCGGCCCGTGGCGTCGCGAACGCGTAGGCGCGCGCCGGGTTCTCGACGAACAGCCTGCGCTGGACCTCGTCGCCGAGACCGCGCTCGGTCATCAGGTCCCGGAATTCAGCGACCAGGTAGCGAAGCCCGGGCCGGCCGCCGAACGAGCGGTAGTAGCCCTGCCGTGCGGCGTCGAGCCCGAGCACGACGTGGTCGTCGAGGCCGTCCGCCGCCATCGCCTCGAGGAGCGTGAGCGTGCCGTTGTCGCGCTCGCCCCAGCGGAACGCCTGGTCGTACTCGACGAGGGCGCCCGTGGCCACGATGTCCCGGTGGTAGCCGGGATCCACGATCTTGTCGACGTGGCTCAGGACGACGTGGCCCGGATCGACGCCGGCCTCGATGAGCAGGCGGATCTGCTCGAGCGCTCCGGTGCCGTTCTCGCAGTGGGTCAGGATCGGGACGCCCGTGCGCCGGTGTGTCGCGGCCGCCGCGCGATACACGAATGCGTCGCGGGCGGACGGGCCGCCCTCGCTCGCGGCGATCTTGATCACACCCGCCTTGTGTGGCGTGCGGTGCACGACCGGCCCGGAGTAGTCGTTGGCGTCGATGCCGTCCTCGACATCCGCCGCGAACAGATCGGCAAGCTCCTCGATCGAGACGCGATGGCTCCAGTGCGCGTCGCCGTAGTAGCGCTCGTGGTGGAGGCCGGTCGGGGCGATCACGTGGACACCGGTCCGCCGGCTCAGCTCCGCGAGCTTGGCCGCGTTGCGGCCCGTGTCGGCCGGCATGGCGTCGACGAGCGCCCGGAGACCGAATGATTTCGCCTCCTCGAGCTCGACCGCCAAGCGCGACACGTCGGCGAGCAGGAAATCGGGCTGGAGCGCCGTCGCCCGGCCCGGGTCGATGACCAGGTGCTCGTGGGCGTCGGTGACCCCGAGCGAGGCCGGATCGATGTCGCCCAGCACCGTGCGGACGAAGCTCATACCGATACCTCCTGTTCGAGGATGGCGCCGGCGGCGCGCAGACGATCCCGGAGCGCCGTCACGTCCACGTCGCGCGGCCCGAGCCCGGACCGGACCGCCATCGCCGCCGCGGTTCCGGCGGCCTGGCCCATGGCCATGCACTGGGCCATGGAGCGAACCGCGGCATGGGCGTCGTGGTCGGCGCTGAAGCAGCGACCGGCGACGAGGACGTTGTCGGCGTCTCGGACGACGAGGGTCCCGAACGGGATGCCCACCGTGGCGCCGTCCGGCAGGTACTGCCAGCGCGTGCCGGCGCCGGCCCGATGGTCCTCGATCGGAGCGCCGGATAGCCCGATGGCGTCGTCGAAACGACGCGCAGCCAGGACGTCGTCGCGCGTGAGGCGTGCATCGCCGTGCACGCGCCGCGTCTCGCGCAGCCCGATCTGTGTCCCGAGCGCGACCAGCGCTGCCTGCTCGTAGCCGGGCACCCGATCCACGAGGAAACGGGCGTACTCGAGCGCCTGGCGACGACCGGCGATCTCCGCCGCCGTCAGCCGTTCGGGGTCGGTCGCGTCGACCAGCCGGCCGTCGGTCGCCGGCCCGGCGCTCTCGACCCGGGTCATGATGGTCGCGCTCACACCATCGATCGGGGTCACGTGGTCGCTGCCGTCCCGGCGCGGCAGGTCATACCGGCCCGACGCGGCCGCCTCCGCCATGAGCTCGTGGAGCCGCGCCTTCGACAACCCGTTCCTTCGTACGCGGTCGACGTTCGCCATCCGAAACGTCGTCGTGAGGGTTTGTGCCGGCGCCAGCTCGCCCGCGCGTTCATAGCCGAAGCCGGCGAAGTGGCACACGTCGGCGTCACCGCTGGCATCGACGAACACCCGCGCTCCCACCTCCCGCAGACCGGCCTTCGTGGCGATCGTGATCGCCTCGAGGTGACCGTGGCGGACAGTCGCGTCCTGGACGAACCCGTGCAGCAGGATGTGCGCGCCGGCGTCGAGCGCGAGCCGCTCCCAGACGACCTTGAGGTGCTCCGCGAGGTAAGTCAGTCCCGTGCCGGCGCCATAGGTGTTTGGCCGCTCGACGACCGGACCGAGGCTGCGCAGGCCGGCCACGACCTCGTCCGCGATCCCACCGACCACCTTGCGCGCCCGTTCGCCCGGGGTGAAGAAGCCGTAGAACGTGTCGAGCACGGCCGTGCTCGTCCCGCCGACAAACGGCAGCTTCTCGACGAGGAGGACCGAGGCACCGGCGCGCGCGGCGGCGACGGCCGCGATCGAGCCGGCCGAGCCCGAGCCCACGACGCACACGTCCACGTCGGCGAAGCGCTCGCGGGTGGTGCCCATCATCGGCGGACGCGGCCGCTGCGGCCGATGCGGGCGACGGTTCGTGGCCGCCCCGCGGCTCGTGCGGCTGCCGGCCCGGCGGCCGGCGCACCGGCCGAATCGAGGGCCACGAGCGCCCGCGCTGCGGCCTCGTCGGTGACGAGCGAACCGACGACCCCGGTCCGAAGTGCGCCCCGAATGGCGGCCGCCTTGCCGGCGCCGACGGCCACCGCGAGGACGCGCGGAACCTGCCGAAGCCGATCGACGGAGATCGCCACCGCGCGACTGGCGAGGTCGGGCGCCACGAAGGCCCCGTCGGCGTCGAACGGGTGGACGACGAGGTCGCCGATCGCTCCGCGATCGCGCAGCTGGGCCACCGTCCCGGCGCCGAGCGCGCCCGACTCGAGGAGCGACGAGCGCGTCTCGCCCAGTGCGCCGCCGATGGCGCCGATCCCGACCACGGCCAGGCTGAGCCTGTCGAACGCGGCGAACGAGTCGGCCAGCTCGGGTTGGGCGACGAGACTCGTGCGCAGGGACGGGCGGTCGACGAAGGCCGGCGCGAAGAGCGCGCGATGCTGCGCGCCGAGACGGTCGGCCAGCCGGCGCGACACGTCGGCCGGGTCGTGTCCGCGCTCGAGATGGCGCGAGCTGCCCGCGAGCTGCACGATCTCGATCGACCCTGCCGGATGCGGCGCGACCCGCTCGACGACGGCCGCCAGGGTGGAGCCCCAGGCGATGCCGACGACCGCGTCCGGCCCGAGCCACTCGGCGAGGAGCGACGCGGCGACGCTTGCGGTCGCGTCGAGCGCGTTATCGGAAGGGCTCCGGGCGACGAGGCACAGGTCCAGGCCGTAGCGATCCTCGATGTCGCGGCCGAGGACGGTGTCGACGTCCGGTGGATCGTGGAACTCGATCCGCACCAGACCATCCTCGCGCGCTCGCTCGAGCAGGCGTGCCACACGGAAACGCGAGATGCCCAGGCGTTGGGCGATCTCGACCTTTGTCAGCTGGCGATCGAAGAACAGTCGCGCCACGGAGCTGGCCAGACGATCCGCCGGCGCCGAACGGGGGTCCACGCTGGCCAGCGTACGAGGCGCTCAGATGAGTTGCAAGTGCTCATGCGCGCAGGTCGGGCTGTGGTGGCCACCGGCGACTGCCTCTGCGACGACCCGGCCACAGCAACTGCGGGAATCCATTGACGAACGGGCGTTCGCACCGTATCGTTACGTCGTTCCCACCCGTCGGCCGTGCGCGCCGCGATTCCGCTTCGCGATATCGCCGCACCCGACGAGGCTCGTGTTCCCGCACTAGTGAGCCCATTCCATGCCCGACAATGGTTCCGACCGGCGTGACCCGCAGCGGTCGCGTCGGCGCACGCGTCGCCGAGGAGGCGGACAGATGGCCCGACTTCCGGTGACCGAATACGACGAGCAGGCCGAGGCAGAGGCCGCTCGCGAGCGAAACGACCTGGCTGCCAACGATCTCCGCGCGATGACCGTCACGGAGCTGCGCACCGTCGGCCGCGAGCTCGATGTCGACGCGGCCGCGACCGACCGCAAGGAAGATCTGGTCGATCAGATCCTTGCGCGCCAGACCGAGCGCGCCGGCCACCTGTACGCGACCGGCATCCTCGACATCGTCGAGGAGGGCTACGGCTTCATGCGCCGGCACGGCCTGCTGCCGAGCCCCGACGACATCTACGTGAGCTCGTCGCAGGTCCGGCGCTACGGGCTGCGCGTCGGCGATCGCGTGTCGGGTGCCGTCCGTCCGCCGCGCGAGGGCGAGAAGTATGCCGGCCTGCTGCGCGTCGACTCCGTCAACGGCGTCGATCCCGAGAGTGCCCGCCGGCGGCCCGTGTTCAACGACCTGACTCCGGTCCACCCGGACGAGCTCATCAACCTCGAGAGCGATCCCAAGAACCTCAGCCAGCGTCTGGTCAACATCGTCAATCCGATCGGCAAGGGTCAGCGCGCGCTCATCGTCAGCCCGCCCAAGGCCGGCAAGACGATGCTGCTCAAGAACATCGCCAACGGCATCACGGCCAACTACCCCGAGATCCTGCTCATGGTCGCGCTCATCGGCGAGCGACCGGAGGAGGTCACGGACATGCGCCGCAGCGTGAAGGGCGAGGTCATCAGCTCGACCTTCGACGAGCCGACCGAGAACCACACGCACGTCGCCGAGATGGCGCTCGAGATCGCCAAGCGCCAGGTCGAGACCGGGCGTGACGTCGTCATCCTGCTCGACTCGGTGACGCGCCTCGCGCGTGCGTACAACCTCGCGCTGCCGCCCTCCGGGCGGACGCTCTCGGGCGGCATCGATCCCATCGCGCTCTATCCGCCCAAGCGCTTCTTCGGGGCCGCCCGGAACATCGAGGAGGGCGGCTCGCTGACCATCATCGCCACGTGCCTGGTCGACACCGGGTCGCGCATGGACGATGTGATCTACGAGGAGTTCAAGGGCACCGGCAACAGCGAGCTGATCCTCGACCGGAAGCTGGCCGAGAAGCGCATCTACCCGTCCATCGACGTCCAGCGCTCGGGCACGCGCCGCGAGGAGCTGCTGCTCGAGGAGGGCACGCTCAAGATGGTGTGGACGATGCGTCGCATGCTGTCGGCGGTCGGTACCAACGAGGGCATCGAGCTGCTCCTCAACCGGCTGGCCAAGACCGACACGAACGTCCAGTTCCTGGCGACGCTCACGAAGAGCCTCGACGCCTGACCCCGGGCACACTCGGCCCGGTCGGGTCCGAGGTTGGGCGCCCGCGGAGGGGGCCGGTCGGCCCCTTTTCGTGCTTGCGGGTGAGCCTCTCGATTGCGACGGTGTAACGCGTCTGATAGGCTGCGGGCAGATCACGAGGGCGCACGGATATGACCGTGGCCCCAGGCGCCGCGCTTGAGACCCCCAGCTCAATACCGCGAATCGCCGGACGGTCCTGTACCCCGCCGCAACCACCGCGACTCCGCGCCGCGTCCCGCCGCGCGCCGACCGTCCGCCGCACGAGGAGACCGTATTGCTCCATGCGACGGTCAGTGCCCTGCGCGCGCTGGTGCGCCGCGGATCTGACCAGCCCCGCCGCCAGCCCGTCATCGTCTCGATCCATGGCACGCACCGCGCGGTCACGCGGCGCGCGTGGGCCGCTCTTGCATCCGTCGTGGTGCCGGCCCGCTACCTGACGACGCACGGATTCGGGGCAGTCGCCCGGCGCTTCTTCGGCCCCACCCTGAGCGCCAACGCGATCCTCGTCGCGGCATCTCCCTCGCGTCTCGCCGTCGACTCCGGTATCGCTCGAGCGATCGCTCCGAGATCGACGGTCGCGAGCAGGATCGGCGCGTGGCGCGCGCCCGAGCAGCCGTCATCCCAGACCGCCCGCGCCGAACGGCGAGGTGGTGACGCCCACCCGCGCAGCGTGCTCGACGCCCTGCGACCGGGTCGCGGCCGGGCCGCACGACGAGCGCGCGTGAGCGTCGACGGTGTGGCCCGCGCAGTCCTCGCTCGGTTCGTCCTCGAGGCGCGCCGTGAGCGAGCTCTGGCCGCGGGCGTGGCCATGCTCGTGGTCGTCGCGTCGGTCGTGTCGGTCACGCCGGCAGCCGGTCGCGGCGGAACCGGCTCGGTGAATGGAGCCGGCGACGGTCTCAGGATCGCGCTCAACGACGTGGCCTCGAGCAGCTTCGGGATCGGCGAATTCACCGACGGGGCCGGTCCCGGTGATCCGGGTGACGTCGTCGATGCCACGGCGGGCGAGGGTGCCGCACGCGCGCTCGACGCCGAACCTGACGCGGCGCCGCTGCCCGAGGGCCCATACGCCCTCGACGGCACGCTGCTCAAACCCGTCGCGGTCGACACGTCGGTGCCCGACGCGTCGGACCAGCTGCGCTCGTATCGGGTCAAGACCGGCGATACGCTGATCGGGATCGCCGCAAAGTTCGACGTCTCGATGATGACCGTGTGGTGGGCCAACGATCTCAAGGCCAAGGACGACCTCCACGTCGGCCAGACGCTCGTCATCCCGCCCGTGAACGGCGTGGTGGTCACGGTCAAGGACGGCGACACGCTCGATGCCATCGCGAGCAGCACCGGCGTCGAAAAGGCCGCGATCATGGCCTTCAACGGCCTGGCCGACGATCAGCTCGTGATCGGCCAGGTCCTGATCATCCCGGGCGCGCTCGGTGACGCGATCGCGACGCCCAAGCCGACGGTGCATCCCGCGAGCAAGCCCGCCTCGACCTCGCATTCGACCTCGCACTCGACCTCGAAGGTCACGGCCCCAGCCACTACAGCGGCGGCCGGCTCTCGTGGCCGGTCGCCCGGTGGCCTACATCAGCCAGTACTTCCACAACGGCCACTACGCGATCGATATCGCGCCGCCGACGGGACCCGGTCGTCGCGGCGCGGCGGGCACCGTGATCTACGCCGGCTGGAAGAACAACGGCGGCGGGTACCAGGTCTGGATCTCGCACGGATCACAACCTGTACACGACCTACAACCACATGTCGTCCGTCGCGGTGGGACGCGGCCAGCGTGTCGCGCGCGGCCAGCATCGGGCGTATCGGCGCACCGGGGATGCGACCGGGCCGCACTGCCACTTCGAGGTGTGGATCGGCTACCGTGTGGGCCGGCGGCAGCGCAGGGTGAACCCGCTCGCTACCTCTAGCCGCCGCGGCGGTCCCGCCCGTACCGGCGCGCCCGGCTGACGCTGGTGGCGCCCAGCCCGCGGCGCCGGACGGCGTCGCCGGGGCTGGCGCATGGGAAATGCGCCGATGTTCCTCGACCAGGTCACGATCTTCGTCCGGGCCGGCGCCGGTGGGGACGGCGCGGCGACGTTCCGGCGCGAGGCGCACGTGCCGCGCGGCGGACCGGAGGGCGGCGACGGCGGTCGCGGCGGCTCGTCTACCTGCCGTCGACGCCGGGCCTGACGACCCTGCGCGACTTCCGCCATCGGCACCACTTCCGGGCCAAGCCCGGCGGCCGCGGCGCGGGCTCGCGGCGACACGGCCGGGCCGGCCCCGACCTGACCCTCAGTTCCGCCGGGAACGGCGTGCGTCGACGAGGCCAGTGGCGAGCTCGTGGCGGACCTCGTCGCCCGCGGGCAGCGGCGCTGGTCGCGCGCGGCGGCCGGGGCGGGCTGGGCAACGTGCATTTCGCGACGGCGACGCATCAGGCGCCGCGCCACGCCCAGAAGGGCGAGCCGGGCGAGGAGCGCGCGCTTCGGCTCGAGCTGCGGCTGATCGCGGACGTGGGCCTCGTGGGCCTGCCCAACGCCGGCAAGTCGACGCTCCTGGCGGCGTTCACCGCGGCCCGGCCCAAGATCGCGCGACTATCCGTTCACGACCCTGGAGCCGAACCTCGGGGTCATGGACCTCGGTGACGAGGACGAGCGGAGGCCGACGATCGCGGACATGCCCGGGCTGATCGAGGGCGCCAGCCGGGGCCGGCCTCGGGCACGCGTTCCTGCGCCATGTCGAGCGCACGCGCGTCCTCGTCCACGTCGTCGACGGCTCGTCGCGGCGATCCCGGCTGGGACCACGACGTGATCCGGGACGAGCTGGCGGCGAGCACGATCCCGCGCTGCTCGAGAAGCCGATCCTCGTGGTCTTCAACAAGCTGGACCTGCCCGCCGCACGCGAGCCTGGCCGGACTTCGCGCGCGCGCATGCGGCGGACGGCGACGCGCCGGCCTGGCCGTGTCGGCTGCGACGGGCGAGGGCCTTGACGAGTTGCGACCCGGTCGGCGAGCTGCTGCCCGACGCCGAGGCTGGCGGCCGCCCGAGCCGTCGGGCGTCGTCGTGCATCGGATCGAGTCGCGTCGGGGACGCGTTCGCCGTGACGCGCGAGGGCGACGCCTTCCGGGTCAAGGGCCGCCGGATCGAGCGGATCGCCGCCCAGACCAACTTCGACAACGAGGAATCGGCCGCACGCTTCCAGCGCGACCTCGGGCGCCTCGGCGTCGACGCCGAGTTGCGCCGGGCGGGCGTCCGCGCCGGGCGACACCGTCCGGATCGGCGGGCTCGAGCTCGAGTGGGAGCCCGAGCCGTGGGACGGGGCGCGAGTGACCGACCGGTCATCGACCGGCCGATCGGCGATCCTCGGCGGCACGTTCGACCCTATCCACTGGGGACACCTCGCGATCGCCGAGGAGTCGCGCGAGCCGCTCGGTCTCGAGCGGGTCGCTGTTCGTCCCCGCGCGCAGCCGCCGCACAAGCTGGAGCGGCTCGTCAGCGCGGCAGCCGACCGCAGCGCGATGGTCGAGCTGGCGATCGCCGACAACCCCGCGTTCCTGCTCGTCGCGAGTGGAGCTCGATCGGCCCGGGCCGTCGTACTCGGCCGATACGGTCGAGGCGGTGGCCGCGATGGCGCGCGTCGCCGGCCGCGAGCCGGTATGTGTGTCATCGTGTCCGCGGAAGCGGCCCGCGAAATGCCCGGCTGGCGCGACCCGCGACCGACTCATCGCGGCGGCGCGCGTGGCGGTCATGCCGCGGGGCGGTCGCGGACCCGCTCGATCCGGCCTGGGCCGAGGCCGCGTTCCCGGGTCGCGCCGACCGCTTCCGCGTGCTCGACGGGCCCGTCATCAGGCTGTCGGCCTCCGAGATCCGCGAACGCTCCATGGCGGGCCACTCGATTCGCTATCTCGTCCCGCCACTCGTGGCCGCCTACGTCGAGGACCACGCCTTGTATCGTCGACCACCCTGGAGGAAGATCTGACCGTGCCCGATCCCACGTCCGCCGCCCGGGCGGACCGACCCGCACGCGAGGGCGCCACGCCCCGAGCCGACGGTCTCCCATCGCGCCGCGTGCCGGCGCCACCGTCCGAGCAACCGCCACTCGAGCTCGCGCGGCGGATCGTCGAGCTGGCCGAGGACAAGAAGGCGGCCGACATCGTGCTGCTCGATCTGGCCGGGCTGACGACCATGGCCGACTACTTCGTCATCTGCTCCGGCGGCTCGGAGCGTCAGCTCGACGCGATCGCGGACGCGATCCGAGAGGGCATGGCGGGCGAGGGCCAGCGGCCGGTGGGCCGCGAGGGCACCGCCCAGTCGCACTGGGTCCTGCTCGACTACGGGGCGGTCATCGTCCATCTCTTCACGCCGCCCGAGCGCGACTACTACCAGCTCGAGCGGCACTGGTCCGGGGCCAAGACCATCCTGCGCGTGCAGTAGTTCGCGCCCTGGCTCGGGCGCCCCGGACCGGCGGCGGACGGGTCGTCCGGGGTACGCCCGCAGACGCACGATCGGGGCGGGCTGACGTACCGCTCTCGGGGGTACCGTCGGGTCATGCCCCAAGCCTGTCGTGCACGCCTAGCATCCGGCGGTCGGCTCGCGATGGGCGCGGGCGAAGCCAGAGGTTCGATCGGCTCGGATGTCCCGCCTTCGCGAGCGCTGCCCAGGCTGCACCAGGCGCCTCGTCATCACGCGCTTCGACACGACGTTCCGGCTCCCGGACCGCAGCGAGCGGCTGTGCTTCGGCATTCCGGGCGGGCTGTGCGAGGCGTGCCACCAGCTGTACATCGATCCGGATTTGATCGAGCTGCTCGACCTCGGCGAGGGCCGCTGCGTGTTCGCGATCGAGAGCGACCTCGTCGTTCAGGAGCAGGCCTGGTCGAGCTGAGGGCCTGATCGGTCGGTCGCCCCATCCGGGCGGACCTGGACCATCGCAAACCGGCGCACGCTGTGCGCCGAGCCCCGACCGCGCCCGGGCCGGCCGCGCCCGGGCCGTCGGCTTCCCCGGGGCACCGACGTCCTCGGGTCGGGTCAGTGCCTCGCGACGCGATCGGCCACCCACAGTTGGAACGCCAGCCGTCGCTGGCGTTCGGTGGCCGGCTCGGCACCTTTGACCATGGCGTCCAGCGTGAGCAGCCCGTCGAGCGCCGACGTCAGCTCGCCGAGCGACCAGCGTGCGGCCTGGTCGGCCAGCTTGCGTGCCCGGAATTCCTTGTACTTGAGCTCGCGCGCGATCTCGGTCAGGCGCATGCCCGCGTCGAGCCGGTCGGCGACGTCGATCAGCTCCCGCAGGCGCCGATGGAGCTGGGCCAGGAGGACCGGCTCCGGGCTCGTCGCGAGGAGCTGGTCGAGGAGCTCCGATGCCGGGCGTGCCTGGCGCGCGGCGACGGCATCGAGGAATGCCCAGCTGGATGCCGGCACGGCCTCGGCCACGAGGGTCTCGACGTCGGCCCGCTCGACGGGAGCGTCGGGCCGATACAACGCCAGCTTGTCGAGCTCGGCCACCGCGAGCTGGCCCATCCGGCGGCGATCCACGTCCGCTTCGCGGACGAACGCGCCGACCCGCTTCGCGAGCTCCTGCGCCGCGCCCGGGCCGAGGCGGACCCCGCGCTCGGTGGCACGGGACTCGACCCAGGCTGCCATCTGGCCCTCCTTGGGCGCGCGCAGCTCACGCGTCTCGCCGCCCGCCTCGCCGACCGCGGACCGCAGCGCATCGAGCGTGGCACCCCGCCTGGCGGATGCGTCCACCGCCTCGAGGAACACGAGCCCATTGCCGGGAGCGACGCTCGCGAGGGCGCCGACGAGGAGATCGCGTTCGGCGCGGGAGCGCAGCAAGGGGGCGGGATCGCGCACGGTCAGGAGCGCCCCGGCGCCGAACATCGGAGCCGTCGCCACGAGCTCGGCGATGCGTGACGCGGTCGTGGCCGCCCCGCCCAGCCCGACGCGGTCGGGCGGCGAGCCGGCAGTGGCCTCCAGGCGCTGTGCGGCGGCGTCGGCCGCCCGCTCGAGGCTGTAGATGTCGTCGCCCCAGTAGTAGGCCAGGAGGCCGTCGCTCATGACGAGGGACCGGCCTGTCCCGGCCGGAGACCCGTCCGGCTGGCCCGCGCGGTGCCGAACGCGGCGGCCGTCCAGCGCAGACGCCCGACCTCCTCCGGCCGGCAGCCGACGGCGTCGCACACGTCGCGCTCGAGCCGGTCGGCCCGCGCGCGGACCGCCCGGCGCTCCTCGGCCGGACGATCGGCTCGGTATCGGCGATCCCATTCGGCGAAACGCGCATCCATCTGTGCGAGGCCCTGCGTGGCACGCTTGTCCGCGTAGGCCACGATTCGTGCCTCGAGCGGCGCCTCGCGCAGCCAGGCCTCGAACCATGCGCCGTCCCGGAGCCGTGTCACAGGATGGTCGGCCACGATCGGCGCGAGCTCAGGACGGCCGTGCGCGTCGAGCCACGCCGCCGAGCCCTTGCCGTGGGGCAGCGCGTTGCTCGGGTCGTTCCGAGGCAGCGCCTTGTCCACGTCGTGCAGCAGTGCCGCGGTCTCGGCCAGCCGCCGATCCACGCCGACGCCTCGGGTCGCGGCTCGGCGCGCGAGCCAGCCCGCGACCTCCGCGACGGCGCGCGAGTGCCGCGCGAGGCGCGCTGCCGGCGACAGGGCCGCGAGGATCGCGGCGGCCTCGACGCGGCTCGGAATGGTCATCGGCTCGATGGTACCGGAGCACGACGCGCGTTCGCGGGGGCGTGGCCAGGAGCGTTTGGGCGGCCAGATCAGCTGCGGGCAGGCGGGCCAGCGTCTGGACCGACGCCCCGCCGGTTCCTCCGGCCACACCCGTATCACGCTCGACACTCGCCGACGCCACCCGGCCGTCGAGCGTGAACGTGACCGTCCCGTTGCGATCCGTTCGAAAGACCGTCGTCCCGTGCGACCGCAGGCGAGCCAGCGTCTCCGGGGCGGGATGACCGTACGTGTTGTGGGCACCGACCGAGATCGCCGCGAGCCGAGGTCGCGTCGCCGTGAGCAACGCATCCGTCGTCGCCGTGCGACTGCCGTGGTGGGCGACCTTGAGCACCTCGATGCGGGGCAGCCCGCGACCGACGAGGATGGGGTCGATGCCCTCCTCCATGTCGCCCGTCAGCAGGAAGCGCTCCCGCCCGAATGTCCCGAGGAGCACGATCGAGACGTTGTTGATCCCCGTCCCGGTGTCGGGCGGGGTTTCGGGACCGCGTCTCGATCCGGCCACAGGACCCGAAACGAGGCGTCGTCGAGGCGCAGCTCGTCGTCGGTCGAGAGCCGGCCCGTCGTCCGCCCCTCCGAGCGCAGCGTCGCCTCGAACGCTGCGTACCCCGGGCCCGGGCCGCGCATCCCGGGCTCGAAGATTCGGCCGATCCGGTAGCGCTCCAGGAGCAGCGGCAGGCCGCCCACATGATCCTCGTGCGGGTGCGTGAGGACGACGATGTCGATGCGGTGGTCCCACGGCGGCAAGCGGCCGTCGAGCTGGGCCAGCAAGCGCTCGGGATCGGGCCCGCCGTCGATCAGCAGCCGGCCGCCGAGATCGCCCTGGATGAGGATCGCATCGCCCTGGCCGACGTCGAGCACGCTGATCCGGAGCCGGCCGTCCGGCCGCGACTGCGCCGCGACGAGCAGGCCCGCGATCGCCACGGCAAGGCCCGCTCCGAGCACGCGCTCCGTCCGCCCCAGGCGTGGGCGTCGTGCGCCCCGGGTCGGGCGGGGAGCGGCAATGGCTGAGGACGCCGGCCGATGTCCCATTGGCGCGCCTGATCGCGCCAGGCCGAGCGGCCGGCACACGAGTCGTCCGATCGATCGCAGGAGTCCGCGACCTCGCGCCGTCCCGAGCGAGGCGATCACGAGGGCGGCAGCGACGGCGAGCGCGAAACCGAGTGCGGGCTCGAGCACGAGGCCGGCCCCCGGCAGCCCGGCGCCAAAGCGGACGACCGCGATGAGCACGTGCAGCGGCAGCCAAGCCGGCAGCGCACCGACGGCGCCGATCGATTGCGGGAGGCCGAGCCCCACGAGGCCGCCGGCAAGCAGCGCGATGCCGCCGCCGAGCATCGCCGGCACGACGAGGGGCACGACCGCGAGGTTGACTGCCGGGGCGACGATCGCCAGGCGACCGAAGACGACCAGGATCAGTGGCAGCGTCGCCGCCTGGGCCGCGAGGGACACGCCGAGGCTCTCGGCGATCGGGCCAGGGAGGCGTCGGCGTCCGATGCGCGCGATCGCCGCCGTCAGCTGCGTCGCCCACGCGAGCAATCCGGCGGTGGCCAGGACCGACAGCCCGAAGCCCGCGTCGCTCGCCATGCCGGGCTCGGCTAGGACCAGCACCGCCACGGCCCAGCCGAGCGCCGCGGCGGCCACGCCGGCCCGTCCGGTCTCGCGTGCGATCAGGACGACCGCGGCCATGACGCCCGCCCGGACGACCGACGGTGACGCACCGGCAAGGACGACGTACGTCGCGACGGCTAGCAAGATGACGATCGTCCGAGTCCGGCGTCGGGCTCGGCGCACGAGCGCGCCGATGGCCGCGGCGACGATCGCGATGTTCCAGCCGGAGATGGCCACGATATGGCTGACGCCGGCGGCCGTGAACGCCGCGGCCAGGTCGCGGTCGACCCGTTCCCGGGTCCCGATGAGGATGCCCGCGGCAAGCCCCGCCTCGGGCTCGGGCAGGACGCGGGCCAGGGCATCCGCCGCCTCGGCACGCACATCGCTCACGGGGTCCGCCGCGCCAGCGTCGAGCAGCTGGAGGGAGCTGCCGCGGAGCGTGCCCGCGACCCCGATGCGCCGCAGGTAGTCCCCGTAGTCGTCGTCGGGCGGGGCCTCGACCGAGCCGGCCACCCGCACGACCATCCCGGTTCGGAGGCTGGGGTAGCGTGGCAGCGTGGCCGCCACCGGCAGCTCGCCGGCGTCGGTCAGCAGCTCCAGCGTGGCGAGCTGCTGTCCCTGGCGCGGCGCCGCCAGTGCCTCGACCATGGCCGGCCATGTGCCGCGCCCGGGTTGGAGGGGCACGGCGCTCGCGCCGGTCGACGCGAGTCCGATGGACAGGCGCAGGGCGACGGCCGCCGCTCCGACGAGTGCGGCGAGCGCCGTGACACGGCGTCGGCGGGTGACTCCCGCCAGCGTCGTGGCAAGCCCGATGGCGAGCGCCGGCACGATCGGCCACAGGCGCGGATCGAGACCCGCCAGGGCGGGCAGCAGGAGTGCCGCCGCGACGGCGCCGCCGGCAAGCCAGCCACTGCGTGGCACGTCAGTGGACGACGATCAGGTCGCGCAGCTTGTCGAACGTGGCCGACCCGACGATCTTGCGGTCGCGCAGCTCTTCGATCGAGGCGAACGGGCGTTCGGCTCTGGCGGCGACGATCTTGGCCACGGTGGCCGGCCCGACCCCCGGCAGTGCGTCGAGCTGCTGCTCGGTCGCCGTGTTCAGGTCGACCTGCTCACCGGCGTCCGAGCCGTTCGCCCCGCTGGCGCTCGTGCCACCCGAGGCGCCGGATGCCACCGGACCGCCCGTCGTGGGCTCGTCACGCGACGGGACATGGATCTGGTCGCCGTCGTGGACCGGTGTGGCGAGGTTGATCGCGCGGCTCGCGGCGCCCGCATCGACGCGCGGCCCGAAGCCGCCGGCGGCGGCGATCGCGTCGGCCACGCGGCTGCCCGGCGGCAGGCGGTACACGCCCGGCCGGCCGACGGCACTTCCGACGTGGCCGGACGTCGATGCGAACTCTACGGTGCGCCGCTTAGCTGCGACTTATCTGGAATCCAGGCGGTTGATCACCAGGGCGCCGCTCGAGCATGCCCGACACGACCCGGCCGCCGCGGACGATGGCCGCGACCTGGGCGCCGCCCTCGGTTGCAGCGGGCTGCCGTGGATCGCGTCGGAGGACCGCCAGATCGGCCGGGCCGCCGACTTCGAGGCGGCCACGCGGCGGCCAGAATGGCTCGTCGCGCGGGCCAATCGGGACGACGAACGCGCCGTCCAGGTCGATCATCCGGGAATCGCCACGCGAGATCGCCCGGATCTCTTCATCGCTCCCGAGCGCGAGGATCGTGTCGCCGGCCCATGCGAGCGCCTGGACGTGCGGCGCAACCGCGTCAGCCAGCACGTGCCCGCCAAGCAGGAGCGTGTACTCGTGCGTCACGCGCCGACGCTAGCAGGTTCAACGACTGGGGGAAATGCGCTCCCACTCGACCCAGCGCGAGCCGTCCCACCAGCGATGCCAGATCGTGCCATCGCGGCCGGGCGCGAACACGTCGAGCCGGTCGTCGCCCCACGACGCGGCCGTCGGCGCCCCGACCAGCTCGCCCTCGAGCGACTCCCAGTCGTGCCAGCGCTCCCCGTTCCAGAACCGATCCCAGAGCTGGCCGTCGTCGAATACCCCGAAGACCTCGAGCCGGTCGACCGCCCACGCTGTCGCCGCCGGTGCGAATGCCAGCCGACCGCCGAGCGATTCCGGCTCCGCCCAGCCGCCGCCGTCGAACCAGCGATGAAGAAGCGAGCCGTCCCCGGCTCGCCAGAAGAGATCGATGCGATTCGTGGACCACGAGACCGCGGCCACGTCCGGACGAACAGTCATGGCCAACGGTCCCGCGTGTCGGCCTGCCGTTACAGGCCCAGGGCCGATCCGACGGACGGCGGTCGGGGTTTCGTCCGCCGCGATTGGTTCACGCAGCCGTCGAGGGCAACCGCCAGCGCCTCCGTACCGCGGCTGAGGCCGAGCACCGCTCGAGCGGCGACGCGCCGCAGTCCGGAAACCTGCCCGTCGTCATCGCCGCCGTCGCGAGCCAATCGCGCCAGGCGTTGGCTTCGAGCGTCCCGCTCACGCTCGGCGATGATGTCGAGCGCCCGCAGGTAGGAGAGCTGCCACATGTCGTTTGCCTCGTGCAATCAGGAACGGTGCTCGACGAAGCGAGCGTGGTCGTCGGACAGTTGTTCGCGCGAATCGGCGCCCAGGGTCATCGCCGCCACGTCCAGGAGGATCAGCAGCAGCGCGACCACGATGAGAACGACGAGGCCATCCATGGCGAACCTCCGGGACGCGTAACCGGCTTCATACTGGTTACCGGTTATCTGGGCTTCACGATATCGCCTTGCGCCTAACCTGTCAACAGGCGTACAGTGGTTACGTCATGACACTCCAGGCCGGCACCCACCTGCGCACCCACCATCACCCCGTCGATCTCGAGACGGCGCTCGACTTCATCAACACGCTCGAGCTCGAGGACGGTGCGCCGGCCGACCACCTGCCCACGATCGGCGCTGCCCTGGACTGGTTCGCAAGCCACGGGCTGATCCACGAGCGCGAGAACCAGGCGCCGGCGCCGGGACCGCACGCCGAACGGGAGCTCGCCCGCGTGCGAGAAGCGCGCGCTGCCTTTCGGGCCATCGCCGACACGATCGTCGAGGGCCGCTCGGTGCAGCCGTCGGTCCTGAACGTGGTCAATCGGCTGCTGCGCAAGCGTCAGGTCATCGAGCTGATCGATACCGGCGATGGCTGCCAGGTCGGACACCGCCACGTGGGCGACCCGGTCGACGACGCCCTTGCCCGCCTGGCCGAGCGGCTCGTCGAGATGGTCGCCGAGGACGACACGGAGCGATTGCGCATCTGCGACAACGACACATGCCGCTGGGTCTTCTACGACACGTCCCGAACGGGGCGCCGACGGTGGTGCGACATGGCGACGTGTGGCAACCGCGCCAAGGCGGCCCGGCATCGTGCGCGCCAGCGCGAGCAAGCGGCCGACAGGTCCGCGTGAGGCCCACCCGCGAAGCGCGGTTTCAGCCGACGCGCTCGAGCAGAGGCCGGACCTCGGTCGCGTAGCGCGTCATCGACTCCTCCTCGTAGTTCGCGGGAAAGCCGGAGATCAGGTGCCGGTAGCCGAGCTCGACGTACGGGGCCAGCTTCTCGGCGACCTGCTCGGGTGTGCCGTACGGCTGGTTGGTCCAGGGTCGGGCGACGCGATTGCGGCGGAAGGCCTCGAGACCGATCCGCTCCGCCTCGGCCGAGTCGTCCCGGATCACCACCGTGCCCACGCCCGATGTCCGCTCGATCTCGGCCGGGTCGCGCCCGACAGCCTCGCAGTGGCGCAGCAGGACCTCCTCCTTGCGACGCACGTTCTCGATTCCGCCACCCACGTTGTTCATGTCCGCGTATTGCGCTACGAGCTTGAGGGTGACCTGCTCCCCGCCGCCGCCGATGCAGATCGGCAGATGCTGCTGGACGGGCGGCGGCAGGTTGCGGACGTGCTGGGCGTGGTAGCGCGACCCGTCTCGAGCGGACGGCTCGGTCCCGTCGAGCATGCCGCGCATCACGGGTAGTGCATCGCGCAACCAGCGCAGGCGCTCGGGTGGCCCGGAGCCGAATTCGAAGCCGAAGTCGTGCGCCTCCTCCGCGAACCACGCCGCGCCGATCCCGAGGATCGCCCGACCGCCGCTGACGTGATCGAGCGTGGTCGCCATCTTGGCCACGAGGCTCGGCTCGCGGTAGGGGTTCGCGCCGACCATCAGCCCGATCCGGACGTGTTGCGTGTGCGCCGCCCAGGCCGTGATCGTCAGCCAGCCCTCGTAGTTGGGCCCGTGGCTGTCGCCAACGATCGGATACAGGTGGTCCCAGGTCCACAGGCTCGAATAGCCCAGCTCGTCTGCCCGGATGCCCGCGTGGAGCAGGCTCGGCCAGTCCGTGTACTGGTTCCAGCACAGCGCGCCGATCTTGACTTCGGTCAACTCACGCTCCGTTTGCTCCGAGAAGGTCGCCTTGGTTGGGACGGCATGCTGGCCTCGGGTGGATGGCGCAGGTCACGCTTGCCGGACGATATCGACCGAGATCTCCACGGCCGGCGTCGTGCCCCTGTTCTCGAGCCAGTGGGTGGTGCTCCGGTCCTCTGGCCAGCCAACGCCCGGCCCATAATCCGTCGCGACCCCGTCTCGATGATCGGTGATCGTGCCCTGCACGATGTAGACGGTGCCCGGCCGTCCTCGATGGTCGTGGACCGGGCCGAAGACGCCGCCGGGCTCGATGGTCACCATGCGCATTCGAAGCTGGCACCCGTCCATGCCCTCGATCTCACCGTCAAGGTCAACCGTAGCAAGGAGCTGCACGGCGACACCTTTCGTCTCCGGTGCGATCGGTTCGATGCTCATAGCGGTCTCCTCTCTGTCGGTCGGGCGATCGACGGCTCTGCGTCCTGGCCGGTCCGGCGCCCGACTCCGCGTCCTGCCCGGCCCACCGCTGACTCGGCGTCCTGCCCGGCCCACCGCTGACTCCGCGTCCTGCCCGGCCCACCGCTGACTCGGCGTCCTGCCCGGTCCGGCGCTGACTCAGAGTCAACACATTGATGCTCATCGCGTCGGAGCGCAGACTCCTGGACCGCAGTCCGGCGCCGTTGGAGGCCGGTGCGCCGGCCAACGCGTCGTTTCGCTGCCTGACAGTCTGCGACCTGATCATGGGCTGCCGAAAGTGGTGACTGCCAGGCTGCGTGCGGGGCCAGGGACGGAGTCCGGCGGTGTGCCGAGCCCGCCTCTGCCGGCCCCCCGCCCGGGCCCACCGGTTGCCGGCCCCACTGCCGGCGCGCGTTCCGTGGCGGCGCTAGGTGGCTGGTGTGAAACGCGCGTTCTGAAAGGCTGACGGGAGCCCCCGGGCGCAGCTACAATTCTCGCGGGCAGGAGCACCGGGTGCCACCGGACGGGCTGCCCACGAGATCGCCGGAGGTCCCGATGTCGCAGGGATCCGCACCTCGCGAGGCCGACCTGTTCCGCGACACGAGCACCTTCGTCGAGCCGCTGGTCCGGCCTGACTCCATCCATGCGCTGCTCGCCCGCGAGTGCCACGAGCTGTTCCCCGACGAGCTGTTCGACGACCTGTTCGCTGTCAACGTCGGCCGGCGCTCCGTGCCGCCTCTGGTCGTCGCGGTCGTGCTGGTCCTCCAGCGCCTGGAGGGCCTGTCCGACCGGGAGGCGGTCGAGCGGTTCACCTTCGACGCCCGCTGGAAGTACGCCTGTGGCGGCCTGCCCTTCGACTACCCGGGCTTCGCCCACACGGTCCTCGTCGACATGCGCGCCCGCCTCGCCCGCTCGGAGCGCCCGAACCGGATCTTCGAGCGGACGCTCGAGGTCGCCCGGGCGGCGGGCCTCGTCGGCGTCCGGCGGGTGCTCGACTCGACGCCGCTGTACGACGCGGTCGCGACGATGGACACGGTCACCCTCGTCCGGTCCGCGATCCGGGGCGTGCTCGCGGCCTCGGGTGAGCGGGAGCCCGGCCTGCGCTCGGTCCTGGCGCGCGACGACGACTACCGCACCGGCGGCAAGCCCGCCGCCGACTGGGACGACGCCGACGCCCGGGCGGCCCTCGTCGATGCCCTCGCCCGGGACGGCGAGGCCGTGCTCGAGACGCTCGAGGACGAGCCCCTGGCAGCGCCGCTCGCGGAGGCCGCCACGCTGCTTGCCACGGTGCTCGGCCAGGATCTGGAGGATGGACCCGACGGCCGGATCCGGATCGCCCGCAAGGTCGCGCCCGACCGGGTGATCAGCACGGTCGATCCTGACACCCGCCACGGCCACAAGACCGAGGCCCGTGGCTTCGACGGATACAAGGGCCACGTCGCGCTCGACCCCGACGCCGAGCTCGTCACCGCGACCGCGGTCTCGGCAGGCAACGCGGGCGACGGCTCGGTCGCCCTGGACCTGCTCGCGAACGAACTGGTGGAGGCCGCACGGGCCGACCACCCGGTCGTCTATGGCGATGCGGCGTACGGGACGGGTCCGCTGCTGGCAGCCCTCGAGGAGGCAGGCGCGGTCAGCCGGGTCAAGGTCCAGCCGGCGAGCGCGCCGGGCGGCCGCTTCACCAAGGCCGACTTCCGGATCGACCTCGACGCGGCCACGGTCACCTGTCCGGCCGGGCGAGTGGCCGGGTTCCGGGGCAGCGCCCGCACGTATGCCGAGTTCGGCCGGGCCTGCGCCACCTGCCCGCTGGCCGCCCGCTGCACCACCTCGCCGGACGGGCGCAAGATCGAGATCAATCCCCACGAGGCGCACCTCGCGACCGGACGCGCGGCGAGCCGCGACCCCGCCTGGCTGGCCGACTACCGGGCGACCCGGCCCAAGGTCGAGCGCAAACTGGCCCACCTCGTCCGTCGTCGCCACGGCGGTCGCCGGGCACGGGTGCGGGGCAGGCCCAAAGTCGCCGCCGACTTCGCCCTCCTCGCCGCGGCGGTCAACCTCGCGAGGCTCGCGGTCCTCGGGCTCACCGGGGCCGGTGGCGCCTGGGCAGCGGCCCGGTCCCGCTGACGACGCCGGGGCCCCGGACCGACCGGCCCTCAGCAACGGGGTGGGGCCATCCCGCCCGGACAATCGACAATCGACGCCCGGATCCCGTGTGGCACCGCCTTCCCTCCCGCTGCGCCCGGGGGCTCCCGTCAGCCTTTCAGAACGCGCGTTTCACACCAGCCACCTAGGCCCCGCCGCCTGCGGGTCCCGCCGCCTGCGCTGGGCCTCGCCGCCACCGTTAGACGACGATGTTCACCAGGCGGCCGTCGGCGTGGATGACCCGACGGGGCTCTCGATCGCCGAGCACGCCCCGGATCTTGTCGCGCGCGAGAACCACTTGTTCCAGCTCGAGCTCGCTGATGCCGATCGGCACGGTGACCCGATCGCGCAGCTTGCCGTTGACCTGGATCGGGACCTCGCGGGTCTCTTCAGCGATCGCCGAGGGATCCAATTCCGGCCAGAACTCGGTATGGATCGAGCGCCACTCCTCGCCCGCGGCCGCCAGTCGGCGCGCCCACAGCTCCTCGGTGATGTGCGGCGCGGAAGGCGCCAGCATCAGCAGCAGCAGGCCCACGGCCTCGTTCCAGACGGCGCCGCCTGCGACCGGCGTGCCGCGATACCGGAACAGCACGTTCGTCAGCTCCATGAGCTTGGCGACCATGGTATTGAACCGGAAGTGGCGGTAATCCTCGGTCACGCCCCGCAGCGTGCGATGGGCGGCCATCCGGATCGCGCGATCGGCCGCCGACTCGTCCTCGCCGACCGGCAGTCGGCCGGCTGTCGGGTCACCGGGCTCCGTGCCCTCGGGGTCGATGGCCAGCGTCCAGACGCGGCGCAGGAAGCGATGCACCCCGTCGATGCCGCTCGGGCTCCAGGGGCCGCCCTGATCCCAGGGGCCCATGAACATCAGGAACAGGCGCACCGAGTCCGCTCCGTAGCGCAACACCAGCTCGTCCGGATCCTGGGTGTTGCCACGAGACTTCGACATCCGCTCGCCGTCGGCGCCCAGGATCTGACCCTGGTTGAACAGCCGCTTCCATGGCTCGCGCTCCTGGACCAGGCCGATGTCGGCCATGGCCTTGGTGAAGAACCGGCCGTAGAGCAGGTGCATGACGGCGTGCTCGGCGCCGCCCGTGTACTGGTCGACCGGTGTCCACGACTCGACCATGTCGGGATCGACGGGCGCGTCGTCGAGATGGGGCGACAGGTACCGGAACCAGTACCACGACGAATCGACGAACGTGTCCATCGTGTCGGTCTCGCGCTTGGCGGGCCCGCCGCAGCGCGGGCACGTCGTGTTCACGAACGCCTCGTCGCGGGTCAGCGGGTTCACGCCCACGCCGTGGTAGTCGACCGTGTCGGGCAGCAGCACCGGGAGCTGCTCGTCGGGCACCCCGACGATCCCGTCCGTCGGGCAGTACACGACCGGGATGGGCGTGCCCCAGTAGCGCTGGCGGCTGATCAACCAATCGCGCTGTCGGTACGTCACGGCGAAGGCGCCCTTGCCCTCGTGCTCCAGCCGCCGGACGATGTCGTGCCATGCGTCGGCGGCGCGCTGGCCCGTGTACGGCCCCGAGTTGACCATGCGCTCGCCGGTCGAGTGTGCGACATACGCCTCGCCCATGTCGGTCTCGGGGTCGGCGCCCTCGGGCACGATGACCTGGCGGATGGGCAGGTCGAACTTCTTGGCGAAGGCGAAGTCGCGCTCGTCGTGAGCGGGCACGGCCATGATCGCGCCGGTCCCATAGGTGGCCAGCACGTAGTCGGCGATCCAGATCGGGATGCGCTCGCCGTTCACGGGGTTGATCGCATCGGCGCCGATCGGCACGCCGGTCTTTTCGCGCTCGGTCGAGAGGCGGTCGATCTCGCTCTGCCGGCCGGCCTGTTCGACGTACGCGCGGACGTCGGCCTCGCGACCGGGCGCGGTCAGCCGTTCGACGAGCGGGTGCTCGGGCGCGAGGACCATGAACGTCGCCCCGAAGAGCGTGTCCGGTCGGGTCGTGAAGACGCGCAGCTCCTGGCCACCCTCGTGGTGGTCCGACGCCGCGCTGGTGAACACGATCTCCGCGCCCGACGACTCACCGATCCAGTTCGTCTGGGCGATCTTGATCGGCTCCGGCCAGTCGAGCCCGGAGAAGTCGAGCAGCTCGCGGCTGTAGTTCGTGATCCGTAGATACCACTGCTCGAGATCGCGCTTTTCGACCCGCGCGCCACAGCGCCAGCAGTGGCGATCGGCGCCCTCCACCTGCTCGCGCGCGAGCGTGCCGTCGTTCGGGCACCAGTCGACGGCCGATTTCGCGCGATACGCCAGCCCGGCCTCGAGGAAGCGCAGGAACATCCACTGGTTCCAGCGGTAGTACTCGGGCTCGCAGGTGACGACCTCCGAGCTCCAATCGAACGTCGCGCCCATCGTCCGGAACTGACGGCGCATGTTGTCGATGTTGCGCATCGTCCATTCGCGCGGGTTGAACCCGCCCCGGATGGCGGCGTTCTCGGCCGGCAGCCCGAACGCGTCGAAGCCGATGGGCAGGAACACGTTCTCGCCGTGCATCCGATGGAAGCGGGCGATCGCGTCCGTCGGGGTGACGATGTACCAGTGACCGATGTGCAGGTCGCCCGACGGGTACGGATACATGGTCAGCAGGTAGAACCTGGGCCGGCCGCCGCCCTGGAGGTCCGTCCGGTACAGCCCGAGCTCGGCCCAGCGCGCCTGCCAGCGCGGCTCGATGACGGTCGGCTCGTAGCGCTCGACGCGACCGCGACGGCTCGGCGTCTCCTCGGTCGGTGCGATGTCCGTGCTATCGGTGCTGTGGGTCACGGTGCGGTCCGGTTCCTGTCCTGTCTCGACGGCGATTGGTTCGGTGCTCGCGACGCCGGTTGGCTCGCTGCTCGTCCCACCTGGCTGCGAATCGTAAACCCCCCGCCGATCGGGCGAGGGGCTCGTGTCGCCGTCGTCGGCGCCGCGCGTTCGGGGCTCAGTTGGCGGTACGCCCGAGCCGCCGCGATCGGCGGGCGAGAGATGGTGGTGGAGCTAAGGGGATTCGAACCCCTGACCTTCTGAATGCCATTCAGACGCTCTCCCAGCTGAGCTATAGCCCCACGAACTGTGCTCCACCGGAGCGGCTAACTGCCCAAGGCCTTGACCATCGCGCTGCCGCCCCGCCTCGCAACGTGGCAGGCACCAGTCATGACCTCGCGACGCCATCCCATACTAGCGCACCACCACTCGAGCGCGACGTCGCGAGCTTCGCCCGCCAACTGGCCGCCCGCAATCTCTCGCAAGAGGTCCGCTGGTATCGCGAGTCGGTCGACCTGTTCCGGCGCTTTCTCGCCGCCCCGGCCTGCCGACCGAGCTCGAGTCCATCCAGCGCGAGCACGTCGAGGCGTTCATCGTCGAGCTTCTCTGGCGCTGGCGGCCGGCGACCGCCGACAACCGCTACGCGGGCCTCCAGGTGTTCTCCCGCTGGGCCCTCGAGGAGGGCCTCGTTGAGGCCTCGCCGATGGCCCGCTGGTCGGTCCCGACGCTCACCCAGCCTGCGTTCTCGCTGAGGTCATACACACCATAGGGAGTGACCCGGCCGAGTCCCTCGATGACGAAGTCGTGCATGAGCACCTCGGTCGGCTGACCCACCAGGCGGAGCGCCCGGCCACCGTTTCGAACGGCCGGACGAGCTCCTTCTAAGCGATGTCCCAGTCTGGCGGATCGTGCGCGCGGAACGGGCCGAAAGCGTCGCCGATCCGGTCGGTCTTCCCACCAGTCGACCGAGCCGACGGTCGCGAGTTCGACCTCGTCGACCGAGGGCAGGGCTTCCGCCTGGAACTGCACAGCCTTCTGCCGCTCACGAGCTATTGGTTCGTCGTCCGCCCAGCAAACGCGGTCGTGCTGGATCGCCTAGCTCTGATGCAGGACCACAGAGAAGACCAGGATGGCCGCGAGGCCGATAAGGAGCGCTAGCAAACCGGCCACGAGGCAGATGACGATCCCGAACGCGACTCTCGCTGGGGTTGTTCGATGTGTCCGCACTAGGTACGCCCCGCTCGCCAAGGATCCCGCGGCACTGAGCCAGACAATCGGGGACGTCAGCCATGCAGCGATGCCCCAAGCGCCCAGGACGATTGCCGCGTG